>NZ_CP049074.1:477500-1677500 GCF_013343295.1 Metallosphaera tengchongensis | reverse complement strand
GAAAGGTCGGAAACAAGTGGGTCTCGATGAGGGAGGATCTGGATACTGTAGCTGAGGAGGAGGTTGTCAGCTCATTGGCTCTAGACGACCATGTCAGTGAGTACAAACTTGAGTCGAGTAAAATCTGGACAGATTACTTCGGGGTTAGACACTTAGGGTTGAGGATAAGAGGTAAGGTTTCCGGGGCTGAGTTCAACGAAAATAAGGACGTAACAGTGAAAGTAGTTTACGGTCTTTGCGACTCATGTGTAAAGAGAAGAGGTAAATACTACGAGGCTATAGTTCAGCTCAGATCAAAGTCTGGAAGGGTTCAGGACAGCGAAAAGAGCTTTTTTGAGTCCTTCTTCTCCAGAGAAGAAGTCTCTAACCTCTCAGATGTTGTAGAGTTAAGAGAGGGAATAGATTACTACTTCATTAACAGAACAGTAGCTAAAAGGCTAGTTGCCAAGTTCATTGACGAGGTCAAGGCCGATGTGAAGGAAAGTTATCAGAGGGAGAGGATAAAAAGAGGTAAAAGGGAGGGGAAGCTAGTTATATCACTCAGAATATGAGAGTAGGTATAGACGAAGCAGGTAGGGGTTGTCTCATAGGACCTATGGTTGTAGCCGGAGTAGCTCTCAGTGATTATTCAATTAAGACATTGAAGGATGCTGGAGTTAAGGATAGTAAGAAATTGACGAGAAAGCGTAGGGAGGAACTTTTCGATAAGATCTTAGAGTCGAGTGAAGCTATCATTGTGAGTAAGGCGACACCAGAGGAAATAGATTCTAATAACTTAAATAAAATTACATACCAGAAAGTGATAGAAGTAATAGATGGAATGGCTTGGCTCTCGCCAAACGTGATCACTGTGGATAAGGTTGGACCTGAAGAGGAGGTCGTCAAGAGAATAAGAGAGATGGGTTTCGAGCCGAATGTTGTACATAGGGCTGATGAAATGTTCACTGAAGCTAGCTCAGCAAGTATCATTGCGAAGGTTATAAGGGACAGGATAGTGGACTCCTTGAAAAGAGAGTTTGGAGATTTCGGGAGCGGGTACCCCTCTGACAGGAGGACGGTACAGTGGATTAACCAGGTTATCTCGGAGGGAAGAGATCCACCAAATATTATAAGGAGAAGTTGGAAATTTTTACTAAAACATGCCCCCTCGTTTTACATCGAGAAGGTGAGCTGAGATGGTCACTAACTTACCAGCTGAGGCTAAGACCAAATGGCTCAGGGTCATGGACGCCAAGACGCCTGAGGAGAAGATCAAGGCTATCCAAGATTTTCTGAGTAGCGTTCCGAAACATAAGGGTACCGAAAATTTAGTGTATTGGGCCAAGAGGAGGTTATCGGAGCTCAGGGAAGAGTCAGAGAAACAGAGAAAGAAATCCAAGGGAGGGGGTTTATCCTTTTTCCTGGAAAAGGAAGGTGCCGGGCAAATCCTGCTCCTAGGGAGACAAGACCTGAGGAATTTCGTAATGAAAAGGTTAACCAACGTGAAGACAGAGCCTAGGGATTACCCTGTCCCAGGGATGATGGTTTACGAAGATGCCCTAATACAACTAGTTAATCCACCACAGATAATTCTCGACTCCAGACTTATCGTTAGCAAGCTCCTTGGACTAGCGAGGAACGCTGATTCACTACTCTTTGCAGTAGAGGATAAAGAGGAATTTCTCAAAATGAAGGAATTCCTGGAGAACAACAACGTCATCCTTGGAAAGCCTAAGGGAAAGGTTGTAATTGAGAGATTCAGGAGTAGCAAGGAGGGGTTAAGAATAGTCCTCCTCGGTAAGTTTTCAGGGACGAGCGAAGAGGAAGTGAGAAAGTATTTACAAGATTTCGGAATAAAGTCAGCTATAGTTAAAGTTATAGGGGAAGTGACCTTAGATGACGTGGAGAAGTCCCTTTTCGAAGCCATAACCTTTAAGCCAGCCGTAGTGGCTTCGATAAAACCCTTCGAAGCCCAGGACATAAGGGTAGTCCACATTGAGGATCTTGATTCCCTTAGGCGAGAGCTTTTCTTAAGCCTTGACGTGATAAGAGTTTACACCAAGGAACCTATGGAGGAACCTACAACCGACCCTATGTTCATGAGAAGAGGTTCAACTGTTATAGACGTCGCGCAGAAACTTCACAGTGCCCTATCTGAAAATTTCAAGTACGCAAGGGTTTGGGGAAAGTCAGCTAGATTTCCAGGTCAGAGGGTTGGGGAGGATCACGTGCTAGAGGATAAGGATATTGTGGAGATCCACGTGAAGTGAGCAGACGGTTTTGAAACGGATGAAGGTGAAGAAGAGTAAGTTTTCTGAGTTCCTCTCACATTCAATATCCTTTTAATCGATTTTGTCGCCTCACACCCATTAACTAACCGACCTAAGGGACGGGACTAATACCCTCCTTATTGGTACTCTACGGCAGTATTATGTGGGCTTTTAGTTTAAACAATGATATCGTTAATTCATGTTTTAGTGATACGATGAGCGTAGACATTGATAGTAATTCACCTCCACTACAAATGAATACAGAGGGCACTGGAGAGGCAGCTGCCCACATACTGGCTGCGGTTTCAATATTAAAGGGACTCAACGAGCTAAATCTGGAGTCCCTGGAGATAGCGAGGAGGTACGTAGATAACTGGATATCGACCTTGGTTCCGTTGGAATACATACCAGGGATGGCTGAATTCGTAGGTGGAAAACTGAAGAGATCCCTCATGGACGTCTTCGATGAAATCTCCGAGGAGGAGCTTGGGGAGACTCTTGAAATATTAACTACAGTGAAAAGATCATTAGATATGGGTGATATACCATATAACATTGCCGAAGCTGAGGTCAGGATGGAAAGGGTATTTAGGGCACTTGGCCTAGAAATGAACGATTTTGGGAGGTTCTTGGAGAACTCAGATCTATTACAGAAAATGAGGAGAACAGTCTCACTGTTCGCTTTGGCTGTAGGAATAGCTTCGGTTTGGGATAGAAAATGGATAGCGGAATCTCAATAACTGCGGAAAAACTAGTGGAGGTAACTGCAAAGTACGCCTCCAAAATAGCTGTGAAGGAGGAGGAATATGTAAGGGCTGTAGGTTTCTCGTCCCGGGAGATGGGAAGGAGAGTCGTTACTAAAGTGAGCTTTTGGTTGGTCACGCAACAGTCAACTCTTTTGTACTGTAAGCTCTGTAACAAAGGGCCCTTCACTAAGAGAGGAATGTTTCTCCATTTGACTAGGATGCATCACTCTGAGATTAAGCTTCTGTTGGAGGAGGAAATTAAGAGGGAAATAAAGGCTCTTTTATGATAGGGTACTTGCTTATTAAAACTCAGAACTATTGGATTAGACGCTTTCAGGGGATCTGTACCTATGACATCATTACTTTACTACCCAAATACTACTAATTTCCTCGCCGCAATGTAAGGGTTCCGCCGAGGTCTAAAGTGGTACTCCCCTTTATGAGAGTTACTCCGTCTGACGTTACGAGAAAGGGAAGAAAGTTCTTCAATACGTTTGCGGCTTTCTTTATTGCTCTCTTCATTATGTTTTGAACACCGTTGATGCAGCTGTGGAGCCTCTGACCTTTTAGGCAGCTAACGACTCATCTAGACTTCCCCTCAACGACGTTACGGAAAGCACAGGGTCTAGAGGTGTTGTACTCAACAACGAGGGACACCTTTATGCCATACTCGTAGAGCTTGAACATGGTTACCTGAATAAACCTACAGTAAGACCAGGTGTTTCAAGTGGACTTGTTACCCCTGTCCTGGGAGATAAAGTAAGGGTAACCCAAGTAAACGGTTGAGACACCTACCCCACAGCGTTTTAGATAGGTGAGAGGATAAAAACTTCTGTAGTAGTCTAGGAGCCTGCGGTATAGTCTCTTGAAGACCCCTTCTCTTAAGACTCTTCCCCTAGCTTCAGTCTCGTGGACTTTCTCTGCTCTAGCCTTCAACTTGTCTAGTCCTGCCACCTTTTTCTGGAAGTAGAAGTATGCTCTTGACTCTTGGACCACGGTAGGACAGCACGGTACCGCCGTCTACGGTACCTGTTGCCAACATGTTTTTACCTAAGTCAATTGAGGCTACCTTGTTACCTTTAGGTGACGCTAGCTGTACTTCGTCCCTCTAACCGTGGACGATGAGGGAGCCCTTGATTGGTTTCTTGCTCTCCTTCGTTGTAACCCTACCTAGACAACTGGGATCTGAGCGCAGATCCTTGTCATTAGACAAGCCCGCTAAGAAGTTGACAGAGGAAGGCACGTCCCCGTCCTCAAGGACTGGGAAGATTGAAATACCTTCTCAGGAGGTTAAGGCGGTCTGATACACAAGGCAGGCTAGAGGTACACATCCACAACAAGTCCTGCTCCCTCTTCCCCCTCTTGTCTTTCCAATAACCTGGTGGAGAGATATGCTGAACGAATTGCGGTAGACCCTCTTTATCCTTCAGAGAAGAGAAGAAAGATGACCAAGCCCCGTTGTCCTTACGCAGTACAGCTTGTGCATAAACCCCTAGCACCTCTTGTACTTCCCGTAGTACTTGTCCCACGTATCTTTAAAGTCTACCTTCTTGCCCTTGAAGGACTGTTGCCTCTTATCGTAGTTGACCTCGTTGTATAGCCTCGCTGATGCATCTGCGAACTTCCTCAGCTTTTTCTGTTCTGCCCCGCTAGGTAAATACCTGACAGTGACAATGCGGACACTATAGTATTACCGGAGAGATCGGCTCCTGCTTCTCATGGAGAAGTTGACCAGAAGGGAGGGCCATAGGGAAAGGTAGATAAAGAAGTCAAAAACGTTACACCGCCTTAAAAGGCGAGGTTTGCCGTTATTTTTATCGGGCTTAACCAGTTAGGAAATAGTTTACACCTGTTTACTTATTTCAAAAATAATATTAGTTTATTTCTCGAGAGAAATAATATAAGCTCGCTCTAGGACTCCACGACTTTGAGGAGATCCCCTTGATCCAATCTATACACCACTAGGTAGTTATCGGAAACTCTCTTGAGATCCGCGTTGTCTCCCCTTATCATTACACTAATGAGAGTAGCGTTGGCCTCCTTTAACGACCTCCTCACCGTAGTTTCCGCAATTTTGTCCTCGCCATCAGTTAAAATGATGACCTCACTGACACCCTTAACGTGTCCATCTTTTATATCATCGCAGGCTGACATTACCGACCTTGAAATATCCGTCCCGCCTCCTCCCCTAATTTTGCCTATGTACTCCACCATCTTTATAACGTCCTTGCTCTTTGCGTTCTTAATTACCTTGATCAAGGGATAGGGAATGTTATCGAAGAACCTTAAGTAGAAGTCCCTGTTTTCTCTCCTAGCCCTACTGTAAAGGGCTAGGGCTACTGCCTTAGCCCACAAAATCTTTTCGCCATCCATGCTCCCAGACTTATCCAGGAGTAGATATATGGGGCCTAAAGTCTCCTTAATCTGCTTCTGGTATAATAGTAGCTGTCCTTCTGCTAGCTTAACATCAAATAGCTCCTCAGGTAAAGCTAGTTCTGAGGATACCAATCTCTCCAAATCAGACCCTTCCTCATATCCGAAAAGTTCACCTCTAGCATACCTGGTCGTTCTCTTCTTGGTGAAACTACCGAGCTTCGGTATTCCGCTCAGGAATTCCAAGATCTTTTTTATTTCAGTGTTTCTCGCTAACCTCAAGACGTCATGAATATCGCCCTCAAAGGTCATCATAGACCCGGTACCTGCTCCATTACCACCCATTATCCTTTGCATGCTCCTTACCGAATTCGCGTCTTCGGATGCTTTAGCCATGGCTTTCTCGTGAACCTGCTTCATTAATTTATCAGTGGCTTGGTTTTCCTGCTGCTGATTCTGATTCTTGTTGGACTCCTTTCCTTGGCTTCCCCTCATGAGTCCGTTAAGTATTTGTTCAGCAGCCTCCCTTTCTTCTTGAGATTGGGAGGTTCTCCTAATTCTCTCCAGCTCCTCAATCAGATTCTGGACGTAGCTAACGGAGAGTGCCATGCTAACAGCGGAATTGGCGATGGAGTAATTTCTATTTCTGTTTACAATTTCAGATGAGATGGTTAAATCAATTAATGAATACTTAATTGATTCCCCTTGTTCCATTTCATTTCTCGTCTTGAGCAAGGGTAATGGCAAATAGTGAACATAATACGTGTCCACCAAGAATGTGGGATCTATGTTGGACTCTTTTCCCGAAACTCTCCTTATGGTATGGAGTATCCTCTCTCCTCTATATTTCACCACTGGACTCTCATAATCTACCCCTCTTAGTACACCACTCATGTGTAGATCCCCAGCTTTCTCCCCACCTTTTCCACTAACTTATCGATCTCAGAGGCTACTTCCCTAGAGAACTCCTCCACCTTCTCATCTCCGCTTTCTCTACCTAGAGATATCACCCTATCCTTGGTAGCTCTCAGACTTCTGATCATATCAATTAGTCTTGGATCGGACTCCGATGCGGCCTCGACGTACTTGCCTGCCTCCTTGATGTTGTTAAATATCTCATTTAGTTCTCTCATGTACTTTATGGGGGTTTTCAACTCTTCAGAAAGCAGGGCCGACACTTTCTCGAAATCGTCAATTTCCCTGGGGGCTATGTACTTGAGCACTATCAGATCTTCCTCAGTAGCCTTGGTCCTGGAGTTCAAGAGGGCGTGGGCGGAGACTATCTTCAGGACTTTTCCCTTTCTCCTATCTGTTAAGTGAACCCCTTTCTCCTCTAGCATAACGTAAAGCTTCAACAATTTTGACTTGATTTGGCTTAAGTCAACTTCCGGTAACATGTTATATAGTCTGTCAAGGTCCTGCACCGACATTATGGGCTCCCTAACTTTCCACTTCTCCGTGAATTCAAGCTCCCAAGAGGAATCCAACAGGTCCTTCCACATGTCCTCACCTACAGGCTTGGCGTAGTGTCTTAGCAGTAACCTGTCATAAAGCGCCTCCAGTTCTGGCTCGTCAGGTACCCTATTACTTGCACTAATTAGAGTCCGTAGAGGAACTTTAATGACGTTATAGCCATCGTAAATCACCCTCTCGTTGAGTAGGGACAGTAAAGCATTCAGGATAGCTGAATTGGCGTTGAAGATCTCATCTAGAAACGCCAACTCGCTCTCCGGTAATCTTTCCTTAGTTATCCTTTTATATATCCCCTGTTTAAGGGCGTTTACGTCCAGGGCTCCAAAAAGCTCAGCTGGCTCAGTGTATTTAGTTAACAAATACATGAAAAACTTTGCGTTCAAGAGATCAGCTGCCCTTCTGGCAAGAGCTGACTTAGCCGTACCCGGCTCTCCTATTAAAACTATATGCTCCTTCGTTAATAGAGCTAATGTAAGAACTTTAGCCTCTTCGTCCCTTCCTACAAACGGTGAATGAAGAGACTCTAAGAATTTTTTGGGAAGTTCAAGGAGCGTAGTACTCACTATTTTCTCCCTTTATTATTTACCTCCCACGAGCTTATAAACAGAGATTAAGTAACTCAAAAGTTATCTTTAGTTTATAATATTGTATTTTACTAGATACGATAATTTTCATTAAATCATCTTGTAACGCCAGACATGGACATGGAATAAGTTCCATTCCTAAACCCTTTATCCGTATTGACTTCCTACCAAAGGGCGAGGCTTTCTCTAGCTTTGTAACCAACTAATTTATATATCGGGAATTCAAAGACAGAATTAACAAATCGTGTGAGTCGAGATATATGAGTGAAAAGATAGGTAACCTAAAAGGCGGGATGGAAAATATAAATGTGACCGCCCGTGTTTTAGAAGTAGGAGAGCAAAAAGTTGTTCAAACCAAGAATGGTCCAAGGACCATTCGCGAAGTGATGGTTGGAGACGACACAGGGAGAGTTAAGTTGACCCTGTGGGGAAATCAAGGAGACGAAGTAAAGGAGGGACAAATAATCAAGGTCGAAAACGCCTGGACCACTGTTTTTAAGGGTCAGGTCCAGCTGAACGCGGGCAGTAGGTCTAAAATCAGCGAAACAGCCGAAGAGTCTATACCTGAGGCTGATCAAATACCCGAGTCCTCACCAACTGATGACTCGCCACCTAGAAGAGGCGGTTTCAGGGGAAGAGGAAGAAGGAATTTCGGCGGAGGAGGCTACGGGAACTACGGTGGCTATAGGAGAAGGCCAAGGGAAGATGGAGAGGAAGAAGAATGAACTTTGAGGAGGATAATACTGAAAGGAGGATGAGCCCTGAAGAGGATGACTCGGAAGGAGCCCACGAGCACGTGCATGTTTCCCTAAATTTCGATGATATTAAGGATAAGAAGCCCAGGAGAGAAGGTGAATATATAGAGAAGAGCGAGGACGGAGAGAAATTCATAATTAAGCTTGCTGAGGATAGGGTTTACGAAGTTGCAGCCGTAGCTTACTACATATGGGCCATGTGTGACGGTGATAAAACTGTTAATGATATCATACAGGAGATCAGCAAAGAAGCACAAATTGAGGAAGATCAGATCAGAGCCCCCATTGTTGCTGTGCTTGAGCAACTCCAAGAGGCGGCTCTAATATCTATTTAAAAACTTTATTCAGTTATTTTTCTTATGAGAGCTTTTGTCCCAGAGGAGAACTTACCAGATCCTGAGGATGCCCTAAACCTTTTCCTTAAGGAATTCCCTATAAAGAGAAGGTCAATCATAGTTGACCTTTTGCAGGCATCAGGTAAGGTCACTTCTTCTCCCGTGATAGCGGAAATGGACTATCCCCCATTTAATAGGTCCACAGTTGATGGATTTGCCCTGAGGTCAACCTCTACACCAGGAAAATTGAAGATCGTCGGAAAAATATCAATTGGGGATTGGAAGGATATCAAAATCGGGGAGGGAGAGGCTGTTGAAGTTGACACAGGTTCACCATTACCAGAAGGTGCTGATGCGGTAGTTAAGGTTGAGAACACTGAAGTAGTGGATAACCTCGTCACGGTAAAGAACAAGTTGAGGTTTGGAACTAACGTAGCCTGGGCTGGAAGCGATATACCGAGAGGCACCACGATCCTAGAAAAAAATCAGGAGGTAACCCCAGAGGACGTTGGGGCAATGGCATCACTAGGGGTCACCTCTCTTGAAGTTTACGACATGCCCTCAGTTTATATACTAGCCACAGGGGACGAACTAGTGGAGCCTGGGAAAGCCCTAGGGCCAGGAAAGATATTCGAAAGCAACGTCCACTATCTGTCTGCTAGGTTAAAGCAGTTGGGTTGCAGGATTGTAGGTGGAGTAGTACTACCCGATGAGAAGGAAAAAATTAGGCAAGCCCTGAAGAAGGCGGCTCAAGAGGCCGACATTATAATAACCACAGGGGGGACGAGCTCTGGAGAAAAAGACTACATCCATCAAATAATCAGGGAGGATGGTAAAATCATAATACATGGTATAAACTTTAAGCCTGGGAAGCCAACCATCATGGGAGCCCTCTACGGAAAGCCAGTGTTCGGTCTCTCTGGAAATATAGTGGCTACGGTGATGACTTTCAACCAATTGGTGAGGAAATACATTGAACATTTCTCTGGGATAAGTGGCGCGACTAGGCGTTCAGTCTCGTCGAGAGTAATTGCTACTTTAATAATGCCGACCAGGGCGGATCCCCACAGGACTACAAATACCCCTGTTTACGTCCTAGAAAAAGGGGAGAAATTCTTCGCTATTCCCCTACCCTTCGATAGTTACATGATTGGAACTTTTGCCTTAGCAGATGGGTACATAACTCTTCCCCCAGGGAGTAATCTTGAAAGCGGAGACCAGGTGGAGGTCAACATTAAGAGCGTCGATACGAGGCCGGTCTTAATAGGAGAAGAGGACGAGAGCCTAAAAAAGTTCGAGGGAAGAAAGGTACTACTGGGTACTGTCCCAGCCTGCCAAGCGTTGAGGTATGGTTTAGGGGATGTGCTAGTTCTAAGTGAGTTCCTATGTAAAGATGTGACCAACGACGATTTTGTCGAAATCAGGAAGAGCAGGTGGATACTCAGAAACGGTGAGGGTGATCCAGTGGGTTATCACGAGTGGGTTGGGATGAGCAAGTTGGTTGACAATCCCTCAGTAAAACTCAAGTCACCTTCCACTGCGAAGCTGTTCCTTGGCAAGGCAAAGGTAATAGCGCCCTCAGGTTACATACATGGCGAGAGATTGGCTGAGGAAAAGTTAAGGATTCTCGCTAGGAAGAGTTATGTAGAATTCTTAGAAAGAATATTTTCTGAACATTAGCTATAGGAAAACCTTTTACTCCAATGATTAAGCTTATGCCATGCCTTTTGTGAGAGCAACCGCATATTCATCTTCAGCAAATTTGGGTGCAGGATTTGACGTCCTTTCCTTAGCACATCAAGCCTACAAGGATGTGGTAGAGGCGGAGATAGTTGGAGAAGGGAAGAGCGAAGTTGTCATACAGTCCAACAGCGACTTGCCTCTAGATCCTCTTAAAAATTCGGCAGGTGCACCTGTTTTAAACTTACTTAATGAAATGGGACTCAAGTACAGGGTAAAATTGAGGATTCACAAAGGAGTGCCTTACGGGCTAGGCTTGGGAAGCAGCGGGGCTTCAGCGGTCGCAGCGGTAGCTGCTCTCAACAGCCTCCTTAATTTGAAGCTCTCCCTTGAGGAGGTTGTGAGATACGCCACCGCAGGTGAGAAGGCCGTTAGTGGCTCCCCCCATCCAGACAACGTAGCCGCTAGTGCGTTTGGTGGAGTGGTAGCTGTAGTATCCACAAGCCCTGTAAGGATAGTGACCATACCAGTTAGATTGAACTTTAAAATAACTCTGATAGTTCCCAGAATTCATACAGGAGAGGGAAAAACCAAGAGAGCTAGGGAACTTGTCCCAAAGCAAGTTGATATCGGAAAAATGGTTGAAAACATGAGATATTTGTCCTCTTTCGTCTTGGGTATTACCAAGGGAGATAGGGAGTTAACTAGGATGGGTCTTAACGACGAGATTGTGGAGAAGTCAAGGGAACCCCTGTTTCCGTACTACCCTAAGATCAGGGAGATAGCTCTCAGGAAAGATGCAGTGGGAGTATGCGTTAGCGGTGCGGGACCGACAATTTTAGTCTTAAGTGATGAAGAAACTGACCTCGAAGGCATAAAGAGGGAAGTCTCAACAGTTTGCAACGGGTTCGAGACCGTATGCGACTTCGTGGATACACAATTGGGTGGAGGTGTTGAAACTGAAAGATTCAACTAAATCGGTTAGAGAGACGATAGACCCAACTACAGGGGCGATAGTCACACCAATCTATCAGACATCAGCCTTCTTATACCCGGAAGGAGAGAGGTACCGTTACTCTAGGGAAGTCAACCCCACTGTCCTAGAGTTGGCTAGGAAAATAGCTGAACTTGAGGAAGCAGAGGCTGGTTTAGCCTTCTCCTCAGGTATGGGAGCAATTTCCACCAGCTTACTGACCCTCCTGAGACCTGGAAGTAAACTACTGATTCACGTTGATATGTTTGGGAGGAGCGTAAGGTTCGCTAGGGACTACCTAACTTCCTGGGGAATAAAAGTCGACGTAGCTCCTGCTGACAATGACGTTATGTTAGAGATGGTCAAGCAAAAATATGACGTCGTTTTTGTGGAGAGTATCACCAACCCAACCCTAAGGGTAATAGACATAGAAAGTATTGGAAAGGTATGCAGAGACCTGGGATCAACTTTAATTGTGGACTCAACTTTCGCTACACCAATAAACCAGAAACCTACTATGTTCGGCGCCTCTTTAGTGGTACATAGTGCCTCCAAGTTCATAGCTGGACATAACGACGTTATAACAGGGTTAATAGCTGGAAAGGAAGAAATAGTAAGACCCATTGACCAGATGAGGAGAACCTTGGGAACATCATTAGATCCACACCCTGCGTTCTTGACCATTAGGGGGATGAAAACGTTGAAAATTAGAATGGACGTTATAAACAGTAACGCCATGAAGGTCGCAGAGTTCCTAGAGAACCACAAGAAAGTAAGGAAAGTGTACTATCCAGGACTTAAATCCCATGAGACCCACAATGTAGCTAAAAGAGTTCTCAAAGGTTACGGTGGGGTAGTGAGCTTTGAGGTAAAGGGTAATTCTGAGTCAGCGTTAAAGGTCATGAAATCCACTAAGGTGATTACCCCTGCCCAAAGTCTAGGGGGGGTGAATTCACTTATTTCTCATCCGGCCACCATGAGCCATAGGACATTATCCCCGGAGGAGAGGAAGGCTTCAGGAATCTCAGATTCACTACTTAGACTATCAGTGGGAATCGAGGACGTTGAAGATTTAATAGAGGATCTTGATAGAGCTCTATCTAGTATTTAACAGGAGAAATCCTTTATGGAGGTTGCGGAAAATTTTTTAGTGTGTACGAGGAGTTGGGATTGCCATACCTAGCATACAGCCATGGGACCATGGCAGAGTGAAGCTAGGGCCTCCTCTTATTTCTTTTCGCTTTTCAGCTTCTCTAGTAAATCCTTTACCTCTTTCAAATCGTTGAGCAGGTTGCTCTCGTCCGTCTTAATCCACATTATCCCTCCTGCTGCGTCCACCACTTCTCCCTTTATTTTTAAATCCTTTACCCTTTCCTTCCAATTAAAGGGAATCTTTGAGATCACAAGGACGTAAAGATCCCCTGTGTTTCTAAGATGTAATTTACCCCAAAATAGGTCTTGTACTTTGTATTCTGCCTCCTTCGCAAACGCTTCCTTACCCGGTCTCTCGGACACATCTCTCCAAGGACCGAGATCCCCACTGATGGATTTTAGATCCTGGATCAAGTTATCCCCCTCTCCTCTAAAGCTCGCATGGCTATCTTACTTAGTCCCAACTCCTTAGGGCTTACTCCGAACGATATTGCCAACAATTGAGTCACGTAAATTGTAGGCATTGTCCAGCCAGTCTTAAACTCTTCCATAACCTTAAACTGGGTCACATCTAGTTGAAGATGGCAGAGACTGCACGGGTGAACAACGAGATCTGCACCGACGCTTCTAGCTGAAGATAGAACGTTGTAAGCTAGCTTTAGCCCTCCCTTAGGGTTGCTACCCATTAGAGGGAAACCGCAACATGCAGTTGCCATGGGGAATCTCACAGGTGTTGCACCTGTGGCTGAAACTAGATCCTCTAGGCTATGGGGGTTGTAAGCCGGTTCGAATCCCATGATCTGCTCTGGTCTAAGCATCTGACAGCCATAATATGTTCCTACTTTGAGTTGTTTCAGTGGTTTAGTCACGTGCTGTTTTATCTTCTCCACTCCGACATCTCTTACCAAAACCCACACTATGTGCTCTGCATCAACTGACCCCTTATACTCAAGGGAGGCTGACTTCAGTCTCGAGTCTACTTCCTTCTTCAGCTCCTTGTTTTCCTTGTAGTTGTTTGTAGCCAACCTATGGCTTTGTAGACACACGCTGCAGGGAGTTGCCATTTTGTTTAGACCCATCTTCTCCACTTTGGATAAGTTCCTCAAGTTCAATGCGACGTGAGACTTCTCATCATACTCGTCTAGAAATCCGCCACCACAACAGTTCCAATCCTCTACCTCCACCAATTCCAAACCTAGAACCTCAGCAACCTTTTTTGTAGCTATATCCACGTCTTTTGAGAGACCGTGTGTCGCACAACCTGGATAATACGCTACTTTCATGCTACTCACCCATCAGCTTTCTAACCTGATCCAGCTCATTTATTTTCTTCTCTTTTATCATTGCAAATCCGACCTTCCCGTTCCTCATAGTGTATAACATGTCCCTTATGGCTGTGGCTAGACCGTAAGTCGTCAGGTAAACCTTAGCCTCCTCCAGCTTCCCGGTCTCTTTTATGCTGTCGAAGATGGCCTTTACATGTTTCTCTCCGGTTCTGGCAACCTCACCTTTATCTTTAAGGAATTTGGTGTGAGATCTCGTCTTCTTTATAGTGGTTACCGGTTCAACGTCCCTAGGACAGACGTTAAAGCATTGATAGCAGTAGGTACACCTCCAGGAGCTATCTACAAGGATTTTCAACCTCTCTTCGTATATGCTGTCCCTAGGATCCGCCAAAAACCTGTACCCCTTAGCGTGGGCTGCTGGACCTAAAAACTCAGGATCTATCTTGACAGCGGGACATGAAGAGACGCAAAGACCACACCAAATGCATTGAGCGAACTTCCATAGTTCTTTTTGATCCTCAGGTCTCAATCTAGGCTCGGCGGTACCTTCCATAAACTCCTTTGGAGGATATAGCCTAGGCTTTACCTTAAACATCCTCCCATAAAAATCGTCAAGGTTCACTACTAGATCCTTCTCAACTGGGAAAAAGTCCATTGGTTCTAACGTTATAACGTTAGAATTATACTTCTTAACGATATCCAAAGCCAATGTCTTACAGGCAAGCCTAGGCTCGCCGTTTATTTTCATTGAGCAGCTTCCGCATACAGCCATATGACATGATGCCCTATAGGCAAGCGTCGGGTCCTGCTCAGTCTTAATTTTCCTCAACACCTCCGTCATTTGGGTAAATCTGTCCACATTGAGCTTATACTCCTGCCAGTACTCCCCCCTTTCCTTACTGTAGCGCTTTACCTTAACTAGCACTTCCCTCTGCTCTAGATTGTTTTGTATCGATTGAGTTTCCATTCAGTACACCCTCGCCTCTGGCTGATACTTGGTCAGTGTAACGGGTTTAAACCCTATTTCAACTTTGTCGGCCTTAAGGTAGGCAATTGTGTGCTTTAACCAGTTCTTATCATCCCTTTCTGGATAGTCAGTCCTATAATGGGCCCCTCTTGACTCGGTTCTAGTGAGAGCTGCCTTGGCGATAACAACTGCTAGATCCATCATGTTCCTCAACTCGAGAGCATTGAAGAATTCAGTATTGTACACCTTACTCTTATCGGTTACATACATGTTTTTCACCTGGGCCCTCAGCTTCTCCACTTCGGAGAGAGCAGTCTTCAAGAGGTCTTCATTCCTAAATATGCCAACGTCCTCCCACATAACGTTACGCATCTTGTTCAAAATTTCTCCGAAATGTACCCCTGTCTCGCTTTTAACGAAAGAGTAAGCATCATTCACTATCTTTTCTGCCTCCTTTTGGATATCAGTTGAGGAAGAGCCCTCAGCCCTTTTCAGATAACTAACCACTGCTTGGCCTGTCTCCCTACCGAACACGAGGGTCTCCAGAAGGGAGTTTGAGCCCAACCTATTTGCCCCGTGAACAGAGACGCATGCGGCCTCTCCTGCCGCGAAAAGTCCTTGGAGGTCACCATTTTTGCCTGTTATGTCCACGTCAACTCCTCCCATGTAGTAGTGTTGCGCTGGCCTCACTGGTATGTACTCCTTGGTTGCGTCCACGCCGGCAAAATTCATAGCCGCTTCATAGGCTAAAGCTAGCCTCTCCTTAATGTAACTCTCACCTAAATGGGTAAGATCTAGACCCACATAATTTCCTGGGAACCCGCGTCCTTCCCTGATCTCAATCATAATGGAACGGGAAGCTATGTCCCTGGGAGCTAAATCCAACTTTTTAGGTGCATATCTGGCCATGAACCTCTCTCCCTTATTGTTCCTAAGTATTCCGCCCTCACCCCTCGCTGCCTCACTGATCAGGATGTCAGATGGGTAGAGGGCAGTGGGATGAAACTGTACGAACTCCGGGTCCTTGAGAGCTGCCCCTGCCCTTAGGGCCATGGCGTACCCGTCTCCGGTGTTGATATAAGCGTTGGTGGTGTGAGCGTAAAGCATTCCCATTCCACCGGTAGCTAGGATAACAGCCTTCCCAAGAAACAGATAGGGCTCCATACTCTTCATTTCCATGGCAACGGCTCCCACAACTCTCCTCTCGTCCGTGACCAGATCAAGCGCAAACCACTCATTGTAGAAGTCCACTGACAACCCAGAGACTCTCTCAAAAAGGGTGTGCAAAAGCGCCATTCCAGTTTTATCCCCGACGAACCTTGTTCTAGGATAGGTCTGACCTCCGAAATATCTCAGAGCCACTCTTCCGTCAGGCTGTCTATTGAATAGAGTACCCCACCTCTCCATAATTTCTACTATATCCCCCGATTTTATTGAAAGGAGTTCAGCAGCGTCCTGATCAACCAGATAGTCTCCGCCCTTCACTGTGTCGTAGGTCATATAGTTTGGATCGTCGTTGGGATCGGAGTTCCCCTTTACGTAAGCTGCTATACCTCCTTCGGCGGAGGAGGAGTGAGACCTTGTTGGGAAAACCTTGGATATTACTGCTACTCTAAACCCAGCGGACGCAATCTCGTGAGCTGACATTAAACCTGCAAGACCTCCTCCGAGAACTATCGCATCGTAGACAAGTTTATCCATACAAAAAGCTCAATAGAATTGTTATTAAGGATTACTTCAAGATTCTATCTCAGATAGATCCCTGAAGATAAACTTAGGCTTAACCCCTGTCTTCTCGATGTCCTCAACTTTGGATATACCTGTTAACACTAGAATTGTGTCTGCTCCCATCTCGTTGCCCATCTTTACGTCTATTTCCAATTGATCCCCTATCACTAAAACCTTGCTCAAGTCCTTGAGTTTTGCCAGATCCATGGCAACTTGTATGATCCATATGTTAGGCTTTCCAGCAACAAAATCAGGTTCCCTTCTAAGAGAATAAGATATGGCGTTAACTAGGGCGCCAGCGCCAAGTCTCAAACCGTCCCTAGAAGGCCATAATCTGTCCATATTGGTCGCCACGAATTTAGCTCCCTTGGAAATGCATCTCATGCCTATTGAAAGTTTATCGTAGGTCACTAACCTATCTAGGCCAACGACCACTGCGTCTGGCGTCCCCTCCTCTGCCTCGGAGCTAGTCATGACCTCGTATCCTCCGTTCCTTATTTCCTCAACGAGTCCCTCTTCCCCAATGGTGAAGACTTTTCTTATGTCCCACGTTCTTTTCATGTAAAGAACAGCAGCCAACCCGCTAGTTACAATATCTTGAGGTCTGACTGGCAGTCCTAGGTAATTTAATTGCCTCGACAGAAGAACCCGGCTAAAACCGGAGTTGTTTGTCACTAGGATAACCCTCTTTCCATCATTGATGAGCTTCTTCAAGGCTTCAATATTTTGCCATATAGGTTCTCCTTCCCTTAAGAGTACTCCATCCACGTCGCTTATTATAAGGTCGTAGTCCTCCATCATTTTGGGATCATCTCCATCTTCCTCCTCAGCTCCTCAAGGAAGCTCTTATTCCCCAAGTCAAAAACGTATAAACCTTCAGGTCTATATAGGGCACTTTCACAAGTCCACTTACCAGGATACGGCCTCATTAGCTTAACGTACCTCACTTTACCTTGAAAAGCAAACACTAGAAAGTCGCCTAAGTCGCCCACGCTAAGGTAATACATTGTACATTCCCCTAGGTTGTTCCTTATCACTTTCAAGGGGTTTAGCTCCCGAAAGTCAATTTCAATCATTTTTTTATCCACTCCTCAGGTCTATTCTCGTGGATTCAGAAAAGTTAACTAGAAATTACTATTCCAAGTTCATAAGGTTACCATCAACTGAAGCCCTTTCGGTGTGGGTAGGAATTGAGTTTGTGTTATCAATCCTTAGGTCTCTGTCCGATGGTTTCGGTTATGCATTGGGCTTCGGTGTATACATGGTCTTATCCTTTATGGCTCTAAGAAAAAGGATTAGGACTGCCCTTGCAATGACCGGAATGTTTGGAGTTGTATATCTTATAGTATCTTTTTTTCCCCTTGTAATCCCGCTCTCCTTCGGTCTTTTCATCCCTTTGTACACCTACGTTATGCTAATCGACTATGGTGATCTATCCTCACCAGCCATATCCACTGCAACAGGATTTATCCCGTCCCTCTTTACACTCAAGGGGGACTTCTTGTTAGACGTAGCATTTTACTTGGCTGTTGGCCTCTTTTCCTACTTTTACCTTATCTTCATAAATAGGAGAGGTAGGAAGATTACTGGAATCCCCTCATTAAATATTGTAAGACCGTTCTTGAAGGCCATGAGTTACAGAAGGGAGGAGGAACTGGAGGCGTTCCTGGAGAGGATCTCCACTAACTTCACCACCTCAATTCTCCTACTGAAGTTAGGCGATGTAGTGCTTGTCCTCCCTAGGCTACATTACGGTATGTATGGAAACGTGGGGAGTTCCCCCTTCCCCTATCAAGTGGAGGAGTTGACCAAGGGTAAAATGTTAATTTTCCATGGTCCAGGAAGCCACGAGTTGGACTGCCCTTCTAAGCGCGAATCAATGAAAGTTGCAAAAGCCATTTCCTCGGCGATCAACGAAGACAAATGGACCTCCCTGAGACCAGGGGGCATAGCTTCTTTCAAGGAGGATAGGTTCAGATTCACAACGCTCCTATTTGACAAGATATCCGTAAGCTTCTCAGAGAGACCTGGATTCGGAATAGATGATCTTCCCGGAGGACTTTGGGAAGAGATGCTGAGGACAGGCAATTTCCTAGTAGATTGTCACAACGAGTCACTCAAGGAGGAGATAGGTCACAGGGACGAGAGAGCCTTGAAAAACTTTATCTCCAGAAAGCGCCTTGTGACTGGAGAGACCAAGCTCGGTGTTGGGTACGGTGAGGCAGAGATTGAATCAGGATGCGAGGGAATATGTAGCAGAAAAGTTAAAGCGTTGATTATAGGGGACGGTAAGAGAAGACTACTAATCCTCTACGTCTTCGCCAATAACGCCAACGAGGAGACGGGAAAACTGGCAAAGGAAAGATTCAAGGACAAGTTCGATCACGTGATACTTGTGACCCCTGACGATCACTCGTGTACTGGAACCTCGTTTGGGAACTTATACACGCCCGTAGAGGCATGTCCAGCCATTCTGAATTCTTTCGAACGAGCAGTTGAGAATGCCGAGTCTAATTTCAAGGAAGACGTTGAGAGTAAATACATGATAATTAGCGTAAGGACGAAAATAATAGGTAGGTTCATATCTGCAATGGTAGAGGGACTTGAACAAGTAGGTAATTTAGCTATGAAAACCTTTTGGATTCCTTTAATCTTTCCTTATCTACTTCTCTTCCTTCTTTTATTTGGAGACTACTTTGTCAAACTCTGAGATGAGTTGCCTTACGTTACTCCTCCATTGCCCTAGACCTTCTGGGGAAGTTGGATAATTCTTGTATAGCGCCTTCACGTCCTTCATGTACTGAGCTACGTTCTTCAACTTGTAAAGTAACGATGGTCTCCCTATTCCAGCTATTACCCTGATTGCCTTGTCGGCCACAGAGAGCTGGAGATCTCCAGTCGTGCTGGCCTCCAATAAGTCCTCTTCCCTTATTACCTTCTTTCTCATCCCGTAGTTTATGTCGTCATCTGAGAGTTTCTGCAAGAACCTCCTAAAGAGCTCAAGACTGGCCTGCTTAGCTCCATATCTGTCGTTGTAGCAAATGTTGGTTTCCCACAGGGAGTTGGCTGAGAAATCACCTTTCTCAAAGGCGTTTAGTACTGCTCTCGCTGCGCAGAAACCGGATATCATAGCTGATCCCTTACCTCCTCCGTGAACGGGGTTAGCTGTGTAACCAGAGTCACCGATTACGATCACTCCGTTCCACACTAGAGTGTCAAGGGGTCTCCTAGTTGGGACTAGAGCTCCTCCCTTGACTATCATCCTGCTCCTGTCTACGTCAGCTCCGTAATCTTTCCAGTACTTTTCATAGAAAGTGTAAATGCTCGGGTAACCCATACCACCCTGAATCCCTAAGCCTATGTTGACCTTGTCCTTTCCCTTCGGGAAGTACCACCAATACCCTCCAGGAGATGTGGTTTGGTTTATGAATATCTTCAGGTATGTGGGCTCTTCTATGTCGGACCTGGTGTACGCTACCTCCCTGTACGCGATGTCAGAGTCCTTTTCGTCCATGTCCTCGGCGACTGGTAGCTCTTGAGGCAACTTACTCCTGAAGCTTCTCGAGTATCCTGTTGCCTCAATAACTATTTTCGCATTAACTTCTATCTGTTCCTCCTTTCTTCTGTCAAATATCACTGCACCCTTAACGTAACCATCTTGGAAGATTGGCTTCATTGCAGTCGTTAGATCCATGACTTCAACTCCACGATCTTGAGCTTCCTTCAGTAACCTCTGCGTATATGCCGGTGCGTTTATCTCGAAACCTTCGCCCTTAACGGTCCACTCAGTGGACATGTCCGGGCTATAGAGCTTAATGCCCTCTATCTTCTGCTCCAGTTGTTCTCCTTCTGGATAGGGCATACCTAAGTTGTCGAAATGCTCCTTGCTTACTGCATCTCCGCAAGGCTTATCTCCTATTCTGCTCCAAGGTTTGCTGTCTATAAGCAATATTTTCAGGCCCTTGTTCGCCAAATGCCAGGCCGCAGTTGATCCAGCAAAACCTCCACCTATGATTAGTAAGTCATAGTTGACCTGTTTCAAAAATATCCCTATTCCTACATTCTTGTCCAAAATAAAAATCTACTTACAATTATCTCTAACTATATTGATCTTGAGCTTTTCAGAGAGATTACTTAAGAGCCTAGACATGAAGAATTTGTTATCCTCATCGCAATAGGTCATGACTCCATCAGGTCGAATCTCTTCGGCCTTCTTTAACATCCTATCTGCTTCCTCTGCCTTCCACGTATATACCTCCAGGCCCAAATCAATGTTGTCCAGGATAGCTTCTCTAACGCTAGCTAGAACCTGCCAATGAGGAGAGTCTGAAATTACGTCAATTACTATTTTCCTAAACCCAGAAGTTCTAGCGTCCTTCATTATCTTCCTAAAAAGGTCAGCCAAAGTGTCCTCCCTAGCCCCGACGAAAACTAGAAGGGACTTGTTTCTTACTTCCATGAAGAGGGATAACGGCTCTAGTTAATATTAGTAATGTACACTCGACCGAGGTTATACCCTCGGCACCTTTCAATCGCCTTTTAACTTTATACCACCAATATAATGTTGTGATAGTCCAAGTCATTTACAATAAATTTACCCCAGAGATGCGCAGAGTAGTTAGAAAGTTAAGGAAATTTCATTTGATAGATGAAATTTTATTCTATAAGGGGGACAGGAACCTGATCTTGGCTGACGGTTTGCTTGCGTGGGAGGAGGGAAAGGGAGATCCGATAGATGGAATATATGACATAACAATTCTAAAAAGGATTTCTGAAATAAACCCTCAAATTAGTGGCTGAGGCTCCTGGTATAATGGGCAGAGTCCGTTATTACAACGTAACCCCTACTCTCTGGGGGGTACTCCCTAGTTATACCCCCCGTGTATATCACTCTGGCTAGCTTGTCCACTTCTAACCTCTTTTGTTGACCTATGACGAGCCAATCCCAGGGACCAGCCCCAACTGTTTTCCTCAATTGATCTATGTCGCCCTGATGGCCGTGAATTATGTAATATTTTATTGAAGATATGTCGGCGATGTACATGGTTGTACCTATTATTTCCTCCCTATATCTAGGCTCTGCCATTATGCACTTGAGGGCGTGTGGATCCATATCCCCCTGGATATAGACCAATTGGGCCCAAGGTGCGATGCTCCTTATTACGTATAGGACGTCAATAACCCTAGGGCACTCGTAATCCCAGTAACACTGGGTTGTATCCCCATCCAAGACTATGGTCTCAGGTTCCTCCTTCTTTATTATATTGGAGAGCACACTTTCTATGTGGGGTTCTGGAAACCTAACGTTGCTTATGACCAGGATTTTCATATTTCTCCCTCCTTGAAGAACGTCTTCTCTCCTCCAGACCACTTAATTCCTCTTGGCATTGCGTAAGTATTAAATAATGCTGAGGCGTATCCCTGGTTGTCTAAGGCTATCATTCCTAGGTTATCCCTCCCAAACCAACTGGTAAACTTGTTCACAACTGCCCTCAAGGAGTCCTCAAGAGGGTAACCCATGGATCTTAGAATCTCCACCTCCTTGGCTGGAAGCGTCCTCAAAATTAACTCCCCAATCCCTGTTGAGGAAACTGCCACTAACTTGGTAGCGTAGAAGCCAGCCCCTGGTATGGGAGAATCTCCAACTCTGCCTGGAAGTTTACCAGCTATGCCTCCTGTACTAGTCCCAGCTGATAGGTTTCCATCCTTGTCCAGTGCAACTGCACCTACAGTATCCCTGTCGTCAAGTCCCTGCGATAAAACTTGAGTTTCCTCCCAGTAAGTCCTGACCATGAGGACGTGCTTACCCTGTTGCAACACCTCGTAGGCCTTCCTTATGGGATTTTTGGCTCTTACAGAGGCTACAGCGCCAACAGACAGGGTATTCCCATACATTATCCCCGCGTCCATTTCAACTTCTCCGTGAGAATTTTTGACGCTTCCCTTACCTGCGTTGAAAACGCCAGAGTCCTCTAAGGAGGCTATACTCTCCCTTACCGCTTCCAGGGAACTCCCTCTGTTGAACTCCAGGTAGCCTACTTCCAGGGCCTCTTTCAAGGAGTCAATTACTCTCTCCTCAGATCCATTTCGCCAGAGACCTGCTCCGCCGTGTATGAGCAGAATTGGTGAAGTGTACTTCATGTAGTTACTATTACCATTAGATATTTTTATCTTTGACAACATGGCTATAGTGATTCAAATGAAGGATTGGCAAGTGACAGGGGTATCATTACTACTAATTCTACTACCTGTTCTACCTGCTCTGGCAGATAACTTCTACGCCTTTGTAGGGGCATCGGTGGTGGGTTTCGCTATAGTTCTTTACCTGTTCGCGACGTATAAGCCTTGGGTGGATCAGACAAACGCAACAGTCTCACTCTTCTTCTCTGGAATATTCTCGTTCGGACTTGCTCTGGGTGTGTTTTTCACCCTCCCTCTTCATCCTAAACTGTACGGTGCAGTGTCGCTGGTTGAATCTATACCCTTCTTTATTTCCCTCTACTTCGCTACCAAGGACCTTTGGGGGAAGATTTTCAAGAAAGAGGTACTTTACCTTGCGGATGGTTACCTAGCCTTCGCTCTTACCATTCTAATAGGGGCAATAATAGGGAGGTTTTTGCATAACTTCTACGAGTTAATTACCCTTTATTCTGGATTCCTTATCATGGGTTTTATACTAATGCTTTACTTCAGGAAATAGGTGAACCCTATTGAAGCTGGCGATAGTGGGTGGTGGTCCTGCGGGAATTTCACTGGGTTGGTTCCTGCGAGGGACTAAAATCGATGCGACAGTGTACGAAGGTTTAGATGACGTTGGGAAAAAACCTTGCGCCTGGGGACTACTTAAGGGAATTGAGAACCAAATAGACATCCCTAAGGAGAGCATCTACAGCGAAATAAAGGGGTTTAGGATATTTTTAGACGGGAAGCTTATCTCTGAAGTAAGGGAGAGGGAGAGGTTAGGTTACATTGTTGATAAACCAATGTTCTTGAGGAAGCTTGGGGAGAAGATCGATCTGAGGCTAAACTCTAAGGTGGTGGTTAAAGACGGCGTACTGACTGTTAACGGGAAGCAAGAGCAAGCCGACAAGGTAATATTCGCCACCGGTCACTACTCCTTAGGTAAGGATGTGACGATCCCAGCAGTCCAGTATATAACCGACCTAAACTACGACCCTGAGATGGTGGACATGTACTTCTACTCCGACCTCCTAGGGTACGGCTGGATATTCCCTGACCCAAAAGGAGCTAAGATAGGGGTTGGAGGGTACGGCTCAGTTGATTTCATTAAGGAGAAGCTCAAGACCATAACCAAGGGGAAGGTCCTAGGTTTCCACGGAGCCAGGGTTTCGGACTTTGGCGTTTTGGAAGAAAGGTTGAACGGCTCCTACATAGGAGAGGCCCTGGGGACAGTTTACGCTGTGACAGGGGAGGGAATAAGACCCTCTATTATGTCTGCTAAAATAATGGCCAATGCCCTCCTCGAGGATAAGGACTTCAGCAAGGAGTTCAAAAGGAGCAAGCTTTACTGGTCCCTACAAATTCACGCTAAGGTAATTAAGGAGGCTAAAGCCAGAAATTCAGTCAAAGGACTGGAGAGGGTATTACTGAAGGCTGACCCCAGGTTAGTTGTGAAGTTCGCCATGGGGGATTTCGGGAAGTTAGATCTTATTAAACTGTTCGGAAGTTCTATTATATGAACGAGCATTATTACCTAGACGGTATTGATAGGAAAATTTTAGATATACTCCAGAAGGACTCTAGAACCCCATTTTCAAGATTAGCTAAGATGCTGGACCTGAGCGAGTCAACCATCCACATGAGAGTGAAGAGACTGGTTAAGGAGGGTGTAATTAAGAATTTTGGGATAGAGATCGACTTGGACAGGATAGGGCTTAACGTTTTGGCTTTTGTATTGATCAAGGCAGAGCCCAAGAAGTATGAGGAAATTCTTAAGAAATTGATAGAGATGAAGGAAATATATGATATCTACGACGTCACAGGTGAGTATTACGCCCTCCTTAAGGTCAGGGTAAAGTCAAGGGAGGATTTAGCTAAGGTTCTCGACTACATCGGCAAACTGGAGGGAATTACCTCTACCTACACGATGGTAGCCCTTAGGACTATAAAGGAGAAGAAAGGTTTGGAAGAATGAATCAGGGCGAGAGCTCTGCATCACAAGTCAGCCGGTTTTGCTTCTCCTCATTTCCTGATTTTCTCAGTGAGTAGGTCAACTATATATTTAGCGGGATTGACAGAGGTGGCGCTCTGAAAGCCCTTCCAGAGAGGGGCACCATTTACCTCTAGTATCTTGTATCCCCCGTCAAGGTCCTCCACTATGTCAACTCCAGAGTAGTCTAAACCTAAAGTCCTGGTCGCCTTTACACTGATCTCCTCTATCTCGCCTAAGTCCTTTGGAGACAGTGCCTGGACTAGGGCCCCCTGGGCTACGTTGGTTTTCCAGTTCTCTGGGGAGATCCTATATATGCTACCCAGTAGCCTATCACCAACCACAAAAGCCCTTATGTCCCTATTGGGCTTCCTTATATACTTCTGAACGTAAACGGGTTGATTTACTGAAAGTATTGACTTGGCTACTCTGAACGCTATATCGGCATCAGAGACCTTCACCGAACCAAGCCCTAGACTCCCAACTAGAGGCTTAATTACTACCTCACCCCACTTCTCAACTAGCCTCATTACCTCAAAGGGGTCTTCGACGAGAGCTGTGTTGGGTACTGGAAGATTAGCCTTAGCTAACTTTGATATGCTAGCAAATTTGTCTCTTGCTAAAAGCATTGATTGTATGCTGTTCATGGTGACGACTCCCCTCTGCTCTATTTCCCTGATCATGTCTGCCCTCCTTATCAGTTGTTCTATCGTGGTAAGAAATCCTAGGTTTCTGATGAGAGCTCCATTGAGCTCTAAGGCCCTCCCTGAATAGGTCACCTTGGTCTCGTCGTCAACGGACACGTTTATTTTTGAGACCCTTATGTAATAAGCACTATGCCCTCTGGATTTTATTTCGTAAAGGAGCTGTTTTGAAGCCTCAGTTAGCTTTTGCGACTCATGAATGACAGCTATTTTTGCCAAATACCATCGAGTATTGGGACTATTTTAAAATATTTTATTCTTTATTCCGGCTTCTCCCATGAGACCAAAGGCTAAAAAGTCGGGGAGGGCGAGAAGTTGATCGAGCAACTCTCCCTTAATGGGTAGGGACTTTATCAAGTTCTCATAGTGCTCCTTGTACGCACTATACTTCAGCCTAACGTAGGACTCAAACCTCCCCGATGTGAGTGAATACAACTGCTTGGCGCTCCCCACAAGTTTTTCCCTCTCCTGAGTTACGCAGTCCACGTAGTCGTCGATTATTTGATATATTATGCCGAGGTCCTTTCCTACCTCTAGGAGGGAGTCTAGGTACTCTCTTCTCTTGGAAGAGAAGGACGAAAGCGCAGCTGGGAGCTTAAACAGGGAGGCTGTCTTGAGCTCTATAACCCTGATGTATTCGTCCTCTTTACCGTACATGTCTTTAAGGGCACCTATTGCTGTGTCCTTCCAAAGGTCTACACTAATCCTCAGGGCCTTATCTCCATATTCGGATATTATTTTTAGGGCAGTAGGTATAAGGTAATTTGATACGAATATGACCTTCCTGTTGGTGTACACTGCCCACGCTGCCTTCATACCTCTCCTTATCTCATCGTAATCAACTATGTCGTCCAAAGCTAGGGAAGCTGAATGTAATATCTCTGTTGCTAGAGCTCCTGGGTAAGCGTCCCTTTCTTCTCCACCTAGGGCTTCATTGAAGAGGAAGAGAAGGGTTCCCCTGAACCTCTTTCCGTCCCTCATAATGTACTTTGACATCTCCATGACTTCCCAGTCCTGCGATCCTTTCAGGAAGTCCTCTACCAAATTGTCAATGAGGGCTCTGGTTTTGAACCAATATTCCATTAAGTCCAAATTACATCAACTTCCACTAATTCTACTTTTTAAAATGTAAGATATTATACTTAAATATATTGGAGCCGTTAGAGGGTCACTATCCATCAGTATTTCCTTGACCCTTTTACCAGATACTCTCACATGGTTTGCTAGCCTCTTGCCCACTAACTGATCCACCCCTGTATAAACTACGTTAGAGTCAGAAAAGTTATTTTCGTAAAACCCTTTTACTCTTTTACCTAGATTCCGCCTAGCTACTCCCAAAGACGGGAAAAGGACTGGAGAGAGGACAAGGTCCAGTGAGGGTTGGAACTCTGACACCTTACTGTTTAACCATTCAGAGAGGTCGGAAAAGTCAAGCTCCTGGGAAATCCTTTTAGACCTCGGAGATGAAGTCCCGCTTACAACGTATGATAGCAGAGATAAACTGAGGTTGACCTCGCAGAGCTCATCCTTAAACTTGGAGACTTTCAACCCCTCGATACTTACCTTATCGTTGCAAGTGAACAAAGAACCGTTAATGCCGAGGGACCTAACGTTCCCGGAGAGTTCGTTTGCCTCCCCCTCGTCGTTAATTAGAAATACCACATTCTGGCTCTCCACGTAAGGAGAGTCCAAGAACGCAAACTCATACACGTTGAGGATCTTGATTATCCTCCCTTCTAGGGAAGTGATGGCCCTAGATAAGGTATATGCAGGTAACTCCATGTCCTTTCCGAACACCACGACGTCTGGCTGGCCTAGACTAATCACGGAGACCTTGAGCTTTCTTGTCAAATCAGGGCTGTCTTCAGGGAATTGCAACACGAACACTCTCCCTCTGGTCTATCTGGTAAAGACCTTATAACTTCCCTGAGCAATATCTTGGCCTTTGCGGTGTTATCTGACATAACCTTGGTGACCTCCTCCGCAGTAACAGGTACGTCTGCAAATACGTCGTAATCGGTGATCATGGCCACGGTAGCGTAACACATCTGGGCCTCACAGGCCAGGTTGACTTCAGGAACTAACGTCATCCCGATTATATCGGCCTTGAACACCTCTTTCCATACCAAGCTCTCTGCCCTGGTGGAAAACCTGGGTCCCTCAATGCATATGTAGGTTCCTTTACTGTGTGTGACAATCCCTAATTTTTCCGCGGACTTAAGAATGACTTTCCTCAAGGAATTGCAGAAAGGATCGGCCATGGATACGTGAGCCACTACAGGGCCATCGTAGAAGGTATACTGGCGTCCCTTTGTCATATCTATAAACTGGTCAGGTACTAAGAAGTCCCCTGGCTTGTAGCTAAGGTTTAAGCTGCCTACAGCTGAAACTGAAATTAGGAACTTAACCCCCAGTTCCTTTAACGCCCATATGTTTGCCCTGTAATTTATCCTGTGTGGAGGTATTCTATGTCTCCTTCCATGTCTAGGTAGAAAAGCTACGGTTTTTCCTTCAAGCTCTCCCAAGGTTATAAGATCGCTAGGCTCTCCAAAGGGAGTATAGACCTTTATTTCCCTAGTATTTTCAAATATCCCTGGATCGTAAAGTCCAGATCCACCTATTACGCCTATCAGGGCCTTATTTTCTTGTGACATCAGAGTAGAAAGGGAACTTTTGGTTAAATCTCTTCTCGGGGCCTTAACTTTGGAGATACGAAAGTCGATTATAGATCAGAAAAGAACAACTTACGGGATATAACAGAGATATTCTTTCCTTGGACTGACCTCCACCCCACCCTAAAGGGCGAGGTTTGCTGTTCTACCTAATCAAAATTTAGACTAACTTAGTCAATCGTCTATATCTGCCCCTGGCAAACCCTTTAAAGGTTTGAAGAGCTATAGACATCCAGTGATATGAAATGATTTACGTAAGTATATACAGAAGCGAAATGGACCTTGATGAGTACGTTACCTTAAACGCCTTGGGTTGATCTCTTGATAGTTACAGTAAAGTAACCGTTGCCACACTTTATACCTCCTTCCACTTCTCCTTTCATGTACACGTAGGTATCTGCCCCACTCTCCAGGAGTGGACTCGGCGTGATCAGGACCCTCTCCTTACCAAGGGCTATCGGGATCCTGTTTAGTGAAGAGCACCACGAGAAAGAGGTGATCCCGGGTATGACCTGTTGTATTTCTGCGTATTGGCGAAGTCTATAGAGGGAGCTGTAGAACGCTGGATCCCCTAAAGTGACATACGCCACGTTGTTGTAAGACTTGAGTGAGTCCACGAGATCTCCATATACCCTTCTCTCCCCCCTTACCGGTAACTGGAACTCAATAACTTCCTTATCACTTAGGTAAGGCTTTACAGCATTGTAGGTTATTCTCCTGGAAGAGGTTGGTACAACTACGACGTCCGAGCTCTTTATAACGTTGAGGGCCCTCAGGGTAAGTAAGTCAGGGTCTCCTGGACCAATTCCTACTCCCACTATCTTCATTTCAAACCCCTGAAAGAGTGGACGAAATCTGGAGAGTAAAGATTACTCCTTTTACCGGTATACTTTAAACACTCGCTGACTATGATTAGGGCAGTCTTAGTGATTTTATTGTCCTTCACCATCTTCTCAAGGTTACTCAGCTCTCCCCTCAAAATTTTTTGGTCTTGCCACCCCGCTCTGTACACTACTGCAACAGGAAAATCGGGCGGGAAGACCCTCAATAGTTGCTCCTCCACTAGGTTAATGAGGTGTATTGAGAGGAAAACCACCACTGTGGAGTTCCTGTCCAAGACTAGTCTCCTCTCGTAGTCTGTCCTATAGGGAAGCCTTGTAATAATCACGGATTGGGGTCCTCCAGGGCAAGTGAGCTCAATGCCTAGGAGGGACGCCGAGAGTTGGAATGAGCTTATCCCAGGAACTATCTCAACTTCGATCCCCTCTTTAGCGAGCCGGTTGATCTCCTCGCTAATGGCACCGTAAATAAATGGATCCCCGTCGTGGGCTATACAGACCTTCTTTCCCATTTCTACTTCCTTTTTGGTCTCGTTGATTATCTCCTCCATGGTCATTGAGGACGTGTCAAAGATTTTCTTACACTTGAATAGGGCTTTCACTTCATCGCTTATCAAGGAACCGGTGAAGAAAATTACTTCACATTCCTCTATCCTCTTCATGGCCTTGATGGTAAGTAGCTCTGGATCACCTGGTCCTACTCCCAGTATTGTGACTTTTCTCAACTTCCTCCCTTAGATCCTGGGCTTTCCATTTTTTTAAGACTGTTCACTAAAGCTAAAGATGTGGAGAGAGTTGGGTAAATCTCCTTCTCGGCTGGAACTACCACTATAAGTCCTCCACGTTGGGATATATCAGAGAGTGTCTCAAGGAACCTCAATTGAAGGGCCATGGGGTTAGTCTGGTAGGACTTGGACGCTTCAGCCAATATAGTCGACGCCTGTCTCTCACCTTCACTTAGTATCACCTTAGCTCTCCTGAGCCTTTCCGCTTCTGCCTGTTTCGCTATGGCTGTAAGTAAATCAGGGGAAAGCTTTATGTCCCTCACGGTCACAGCTGTCACCTTGACTCCCCATGCCTCAGTGTAGGAGTCTAAAATCTCTTGTAACTTCTTGTTTATCTCCTCCCTCTTGCTCAGGACTTCATCAAGTTCCATTTGACCAATAATGTCCCTTAATGAGGTCTGCGAAATGTTCAGTACAGCTGCGTTGTAATTGGCTACCATGGAGACCGCCTTCATTGGATCCACCACCTTGTAGTAGACTACTGCGTCAATGGATACCGTCACGTTGTCCCTAGTTATGGTTGTTTGAGGAGGGATTTCCACAGTCCTTACCCTGAGGTCAACCACCATGGGTCTGTCCACGAAAGGAATAAGGAAGATTATTCCAGGCCCCTTCATTGCTAAGATCCTCCCGAGCCTCAGGACGACAGCCCTCTCCCATTCCCTAACTATCCTAAGGGATAAAGATACAAATACCAGTATGATGATTAAAAGGAAGACTAAACCGATTGCGTCTGTTATTAAAGACATATAATGTATTGCGTTTTCTAAATTAAAAACATTGGCTAAAAATTGCTGTAATTATCTCTTATTTTAGCCAAGAGTCTAGAATACCTTCCCTTTCTTGAACTGGAAGGTCTAAGGCAAGTTCAGTTAAGCCACAAAATAATTCGTGAGCTCGGACAATCAACACGTAACTACCACCTATAACCTTTCCTCTGAAGAACTGCGGAAATTAGTATCCCCGCGGTTAAGCCACCAATGACCTCCAGAAGTAGGTAGTTAACCTGAGTTTTACCTTGGTACTTTACGTGATTGAAGTCAGAGCTCAACGCCTTCTTGAAGTTATAAGTCTCTAAGAACTTCACCAAAGAATCGAAAAGGGTGGAGGTTTCATTTATAACGTGGTTCAACGTGGGAGACGAGAGGGCAGAGGACTGAGATAGGGAATAATTACCTGGGAAATAGACCTCATAGAAGTTCTCTGTCACGTTCGTAAACTTTACCTCCCCGGAGGAGTTGGTAAAATTTGCGTAAAGGGTAGTGAGGGACAAACCCTTAAGAACCTTTAACTCCACCTCTTGGTTAGGGAAAGTGAAGTTTCCATAGGAGAGCTTAACTGTCACGGTCTGATTTTGCTGGATTAGGTCTACCTTTGGTGGGACAGGCCAGAGAACCGATGGTGAATTAACCCCCCGGTTAATAACATCGAAGGGAGACTGAATATTCCCGAGGTTGGGGGACGAGGCAATTCCGTACGCTGATTCTGCGGTGTCGAGCCCAACCGAGAGGGCTGATGGGACTATAGTTAATTTGTCTTCGCTAAGGAACTGCAACTCCTCCGTTGCGTGTGCCACCATGTTTACCTCGCTACCTCCTCCTGGTCCTCCCCATACGAGCTCCAAGTCGTTTGGAAGACCGTTAGCGGATAGGCCTCCTAGTTTGAAGTAACCTGAAAAGGGCAAGGTTAGGTAAACTGTTCTTTTCCCGTCTATCATGAAGCCGAACTGGAGAGAGTGAGAGGAATTCATGAAGAGGGAGATTGAAGCTGGCAAAGTCAAGTTGATGGAAGGGCCATAGTAGCAGTAAACCCCTAGACCTTGGAAAGTTGTAGTGTTCTGAACTAGGTTGAGGAAAGGCCCAGATAAATTCCAGAAGTTCACTATGAGGCTGACCCTAAAGGTATTGTTACCCACCTCTTGGAAAAGCATAACATTTTGGGCCCAGTAGGATCCGTTAAGCATCGCGTTAAGCTGAAGGGAAGCGTTACCGTACTGAAAGGGTTGCCCGGCTATATATGACCTACCGATGGATAGGGAAGAAATGTTGACTGTTCCCACAACGTATGGAGTGTACTCCACAGAGAATAGGGAGAAATACGACATCCCCACAGGTAGAGATATTTGGGTCTGTCCCACAGCTAACAGCCCAACCGAAGGAGTTACTGCCACAATAAGCAGAAGGGATACTACGAAGAGCGATAAAAAGTTCATGAATATACTTTATAATACCCGAGGACAATAAAATTTTTGTGGCTCACGCGTATGTAATACCTGTAATAATCATTATTGTGTTAATCATAGCTTTAATTCTGACTGGTTACATTTCAGACCCCATTGTGGTTGTGCCGTCCTTAGCCATTATCGGCTTTCTTTCCTATAGGATGATATACGTCATCGCTAAGACCAGAAAGAGGAACCTGTTCACCTACCAGGGGAAAACTGGAAAGGCAGTTGACGATATAAAGAGGGGAGAAGCCGGTTACGTTATAGTTGATGGAGAGTACTGGGAAGCAATAGCCCTTGAGGATATAAGGAAAGGGGAGGAGATCAAAGTAGAGGGCATGAGAGATTTAAAGCTTCTTGTTAAAAAGAGAGTTGATGAAGCTATCATTTGAAACTCTGGATAAGCTCAAGGCCTCAGGTAGGTACAAAACTGAGGAAAGGGGTGACGATGTAACTCTAATTTACTACCCTCCCTCCATAGAGGAAGCCTCCGGGGTGAGCGCTGAAGTTGTTAGGACTATGGAGGTCAGCTTAAAGAAAGTAAACGGCGAATATCAGGTGCTTGGTGGAAAGATAAAGGAGAACGGTCAGGAAGTGAGGGAAATATCCTTGGAAGAACTGGAGTTGTGGATCCAATTTCTTGAGGGTTAACTCATGTACATCTTCGTTTACGGAAGCTTAAGGTACGGTTTCGAGCTTCATCATTACCTTAGGAGGTCCAGGTTTGTTGGACTAGGTTACGCTGAGGGCTTTGAGATGTATAATCTAGGTGGATATCCAGGAGTCGTGAAGGGAGACGGAAGGGTATGGGGAGAGGTTTATGAGATTAATCAAGAGACGTTAGCCAGACTAGACCAAGTGGAGGGTTATGAGGGCTTAGAGGATGACCTCTACGTTAGGGAGACTACAACTGTATATTTCGATGAACAGAGGCAACACAAGCTCAGTGGAGTCTACCTTTACATCTACAACCAACCCACGAAGGAGAAGGATCAAATCACTTCAGGGGATTACTCGCGATGGATAGGAATGCCAGTAGTGACAAATCTCTTCGCTTACGCCGAGAATACCAACTACGAAGTTCTAAGGGAAAGGGGAGTGAGGGAGATCTTAAGAGAAATCAACGCTTACCTACCTGGATACAAGGTAGTTTTCAACGTACCGTGCAAGTATGGTGTTTGCGCGAACCTGGCCAAGGATGAGAAAGGAAAGGTCTGCGGTTACGTCTATATGATGATGGAGGACTATCTAAACTCCTTGGACAAGGCTGAGGGACATCTCATAAGATACATAAGGAAAACCGTAAAGGTTTACGATACGGAAGGTAAGGAATATTTCGGTGTCGCATATGCCTCGGATGAGGGGCATTCTGAGGGAACCCCTTCGAGGGAATACGTCAACCTTATACTTGAAGGTTTACAAAGGCGTTGGAAGGGATCTTGCGTGAGTACAGGGCTTGTCAGTTAACCTTGTTTGACAATAGGTTACTAGCTACTCGAGAAGTTGCTTTAACCGGGGAGTTAACATCAGTGTAGCTTAGCTAAGTCGTCAAGTTTCTCTGCAAGCTTCACGTCTAACTGGGTTATCCCCCCTTCGTCATGGGTAGTGAGATGGACTACAACTCTATTGTAATAGATGCACACGTCTGGGTGATGGTCTAGTGAGTCCGCTACTGGCTGAACTCTTGTCAGAAATCTGACGGATTCGGCGAAGTCAGAAAACTTAAACTCCTTAACTAGCGTACCATTTTCAAGCTTCCAACCGCTTAATCTTTTGAGAGCGGCCTCGATTTCCTGTTCCGATAACTTAGCCATATAGTAAATGGCGACATCATATCTATATTCTTTTGTTACGAACACTCTTTACAGTATAAAAGCAGTGTTTCATGCACCTTCATACCCTAAAATTATGCCTATGTAATAAGAAATGATGATGGTGTTTTTATACAGATTATCGATTATACCAAGAAGAATGGTATGATTTAAACTATAGTGTGTCCCTGCAACTCAACTTCGTTTTTTATATAACTTTTATACGAATTCATAGTCGAGTTTGTATAATTCGAGAAGGCCACCACAAAACCTTACCTTTTCAGTTTACTAGAAACGGATGAAATTCACGGAGTGAGTCTCAAGGATTAGGGTATAGAATTGGAGGAAACATTGCATTTATACTGTATCCATGATTATAGACCTGAACATGGTATTAACTTAGGAAATTTCTATCGGGATAATACTATGAGAATATATGAAACTGAATTTAACTGCCGAAACGTATGAAACTCTGTGATAAGGGAAGCTCTGAAGGGGGGAAAGGGAGAAGTAATCAGAAACCCTAAGGTATTCATTGATCCCCTCTCGGTCTTTACTGACATACCTTTCAGGGAAGATATAATTAGGGAGGCAGCAATAGCTGTAAGGTATTTCGTTAAAAATGACGTCAAGTTTTCAAACCTCTTTCTAGGCCTGACGGGAACTGGTAAGACGTTCGTGGTGAAGTACATTTACAACGAAATAGAAGAGGTGAAGAAGGAAGACCAGGACTACAGCGGGGTTAGGCAGGTTTATTTGAACTCCAGAGAAGTCGGAGGAACCCCTCAGGCTGTTCTCTCGGTTATAGCTGAGAGGCTAACCAACAGTTTCGTCCCTAGACACGGAGTAAACCTAGGCGAATACATTGATAAGATAAAGAGCGTGTTGAAGGGAAAGAAGGCCATAGTGTACCTAGACGAGGTGGACACTCTCGTGAAAAGGAGAGGGGGAGACATAGTCCTATATCAGCTCTTAAGGGCTGACGCCGACGTCTCAGTCATAATGATTAGTAACGACATTAACGTGAGGGATTACATGGAACCGAGGGTTTTGTCCTCCCTGGGCCCTTCGGTGATCTTTAAACCCTATGATGCTGTCCAGCTCAAAGAAATACTAGCCAAGTACGCGAACTACGGTCTCATAGACGGGACATATAACGATGAGATTCTTTCGTATATTGCAGCCATATCCGCGAGGGAACACGGGGATGCCAGGAAAGCCGTCAACCTCCTGTTTAGATCAGCCCAGTTGGCCTCCGGTATAGGCTTTATAAAGAAGGAGCACGTGGACAAGGCAATTATAGAGTATGAGCAGGAGAGGTTATTTGAGGCGATAAAGTCACTTCCTTTCCACTATAAGCTGGCACTTAGGGCAATTGTGATGGCTGATGACGTGGTGACTGCCCACAAGATATATTCAAGATATTGCGACAAACTAAAGCAGAAACCCTTGTCCTACAGGAGGTTCTCAGACATTGTCTCAGAACTAGATATGTTCGGGATCGTGAAGATAAAGATAATGAACAGAGGGAGGGCAGGGGGGATAAGGAAGTACGTGGAGGTTCAAGACAAAGAGAAGATCGTGAAGGCGTTGGAGGAGAACTTGACGGAGGAGATGGGATACGAGTACGACGAGAAACCAGATATGGAAACGGGTTAAGGATCTCGAGGATAGATTGGAAGACCTGGAAAGGAAAAGGGACATACTGGAGAAGGAACTGGAACGTTTGCCATCAGGTCACCTGGAGGCCAAGACAGTCAACGGCAAGGTCTACTATTACCTTAGGTTCTGGGAGGAAGGTAAATTGAGGAGTAAATATCTGGGAAAAGAAGGTGAGAAAATGAAGGAAAGGGTAGAAAGGGCCTCAGAGCTTAAGAGGGAACTCTTGATAGTAAAGGAGGAAGAGCGGAGGCTTAGGAAAGTTCTAGAGAGGATATCACTGGCCCTTCAAGAAGGGAAAGTTTAATCGTTTAGTCTCGCATCTAGAGGGTTCAACCTAAGTTTTCTACGATTTATGCGGTAATTATTCCCACTCGTTCTAAAAATACCTGGATAGAAACGCATTAAGCTAGATTATTCACATCTGTTCCAGTCTGAACGCGTAGCGCTAAGGGCTTTATGTCTCGAGGTTAACACTGTTTTTAACCGGGGAGTTAAAACGCGACAAATAAAAAACGTCGTCCAAATTAGGGTCAGATGGTCTCCATTATTTGAATCAGTTCCTGCGTGTACTCAGTGGTACTAAGGGCTTTAACGCCCATGAACCTAGCCAGATCCTGAGTTACCTTCTTCCTGGAGATAGCTGTTAACACGGACTTTTCTACAAGGTCGGCTGCCTCATTCCATCCCATAAATCTCAACATGAGCTCTGCCCCCTTTATTATTCCAGTTGGGTTGGCCACGTTCTTCCCTTTATACTTGGGAGCTGTCCCGTGGATGGCCTCGAACATCCCCCCAGAGTCCCCTATGTTGGCTCCGCCTAGCATACCTATGTTGCCTATTAGGGCACCAGCAGCGTCTGAAATGTAATCCCCGTTCAAGTTAGGGGCGAGAATTACATCGTATTCGTTCGGCCTAGTTATTATCTGTTGGAACATGTTATCGGCTATTCTATCGTTAACTAGGATCTTTCCTTCAGGCACGCTCCCTGAGTACTGAGAGTTTACCTCTTCTTCTGTAACTATTTTGTCCCTAAATTCAGTCTTGGCCAAATCGTAGGCCCAGTCCCTAAAGGCCCCTTCCGTATACTTCAGCACGTTTCCCTTATGCATTATGGTAACCCTTTTCCTTCCGTGTTCCACCGCATACTTTAGGGCCATTCTGGTTATCCTCTCGGTCTTGTACTTACTGATAACCTTGATCCCTATCCCCGTGTCGTCCTCTACCTCTACCTTTAACTGGTCCCTTAAGAACGATCTTATCTTCTTAGCCTCCTCACTATTGTAAGTGTACTCGATCCCCCTGTACAGGTCATCGGTATTTTCCCTGAAGATGATCATATCCACCTTGTTTGGCTCCTTCAGGGGTGACTCCAAGCCTTCTATGTACTTGACCGGTCTTATGTTGGCATATAGATCGAGCATAAGCCTTATGGCGACGTTTACCGACTTCCACCCCTTCCCTATTGGGGTCTCCAAAGGCCCTTTCAGTACTACTCTGTATTTCATGAGCATCTCCTGGGTTTCCTTTGGAAACCTATCGTTGACCTTGGTAACGGCCTTCTCGCCCGCTAAAGCCTCAACCCACTTTATCTCTTTGTCCGAACCGTAAGCCTTCTCCACTGCCTTATTTATTACCTGGATTGCGGAGTTCACAATTTCTGGCCCTATCCCATCTCCCTCTATATAAAGAACAACGGGTCTCTTAGGAACAATCCACCTTCCCATATCGAAGGTGATCCTATCTCCATCTTCCCCAACGCTCATAGTCAATTACACTGCGGAGTTGTTTTTAACTTTTAGCAATACTGTAGTTGCGAACAGTATAAGTCATGAAGCTAGATATCTTGGAAGAAGGTTCGTGAAAACGTGGGGCATGTAGAAAATCCTCAACCTAACTGTACTCGTTCAAAACTATTTCAGAATGGAAGTGGACGAGGGAACATGGCGAGACCTATAAATGTTTAAGACTTATACCAACAAAAGGCCGTGCGAAGCTCCAACTCTCTAGGTAGTCGAGATTACTTTCTAGTTAGGTAATAGAAGAGGGCGTTCTCCTCCCTGTACGAGACCTCAGAGAAATTAACCAGTTCCTTCCTCTCCCTCCTTACTATCACAGGATCTACTATGAGGAAAAGACCTCCCTTCTTCAGGACCCTGTGCACTTCTGAGAAAAGTTTCTGTCTCTCCTCTTTCCTCAAGTTATAAACGAACATCACAGAATACACCATTTCCAGAGAGGAGTCCTGGAATGGGAGGACTATATCTGGTCTCGATATTTTCATGAAAGTTAGTTCCACTCCCTCCTCCTTAGCGTTCTTCATAGCCTGCTCCATTGGGAACTCGTCCCATATGTCAGCCGCGTGGATCCTTTTACCCCACTTCTTAGCCAACAGGATGGGAATCATACAGTTTCCGCAACCTACATCTAGAACCTCCCCATCTACAGATATTTGTTGTAGCCTCCTAGCTATGAATTCCTCCTCCTCAAGCGTTATCCCCATCCTTCTCACAGGGTAGTAGACGGGCATAATCTGATCAGTGAACCTTATGAATTCTTAATATTAAAGATTAATATTAAAAGTATAGAAACAAGTTTCTCATGGAAGTTAGCGTAATGAGGACATGAGAGCTAGAACGGATGGAATAAACCTTCAATTGGTTTGGTTTATAAAGTTGGGGAAAGCCTCGCTCAGCGGAGATGACAAATGGCATAAACCCTTTCCCCTACATCTGTCTATGGGCAGAAGGGCCAAAAAAGAGTGGGATTAAATTCAGAGCTACGATTTCAATGAGGATTTCCCCCATCCCCTCCCTATTCGCTCTTGTCTCTAGCCATGAAAAAGCTCTGGGTTTGCCATAAGTGCGGTACTAAGGTGGAGAGAGTAGCTTATAGGTACTTCCGTTGTGTTGACTGCGGTTATGAGGACGACCTTGACGTCATCGCGGTCATGAACTTGTATGGGAGTCCTCTTCCCTCTCGACTGCCCCCACATGAGGGATGTTGCTACGAGTCGATGGGGGAAACTCGCCATTGCGTGGAGGAAGTCAGAGATGTTAGAATTACTCACGAAAAAGTTTATGAGAGCATCAACTGATAATGACCTTCATGATTAAGGAAATAGTGCTCCTTACACTTATACTAAGCCAGGTCTTACCGGTTTTCCATTACAACCAGCAGACCCAGGTAACTTTACCGCCTAACCAGATGGTAACCGTGAACATCGTGGAAAAGCCCCAGAATCTTGAGCTACTCCAGTTGTATGTCCAGGAACACAAGGTTCTAAACAAGAGTCAGGTAGAGTCGCTCTTCATACCAAGCGATGAAATAAATAGAACAATCGACTACTTGCACCACTACGGTATTCAGGCTTCAGCCTACATGAACGTCATCACGGCTACAGGTAAGGCCTCACAGTTTGAGAGGGCCCTGGGAGGAGAGTTCTACCTCCAAAGGTTTCATAACCTTACCTTTTACGAGTACCTAGGGGCTGACTCTCCCCTTATACAGAACGCGGAGGTGTTTTCCACCAACGTCACAAAGACGCTTCTCCAGAGGCCCACCACCTTATATAACGTTTCCCAAGCAGTCGCCTTCTCTCTGGTGAACCCCAAACAGCTTCAGGAGGCCTATAACGTGTCCCCGCTTCTACGTCAAGGCATTAACGGGACAAACGTTACCATAGGCATCATAGACTTTTATGGCGACCCCTACATTCAGAGCCAACTGGCGTCATTTGACAAGAATTACAACTTATCTCCCCCACCGTCCTTCCAGGTGCAAAGTATAGGGGCTTATAACCCTAATGATGGAATATCTACTGGCTGGGCTCTGGAGATCTCTCTAGATGTGGAGTACTCTCACGTCTTAGCTCCAAACGCCGGATTGATCCTCTATGTGGCTAATCCAAACGAATCCTTGCCTGCCATTATTGCTTACATAGACAGCCAAGACAAGGTATCTGTAGTCTCCCAGAGCTTCGGGATTCCAGAGATCTACGTAGCTCTCGGATTACTCCCCCTCTCCATGATCCAGTCCATGACTTACGAGTACTGGCTCGGGGAGGTTGAGGGGATAACCTTCGTCGCCTCTAGTGGAGACGGTGGAGGTACTGGAAACAACTTCTTCCTATCTCCCCTTGGAAATTTAGTTTTACCTGCATCTGATCCATACGTTTTATCTGTGGGTGGCACGACGCTCTACTTCTCCAACGGTACCTCAGAGCAGACGGCTTGGAGCGGGGAGAGTATATTTGGAGCCTCAACGGGAGGATACAGCGTTATCTTCCCCTCTCCTTGGTATCAAGGTACCTCTGGTTTCAGACTAGTCCCTGATGTGTCAGCTGATGGAAATCCATATACTGGAGTGCCTGTAACCTACTATTACAACACCTCTGTCCTAGTTGGAGGTACATCTCTAGCTTCACCCTTAGTCTCAGCAATAATCGCCCTCGCAGTTCAAGTTCACGGCAGGTTAGGTTTCATCAATCCCTTGATCTACTCCCTAAATGGAACCAAAGCGCTGGTACCAATAAACTACGGTTACAATACCCCATTCGTAGCTCAAGGTTCCCCCAACCCGGTAACGGGTCTAGGTTACATAAATGCTGGTTACTTCGTCAATTTACTCAATTCAGAGCTTATTAATTCCGAAAAGTCAGTATCTGTAGCTGTAGATAACACCACCTATCTCGACGGTCAAGTCGCTAAGGTCGTTATTAAAGCCCCTCCCTTCCCTCAACCTTCGGTGCAGATATTTAATGGTTCAGGTATGACCGGGACGGTCCCAGTCACCTACAACGGATCCTACTGGGTTGGGACATTCACAGCAACAGGTGACGGTGTCCAGGAGATCTTGGTTAGCCAAGGGAATCACACATCTGGGGCTTACTTCACCTCAGGTCTCCAGGCCCAGTTCCTGTTGCCCCAAGTGGCCCTCTATCCTACCCCTGGAAACCTGCCCGTTCTAGTCCAGCTAACCTATCCTAACGGCACAATAGCCCACTCCAAACTTTCCTTTAGCGCCTTCCTGTACAAGTATGACCCGACCACCGGGAGTCAGAGGTTAATTTCAACAGTCAACTTGACACATCCTCTGGTCCTTAATTTTACTCAATTTGGTCTAACCGTTAGCAACGCTACCAATTACGTTTTTGGATCCTTTCCGCTAAACTCGTCCATGGTTAACGGGATTTATCTGGTCGAGATCTCCGGTGCCTATGGTTTCGACGAGTTCGTTTCGGGAATATATGTGGTTCCGTACATAATCCCAGGGATTGCCACTGAGCCATTAACCTTAGCCCCAGGGGAAAACTTCACCTTGGCTGTCTTCACGGAAACTTTAGGTTCCCCTAACGTAACAGTTACTTTCCTAAGGAACGGGACGAGCGCTTACAACGTTACTGTAAACTCCATAGAGACTTCCTCGGGTCAGCTTTACGTTTTGGAGACTTCTCTCCCAGACAACTTTACGCCTGGGTATTACACAGTTGTGGCTAAGGCAACTTATAACTTTAGTAATTACACTGCAGGCGGAATCGGTGTTACCCAGATATATGTAGCCCCAAGGTCCTTGGTACTTTCCCTAAATAACGTCGAAGAGACTGCCCTTCAAAATTCTACTCTAGAGATAAACGCCACCATTGACTATCCAAATGGTACCCCTGTTAAATACGGTACTTTCTCAGCCATTGTGATTCCCTCCTATCTTCAGGGATCCTTCGACAACCTTGCCATTTCAAATGCTGTCCCACTACAATATGAGGGAGGACACTGGATAGGATACTTCAATCTGCCATCAGGTAGCGACTCCAACGAACTTGGTCTCTCTCCTTACGGACTAGCAGGACAGTGGCAGATCTACGTAAGTGGAGTAGCCAGTGACGGTTATCCGACTCAAACTCAGTCATCCCTGGATTACAACACCTTAAGTGTAGTACCAAGCCCCGTGAAAACTTTCGTCCTTCTGCCCTACGTCCTAGTTCCTTACTTTAACGGAACATCTGGATACAACCTCTACATCCTTAACGCCACCATAGTAAACCATAACGCAACGCTGGTAAATTCGGTTATTTATAATTTAACTGCAATAAATTCTACAGTAAGCTTGCTAAACACTCAAGTGTTTCACTACTCCCTCCAAAATAGCACCCTACTAAACAACACTGCCATTACCCCGGTTCAGATCCTCACATCCAGCAACCACATCTCACCTCAGGGAGTTTTCACCAGGCCTGCAGTTGAAGCTAAATCCAGCGCCAACCCCATCATATCAATTAGTGTGGTAATAGTGGGAGTCCTGGTGTTAATTTATGTCTGGATAAGGGGAAGGAGGACCTAAGCTATACTTGTTATCATCCCGACCCATCCTTCGTGGTCATACATAATGTATTGAACCTTTATCTCTACCCTTTTTATTCCAACCTTTGTTTTCACCTTTAGGACATAGGAAAAGTAGTAGATGTTTCCATCAGTTTCCACTTCAGCTTTCTTGGGAAACTCAACAACGTAGTCGTACTTCTCAGCTATCTCTTGAATTTTCGTTGTCAGCCTAGTTATGATATCCTTAACGGATTCCCCGTAAATAGGTTCGAAGGTGATAGCCCTCAACTCTTCCTTAAAAGTGGAGATGCTCTCGTTAAGTTTGACTTTTCTGGTCTTATTCTTGGCTCTTGCGTTCACAAGCAATACTTGATACTGGAGAATAAAAATCCCCCTCATCATTCAGATTTATGCTTGGAGAGCCGTTAACTGGGGAAAAAGCCCTATGTTCCGAAATCGTGATAAGATAAGGGCAAACCTCCACCTTTAGGGCTTAGAGAGGTCAGTTGGACGGGCTCACACTAGTCGGGTACTAATAAACGATGAGATGAACAAGAGTGCCTGTTTCAGGTTCTCGGGCGAGTACTAGATTTGAAGAATTTCATTACGATAGCTGGTTGCACCTTCACTCTGACGTTACGATTGACGAAAGCCTTGCCCTTTAGGGCTGGGAGGAAATCAGAAATTCACAAAGTAATAATCTTCAAACAATTTCCTTACTCTCCACCCCTCCTCCTCTAACCACTCCACACCCTTTGTTATATCATCCCTAAACTTCCTCAGGTTATCTGGAAGGGAGATCTGAGGTAAATTAAACTTCGTATTAGTTAGGGGAGAGGCAAGGTTCTCCAATTTGCTACCAAAGGCGGTTATACCAAAGAGGGACTTGTTTCTACCTGAATATTTTAAGGTGCTGATAACCTGGGTAAATCCTTTCTCGTCCTTCACTACTAGAAAAGGTAAAATGACTTCAAGTTTATCATCAATGAAGACCGTTCTCCTAGCTAAGTTTGTTAGTTCGTCCATTTCCTTGCTCTTGATCCTCTTCACGGATTCCAGGGAAGATCTAACTTCGTCTGTTGCCTTCCGTAGTTCGTCTAACTTGGAGTCAATGGAAGCTAGCTCTTCCTTCTTCTTCTGTTCCAGGGATTCTATCCTCTGTCGAAAAGAACGAATCTCCGTCTTAAACGGCTCTAGGGCTTTCTCAGCCTGCTGATCCATTTCCTTGAGGAGTTTGTCCCTAGCAGATTCGAGGGATGAAACCTGTCTCTCTGAGATAGTCCCGGCCTCCAAGTCGAGTTTGGTCTTAGCTATTACCCCGTAGAGTTCAGCCACTCTAGGATAGAATTCTGTTACTCTCTTTTTCACTTCGTCGTACCCCTGAGCCTTCTTCTCCTTTAGGACTTTTTCCATCTCTTGTCTGACTTTCGTGATCTCCTGGTCATAGTTCAACTCTATCTTTCGCCTTTCCTGTGCAACTTTCCCTATGAAAGACTCGGAGATTGCGTAAAAACTTCTGACATAATCGTCGATCCTATTGATCTCATCAGATATTATAGTTTGCATTTTCTTCCATTCTTCTATCTCTAAAGATATAATGTTTTCATCTATCTTTCTATTTAGCAATAAGATGGGGAGGTTTACTGAAGGGTATTTTAGGTAGGCCGTAATGTCCTCAGAGATCATCCACTTGAAAGTTAAGGTTTCTCTTCCCCTGGGCTCGGACCAGGAAATGTTCCTAAGCGAGTTGAGGAACTCCTCTGGGGAAGATATCTTCGAAAACGAGTCCAGGTAATGCTGATAATTTTCCAGGACTGTTTTAGTGAACGATGTTTCCATTTCTCCAGTCTCATCGAAGAGCAAGTAGCCTCCAGTATCTTCAACCTTCATAGCTAGGACTGGCCATCCGACAAGGGTGGAACTAAGTATTCTCACTTTTCTGGATACAGCCTTAGCTAAAGCCACGGTTAGCTGTTTCTCCATAGACAAGGGGCTATCGTTGGGATCCAATGCTAGTGCCAGCTGAACAGACTTCATCCACTTGTAGTATAGGATGAGGTTCCTTAAATAGTATTTAGCACGTGAACTACGTTAACCTATCTTCAGGCTCGGTTTTCAGCGGGCTTGTGGAATTCCCAGTATAACTAGAACGAGATCTTCTCATCCTTGAGGGAGAGGTTTGCCCTCATTTTATCAAATCTCAAAAAATTTTTAGTTTTATCTATATACAAAACCCGTTAATTATCCATTATTTGTTGTTATTAAGTGAGTCTCCTTAAAATTTTATACCCTAAAAACGGGTTTCTAATTGAGGTATTATCATTAGTACTACTTATCTTAATATCGCAAGGTTTATAAACCTTAGAAGGCGATATACACTCAATGGCAACCAAAATAAAATTCAAGTATAAGGGTCAAGAACAAGAAGTAGATATAAGCAAGGTAAAGAAAGTCTGGAAAGTAGGCAAGATGGTGTCCTTCACCTACGACGATAATGGAAAGACCGGAAGAGGAGCGGTCAGCGAGAAGGACGCCCCTAAAGAGCTATTGAACATGATCGGAAAGAAATAAGACCCTTTTATGAAAATAATTTCTTTCTTTTTACTTCTTTATTGCTTAAGGCGATTGTGTTAAGGTCTTGTTGTTCCCCTGCAGAGGTATCTCCTTAATCTTTATACATTATTTTATAACCTTGTATTCTAAACTATGTCGATCTGTATGAGAATAGCTCTCACATACGATAAAGATCAAAATCTAAAGCCATTGGAGGAATCAGAGATAATTGCCATAATAGATGAGGAGAAGAAGGAAGTTGAGCAGTATGAAAACCCAGCCTTCCAGATGAGTAAGGAGGCTACCATGGCTGCAATACTAGAGCTTGAACCTGAGGCTATAATAGTCAAGAACCAATTCCTATGTCCTGGATCATATATGATGAGCTACGGTAAACTTAGGTATATTCCTACGCAATTTAATACGCTGAAGGAGATCCTAGAGCATCTTGAAGAGGTCAAGAAGAACATCAGAGAGGATCTGGAAGAGGAGATGTACGCGGAGGCATATCCCGAGTAATTTTTTATAACACAATCAAGTGTTATTAATGGGTTAGGATGCCACATATCTTGTTAGGTATAATTATTTTTATTATTTCAATAATTATCACTTGGATAATAGCTTCTGTTCCAGTATGGCTCTCCGCTAAGCTATTCTCCTCTAAAGCAAGTCTGGGTAAAGCAATGGTGGCAACTCTTGTTGGGTTAATAGCCTTTTTTGTTTTGGACAGAGTAATATCACCGTTTAGTCATTTTATAGCCTTGATAATAGGGTTCCTCGCTGTGCTCTGGGTTTTCAAAACGGTATTTGACGTGGGTTGGTTAAGCTCCCTGGGCATAACTATAGTAGCGTTCATCATTACTATAGTTATCCTTGTGATTTTGGCGGTATTGGGGTTGGGTCTTTCTCTCCTTTAACTCCCCTCTACAAGCCAAGGGGCAAGACTGTTTCTCCCGATCTTCGGTCACTTTATCCTTGGTGAGGAGGTAGTCAATTTCTATTTTACGCTTTTTCCAGGGTCCCTAAACGAGCTCGTAAGGACCTACTGCGGATTTAGTTTAGCTATGAAGAAACCTTCCGTGTAATGAACGTGTGGATAAGTTCTCATTACCCTAAGCCAAACCTTACTCCTCCTATAACCTAAGAATGAAGGATCCTCAGCAATCTTTACGAGGTATCTCGAGTATCTCTCTACCTGAAGTTCCCCCTCCTCCGGGAATAGGGAGCAGGTGGAGTAGACAACTGGGACTCCTAACTTTATGGCCTCCGAGAGAATTCTTTCCTGAATTCTCACTAGATTTAACAGCTCTCTCTTCCTTAACCTAATTGGGAGCGATGGGTCTGCGTTTATGGTTCCGCTGTTTGTGCAGGGCGCGTCTATTAGCACTTTGTGGACTCTCCTCACCCACATTTTTGCACCGTCTGCATTGACCAGTTGTACGTTTTCTACCCCCCATTTTTTCATGAGTTGTCTTTGTAGTTCCAGCCTCTTGGCGGAAATGTCCACTGAAATTACGAAAGAGGAGTTACGTGTCATCTGTTGTATCAAGGATGTCTTAACTCCTGGAGATCCTCCAAGCTCTAGTACTATTTCGCCAGGTTTAGGATCCAAGACCTGAACCACATAGGAGGTCGCCTTATCGTGTGGTATAAGCACTCCCGAGGAGTACTCTGGGGTTGATATCACGTGTGGGGTTCTCCACTCTAGAAGGTAAGGGAAGTCCTTATCCCTCTCAAAGGAGTAACCCTTCCTAGTCATGAGATTGACTGCTTCCTCTTCGTCTATCTTTAACGTATTTATCCTGACCCACTTCCTTCTCCTGTGCAGATTTCTGATCCCCTGCTCCCCCAAAAGTCGAATTAACCTCTGATAAATCCAGTTGGGTAGGCACACTTCTTCCTTACATTCAAGAGCCTTAGAGATAGCCTCAGATGAACCCAAGTCCAGGAGCGGATACTTCTTCCAGACGCAGGGAAGGTGACGCAGAACCTCGAGGAAAACATCATAACAACCAGGGACGCTACGGGAGAGATCGCTTACAGCCCTTTTGAAGGCAACCTCTGGGGGAGACCCTCCAATCACGTATTGCACAGCTCTTCTTAGTAAAAGATAACAATTTTTATCTTCAGTTGGACTAGGAGACTTCATCAATCCATCAACACTAACTTTCATCACTTGATCAAACATAACAGTGGCACTGTCTTAAATGTAGCGACTACATCAAAGGACTTGCGTCTTCAGCTTACCCTATTGAAAGACTACACTTCTTATGAACCTGTCCACGTCACATGGACTTTCCACTAGGATCCCTCCCTGATCCACCAACGATGAGTTGTCTAGGTTGAGTTCACCCTTTATGATGAAAACGTAGGCGACTCCTGCCCCTTTAAAAGCCTGGAAGTCATAAACAGTATCCCCTACCCCTATGCTCTTCTCAGGTTTGCTGCCTAGCCTTCGTAATGCAGTCAAAACTGGTAATGGGTCTGGCTTCCCCCTCTCCACATCATCTCCAGCAACCAGTATGTCCGGCTCGATGCCTATGGCTTGAAGGCTTCTCATGGCTGACCTCCTAAGGGAGGAAGTTACCACAGCGACGGAGTAGCCCAGCTCCCTAGCGTCCTTGACGAGCTCCCTGGCGCAGGGAAGAGGAAAGGCTTTAGTTCCTACGAGCTCATCGTAGATCTCGTTCTTCAGGTTGTATAACTCAAGGTATCTATCGCCGCCCAGTACCCTTGCTATATCTAGCGTCTTCCTACCCATCAGAAGGTCAAGATTAACCTCTACCCTGATTCCCAACCTTTTAAGCGCGATCTCCCATGCCTCCTTGTGAACGTTCGCGGTTGTTGCCAACGTTCCATCCAAGTCCAGAAGTAGAGACCTCATCTTACCACAACTGCCTCCTGAATGTTTTTCCACCTTATCTTGTACCCGAGTCTCTCTAAAATCTCCGTAATATATTCACCGTAAGTGCTTACCAGATCCTGAAGTCTCTTCCCCTCAAAGTTCTCCTTTGCCAACTTGTTGAGAAGCTCCTCCCTTACGTAGTAGTTTCTCAATAGAACGTAACCAGGAAACTCCTTCAGGTTCTTTCTCATTAGGCTTTCAGATACCCCGTACTTCAAAGCGATTTCCTTTATAGAGATGACTTCTCCTCCCTCGAGTGAATACTCCACTGACCTAACGTATCTACCTTCCAACTCCTTCAGCTTTGAGTACACCTTCCCTGGATCCACTTTCCTCTTGTAGGTGATCACGGGTAAGTCCCTAATTTTCCCGACTCCTAACTCCTCATTAACCAAGGCTATGAGGGGGACTGAAGTACCCTCCAGTTTCTTTACCTTCTCCCTGAGGTACTCCTCGGTCCAAAAGCCCACTACCTCAACGTAAACCTTAAACCCGTCCTTTTCAAGGAGAAAGTCTGGCAGAAGTATCCTTCCGTTCACCACTAGAGGACCTGGTTCCCTCTCTATCTTCCAATCCTTGACTAAGCTTCTTAAACTCCAGTATACGTCCTCCTCTACGGAGCTGTCAAAGATCCTCCCCTCTTCAACATGGGAGCTAATCCACTGGAAGTTCTCAACCTTCAGTTTGTAAACTCTACGCTTCTTCTTTCCCAATATAATTTCGGCCTCCACGGTCCATTCCCTTGACGAAACTGCTATAGGTAGCAGGAGGGCTAAGTTCCTCCCATACTTCTCCGAAGGTTTGAGTAAGGTATAGGGACCGAAAACCTCGATCCTGACGGGGTTGGGGTAAGCAACGTACATTAACCCCAATTTTTTTACCCATCTGAGAAGGTTCTTCCAATTGTCCTCTACGGTGAACGTAACCCTGTAGGACTTGAACATGACAGTTTGGAGGAGGGAAAGGTTATACTCTTTGATAATATCCTCAGGTGACCTCACCTGGACTTCTGATATGGTTTTGCTCTCGTCCAAGTCTCCAAACATGAACTTCTCCACGTCCACTCCGAGTTTTTCCTTTACCCTTCTCACCCTCTCATCCCTATCCTCAGGGTTTATTGCAGGACCTTCCGAGAAGAGCTCCCGTCTTATTACCTGAGGATCCACAGGCGACTCACCAGAGAGTTTAACGTGCCTCAGGATAACCCTATGCAGTCCCCTTACCAACTTAGCCCCTTGGGTTGTCATTCCATATACCCTCTCCAAAAGCTTGACGTTGTCCTCCACCTCTCCCAAGGTGACTCCAGGTTTGTAGAGGGAGATCAAGTTATTCACAAGTTCTAGATCCTTTTGGTCAGCGAATGAGGGGTATATTCTATCGTCATAAATCCTGAACCTAGCCAGCTCACTTGGTAGCATAGGATCTCCTCCTACTCAAGTTATGGTCGCTCGTCCCTTTGGTTACAATCTCAATGAGCGTAGCCACCTTCCCCTCCTTTTTTCTAAGTATCCTACCTAACCTCTGAACCATCTGTCTGGAAGTACCGTATCCACCTAGGATAACGCCCACGCTGGCGTCGGGTACATCCACCCCTTCGTCAAATACGTTTGACGCGACGATTACCCTGTAGGTTCCTTGCCTGAACTTCTCAAGGATCTCTCTCCTTTCATCCTTAGGGGTAAGGTAAGTCACCGCAGGTACCAGGAACTCTCTAGATACCCTATAAGCCATTTCCACGTCCCTAGTGAACACAATGATCTTCTCGTTAGAGTACTCCCTTAGAAGTTCCCTCAGCTTCTCAATCTTATTTTGAGAATTTACTGCGATTCTAAGGGATTCATGCCACGCAAGGAGAGCTTCCCTGGCCTCTTTGTCCCTGGAAGCCATGAAGATTAGTTTCTGGAAATCACCGGGGCCCGTCATGACAATTCTCCTTTTTCGAAGGAATTTGGAGAATTTTGCCCTGAGGTCGTCATAAACCACCTTCTCTTGCGGTGTGAGCTCAACATATATTTTCTGGGTCTTGAACTCGGCTAGATACTTCCCAGCGAGCTGGGAAGGGGAGAGTCTGATGAGCACAGGGCCCACGACATCCCTTAATAGGACGTGCCTATTATCCTCCCTCTCTGGAGTCGCGGTTAAGCCTAGCCTGTAGGGAGAGGCCATTAGCTCTCCAATGTTAATGTAACCCGCCGAAGGAAGGTGATGAACTTCGTCGAATATTATCAAGGGGAACTTATTGCCCAGTAGCTCAACCTTGGTGTAGGCTGAATCGTAAGTTATGACCGTTATGCCCAGCATTCTCTCCTCCCCTCCCCCAACTATCCCGGCCTCTACACCTAGGGAATCGTTGATCCTCTCCTTCCACTGATGAAGGAGCTCAATTGTGGGGACAACTATTAGAGACGCAACCTTAAGGGTTGAAATGGCCTTAATCCCCACCGCAGTTTTACCTGCACCTGTGGGGAGCACAACAATCCCTCTCTTCTTTGACAGCCAGGCCTTGAGCGCTCTTTCCTGGTAGTCCCTAAGGGACAGGGAGTCCTTTATGAGAGGGAAAGGAAGTGGATCCATTACTTCATCGTCCACTTCAATGTTCCCCTTCTTGAAATATTGGAGCACGGAGAGGTACTTGTAAGCTGGTGAAACGTAACTCTTCAGCTCCTCATTCCACTGGAGCCCTGGGGCAAAGCTGTCGGAAAGCAATAAGCCCTTAAAGTATCTTAACTTTACCACGATAAACCTGATTATTTGTAGATGACAAAGTTAAAAATTATTTCACAGAACATATACTCTATGATAATTAAGCCGATAGCTTTTGAGAGCTTAGGAGTTAGGTCCCAGGCAACCCTCGTAGAAACCAAGGACGTTAGAATAATGATAGATCCCGCAATTTCCCTTTGCCCGAGGAGATATGGCTTGCCTCCTCATCAGGTAGAGGTGGACACTCTCACCGCACTGGCTAAGGAGATTACCGACGAGGCGAAACTAGCTGACATATTGATCGTTACACACTACCATTACGATCATCACGATCCTGGTTATATTATCCCTACCGATGTATATAGGGGAAAGACCGTATACGTAAAAAATCCCTTGGAGTTCATCAACGTCAGCCAGGGTAAGATAAGGGCCCCTAAGTTTCTAAAAGCCCTAAAAGGCCTCCCCAAGGAAATAAATTTCGCTGATGGAAAGGAAGTGAAGGTGGGTAACACTGTAATTAAGTTCTCCCATCCTGTTCCCCATGGAGCTGACATTAGGCTAGGTTTCGTGATCCAGGTGAGCATATCTGATGGTGTAGATAACGTCCTTTTCACCTCTGATGTCGAGGGGGTTCCAAGCCAAGAACACGTGAAATTTACGCTGGAAACCAAACCCAACTTCATCATTATAGATGGGCCTCTAAGTTACCTGCTCGGCAGGGCTCTGAGCGAGGAACAACTGCAAAGTTCTGTCAAGAACATGGAAATCCTAGCTAAGTCTGGCCTAGAGAAGATGGTCGTTGACCATCACGTCTTGAGGGATTTGAATTACAGAAAGGTCCTGGAACCTCTTTATGACGTTGCCAACTCCTCGGGCGTAGCTGTACTCACGGCAGCTGAGGTATTGGGCAAGGAAATCAAACAGTTGGAAGCCAAGAGGAGGGAACTATTTGCTTTAGATAACAGACCAGCTAGGATACCAAGGGACTTACAAAGGAACCTCTTTCACGAGTAGGGAGACCAAATACCAAGTATCTTGAGAAGGATTACGTAATTTATAGAGTGCAGGTGATGGTAAGGAGTTTCAGAGATTGGATCTTTCCTCCACTTAAATAATAAATATGTTGACAGGCAGGTAATTCATGTCCTACGTCATTGACATGGATATGAGTTACGAGTTGAAATAGACTCAAGGTAAGAATGACTGCGTGGGTATTAAGAGTGAAAGTCCATAACCTGCAAAGTAACTTCCAGCTAATGCTATTATTCCAGTGAGCACTTGTTCTGCTGGCCCTTTCCACCTGGAGAGACCAGTATACCTTGTAGAGAGATATCCAAATAAGGACAGGGTAATAATAATGAGCACAACTGAGCCTGTCAATGCTAAAATGAACCCAAACTTTAGCCAGACGTCAAAGGCAAATGGTATAATTGGTATTATCCCTCCGGTTACAAGGTAGAGTGCCATAATTAATCCAAGCTTTACAGGGGCTTGGAACTCATCGGGGAATATCTTTAGCTCATGAATTAGCATCTCATTTAATACAACTTCCTTGTTTTTCATCAAAATGTCAGCAATCTTCTCGGACTCCTCCTTAGGTATTCCCTTCTCTAGGTAAAAGGAAATTAACTCGTCCCTTTCCTTCTCAGGGTAGTTATCTATCTCGTACCTCTCCTTCCGTATCTCGTTGTTGAAAACTTGCATCCTAACCCTGGTGGAGATGAACTCTCCCACACCCATGGAGAAGGCCTGAGCTATTGTAGCAATGAGACCAGTAACTACCACAAGGAGGGAGTCGTGGGAGAACCCTGCAGCACCTAGGGCTATACTACCAACCCCTATGAGCCCGTCTTGAATCCCGAAAACCTTAGTTCTGAATACGTCAGCTTCCTCCGTTCTGTGTTGTACTTCCTTCCCAGCTTCTGCCATATCGTACTAATTTACAGAATTCATTTTAAAGATTTGCTTAAATTACGATTTATCGTAGTTTACTTTAAACCTGTTCTCGTCAAGCCTAGATATGAGTCCTGAGTAGACTCCCCACTCTAAAATGATGAGCTGGAGTTCATACATTCCTTCTGGTTTATTATAGTTCTGGATTCCCTTCCTCTGAAGGGTCTCCAATAGCTCATTTAGGGAAAACACCTTCAACTCCATAGCTGTGACGAAAGGCTCTATCTTGGTTAAGCTTTCCCTAATTATCTCCTTCCTTTTTTTGATGTTGGATTTCAAGAACTCCAAGCCCTTGTCGCTGATGATAATGTCACCTTCTCCAACAGTGACTAACCCCATTTGGCTCGCTGTATACACAATGGGCATTAGATCGTCCACATCCACTTCCATCTCCTTCTCCAGTTGGTAAAGGTCAGTCCTTCCGTCGAATATGTTATTAAGTACCGAGAGTAAGCCTATCAGGTCAGCTATTCTTGCGTCTGAGCTTATTACATTCATAGCCAAACACCTAATGTTCTAGACTATTTCAATCTTTCCCGAGGTGGGCTCTCCTTCTAAGGTTGTACAACCAGGTTAAGATGTAGAGCCCTGGAAAGACGTAGAAGCCCATAACCATGAGGAGATCTAGGACCGAGATCTTAACGTCTGAGCCGAATTGACTTAAAGCTTCCAAGTGGGCGCTGGAGGCTGTTGAGGAGCCAATGGCCAAGATGCCAAGAACCACTCCTATCTTTATTGCTAGTTGGTTCCCTCTCTCTATGAAGAAAGCTAGGGCAATCAAGACAACAGTTGTGGAATACGTTAGGACAGTTAACAACAAGGGGACTGTCCCTAATAGCTCGTAACCTCCAATAATCAGACAGATAGAAGATCCTAGCAGAAAGTAGCTGTAAGATTTCATGGGAGAAAATAACGCAGTGAGACAATAAAAATATTGAGTTTTTACTTGTTTATTTAGCCTTAACTTGAAGCTTAACCGAAGGGTTTTACCTCAACCTAGGGTGAGGTTCAAAGAAATACCTAAACCTACATCCTAGACCTGAACTTCAGAGCCTAATGGTCCTCTCCAAGGGTCATAGTACGCTCACCAGTTAAGGGTAATAACCAAAAGGATAACCCTACCCTTTATCGTGTATAGGAGGTCGGGTTTGATAACAAATTGGGCCTATTGCTACATAACGTTCACAAACCTCTATGGAACTGTGGTCTCTTTAAAAGGGCTTAAAGTGTTGAACAAGTCCCGTTTCATCCTAAAACGGGCTCTAAGGTTTTCAGTACTTCGTATAGGGAAGACGAGCCCAATTATCCTCAATAAACGAAAAGAATAAAAGAGGATTAGGAAATGACAATATATGGATAGCCTATCCCAAAGGTTAAGGATAAGGGAGTCCCAACTGCCCTTCTACTTAGTTTTTAGTCAATCCATGGCGTCCATAGCTCCACTGAGTTCAGTATCTGCATATCTTACCGTTACCCTGTTAACTGCTGGGACATCAAGTGGTCTGGCGACCATTTTAGGTGTCCTAATGTACTCGACTTGGGCTTACATAGGTTACAGGTTTTCAAAGCTCTATCCTTCAGAAGGTGGTACGTACACATTCGCCAGGAACATCTTCGGTCCAAGGTTATCCTCTGCAGTAGGTTGGATTTACTGGGGGAGCTACGTGTTCTACATGGTCTCAACCTTGACTTATCTTGCAGGATTTCTTCTTCAGTTTTACAACACACCGCCAGTCGTAAGCAAAGTCCTAGAAGTAGCTGTTCCATCGTTGATAATACTAATAATGATAGCCGGAGTTAGACCGCCCTTATTTTACGGTCTAATCACGTCCGTACTGGAGATGCTGTTCATAGTAGTGTTAGGTCTACAGGTCATCCGCTTGGACGGAATTAACCTAGTAGTACCTCCTAAAGGTAGTGTTTACCAGCTATTGACGGGGTCTATTGTAGCGTCCTTTACCGTGGCTGGAGGTGGAGCCTCCTTCTTCCTGGGAAAGGAAGCTAAGGGAAAGGGTAGAGCCGTGGGGATGGCTTACATTATGGCCTTCATTTCAGCCTCGATAATCATGATCTTCTCGGCCTTCTTTTTGGTGAGCGCATCCAAGAATGTGGTCGGAGGACTCACTAACCTAGTTAACACGGGCTTCCCTGGACTAATAGTTGCAAAACTTTATCTAGGAGAACCCTTCGCGACCATCATGTTTCTGCTTACCGTGAACAGTCTAATAGGATCCTTAATAGCAGCTTACGTTTCTGTGTCTAGACTTACCCTATCGCTCAATGGAATCTCCCTGTCTAGGTCTGTATTTGCGGTAGGGGCTGTGTTCTTTACTTCAGCAGTTACGATCGCTCTGTCTGACCAATTCTCGATGGCGTATGAGTACTTTTTGATTTTCTCCCTTTTCTCGCTTTTCATTTCGCACACCTTACTTTCCATTGGTTACTCTAAGCTCTCCTTGAGGAACGGATATCATATTAAGGACTTTCTCCTCGGTTTGGTCTCAGCTTCGGTGATGATTGGAGGGCTCTATTCAACCTATTTAACCACTGGCCCCATAGCTCTGTTGGGAATTGTTGTCGTGGTGGGTTTGGGGTTAACTGGGTTAGTGATCTCGTCATTTAATTTTACTGAAGGACAAGGTAAATAGGATAGGATAGTGACATACCCCATGCTCACCGTAATATTCTCGTTTCCGTCTTTTAAGCCTCCTATATGAAAATAACTAGTGTGAATTTACCCGAAGCTATTTTAGAAATAGGTAAGCAAAACGACTGGAGTGAGGCGAACGACGCCCTAGAGGGTAAGCTAAGCCAAGAGGAGATCGTGAAAATTAGGTTAGATACAGCTGACTTCTACGCAGATAGGGCTGAGGAGCTATCGGTAACTTCGCCCCACTTGGCGAGTGAGATGCTCTTTAAGGCAATAGTGGAGGGGATGAAAGCCCTAGGGGACTACTTCGGCTTGAAGAAGGACATTAAGGAGTTGCCAGCTTTCCTTACAGACATATTGGGGGACTGGATAGATAACACCTGGGAGATAGGAAAAAGGTTACACTATGACGGATATATCTTTGAGTTCCTGCAATCAGATGACGTAAAGGAATATCTTAATTACGTAAGGGAATTTCTAAAGAACTGTAAGATAGCCATTTTGTATTAATCTTCACCTTCCCCTTCGTAAATTATAGTTAAGTTAACGTTTTGTTCTAAGGTTGTAATATTGATCTTATCTCTCGAGGTTCCTGTAACGAAAAACTTCACCTGATAAAGACCCCTGTGTAAATGAACCACTTGATACGGGGAGGAAAGGGTTACCGCTACTGTCTTTGAATCTTCCCCTAAGCTTATTAACGCTATGACGTAGAGCGAACTGAAAATGGATTTGTTGCTCTCTATCTTAACTGCGTAATCTCCTGAGTGGGGGACGTAAAGTACTTCAGTATAATTGAAACTAAATGGGTAGCTCTGCGTGCCCTGACCTTGGTATTGGCTCACTGTGGAGTCTATCAGCCTGGCCGATGAGTAAGCCGTAAACGCAACGGAAATGATTAGGAGGGCTATAATAATGTAGGTTCTCATTTGGGTTCACCTTTAACAACGTATCTAACTCTTCCCCTCTCCCTAACTTCCTCAACAAGCCCTAAGGCGACTAGCTTCTTTACCCTCCTGTAAACTGTGGTTCTTGGGAGCAGGGAGATCTCGGAAATCTTGTTTAGGTTGTCCGCACCTGACCTTATGGCCTCCAAGATCTTGGCATCCCGGCTGTCCAGTTCGTTGGGGGCAGCTACCTCAGGTTGAGGTCTCCTCCTCCAGAGCAAGAACGCCAGATAGGCTGAGAGGCCTGTGCTCACCCCAGTTGTGTATAGATAGGGATTGTCCAGAAGGGTACCTTGATCTACAAGGTAATATGCCACTATAACGTTTCCAGAATCGAAACTGATGTTTATCAAGTTTCCCTGTTGGATCAAAGATACTGGATCAGGGCTCATGTAGGTTATCTTCGAGTTTATAGGTAGAATTACAAAAACCTTGGAGACGTTGGGCTCAGAGACATTTATTACACCTTGATTGGGGACCTCGAACTCAGCCGAGGCTGGGATTGTTGTGGGGACTAGAACGTTCCCGTTCCTGGATATATTGTGGGAGGAAATTAATGTCCAGTTACTTGGCACTATTACGAACCTAGGCGAGTAGAAGTCAAGGATCACGGTACCGTTGTAGTACTCCGTGAGATAGACTTGTGATGAAACCACTGGAACCAAGGAGATACTCAGAAAGATCACCAAGATCATCCCTTTATCCATGTTGAAAACACCGCAAACAAAGAGAGGAAGAAAAGTAACAAGTAGAAGCCTAGCGCTATAACTACAGCCAACCTAGAATACGCAGGTACAATAAAAGCTAGCAGCTTCACTATCGGATCCAATAACATGTGAATATGTTAGTGTGAAAACTAAAAAATATTATCACTTTCTCCTTCTACGGCTGAGAAGTACTATCAATATGATTATAACTATGACAACCACTATCAGGGCAATGTAAAACGCCGGATCTTGTAACAATACTGAGGTTAGGGGTGGGCTCACGGTAACGTGGAACTGATCGTTTTGTACGAAGGGCACAAAGGAACCGGTCTGGTTCCATACGAGGGTTAAGGTGAGGGGATAGCTTCCAGCAGAAGCTCCACCGCTGACGTCAATAACGTAGGTTACGTTAGTCTCCTGACCTGGGCTTAAATCGCCCACGCTGGCTTCAGAGGCAGTTAGAGCCTGTAATGGATTGGACGAGCTCACATGTGGATATATAACGTCAGAGGATCCAAGGATCGCCTTCACGTTCTTGGCAGTTGAGTTTCCAATGTTCTTGAGGACGATCGTCACTGGAACCTTCGTGTCTCCAGGCTGTAACTGAGAGTAAATTACATCAACCACCGTAATGTTAGCCTTTGGGTAGACTGTCAAAGTGTAAGTCTTAGTGTAGCTACCTCCGTCATAATATACGTTAAACGTTAGGTGGTACTGTCCTGCAGGCGTGTTGTCAGGAACGTTTATGATGAAGGATGAGTTTACTGGAACACCAGGAGGTATAGCTCCCACAGTGATGTTACTTTGGGAGACCACGGGGAAAGGCGACTGGAAAGTTATGTAAGCGTTTTGTGCAGACGCAGTACCGTAGTTGGTTAAAATTGTACCTATCCTGACGTCATAGAATCCCGGAAACACTTGGGGAGGAACAGTGAACACAGAAAGCGTTATCTTCGGTGAGTAAATCGTAACAGGTACGTATTGAGTGACATTCACTTGGCTGTAATGGACTACAACGGGTATGTAGTATGTTCCAGGAGTCGCGTTGGGAAACACGTTAACAGTTACACTACCCTCATTTATTTGCCCAGCAGGGACAATACCTATCATTATGGCGTTCTGGGAAAATTGAATAGGAAACTCTGAGCTGGAGAAGTAGAGCGAAACGTTAAGTGCATCTACATCTCCCAAGTTCCTCAGAAGGAAAGTCAAGGGCAAATTGGTTTGTCCTGGGGCCGCAGTGAGCGGTGAGGAGGTTGACCCCCAAACTGTGGAGATGAAGAAACTCTCGTAACCCACTATGGGTACAGTAATCATTGTGTTTATGACCTCCTTCCCTGAGAAGTACTGTATTTGAGCTGGAATTTGGTACACCCCAGACGTAGCGTTGGGGTAGACCGATGCGTAGGTGGTCAGCTCCACAGGTTGACCTGGAGGTAAGTAACCTATATTGAGGTAGTTCTGCATGAACTTGATCGGGTAAGTTGAGGTCAGCAATATTGAGGAATTGGAAAGCTCCACGTTACCTTGGTTGACCACTACCAAGGTTATGGGGACGTTATTATCTCCAGGGGCTACAAGCTGTGGAGATGAGGGTGACCCCCATACTGCCTGAACTGAAGCCCTAGCGTAACCGAGGATTGCGACAGGTACGTAAATCTTCTCATTGGTGTTGAAGTAGTGAATAGTACCCTGCAAGTAGTACACCCCAGGTGACGCGTTGGAGTAGACTGAGACGGTCAAGGTGGTTTCAGAGTAAAGCCCTGCCGGAATTATTCCCAGATAACCGGTCTGTTGCAGGAAGTGTAGCGGAAACTCGTTTTGAGGGAAAGATATGGAGACGTTATTCACGTTCACGTCCCCTAGGTTATTCACTATGAGTGTAATTGGCATTCTAGCGCTCCCTGCTCCCACCACTATGGGATTGCTCGAACTTCCCCACAGGGAGGTTACCGAAAAGTTGGCGTAACCAGTAATTGGAATTGATACTGTAGTGTGTATTTTTGAATCTGAGAAGTACTGTATTTGAGCTGGAATTTGGTACACCCCAGACGTAGCGTTGGGGTAGACCGATGCGTAGGTGGTCAGCTCCACAGGTTGACCTGGAGGTAAGTAACCTATATTGAGGTAGTTCTGCATGAACTTGATCGGGTAAGTTGAGGTCAGCAATATTGAGGAATTGGAAAGCTCCACGTTACCTTGGTTGACCACTACCAAGGTTATGGGGACGTTATTATCTCCAGGGGCTACAAGCTGTGGAGATGAGGGTGACCCCCATACTGCCTGAACTGAAGCCCTAGCGTAACCGAGGATTGCGACAGAAGCGTTTAGCGTTTCGTGAAAATGTCCGAAGAAAAATATGGGACCTGCCACCTTCAAGGAGATGTTATACACGCCTTGGGATGCCGAGTTATTAATGTTGTAATAGTAAATGACGCTTATCGCTTGTCCGGGATTCCAATTTAGTATGGAGATGTTCTGAGTATCATTATAGTAATTTATCAGATCGAACGGAAACACTGAGAACGCAGAAACGTTGACGTTGTGAAGGGCGAAGTTATTCAAGTTAACAATTGTGAAGTTTATAGGTACGTCAGTTAGTCCAGGGGCTAACGGTTCTTCAAGTGGCTTAGCGTACATGAGAAAATGGAGGTTAGGTGAAGAAATACCGAGCCCCAAAGGAACTAAACTAAAAAACGTACCAAAGAGCAAAAGTCCAAGTATTATTATGCTTTTTAACCTTAATGTCATAGTTGTTAAAGATATATCTTTAGTATTTAAAGTCATGCAAAGCTTCGAGGGATTTGAGGTACAGGTCAGATCCTGGCGATAGATGAGAATGGCTAAGGTTATCCATAACCTTATCTTTAGATGAAAGGGGGAATTACTCTGACCCAAGAAGGTTTAAATGAGAAGTTAAACACGTTGAAATTACTTACCTTTAAGCTCCCAATAAATTCGTTCAAACGTCCTGTTAATCATATCGAGGTAGGAGGACAACTTTGTCATGTCGTTCAAGGTCACTAGGACCAGGAACACGTTTGTACTGCCATTCTTGTTATAGAAGGAAACTTCAGGCGTCTTCATGTTAATTTTCTTGAACTCGTCCTCCAAGGCCAGTCTAGCCCGTTGAACCAATATATCAGCCGGTACGTCAGCATTTATAGTCAGTTGGTAAGGATACACCAAGTTATCCCCTTCCTTTAATTTAGTGAAGACCGTGTTTCCTAGAAAGGCCGAGTTGGGAACTTTAACGAGGTTGCCTGTAATAGTCCTGACCTCTGTAAATAGCAAAGTTACCCTTTCAGCTTCCCCAACTATTGGAGGGGACCAAATCCATGACTGGAGAACAACAGCATCCCCAGGTCTCAATGTTCTTGAAGACGTTACCATTATCCCAGATAGAATGTTGGACACTACCGTCTGCGCAGCTAGGCCTATGGCAACTCCTCCTACTGCACCTCCAATAGCAGCTCCTGTAAGGTTCACTCCTAGGGCTGAGAGAATGGCCAAAACTAGCAAGGTGTATAGCAGGAGATCCACAAGTAGGGATACAGACCTTACTGTAACCTTATCAGCTTTGTTAAGCAGGTAATTTTCCAAGGCATACTTAATTATCCTTATTATAATGTATCCACCTATCCCCACCAACGCTGCGTCTAGACCGAGCTGAACCTCATTTACGTAGGGTATGAGCTTCGAGTTTGAGGCAACTATGGTCGAGACAAAAGCGTGGATTATGAAGACAGCAACCCCTATTAACACCAAGGAGATGAGTACCTTTGTCAAAGATCGAACCGAGCTCATAGCTAATATAACGATACTTACTTTATAAAAAACTTGAGTTCTCTCTTAATAAAGAATATAACGAGCGAAAATAGGTTTAGATTTAGCCGAGGTAATGTCTGAACTTGTTCAGGGCTTACTATTACCTTATCCGATAAAATATAAATAGTTGGATCAAGAGTTGAACCCCTTGACAATATTTTTATTTTAGATCTTTATATTGATTATAAAATATCATTTAAAACATGACTGTCTCAAGGTAAGTGAACCAAAACCTAATTTCGGCCGTCACCCGTTTAGTTAAATTTAAAGGGTCACGTTGTAGCTCACGGAAAAGAGTAGTCGTAAATGAAATATATTAAGAAGGCGAAGAAGGAAAAGGATGTAAATATAGCGCTGGAACTTTCCTATGAGATCTTTTCCTCTACCCTGGGCAGGTCACTGGGTCTACCGATACCGGAAGTTGAGCTTGTGAGTTTAGACAACGGTGACATAGGCTTATCAATGGATTACCTAGGGGATTTAAAGGACCAGGAGATCGTCAACAAAAAGGAGTTAGGGATGTCTCTCCCATTTGAGGAACTCCTCTTAAACGTTGACCTAAAGAGGGAACATGTAATGGTCAAGGACAGGAAGGGATATATAATAGATCACGGTCACGTCCTGGACGCCTGGAAACCCCTGTATTATATTGAGGACATAATCTGGTCTCCTGTCACGAGGTTTGACCTCTGGTCTAACCCTAGCGCGTTAAGGGAGGGAGTGGAGTTGGTGAAACAGATAGACCTTGATTACGCTAAGAAGGAACTGGGACTGTCCATGGAGCTTGTGAGACAATCTAAGTTATGCTCCCTTTTCACAGCTCAAGTGGTTGAGGACCACCTAAATACTTCCTATAAAATTCTAAAGCTAAGAAAAACAATAGTACCAAGGTTGTATACCATTTAACTCTGAAACCAGAGAAAAACTGCTTTGAACTAACACTTGAATTACAAGGACACGAAAGCTAACATGTAGTTCTTTATCTCTTGGAACGACTCAGAGGTAGGTCTAAGGGAGTTTAGCAAGTTTCTGAACTCATCCACATCTGAACTCCAGCTATTTCCATCCTTAGACACGTATATCTCCCCTCTCCCGCTCTCTAGCCAATGAACGGTCCTTAGGTTAGACTCGCTAAAGCTAAGCCCCAGTTTAAGCCTCCTTTCGCTCAGGAGTCCTGGCCTGTCCTTCAGAAATTCTCTCCCAAGATCGTACTCTATGTAGTTGGTAGAGAAGTCCAGGAATCTCCTCTCATCAAGGTAGAGTCTCCCCAAGTCCTCTACACCGGTTAAAGCTACGTTAACTGGAATTCCAAAAGTCGTCGAAAGGGAGATCAAATCCTGTTTAACTTGAGGGACGAAGTCCCCAATCTCAGCGATCATACGCGTGGACGCTTCGTTCCCCTTAAGGACCGAGAGTCCGTGAAAATCGAACAGCTTTCCGTTTTCGTAGCTCACCCTTTTCTCATTGCTCAGAAACCTAATGTTAAACTTACCTGAAACTTTCTGAACTTCGATGACTTTACCTCTGCAGTTGCACTGCAATGAGAGGTTATCCTTGGACGCCATCAGCTTGAAGCTCATCTCTTTTATCCAGTCTGTCATAGGTTAATTCACGCCCACCTTAGTCTAGTTCCTCCGTCCACAGGGATTACGACTCCGTTTACCCACTCCGCCTCCTGGCTCATGAGCCAAACTGCTACAATTGCGAAGTCCTCAGGGGGAGCTTTCTCCTCCCCCAGCTTCCTCATCTTCCTCCAATCCCTTTCAGGTTCAAAGTCGCCGTAGATCCAGCTCGGCGCAATCCCCACGACCCTGATGTTACGATCTATCATCTCTGAGGCTAATACCTCCACAGCCTTTGCTAGACCTGCCTTGGCCGAGGCGTAGGAGAGCTGATTCGCTCCAGCCTTATCTATCGCCCTCAGGGCTGAAACAAGTAGTATTGTGCTCCCGGGGTTCATCAGATCCAGTAGACTGTGGATTACCGTAAGGGGGAGCCTTAAGTGGTTGTTTATCATCGAGTCCAATCCGGACAGATCTTCGATAGTGTCCTCCTCATACCCTCCTATCATTATCGCCAGGCCGTCAAGCTTACCAACCTTCTCCTTTACCGACCTCTTTAAACTCTCTAGAGACTCTGGAGAGCTCACATCTGCAGATATCGACATTACGGTGCCGTATTTCCTTAAGGCGTTCTCCATCTCCCTGAGCTTCCTCTCGTCTCTGGAGGAGATTACTACTTTTGCTCCCTCCTTTAGCAAGAAGTAAGCAGTTGCGAAACCTAGGCCCTTACTTACCCCTACGATTAAAACTGATTTATCTTTAAATCTCATATTTTAATGTAGATTTGCCTTGGATTTAAGTAATAGCTTAATTTTTTCCTGCTCCCTAACGGGTAAACTGCACGTATTCCCCACACAGACGAAAGCCCTACTACCACTCCCTTGATCTATCATGGATCTGACCAAGGGTATTACAAGGTCTCTGTCGTCCTCCTTTACGATCTCGACAATCTTAAACGGATGATAGGTTAGCAAGGAATAACGGTGGAGGGACTTAGCCAACTCATCTCCGGAGTCGATTACTACGACGTGAGCAATTCCCTTGATCATGGAGCCCAACGAGAGGGTTAATCCGGCGTAGAATGACGGCCCCTGTACGTAATCACCAAGGATCTTACCCATAACGTCCTCCTTGAGATTGAACTGCTCATTGATGACCGACAGGGAAAGCAGAGCCCTTACCGCTAAAGAGTTCGGTGATTCGTTGGGCGTATCCATGGTGGGCACTTCGTTAGAGCCCCTCCTATCTGAGAATCCTGAGCCAGTAGCGAAGCTCTCCAGTTCCACACCAAGGTCAACAGCTAGGTTCCTGTACTTCATCTCGCCTGTGATTTGATATGCCCTGAGGGCTAGGAGTGTAGCAGAAGCGTAGTCCTCTAAGAGTCCCTCAGAGCCACCGTCAAGTCTCCTGCTGACTTTCCTCCCTAACCTATCCACTACTTTTAAGGAAATTTCCCTCCCATAGCCTGTAATAAGGGAAGATGTCATAATTGCGTCAGCCACCCTACAGTTGGGATAAGTGTAAAGGTTTCTGTCCACGAAAGGTTTCTTCCTAGTCCGGTCCCTGTATTCCCTTAGCTTTTCCCTCACTTTCCCTAGTTCTTCAAGAACCTCAGGGGTTGTCTTTCCTAGCTCCTTGGAGAGGTCGTCAGGATCTTCCCTCATTCTTAGCACTCCACCCTCAAGGGCTCCCTCTCCTACCAATGTGAAAGCCCTCTTAACGAGTTCCCTATATTCATTAGATGCACTCAGTAGCTCTTCCCATTCCCATACGTAGTACCCACCTTCCTTCTCCCCTACGTCAGCGTCAATGGAGGTCGCAAATCCTTCCCCGGTCCACATGTCCCTAAATAGGAACTGAGAAGTCAATTTAATCACGTCCAGTAGTTGAGGATCCTTACTGTACAGGTAGACGTTGACGTAATCTTCCAGAAGTTCAGCGTTGTCTATGAGCAACTTCTCGAAATGGGGTACATTCCACTCCCTATCCACTGCGTATCTATGGAAACCTCCTCCAAGCTGGTCGAAGACCCCACCTTGATACATTTTTTTGAGCGTGAAAACCGCTAGCCTGGACGTTACCTCGTCCCCTGTCCAAAAAGAGTAGGCAGTCAAAAGTTGATCAACGAGAGGGTGGGGAAACTTCATTGAGTTACCTAACCCACCATATTCCATGTCAAAGGAGGACACAACGGATGAAATAGTTACATCCACAATGTCGAAAGATATGGGGACTTGAGTGTTGGGAGAGTAGTCTATCAAGGACAGGGCTGATTTCCTTAGCCTTTCCCTGTCCTCTCTCCATAGTCTGGCCACCTCCCTCAATAGCCTTTTCATTCCTACCCTTCCGTAGGAGTCTTCAGGAGGGAAATACGTACCTCCGAAGAACACTTCGCCTGAGGGGGTCATGAAAACTGTCAAGGGCCACCCAGACTCTCCAGTAATGCTAGCCACTGCCCTCTGTAACTTTCTGTCCAGCTCAGGCATCTCATCCCTGTCCACCTTCACTGCAATGAAGTTGTTATTGATTAGCTCAGCTACCTCCTTATTGGAGTAAGTTTCCCTATCCATGACATGGCACCAGTGACACCAAACCGCTCCTACGTCAACGAGAATAGGTTTATCCTCCTGTTTAGCTTTCTGGAAGGCATCGTCTGACCAGGGAAACCAATCTACGGGTTGATCAGCTGATTCCCTCAGGAAGGAACTTTGGCTATTGGCTAATCTATTCATAAGGGGATATGTTTTTTCAGACTTTAACTCTGTTTTAGAAAACGAGCTATTCTTCATCTCCTTAAGATCCCCGTCCATAGAGCCCGTGAGGAAAATAGGGTCATTGCTAGAGATATGTGAGATTTCGATCACACATCTTCGCAGACCTCCTCGGTCAGAAGAACTGGGGTCTCCAATTACAAACTTGAAAAGGCCTACAAGATGGCTCAAACGGGAAAATACTCACAGGTAACTTAGGATGTTTTCCCTTCCTGTTATCCTCTTTCTTCCCCTGAATCCCTCCTCAACGTAGTGCCAGTACATTATGTCCTCCTCTCCTTCCTTCCAACATAGGTAGGCTGGTTTTTCGTTTATCACAGCAGGAAAGTCCACTAGACCTATGTTCACGTCCCTGACCACTATGCCCTTCTCGGTGATCTCCCTTAAGATCCTGTCAACCTCTATGGAGTAGATTTCAATATACTCCTTCTTCCCGCTTACCAGTGCCTTCTCAGCGTTTAGCTGGGCGCTCTTCAGCTCCTTCATCTTTGTTTTAACCCAAGGGAGTAATTTCCTGGCTGTCTCGAGATCGAAATACTCAAAGCTCATACGTTATTTAATAGAAAAAGCTGATAATAAATCTAAATAAAGTTTCAGCCTAGCATTATCCTCACTTGTCAGACCTTGTAAAGTTCATCACATGCACTTGAAAGGTATTTTTAATGGTTAAATAACATTCTGTGCTCCGGATAAAGAGTTGAAGAAGCTAGCTAGAGAGATCGCGTCGAAAATTTCGGGATCCAGATGTCTGCTAGTAGTCCCAGGGCATGATAGGAGGTTCGTGGATTATATCGGAGATGAGATCGACTCATCTGAGGTGATTGAGGATGAAAGATTTCAAGGTACCCTCCAAGAGGACAAAGTATACATCTCGCGGTTCCCTGTCCCAACCTCACTTAAGAAAGCACGTAAACTGATTGTTATATCGAATTTTGCTACTCCTAACCTCCTTAAATCCTTTGATCAGGTTATAGTAAAGAAATCTGAGACCCTCATGAAAGAGGGTTATCTTAGCCCATTTAAGGTGAGGTCGTTCGCGTGTAATACCCCAGTTTTCAGGCTTTCCAGTGCAAGGGTAGACTTTATAGCGTCCTTTGACGAAGCTTTAGTTCTCCCTGCAAACGAGGAGGAGGGCAGAGTCCTCCGAAACAGGGGAATAGAGGTTATTGATGTCTTTAAAGTCCCGCAGTCCCCCGAAAAAGGCGCCGTCATTTTAGCGAGGAAGTTAAAGAGTCAACCAGCTTACCTTCAAATGAGATCTTTGGCGTTGAGGGGAGGCGTCATTATAGACCTCGCAAATAACGTGGAGATGGAGGAATGGACTAAAGTCACTCTAGGGGAGCTTGGTTACTTCACACTTTTAAAGGAGGGAACCACAGGCGTAACGTCATACGATAAGTCCCCTAAGGCTCCCATACTGAAGGTTGAGAAAGATGTTAAACCCAGGGATCTCCCAGAGTTTACCTTTGGAAGGGGGATGATAGCGGTAGGCGGAAAAAGGATAGGACTATATAAAATAAGGGGAAAGAGGTTCCATTTGACGGTAAATTGCGGTGAGCAATCTACACTCTCCTCCAGCTACCCATCAATCTATCAGTTCATATCTCCTATGTCCACAGGTAAGTGTTCACTCTTTTTCTCCTGCGTTAAGGTTTTAGGAGACGTGAACTTCTGTAAGGAGGTTTCTTTCGAAGCCTATGTCAACTCCAGGAATTACGTTAACGACGTATCAAGGGTAAACTTTACTAGCGTTGCCAGGAAATACCTTAAGGGAGTCAGACTAGACAAGTTGAGGGAAGGTGTTACCCTGGAAATTAAAGTGGCAGAGGAGATAATTAGGCTTAGCCTGAGGACTGAGGGAAATAAATTCCTAGTTATGTGCAGGGACTGTGGAAACTTCAAGGAGACCGCTGTGAGGATCAGAGGAGTACCTGAAAATTACAGGAAGCTGGAGAGGGTTATAAGGGATATCCTTCTGAAGGAAATGATCACCGTGAAATCCAGAAACTAAGCCTCAATAACCTTACCATTTGAGAAGATGTTGTCGCAAGTAACAATGACCATAGTCCCCTTGTACTTATCTATCCATTCCTTTACAACATCCTTGTTTTCATCTGAAAGATGAGCCTCTGGATCTTCCAATACCACTACTCCGTTCTCGGGAGCCATATCTAAGGACAACTTCAGACCAATTAGGCTTAGCATTTCTGGGTCCACGTTGTAAAGTGGCTCCCCATCCAAGAATAGACCTTCCTTCTCGTCTATGGTGACGACGCGACCGAGAACATTGGTGGAAAACCCTTGTGGAAGCACAATGGAATTGATGTACTCAGAGATTATCCCTAATGTTTTTGGTATGCCTGAGGCACTCTCGGTTTGAAGAACAAGAAATCTGTGAAAACCTCCTAGAAATCCGTCCTTAGAACCTGGGATTAAGGAAGGTTTTGGTCTCTCAATCCCGGTGAAGTAGAAGGAGTCGACCTCAACCATTCCTCTAAGACCCGTAGAGACGTTACTAGGCTTCTCAAGTAGATCTACAGTCACCTTTAATCCATTTCCATCAATTTTTCCTGAGATCGCGAACCTCTTGGCTAGAAGCGTAAACTCCCCCTTAAGTCTTATCTTTCCTGGATCTAGATGGGAGCTTAAAATTGAGGCGTATTTCTGTTCAAAGTTCCTCTTCCATGCCTTCACAGGGTCCGAATCCGCCACCCCGTAAAGTCTAGGCATCTGGGAGAAGGTTTTTAGCGTAAAGTACAGGAGCCTTGAGGTCAAATATCTCTTTTTACCCTTTATTATGATCTTATCTGTTCCAATTGGTATTTCTGCACCGTTTATTACTACTGTTAGAGTCACAAGACAAGATTCAGGAAGCAGGTTTTATCTCTTTGTGAGCTCTATCCCAGAGGTCTGAAACCATCGGAAATGTCCTTAGATTGAGCGCGTACTTCCGTAGTGTGGTGAAATATACAGCTAATTCTAACTCTGAGCTAGGTAATTCAATAGTCGTAGGTCACCGCGAATATGGCTATCTTCGTCCATGTACGATGTTAGGAACTCCCTGGATGTTATCTTAAAGGATCAGGTGTAACAACCCCTCATCATGTCTCAGGTAAGGTTGGGTTCTTCACCAGTTGAACATATGCGTTCGGGCTAAAAAATTCTTCAAAACCAGGGGAAATTCCGTAGAGCGAGAGAGTACGCTGGCTACTCCAATAATTCCACTAAGTTATGAGTGAATATCCTACACCTCGAGTAAGCATATTTCTTCGTGACATTCTCGTTCGAGACAAGCATTCTATAGGGATATCGCGAAACCGTGAAATGTGAAATACCTTGCGTCAACTATTTTAGGAGATGGAAAAGGACCTCCAACTTGGAAGTCTACGATCTGACTTCCTCCCAGGCCCAAAAGGCAGGCTTTCCTCCTTTGTAATTGTCAAGGGAGGTGAAATACGCATTAATTTTGAAGAAAATAAAAAAGGTGAACCTAGATTTTACTCTGACCATAAGCTTAAATGGTTAAACATCAATATGTCCTCAACGTCCGCAGTGGAAGAGGATCAATTCCAGCCCGATGAGTTGAACCGTCACTTATTAGTTAATACGCTTCTTTAGGACTATTCAGGTGATGAAAGCAAAGAAATTTTGACAATCGAAGGAGATCCAACTCTAGTTAAGGACGATGAAGATAGTCTTCAGCGCTGAAAAGGTAGTCTCCTTTTAGGGCGCGAAGGAGGTCAGCTATCTCCTTCTAGTAAACCAATAAACCCCGCCTATGACAGCTAGGAGACCAATTCCACTGAAGCTGAGCCCAACGTTTGTGGTCTTAACCACTGAAGACTTAACGAACTGGGCAGTTAAGTTAGCGTTATTGTAGACAATATACCATATTTGAGAACCTGATAAACCTCCGCTCCAGTTGACCGAATACCCACTGTTTGGAACACCTACGATAGTGAGAATGGTTCCAGCTACGACTTTAATTTTTAAGGTCTCGTTGGTCTCCACTTGAGATGAGTTCTCAAAACGTACCACCACGTGCCCAGGACCTACAACTTTGATCTCTAAGAAGTAGTATGTTGGCTCAGACGTAATGTTAATGTTGTTAACCCTCCATGGAAGGAATGTAAGGTTGTCAGTCTGAACTCCATTTATAAATACTTTAGAGGAAGGGTCAAAGGAATTTACGAAAAGCTGAACTGTCCCATTAGGTACTTCGACTGTGTCGTTCCTTGATACGCTTAGGAAGCTTCCATTCACGTAAAGAAACGCGTTCACACCCTGACCGTAGATGTAAATATGTAATGTAATCCCGTGCACAACAGGGACCACCAAAAGAGGTATAAGAAGAAGCGCTCTCATCATGTTTAAGTGGTAATATCATGAATGTCACTCTCTCTTCCGATACTAACTTGTTCCAACTCAACGGGGTGACAAAATAAGTTTTGAGCTACTGGGACCATTTTGGTATCTCCATGAAATCAGAAGATAAAATTCAGAGGCGGTCTAAATCACCTAAAAGCATCATAGGTTTTCCCTTACGGAAGGTCGTTAGGTGTCCTCTTTAAGCAATGACCAGATGGACGCTTACTTAACCCCCTAGGGTTGAATAGATTCCTTTCAGGAAATTTCAAATGAACGGATCTTCAAACCCCCAAAATCAATGGAAGAATTATAGGAATAACTAAAGTTAAAACTGCTCCGCTCATCATGGCGCTTACCGAGTAGTCCCCACCAAAGATTGATGAGTATAGGCCTAGGGTGGTGTCCATCGATGTCGCGCCTCCTATGGCTATAGCAGAGTAGGGATTTGATTTAACCCTTACGAGGAGTGGAATGAGGAGGAAAGCAAGTTGTTCCCTAAAGAAGTTGGTTAGGAACGCTATTACCCCGTAAATGGGACCGTAGTACGACGAGACTATAGGCCCTGTGTAGCTATACCAACCGGATCCCATGAAGATGGCTAGGGATAGCTTAAGGTTAGGGACTATCCCCAGAGCGAATGCAACGACACTAGATATGATTGCCCCCAAGAATACTACTAGCATGGTTAATGTGGCATCCTTTGTCACGTTGAAAATCGCCCTGAATCTAATCTCGCTTCCCATGTTAAATCCTATAACAATGGCTAGGGCATAAAGCTCGTAGTCTATAAGGCTTGAAAAAGGTAGGTCGGGTCTAAACAAGAACCCTAGGGCTATGCCCAACAATAGGGGGGCACCATACTTTAATTGGTAGAGAGCTAAGTCGTGGGATCCTCTGACAGGAACGGTTTTCTTCAAGGCCAAACCTCCAGCAAAGGTAAGGAGCACCACCAACAAAGATAGTATTAAAGAGGTTGAGAGAATTCCTGTGAGAGCATTTACTGAGATTACCTTCGCCCCACCCCATAGCGATATGGAAAAAATGAGCAAAAGCACTACCGAGTCCCCAACCTTCGGAAACGACCTTTTACCAATCTTACCTATTCCTAAAAACGCCACATATAACAACATAAAAACTATGGTAAAATCCACGAGAGATGTATGGTTCTCCAACTTATATTATTTTCAGTGCGGTGAGGCTCTTGGAAGGCAGGAAGATTTGCTTAGAACCTTCCTTCACGTGCGTTACCAGACCAGAGCTCTCCAGGAGGTCCAAGTGATATCTAACGGTAGAATAGTTTAGATTCAGTCTTTTTGCAAGATCGTATGGAGTTTTTGGACTGGAAATTAATTCCTCTAGAATTCTTTTCCTTGTTTCCCATCCTTTTCCGCTTACGACTTCATCTAATTTCCGCATCATGTGATCTAGTGTGGCACAGTATATATTAATCCTAGAGTTTAGAAACGGCATTAAATTTAGTAGAACAGCCACATAATACAATTTATGTCATGAATTCCATTCAAGTGAACCGGAAAATAAGCTAAAATGGACTCCTATTATAGTTTTTAATGAAATTAAGAAGGATTAGTCCCACCAAAAGTACCACTCCAAGTAAATAAAAATCCCCATGCAACGCTAAGAGTAAGACCATAATAACTGTAATGGGAATAAATGTTTTATTCTGAAAGAAACCAAAAACAGAAAGGGAAATTGCACCGAACAAAGCCAGGGGAAACACAAGGGAAAGTAGCAGGAGGAAAATAATTAGTAATAGCAAAATGAGTTGGTAAATATCTATTTTCTGACTTATCACAACATTATTGTGAGGTAATGGAATTTAAACATTACTAACTAGGATTGAAAGTAGACCTGCCTGTTGCCTCGAAATCTATTGGTTAACTAGGAAAAAAAGGGTCGGTTAATCGCTTGGGGAACACTTCTCCTCTATTGATTAGTTCCTTTGGTTTGGGTAGCGGTTTGCGTCTGTTTAGGGTAAAGATAAACCTTGTTTCCGATCACCAAGTTGTTAGGTATTATGGCAACTGTCCCATCCTGTTTTTGAACGTATGTGAACAACGTCGTTATCTCTTCAACAATTCCCTCATCCCCAGTTACGCTAATGTGATCTTTGATCTTGAAAGGCCTTGAAAGAAGAATGAAAAGACCATCTAACGCTTGACCTAATACCTGTTGTGACGCAAAACCCACCACAATGCCTATAAATCCGCCTAGAGCTACCCCACTAGCACCTCCAGCAACTGCCCCAGCTATGGCAGCAACCAGAGCTCCTATACCAATGAGTCTGAACACGCTCCTCATAGAGGCAGCTATGGAGTGATCATACTTTAATCTAAGATTCCAATAGACAACTGATACGAAAGCCTGGATAATGAAGTAGCCAAAAAGGAGGGATAAAAGAATATTGACATATGGAGCATAAGACGCTATGCCTATCCCGGAGACGCTCGTGGAAACAAGATTAAGCCTGAGCGACTCCAGATATGGAAAGAGGAAGTTATTCACCAACGCTTCTATAACTACAAAGATGACGATGTATAATACAAGTCTACCTATACTTTCGGTTATCTTCTTCCTTATTTCGTTTACGGACACTATCTCCTCGTCTTTCATTACATTAAACGATTTCAATAAGAATATAAAGTTAGTGGGAAAAATTTCCCATATAAAGCCTTAGACATTTATTATAATATCTTTGAGAACCATGTACATTTATGACTTCTTCTTAGAGGAAGAGATTTTTAGCGATAGTCAAGGCATTATGGAGGAAAAGTTATTTGAGTTAACTAGTCAAATTTTTAAAGTTTCGTGATTTCCATATAAAAGGAGAAGGTTCCTAGATACTGTATATAATAAAAAGAACAGCAAACCTCGCCCTTCAGGACGGGAAGGAGGTCAGCTATCACTTATCTAGAATTTATAATTATTAATAATCCCTAGTTATAGTGACATGAAACCTAAAACCTCACTAGGAGGAAAGATCCTGGTGATTTCAGTAGCACAATTTTGGATATTTATGTTATTATCTGAGGAATTATATAAGGGCTACAACCTCAATCAAAACTACATCAGCGACCTTGGAGTAGGAAGCACTGCGATAATTTTCAACTCTTCCATCGTATTAATGGGCATCCTCATAATATTAAGTGGACTTCTCTTCTCAAGCAAGATCCTGAGTTCCTTCCTTATCATAGGTGCCATAGGGATGATAGGAGTGGGAGTTTTCCCGGAAACTACTGGTACACCTCACTTAATTTCGGCCCTTTTGGCATTCCTATTCTCTTCACTTGCGTCCTTTCCTGCTTTTAAGATGATCAACTCTAACCTAAGATATCTCTTCCCTATCCTAGGCGTAATTTCCCTAATTAGCTTGGTCTTCTTCATTTTCCACGACTATGGTCCCATCGGACCCGGTGGAGTTGAAAGGTTTATAGTTTTGCCCGATATTGTATGGGCAATATCCTTCGGTTCCATAATGGGGAGCAAAAATGAAACTCAAACAACCCCCTAGAATAAAGGTGTTGGAGGCCCTCGGCGCTATAGCTGACGGGAGGGTCAAGAAAATGGGGGATAGATACGTTGTTGTTTCATCTGAGGGAGACAAGAAGTATACAGTTGTCATCGAGGAAGGGAAAGTTAGTAGCGATGATAATGGTACAAAGTATAGGAACTATGTGGGATATCCAATAATAGCTGCGCTTATGATGGAGGGTAGGTTGCCCTTTGATCAGAGGATATCCCAGGCTCTCCATGGAGTTCCGTGGAGGAGGCTGAACGAGCAGATGAAAGACTACTCAAAGGTTGAGGAAGTTGTCCTTTCTCAAGTTGAGAAGAAAGGTATAACTAGGGAAGAAGTAAATGGCTTCGTGGATGCGGTGATGGAAAACGTCAGAAAACTTCGACTCAACAAAGTTACCTGAGCCCTTAATGAGAGTGACAGAAGATGTCATTAGAGAGGTTAAATTCAGTCTACAACGCGTTCATAACCATTCAGACTAGGAAGGAGGCCGTAGGTCCCCTTTCTGGACTTACATTTGGTGTTAAGGATATCATTGAGACTAAAGGGATTAGAACTACAGCTGGTTCCAGGTTGCTAGAGGGCTATATTCCTAAAAGTGATGCGTGGATAGTAAGGAGAATCCTAGATTTAGGTGGCGAGATCTTAGGGAAGACCAATACCCATGAGTTCGCCATTGGTGCTACCAATACCTCATCAGTGGCCGGTCCCGCGAGAAACCCCAGGGATCCCGAGAGAATAAGCGGGGGATCCAGCGGAGGTTCTGCTGTGGCAGTAGCACTCAAAATGACGGACATCGGTGTAGGTTCAGACACAGGGGGGTCCGTCAGGATTCCTGCGTCCCTTTGTGGAGTGATAGGCTTTAAACCCACTTACGGAATAATTCCCACTCAAGGCGTAATCCCATTTAGTTGGTCCTTGGATACCTTGGGCTTTCTCACTAGAGACGTGGAGACCATGTGGAACACTCTTAACTGGGTAATACCACAAGAAAATAAGAAGGTATTACTATCGACCTCCAAAACAGAGATACGGGTAGGTTTATTTTTATTTGACGAGAGTCAAATCTCAAGACTAATGTTGGAGAAGGTGAGGGAGTTCTTTCCCAACTTTAAGGAATTACATCTCCCTCTCATGGAGAGACTTGGATCGGAAGTCAGGAGGACAATAGCCTCTTCAGAGGGATCGTCCTATCACCTGTCTAACTTGAATAGCAGAGCAGAGTTATACTTTCCAGATGTTCGGGAATCCCTGGAGTCTGGACTAAGGGTGAGGGCAGTGGATTACATTAACGCACTGAGGGTGAGAAGATTAATCCTGGAAGAGTATGTAAAAGCCTTTGAAGAGGTCGATGTAGTGGTCTCGCCCACAACCAAAATAACTGCGCCCAAGATCTCGGAGGTAGTGGGTAGGGAGAAGGAGTATAGGTCTAAACTTGTTGCCAATACTGAGCTTTTTAACCTAGTCGGAGCCCCCTCTTTGAGCGTCCCATTCATGGAAGTAGAAGGTCTTCCCGTAGGGCTCATGTTGAGCGGGATGCCCTTTGCTGACGGTACCGTCCTAGATTTAGCAAGATACATTCTATCATCCAATTGATTTCCTTATCATAGCCATCTCTCTGATGTACTGCCTAGCCTCGTCATACCTCCTTTCCTTAAGGGAAAGGGTAAGGAGCTGAGATAGTAACGCATGTTTCTTTGATTCGTAACCCCTAGGACCGACTTTTACACCCATGGTGGACTCAAGGAAGAGCATGTCCTCCCTTATCTTCTTTGAAGTCTCCTCACTTAAAAGGCCGTAACTTGAGAGAGTGGATAGGCTCTCAGGGTTGACGAACTCAGAAGCTCTCTGAAGGTCGTTTTTAAGGAACTTATAGTTATCCTCTAATACCTCCCACTCCTCTTCCTTCAGTTCACCAAGGGACGAGAGACCAATAATTTCAGGTGGTATTCCAACGCTATACAGAGATCCCACGAAAGTGATGGCCCTTGGGAGGATCACTTTTCCGGTGCTCCTAGCGTATCCAAATAGGCTTATGTGTAGTTTTCTAGCCCTTCTTTTAGGCATATAAATCGCGACTAGGTTGATCAGGTCAGCCATCTCTTCAATTACTGGCTGATACCTGGCAGTGTACTTGTTTATAATGCTCTCAACTATCTTCTCTTCCTCTACGCTTAGGATTTTGGGGTCCTTTACTTGTTCCCTATTGATGTGGGAGATTGCACCCTTCACCTGGTTTTCATCGTAGTCGTACTTGAACGCAGATTGTATTGTAAACGTGTAAACTCCCTCATATTCCTCCATGACCCTCTGATAATTTTCGGGGTTTAGGTGCCCTCTGAAGGGTAAGGATCCTACCCCAATGATCGGATAGATAGGTATCCCGAGTTTGCTCGAAAGTTTAGCTATGGAACTTAATGCATGTTTAGCCAGTAATACTGCAGTGAGCATTCCATAGTTCATGGCAGGATCGGATCTGGCAATGAAGACCCTCATGTAAGATGGCTTTATGGCATTGTAATATCCTTCCACTATTTTTGACGTTTTTAGGAGGGAGTTCTTGTCCTCAATGAGAGGGATAACTTCTATTCGCTTCGGAAAAATTTCTCCCACCAAGTCCCTTACGTTGACGTTGTCGTAAAGTTGTATGTCCTCCTCCATAGCTACGGCTTTTTCGTAATATTTGGCAACTGAGATAATGTCCAGATCCTCCGTGGTAAAGGGTAAAATTACCTCAAACACAGGAACTATCTTTCTACCGTAGAACTTCTCAGCAACATCAAAGGTTACGGGTATGCTTTCCATGGTCTCCGCGAAGACTTTTCTTTCTGCACCTTCGATTTTAGGGTTTGGAATCCTATAAGTTAGAAATATATCTTCCCCAAGAAGGTTGGACTTGAAGTATTCACCAAACTCAGAGAAGAGTTTTCTAACCACATGCGTATCTACGTCTTTGCCCTCGGCGTCCCACATAACTTCATTAACTCCTAAGGTGGAAAAGGAGTAATATGCCTCAATGACCTCGCTCTCCCCCTCTATAACCTCCCCTTTTGCCCAATCGGGAACCAAGGCGTTGTCGGGGTGTTGGGTAGACATTGTCCTGGGAATCTTCCTCATGAGTTCAGGAATTCTGACCAAACGCTTTTAAGGTTTTCATAAGTGATGTAGAATTATGTTAAACACAGGAGAAAAATCTCCAGAATTTGAGGCCGAGTCCTCCTTAGGGAGGGTGAAGTTGTCAAACCTTAGGGGAAAGAAAGTGGTTCTTTATTTTTACCCTAAATCCTTCACCCCTGGGTGCACTAGGGAGATTCAAAGGTTTGTGGAGCTCTACGACGAGTTTAAGAAGCTGAACGCAGAAGTTTTGGGAGTCAGCGTTGACTCTGTGGAGACTCAGAAAAGGTTTAGCGAGAAGTATGGTGCTAAGTTTCCAGTGGTGTCAGATAAGGAAAAGAAAATATCTGCTGCATATGGCGTTCTTAACGACAAGGGAACAAGTGCCCAAAGGGTTACCTTTATAATAGATGAAAAGGGGGTAATAAGGTCAGTCCTCAAGAACCTAAAGAAGGCTGAGGATCATGCTGACCTAGCCCTAGATGAGCTCAAGAAGTTATGACCCTTTTGTACACCCTCTTTTTGAAAGCCTCGATGGGATTGGAAAGAACCGCGGGGATTTTCTGCACTATGTCTGATGCAGTAATGTGAGGACCTAATTCCGAGTAAGCTAAGGTACCAGCTAAGCTGTTAACTAAAGCCCCCATGTAGGCAGAGGTGAACGGGTCGATGCCTTGTGCCACGAAAGTCGCAACGATCCCGGTGAGTGTATCTCCAGTTCCTCCTGCTGTCATCCCTGGATTCCCAGCCTTATTCAGCTTGAAACTGGTGCCGTCGCTAATTACGTCCAAGTAACCTTTGAGAAGTACCACACAATTACATTCCCTAGCTTTGTCCATAACTTGTTCTATCCTTTCCCTTTCACTAGCTGAAGGCTCAGTCCCGAAATATATCTTGAACTCCCCAGGGTGTGGAGTAATTACCACGTTCCTTGAGAGCTTGGAGCCCTTCATAATCTTTAACCCGTCAGCGTCAAGTACCAATGGTTTACCCATTTTCAACACGTGTTCAACGAAAGTAGGCGTGGCCCTTACAGCGTCCTCGCTTAAGCCTAGGCCAGGACCAAATACAACCACGTTTGCCTTCTCGACCCACTGGGTCAACTGCTCGACGTTTTTCTCATTAAAATTCCTTCCCTCTAGTTTTATTGTAATTAAATCAGGTGAGTAAGATGATATTATCTCAGCCGTCCTCTCTGGGGAAGCTACGTAAACTAAGTCAGCCCCTGTCCTTAGACTAGACAGCGCTGATAGTGTGGGGGCTCCAGAGAAAGTCTCACTACCTCCCACAACGAGGACCCTCCCCCCAATTCCCTTCTTACTTTTCATTTCTCTTGGCTTCAAATTCACCATGAGATCCCCTGGTCCAGCGTAAAGGGAAGCTTCAGGGGGGATGCCTATCCTTTTGACAACTACCTTAAAGTCAGTCCGCAAGAGACCCTGTTTCATATCGTGGAATGTGACTACGAGATCGGGTTTCACGGACTCGCCCAAGTCCTTCCCAGTATCAGGATCAAGCCCAGAAGGAACGTCAATTGACACCTTAAAACCCCTAAGTTGGTTGAAAAGCTTAATGGCACTCTTAAACGGCTCCCTGATCTTGCCCCTAACCCCAGTCCCAAGCATAGCGTCCACAAGGACATCCCCGTTTAGATCTAACCCTTCAACTTCCTCGAAGTTCCTCAAGGATACGGAGAAATCCATATCTAGTATGGACTGAAGGTTAGTAACGCTGTCCTTATGTTTGATCTCGCCAAGAAGGACAATCTCGACTTTAGCTCCCCTTTCCGATAGATGCCTACCTGCAACTAAGCCGTCCCCGCCCTTACCTCCGTGACCTACGAATATCACAACCTTAGAGTTCTTCACCTCAACCTCTCTCTCTATCTCATCCGCCACAGACCTACCAGCGTTTTCCATTAGTTGGAGAGTTGAAACTCCAAAGGCCTCTGAGTTTATCTCCAGTGCCCTCATTTTAGAGGTTGTTATCATGTTTAGCTTTTTGCAACCCAGATTAAAATCTTCTCAGATTCGAGTTACATAATCATCATGTCAAAATTGGAGTCACTCATCATCTAAGCTTAAATAGTACAATAACTTTTTAACATTATCACTACTTTTCTTTATGCAGGAACCAATAACCTATTTTGAAATACACTTCTGATTTTTTGGTAAATGTATTATAATGACGATAATCAAAGTTTATTAACTTGTGTTAATACGTAATAATAGTGATCCGAATGGTTCTGGGAAAAGAGACGGAAATGGGTTTAAAGGAATTGTTTAAGGCTAATGCTGAGGACTACATGCTCCTCAGCTTCCTAGCTGACAAGCTAGAGGCAGCTGGAAAGAAGGAGGAGGCCAAGACACTCAGGGAGAAAGCTAAAGTAGAGTATGGACATGCTAGAGGAATATTTGAGAAGCTTTACACTCATGCAGGTTCCAGCTCGATGCTCAACGAGTTCACCAGAGAGGAGGCAGAAGAGCACGTAAGCGAGTACAACAACGTTGCAATGAAAGCCAAGGCAGAGGGACATATGGACGTAGAAGCGATGCTATGCGCATACGCTGAGCAAGAGAGAGACATAGCTGAGGCAACCAAGAAAGTCTCCGCGATGCTCAACGAGTTCACCAGAGAGGAGGCAGAAGAGCACGTAAGCGAGTACAACAACGTTGCAATGAAAGCCAAGGCAGAGGGACATATGGACGTAGAAGCGATGCTATGCGCATACGCTGAGCAAGAGAGAGACATAGCTGAGGCAACCAAGAAAGTCTCCGCGATGCTCAACGAGTTCACCAGAGAGGAGGCAGAAGAGCACGTAAGCGAGTACAACAACGTTGCAATGAAAGCCAAGGCAGAGGGACATATGGACGTAGAAGCGATGCTATGCGCATACGCTGAGCAAGAGAGAGACATAGCTGAGGCAACCAAGAAAGTCGCTAAAGCACTTTAACTCGAACACTCTTTTTCTCAATTTTCTATTTCTTATTTCATGCGGATTTTTCCTACTAGTTTTGCGTTTTAGCAGCTCGTAGTACACGTATGTAATATTCGCCTCTTTGGACAACTAGGTTTCAATCACTTAACCTACAATAAGCTCTGGGTTCTGTGCCAGGACGTAATACCTCCATATAAAGTATTACCTGAAATCTTCAGGTTATCTTTATAATATACGTCATGCTAACTAAATCCATGAATGTGGGCTACGTTATAGGAGAGTCCTCCCCAGAGGAGGCTCTAATGCTAGCGGAGAGACCAGTCAGAGTGGGAAGGTATGTGGTGTTGGAGTATGACGGAATGAGGGTAATAGGCTTAGTGACGTCGGTCTTCCGGGGTAGCCCTTTGCTAGACCCCACGCTTAATGATGTGAAGATAGTCCAAAGGTTAAAGACCTTGGACACCTCAATTCCCCAGTTCGTAAAGGCTACAGTTAAACTCCTTTACGAGATGAACACCGGTACTTTGCCGGATATGCCTCCTGGTCCTGGTACTCCAGTCAGGTTCGCTCAAGAGGAGGAGCTGAAGGACATCTTTGCTGAAGGAGATATAACCATAGGTACCGTCATAGGAGTCAACATCCCAGTTAACATAAAAGTGAACTCTCTCTCTAGGCACTTAGCTATCTTGGCAGCTACGGGAAGCGGAAAATCCAACACGGTCGCAGTCCTATCGCAGTCTCTAGCAAACATTGGTGGTGCTGTGGTCATTTTTGACTATCACGGTGAGTATTACAACTCCGATATACAGAATCTAAATCCTATAGAGGCAAAATTAAATCCTTTATATCTTACTCCGAGGGAGTTTGCAACATTATTAGAACTGAGATCGAATGCTATTATACAGTATAGATTTTTAAGGAATGCATTCACCACTTACGTCTCTGAAATCAGACAGAAAATTAAGGAAGGTAATGTGGATTACTCTGAACTGAATGCCAATTTTGCTCAGGATATTATTGACAAGGTGAATGAATTAGCTGGTGGTGAAAATCAAAGGAACCAGAAGGACTCTGCGCTTGAGGTCATAAACAAAATAGAGGAGTTTGTGGACAGGTATGAAGGTATTATCGATCTCACCGTCCCTGACATTCCCTCCAGAATAAGGCATTCATCGGTTAATGTAATTAGTATAAACCACCTCGATGAGGATGCCATGGACGCTATAGTTTCCCACTATCTGAGGAGGATTTTGGACTCAAGGAAGGAGTTCAAGCACAGGAGGACCGGGCTGAGTTTCCCAGTGGTGGCTGTGATTGAGGAGGCACACGTTTTCATTTCAAAGACAGAGGATACACTAACCAAATATCAGGCCTCGAAGATAGCAAGGGAAGGGAGAAAGTTCGGCGTAAGTATGGTCATAGTCAGCCAGAGGCCTAAGGGCTTAGACGAGACCATCCTGAGTCAGATGACCAACAAGATCATTTTAAGAATGGTCGAACCTACAGATAAGAAGTACGTACTTGAGGCAAGCGACAACCTTACTGAGGACCTGGTTGAGCAATTGTCTTCCTTGGGGATAGGGGAGGCCATTGTTATTGGTAATTTAGTGAAGTTGCCTGCCTTTGTGAAAGTAGCGAAGTTTCCTGGAAGACTTGGAGGCTCAGACCCCGACCTTAAGGGTGAGTGGAACGCATTGAAGGAAAGGAAAATTGAAACGGAGTTTGGGTGACCTCGTTGCAGTTCCTTCATATCTCCGATACTCATCTCGGCAAGAGAATATACAACTTGGACTCCAGGGAACAGGACGTGTATGACGCTTTTTCCCAGCTTACTGATATAATCAAGAGGGAACACGTCAAGGTAGTAGTCCATACTGGGGATCTTTTCGACGTGTACAAACCCAGCAACAAGTCCATAAAGTTCTTTATAGATAGGGTTAAACCCCTGAGGGACTCAGGTGTGGCTTTCCTTAATATTCCAGGGGATCACGACACCCCAAAAGTAAGGGAGGAGATTTACACCCAGAGGATTCTGGGAGAGTCCTTGGGTCTCATCAGGCTACTCATGGGGGATCAGGATCCAAGGTACTACGAACACGTAGAAGATAACCTCAAGGTGAGATTCTATGGTGTGAGACATCACAGTAACGTGTCAAGGGACTCTTTAGTCAACCTCCTCAACAACTTGAAACCGGAGGGAGATAGGAACGTGTTAATGCTCCACCAGGGGATAAAACCCCTTTTACCCTACGACTCCTCATGGGAGTTGGAGATAGAGTCCCTCCCCAAGGGATTTCAGTATTACGCTAGCGGACACATCCACACTAGGGTTCTAAATAGGATGCCCGATGGAAGTATCTTTGGCATTGCCGGATCTCCGGAAATCATGAGAAACGAGGAGATTGAGGGTTGGAAGAAGCTGGGAAAGGGAGCTTACCTCGTGGACTTGAGCAAGAAGGAACCTAGCGTCCAACCAATAAACGTAGAAGTCAGGCCTCAAGAGATAATTCATGTGGATGTCTCGGAAATAGATAAGACAATCTTGGATATCAAAAGCAGATATGTAGGTCTCCAGAGGAAGCCTATACTCCACATTGTCCTAGAGGGGGACTCCAACAAAAAGAGCTACGCCGTCAAGAAGCTAGTCGAGTTGAAAGATATTGCTGAACACTATAGATATGACGATAGGACCGTTGATCCAAACATGAAGACGGTAAGGGCAGAACAGACGGGAACGGTCTCAGAACTCATATCAGGCTACCTTAAGCAACAGGGGTATACCCAGGGAGAGGTAGACCTCATACTTGAGATCATTAATAAGTACGATTCAGACGACGCTGACGAACTCTTGCGGAAATTCGCGGAGGGTCAAAAATGAGGATAGAGAAATTGAGCCTTAGGGATTTCCTAAGCCACGAGAGGACTGAAGTGACCTTCAAAGGGGATATTAACGTCATAATTGGTCACAACGGAGCAGGCAAAAGTTCCCTAGTGGATGGAATACTGTTTGCCCTCTTTAGGGACGCTAGGGGTAAACAGGAAGAACTTGTAAAGAAAGGGAAGACCACCTCTGAAGTCGAACTTTGGTTGAAGGATCAGCTCTCTTCAGTTTACGTCAAGAGAGTAATACCAACCAGCAAATCCGATCAGGTTTTAATTAACGGGAGACTCGAGGCTAGATCAGCTAACGAAGTCACGAGGAAAATTGAGAGGTTGGGACTAGATGAGAAAGTTCTGCCTGCCACAGTATTTGTAAAACAAGGTGATATTGAATCCATTTTTGATAGCCTTACTGATGTACTTAAAAAGATAATGAAAATTACAAATTTAGAAAAACTTACTGAATCTGGAGGAAGGATTCCTAGCCTAATCAAGGAATACGACACCAGGATTAAACTTTCAGAGAGGGATAGACAGGATCTAAATAAAATTCAAAGCGAAAGGGAGCAAGAGGAGAAAAAGATAACAGAATTGCAGGAGAGGATTTCTAGTCTAAAGGGTGAGCGCTCCAAGTTAGAGGAGGAGAAAGGCAAACTTGAGAAGGAGATTGAAGAGCTAGGGAAGAAGAAGGAAATGTTTATAAAACTGGATCAGACTAGAAGGAACGTAATCTCGGAAAGGGAGAGGATCATCTCGGAGCTCAAGGACTTGGAGAACGTGGAGAGAGACATAAGTGAGACTCAACGTGAGATAGAGAGATTAGAGGCTTTGAGAGGGAAAAGGGAGATCCTCACCCAGTTGGAGGAAAAAACAGAGAGGAAACTGGAACTGGAGAAGAGCGTCAAGGTCTATCGACAGAGGAAGGAGAAGTTGGAATCAGACGTCAAGCTGAAGGAGTCCCTGGAACCCGTCTATAGGGAATACGTTAGGCTAAAGGAGGATAAGGAAAAACTGGGAAAATCCCACGACATGTACTTGTCCTTGAGTAGTGCTCTTAACGAAAAGAGGGACGCATTGAAGAAGGAACAGAGGAAGCTAGATCTCATTCCTACACACAGGGACTTAGAACTAATAGACAAGGAGTTGAAGTCTACAGAGGGGGAGATCACTGAGCTGAACGAGGAGATCAGCTCCCTCGCCAACGAGAAGAAACAGTTGGAGAAAAGTGTAGAGTCCCTTAAGACAGCTAAGGGCGGAAAGTGTCCAGTTTGTAACGGTCCACTCGACGACCTTCACAGGAGGGAGCTTTTGGAGGAATATACCCAACGGATAAAGGACATAGAGGGAAAAGTTTACAAGCTCAGGGCATCTCTCACCTCCTTGCAGGGTAAGAGGGAAAATCTAGAGAAGGAACTAATGGAAGCCAAGAGGTTAGAGGACAGGAAAAGAGATTCCATGGAAAATGTCAACAAACTGTCCACCGAGATAAAATCGTTAGAGGATAAGGTAGAGGAACTCAGGAGAGATGAAGAGAGCTACATAAACGTGGACAGGAGACTCAAAGAGATAGAGCAAAAGGCCGTGAAGTACCTTACAGTAGCCAATGCCAGTAGGGAGGAACTAGAGAGCATAGAGATGGAGATAGCTTCGATGGACCAGAGATTATTCGATATCGAAAATGATATCGAAAATCTAAGGAAACAGTTGGGGGACGTTACCGCTAAAGATATAGAGGAGTCTGAGAGGAAACTGAGCTCCCTTAAGGAGAGACTGTCCCTGCTTCAATCCAAGCTGGGGAGAAAGCGAGTGTTATCGGATAGGCTGGAAACACTGGAAGACGAACAGAGGAGGGTAGAGGGGGAGCTGGCTTCCCTTAACTTCAATGCGCAAGTCCTAGAAAGAAAAAACAATGAGCTGAAGGTTCTTCTCGCTCAGTTGGAGACTTTAAGTAGAGATGAGGCTACAGAGGAAGGGAGATTGACTTCATCTATGCAGAACTTAGAGAGGATAAGGAAAACAGAGGAGGAGATCAAGGAGAGGTTGTTAGAGGTAAGTAAGTTTGAGAGGGCAAAGGAGAGGCTTGAGAGGCTCAGGAAAGTTCTAGGTGAAGGTATGTTACAGTCCTACTTGATATCCACGCTGAAGGGCAGAATAGAGAACAATCTAAACGATATAGTTTCAATGTTCAACCTGTCCTTCGTGAGGATTGAAATAATAATCGAACAGACTAGGTCGCTGACTGGTAAGGTGAACCTATCAGTTCGTACACCGGCAGGGCAAACTCTATCCATCAATATGCTTAGCGGTGGGGAAAGGATAGCTATAGCTTTAGGCTTAAGGTTAGCGATAGCCAAAACCTTGATGGGAGAACTAGGTTTTATGATCCTAGATGAGCCCACAATACATTTGGACTCCCAGAGGAGGGCTGAACTCCTCGAAGTGATAAGGGAATCTATGAACGTAGTACCTCAAATAATAGTAGTGACGCATGATGAGGAGGTTCTCAGGATAGCTGATTTCGTTATAAGGGTCGAGAAGGTGGGAGAGAGTAGTAGGGTAAAGGAGGAGATACCCCAGTGATAGAGAAGGTCTATGAGGAACTGGTTGTAAATGCTCAAAATATAGCGGGTAAGCTCAACGTCACTAAGGAGGAACTAACTGAGGAGCTAGGGTCTATAGTCCAGGGTAATTGGAAGGAATTTGTCCCTTCGAGTCCAACAAGGAAGAAATTCATGGCTGTTGATGGTGGAGAATTTGTAAAGGAATTGAGGGCTGGGACGGTGTTTGTGCTTAACGCTGAAGCGTTGATCACGGAGGGAATAAACGTAGTGGATATGGCTCAGGACGTGAGGTCCGGGGTCTTTAGGCCTGGGAATAAAGCTAGGGAGAGGGTTGGGGAGCTGATGAACCTGATGGAACTGAAGTTGGCACTTGAGAATGGAGAGAAGGTCGACTGGATACTCATGGACGGTAGCGTTAAGATGAAACTAGGTGATGTGAAACCTTTGGAAGGGAAATTAACCTTCGAGGAGGGAAAGATCAATTCCCTAAAGCATCAGGACGAGAGTATTATGCTAACACACTTAGTTTATGAAAAGCAGGTCTACATGGCCAGGCTACTGAGCAGATATGGAACCAAGCTAGCGTGGATATCTAAGATGAACAAATCGAGAGATCTGTTTCGTCACGAGATTTCGGATATCGCGATCCTTGAGACTTTAACCGTTAAAATGGGAAGGACGCCAACAACTTGTAGACCTCTCATTAAGGGAGAAATTGACTTAGAGGACGAGCGAAGGGACCTTGAGAACTTCCAGGTCTGTAGCTTTTACGCTAGGCTCGAGGATCAGGAAAGGGTCCTCAGAATTGACGTCATGACTTCAGACGAGGAGGGTATACAAACTCTCATGAATGACCTGTATCACATATCTGTAAAGGGCTACCCTTATCCCTTAGTAAAAGTCCATTTTGATGTAAAAATATCTTACAACGACAGGTCCAGAATAATTGAGATCTTGAACCTCAAGAGGAAAAGAAGTGTGGATTGGTGGCCTGGACAGTTCTATTGATGGAACTTCACACTCATTAGGTTAAGACTTCCTCTGTTTTCTTAAAGGTCCTCGTTTAAAATGTCGTCGCCCCTGCCCCATGCCTAAAAATCGCTTAAGGAGGTCGACATTCATTACGTTATACCTCCAACGAACGGTAAAAAGTTGGTTAAAGTTAATTTACTAGATGGTGCATAATCTATAACAATGGAAAGCTTCCGCTCCGTTATAATTGATGTCTTTTTGTCCTCTCGGGTGAGCGATTCAGGGAGGATTATTCAGGAGGGAGTCGAAAAGCGTAATCGTTGTAACCATTATGATGGGAAATACTGTAATCTCATCAGGACAAGGGACTGGATACTTTCATCATGGGTGGCGGAGGGCAAGATCAAACCCCATCCCATTCTCTGTTTTTTGTGCCCGTATTATGGCCTCAATCTTGAGGAGAAAGTTGAAATCTCCCTCTTACAGCTCCTGAGGGATTACATCTCCCTAAGGAATAGCATAGAGAAGGAGATATCAAGGTTGGAAGGGAAGATGGGCGAAATGATTTACTCCTCGCTAATGCTGAAGAAGCGTAGAGACGAGCTCATGGGCACCATTGAGCAAGTGGACTTCAAAATTAACCTTATAAAAGTCCTTTTGAAAGAGATGGAATCAAATGTCAATATTCGATGACCCTAAGGGTTACCTTAACTGGTACAAGAATCATAAAGTAACTTATGAAAACGAGAGGCAAGCTGTGGACGCTCTTGACCTCAAGGACTGTCTAGACGTTGGCTCTGGACCCTCCGTGTTTCACGAGGCTCTAAAGGGAGAGGTTATTTCGTTGGATATCTCAGAGTTTGTCCTAAAATACATCGATGGAGATAGGATCCTAGCTGACGCTCACTATCTCCCTTTCAGGAGGGACGCCATTCCTTGCGTATTCTCCTCAGTAACCTTATGTTTCTTAGATAACTTGGAAAAATTCTTCGAGGAGGCTAATAGAGTAACGAAAAGGACATTCGTCAGTTGCATTGTTACTGCAGACTCTAGCTGGGGCGAGTTTTACCGCGATCTAGGCTCCAGAGGTCACAAATACTACTCCAAAGCTCGCTTCTTGACTAGAATGGAGTTTATGAATCTCGTAAAGAAGTTCTTTGAAGTAGAGAGAGTTGTCACAACCATAGACTATGGCCCCATGGAAGAGGAGGTTCCCGAAATCCCGAAGGAGTGGGGGAACGGAGCCTTCATGTGCATCAAGGGTATTAAACGTAACGACCAGTTTGCATACCCCAAATGAATATAGTAATCCCAAAACGTCCACCATCGCGGAGCTGGATTCCTCCACGCCATGAATAATGGGGGTTTCCTCATAGGTCCGGGTTTACAGCCTTCATGTGGGGGCAGCCGAGAGGCTCAGAGAACCCCCTACAAGTTCATGACTGCTATTACATCATTCACATTCTCATAACCGCATGGACAGTGGAAGTACTGTGGGCGACTCCTTCATCTCTTTCCCGTACTGTGGGCATCTAGCAGAGGAGTAGTTGGGGTCGAAGTAGACTACCTTGAGACCGTGTTTTTCCCCATTCAATCGGGTACTGCAGTCTACGGTGCCGCATCAAGTACAGTCTGTCCATAAACTACCTGTTAACTTTTTCACGCCTTTAATCACGTTTTTGCCCTTTAATGGTTAAGAGAAAACAAGCCAAAGACGTTGTTAAAAGACATACAAGGGTACTTACGTGACTCTAAGAGGTTCGGTATACCGTCTAAAGTTGCCCAAGACTGCTATACAGATGCAATCGCAGTATGCAAGTCGTGGTTAAACAGCCCTAAACGCAGTAGGTACTCTACAGTCCGCAACGTCTCTGTATGGTTAATCCCAACCCTATCGTTTTAAATAGATTTCGATAAAAGGAGCGTAAGGGTAACAGGAGTTGGCGAACTGTCTATAAAGGGATATCCAAGGAACCTGCCAGAATACAAGGACTAGGAAGTGAGGGAGGCTAGGCTAGTTGTGAGGAATGGTAAAGCGTACTTGAAGGTCTCCTTCCTTAAGGACCGGAAAGGACCAGAAGTTAAGGACGGTATCGCAGTCGATATCAACATGGCTAAACTCGTAGTTGGAAAAGACGACGGAAAGTACGTTAGGATACCAACTCATTTAGAGGACGCCCATCACTACAAGAGTCTGGCTGAGTCCCTACAGAAGTACGAGAAGAGATGGAAAGAGGACAGGAGGGTTCTACGCAGGATAAGGTCGTTCCACAAGAGAGCTAGGAACACCTTAGAGGACTCCGCAAAAAGGTAGGTAAGTGAATGGTAGATAATTAGGGAGAGCAGAGGGGCGGTGGGGAAAACTTAATTGGAACTGTAGCTCCGGTTTTGTTCCCACTCTTTTTAGCCTCTCCATATCATAGATATAGAGAAATGGAGAAAAGAGGTTTTATATACTTTTTATATCTCCTCCCTAAAGGGAGAGGCTTTCCCTACCTCGTAAAACTATTTGGGCTCGAGAATGGTTACGACCAAAAGATTCTTGCTCAATTTTTGCCCTAGGGATTAGAGCTCACTCTAATGGTCTAACGACCTCAAAAGATCCGAGACGCATCTAGGGAGTATTTATAATTCACAGAAGCCTCTCCCCTTAGGTCTTGGAGGAAGTCAGATAACCAATTGCAAGCTCAAAACTAAGTTCCTATGGCATCAGGGCTTCATAATCACGATATCCTGCTAAGAAGGAGTTTTAAGCTTGAACTCAAATTAGTAATTTATGGGTATTGTTAGAGAATTCATGCCCTTACGGCCGTTTGATACATTGTTATACGCCTCCAAGATCATGGTAATGGAACACGTTCCCAAATCGATCGTTATAGATGAAAACGGAAGACCTGTAGGAGCGATCACACAAAAGGATATTGTAAAGTTCGTGTACAGCATGGGTGAGGAAAGGGCAATGGAGAACGTGATGGTGTCAGAGGTCATGCGGAAGGATGTAGTGTGCGTTAACCCTAATATAGATGCTTTTGAAGCTGCTCAGATAATAGTAGACAAAAGGCAACCCCTCCTAGCAGTGTGTGACGACAACGAGAAGGCAGTGGGGATCATAATAAAGAGCGATCTTTCAAACTTCTATGCAACGCAGGTCAAGGGGATACAAAAGGTGAAGGAATTTATGAGTTCTCCTGTTATTACCATAGAACCGTCCTCCACTCTGGGCGAGGCCGTTGAGAAGATAATACAGAACAGCCTGAGCAGACTTGTCGTTTTCACACCTGGGAGAGTCTTAGGGGTTATAACTACCACAGATCTTCTCTACATGGCTCCAATTCTCAAGTACAAGGATCTGAAGGTTCAGGTTCGTGATGTGATGAGCCCTAACGTCATAGTTGTGGATGAAAACGAGGATATGTCCAACGCTGCGAGACTTATGGCTTCCAGAAAGATAAAGGGCATACCTGTCATGGAAAGAACCGGCAAACTAGCTGGTATAGTGACTACCACTGATGTAGTAAAGGCCTTGATGGACCAAGCAGTTAAGAAGTATCTTTATGAGATAAAGATGTACACGTCATCCTTTTGATAAAGGAATGACAAACCTCCCCTTTTGGGGAGGAGTCAGACTTACTCACCATGAGGGAATGACAATATCGTCACAAGGGATCACGTTAAACTATAATTAACCACTTTCTAGGATGACTGAAGCTAATTTTAATTACTACGATATAATAGTTATTACATAATGGAAATGGATATCGCTGAAATGCTCAGGAATAGAGGATTAAAAGTTACTCCTCAGAGAATAGCTGTAATAAGGGTCATGGAAAGAGGAGGTCACTTTAGCGGGGAGCAGATATTTAACGAATTAAGGAAGACGGAGCCAAGTATAAGTTTATCTACAGTTTACAACGCTCTGGAGACCCTAGAGAAGGCAGGGATAATTAGATCCTTCGAGGCGGGCGGAAAGACTTGGTATGAAATGAGGATGGAGCCACACGTTAATGTATTTTGTGAGGACATAGGCGACATAATTGACGTGGACTTGGATCTGGAGAACCTCCAGAAGAGTCTGGTTGAAAAGGGGATAGAGCCCAAGAACCTTAGCGTTATAGTATACGCCGAATGTTCTAAAATGATGAAAGGACATCAAGTAAGGCAGTCTTGAACCTTTCCCTGTCTGCCTTGAGTACAACTATAGAATTATGTTCCCTGTTGTACCAGTCGACTAGCATTCCCCCTCTGGACAAAGAACAGAGCTCGATATCAACCTTAAGCTTTCTCTCTTCCAATATAGCTTGATTGTTGTAGGCTAGGTAGACGGTTAAGGAGTCTGGATGTACACTCCCAAGATTTCCCTGTAACTTAGAAAATTCTAGAAGAGCCTTATTTGACCTTACGAAGAACTCAGACAACCTACTACCCAACTTCCCTATTTCCTCCCATTCGTTTTCATAAATCACCCCATACTTCTCGGTAACTTCCCACGGAACTATAGTAACTTCAAAACCTGCATTCAGCACAATCTTAGCTGCTTCAGGATCCACCCAAAAGTTGAATTCAGCCAATGGGGTAGTGTTACCCCTAGTGAACGCCCCGCCCATTATCCAAACCTTTTTGACTCTCTTGGTTAGGCCATTATCCCTTAGGTACGCTTGGGCTAGGTTGGTTAGGGGAGATATGGCCATTATTTCCAACTCCCCCTCATACTCCTTGGACAGTCTGAGAATTGCGTCAACAGCGTGCTCTTTCTCGGGCTTTTTTCTGTTAGGGCTGACCCTCCACCCGCTCATACCCCACTTCCCGTGGACTTCCTCAACAGTCCTCCATTGACCTAAGATAGGCCTATCATAACCAATGTAGACAGGGACGTCGTCCCTTCCAATATATTCCAAAGTGAAGAGAGCGTTGTTAACCTGATCTTGAAAGTTTACGTTACCTGCCACTATACTAACGCCCACTAGATCGAAAAGAGCCGAGGATAGTAGGATTGCTATAGTGTCATCTGTTGCAGTATCGGAGTCTACAATTACTTTCCTCCTCATATTTCTAACACCTATATCTGGTAATCATATGCTGAAAACTTAAGATAATATTTTTAAAGGAGAGTGACAAGTCTCGTATCATGAGAATTAGAATTAGCAATATAGGTGGAATAACTAGTCCTCTCGACATAGAAATAAATGAGGGTGTGAATGTATATACTGCCCCTAACGCATACGGAAAGACATCTCTGTCAAGAGCTTTAATCTCTATGTTGACGTCGGAAATAAAGCCAGAAGATCTTCTCAACGTCTTTTCTGACTCGGGATATGTGGAGGTCAAGTATAAAGATAAGGAGTACTACAGGAGAATAAGGCGGTTAAAGAACAAACTGACCGAGAGCGCTAAGCTCATCATGGACGATAAAAGGGCGTTGCTCCTATCGTATTTCTCACCAGAGAACGCGTTGTTAAACCATATTCTGTCCGGGAAAGACGATCTAGAGTGGTTTATATCTTCAACCTCAGAGATTGAGAAGTTAAAACAACAGAAACAGAGCGTAGATGAGAAGCTAAAAATCATTAAGGGAGAACACGAGGAGCTCAAGTCCAAGTATAAGGATGCTGTAACTATTCAGGCTGAGATAAGGAGCATAGAGAACGAACTGGAGTCACTGAAGAAGGAGACTGAGAGCGACAAGTTAATCAATAGCACCACTCAATCCATATCCGTTACTAGGCAGAACAAACTAGCAGAACTTAACAACAAGATAGAGCAAAAGAAAAAGGAGCTATTGGATCTCCAGACTAAACATACAAAATTGGAGTTGGAGATCCAGCAGAAAGAAGGTATGGTAAAACCAGAGCTAAAGGGAATTTTTGAAGAGCAGTTGAATCAAGTAACTGAAGAGCTTCAGAGAAAGGCTTCCCTAAGAAATGAGACTGAGATAGGGATCAAGGTTTTGGAAAGGGTTCTCGATGAGATAAAGGAGGCTGAAAAGAGCCATCTAGATACATGCTACGTATGCGGTAGTCACGTCGATCCTGAGAATTGGAGGGTGAGAGTGGACGTTATTTCCGGTGAGTTGAGACTAAAGCAAAACTCGTTTGAAGGTATAAAGAAGGAGATCGACGAACTGACCAAGAAAAAGGAGGAGATTACCAAGAAAATTGCAGAATTTGAAAACATGAAGAACGAGGTGCAGAGGTTGAAGCTGAAGAAACAGGAGCTGTTTGGTAGAATGGAAATGGTCAAAGAGCAAATAGGGGAGCTGGAAAGACAGAAGAGGGAAATGGAGGACAGATTCAACAAGAATTCGGATATGATAAGGGTTACGGGTCCTGAGAACGCTATCTCCAAGAGGATCTCCGAACTTATGAACAGGAAGAACCAGCTTGAGTACGAACTTGCGAGCCTGGGGGTACCCAGTTCAACTCTCAACAAAATCAGGGAGAAAGAGAAGGAGATAGAGGAACTTGAGTCCCAGTCCCAAAACCTTCAGATAGAATACATGAGGAGGTTATCAGTTACGAGGGAGGAGTTTGTAAGGGTAGCAAACTCGCTGATAAAGGAGTTGGAGTTTGACTTAGAGGCTGAGATTACTCCGGACTTCACCCTAGTAGCCAAGAGGAACGGGACGGTTATGGATCTCAAGAAGCTCTCCTCTTCGGAAAGGACCTCTCTAGCTCTGATACTAGTGGTGACTGCGATAAAGGCTTACTTCAAGACGCCGTTCTTCATAGTAGATGAGTCGTTCATGACCTTCGATCAAAGGAGGTTCCAGAAGTTGACCAATTATCTGAAAGATCTTACAGAGTACATTATCATAACCAGGAGCGATGAGAACGTCTCAATGAAGGTTGAGCAGAGGGAAGAAACGCAGACAGTGTCAGGCTAAGCTCACAACGTTTAGGGCAGTACTACCTCTAGTCAAGTTACCCATGATAATACGCAACGTTATGATTTTAATCGTAGATATTGATCCATAACGCATAAAATAAAAAGACCTCACTTGATAAGGAGATATTTATGGGCTCCAGGGAATTTCTAGTTTTCTCATGAGCATTTTGTTTAGGTCAGTTCTCACTGCATCGTTAACTTGCTCCGGGACGTTAGCAATAGGGGTGAACCAGCCCACAGAAGTGGACATACCTAGCTCCTCAGCCCTGTCCTTAAGCCACATGGCAACCGCCAAGGCAGCCATGGTCGGTTTAAATATTACTATGGAGGGTCCTATTGAAGAACTAGATATCTTAACTGCGTGTCTCGATATTGTTTTCCATCTAGTCTTGGTTATTATTCTTACCAATTCTTTGGCGCGGTCTTTTTCTCCTATGGCATAAAATATTATCATATGTAGAAAACAGCCAAAACCGTCTTAAAAAGTTAGCTCGAACCTGTACCACAGTTACAGTAACCGGTTTCGTCTATTTCCAATCCGCAGACAGGGCACACAACTCCGCTACCCTTCACTTCTGTCCAGTCTTTTCCGTACTGTAAAAAATGAGAATCTGAAAGTGCTCGTGCAATGTCCCTAATAGAGACTATTCCCAGTATTTTCCCGTTCTTACCTATGACGGGCAGGTGTCTGAAGCCGTTCTCAAGCATGATTTCCAGTGCGTCCTCTATTGTGGTCTCCTCTGTGACGCCTTTAACTGAAGCTGTCATGTAGTCCCTAACCTTAGCGTCAATTTTCCTATCTGCCAAAGCCCTCACCATATCCCTCTCCGTTATGATACCCACCACCTGATTGTTTGAATCCACCACTATCATGGAACCCATGTTGTGGTTTTTCATTTCAGACGCTGCTGACACGACACTATCATCTTCCTTTATTACATGAATGACCTTTGTAGCAATTTGAGAAACTGTGTGACTCATATAGGATAGAATAGGTATTAATATAATAAAAACCTTTTGAACGTTTATAGGGTATAAACTCTTGTTATATAACCGAGGAGGTTTATGGAGAATCTCACCTTCCCTTTAATAGTCCCGAGAACTCACCTTTTAAAGAAAGCGTTAAGGGATAAGAGGGTTTTCATAGGCAGCGCTAAGCGCCGCTTTCAAGGGAAATTTTAATCATTCATGTGAGAGCTAGTATTAATCTATTAGAAAGTTAATAATTTTCAGCTCATTGTATCCTATCCAATAATGAACTGATGAGCCTTTATCTTCCCCTTCTCTAGGACAATGTAAGCTGCGTGTAGTATTCCCTCGTTATGTTCACTACCCGGATTAAGGACTAGAGTTCTCCCTAACTTGTCAAACCCCCTAGACTCGTGAATGTGACCGTGAATACCCAAGAGGGGCTGTTCTTCCTCTATTACTCTCCTCACGGATTGGGAACCTACGTGGGTCATTACAATCTCTCCTCCTTTTATTACAGGTTTCAAATTGGAATCCAGCATTGGGGCATTATCCAAATTAGTGTTGTAGGGAGGAGCGTGTACATTGAATATGGCCTTTTCCATCGAGGATACCTTCTTTGCTTCCTCCTTTAACCTAGCGTAGATCTCCTCCTCTTTCATTTCTCGTGGGGTGTTCCACGGTGTCGGGTTAACGTATCCAAATGAGATCATCTCGTACCCAGATAGGTTCACTACCATATCTTCGCATCGTCTCATGATCTTGGACTCGTCTATTACGTCGAAAAGGTAAAGAGGGTCGTCATTGCCTAGGTTCACGTAAAGAGGAATGTTGGTGTCTTTCAGCTTCTCCTCTGCAATCCTTCCCCAGTTTCTCACGACCTCTACCATGGCAGTCTTGAAGGCCTCATCCACCTTCCTTTTGTCCTCTCTCATAGCCTCCAGCTCTTTTCTGTCCACAATGACATAGTAATTACCTTGTTTCCTAATCTCGTTCATGATCTCCTGGAGTCCCTCCCTACCAACAGTACTTCCATCAACCTCGTATTTACCCTCGCCCAACTCTATAATGGGAGTCAGGGACTTTCCTGCAATATCCCCTCCGATTATGAGGAAATCGACTTTGTATATTTTTCCTGCATTCAAGAATTTTTTAAAAATTACATCCGATCCGTGTATGTCTGTCGTATAAAGTATCTTTACTAGATCACCTGAAGGTTCTTGTTCCTTCCTCTTAAATAACCCCACAATATCATGAACGGAGTTAAAATTTTAAGGTTATCTCAATTGTTCCTCGGCTAAACCTCTTCAGTTTTTTCAACAATAAGATGAAATAGACATCAACGCCCGCTCATAAGACTATCTTAGGAGTTCAATACCTAGGGGGTTAAGACGAATTGTCTAAAAATCCGCGAAATTATTTTATAGTCTCATCTTAAATTGAACTCCTTGTACTCCTGTTCACAAGGTCAGCTGAAACTTAATAATAAACCTGGTCAAAATAGTGGTAAATGACACTAATCCTGTTCATAAGGCATGGTCAGAGCGTGTCCAACATCAACAAGATATTATCCCATGACGTACACAATTTTCCACTCACAGAGGAGGGAAGGGAGCAAGCAAAGAAAGTAGCCCAGGAGTTGAAAAAGATCAAAATAAATACAATATTTACTAGTCCTATACTAAGGGCCTACCAAACCGCGAGGATAATAGGTGACGAACTGGGACTAGTCCCGGTTATAGATGAAAGACTGAGGGAGAGGTGGTTGGGAGAGCTAAATAACAAGAAGTTTGATCCCACAGACCATTGGAAACTCAAAATTGCCAAAGGACAGCTGGAAGTAAGGGATCTCGAACCTTGGGACATCCTGAAAAAGAGGGTGTTAGAGTTCATTAGCTCCTTAAAGCCTGAACAAGTAGTTGTAGCCGTGAGTCATTACGACCCCATACGGGCTGTTATAGCAAGCATCTTGGACTTGGACGATATATCTGCACACGGTATATCCATCCCCAATGCGAGTGTGACTGCAATTGAGGTGATGTCCTCACCTAAGATCCTTGCCATAGGGTCCCCAATAATTTCGAATAGTTTGTTATCTAAATTGGAAAGATATATTATTAGAGCTTAATATATTGGTTATCATTTCTCTCTTTTCCCGTTGGATGCTGTCTAGAATAGCGGTATTTGGTTTTGTTACATTACGTTCTATTGCTTGAAATATAAGGTTCGAGTTTAATTCTGAAATAAAATGTTTTGAGATAATATGTGAAATACAGTTCATCTTGGCTAGGGACGAGGCTGTCCTGGAGTAATGCGGTCCCCCGAAAACTAGGTAAGTGGAAGAGCAATCTGTATTCTCAAAGTTCTCTATCCCACGAAGGACAGCTCTTGCCAGGGAGTCCACTAAGCCTTGGTTTGTCCAGAAACGCTCATCACTTCCGATTTCTACAAAGGTTACAGAGACCGGCAGGTTTGTTGGACCGTGGTGTGTAGCCTCTATTACCTTGTCCAGGTCAGTGTCCATTTTTAGTATTTCTCTAAAGATGGAGGTGAGAAGTCTAGGGTTGGCAATGCCTAGCTCCCATGGCTTTCCCCCAAGGGGCTTTCCCCCAGGGTTTCCAGGGTGGTGTACAGTTATGGTGGGAGTTCTGGACGAACTTTCATGCCTACAAATCATTATTACTGCGTCACCCTTATTGTAGCTAAAGTCGACCACGTCCTCCGTAATCTCCTCAAACTGGTACCCTAGCCTCTTCAAAGTCTTCCCTACAGGGTCCTGGGACGAAATGATTACGCTGACTTTCATTGGTAATGAAACGGGCTCTCATACCTAAATAGCTATTCTAGAAGGGTAAACAGAACCGAGCAAACCCTTAGTATCCAACTCTTGTTCTGCCAGGATGTTAGGCCTATGATCCTGTCACCAGTTTCAGAAACAGGTAACCTATTTCAGGTAACTTGACTGTCTCGTGATCCGATGGTCTAGGCACCGTTGAGAGATAGATTCCGTAGTCTTCGTGGTCAGTTTCCGATGCCGACTTGGGTTCACCGAAGGGGGAAAAGATAATAAAGTCGTCAACAGCGTTCACCAATTTCCTTAAGGCGTTATCCACTATTGAGTATGCCTGGCACTTATCTCCCCCCCTATGAAGAAGGGCGTCTAATCCAGTTATACCTGCTATTACAGGTCTTTTTTCCACTGCGCTAAGAATAGTCTCGGTGACTTTATCGAGCTCGTCCTGAAGGCTCACTTCGCCATACTTTAGGCTAACTTCACCGAATGTCGGGTTGGATATGGGGAGGTTAACAGGAACAGCTTTAGTCTCCTTAATCAGTGTAAGGTCCTCAGGACTCACGTCGAATGTGGATGGTTGGACTTCCCTCATCTCTAGGATTGAAAGCCACGATGAAGACGGATACTGGGGTCTCCTATTTAAGACCACTCCCCTAAAGGTACTACTGAACAGAGTCAATAGGAATCTCGGGTTGCATTTCATGAAACTAGAGTAACTCAAACCGTCAACTCCTATCAATAACGCCTTCATCTCAATCGCCCAGCAGACCTCTAAGTCTCAGTTCAAGCTCTTCTCTTGGTACAGCCCCTATGACTTCATCCACAGGTTCTCCATCCTTAAAGAAGATCACTGTAGGAAGGCTCATAACCCCGTATCTCATTGCCACGTCCTGATTCTCATCGGAGTTTATCTTGCCGAAACCCACCTGCGGGTAATCCCTTGCTAATTCCTCAATTACAGGGGCTAAAATGAAGCACGGGGCGCACCACTCTGCCCAAAAGTCAACAACTGCCACTTTTCTTCCCTTTATGAACTCGTCGAAGTTCTTAGAGTCTAAGTGTTTTACAGTCTCCTCTTTCTCCATGGCATTCCTATGCCCCATCATCTGTTTAATTTTTTTCTGTAACAACGCTTCCAGCTCCGGGTCCTTCTCCTCGCTCATAAACTAGATTAAACCATAAGAGATTAAAAAAGTTTATATTAGAATAACATAAAAAAAGTTGTGAATAGGCTGGTCATATTTGGGGGAGGTATAACAGGTCTTCTCACCGCACGCTATCTCCAGGACGCAATAGTAATGGATAGTGAAGGGAGACCTAGAAATTCCTTAGCTAGCCTATGGAACGTTATGCCCGGCTTGTGCGGTGATCTAGAGGATCAATGCAGGGAATCCATGATGGAATACATGAAACTTTGTGACGAGTTGGGCGTTGAATATAAGGAACTGAACCTCCTTAGGGTTCCCCCAAGAGGCAACAAGGTTTTGAGCCCAAATGAAACTAGGGAGTTGGAGCCAAAACTGCATCAAGAGAGCGAGGATTTAGGTAAAGTTCTTCACGTTAATGGTGAGAAGTTACTGTCTAAACTTTCCACTAAAGTGGTTAAGGCTGAACTCAAGAGCGTAGAGCTTGAGAAGAATAGAGTGACCAAGGCAGTCACTGACATAGGAGAGGTTCAGGCGGAGCAATACGTTTTTGCCCTTGGTTACGATAGGATGAAGTTACTGAAGAGTCTCGTTGACGTGAAGCCCTACAAGGGGCACGTAATAAAGACCCCTCCTCTGGGCATGAAAAACGTCCTGTTGCTCGAGGATAGGCTTGGGGTAGAGGGATTTGGATATACTCTATTAAATGGAGACTCCTACCCCTCGGAAGAGGAAAAAATTGATAAAGGTCAGGTTGAGAAGACCTTGGAGGTCTTTTCCAGGTACTTGGGCTTAAAGGTTAATCCAGTGGAGGTTAGGGTAGGCTTCAGGGCTGTCTCGGGGGATGGCAAACCAGTGATAACCAGACTTGAGAACGCTATTGTGGTGACAGGTTACAGGTTCGGATGGGCACTAGCACCGGTTCTAGCTAAAAAGGTCAAGAGTATGTTACGGTGACAGGTTTGGGCTGGCTCTTAGTCACGGTATTAGGAACTATTTTAGCTACCCTTGGAATAAAAGGGATAGAGGGCTAAAATTACAGAGTCCTTGTAAAGCCTCGCTCTGTCAATTATTCCGGTGAGTACACCGACAGCTCCTTCCGCTTTCTTGCTATCCCTCCTTCCGTAAAGTATGTCAGTGGCTTCCCCTAGTTCCCGCCCCTCGAGAACTAGTTTGGCTAGATTATTGGGCAGGGAGAAGGCGGGAGAAAAGGAAAAATTTTCTCTTTGATCCCTACCTATGACGTAAACTACTGCGTAAGCCATAAGCCGGTTCCTAATGAAGCATATACCCCCCTCTATCCCTACACCCAAGTTACAGCTCTCGTCCTCCATTACTTTCAGAGCCCTATTTCTAGCTCCAGCCATGGTCTCTTCGCAAAAGGGCTGCCTGTCAACTCCGGAGTCTACGTCAACCTCCTTAACCTCCCAGCCGAGACCTATTTCCTCCAACGCATCCTTGACTGCCTTGAGCTTAACTGGATTTGTTGAACCGAGACAAACTAACATTTTTATCCACAGGACTTGATATAACCCCATGGTAACAATAAAAGTTGGTGCATTAGCTGACTCCGGGGATCTATATCCCTTCATACCCTTGATGGAAGGTTGGGTAAAAGAGGACGGAATAAACCTAGAGTTTGAAGTAATCCCGACGGTTCAAGACGTTAACATGAGCGTTTTGACTAAATCAGTGGACGTATCAGTCCCTTCAGCTGCCATGTACCCTTACATTCAGGATGACTACTACATCCTCGGAAATGCGGTCGCTACTGCCGTCGACGGCATAACAGGGATGCCTATACTATCGTTGACCCCAATGAAGTTGACGGATCTGAGCAACAACGTCCTAATAGTGCACGGACCCAATACCTCGGCTTTTACTCTCTACCGACTCCTGGTTGGTAAATACAAGAGACTAAAGATCATCCCCAGGGTTCTGGATGAAATCAAAGCCTTGGGAAAAGAAGGGGACGTGTTGGTGGCAGTCCACGAAATAAAGATGATGTACGCTATGCAGAAGTTAGGTGTTAAACCTTTCGTTGTTTCTAGCATGTGGGAGATGTGGACTAAGGTATCCGGAGGATCGCCCATGCCTATGGGTACCGTGGTGATCTCCAAAGACGTTGGGAAGGACGTGGCCTTGAAGTTCAAGGAGCTGTATGAGAGGAGTAAGAGGTACGCCGAGAAGAACTTGGACAGAGTAATACCCAGGGACGTGGAGATAATGAGCGAATCCCAGAAAGTCAGTATGGACAAGGAGATAGTCGAAAAGACCATATGGGCTGACATACAGGAGTATAACGTACCTCAAGATAAGGTGATGGAGGGTCTAGGTAAGTTTTACAGACTAACATCGGAGAAAGGAATCCTTCCGGCAGTCAGGAGCCTGGACGTAATATGACTAAACCAGCCGAGTTTATATCAACTGAAACCCATCATGAGACGAGTCCCCGGAAGAACAAGACGAAGCGGTTTCAGGTACCTAGAGAGCTTTTTAGGTCCTAGACTTATCAACCATAGAGAAACTGATGCTTGAATTTCCAAACCTCTTGAGGATGTTGAGGAGAGTAGGGCCCAACGTAGAACTCATATCAAGGCTAGTTGGAGAGAGCGAGGCGGATATTATAAACCTTTTGAACTCCGTTAAGAACCTATCGTTCTCACCTGTCCCAGCCAATAAGTTCCTAAAGGTCACTTTTCATAGAGATATTAATGGCGGGATTTACAGTAGGGTTAACCTTAAGGGTAATTTCTCCATCCTCTTCTCCAAACGCGGAGCTTCCGTTGTGAAATTTGAAAATTTCTCCGGGATACCCGAGGCTTACGACGTAATGATGGACACTTGGAGATTGGATTACGAGGGGAGGTCAGAGCCCCAGGTCTACGAGTTCTCCTATGAAGGGGAGGTGGAACCTATAGACGCATCCGCTTTTTCAACAACTTCGTCCATGAACGATATACTCAAGTCTTCGCTCAACTTGGGCACCATTCAGGGTTTTGTTGTGGACTACGGCAGAAGGGATTTCATTCTCGATGTGATTACCCCATATGAGGAGATAAAGGAGAGCTTACAATATTTACCATTTTTGAGGTACGTAATGTGGATTAAGGATGAAAGTATCATTTATCTGGCTGAATTATCAATCCCCGAGGCACACGTAAAGGAAGTCATGGAAGTAATTTATGAAATAAAGAATCACGCACATTTACTTTTTTCCACCACAGCTAAGGATTTTACCAGACCCATCATTTAACGCATTTGAGATTAAGGGTGTTCTCAAAGTCTACTTTTCATCTGAATTTTATGACCTCAGACTTGCACGCGTGGTATCATCCCAAGGCGGGCTATCCTTTATGGAAACTCCTCTATGGAAATTCCTCTCAATCCTTTATCTCATCTAAAGTACATCGAATGAGGTAGCCAATTCGTTTTTTCAAATAAAGAACCAAATAGGCCCAGTTTAGGTTGAGAAGACTTGACAGAGTTAATAGACTTATTATAGAATTAATGGAGAAAAGTTTTATATCATAAAAAGATGTAGTGTATATCATGGCGAGCCGGGACAAAAAGGAGATAAATTCCTTGATTGACTTAATAAAGGCATTATTCCAGGATGGCAACTGGTATTTAGGAGGATTTATAATCCTTCTAATTTTATTTATAATCTTCGACGTTGTTGCTTTTACTCCCCACTGACCTCTCTTCTACAAGCTTTAGTTTGTAAAATACATTACAGAGATTTTATAAAGTATTAAAATGTATATATTTACGAACAAAGTTGGGAAGAGTTAACATAGCTGCAGACAGTGAGTTAATAAAGGAGTTGGAAAAGGAGGCTAAGAGTCGCGGGTACACGATCTTCTCCTTGACGAACTTAGCCCTCAGGGCTATGTTAGAGATGATAAGGATGGGAGAGGATTCGACTAAGCTGCAGGAGCTTGTAGAGTTACACAAAATATTCAAAGACCTTGACGTAGTTCCCATAACCTCTTGGTATATTGAAAGCCTAGCTAAGCTGGCCTATGAAAAGGATCAAAAGGCGTTTCAGACAGTTTGTGAGGGAGCTGGACTACAGGTGGCGTCCTATCTCAAGTCTAGAGCTTCCACTCTGGAGGAATTGATTGTAGTTTATGAGAACGTGAAGTCAGTGTTACCGATTAAGGATCTGAAAGTTAAGAAAATAGAGGACGATGAGTTCGAGGTTAGGCTTACCGGGACAGGTTTCAGCCTGGAGTCGACCTTCTGTGCCTCAATGGTATTTAAAAAGGTTCTAGAGAGCTACGGTTTCACGGTGTTAGATCTGACTCCCTCTCCTGGGGGAATAATCTACGCTAAGGCTAAGTTCTCCACCTAGAATTAAAAGCATGCGGAAAGCAGCTTACAGACTACGTGTTGGGTCTCCAAGACTTTGTCGCTCACGGACAGGAACGTTTTCGAAGACCTTTTAACTTCTTCACTGAAGTCACCGTGAGGAAAAGCCCCTATCCCAATGAACTCTCTCCTCTGGCATAGGGAATTTGCATCTGTCCTATCCCCTTTCTCGTCCAGCACAATGAGCCCTTCGTCCTTCACAACTTCGCTCAGAGTTAAATTTGTTACCTCCATGAGGGCATCTCCCGTAGGAGGAATACGCCCGTTAACTAGTAGTTGTTCCATCAAACCTACAAATCGCAGGTAATTCTTCGGAGGCCTCATTTTGCTAGAAACCCATATTATCTTAGAGTCCACCGTATGGACGTATACCTCCCCTTGGAATGAGGGGTAGGTCAACAACATCGTCAGGGCGTTGTGAAGAATGTCTGGTCTTCCTCTTTTCTCCTTATTACTGAGCTTACTCATAGCGTAGTAGTGCAGAGAAATATCTAGAAGGACCTCAGTGGGGTTCTTGCCGAACTTTCTCGCGTTCTTGACTACGCTTGGATGCCCTGATATCTCTTCAGGAACCAACTCCACAGAGGAGTCCAAGAAAACGACGTTCATTGCGAAAAGAGAGGATCTGGCTTTATAATGGTTTCCTTCCCATTTTAACCGTTGAAACGAGAGGAGGTAAGTCAAAGGGCCGTTGAGCTCATAATGGAGGCGGCGCTCCTAGCCTCCAAAGGTGAGTTAGACCTAGCGAGGAAGTACGTGGATCTAGGACTTCAATACACCTCCAAGGCTAGAGTGAAGCTCCCCTTGAGGGTAAAGAGAAGCTTTTGTAGGAAATGTAAGACCCCCTTAATCGTAGGGGTGACTGAGAGGAGAAGGATAAGGTCGAAGATTTTAATTAGAACGTGTTTAGTTTGTGGGTGGACTAGAAGATATGACACGAGAAACCAGGAGAAGCTTAAGGGAAGTGATAGAAGGGAGCGCAGAGGTAAGAATCGGAAAGAAGGGTTTCACAGAGGAGACCAAGAAAGAAATAGAAAGACACCTAAAGGAGCACGAAGTGATCAAGATCAGGTTACTTGACCGGTCCTGCGATAGGTTAGAGGTGGCCCAGTTGATCGCCAAGGAAACTAAGAGTGAACTTTTAGATATTAGAGGGAGGACCTTTATACTGAAGAAGGATGATAGCAGTTGACACCTTGACGTGCTCTGGACACCGGAACGTACTTGCTAAACATAGAAGTACCCTGGAGATAACAAGGGAGGACTATCTTACTCGAAGGGGAGACTGCATAATATGTATCAATTCCACAAAAGGCTCAACGGACCTTTCTGAAGATGTCAAGGCTATTCTGAAGAGGGGAGGTTACGGATATGTGCTGATCCATAAGGACGGAGTCCTTGAAATGGTTACCGGGAGAGGTTCGAAAGAGCTGACCTTCAGTTCTCCCGTTAAGCTAATCGTGAGGAGGTCTGACTTCATCTCTGACGCTACCATACTAATCAAAGCTGACAAGTCCGCAAGGGATCTCAGGAGGGATCTGGTACTTAAGCTGAAGGAAGGTTCAGTAGACATCTTTATCCTGGCATCGGATAACTCTCTTAGCTATGACCAAGTCCTTAGAGTAGTCGTTGACTCTTTCCCATCCCTCTTCCAGAGCCCCAAGTCTGTAGACAACAGTGAACTTCCTGCTCACCCTACATAGTTCCTGGAGGAATACGTTTATCATGGTAGGGTTATCCCCAATCACCCAATCGAAGGACTTCTCCCTAAAGGGTAGGTACCGAGCGTCATACTGCACTAAGTCCATGGAAATCCTACATGAGTTCAGTCTCAGCGACTCCCTAGCCATGTAAAGACCGTCTAAATTCAGATCGCCCGCAACTACATACCCTATCTTTCTGGCCACATGGATGGCAAGAGCCCCATAACCAGTGAAAACGTCCAGTACCCTTGACCCCTCAGGAATGGACTTGACCAACCTTAGTCTCTCTGTTGCCATGGAAGGGTTAACGTAAACTTTGGCAATATCAACAATAAACCTTAATCCACCCTCCCTGAATTCCGTCACAGTCCTCTTCTCCCCGGCTACGTGCTCCAACTCGTTTATCCTCAATTCTCCCGAGACTCTTTTCCTGATGTAAATGCTCCTTACTCCTCTGCGAAGTTTTAGTAATTTCTCCAGTTCTGCTTTGATTATCTCCTTCTTGGGGGACAGCACCATTATGTCTCCTATGACGTAGAAGGAGGAGACGTTAGGGATTAGATCCCTCAATTTAGGCGTAGTCTCCTTGGGTGCAGGGGAGCACTCCACAGCTTCATACCCCTGCTGAGGCTCCAGTACTGGAATTAATGCGAAATCTCCATCAAAAATTATTTGGTACCCAGGAGCTACCCTTATCCTTATACGACCTAATTCGCGCCTGGGTACCTTAATGCATTTCATCACAAAAGGTCTTTCATTTCTTGAACTTATCCATTTCGGAGCTATGCCCTGCGAATACTGAGGCGTTGGGATCCAGGTACTTCTTCGCGACACTGGTAGCTATTGCTGCCTGTCCGAAGCCTACAGCTATTAGCGCGAGCTTGGGGGCACCTTCCACTTGGGCTATGTCGCCAGCTGCGTAAACTCCCGGTAGGTTAGTCTCCATCTTTGTGTTAACTAGGATATCCCTTCCCTTCATATTCAAACCCCACTTCAGCATGTTGCCGAGGTCTCCCTTATGACCTATGCTAATCACTACAGCATCCACGTTTAGAACCTTCTCCTCCTTGGTACGGTTATCGAAGATCACTGCCTGAGTAACCCTGTTCCCGTCGCCCTTGACTTCCTTCAGTTCGTGCCAAGTGTAGACCTTCGCTACCTCGAACATCTCCTTAACGCTTCTCTCATGTGCCCTGAACTGATCCCTTCTGTGTATTAACGTAACTTCCTTTGCCACTGGTGCTAGGTTTAATGCCCAGTCAACCGCCGAATCCCCACCTCCAACAATAAGGACCCTCTTTCCGTTGAAATCGCTCTTCCTTCTGACGGTATAGTAAAGTCCCTTGTTCTCATACTCCTGCTCTCCCTTCGCCCCTAATCTACTTGGGGTGATCTTCCCAATGCCTGCGGCAATAAGTACCGCCTTCGTCTTGTATGCCTCGCCCTTATCTGTTTTCACTACCCACATCCCGTCTTGAGTCCTCTCGAGCATGTCAGCCCACTCCTTCACGCGTATATCAGGACCGAACATCTTTGCCTGTTCGACCAGTTTCTGAGCTAGATCGTAGGCTTGTATACCAGCGAAGCCGCCCACGTCATAGACAGCCTTCTCAGGGTAAAGGGTCACCAGTTGACCACCTAGCTCGTCTTGGGAGTCTATGAGAAGGGCTTTCATATCCCTTAGACCACTGTAGAACGTGCCGAAGAGTCCTATTGGACCTCCTCCTATAACTATTATGTCGTACTCTCCCATAATTACCAAGAATCACAAACATTTATACTATTTAAACTTTCCGACAACAATCATGAATAGTCGTGAAAGGCACAATACTAGTAAAAATAAAGAGAATAAAAGAATTAAGCTCAGTATATAGGGAGTTAACTTGAACCATTGGTAAAATTTCGCGTGAGTTGCCGCTATGGTCAACAGATTAGTAGAGACGGTCTGATTCCCTACCAGCCATGCGAGGGTTTCCCTCACCTTGTAAACCTAACCCTTAAGGCTTGGAGGAGGTCAGATCAGTATCACATTTTTATTATTCTTCAGGCTACAGTTAAAGAACCTACTAATATAGCTGCCACATAAGATAATGATATATTTTTCCTCTTTAAGCAACTACAATGCTTGCCGTGTTAGTGGCCGTGTTGACTTTCCCATTGATAGTATTGAGTAGTTTGTGGTTCAGCTATTACAGGAAGATAATGGTGGAGGCTCTAAAATTCCCGGGAAGTTCATATAACGAGAGTTTCATTCACCTTAAGCCTCTTGAGAGCGTCAAAATCCAGATAAATGGTAAGTGCGTACTTGTCGTTAACGGAGTGTCCAGTTGGGTCACAATTAGGATCAACGGAGGTCCACCTCAGAAAGTCTACAAAATCAGGCTGTTAAATACCAAGGGAGAAGTGGAGATCCTAAACGAGAGCAGGGTGTTCCAAGTTTCGCTTCTTATTAGGTTCGAGTCCTCAAGTTGAGTAAGAGCAGAAGAGGAAGCAAACTCAGTACCACCAATGTGGCCCACGAGTAGTACCCCAAGAAGCCTGCTACGAACTCGAGCCAAGTTCCTAGGCTTATATTGATGGAGTTCACCATCGCTAGGGTAACGCTTGAGTTCTTAAGGCCCACCCTCAGTGCCGTGATTGAGTAGAGGACCGAAATCGCCAGTTCGTTGGAGATCCCTAGAATCGCTAATCCAAGCTCGTAAAAGGGCGTATAAAGGAAGAGGAGGGAGAGCGAGGTCACTATGGAACTGGACAACAAGACCTTCATTCCCCCAAATTTATCTCCTAGCCATCCCATTGCCCCTCCTATGGCTGAAAAAATGAGGAGAGAGCTTGTAACCTCTGAGGCAGTCACTGAGCGTACGTGATAGAAGAAAAACATGAAGGATGGGAAAAGCTCCCCTACAGCGTAGTATATGCCCCACACTCCCACAGTGGCAACACCAAGCAGTACGACTCCCTTATCCTTCACGGCCTTCCAGGACGGTGTATAGTTGGGTAACCTTAGGTTCAAGAGCGCCGACAGGAAATCAAGGGCACCAACGAGAGCTACTCCATTTGAAAAACCGAGTTCCCTAAAGACAAGCACCCAATTGAGGCCAATGAAACCACCCACCGAGAATAGAGCGTTATAAACGCCTAGATATAGACCCACCCTCTCCTTGTTCAAGACAGAGAGAATGCTTCCTCCAGAGGAGAAGAAGAAGGACGCCCCAACACCTCCCAAAAAGTAATAGACTAAAACCTCCGTTAGACTAGAGGAAAAAGCGACTAAAAAGGAGGAGAGTGACATGAGGAGGAGGCCTAGCACTATGGAGTTCCTCTGTCCAATTTTGGTTCCAATATAGCTGGCTGGTAACTGCATGAGACCAGACCCTAGGAAGAAAGATAGGGGGATGATCCCAGCCAACTTGTAGGACTGATGATACTCGGATATCAAGTTCGGTATTTCTGGGGCCAGGTAAAACCAGTTAATCGCGTACACTGCCCTGGCGAATAATATTGTTGCTCCTTTCACACGTACATGAGACAGTAAAGAGTTATTATGAGTTGTGAAAATCTTAGAGTGAATGAGACTTAAAATAATTAGCAAGAAATCCCCTAAGGTAGAGCCTATCGTAAATAAAATAAAGGAAACCGCCTCATCTCTGGGCTTCACCTTGGATGAGAGCGAACCAGATGTGATCCTAGCAGTGGGTGGAGACGGAACGTTGCTTAAGGCAGTAAGCTATGGAAAACCGATTGTTACGATCAAGGCGGGGAGAAGGGGCTTCCTTATGGACGGGGAACCTGATGAGATAGGTAACATCCTCCAAAGGCTAGCTAAGGGAGACTATCTAGTCCAAGAGTACCCTCTCCTGAGGGCTACCCACTCTAGGGGGTCGGTGGAAGTCTTCAATGAAGTCGGGATCCTCTTTGATGAGCCTGAGAGTATCCTGGTTTCAGTAAACTACTCCGACGTGAGCTTCATCTCTGAGGGGGACGGTGTTTTAATATCCACTCCGCAAGGATCCACAGGTTGGAGCATGTCAATCACTGGGGTCTACCTGGGAGTAGATGCCCTAGAAGTTACCCTAGTTAGCCCTATCTTATCCCCCGTTAAATCTTTAATAATCCCAAGAACACAAGTTAGGCTAGTTATGGAGGATAAGGGTTACGAACAGAGGGCGAGAGTTGTGGCGGATGGAGAGATTGTCGACTTAATTAAAACAGGTGAAGGTCTACTTATAGAACCTTCACCTAAGAGGGCGGTAATTTACAGGTTCTTTAAATCAGATCCTGTGAGGGGTTTACTCAGTTGGAAAAGATAATCTTTGATACTGCAGGGTTCTTAGGGGGTTTACAAAACTCCTTCGATAAGGTATTCACTACCCCCCAGGTTGTAGAGGAAGTTAAGGACTCAAGGTCAATGGGGAACCTCTCTTTTTCCATTATAACTAACAAGATAGTGGTGATGGAACCTTCCCAGTCAGCCCTAAAGAAGGTGGAAAAAGTCCTCAGGGATCTCAACGAATTTAGCCTAACCAAGACAGATAAGTCCGTAATAGCGCTTGCTGTAGATCTGAACCCAGCTGTAGTCTTTACCGACGACTTTGCAGTTCAGAACGTTCTAATTAAACTGGGGATAAAGTTTACTCCTGTCAGATTGGGTAGGACGGCTCAAGAGATCAAATCTTTCAGTTACGTCTGCGAGAGCTGTGGTAGGACTTATCGAGAACCGAAGAGCGAATGCGAAGTATGTGGGGGCAAAATAAGGAAAACGGTGGTAAAACAGAGCCAAAGGAGAGGAAGCTGACACTCAATAATCGGGAAAGTTACATTACTTCTAGCCCAGATCTGAGAAGTATAACTGGAGTCGAAAGTAACCTGTAAAGCTGGGGGTGTACTTCAAAGTCTCAGGGACCCGTTGTGGACATGTCTAAGAAGGATAAATTACCACGGAGATTACTGACTTCCTCCCCGCCCTAAAGGCAAGGCTTCCTCTTCTTTTGTGATCTAGTTGATCGACCGCTTGTTAGGTACTCCATTAACTAAGTGCTCATACTAAGATCATAAACCTCAAATTTGTGAGATAGTTTGGGATCCTACTCTTGTAAGAAAGAACAGAAATATTTCAATCCATAGATTTGATATGGAATTTGAACGTTCATTAGCAATTTAACTAATGCTATTTTTGGTAATACTAGAAAATTTTAAGAGTATATGAATAACTAATTACCGTGTCTATTCATCAAGAGCTACTTTGGGGGATGATGAAGTATGGCGGTAACAGCTTTTGTCTTGCGGAAGTTTTGGGAGAACCATCTAAGGGGGTGACTTCCCTAATCTTAGATATGCAAAGGAGTTTAAACCTAAGGATTTTCCCGGCGGTGTTCTCAGAGGGCTTGGGATTAGGTAAGTTCTTCATTCTTGCCAATAACCAAGGAATAAAGTATCAAGTTGCCATGAGACTTTTCCATCCCATAATGAATCTGTTTAGGGGAGATGTTGAGGAGGATCTCTTCTCCATCGTGATATTTGGAAATAGACATGTAGCTGAGGAAGTTAGGAAGGTTATGGAAAAGTTGCGTAGGGGAAACTCCAATTTCGTCATCTATGAGGTGAGTAAGACAAGGAAATTCTCTAGGGATCCTTCATGTTTCAACCCGACCTCAGGTAAGTGGACATGCGAAGGCAAGGTCGAATTTAAGCAGGGTAGTGTTTTACCAAGTCCAGACGAGAAAGACGTTAACGGGATCGTAACCCTTCAGGTTAATCCCTTTGCCGATGTCAGGACCCTAAGCCACAGGTTTCACATACGGAAGATCATAACGGGTTTCATGTACACCTTAGGTAAAAAGGAGTTCGTGGTTCAGTTAATTACTAAGGATGATATCTCCGATGAAGCCCCTGACCTCATATGGATAGCTGAGGGAGATGAAGTGTTCATCTCTGAACTTCATGTGGATAGGAAGGGCCTAGAGGAGGTATCCAGAAAGTTTAGGGCCTCTTCCATAAAGATGATAATATCTCCAATGTCACCTCTTTACGCCTTAGGTTATAGCATACCAGTTGAAATCTTTAGGAACAGGTCGTGGGACTACCCAAGAATTGAAGCCAAAATTTTGTAAGCGAGTTACAGAGTTGACGAAAGCCTCGCCCCTTAGGGCGTGGATGACCAAGGACATAAAACCTGTTTCCTCCATATCTATGAACGGAGGGGCCAAAAAGAGCGGGAAAGAAATCAGAGCTATGGTTTCGATGAGGATTTCTCCCACCGCTCCCTGCTCAGTCTAATTGAAAGGTATGGAAAAGGCCTACGTTTAGTTTTAGGATGGTTAGGAGAGAACAGACGAAAGAACCTGTTAAAAGACGCACAAGGGGACTTACGAAACATTAAGAGAAGTTCGGTCTACCCTCTAAAGCTGTCCAAGACTCCTATAGCGACGTCATTGCAGTATACAAATCCTGGTTAGTTGGAGGAAGTCAGAAAAACTCAAGGGACTAATGAGGTATCTTAGGCTAAACTTATCTAGTTAGGGACAACCTCAATAAATATGTCAATAGATTTGGACGAGTTTAGAAAGGAAATTCCCGCAATAAATAATTACATCTATCTTAATCACGCTGCAATCTCACCAACTCCGGTCTTCGCCCTACTAGAGGCTTTGGGTTACCTCTACGGAGTATCATCGAGAGGAAGTGTCCACGTAAATAGGGTCGAGGAAAACGACTTTTTGGAAATGAGGCAGAGAGTGGCCAGTTTCATTGGGGCCGAGGCCTCAGAAGTCTCCTTCATTCCAAACACCAGTTTTGGAATCAATATGATAATCCACGGTCTCAACTTAGGGAAGGGGGATGTAGTTCTCACCAATAACCTTGAGTTTCCGGCGACCGTTTATCCGCTTTATAAACTAAGAGAGAGAGGTGTGGAAGTCAAGCTATTGAGGGTTGAACCGGGGAGCATTGATGAAACCATGTCGGAGAACATTGATGAGAGGGTAAGATTAGTGGTTGTGAGCCATGTGAGCTTTAACACAGGAGCCAGGATTGACATTAAAAAGATCAAGGAAAGGGCAAAGAAAGTGGGTGCCCTCCTCTTAGTGGACGCTATTCAGTCAGCTGGAGCCCTCAAGTTGGACGTCAAGGAGACCGAAGTTGATTTCCTTCTGGCTGGGGGATACAAGTGGCTGATGTCCCCTCAAGGTTCAGGTTTCATGTACGTTAGGAAAGGTCTATTGAAAGACCCTCCCTTTTATGGATGGAAAACCAGCTCTACGTTCATGAAGTTTGACAGCGAGTCCTTCGAACTGGAGACTGGACCTAGGAGGTTTGAGATTGGAACTATAGACGTATCCGCCAACTTAGCCATGAGCAAAATAGCTGAGAAATTAACGCCAGAGCGGGAAAGGATAGAGAGAAGAGTCCTAGATTTATCAGCACATACTGTTGATGAGGCGGAGGATATGAATTTTGAGGTTGTAACTCCCAAGCATAGGAGGGCAGGGATTACTGTTGTGAGGACGGAGAACCCTAAAGGGGTAGCTGAGAAGTTGCTTCAGAAGAAGATAGTTGTCTCCCCTAGGGGGAATGGGATAAGGATTTCAACCCATTTTTACAACACAGAGGATGAAGTGAGCGAGGCCCTAAAGGCAATCAAGAGTTGTTTATCCTAGACTTAATTGTGTGGTAAGCTTCTTCGATGTCCTCCATTACCCTAACTAAAGAGGCGTAAAGTAGATCATCAGGGGAGCTTTTCGTTAGCTTAACTATGTCCAGAAGCTCCTGAGCCAAGGGAGCCTGGATTACTCCACCTTTTACTAGGTTCCAAATCAAATCCTCTCCTCGTCCCTCAACTAGATTTGACGCTAACTTGAATATCAGGTTCAACATGTCATTTATGACTTCCCTCACCTTGGACTTCAGATCGTCGTCCTTAAGAAACTCCTCTTCCCTCAATCTGGAGGCGTACTCCAGGATCGAGTAATACTCCCTGAACTCCATGGGTTAATCACGTTCTACCTCTTAGTAAGGTTAATTAAGCTCTCCTTTAAAACGCATAGCGTGATCGTTGACCTATTGGGGAATCTGTCCGAAAGAATAAAGGGTAAGCTCGGACCTTTCATCCTGGTAATTGGAACTACAGATGTGAGCCTAATTCCAGGAATCAGTTTCGCTGGAGCTTCACCCGAGCTCACCATGTTTACTCCCGCTGCAGATGCCGAGTTCCTCATGACTGGGAAGTGCAAAGTAATAGATTCAGTTCCTGTGACACCTGACGGAATACCAACTCCTGCCTTAATAACGAGGGCCTCATTGTCCTTCTTGAAGGTTACCAGGCTGATCGCGAACGCAGGATCTAGGGTAAACCCCAAGATCCCCTTCATTAACTTGAACGGGGAACCGGGCAAGGACATCAGGTATGGCGGACTAAGGAGAGAAGTTGGAGAGGGAATACTGGAACAGGGTGTAATACTGGGCGAGAATCTTAAGTCAGATATCATCTACATAGGCGAATCCGTTCCTGGAGGTACAACCACCGCAGCTGCAGTGCTCTCGGGTTTAGGGTATGACGGTGTATCTTTGGTCAGCTCTTCCTCTCCCGTAAACCCAAAGGAGTTAAAGAAAAGGGTTGTGGATCAAGCGTTGAAGAGTGCACCCAAGGAAACCTTGGAGAGAATATTTTGGCTTTCAGATCCAGTGCTCATAGCAGTTGCTGGGATAGCGCTGGGGTTTAAGGGCGTCACAGTTCTCTCAGGAGGAACCCAGATGGCTGCAGTAGCTGCTATATTGAAAGAGCTAGACAAAGGGAAGCTATCGAACGTAGGGATTGCGACCACCAGATGGATCATAAATGATAGCTCCTCCAATCTGTACAGCCTAGCGAAGGAAATAGGGATTAACCTAACCTACTCCAACGTGAGCTTCGCCGAGAGCAAGTTCAATGGCCTAAGAGCCTATGAGCAGGGATACGTCAAGGAAGGTGTAGGGGCAGGGGGCTCCATGGTCATGTCGCTTAGTTCAGGGGTTTCCTCCCAGGAATTGGTGAGAAGGATAGAAGAAGTTTACTCCTCACTTATTAACGCTTAGTCCATGTATACCTGTTTCTCAGGTGTAATGTGTGAGGGTAGCAGTGACCGATGAGGGAGAGGTATCCAGGGAAATAGCCAGCAGCGGTAACTGGGAAGTGGTTGTTATAGACTCTCCAAATAAGGTCTATCAAGTTAAACCTGATGTAATAGTACACACCTTTGAGATTCCCTACTATGAAGCAGGGACGAGGAGGGATAAGGCGTGGACCTATAACGCTTGGATGGCCATCAATATTGCTAAGAGCGGGCACAAGATCGGAGCTCTAAACGTTTACCTATCCTCTTTCATGATATTCAACGGGAGGAGGGGCTTTTACGAAGAGACCTCCACGCCTGAACCCTTAAATTACTACGGGATCACAAAGCTAGCTGGAGAGATTGGGATCTCGGCGCTTGGGAACTACCTGGTCTTGAGAACGGGAGCGATATTTTCCCTCTCTTATCGTGGTTTCCTGTTTAACCACATAAGGTCCCTTCTTCTGAAGGGAAGGGCGGTGTGTAACAGAGAGTTTTACCTGTCATTAGTATCTACAAGATCTCTGGGTAGGGTAATATCATCTCTCCTAAGCAAGGGAGCCACAGGGGTAATAAACGTAGGTGGGAGAATAAGCCAGTGTGAGGCACTTGGAGAGATAGCTAAATACTCTCAGGGACATGTGATAGAGAGGGAAGGACCCAAAATGGATTTTTCCCTCGACGACTGGTTACTCAGAACGTTTGGTATAAAAACTTCCCCTAAGAATGAGATAAGGGAGACATTTGTCAGAGAGTTTCATGACAACGAGAGAAAGGATACTGTTGTTACTTAAGAAAACCGATTTCCCCCTCACAGCTAAGGAAATAATGCAAATTACAGGAATAAGAAAGGAGCAAGAGGTATACGACCACATATACCACCTGGCTTTGTCATCAAAGCACAAAAATTACGTCGTAATACTCTATCCACCAAAATGTCAATCTTGCGGGTCTGAGATTTCCCTTGAGAAGCCCAAGAGACCTAGTAGATGCCCTAAGTGCAAGTCTGAAAGAGTTAGTCCACCCAAGTTTTTAATAAGGGAAAAGGATTGAGGTTAACAATGGCTACAATTTTCGTCGACATGGGAGACACCCTTGTGAAGTTCGTTCCTAGGATGCACGAGAGAATTGCTACAACTTTGAAAGAGGAGGGAATTGAGGTTAGCGAAAGAGAAGTGTTCAGGGCCCTAGTCAAGCATTTAGGGAAATACAACTTCCCGCATCCGGAACACGATGGGCTCTCCCCGTTGGACTTCTCAGATATCTTGTTCGAATTGGGAAGGCCAGCTGACCTTAATCTTGTGAAGAAGCTATCTGAGAGGAACTACCTCTCAGACAGATATGAACTCTATGACGATTCGATCCCATTTCTAAAGGGACTAAAGGACATAGGAATGAAGATTGTCTTAGTCACGAATACGACCAGAAAAGTACACACTATCCTGAAAACCCTAGGACTTTACCAGTATTTGGACAGTGTTATAGCCTCATGCGATGTAGGGGTCATGAAACCCCATCCAAAGATCTTCTATTATGCCTTGAAGGAGTATGGAGAACCCATTTTCCACATCGGGGATGTCTATGAGATAGACTTCGTTGGAGCTAAGAGGGCTTATATCAGCCCGATCCTTCTGGATAGGTTCGATTTCTACCCCGAGATCAAGGAAAGTAAGGTGAAGGATCTATATCAGGCTCTAGACTTAATAAAAGAAAGATTGAAATATTACTAGAAAGTATACCCAATCACCCCAACCCAAAATGGGAACTGGAGCAGTATATGACTCCTTCAAGTATTGCCTCTGTCGTAGTATGGACCGCATACGTGCAGGGACAGATAGAGGGTAAGAGGGTTCTAGATCTGGGGTGTGGTACAGGTAGGTTATGTGCAGGGGTGAGTGCCCTAGGAGGATACTGCGTCTGTGTGGATGTCGACCTGGAGTCCCTTCAGGTCGCAAGATCGGCGTTCAGGGGGATGAACCTTGAAGCGGAATTTGTGGAGGCAGACTCTACCTCCTTCCACGGAAGGTTTGACACTGTAGTTCAGAACCCGCCCTTTGGAGTTGCGAGGAAGGGGACTGACCTGAAGTTCCTGAGGACTGCCCTCGAAGTGGGGAAGGCAGTTTACTCCATACATAAGAGCAATCCAGAGTCCAGGAGAATTATCATGAGGGAAGCTGAAGACAAGGGTTTCAAGGCTGAAATGATCGCGTCTTTCTACCCATTAACTCCGTATTACCCATGGCACACTGAAAGAGTCCATAGATTTCTAGTGGATATTTACGCCTTCAGGAAACCTACCGGACAGGATGAGGTCAAGTAACTCCACAACTCCATCCCCATCCTCCTTATCCAGCACGAAGTCCGCCAGGCTCTTTATCTCAGGTAAAGCGTTTTCTACCGCTACCTTGTAATCAGCCACCCTAAAGAGGGAGACGTCGTTCTCGGCGTCTCCTACCGCAACTACTTTCCCCTCGACATTCAGTTCCTTCAGTGCGATCCTAAGACCCGATCCCTTCTCGACGTTTGGGGGGAGGATCATTGCGTCCCTTCTATTCCTCTCGACTCTGGCAGATTCGAAACTTATTTCCTCTGACCAAGAGTCCACGTAAATTATTACCTCCCCAAACGAGTGGGGTATTCCCAGTTCTTTCAGTTTCCTGCTTATGGACTGTCTGATGGTAAACCAATTTTTGGGAGCATTTATGATCTTCTTGCTATTGACAACAATTAAGGATCCGTTCTCCAGTATCCAGCCCGTAGGGGACAAACCTGGAGCCAACAACTTCATGTATCTCTCCTCTCTGCCTGTGACCACAAAAAATTTGTAAATCTTAGAGAAGGAGTTAATTTTTTCCGCGATATCTTTCCTGATGACGAACTTGTCACTTTCATGTGAGAGGGTCCTGTCAAAGTCTGAAGCGACTATCCACAAGATGGTCACAACCTGTAACCTAGAGATTCAAGTACCTTTTTCATGATCAGTGCATCCTCCTCAAGTCTCGGGCTCTCGCATATCAATGAGATCGAGAGGTCTCTCTTGAGTATCTCTTTAGCGAGTGGCTCGAATGGGGGAGAGTTCCTCTCTATAGGCTCGTGGACGTCTACGTACTTACCGTTTCTCAGCTTGAGCGATTCGAAGTGGGAATTCACGTGGGTGAGACCCAGTTCCTTAACGACTCTGTCAAGTATCTCGCCATAGTCAATCTTCCCCCCTTGTCTGGCGAAAGTATGTGCCCAGTCTATATAAGGAATGACCCCTTTCAATTCCTTAGAGATCTTAATCACTTCATCTATTGTTCCAAAGGCAGTCTCCTTAGCCATGGTCTCAACACCTAATTTCACGGAGTCGATCCCTTTCTCTCTCATCTGGTCAATGACCTCTCCCATAGATGCCCTAACCATGGAGTAGCATTCCTCTGGAGTGTAGTCCCCATAGAACCCTACGTGGATAGCGATGGCGTCTGCCCCCATTGCGTGTGCTCTCTCTGCTGTGTCTAGGATCCTTTTCTTCGAGGCGTCTATTTTCTCACGTTCGGAGGAACAGAGGTTTATGTAATACGGTGCATGAACCGAAAGCCTTACCCCCATCTCCTTGGAGACTTCACCGAGTTCCTTAGCTGTTGACACTGACATTTTGACCCCCTGGACGAACTCCACTTCCATAGCGTTAAGACCCAGTTCTTTTACTCTCTTCACTCCATCCACACTGCCCTTGCCCCGACTGGATAAAGGGATCCCTGCAGGTCCCAGAAAGATCTTTGGCATTGTGAATACCTAAAGATATGTAAAGCTAATGGGGTTAAAGGTTTGCGACTCTTGAGCGCATTTAGAATCCGTTAAGACCGAGGAACTTACTCTTTGATTAGGCGATATTAAAAATATCTCCTATCATTATAGAGTGAAGATATCTCACTTAGAGAGATAATGTACAGAATGGGGGATATAAGCAAAGTTATTTAATTATTAATTTTTAAAAATAAATTTTACTAATTCAGAGTTAAAACCATCTTTAAATACCTTAAAGAAAAATAATTTATTAATGTCTATCAGGTTTTCAGTCTTCAGCATCAAGGGAGGAGTTGGTAAGTCCACTATCGCCTACCAACTCGCCAAGGAGCTCTCCAAGAGGTACAGGGTGACCCTAGTCGACAGGGACTACACCAACACGGTCAGTAGGTACTACGGACTTAGGACTGGGCTAATCAACAGCTTGGTCGACGGCGTTGAAGGCCCTTACCTAGCTGAGGACGGAAACCTAAGGGTAATCTCCCTCGTCTCCTTTCAACCGTCTTCCATCCCCTCAGCTGAAGAGTTAGCTAACTTCTACTTCCCTCTTCTGAAGGACTCCGACATCCTCATAACTGACAACCCACCTGGCGTAGACGAGATATCCAAGCTTGAGCTCAAGGCCTACTACCTATCGGCTAGGGAGCTCCGTTGCTACTGCCTCTGGGTGACCACCCCAGGTATTTCCCTTGACTTGACCCTTAGGGAGATGAACGACGTGGCCAGAGCCCTAACTTCAGCTGTACCTTCAATGGACCTCAGGTTACTGTCCCTAATAGTCAACATGGTCAAGGAAGGGACTAAACTCCCTGAGCTCCCACTACCCCACATCACAATCCCCTTCTATAGGGACCTCCTATTCAAGGGTTTCCACTCAGTAGAAATAAAGGAGATCAAGGAGGTCGCTGACCTCGCTGAAGGTGTGATAAGGAACGCGGTCCCGGAGGAACGAAGAAGTACGGGGGGGGGGGTAGGTAGGTTCGAATTCAAGTTGACCCTTGCCTTGAACTCCAACACGTGATCCACCACAAGACCCACCTCTCCTAAACCACGGAGCATAGTTACTATGCCGTTTTGAAAACTCTGCTAACTTAAGGGCGACGCGGTATATTATGCCTTTATGTTTCTATTTCTATATGGTTAATTAATTTAGTTAAAATGATAATATTATATGGATTTTATTTCAACTTAAACCTTAGGACAGTCATCAATATATTATAGTGTTAGTATTATAAAAAAGGGACTTAAATTTTATGGTAAGGAAACGGTGTTTAAAATATAATCGCCGCTTTTCTTTCCCACTCTCTGTTAAATTCATCAGATGATGAACAGGAGTCTATCGCTCCAGCAATTTAGAGAGTGAGGTCGGGACAATGGTAGTGAGGCTACTTTACAATGAATCTTACTTTCTCCTGATCCTCAAGAGCTGGGCTCTCCCCTTTTTGTAAAGGGGATGAAGCATTTCCTCATTCTTCACGGTAAGGGGGATGAGAGATCCAGATCGTAGCGCCGTAGTCAACAGTTTCCTTGAGACTGTTAAGTTTATACCTTCTAGGTTGTTGAAGTCTTTATATAGAGTAAAGGGGTCTTCCCCGGACGTTGGTCTTAACCAGAAAGGCTGGTAAGCCTAATGGACAGTCCGAGGTGTGTGGGTCTCCATACCGTCTAGGTGGGTTGGGGTCCCCCCTTGTGGGGTTAGAGCGAGTCCCCGGCTCAACTCTGGTGTCAAGGGTTGAGGGTTGATATCAAAACCATGAAATCCGATGAGACCCAAAACCACTAGCGATAAAAAGGTAGTGTCAATGGCGCTTAGCGCCAACAAGGCAACAGTAATCAAGAATAAATTCACCTTTTTTCTTTTACCACAGTTTCACGGCTAAGCACGACCATTTCTATTTTCACAAGGTGAACCCAAGCTAGACAGACTCAAGGCTTAGGTATAGAAGTTTCAAGAGTCTTAAGCCATTAAAGGAATATGGAGGGAGATCACTCCATAATGTCTAGATTATATTTATGTTCGAAATGCCGGTTAGCTCGTCAAGGCTTGCTATTGCTTGAGCAACTTTTCCCTTCAACCTAAACTTGACCTTGTGACCTGGATTCTTCCCCGCGGTTATTGTTATCCTCTTTATCCTCCCCTCCCTGCTTATGGTAAGTTCCGCTACGGGTTTGGGACGTACAGCTCTGGCAATCTCATCGAAACCTAGGATGGTGTCCTGTGGTATCAGACCTGCTATGTCTGCAGGGGATCCATCCTCCACGAAAGTTACTTTGCTTCCGTCCATAAGTAAACCAAAATACGGAGATCCAGCATCGATAAGTTCTATCTCCATCAATTCCCTCAGATAATTTAGAAGATTTGAAGCTGGCGAGTATATCATATCCTCGAAGACTTCTATCCCCATTTTTCTCAGGTAGCTGTCAATATCATTGAGTGTATACCTGTTAGGTATGTTCCTAAAGATATGAAAAATGTTTGCTCCCCTCTCCCTTAGCTTCGCATCTAAATATAGTCCCATAAGCATTCCAGCATCATAGTATGAAATTCCGGTGTTGAGGAAGTTCTCATCCTGTTTGTAGTACTTTATCCACGTCGTCCTGGAAGATTCGGCAAGGCTCATTCTAGCCCCGGGGAAGGTCAACTTGGATATGGCGTTAGCCAGGTAGTTTGCTATGTCCTCGACCTTGGTCCCCCTAGCTCTCAATGTGCTCAAAACAGCTACGTAATCAGTGACCCCCTCAGCGAATCCCAGGAGATCCGAGTAGGCTTCCACTTCTAGGTCTAGTTCTAAATCCTTCGGTCTAAACCTCTTTACGTTCCAGCGGTGAAAGTACTCGTGGGCGAATAGGGTGACTATATCATTCTTGTCCCAGGGGACGACAATGGCCGAGGAATCTGCATGTTCTATTCCACCAAAGTTTCTATCGGATCGCCTGAAAAAGAAAACGTATTTTTGTGGGGAGCCCATCTCCTTATCTATCTCCTTAATTACGTCCCTTATCCTGTCGACCTCTAAGTCATCAACGGTGGAAACCTCGTGACTCTCGTCAATGGAGATAGTCTTTAGTGCTGGACTGGCCTGAATTGGGGAATCCACGAACTCATGGTAGCTATCGCCACAAAACATGTCTTTCTCCTCACGGAGGGTGGTCTTAACGGGCCAGCTCACCTTGAGTTTGATGCAATACTTTTCATCCTTGTCCTGGAACGGGAACACTGCCGGAGGATTGATGAAGAGGTAATCATGTGTCGATATGGCTTCTCTCTGATCCTTACTGTTGGCGTACAATGTGTACTTAAAGTTCTCTCTAACATAAAAACGATTTTTGGAGACCCTAAACCCATCTATTTTAACGATGTTTCTTTCTAGCTCCCTTACTACGTAAGATCCAGGGACATAAGTGGGAAAGGTAACAGTACCCTCTCTTCCCCAGGCCTCTACCTCTATATATCTTGGTCTAGGAGTTACCTCAAATAGCATGTTAAAAAGGACAAGGGGTAAATCTTAAGTTTAAGGGATTAGAACCCCCTCTTAACAGCACTTGAGACGTACTTAAGCAAGGGTATTACGTGGGAGTTGTCTCGTTCTCCACCGTATTTCTCAAGATATGGTTAAAAAATCCCCTTAGGTCGTAACGTTCAGTCTAAATCTATCTATCTTTTCCCTGATGAGGTCTAGGAGGACTATTCCTAGGTCCCTTTCAGAGAACTCGTCTGTCGCCTTAGACTTAACTTCAGGTATAATGACGGACACAATGGAGTCAAAAGTCATTGACATGATTACTGCATTAAGTTCCTTATAGTAGGCATTAAGGACAAGTGCCCTCTCTGATGCATCGCTACTAGTTATTCTGTTGGACACCAATGAGTTTAACGTATTTTTCACAGAGACGCTAGCTTCATCCATCGCTTCAGTTATTATGGGCTCTATAATCTTCTTAAACTCGTCCAATCCCGAAGACATGAAGGACACCGTATCAGCAATCAGTGATGATCTCTTCTTTAAGCTGTCAGTTATGGACTGGACTATGGCGTTGCTCAACGTAGCCCTATCAGAATCTGCTATTTTTAGCGCTTTCTGTTCAATCTTGACTGAAGCCCCAACCTTTTCCGCTATATATTCTACAAGGGTTTTAGCGTTCACCCCTACACTTCTGAACTTAACCGCTGCCAATGGGCACAGAGTAACGAGGTTGCCATACCTCTCACCTAGAGCTTTCGCCATCATGTCAGCCCTCTTACCGACGTTCCTCTCCAAAGTGGCTCCAGAACACCCCTCCACTTTCTTGACCTTAAACCCCTTTTCTCTAAGTCGCTTCACAACCTCGTCGGAGTACGCGTTGGAGAAACAGGCAATGTGAAGGTTTATCTCTTCGTTGCCCTCTATCTGAATCGACTTGAGAAGTCTAAGGTCTAAGGGAACTACCTCAAAAGAGCTTGCCCTCCCTCCTAGCCTTGAGTACTCTTGATAGCCCTCTGTAAAGGTCTTGTAGTCCTCAGGTGAGACAGTAATCAACTCGACCACGTTAACCTTCTCGGAGTTCTTCCTAATCTTCTCGATGAACTCGTTACCGCTTCCGCTGATGTAGTCGTTAAACCCGCTATCCATCGACGTACCATAAATCTTCACCTTCAACCCTAGTTTTTTCAAGACCTCCAAAGTAGCGAACATAGTGGATGGGTTCTCTGCCAAGTATTTTCCAAACCAGATTCCTATGTCGCTATCCTCAGATATGACGTCCTTGTACTTCTCTGGGATAGGTATCTCAGGGGTAGTCTCTTCAGGTATCTTCCTGGCAACCATGGAGCTCAGTTTTATCAATAATGATGATATTGGAATCCTAGCTGGGCAGACACCATCGCATAGCCCACACTTATGGCAACCAGATATCTCAGCTATGGCACTGTCAGGTACGTCGATCTTTCCTGTAAGCTCGTACATCGAAATCAGACCTTTGGTGAAGTCAAACATCCCCTTTGGAGCGTATGGCCACTGAGGGATTAGCTTATACTGGGGGCACACTGTCACGCACATGGCGCAATCTATGCACTTTATGGAGTAGTCGACAAAGATGTCGAGATATTTCTTAGTAACCTTATACCCGTCCACCTCTCCTCCAGGCACTACCCTCTTGGCGAAGCCTATACCGAACCTATACCTCAGGGCATCGTTCTGCTTCCTCACTATATCTAATACCTCCAATGCCCTCTTCTTTGGCTCGAAAACCTTTCCAGGATTGACCAGTTCCTCAGGATCCAGCTCCTCCTTGTACTTCCTCATGGCCTCGTATCTGTCGACACCCATTTCCTGGAATACCTTACCCATGGTGGTAAGCCTGTTCTTAGCGTATTTGTGTACGAAGATCCCTATTGAAAGCATTGAACCTCCCAGCTTGATGTATTGCTCCATCATCAGCGTGTTCTTGGCCAGTTCGAAAAGTATTTTCTTGTCCACTGGGAGCAGAGACACCTGAGTGAAGGAATTCACAAGGAGGACTTCCCTCCTCTCCAGGTCTATGTCAAGATCGAAACCACCGTCAGGGGCCAAGTCCCCTAGTTTACCTAAGTTCTCCTGAAGTCCTTTAATGAGATCTGTTATTTTAGTATAATGTATAAGTCCGTGTTGATGAATTAAGAGCCCCTTAGTCCTCAGGGCAGCATTCACACCGTGATTGAAGGACCACCAACCTGTCCACTCCCCCTCAAAGGTCTTGGCTCCAGTGGCCTGTGCTACCCTGTAGAGCTTAGGCTCAACAATGCTGGATACGTTTGATGGGTACAGAACCACCATATTCCACTTATCAGGTGCTAAGGAAGCCTTGAAGTTCTCAGCAATGTAAGTTGAGATTGCAGGACCTCTAACCTGGACGTGCCAAGCAGGGATGGACTCCCTGTAGAACTCTCCTATTCCCCTGTAAGCCTGCTCGAAGCTATCGTAAGAAAGTACCAAAGACTCAGTGGGAGAGAAAGGTCTCAGTCTCATTCCCACCCTGTAAATCAACCCCGTTGTCCCCTCTGCACCGCAAACTAAAGCCAGGTCCTTACCCTCTAACCTGACTAACTCTCCCTTAGGGTTGACCATCTCAACGAAGGCCACGTTGTCGCAAATGAAGCCATACTGATAGGATCCGACACCCAGGGCGTCCCCCGCGACTCCTCCACCTATGGTGGAATCGTAGGAGGAAGGAAAAGTTCTAAGTTGGAGACCTCTACTTTGGGCTGCTATATCAATTAGTTTCCACGTAGCACCGGCCTCAGCGATAGCTAATTTGTTTACGTCGTCTATTTGGATCTTATCCATCTTGGATAGATCAACCAGGATCCCACCATCTGCGGGGATGGCGTTACCGTACCTGTTTGTGCCCCTTCCGTAAGGAGTAATGGGCACCTTGTGCCTGGCCGATATCTTAATGAGGTCAATTAGATCTTCAACGTTCCTAGGATACACCACGTAATCTGGGACTATATTGATTTTTATCCCGGTCCAAACTAGTTGGGGTACGAAGCCCATATCAGCTGTATGGGATAAGCGTTCAACCAATGAGTCAGAGAAGTTGTCCCCAAAACGAGCTTCTAGCTCTTCCTTAATCCCCAATCGATTCACCTTAATTAATTTCTTTCTCCATGCTACTTTTGATATATTGGCTTATAACTTTTTGCAACGAAATATAGTATGACTGTTCTTGGACTCTCCTTGGCTCAAAGTTGGAGAATACCTCTGGAATTTTTTCCCAACTAGGAATAATATGAATATGAGTGTGAAATATTACTTGACCTGAAGTGGTCCCCACATTGCTCAGTATCCTGACTCCAGTAGCGTTGAGGGCCTCCGTTATGGCCTTAGCTATGAATATGGTTTTGCTCGTCAGTTTGCAAGCTAATGTAGGGTCCGTGACTAAGATGTTCTGATAGTGCCTGTTTGGTATTACCAATGTATGTCCCGGCGCTGAAGGGTACTTATCTAGAATTGCCGAAACGTCCTCATCCCTGTAGACGAAGTACCCTTGCTCCATCCCTGAGACGATGTTACAGAAGAGACACATGTTTTAGGTTAATTTTAAGACGGTTTTATGTTTACATGAAAATACACTTTATGGGTCAACCTACAGTCGTAAGACTCATCTCTCCATATTGAGGCATGGGTTTCCAAACGGCGGATCTCCTTGAAGTTAGGAAAAGGGATCTGCCTTGTTGATGCAATACGATAAAGTCCTGTTTAAGAGGTTATGTAGGGATCGTCTCCTCCCCTTTCCTCCTCAAACAGAGCACCGTCCACGAGGGAGAGTAGCCATCTACCTCAGTAAATCCCTCGCCCTTAGGGTAGAGAAGCTCAGGTATTCATCAGACCTACGTTGTAGGATCCACAAAAGGTTAAATAAAGATTTTTCTTATGAATTTTAGTTTAAATTAAAAATCAAGTAATAAATAAATGAAAATAATTCCTTATATAACCAATTAACTTGTCAATGTACCAAGTCTTTAATATTATAATAATGAATAATAGGGAGGGATTGGGTTGGCCTACAGAGAGACCCCCAAAATGATGATCATAAGGGGACTGTTACAAGTCATTGTCATTTATCTACTTTGCAGATATGGGGATATGTACGGATACCAGCTTAAATTAAAGATAGAGGAATTACATAAAAAGAAAATACCGCACGGTGTGATGTATACCACCTTAAAAAGGATGGTCAAGAACGGGCTTCTTACCTCCTACGAGAGAGACGGAAAGACAATGTATACAGTAACAGAGGGAGGGAAAAAATTCATGAGGAACCACGTATCTATCTTGCAAAACGTCGAAGAAATAATCCACGAGATTATTAGTTATTATTCCTCTCCTCCAAAATAGTTAGAGATTCTATGGTCAGGTATTGACCTGGATCGAATGAAGCTATTTAAACCTTGGAATTAGTAATTAATTATGCAAAAACTAATAAAAGATGGTCTAGGTTCGTTGGACTATGCCAGGGTAACATCAGTTTTGGTAAACCGACTAAGGGAGTACATAGATAAAAGTGGGAAGAAAGGTGGGATAGTTGGGGTCAGCGGAGGAATAGATTCCGCTGTTACCGCGACCCTATTGAGTATGGCAACTCAGAACTTCTACTTCTTAGTCATGCCCTCCAGTTCAACCCCCCAGGACGACGTCGAGGACGCCTTAGGTCTTATTAAAAAACTTGGGGGCGAGTTAAAACATAGGGTTATTCCCATAGACGATGTTGTAGACAAGTTTTCAGACAAAATTGAGTCCAAGGACAAGGTGATAGTGGGGAACATTAAGGCCAGGACTAGAATGATCCTGCTCTATGCTATGGCTCAGAAGCTTGACTACCTTGTAATAGGCACTGGGGATAAATCAGAGCTCATGTTAGGCTACTTCACAAAATACGGTGATGGAGGGGTTGACGTATTACCCATTGGTGGCCTTTTCAAGACCCAGGTTAGGAAACTAGGGGAGTACTTGAAAGTCCCAGAAAGTATAGTTAAGAAGCCCAGTTCTCCTGCCCTTTGGGAGGGGCAGACCGCAGAGGGAGAGTTGGGAGTATCTTATGAGGTGGCAGACCCAGTTCTTTACCTCCTAGAAAAGGGAAAGAAGGAAGAAGAGATAGCTGTGGAGACACAGGTTGACCTTAGCCTAGTCTTAAGGATTAAGGAAATGGTCAAAAGGTCTCAACATAAGAGACAACCACCGGAGATCTTCGACATAGAGAACCTTTCAGCTTAAGGTAAATTAGAGCCGTTGGAATTTTCTCTTGTTGCATTCCTTAAATTTTGCGTTATTTCCTTGGGAATTAACCTTGGAGATGGGAATTAAATGTTTTCAATAAGTTTTGGACAATACGAGGTTACTATATAGCGTATAACTAAATACAAAAGAGGTTTTCATCGGATTTCATAATATTTTGAGCCCAACGCTCAACCTTAGGGCTTCACGTGGGTCAAGCGGATTCCCCGCTTTCATCCTCCTCCACCCCATTAGCGGTGTCCCCAGCCCCCTAGACGATGGGGGAACGCACATCTTGGACTGTCCATATGTCTTACCAGCCTTTAGGGGTACAGACTCACACCTGAGGCAAGACCCTTTTGCTGTATATAAAGTCCTCAGTGACCAAGATTATACATTCATAATGGTCTCACGGAAATTGTTGATTATGGCTACTCTTTATCTTGTTTATTACTTCGTTCACCTTTTCAACTTTCACGTTAGAACTGATCAAATCTCTTATCTCTCTAGCATACTTCTTGTGCTCTTTGTTATTGCTGGAGTTCATGAAATCGTTTAGGTTCTTTATAAGAGATTCCCTTATTGTAATTAAATCGTAATCGTTACTTATAATGATAAGAGTTTCACAAACCCTTCCTTTTACAGCTAAAAGGATTTCATAAAAGATTACCAGGTCACCAAGACCAACATTTTTTACTTTTCCAAACTCACGCATAAATATTGTATGCTTAAGGTATTCCTCAAAAGAATTAGTAATGGTTACTGAAGGAGGAAATGTCGAAAATTTCTTCGATATTTTCTCAGTTAAATATTCTTCCTGATCCTTTATCTTATTTTCTGTAAGTATATCGTCTCTAATTTCGGAAAGCCTTTTATCTATAAGTTGACTAGCAAGGGTAGAGAAAACCCTCTTTGCTATAGATAATCTGATACCTTTAGAAGTGTTCGGATAGAACTTTTTTCGAATGTCATCAAATAACTGGTCGAAGTCATTTCTAGTCCTATCCAAAATGTTCAGACGATCCTTTACAGAAAGGTTATCCCAGTCATTTTTCCGCATTTCTAATATAATTAAATCTCTCAATATCATAAAGGATTCAGCTATTACCTTGAGTACTTCGAATTCTACGCCATTAGGGATGTAAATACTAGATGCGGTTTTCTTTAAGGTTTTAACTAGTTCCCGGGCTTGTAAATGCTTATTTTTATCTATGTAGTCAAATAAGTAATCAAGAAGTACATTGGTGTCCAATACATAACATTCATCCAAAAATTGCCTCACCGATTAGTATACTATACTTGTCCTTTAACGCAGAAGGCTTCGCAAAGGTTACTATTAAGTACGTAAGGATCTCATAATCTACTTTTTCCCCCTGCAAATATGCAAGTATTGGATAAGAGAGAGTCAAGAGAAGAATGTTAGCTCTAGACACTAATGCTCGGAGCTTTACGTCGTCTTTTGCCTTTACTTCCCCAGCCTCGTGGTGTCTAATACTCTGTATTAGCTCGGTCAATATCCCAATGAAGACTTTATAGTAAAACTCCATTAGAGTGTTCGTTCCTTCCCTCTGTTCAACGGTCTTTAGGAACTCTCCCTCTACATTTACGAGTTTTTGAAGTACCTCATAATATTTTTTTAACCAGTATTCTTTGTATTCCTTAGCAGGAAGTCTTTCTAGTAACTTGTGGAGCCTGTTAAGCTGTTCCAACTTTTGCGAGTATTTCTCTTCCAGGAAGCTCTGTAAATTAGCTAAATCGCCAATATCATGTGACGATAAAAAGTTGAAGAGACCGGCCATGACCCTTAATATATCCTTCTCGAACTCTTCATCGTTAAGTAGTCTCTCTACGTGCTCATCTATCCTTTCAGTATGGTAGTTGTATGGAACCCCAATCAGTCTCGACTGTTTTTCAGTAGCGGTCAGCGAGTAAACTTCTCCAATAGCATCCTTAAGTTCCAGTGATAACGTCATTTTAAAATAATATCGCACTAAACATTAATAAAGTTTAGGAACCTTACTAAACATTAATAAAGTTTAGGATCTGACAAAGGAAGGACAAGCCTTGCCCTTCTGGCAAGGTAGCCTCTTTAAGCTTTTAGTGGAGGACTTTTTGGGGGGCAAAAAAGCAAGTAGTAAAAAATATGTCCCTCCTTCTCAATACATATCCCCGAGCCCCTAGGAGGGTGGAGTGAAAGCTCCTCTACCCAAGGGATAGGGGTAACCTGGCTGAGGGCCCAGCCTTTGGTCTACCGCTGGACGAGTGAAGCGTTGTGGGCGTTAAAGCCAACTAGCAATGAAGCGGTGATGAAGGCGGTAATCCATAGACCGGTGAACTGCTCTAAGGGAGCCTCGCCCTTTAGCGCGGGGAGGAGGTCAGATCTATGCCGTATTTACTCCTTAGTTTTTTTAAAAAAAAATAATGTTCCAAATACATATAAAATGGTGTTATGAACGTGGAATCTTTGTCTTACCCTTCCTTTTAGACTTGATTAGGACAATCACCCTATTCCTTTAAGCTCATCTCAATAACAAGGAAAAACGATACTACAACAGACCTTTAGACAAGGTCGTGGAATCTCGCTTTAAGTGTGAGTGCGGGGGGCGGGATTTGAACCCGCGCAGGACTACTCCAGTGGAGCCTCAGTCCACCCCCTTTGGCCTAGCTCGGGCACCCCCGCTCTGCAATAAATTCCTAGAGATCAAATAATAACGTTTTCGTATCAGACTTGAACCTCTTTAACATGACACCTAATCAACGAATTCAGATAAGCTGAACGTCTCCTCATGGTCAACAAGGACTTAAGGAGCTACCATTCCCTAATCCGCTACCTCAATTAACGTGGTTTTGTTTGACTAACCGCGTTGAAGTCAGTTTTATATATGTAGCGGAAGGAAAGTAGTATTGATCAGGGATGAGTCTTTGACAAGTACCTCTTAAGTAGACAAGAGTTGAAAGTCCTTCTCAGGGAGCTAAAAAAGTGGAGTGCTCCTGCGACTGTCCTACTTTCGCTCTACATACCTCCCAACAGGCCGGTGTCAGACGTCGTCAACATGCTGAGACAGGAGGCTTCCATATCCCAAAACATTAAGTTGAAGAGGACTAGGGACGCGGTGGAGTCAGCCATAACATCAGCCATAGACAGACTAGTTACGCTTAACAAGGTTCCAGAGAACGGTCTAGTTCTCTTTTGTGGGGAGAACTTCGACAACGGAGACTTCAGGTGTTACATGTTCACTCCACCGGAGAAGGTCAACGTATACTTTTACAGGACTGATAAACAGTTCCACACGGAGTTCCTGGAGGACATGGTCGAAGTCTCTGAGATCTACGGTTTGCTTATTGTGGAGAGAGACCAAGGAACCATTGGGGTACTGAGGGGCTCTAGAATTGAGGTACTTGAAGAGATGGAGGGTTACGTCCCAGGGAAGCATATGATGGGAGGACAGAGCCAAAGAAGAATTGATAGAATAATAGAAGAGCTCTATCACGACTTTCTCAAGTCCTTTGGAGAGAAGGTAAACAACTATCTCCTTCCGTATCTGGAAGGGGGTAAACTGAAGGGTATACTGCTGGGCGGTCCAGGCTATGCCAAGAAGGACTTCTATGATTCAGATTACATAGACTATAGGCTGAAGAAGTTGATAATGCTTCCCCTCGTGGATATAGGTTACCAAGGGGAGGCTGGGCTCAGGGAGATGGTGATGAAATCCAAGGACCAACTAAAGAATCAGAAGTACATAGAGGTGGAGGACCTAATAGAGGAACTGAAGTTCCACCTAGCTAAGGACGACGGTTTGGTCATTTATGGAAAGGAGGAAATCCTGAAGGCTTTACAAATGGGAGCTGTGGATAGACTTATCATATTTGATGACGGGAACCCTGAGAACGAGAAGCTGATGCAGGAGGCTGAAAAATACGGTACCACAGTTTACCTTGTTGGGGATGAGATCCCAGAGGCTGAGTGGGTTAGGAAGACCTTCAATGGAATGATAGGGAAGTTGAGGTACAAAGTCTAGTTATTAAAAGATTTTTCTTCTCCTCATCTCCTCTAGAATCTTCACCAGCGGGACGGGCGGATCCACCCCGTAGTCTTCCCTAAAACGCTCCTTTAGTACTTCAAGGTCCTTTGATTTTTTCTCATCGATTATTTTCCTAACCAGGTTGATCTCGTCCTCCCAATAATTCCAGGGATACATGAACCAAGCCCATTCCGTGATCTCCTGCGCGTAATAGTCCGGGACAAATTTAGAGGACGTCTTTATGTGTTGTAACGTAGCAGTTTTCATTGAGTATGGAGAGAAGTTCTCTTTAACGTAACTGCTGGTCAATATTAGACTGTCTCCCGTGTCCGTTATGTCGTCAATTATTAGAACCTTCTTGTCGTTTAGGTCTACCTTATAAGGATACTTTATCCTCGCCTCGGTTGTGTGGTTTGCTGTCGTAATCCAGTGTTCGACCTTAAGAGAGAGGACGTCAACTACACCAAGAGAGTCTGCTAACAATCTGGCAGGAACCAAACCTCCTCTAGCGACAGCAATTATAACGTCCGGAGAGTAGCTGTTCTTTATTATCTCGCTTAACTTTTCAGCTAAGACTACAATGTCCTCCCAAGTGACTACCTTCACGGGAATTTTAGGCAACTTTCAGTAAACCCCTTTTCCCTTCTTTTTGATTCCTTAATCAAGTTTACGGTCTAAGCGAAATAGGAGGAAAAGCCGTGATAAGCAGTTTCAGTGGGAGAATTAAGTTTATGTAACTCCATATTGATATCTTACACGACAGAAAAGGTCTTACCCCAGATGTGGGTATGTGTCCCGAAAGGGAGTAAGATAACTTGAGATGTGAGGGTTTCCCACTTAGGTGGTATCCCATCTAGGTGGGTTGGGGTTACCCACTAATGGGGCGGAGGAGGATAAAGGAAGACCCGCTCGACCCCCGTGACAAGGGTTGAGGGTTGATATCAAGCATGAGACCCGATGAAACCCAAACTCCTCTCTGACATGATGAACCTTACGTAGCGGTTTATGGTAGAAACTGACCTATCCTCCCATCATACTTCCCTCACCAATCTTACAACTGGAACGTTGAAGAGAAGTACTAAGTCGAGGGTCACGGTTAAAGGACGATGCGTTAAGTTATAGGATGAGGCAGGGTGATGAGTCTGACTTTCCCCAGCTCTAAAGAGGAACGCATTCGTCAATTATAAAACCCAAATATTTTTATGGGATTTTTCAAATAAACTCCGAACTTTTGCCAAAATGTATCGTATTGGAAAAATTTAGCGCACTTATCTGGGGGTATTACTTCAATTTTTCATCAAGCCATTGTTCCCATTTTGTCCCATTTTCGTCCATCCCGCTTTCCACTTCGTACCCCATCGACATCCAACCCACCATTCCTCCTATCATGTAGATTGACCTTTTCTTGTATAGATGAGGCATCCCGTAAGTAGCGTATCGGGCCCTATTGCCGTGTTCGCAAACCACAGCAACTTCCTTGTCGCTGAAGTACTCTGAGAGGACTTCCAGATAATCCATTGGTATTAGGACGGATCCTGGTATGTGGTGTTCAATATACTCTTGCGGAGTCCTTATGTCTAAAATCATGATCTTATTTCCTTTCCACAGTTTTCTAACCATAGATGGAGGGAGATCTACTATATTTTTGTAGAAAGGTGTGGAGTACTGCTCTATTATCTGCATATGTTCTTATCGTAAAGAGTGGTTTAAATATTTACTTTCAAAAGAGATCTAATACCTATTCTCTGAACAATATATGAAATTATATTAAATGTTTTTATATGAAGAATTCATATTAAAGGCAACTTTTTAAAACTGAAAATCAATGTGTTAAGTAGATGGTTAAGATTGGCTGACTTATTTGAGAGATTCAGAGAAAACCTTTCAAAGTACAAGAAAATGGGTCTTAATCCTCTCTCTCTTGCAACAGGATGCGCTGTCAAGGTCGACCTAATAGATACAGTCTACCCTGCGTTGGAGAAACTGAGGGAAAAACTTCTCGAGAACAACATAGACGTAATGCCAAGGGAGGACGCTGACATCTTCGTGACCAGAAACCGCATCGAGGTTAAACGAGTGATAAACGGAGGGGAATTCGACGCTGATAGGGCAGTGAGCCTAATACAGGTAAATCAGGAAACTGCGGGAAATCCGGAGAAGTTCGCTAACTTTCTACTTAGGATGTATACCTCAGTGAAGACCAAAAGGAGGCTGGTAGTGGGCAAGGGTCACTCAATTGTGACCACAAACCCTAAGGCTGAGGTGGCTGTTCTAGACCTATTTAAACTCGATGGAGAACCTTTGAAGTCCTACACCCTGGCCAACAACGATACCATTCAGATAGTGGATCCTCTAGATGACCCGGGGTCCCAAATGCAGGTTGACGTAGGGGTATCAAACTCCCTCAACGACCTGTTCACCAAGGGAGCCTTCAGCGATTTAAAAATGATTCCTGTGGCAGACGCCCCCGACCCAGAGTTAAAGGAGAGGTTACTCAAGAACTTCGAAAGCTTCGGGAAGAGGTACAACGTGGAGCTAATTCCCGAGGTTCAGCCAGACACCAAGACCCTCCTGATAGGTGCCACAGTTATAGGTAAGTCCGACCACGAACTCCCCACGTATTACGATAAGGTCGACGAAACTATGGAGATCCTTGTGACCAGACCCGTAGGTGAGCTTACCCCGATAAACGTACACATGTGGTTACTTACGGTCCCAGAGCTTCTGGAGACCATGGAGGAGAGGGGTATAACCCTTCAGAGGGTCGAGGAGGCCAAGAAGAGGGCCTTGGACTACATGACTAAGCCCAACTTCGCTACGGCTAAGACGATTTACCACCACCTTCCTGAGTTCGGCAAACAGTTCGACCCTCAATCTCACGTAGCAATGACAACTGACGTTACAGGACCGGGGATATTCGTAGTGAAGGAATTTGCTGAGAAGGCTTCTGCGGATGTGGAGCTCTACGACGTTCCGGTCATTGATAAGGAGATAAGCGAGTTTGCCACAGAGAACTTCATCATTCCTAACTCCACTGCAGGGACCAACGGAGCCATAGTTATTTTCGCTTCGAGGAAAGTGATAGATGACGTTGCTCAGTCGCTGAGCAGAGAGGGCCTTGAGCCGAGAGTTATTGGTAGAGTACTGAGAAGAGGTAGCGGAGTCGTTTACGTCAAAAAAGACGTTTGCAAGTTGATCCATAGAGAGAACATTCTCAAGTACTTTAAGGTAAAAGACTCTCAGGTCTAATCGGGAGTCTATGTAGTTTTTTGCTCACTGCCTTCTCTGCTGCCCTTATGAGTGCAGGGGGAGTCCCGATAGTAGCACCTTCTCCTATACCCTTTGCGGGGAGAGGAGCGTTGGACTTTCCCTCCTCTAGGTAGTCCCACCTCATGCTAAAGGCCTCAACTGCTGTGGGAATAGCGTAATCGGAGAAGTTGCCTGTGAGTAAGTTACCGAACTGAGTGTAAGACACTTCCTCTAAGATCGTCTCACCAAACCCTTGAATTATACCTCCCCTAACCTGTCCTTCAGCCAGGAGCGGGTTTACTACTAGACCTATATCGTCAATTGCATAGTAGTCCAACACCCTGGGCTTTCCATCCACTATCTCTACCATTACGACGTGGCTCCCGTAGGGATAGGTGTAGTTATCAAGTCCGAAGTAGGCTGTACCTTCCAGTCCTGGTTCCTCCCTGTATCTCCAAATTCCCCCTAGGCTGGACATAGACTTGGAGGCTATCTCCTTCAAGGTCATGAACTTCCCTGTCTTCAGATTGGTTACCTTTCCCTGCTCATACCTCAATTCCTGAACGTCGCTTCTCAGAAACTGTGAGGCTAGCTTCAGGGCCTTCTCCTTAACTTTCCTTGACGCCAGGAGGGCGGCATTTCCTGCAAGGGTAAGACTCCTGCTCCCGTAGGTCCCATAACCCTCACCTATCATGGAAGTGTCACCCCATCTGACCTCGACGTCCCTCATGTCAACGCCCAATTCCTCAGCCACTATTTGGGCCACGCCTGTAGCTGTCCCCTGGCCGTGGGGAGCCGCACCGATGATCACTGTGACCTTACCGTCGCCTCTTACTCTGACTGATGCGCTTTCCCATGGACCGAAGTTGTTCTGCTCTAGGTAAAAATCGAAGCCCACTCCCACCTGTCTTCCAGCGCTTCTTAGCTCCTCAGCCTTAGCTACCATTTCCCTATAGACCTTCTCCGCCCTCTCAAGTAGGCTGAGGTAATTTCCGGAGTCATATAGAAGACCGAACGGGTTCTTGTAGGGAACCTCCCTGATCAAGTTCTTTTTCCTAAGTTCCACAGGGTCCATCCCAAGCTCGTCAGCCAGCGAGTCCATAATCCTCTCTATTACAAACGACGCCTCCGGTCTTCCAGCCCCTCTGTACTGGTCCAGTGGGGTCTTATTGGTGTACACTCCGTAGACCATGACCTTTACATCTCTGACAGAGTACGGACCTGGTAGCATGGTTGCCGCTATGTCCGCCAAGTAGGTACCATGACTGGCAGCTCCAAGATCGATGAAGAGATCGTCCATAATTCCCATCAACGTTCCGTCCTTCTTAGCTCCAGCCTTAACTTTGTGTACCTGTCCTCTAGCGTGGTAAGTGGACCTCATATCCTCGCTCCTAGTTGATATCCACTTGATCGGTCTTCTTAGCCTCAAGGACGCATGTACCGTGATGTAGTCCTCAGGGTATGGGAAAAGTTTGGATCCAAAAGCCCCGCCCACGTCAGGTTGGACTACCCTTATGTCCTGGATTTGGTCGGAAAAGGCTTGAAGGAGGTATCTCCTCATGAAATGGGGGGACTGCGTTGGAGCATACACTGTCAAGGAGTTGGGCGAATAAACTACGAGCAGACCTCTTGTCTCCATTGCTGCTGGATATACCCTGGAAATCTCTAGGTCGAGCTCCACCACCTTATCTGATTTCTCAATGGCTTCTTCTGCGTTACCTGAGGAATAAGTCCTTGAATATACCAGGTTTTTTTGGTTTTCCACTGCGCTAATCTTCTCCTCGATCGCACTCACCGGATCTGTCACTGCAGGCAGTTCCTCATATTCCAACTGAACGCTCTCGAGTGCGTCGTAGGCAAGGTACCTATCCGTGGCAACTACTGCCGCGATTGGTTGTCCCTCGTAAAGGATCTCATCTGATGCCATGGGGAAATTCCTAGGCCTGTTCTCCACCTTGATGTTGAGACCGGAAAAGGCGTCCACTACTCCTTGAATTTTCAAGACGTCCGATAGGTCAACTCTCCTCAACTTGGCGTGGGCAACTTGACTCCTTAATATTGCAAGGTAGAGGGTTCCAGGAAGTTCAATATCATCAATGTACTGTCCTTTTCCGGAGATAAGTCTTTCATCCTCAATCCGTCTCACTCTTGAACCTACGTAGGTCATGGGTTAGTCATAGAATAAAATGGTTTTTAAAACTTAATTGCGACTATGGTAAGTTGCACAAGTTTCTTGAGTCTCTCGTTGAATTTACCCCTTAAAGGGGGAGTCGGTAGGGTCTTTTAATAAACTTTACGGTGACGTCATGGTATGTTTCACATGATAAAATCAAGAATAAAGAAGGTCATCCCGGAGACCCCATTCCCTGCTGTACTGAGTACCTTAAAGACGAGTAACGCTTCAGACCTCAGTGGAATTCTCTCAATACTGTGTGGTCAGAATTTCATATAGACATTTATTCTTAGGGACATCAAGATGGTCTATGTCCGCAGCAGGTGAGGAAGCAACTCTGAAGGTTTTCGAGTCTGATTTTTACATTAGCGAAATGACTAAGGTCTGGGACGAGGGTCAGAAGTGGTCTGAGTGGGTAAAGGAGCTGATCAAAAGGTTCAACCTAGGAAGGAGCGTATTAGACGTTCCGTGCGGCGTTGGAAGGGTAAGCTATTTCCTATCCAAGGAGGGCTTTAACGTCCTTGGAGTGGATATCTCGGACAGGATGATCTCCTTGGCTAGGAAGAACGTCCCTGACGTCAGCTTCCTGAAGGGGGATATGAGGAAGCTGGGAGATATAGTCGGGGGTCAGAAGTTTGACGTCGTTCTCAACCTCTTTAATAGCCTAGGATACTACAGCGAAGAGGAGGACCTTCAGATCTTATCCTCCCTGAGACAAGTCACAAAAGGAGTCGCAGTTATAAATCTTGATAACAGGGATTACGTTCTCTTCAATCTTCCGGATGTCAAGTATGCCTACATCCCACCATATATGGTAATTGATAACTCTAGATTTGATCCTATGACTTCTAGAGTCCAGGTGATTAGAAAATACGTGGACGGTAAGGGGAACGAAGTTGGATCCATCGAGTACAGTCAGAGGTTCTACAGCCTCCATGAAATGGTTAACATGGTCAAAAAGGCTGGATTTGAGGTCTTGGGAGTGTTCTCGGGTTATTCATGGAAAAACTTCGAAATAGTGGATCCTGAGATGACGCTTATCCTATCTCCCTCAACTTAAGGTAAGTGCGGCGGAGCTAAGTTTAACTAGCTCGACATCCCTTGGACCGAAAGCTTGTGGAAAGGTTTTTGTACTTATGAAACTAGATTATACTGGATCAAGGTAGGGAAATTGAGTATTTTGCAAGTGATTTCAGATTCGAGAGTCCCTAAAGTTACTTGCTCCCTAGTGGATAGCTCAGGGTCAGAGAGAGACATACTGACCATATCATTACAAGATAATGGCATTCACGTCCATAAAACCTTGGAGAAGGAAGACCACTACATCATACCTCCCATACCCCAGATCGGTTCCCTAATAAAGGAGGTCATAGAGGAGGTTGCTGAGGAGTTGAACGCCAAGGCAATTGTCTTCAGGTATGGGGAGGAGAGCAGGGAAGAGGTGGACGACTTAATCCTAAGCGAGGCTTGGTACGACCTCGAGAGGTTGGCCTTAGCTGCCTCTAAACACGCTGCCTTATCTGGGGATTTTGAGACAAAAGTTATACTTGGAATCGTCAAGTTTTCAGCCTCAGTTTACGCTGCCACCGCAATAAGGAAAGAGGACACTTTCCCCCTCTTTCAAATATTCATGGATTCTTCCTCTGGAGTGCCCCTCATTAAGGTATACAACGAGTTGGGTCAACTGGTGGAGGAGAGAAGGGAGAGCGTAGACGACTTTGAAACTTACGTTAAGGACATGGTCTCCTCTGAGGACGTTGCTGTGGTTTACGGTGACTCGGAGGTCGGATTTCCTTCACCCAAGGAAATTACGTTGGAGGATGGCTCGCGGTATTACGTAGGGGTAATCTTCAAGTACTTTCTAGGCTTCTTCCCGTCCTCCTCGGTCAAGGAAGTCTCCAGTAGGAGACTGTTGGTCAAGAACAAGGGTAAGCTCGTGAGGACCTTGAGGGCTCTTCTATATGTCGAGAAATTAGGAAAGGATGAGGGAGTGGAGATCGTTATGAGCAGTCACGCCATCCCGTTGAATTTACTTCCAGAAGAGTTGAACAGGTTAACGAACAGGGTTACCAGATCCCTGAAGAAGAGAGGTTTATCCTACGACTTGAAGGAGGTTCTAGAAGACCCTTACGTAGAGGAACTGCGAAACTACAGACCTGAATATGGGTCAGGCGAGGTCTACTTGGGGATAAGGGTTATACCAGTTGGTTTCGTCATAGTAACCAAGAGTAAGGAGGAGTTTGAGCAGGTGACGTCTAGGATAGCCAATGGACCGACCAACGACGGAGCGGAAATCCTTGACGAGCTCGTGAAAAAGTCAGTGTCAGGTTACTTCATAGGTTACTTGATGAGCCTGAAGGAAGCTTTAATTATATACTCTGATATTACTTCGGAGTTGATGAAGGGTGACAAATGAAGTCTTTATGCAAGTGTTGTCGATAAAATTCTTGCCTAGCTGGTGGGCTCTAAGCAAGGGGCAGAGGTCTAGGATCATCGGGATGGCCAAGGAGGTGGAAAAAGACACCGAAAAGGATGTAATATCGTTGAAGAGATACGCGTCCCTGAACAGACCCTCCTCCCTGGTTTACTGGTTATCTAGTGACCATACAACCCCTCTAGTTAAATTTAGGTCCTCCCTACTCTCCTCATTATCGGGCTACGCTGAGGAGGACGTTTTACTGCTCTCAGTGTTTAGGCCTTCCCCCTACGTTAAGGGTAGCTTCGACCCCAGGAGCGTCCTTAAGTCGCCCCCAATGAAGTATTTTGTGGCATACCCAATGAAAAAGGACGTGAGCTGGTACCTGTTACCCTTCAAGGAGAGGGAGGAAATAATGGCGGAACATATAAAGATGGCGAAGGAGCATCCAGCCAATAATGGGATAAAGTCCTACACAACCTACTCCTTTGGGGTTGCTGATTACGAGTTCGTAGTGATCTATGAGATGTCCTCACTACCAGAGTGGATAGAGGTTGTGGAGAGCCTTAGGGAAGCTAAGGCCAGGAAATGGATAACTAAGGAGGAACCTCTCATCACTGGAGAGCTCATGGATCCAGAATTCCTTTATTCATGAGATAATAGATGGCAATTAAGGTCTTTCCATCCTCTATTTCCCCCTTGTCAAGGAGATTCTTGACCTCTGTGAACTTCAAGGGTATTACTTGAATTACCTCATATTCCTCAGGCTTTGCCCCAACGTACTTCAGACCATGAGCCAAATATAGGTGCATTAGTTCAGTTGTTATCCCTGGAGATGGGTAGAACCTCAAGATCTCCCTTAGATCCTCTGCCTCGTACCCAGTCTCCTCCACGAGCTCTCTCTTAGCCGTCGATAACGGGTCTTCCTCTTCTTCCACCGATCCTGCTGGTAGCTCATATATCCATTTTCCTATTACTGGTCTGTATTGGCGTATGAGAATTAACTTGTCCTCAAGTATGGGTATGATCACTGCGGAGCCCCTATGTTTCACGTACTCCAATTCCCTCTCTTTCCCGTTTGGGAGACCCACTTTGTCCACGTGTACTTCGAACTTCTTCCCGGAGAAAACTTTCATGATACACCAGAGGTGCGAGATTTTAAGTATCTTTCTACTCTTTGGTGGAGGCTCTCCCAGTCTATCTTAAAAATAAACACTCCAAGAACGAGGAACACTACGGATGATATTATGCCGATATTCACAGGGCTTACGTTTATAACCTTGCTTATCTGGACTATTCCCTCTACCTCGATGCCGATCTCAAGTATGCTTTTCAGTATTTTAGAGATCACGGCGACCTCCAGCATCTTGAACAGGGAAGTTTTACCTGCCCCTCCCATGAGGAACACAACATCGTCTAAGGGTAGGAACGGAATTATGGACGTCACGAACAGAATGAGATAGAAGGACCTCCCTTTAGCTACTCTGTGGAAATACATGACGTTCTTGTTGTGTTTTAGCCTCGAGCCAACTCCAAAGCCCACCCCATACATTACAGACTTGGCCGTGGAAGCGCCAATGCCTGAGACTAATACCACTTCAACGAAGTTTACTATCGAAACTCCAAATTTCAGGAGAAATGTTGTCGCGATTAAGGTGTATGGTGCTCCGAAGAACGGTGTCGCGTTTGAGATGAAGGAAATGGCGAATATCAATAGGAGGTAGTACAGATCCATCGTATAACATGGAGATGTCTCCTTTAATTAGTTATCCGGAACAAGGATGTCACTAATGAAATTAATTATCCCGATGGAACGAGACATGTATGGTTTGAAACTTATTGCCATAAATGTAGACAGAGAACCTGTCATGGACTTTAGGGATGAAGTAATTGGAGATAAGGAGAAGAGACTAATGATTGAGCTCAAGGGTCCATATAAGGGGGGAGAACACACCTTAGAGCTGTTACTTGAGAAAGGAGTTTATAGGAAGTACACCTTTAAAGTCTGATCCTCTGAGTCCGTAAAATTGATTTGATCTTTTTTCTATATCCTTAAATACGTAACCTTTTATAGTTACTGAAATGTACGAGGTCGCTACCCTTGGGGGTGGATGTTTCTGGTGCACTGAGGCTGTGTTTTCCAGGCTAAAGGGAGTCATTAAGGTAGTTCCAGGGTACTCAGGTGGCTGGGTTCCAAACCCCACGTACGAGGAGGTGTGCTCGGATAATACAGGTCACGCAGAGGTTGTTCAAATAACTTATGATCCTGCCGTGATATCCTACAGGACATTATTGGAGGTATTTTTCGAGATTCATGACCCCACAACACCGAACAGGCAGGGAAACGACGTTGGGAGCCAGTACAGATCCATAATTCTCTATCATAATGAGGAGCAGAGGAAAATAGCGGAAGAGGTAATACAGGAGCTAACCCAGAGCAGAAAGTTCAGGGATCCCATCGTAACCGAGGTGGTCCCATTCAAGGCTTTCTACGAGGCAGAGGAGTACCACCATAACTTTTACGATAGGAATAGGTATTATCCCTACTGTAGGGTTATAATAAGCCCTAAGGTAAGGAAGCTGATGAGTCACTTCGCTCCCCTAGTGAAAGAGGGAGCCAGGGTAGATGCGTGACAAAACGACTAGACTTGCCCTTTATGACTGGAGGATGTGAGCTTTGTCATACCTCAATAATGGGTTTGCTATGACTATATCAATAATGATAGAAACACAACAAACAGCAATAAGTTAAATTACTTTAACACCATCTCCCTCATATGTCTTTAAAATCTAGGTCAAACAAGACTTACGGAGGTTACGAGAAGGCACCTAATAGGGCTTTTTTGAAGGCAATGGGACTAACCGACGAGGATATTTCAAAACCTTTGGTAGGTGTAGCCGTAGCCTGGAATGAGGCAGGGCCGTGCAACATCCACCTCCTAGGCATGTCCCAGGTAGTAAAGGAAGGGATCAGGGAAGCTGGAGGAACTCCCAGAACCTTCACGACACCTGTTGTGATAGACGGTATAGCCATGGGAAGCGAAGGAATGAAGTACTCCCTTGTGAGCAGGGAGGTTATAGCTAACACGGTGGAGCTAACAGTTAACGCTCACGGTTATGACGGTTTCGTTGCTCTGGGGGGATGTGACAAAACTCAGCCAGGGCTCATGATGTCAATGGCCAGGCTCAACATACCCTCAGTTTACATGTACGGGGGAACAACTCTCCCTGGGAGCTTCAGAGGGAAGGAGATCGCTATCGGGGACGTGTACGAGGCAGTAGGATCCTTCTCTGCAGGCAAGATTACCGCTGATGATTTGAGACTAATGGAGGACGAAGCGGTGCCCGGACCTGGGGCTTGCGGTGGACTTTATACAGCCAACACCATGGCGATGCTATCCGAGGCTCTGGGTATAGCCTTACCAGGCAGCTCCGCACCGCCCGCCGTGAGCTCTGATAGGGTAAAGTTCGCCAAGGAGACTGGAAAGGCATTGATGAAGGTCTTGGAGTTAGGACTGAAGCCTAGGGACGTTTTAACCTTTGAGGCCTTTGAAAACGGTATAGCTGTCCTGATGGCATCAGGTGGATCAACCAACGCTGTCCTACACCTTCTAGCCATTGCCCATGAGGCTGGTGTTTCCTTGTCCCTTGACGACTTCGATAGGATCAGCAGGAAGGTACCTGAGATAGTTAATATGAAACCTGGTGGAGACTACGTTATGGCAGACCTATACAAGGTCGGCGGTACTCCAGTAATACTTAGGAAACTCCTCAACGCCGGCTTGATCCATGGAGAAGTAATGACAGTGACCGGTAAGACAATGGCGCAAAACATCTCTGAGATGAAGTTCCCTGATGTCAAGCATGACCACGTAGTAAGGGAATTGTCTAATCCGTTCACCCCAGCTGGAGGGATCAGGATCCTAAAGGGCTCATTGGCTCCGGAGGGTGCTGTGGTGAAGATATCGGCATCAAAGATAAAGTACCACAAGGGTACGGCAGTCGTATTCAACTCTGAAGAGGAGGCCTTTAAGAGCGTCATAGAGAGGAAGATAAAGGAGGGAGACGTAGTGGTCATAAGGTATGAGGGACCTAAGGGAGGGCCGGGAATGAGGGAAATGTTGGCTGTGACAAGCGCCATAGTAGGTCAGGGACTTGGAGAGAAAGTGGCCTTAGTTACGGACGGTAGGTTCTCTGGAGCGACCAGGGGCCTCATGGTAGGTCATGTCGCACCGGAGGCCGCTGCGGGTGGACCCATAGCCCTTATCAAGGACGGAGATACAATTGTTATTGACGGGGAAAAAGGTAGAATAGACGTACTAGTCGAGGAGGAAGAGATGAAGGCTAGGGCAAAGGCTTGGACCCCTCCAGAGCCAAGGTATAAAAGCGGTTTGCTTTCCCAGTATTCCAAGCTTGTTACTTCGTCCTCAAGAGGGGCAGTTCTAGTGTAACTTCTCTAAAGTGGAGATTCCTGAGCACAAAAGCCCTTTTTATGGGAACCTGGAGAGGATCCTTTTTCCCTCTGGTTTGCAAAGGAGGTGAAGGGAGTAGCTGTGAAGATTGAAGTTTTGTCCTTTGGGAAATCCTTTTTTGTTTAGGAATTAAGAGTATGATATGGACATAGGCAGAATAAAGCTCTACTTCATTATTCTTATTGTAAATATTACGTTGCTTTTCGTAATAGCCTCACTGCCCTCATCACCCCAGGTGGGGCAACAGATAGTGAACTCCCTCAACTCTACGGTATCGCCTTCTGAGGGCCTCGTGGGGATGGGGACTTCCATAGCTGGGCATAACTTCTTTCTTTCTCTCTTCATGTCGCTCCCGTTCCTTGGGATTCCGGCTGGACTTTTCATTTTGGGCGACACTGGGTACGCATTTGCGTCCATAGGATCCTTTGAAGGAGTGCCAGGGATCTCTCTTCCAACGGTAGAGGCGTTCCTACCTTTCTTTTGGATGGAATTCGTGTCATACACAGCCATGATGACTGAGAGTTATTACATGACAAAGGCAATCCTAAACGGAAACTGGAGGAAAGAGGTTTACAATTACGCCATAGTTGTGGGACTAGTGGCTGTAACCCTCACTGTGAGCGGATTTGTGGAAGCATTTTTTATTTCTATAGGAGCTTAAAGTGTAGAGCTTATACGGTTAAAGTAAGTTTATATTCTACTATTGCATATATGGTATTGATACTTATGAGGAGAACCTTAAAGGCGGCCATATTGGGAGCCACCGGTTTGGTGGGAATAGAATATGTAAGAATGTTAGCTGACCACCCTTACATTAAACCGGCCTACCTTGCGGGTAAGGGGTCTGTGGGTAAACCTTACGGGGAGATAGTAAGGTGGCAGACGACAGGTAATATACCCAAGGATATTGCCAATCAGGAGGTGAAACCGACTGAACCGAAGATGATGGACGACGTAGACATTGTGTTCTCCCCTCTACCGCAGGGCGCTGCGGGACCTGTGGAGGAGCAGTTCGCGAAGCTCGGATTTCATGTTGTAAGCAACTCCCCAGACCATAGGTTTGACATGGACGTTCCCATGATAATCCCTGAGGTGAACCCACATACCGTGACCCTCATAGATGAGCAGAGGAAAAAGAGGGACTGGAAGGGATTCATTGTAACCACTCCCCTGTGCACAGCTCAGGGCGCTGCGATACCATTGACGCCTATCTACCAGAATTTCAAGATGAGCGGGGTAATGATAACCACCATGCAGTCGCTCTCTGGTGCAGGGTACCCTGGGATAGCCTCTCTAGACATAGTGGACAACGCTCTACCCTTAGGTGATGGATATGACGCCAAGACCGTTAAGGAAATTACAAGAATCCTTAGCGAGGTCAAGAGGAACGTTGAAGATCCGAAGGTAAGCGAGCTGACCTTGGACGCTACAACCCATAGGATAGGTACAATTCACGGTCACTATGAGGTAGCCTACGTCAGCTTCAAGGAGGACACTGACGTTCATAAGGTAATGGACGCCATGGATGAGTTCAAGGGAGAACCTCAGGCTCTTAAGTTGCCCACTGCGCCAGACAAGCCCATCATAATTACCACTCAGGACGCCAGGCCACAGGTGTACTTCGATAGGTGGGCAGGCAATCCTCCAGGGATGAGTATTGTTGTAGGTAGGCTCAAGCAGGTCAACTCCAGAACCATAAGGTTCGTATCCCTAATTCACAATACAGTCAGGGGTGCAGCTGGAGGCGGTATCCTGACTGCAGAACTTCTTGTGGAGAAGGGATACGTCGACAAGAGGTAAGACACTCTTTTTAAACTGGACCATCTCTTTTTTCATAAGACGGTAATTTGGATTTTATAGAGTTAGCTATAAAGGCAGGGATAGACAGGGAGAAGTCCATTTCAGTATACAGGAGACTTAACGGCGGTTATTACATGAGTATATACTACGCTAGGACCCCAATAATGTATAAGATCGCGGACTGGCCTCAGCAGTACTTGAGGGCTAAGAAGCACTTCCCACTATTGAGCCAAAGGCATTATAACGAGGCTGTTAACCTTCTAGTGACCCTGGACGTAGTCTCCATTTTGGGGGCTTCATCAGTGATTCTCAATAAACCTCTACAGGTCCAAATGGTGAGGGAAGAAGTAGAGAATGTGTTCAAAATAATAAAGGAAGATTCCTTGAACTCTTCGATCCACAGCTATCCAGAAAAGGAAGACATCAAGATAACCCAAGACTTCTTTCCATTTATCAGCGACCTTGTCAGAAAAAGAGAGGAAGATTCCAAGAGAGACCTCACTGACGCCCTCAACGACATGGCCTATGAGAGCGAGACTATGTTGGAGATGAAGAGAACTACCCCTTGGGCTAAGACTGTAACTAGATCTGACTCTTTGAAGGCTCTAGGACTGTCTGGAAAGATGGACAATTTCCTTATAGAGAAGGAACTGGAGATCCTAATACTGGCGGCTGAGAGAACAAAATGTTTGGACAAGGTCTTAACTGAGATGGGAATAATGGAGGGCCTAAAACTTATAAAAGAGAAAGGTCAGGGCATCGATCCTGAGCTAAGCGCAGAGATCACGAGGATAAAGGAGATTATTGCCTCAGTGTCTAACTACATTTGACCTGAGTCTTCAAGTAAGTGAAACACTTCCACAAGAAGGCTAGAGACGTCTTAGAGGACTCTGCAAAAAAAGTGAATTGTAATCCCGCATTACCTAGACTTTTTCTATGATATATTGGAAAGCCTGGAAGTAGGGTGATGGTTGGGACTGGATTAATACGACGTACTTCCCGTTTAATCCTACGTTGTAGTAAACTTGCCCAAACGTACCGTTAACTGAGATGTTGAAGTACTTGATCCCGCCAAGACTTCCATTAACCGCGAGTTTGGATGCAGTAGAGTACAGATAATTATACAAGACGGTAGAGTTATCCCCCTTAAGGACGTTTATCCCCACAGATTCTCCTCCAAGTGTGCTAGAATTCAATAGATACTCGGAGTACTGGGTGAAGTTTCCCTGAGGCGAGGTAATATTAGTTTGAACGTACTCGACAACAGGTAAGGTTGAAGAGTTCGGGTACATGAAAGAAGGAATAGTAATCTCAATACCATTGCCAGATGAGAGGACGGACTTCTCCAGGCTAAGCAAGTTAGTGAGGACCTGCGAGGATACGTTACCTGTCGAATTGACCAAGATCAGATAGTGACCCAACACTGCGTGGGGAATAGTCTGATTTCCGTTCGGAGTCCCAGAGTAGTGAACTACAGTGATGGATATTACTGAATTGTTATTATTGTTCTGTTCCAGAAACTCTTGGTAAACCGAGTCAGCGTTGGGATATAATCCGCTCACTAGGGAAGGAGAGACCACTTCTCCTAGCGACACTATTTTCCAGCCAGGTTGAGTGGACTGAACCTGCACTTCGGTCGGAAAGTATGGTCCAGCGGAGGACTGGGTTAAGGTTAAACTTGATCCACTCCCAGATCTGTAATGGATTACAAGGACTGATGCAACGACGATAACGAGGATTACAGCTATTAACGCTACTTGAAATGTTTTCATTGTAAACCTAGCTTCAACAGTTTATAAAAACTCTTTGGCAATACCAAATAAGACGTAATACTCCACGCCTTATTGGGACTTGATACTCCAGGATGGTTACCACACCTAGTACTCTTCCAATATTCAATGAGACTTCGGAGGGAAGAGACAAAGGCTTTCCAATCCTTGTCCGATTCCTGTGACCTTAGTCTCCGCTTGTGGGAAGTTGACTCAAAGTATAAGCATAAGTACAGAAGCTCAGATGATACCGTTTCAAGAGGAGTCTTCCTTTGGAGAATTTTAACTTAAGAATTCACAAAAGGTAGAGGAAGCTTCGCCCTTTAGGGTGGAGTTGTGAAAGATTTTAACCCCTTTTTCATTCGTCCATTTATGGGTAGAGGGGGTAAAAAGAGTGGGAAAGAAATAGGAGCTACGGTTTCGATGAGGGTTTCCCCATCGCCCCCTGCTCAGCCTTGTTTCAGACTGTTAAAATACACACAAGGGTACTTATGAGACACTAAGGCAAAAGTTCAATCTACCCTCCAAGTTAGCTGTAGACTGATATAGAGACGCCATAGCAGAGTACAAGTCATGTTAAACAACCCTAAACGCGGTAGGCCTAGTGTCCGCAACGTCTTTATATGACTAACCCCAGTACAGTCATACTCCGTCGACTCCAACAAGATGATCGTGAGGATAGCAAGAGTCGGTGTGTTACTAATACTAGGTTATCCAAGGAACTTTTCTGGGTACAAGGACTGGGAAGTGAGGGAGGCTAGGCTGTTGCTGAGGGATGGAAAGGTATTTCTGAAGGTCTCATTCCTCAAGGGATGGAAGGAACCAGAAGTTAAGGAAGGTCTCGCCGTAGACGTGAACATGGCTGAGGTAGTTGTAGGTAAGGACGACGAAAAGTGCTTTAGGATACCAACACGTTTGGAGGACGCCCACCACTACAAGTCACTAGCTGAGTCATTACAGAAGAAGTACGAGAAGAGGTGGAAGGAGAACGAGAGGATCCTTAGCAGGATAAGGTCGTACCACAAGAAGGCTAGAGACGTATTAGAGGACTCAGCAAGGAAGGTCGGGGAGTGGGTCGTAAAGGTCACCAACTCGCTTAACGCCTCATCCTCCTTCTTAGAGGACTTAAACAACCTCATCTAGGTGAAGGACCTACCATCTAAGCTCAGGGATAAACTCTACCTCATGCATTACCGTAGGCTTCAGTACTGGGTTGAGCGGCAAACTAAAAAACACGGACTTGAGGTAGTCTACGTTGACCCACACTACTCCTCTACTTCATGTCCTAAATGCGGTAAAGAGGTGGAGGAAGTAGCCCATAGGTACTTCCGCTGTCCGTGTGGTTATGAGGACCACCGCGACGTCATCTCAGTCATGAACTTGTATAGGAGTCCTCTTCCCTCTCGACTACCCCCACATGAGAGATATAGCCCCGAGCCGATGAGGGGAACCCCCGTCATTGCGGGGAGGAAGTCAGATTGATTTACATTACCGACCTATCCATGCAGTTTGGCGCTGGTAAAGCCCCTTAGATCTGTGTCCAAGCTAACTTTCCTCCGCAACTAAGGCAAATAGCCGATACACATCCCCTTAAGGTTTTATGTGGCGTATTCGATGAAGCGTTGATCCTATCGTTTAGGTAACCTTGACAAAATTTACAATAATCTTTTTATGCCTGGTTCATGTCGCTGATAACATGAAGATAAACTACTATGATATATTTTTGGACTTCAACTTTAAGGAGTTAACATATCAGGGGCATGAAATTATAAATATTGAAACCGACCAGGATCTAGAGCTGGACGCTGTTGACCTTAAAATTGACAATGTGACATTGGACGGGAAAAAAGTAAGGTATGAGGTAGCTAATAACAAGGTAAAGGTTAACACTGGAAGCTATCGTGGTAACCTGGAGGTGGACTTTAGGGGGAAAGTCAAGGATTCCCTAGTAGGGATCTATAGAGCACCTTACAACGGGTCATATGTCATTTCTACGCAGTTTGAATCAAGCCACGCCAGAGAGTTCATACCTTGCGTGGACCATCCTTCCTATAAGGCTAAGTTTAAGTTATCTGTAACAGTTGAAAGGGAACTTCAGGTAATATCCAACATGGACGTAGAGAGGGTGGAAGAGAAAGGAGATAAGGTAACCTACATCTTCAAGGAAACTCCACCAATGTCAACTTACCTTCTCTATCTCGGTATCGGAAACTTCGAAGAGCTGAAAATCAACAACACTCCAGAAATCATTGTGGCCACCGTACCCGGGAAGATCTCCAAAGGAAAGGTACCTGGGGAGATGGCCAAGAAGTTCATTGCTGCCTATGAAGATTACTTCGGAATAAAGTACATATTACCCAAGGTCCACCTGATAGCAGTCCCAGAGTTCGCTTTCGGAGCTATGGAGAACTGGGGAGCTATCACATTTAGGGAGACGGCTTTACTGGCGGATGAGAAGTCAGGCTTCTCAAACATTAGGAGGGTAGCAGAGGTCGTAGCCCATGAACTCGCCCACCAGTGGTTTGGGGACTTGGTTACCATGAAGTGGTGGAACGACCTTTGGTTAAATGAGAGCTTCGCGACCTTTATGAGTTACAAAATAATTGATTCCCTTTACCCGGACTGGTATATGTGGGGGGAGTTCCTGATGGACGAGACTGGAGGTGCCTTACTGAAGGACTCCATTCCCACAACCCACCCAATTCAGGTCAAGGTAAACACAACAGAGGAGATAGAGCAGATTTTCGATGACATTAGTTACGGAAAGGGGGCTTCAATCCTGAGAATGATAGAGTCCTACATAGGAAAGGAGAACTTCAGGAGTGGGATCCATAACTATTTGACTAAGTTCAGCTTCTCCAACGCTGAGGGGAACGACCTTTGGTTGAGCTTAGAGGAGGCGTCAGGAAAACCAGTGTCCAAGATAATGTCGTACTGGGTTCTTAACGAGGGGTATCCAATGGTCGAAGTGGAGGCGAGGGGTTCTAGGATCTCCTTCAGGCAAGAACGATTCGGTATTTTGAACGTAAGGGACATGACTTATCCTATTCCCTTAACGTTCGAGATCAACGGTAAGAGGCAAGAGCTTCTCCTGGAGAGCGAGAGGATTGAGCTTGAGGCTGAGGACCTGAAGTCGCTCAAGGTAAACCTGGACAAGGCCGGATTTTACAGGGTCCTATATAAGGACCTAAACCCAGTTTTATCCAGTGACCTAAATCTAGAGGAGGAATGGGGACTTGCCAACGACTACTTCGCCTTCCTGATAGCCGGTAAAGTAGACTATAGCGACTACGAAAAGGTTGTGAGGCACCTCATGAACTCGGACAATCACCTTGTCGTCCTGGAGTTATCGGATCAGCTATCATTCCTGTACTCAATAAACCCTGAAAAGTATGGAAAAATATCCCTAGACTTTCATAGGCTTCAGACCCCTAAGTGGGCCAAAAGGGAGGACCCTATAGGCGTCAGAACGTTTTCTACTTTAGCGTCAAGCCTAGCCAAGATGGACGAAGGTTACGCAAGGGAGCTGTCGCTGAAATTTAGTCAGTACAACGAACTTGACGGTGACGTGAAGAGAGCAGTGGCAATTGCCTACTCCGTATCTCAGGGAGCTAAGGCTTTGGACACTTTACTTAAGATGTACAAGGAGTCCAAATTTGACGAAGAGAAGAACAGAATACTCACTGCATTACTGTCTATGAAGTCAGCCCATACTGTGGTCAACGTCCTAAGCATGGTTTTCACTGGGGAAATGAAGAAGCAGGATATCATAAGGTCACTACAGTACTCTCTCTTCTTCCCCTCAGTTAGAGAAGCTGTGTGGGAGTGGATAAAGATTCACATAAACAAGGTCGCTGAAATTTACAGTGGGACCGGGATATTTGGTAGGGTAATGTCAGACGTAATTCCTCTCCTAGGGGTGGGCAGGGAAGTAGAAGTGAGCGAGTTCTTCCAGAAGAACAAAATAAAGGGGGCTGAGAGGGGGATCCAGCAGGGCCTGGAGTTACTTAAGGCTGTTTCGAAGCTCGCTTAGACTGAATGTGGTCTACTATTTTCATAGCGTCGTCCCTAGATATGTCTGTCACAACGTGGTAACCCTTCTCTTTTCCTGTACTCAGCGGTGTTGAGGTTATCACAGCCTCATTATCCGACACTATGACCGTGAAGCTCACCTCGAATTCAATTTCGTCAATGTGTAGATGCTTTGACAGGCTCTCCCTTACCCCTTTATACTCGTCAGCTATTCTCTGTTTGTTTTCAAACTTAACCGTTATTTCCTGAGTACAGCTGCTTCTCTTCCTAAGCGAGAAGAAGGTGATACCAAAGAGAGCGGCGAGCCCAATCAAGATTGCCAGGAGTATTTCAGCGCCCTTAACTCCTCTTATCAAAAGGATGATCCAGATCGCCCCAATTACCGTCAATGTAATCCAAGGGATCCTACCATAAAGTTCTATCCTTTCAGATAGAGCCCGGATTTCCTGGGATATCTTCTCCTCTTCATCTTTCATATAGCCAGTGGCTTTATTTTCGAGCCATCTGGCCCAGTTTAGGTCACCTGTAATTAAAGTGACGTCAACTCCGCTCCCTGCCTTTCGCAGTAGGTCTTCCGCTATGAAGTCGCTGATCTTATCTGTAAGTAAGATCAACGTTTGGGAGGACGAATTTATCATACTTCTTATTCTTTCAAAGAGCTCTTGAGTCTCCAAAAGTTCCAAAAAATCACCCTAAATTATGACTATACCGGGCATCATGGGCAAGGCAGTGGACTTCTTCTCCTTAATGTCTGGAGCACTCGGATCGTCGGACCTGTAGACCTGGATCTCGTCGACGTCCAACCTTCTCATTAGGAAGTTAACGTTATCTGTAATTGTCTTAAACTCGTCCACAGGATATGTAGTTATAAATTCCCTTATTACCTTGGGTAAGGCCTGGATTCTCTCAACTAAAGTCTTAAGGTATTCTTCCCTTTGCCCGGTCATTGCACTCAACTCTCTGAAGTTCTTCCTTTCCTTGAGTCCTCTAAGTATTGCCCTCAATATACCCAACTCGTCGGAGTTGGAGACGTAGATAATCACCTTCTCGGGTTGCTTATTCGCCAACGAGGAGACTTGTCTAACCTGTTCAATTACATGCCTGATATACTCCAATTGTAGCATGGCTTCACCGTCAACTGGTAACTCCTCCGGAGATGGGTACCTCTCCGTAGAAACGTAGCTGTTGTTGAAGATGTGCCAAATCTCCTCTGCAATGTGTGGAGCACCAGGGGCTATGAGTCTAGACCACACTTCCACAGACTTCCTCAAGACTGACTTGTTTGGCGAATTTACCATACTGAGGTAATCTCTTATTATCTCGTATACATCGTATAAGATAACGTTAAACGCCGACCTAAGGTCTAGAGAATCCATGAGGTTGTTAACTTCCTCCACCTTATAATGAAGGATTGAAAGTAACCACTTCTCCGGGAGCCCTAGGGTCTCGTTATCCTTTAGCTTGGTAAGGTTCACCGCCAGGTCGTGAATTCTTCTCAGCTGTTCCGTAACGCTCTTAACCTGTTTTGGATCGAAGTCCGTATCTTCCTTCAGCTGGGATGACACGGTCAGGGCCAGCCTCACAGGATCAACGCCATATTCTTGGACAGCCTTGTACAGAGGGTATATATTCCTGAAGCTCTTGCTCATCTTTTTGCCTCCTACCCTTACAAAACCGTTCACCACGAGCTGTTTTGGGAGGTAATCCTCCCCGAATATGGCCAAGTGGTTATATATGAGGTAGGGTAGGTGGTTCTGAATGAGGTCCCTCCCACTGTGTCTGGAATCCAAGGGGTACCAGTAGGTAAACTCCTTCCTCAGTGAAGTGAGCTCCTCGTGGCTTAAACCTGTAGCCTTTTGGACTTCAGAGGGGTCTCCTCTTCCCAGAAGCACAAAATCCCAGAAGGCATCACTGAGCTTCTCTGGTTCAACGTTGAGCTGATGGGCTATTGTATAGAAAGCTGTGTAGATCGTTGAATCACTTAGGCTGTCCACGATCTGGGAGTCATCCCAAGGTAATCTAACTCCTAACCCTCTACTCCTGGAGCAGGCCCTCTTCCTCATTGAAAATACAGCCTTTGCCAAGTCTCTCTTGGTGTCCTCCGGTATTACGTTGACTCTCTCTAGGGCTTTCATTGTCCAGGACTTCCATAGCGGGTTATCATAGGCTATGTACCATTGGTTCCTTAACACCTTCACCACTATCTCTGTTCCGCATCTACAGTAGACAGGTCCATTTGCGATCTCGAATATAGAATCGTGTTTCCCTATGTTCCTGAGCAGTTCCACTGTAGCTTTCCTAGCCTCGGGCACCCTCTTACCGGCTATCCTTTCCTTAACGAAAGGCCTCATGAAGTCTGGAACTAGGTCCACAACGTCCTCTCTCACAGCGCCTTTATAGTACTCCTCCCTATACAGGGTGTCTATGTAGTCCTTGAGCTCAGCGGGGTTCTTGGTTCCTGCAGTAGCCAAAGCTTCAGGCCCAGGGAAATCGCCGTAACCTTCAGTTGTGATGACCGGTATCACTTCCACCTCATTCATCAACTCTGACAGACCAAGATAGTGAAGAGGCTCATGGGCAGGAACCGCCATTACGCACCCTGTACCCACCCCTGAGTCCACGTACTTGCTCCCGTAAACCTTAACCTCTTTACCTGTGATCGGGTTTTTTGCCTTCTTTCCTATCAGATCGCTCCCCTTGATCTCACTCTCCACAACGAGTTCCCTCTGATAGGATATTTTTTCAAAGGTGTCCTTGGATAATACCCACTTAGATCCCTTGACCACTACGTAATTGGCCTCTGGGTTTACCAGAATTGCCGTAGCTCCGAAAACCGTCTCAGGTCTGGCTGTCGCTGTTGGAAAAACCAGGTCCTCCCCCTCAAACTCAACAACGTCTATCTCCTGAATTTCAGGCTCAACGTCTCCCTTAGTGTCATGCATCCCTACGGGGAAGTTGTCGTTTGGACAAAAACCCACAGCGTCGGTCTCCGTGACAATGAATCCCTTCTCTCTCAATTTCCTAAACTGCCACTTCACGAACTGCTCAAAGCGTGGGTCAACAGTTGTGAACTCCCTCCTCCAATCGACGCTCAGTCCTAACGCCTTGGCCATTCTTTTCATGTCCTCCCTAAAGTACTCAGCCAACCTGTACGGGTCCTCAAATTCCTTAATCTTTTCCTCACTAATGTTGTAGAGGTTTATGAAGTCTGAGATAATGTCCTTATCTCCTCTCTTTATGGACTCTGCTATGGACAGGATTGGCGTACCGGTAAATTGAAAGGCGAAAGGGAACAGCACGTTCCTTCCCTTCATTCTTTGGTACCTGGCCACTATGTCTGCCGTGACGTAAGTCCTACCGTGACCTATGTGAAGTGGGCTGTTGGTGTATGGGAAGGCGACCGTGATGAAATACTTCTCCTTGTCTGATGGATTTGCGTCAAAGAGCTTGGCCTTCTCCCACTCCCTTTGCCATCTCTCAGCTACTTCGTTAAAGAATCCGGAGGAATCCATAATCACTATAAAAGTGTCGGGCGTTAATTACTTTGTTGGTGTTTCAAGGGAGACTCAGGGTATTACTTCCGTGGAATCCTGCGTGGGATCGTACCTGAGATCGGATAGGGAAATTACCCCTTTCTTGAGTAGTTGGTCAATCTTAGGTATCAGGGACAGAACGGTTCTAAGGTATTCCTTATTTATCTCATCCGTTATCTTAAAACCTTCCTCTCCCCAATACTTCTCCTTGGAGGCATAGAGGCATCTTCCTCCGCAATACCTTTTGAATTCACAGTTCATACACTCTTTAGGTAATGGCTCGTCCATAAGAGAAAATCCAGAGTTCACGTCCCCGAGCTCAGCCCACTTCTCCCTGACAGCGATCGGGCAGGACAAGATTCTCCCATCTGTTGTGACTGAAACTGAGTTGTACCCAGCTCCGCACGGAGAACCTCTGTACCCTCCGAAGTAGTGAGCACTAATTACGCCCAGGATGGGGATTATCTTGAGCACCTTACCTCTCTCCAGGTTGGAGGCAAACAGATCAACTAGGGACCTAATACCTGGGAGATAAACGTTTTTAGACCAAGTTTCCACATCCCACCTATCGGTCCACACTATGTTCAGTTGCCAGTGAATCTTGTCGAAAACACCCGTTTCAAGAAGATGGGAGACTTCCATTAAGATATCACTGTCCATCGTAACGGTCATCCTTGCTATGGTCTCTACGCCAAGCGATTTTAAGTAGCCTGCATTCTTTATTACCCTATCGTAAATGCCCTTTCCCCTATGTTTATCAGTCACCTCCCTCCTACCATCAATGGAAAGGAGAGCCACGTTAATTCTCCTCCAGTAATTTTCTGGTAACAATTTCACTAAGGTACCGTTAGTCTGGATACCGTATCGAGTGGCTTTGATCTCATCCATAAAAGTCTCAATGAACTTGGGATTTGACAGGGGCTCTCCTCCGTAGAAGATAACTGTCGGTTTTGGGTCCCTCTCGATCAGTCCTTTGATCTTTTTGATATCATACTTAACGCTCCACGGGACTACAGTCTTCTCAAAGGATCCCCCACAGTAGTCGCAGACCAAGTTGCACTTCCCTGACGTAAATACCAGCCACAGCATTTGAGCAAAGAGACGATACTCGTTTAAAAATCGCTTTTTTAAAAACTTCTCGTTCTCACATATACGTCCTTTTCCCTTCCTCCTCTAAGTTCTGAAGGGTTTTGTTTCCTTTTATCACGGCCATCTGGAGAGGGAGTCATTGGTTTCAATGGTTTTAAGATTTCACGTGAAAATGTATTTGACCTCCTCTCCGTCCTAAAGGGCGAGGGTTGGCATTCTTTTATGACAATTAGCGGAGGTTTTTAAGACCTACAACCCTCACGAGAAACAGAGAAAAATGCCAGAGCAAGGTGCAGATAGAGACGCCTATAGGTAACAAGGCAGCTTCAATAGACTTAGGCATAAACATGTTAGCCACAATTACCTTAGGCGACGTAACTCCCGTAAAGGGGAGTAACACCTTTAATTTCCTCTCTCCTCTTCTAGGGCTTTTACGATCGCGCCCCCAACTACGCGTTTCAACCGTTACTGGGCAACTCTGTGAACGGCATCCCAGTAAGCTAGCCTCAAACTAAACTCCCGCTCCTCGTAGAGAAGAAGACAGCGTCATAGGAAAGGTCGTCGAACGGCTTGCCTCCCCTTTGTGAAGGCGGCAAGAGAAACAGAAATTATGAAGAACTATCGTTAATCAAATTTATGTCCTTTGCCTTAAAATAGACAAAAGCGCTGGGGATAACCACCCCTAACGTCACTATGACTAAGGAGAGGGTGACGCTAACGTTTTGGGCAAGATATCCGATCCCTATTAGGGAAGCGTCTGAGAGGAGGAGGGACATCACGCTCTCTATGCTAGTTATGTGGCCGAAATATTCTTTGGGGACGACTACATCAGATATCATATTTAACGCTATTATTAATGCATTCGCTATGTAGACTATTGGTAATAAAAGGGCGAAATAGACGTAGGGAGTAAACTTTAGCGTATATACTGCTATTAGATATACGAAGAAACAGATAGACGACATTAGGAGCACGAGGGATCCGTTTGACAGCGTCTTTAGACTTTTCATGAGTTCAGACGCTGTCAAAATTGCTGCAACTATCCCTACGATTCCCACTATGTTCCAAATTGAAGCAAATAGATAGTAGTCAGCCGAACTACCGAACAACGAGTAAAAGTATAGCGAAGAAGCTGATACTAATACAAAGGGAATACGTAAGAGGAATACCCCGTAAAAATAACGTTTGTTCTTCCTCAGTATCTCCCAGTACTTTGAGAGGGCTTCCTTACTTATGGAAAAACCCTTTCCCCCGTTGTTGGTTCTCTCTATGTCTATTTTCAACGCTAGAAATATGTTCACTATTAAGTAATAAACTCCGAGGAATATAAATGAGAACGTTATTACGGCTACGCCGTATAGCCCTATGAGGAAAAGGAGTAGTGACTCCACCAATGCAGAAGAGATGTACATAGCCCTCTGGATTTGAGAGAGCGCCATATATTCCTGCTCCTCCTTTAACACCCTCTTAAACACTCCAAACGCCAGAGTGCCCATGATTGAACCCGGAGCCACTGTGGTGAACAGAAGGACTAAGGCCGCAACAAGCGAAGCCAGTGAGAGCTCCTTAACTAGGAAGCCAATCAATATCAAGGAAGTCGCAGATATGGAGGAAAGTAAGACCCAGCTCGCCCTTGGGCTCCTTATGTAATCCCCTAAAAACCTAACGCTCTGAGCTATGTAGATTATGGGCTGAAGGTACGATAGAACAAGGGACTGTAAAAATAGGTCTCTGTGTATGATCCCGGTCTGAAAAAGATAGTACGAGATGACCCCAGTTACGACCTCGCTCAATATTATTGGCCTCAAAACCGTGAGCAGCATTACCTCTTTCTTCGCCAACAATTTCTTAATGCCTTTAACTGAATCAGACATCTCTTATTACTGTAAAATGGGCATCTTAAGGCGTTAATATCTTTACTACATATACCGCTTATCCACCACTTATGCTTTTCCAGATCTATTTCTAATCCTCCGTCTTCTTTCAATCTGCCAATTATTCTTAACACACTATACATATCAACAGTATTTTTGCTATAGAGCCATCTGGTTTGATAACGTAACTTCTAGGATGTGAGGCATAACGCGTATACTCTTTGTCTGTCTCAGCTATGTCGCTAGTGCCGCATATGCTCACCAAGTTTGATGTGCTCCTCTCGCTAATTGCTTACGAAAAGAAGTCCGTCTTGGTGACTATCCAGTTGGTCATGTAGCCCCCGTAGGAGCCCCCGTAAAGCCGAACTTCCTTTGAGGTTGAACTCCTCGTTGACTAGCTTTACGAAGGCCATTATCTGCTGGAAGTCCTTCCCTCCTCAGTCCCCGACTACGTCCTTTGCGAACTCCTCCCCATAACCCTGACTCCCCACTGGATTACAGTAGACGACGTTCTGACTTCCTCGCCGCCACGGCGGGGTTCCCCTTATCGGTTCGGAGTTACATCTCTCATCTGGGGGCAGTCGAGAGGGTCAGAAACTCCCTCCCATACAAGTTCATGACCGCGATAACGTCACAGTCATCCCCATAACCATAACAAGGACAACGAAAATACCTATATCACATTTCCTCCATTTCTTTCCCACACTTAGGACAGCGAGTAGAGGAGTATTGTGGGTCAACGTATACTACCTTAAGTCCGTGTTTCTTAGTATGTTACTCAACCCAGTCTGAAGCCTACGGTACTGCATAAGATAGAGTTTATCCCTAAACCGCGGTGATCGCTTCTTCACGCTCTTGATGAGGTCATTTAAGTCCTCTAAGAGTATGGCTAAGACGTTGAACGACTTAGCTATCTCTACTATCCACTTTCCGATTTTCCTAGCTGAGTCCTCTAAGACGTTCCTAGGTTTTTTATGGTACGCCCTAATCCTGCTAAGGACCCTCTCGTTTTCCTTCCACCTCCCCTCGTACTTCTTCTGTAGTGACTCAGCTAGTGACTTGTAGTGGTGTGCATCCTCTAAACGCGCTCTAAACGCGTTGGTATTCTGACGTACTACTTATAGTCTTTGCCTACAACTACATCAGCCATGTTTATGTCTACGGCGACACCGTCTTTAGCCTCTGGCTCCTCCCAGTCCTTGAGGAAAGAGACCTTCAGAAACGCCTTTCCATCTCTTAAATCTAGCCTAGCCTCCCTCATCTCCCAGCCCTTGTATTCTGGCAAGTTCCTTGGATAACCCTCTATTGGTAACTCGCCAACCCTAGCTATCCTCACTGTTATCTTGTTGAAGTCAATGGAGTATAACGGTTCTTGCGTCAACCAGACATAGGCCCTCTTTATTACTGGGTACCTACCGCGTTTAGGGTTCTTCAACCACGACTTGTACTCTACTATGGCGTCCCTATAACAGTCTATAGCTAACTTGGAGGTAGATCAAACTTTTTCCTTAGTGTCTCATAGATCCCTTTGTGTGTCTCTTTTAACAACTTGTTTGGTCTGTTCTTTCTTAACCACCCTAAAACGAAACGTAGATCTTTCTCATAGTTTGAGATATGGCTGAGCAGAGGACGGTAGGGGAAATCCTCATCGAAACCGTATCCCAATTCACCTATCGCCCAGCACATATAAACAACGATTGTAACACCAGCTATAAGTCCAAACAGAAGGGCAACTACAATAGTCTCAGTTAGCCTTTTTTACACAACATGGACTAATAATTCTTTTTGATTTTGGTTTATTAAGGTATACTCTACATTCATTTTGATGGAGAGTATTAATCTACTATCTGCTTCGGATGTTTTAATTGAGGAAGCTGATAACTTAATAGAGAAGGGAGATGTTTTACAAGCTCCAGAGAAATATTACAAGGCAGCTGAAGAGGCAATAAAACTACTAGTAAAAACACTAAACCTTAAGGACGTAATAGAAAAAGTAAAAGAAGAAGGTTATTGGAGTTTGGGAGTTTTACACGACGCTGTAATCGAGATAGCTAAAAGGCTGCGTGATGAGGAAATTATTGACCTATGGAAATCAGCTGTAGTGATTTTAACTGTAAATCTGCCTAAAGATATTCTAGCCATAGAAGCTGAAAAAGTGAAAAAACTTGTCGAGCTCTCAGATAAAACCGCTAATCTTAGAGTGGATTGAGGAAGCTGATAACTTAATAGAGAAGGGAGATGTTTTACAAGCTCCAGAGAAATATTACAAGGCAGCTGAAGAGGCAATAAAACTACTAGTAAAAACACTAAACCTTAAGGACGTAATAGAAAAAGTAAAGGCTAATAGGAGATGGACGTCTTCCTTACTATTTGAAGCTTCAGGAAGGGTTTTCTCAAGATATGTATCTAATTTTATCTTGTGATCTATTCAGAAGTAGCCAGACAGCTATAGTACAGACGGCCCCTCCGGTATTGCGCGAGAGATCGGCTCCCGCTCCTCATGTTTTAGGAGTTTACCGGATGGGAGTGCCATAGAGCAGAGTTATGTCAAGGCTTGAAAAACAAGATACCGCCTAGAAGGCGAGATTCGCCCTTCCTTTATCAACTGAGGGTCAAATCCCTTTGAGAAAAAGTTATTACTAAAATAAGAGATAGGCAACTCAGCCTTATGAAAATAATTAACGTTGAAAACTTGTGGAAAGTTTACAATAAGAGGAAAGAGGCCTTAAAGGGGATAACGTTCCACGTGGATCATGGGGAGGTGTTCTCCCTTCTAGGTCCGAACGGTGCGGGAAAGACCACTACCGTGAAGATACTGTCCTGTATGATTAAGCCTAGCCAAGGTAAGGTTGAAGTTCTTGGTTTTAACGTGCCCCAAGAGTGTAATAAGATAAGGGAAAAAATAGGAGTAGTCCCCCAGGAGTTTCAGGGCTTCTCGGATCTAACAGCTGAGGAGAACCTTAGGTACTTCGTCAAGCTCTACAACGGGGATGAGTCCCAGGTTGAAGAGCTGATGAAAACTGTGGACTTGCTTGAGTACAGGAAGACTAGATATAGGAACCTTTCAGGGGGCTACAAAAGGAGGTTAGCCATTGCGTGCTCTTTAGCCGGAGACCCCAAGTTGCTTTTCATGGATGAACCGACCGTGGGGTTAGATCCGAGATCAAGGAGGGATCTCTGGGACCTCATTACCGAGGTTAAGAGGAGGGGTGTGACCGTGCTCCTAACAACCCATTATCTGGACGAGGCCCAGAGGCTCTCCGATAGAGTAGGGGTAATTTTTGACGGGAAATTAGTAAGGCTTTCTAGCCCGAGAGAATTAATGGAAGAGTTCAGGAAACAGACTTTAGAGGAAGCGTACTTAGCCCTAATGGAACTTCTGGGTGATACTTCATGAGGAAAGCCTTAATCACTGCACTAGCAATAATAAAAGACAACCTGAGCAGTAGGACAACCCTTTTCTTTGTAATATTCTTCCCATTGTTCCTTACCTTAATCTTTGCCTTGGGCTTCGGTTCAGCTGCTCAACCTCACGTTACCGTAGTCGTTCAGGGGAACTCTTCTTTGGCTCATTTCCTCGATTCCTCATCGCTCTTTACAGGAACGACGGGAATGGGAATGAGGGAAGCCCTGCTCCATAATTACATATTTGCGCAAGTCAATGGGGATAAGGTATACCTCTACTATCCCCAGGATGACTCTTACCTGATTCCCTCACTTGAAGCCCTAGTACAGGAGTTCTTCTCTGGGAATAAGGCAGTTACTTTTCAAAACCTCCCACAAGAGGGATTCTCCTACTACGGATACGTCATCTCAGGAATGATCGGAGTAGTGTCTCTCTCAAATGGGCTCTTTGGTATTACTGGAGTAGCTGCCGGTTACTACAGAGATAGACTAGTTGACAGGCTGGCTGCGTCTCCACTTAGGAGTTACGAGTGGGTAATGGGGCTGATAATTTACGAGATAGTCATAACGTTGATCTCCATAGTGCCTATTCTCCTCTTGGGAATAGCGTTTGGGTTTTTACCCCTGATCAGTCTTTCTTTCATAGTCTTCCTTATTATCTCAACTTTGATGTTCGCTGGTCTAGGCTCGGTGATCTTCGGATTAAGCCCCAAGGACAAGCTCTTCGTAGCCCAGACAGCTGCCAATATCCTTGTATTCCCCCTTATGTTCCTCAGTAACGCGTTCTTCCAGATAGAGGCATTTCCGACAGTGCTCAGACCCCTAGTTGCATATCAGCCCTTATCCATAATAAACGACGTGATAAGGGACTTAGTGGTGTATAACACCCTGCCTTCCTTTGCCCAAGTAGTTTACATAGGAGTGGCTACTGTCGCGTTCGTTTACGCCGGAGGGAAATTGATGAAGTTAAGAGAAACTGACTGAAGTCCATGATGGAGAAGTTTTGGACAGATAAGAGCCTATTCCCTCCCTAGCCTCGTCAGTGATTACTTGGGTCGACAGCTCTTCGAAGGCCTTGTCTAAGTAAGGGATTAGGGAAAATAGGATCAATTTCCTCATCCTGACGAGAGAGGAGGGGGACATCTGCTTCATCCTCTCCAGTATCTCGACCAGTCCCTTATCGAGATCCTCTACTTCCTGATCTATCAGACCTACCCCCAAAGCCCTTTTAGTGTCAAGTTCTTCTCCTAACATTGCCAGCTTTCTCGATGCCCTATGTCCTAAGATGTAAGGACCTATTGAAACCAGAACAGGCGGGAAAACTCCCAACTTCCCACCAGGGGCAGCGAACCTAGTTCCAGACTTGGCCAACACAACGTCAAGGATTAGAAGCAACTCCATGGAGGCTCCAAAAGCAACGTTTTCCACTAGCCCTATGGTGACCTTATTTATTGACATCATCTTTACGAAAAGGTCCTTCATATGCCCAAAAAAGACCTTAGCATACTCCTTATCGGTTGAGGCCTTTAGGAGCTCCCTTATGTCTGCCCCAGAACCGAAGTTACCGTTCTCCCCTCTCACTACCAGATAGTGAACGTCACGAACCTTCTCGACCTTGTCTAAGGCATCTATCATATCTATCATAAACCTTGAGTTAAAAACGTTATACTTACCTTCCGTATTGAACGAAAGGAGAAGGTAATTCTTTCTCCTCTCTAGATTCACTACCATGTAGGGTAATTAGGAGGAAGGGTTAAATCTCTTTCACTTTGATCAATACAAGGGATGAATGAATGGTCTCTAATTGTTGTACTTCGGTTAGGGATCTAGGTGAAAGTCTTACAAGGTAAGGAAAGCCTCGCATATATGAATCCTCTAGCAACAGTTGCAAGCAATAACATAAATTTTGAACGAAATAAACAGTAGAACTGGTTCTCCTTAACAACCCTTAAATACATCGAGATCCCTTAGTTTAACAGAGAAGGGCAATGGATTATTTTCCCATTTTTCTACTGATAGCTGGTCTAATGGCAGCATTCTCAATTTATCTCATTTATCTAGTTAAAAGAGGGATAGATGGTGTTGGCTTCCTGCTGGTACTGTACCTGACAGGTAGCATGGTCGTCATGTTCGCTTCCCTATCAGTTTTCTTTTCGTCACCCAACCAGGTCACGGAGGCAGTAGCCCTAGCTTCAAATTCAGCCTATATGATTTTCGGTCTTATCCCCATTCTCTTTAACATCAACAAGAAGGTAAAAGTAAGGCGTTGGTACACCATCTTGGTTTTCGCTGGACTTATGGCTCTTTCCGAGGCGTTTATGGGTCAGACGTTCTTTACCATGGTCACGAAACAACTTGGGAACCCACTACTGGGTGTTGAGAACTACTGGTACTACGCTGTTATGATATCAGAGATGTTATTTACTCTCCTTTACTCCTTCAAGAGTTTGACCCAACCCTTGAGAAATTACCTCATTATTGCACTTCCAATCATGGGAATATCACCCGTTATCCTCCCACAAGTTACCCAATATGTGAACGACACCATATGGTTTAACGCAAGCCTAATGATCATAGCCACAATTCTCATCTATGAATCACTATATAGAGACAGACTGAAGAGAACCCAAGAGACCATGACCTCCCTTGAACTGATGTTAGTTTTTTCGTTCATGATGGCTGGAATATTTACCTACTTTTTGACAGGTTCCTGGTACCTCTTTGACGCCTCAATGCTAGGAGGAATGACGTGGTTCATATACAGAGCAATTAACGGACCAAATCACGTTAAAGGAAACTATATGAAGGACTCCAAGTGGACCTTCTCTTTCATACTAGTAACTTTTATCATGGAGTGGCTAATGGGAGGGGTTTTGGACTTCGCTTCAGGGAATTTCTCAACAGGAGTGAGGGGTTTCTTGTCCTCACTTGGTTTAGGCTTCGTGAACCCGCTCTCTTATTACGGACTAGGTTCCCTGTTCGATTTCCTCTCGATCTTCGGCTCAGTCACCGGGTCGACTTGGTTTCTAGTCATGATGGGAACGGAAATGGGGATGTTAGCGTTATTTAGGATAAGGGAGGTGAAGTTTAGGGAGAACAAGATCAGGTTAGCCCTAATGGTATCAGCCTACGCCATTTATACCATTTACCTTCCGAATTTTTCCCCCTTATCTTCCAAGATAGCTTTCATCCCCTATATGTGGAGCATGGGCTTGGGTACTCTGGGACCAGTTGCCTCCAACTATCTCATCCCAGGTATAATTGGAACTTACGTGGTGAGCGCGGTTCTATCGTTCCTATTCGGCTCCAGACAAATCTGTTCAGTAACCTGCACCGCCCCCACCATGTATCAGGGTACGTTTTATGAGTCCTTGAAGTCATATAACAGGACCTCAAGGTTGGGAAGGAAAACGTTATCAAGTAGGCTGAGACCTTGGTATAAGGTTATTGCCCTAGTTGTATGGGGATCACTCTTAGCCTTCGCCGTCCTATCGTTCTTAAACCAGGATGGGGTAATAAATGTCACCATCCTGGGAAACGACCCGACAGTGTTTCTTTACTCCTTCTACTTTAACTTCCTTTGGTACGTTGTTTTCATTTCCATCCCCTTCATGGGTTCTTATGCCTGCGTAACTCAGGGATGGTGCTCTTGGGGCACCTTCAACCAGTTCTTTGGCGGGCTGGGACTATTCAGGTTGAGGGTTAAGAACCCTGATCTCTGCGTAAAGTGCGAGACCAAAGCTTGTAGTGAAGCTTGCCCAGTAGGTAACACTGACCTCCCTGGAAAATTCATCAAGGAGGGAGAATTCAAATCCATGAGGTGTATTGGGGTCGGTGACTGTATGGAGGCGTGCCCGTACGAAAATATCAGGATCTATGACTTCAGATCTTGGATAAGGGAGAAATTAGGAAGCAATGGTACTTAATATAAGTCAAAAATTTATTTTTTGAAAAAAAGAATTCAATACATTTAATTGGGAACTATTTTTAGCTTTTATAAGATAAACGTATATATAGGTAGCCCCGTTAATGTAAGATATGGAAACTCCACTAAGCGGGTTGGTAAATTTTGTTAAAAGTGTGTTTCAACTTGACAAGGACTGGCTCTCAAGAATTACAATGGCTATGATTGTGATGAGCCTAGTGTGGGGGATCTTGGGTATCATAGACGCTCTCATGGCTAGGATTCAGGAAGTGGTGTGGGCAAGCTCCTCTAACTTCATCCTCACCTCCCAGGAGTATTATGGATCGATTACCCTGCATGGCGCTAGGGACCTTTTCGGTTTCGCAGTCCAGCTCGAGATAGCAATATTCGCGTTCCTCTCCCTTAGGATGCTTAACCTACAGCCTAGAGCTAAATGGTTCATGAACTTAGCCTTCGTAATTTTTAACATATCTTTTATGCTTCTGGAGGGACCAATAGTCCTCTACCCTACCTTCAATGACAACTACTTCTCCGCAGGATCTTGGTACTACCTCGCTCCACTGGGTCTTCCAAACGTATCTCAGTACGTTTTGAGCCCTCTGTGGTACATCGGTATGGAACTCTTGGACATAGGGACTTACATGTTTGTAATTTGGCTCATATATCACTTCTACCTCGCCTCAAAGACTACAAAGGAAAAGCTACCGATCTTCGCGGTGTTCGCCCTAGTAACAGCCCTTATGATAGCATTGGGATGGAGCGGAGAAGCTGCAGCTAACACTTGGGATCTACTGGCAATAGCTGGCGTCACTGGAATGAACGTGATAGCTAATCAGATTGCCTTTTGGATACTAGGTCACTCCATTGTGTACATAGTGTGGATGCCTGCCATAGCGTCCATGTATTACTTGATCCCTCTGTTGGCCAATAAACCCCTATATAGTGACAAGATGGCGAGGATAGCTGCCTTAATGTACCTAATATTCTCCAATAACGTCCCCATTCACCACCTCTACATGGTCGACTTCCCCGTTTCACTGAAGGTTCTTCAGGAAGTATTGACCTACGCTGTAGTTGTCCCCTCTATGCTTACCTTCTTCAATCTGTGGGCGACCGTGAAGGGAGCTTCAGTCAAGATGAACTTAATCTCAGCTTGGATAGCCATATCCTTTGCCGGATCCATAGCTGCAGGTGTCACTGGTATATCTAACGCGGACATAGCCTTCAACTCCATTATACACAACACGATGTGGGTTCCTGGCCACTTCCACGCCATGATATTCTGGTCCATAGTTCCTGCCGGTTTCGCTACTCTATATTACTTAATTCCGATGCTGACTGGCAGAATGTGGTTCTCCACTAAGTTAGGATGGATCCATATGGCCGGATATATGGTGGGTACTGCGATGGTAGTGTACGGATTTGACGCTCTAGGGCTGGCAGGATTGACCAGGAGGGCTGAGGTCTTCCCCAGAACTCCAGTATATGTCACCCCTGAGGTTATATCAGCCTTCGGAGCGCTAATTGCAGACGCAGCTACAATGCTTTGGTTAGGGAACGTGCTGCTCACCTTACTGAAAGGGAGGACTGCTAACCTAGGTTCCCTCTCAATAGGGGAAACCATTAGTACCATATCCCTTCAACTAGGTGCTCCAGAGTTAAGTTTCAGCAGTCCAAACCTGTTAAAGACCATAAGAATGGAAGAGATGAAGCTAAAACATATTTTCGATAGGATGAGAACTAGAGTTTAAAAAGAAAGTCAAGTTACCTGTTTTTTCTTACCTATTTCCATTAGGATTTCCTGGATTTCTGGGAACCTCTTGAGTTGATATCTGGACAACTTCAGCTCTCCGTCGACGTATACGTCAAAAATACCGTTTTTCCCCTGTTCCAACTCTACCTTAACGTCCTCGAAATAGGACAGGATTTCCCTCGCTGTATCCAGGGCTCTATCCAGATAACCGCACGGTCTACAATATACGATTTTAACGTTATGCATACCAGAAATCGTGTAAAGAGGTTAAATAACTTAAGTATTAGTTTAATATCCTCTTAGTCTACGTGATGATAGCGATCTTGTACTTTTGTGGAGATAGATGTCCTGAGAAAGTGACTAAAACTCTCATCTGGTAGGAAGTAAAGGACGTGACCGACACTCCCGTCCTCCATGTTCCTTTTATGCGTTGCCTTAGCGTTAAACCCAAGTTGCGAGGGACTAGGAATCTTAGGGCTGGCGTCATTCCTAACAAACGATTTATGCAAAATTTGCATTTAACGAAATATTCAAAGGAATCCCGAATCCATTAAATTTCACAATGTCTGATCTAAAGTTAGGCGAAAAGGTGAAGGTGGGTATTTTCTCCCTGGTAGGAACAACCATCGAGTACTATGATTTCTTTCTTTACGCCCTTCTCTCGGTTCTAGTTTTCCCAAAGATATTCTTCCCTCCAGGTTACAGTCAATTGAGCGCTATGCTGATATCCCTAAGCACATACTTTGTCTCCTTTTTGGCAAGACCAGTGGGAGCTATGATCTTTGGGAATATGGGAGATAAGCAAGGTAGGAGGACAGGACTATCCCTTAACATGGTATTAGTTGGTGCCTCGTACGTTTTGATTGGTTCACTTCCAGGTTATAGCGCTCTAGGCTTTGACTCAGTTCTTTTACTGGTCTTGCTTAGATTCCTATTTGGTCTAGGGATAGGAGGTGAATATGGTGGAGCTATAGCTATAGTTTTAGAGTGCAACTGGAAAAGCGAGAACAAGGGGCTGTGGTCCTGGTTCGTCCAATCTGGACCTGCCTTAGGGGAGATGTTTGCGTTACTCGGTCTCTTAGTGTTTCATCGGGATTTAACTTTGTGGTGGAGAGTGCTAGTTTTACTTGGTGGCATAATAGCTATAATAAACTTCTTCGTTAGAAAAAACATTAGCGAGAGCCCTGCATTCCTTGAAGTTTTAAGGTTAAGGAGGATGACACCTTTAGCTCGGGCTATTAAGAATTATTACAAGCAAATTTTAGTTTCCTCAGCGTTGGTGAGTTTGGGTGCGTCAGTTACCACTTTGATAGCTACTTATGCTCTTCCCATAATGAAATTGGACAACGTATCTCTGGCCGTCGGCATACAGTATCTAATGGTTGGGGACACCGTCGTGCTGATATCCCTCCTTCCATTAACGTGGCTTGGGACCACATTGAGGAGATCACTGGTAGCAATGTCATTCTTAGTCCTCTTGGGAGCGTTAGTCTCTTTACCAGGTCTATACTTCCTTTTTTCAGGCAAGGACTTACTCCTAGCTATCGTGTTACTTAAGCTTTCAACAATATCATGGGCTCAATATGGGCTCTTGAACGCCTCGAGCTTTCCTGTGGAAGTTAGATATACAGCTAGCGGGTTCTCTTATCAAATTGGGGCAATGTACGCTGGTGGTCTATCTCCTTTGATTTCCTCATTTTTCGTGGTTCACGGATCATTCCTGGATGTCTACTTCATAGTTTTAGGATATACCATGGTCTCAGGGATAGGCCTCGTACTGTACAGAATATTAAGCGTCCAGCGGTAAAGGACAGAGACGATTTTTAATCGGGAATTGCCACATAATGACACATGGAGGAACAAGAACGGAGGGAAGTTCTAACAGAACTTCAGGACGCATTAAAGGTCTTCTCCTCCAACGAGAGGTCTTACTTACTGATACCTGAAGTGAGAACAAACTTGGGATATGCTGTCAATGGCGCAAAAAATGTTTTTGATGTTGCAGCTGTGCCTGGAAGGGTATCAGTAGCATTTCAAAGGATACTTTATTGCCTGCCTCCTGCCTTCGGGGCCTCAGATCACATAGCCAGAGTGATCTTAACTGCTATGGAGTTTGACCAGCGGATGAGGAGTGCGATGAACGTCATATTTCATCCAAAATTTTTGACATTGAACCCTTACGTTTTTGATAGAGCGTCGGAGTCCACTTCAGATAAACAAGTGGAGAGGAGGACAATGAACTTCATGGTAAGAAAGGCGTTTGAGGAAACTGGGGCGATTCCGGAGCTCATAGTAGATAAGGGAGATTTTGGAAAGGAGCCAGGGACCTTTATTCTAGGTAGAAACCCAAAGGAGGTTGTGGAAAGGGCTTTTCACCTGTTATCCCTGATAGAGGAAAGATAAACCTCGCCTTTTAATGCGGGGAGGAGCTCGATCGAGCTTCCAACGTCTCCTCCAGCTTAGTTCTACACTCCATTAGGATTGCGTTGATCTTATCATACACTTCTTGATCGGCGAGCTTATCTTTGTAGTTGTAGATGACTAGGCTCATGTCAAATAGGGAAGAAATAACTCTTCTGTAACCAGAGTTTGAGGAGAATACGCTTTTGATTTCGCTCTTTCCCTTTTCCCATTTCTCTCTACCTAACTGGGTTATTTCATAGACCTTCCTTCCGTTTACCTCCTTTACTTCGACTAGACCTTCTCCTATGAGGGTCTTAAGCACAGGGTAAATTGAGCCAGGGCTAGGCTTATACACCCCATTAAATTTCTTCTCTATGGACTTCATTATTTCATAAACATGCATAGGTTTACCGACGAGGGCGTCTAGTATCAACATTTTTAGTGCCCCTCTCCTTAACCTTTCTATATTCATTTTCATATCCTAGAATTAGCTTCATATCAAAAATATCTTCTCTTTTCCCAACTACAGAGGTTTGGAAGAAACTCACCTTCCTGGATAGCCCATAATACCTGGTCCCAAATATCACACACTTCTCTAGTCTCTAGACTACAGAGAGATCAGCAACTGACCTAGGACTATCGATAGCAGACCTGACATGAATATCCCGTCAAAAGTCCCCATGCCCCCTACACTTATGAGCTGGGGTCTGGCCTCTAGAATCTTCCTTAAATTTAGGAGGTCAGCACCAATGAGAGTCCCTAAGACGCTACCTATGTATGCTGAAGTTGGAACCAGTATTGGGTCCCTGAAAAATAGTAGATAACTTACCGTGACCGAGAAAAGCGGTGCTATAAGAGGGTTCATTACAACCCCCACTCCCTTAGAGACCTTGGAAAATAACTTCGAGATAACGACTATTACCAATACATTGACGAGAATAAGGAGCTTCTCAGAAACGAGGTAAAGAAGGGTTAACGACAGGAAAGCCGGGATTATGGCTCCGCCGACGTTGAAAGCCAGAAGAGTGTAGGTAGGCATCTCAATCCTACGATAGTAAACCGGAAATCCGAACACGTAAATCACTTCATACTCTGGCTCAATAGGTGGTGTCCTCAATTCCTTGACTATCACGTTGACAGGACTAGTAGCTAAGCTGAGAAACGAAATCTCCACTGCTAGGGCATACCCAATCTCTTTTGGCAGTCCTGTCTGCACTAGAAGGTACTCAAAGTAACTTATGGAGACGAGGAGAAGGAGTAGTCCCAGCACGAGATAGATCGGAAAGAAGACTCCCCTAACTGGGGAGACAATGAGGATCCTCTTCAACTGAACCAGATTATAAATTAGAGCATAGTTTATTAGCTTTCTCCAATTCGTCTATCGTATTCACGTTAATTATATCCTTATGGAAGTGAATAGTCTCGTAGTCGTTTAAATTCAAAGAATTCCACAGACTCATTCCCACAAACCCAGATCCCGTGTACAGGGAACAAATGGAAGACCTACATCTCCTCAATAGGGTCTCAAAGGCCTCTCTCGGTATGAAGGGAAGGTCGCATGAGAGCACGAGGGCTGGCAACTTGACCTGCCTTAATGCCTCGACGACATCCTCTTCGTAACCCTTCCCTGATGTGTAAATGATCTCCTTGGACAATAAGGAGAGCTCCTCCTCTGCAGGATGCCCCCTCACAGTGGCTACAATAACCCTCTCGGAGAATTTCTCCGCTACGTCTATGATCCACTGGATCATTGGTCTTCCGCAGACCTTTAGTACAGGCTTCATGGGGGAAAGCCGCGATCCCTTGCCCCCAGCCATTATTACAGCCGTTGGTACCTTCAGGGTTATCTCATCAAATTGAGGAGAAGAGTTTTCTTCGAGCTCAGGCTTTTCCCTCAAGTTTTCTCCCCTAGAGTGAACCATGAAAACCAAAAAACAATTAGTTTGCAGCTAATATTAACTACTTGTCACAAGCCGACTTCCGCCACGCCTCGAAGGCGAGGGTTTCTCCCATCGATTTTGGGTAAACTCTAATCCAAGGGGCAGTGGGGAAGCTCAGAGAACCCCTCTCATCTAGCTCTCTGCTCAAGGAGAAGGGACAGGAGAAGGGTTTCATATGCCTTCAATTTCCGTCTCGTGGGCGAGGCTTTCCACAGGAAGGCTAGGAACATGTTGGAGGACTCAGCCAGAAAAGTCTATAGATGGGTTGTTGACGTAGCTAACTCTATTTACGTCTCAGCGATCTTCTCAGAGGACTTTAACGACATGGTCAAGGACGTGAAGAAGTTGTCAAAAGAGTTCAGGGACAATCTCTACCTCGTGCAGTACCCCATGTCCGGTACTGGGTTGAGAGGCAAGCTAGAAAGCATGGTTTGAAAGTTGTGTACGCAGGCCCCTCTTCCTCTACTCACTGCCCCAAGCGTGGGGAAAGGATAGAAGAGGTTAGTCATAGGTTCTTCGGTTGTCCCAACTACGGTTATGAAAACCACCGTGACGTAGTCACAGTCATGGACCTTTATAGGGGGTCCTCTGGGCCTCTCGACTGCTCCCACACCAGAGACGTAAACCCAAACCGGTGAGGGGAACCCTAGTCCTTTAAGGCGGGGAGGAAGTCAGTTTTTGGAAAAACAGAGTTTATCTTAAATATTCTTTCTTCAATATAAACGATGATAATATGGTTCAGAAAGTAGTTATAGTTGGAGGAGGCAACGGGGGAGCGGTTGTCGCTAATAGGCTTAGGAGCAGAGAGCTAGATGTCACGGTAGTAGACCCCTCTCCTTACCACTTGTACCAACCTGGCATAGTGGACTACGTTTTTGGAGTGGAGAGCGAAGAGTCCATAGTGAAGAGAGTAGACCAGGTAATATCTGCCAGCCTAATTCAAGGAAAAGTTACCAAAGTAGAGGTAGATAATCACACTGTTTTTGTCGGGGATAGGAAATTGGAGTACGACTACCTTGTATTGGCTCCTGGGGTGAGAAGCAAAAATCCACCTGACGTACCCTCATGGCACACCCTGGAAGAGGGGAAAAAACTCAAGGAGCAGTTGTCCTCATTCAATGGAAAGAGGATAGTGGTAGGCTATTGGGGAGTTATAAAGTGCCCCGCAGCGCCCTTTGAGTTCTCCTTCCTATTAAAGGAGAGGTTTAAGGACGCTCAGGTCACCCTATTGAACCCTGTTACAAACCCCCCAGAGATTCAGAGACCCATGGCTGAGAGATTAGGCAAGAGGGCTAAGGAGCTAGGAATAGAAATAAAGAGGGGGTTCAAAATAAGGAGCGTTAACACCAAGGAGAAGGAGGTAGAATCGGAGGACGGGGAGAAAGTAAAGTACGACCTCGCCCTTCTAGATGCCCCCGTTAAGGTCAGCGAAGAGTTCTCAGGACTAGTTGACCAGTCTGGCTTCATTCCTGTGGACAAGACTACGTTAAGGTATAGAAATTACGATAACGTATTCGTAGTGGGAGACGCTAACAACATTATCGTTCCACCTAAAACAGGCTCCAAGGCTCACTATGAGGCAAAGACAGTTGCCAACAACATTCTGGCTAAGGTGGAAGGTGGGGAAGAGAAGAAATATGACGGGAGCGCCATGTGCGCTGTGTACTCCGGTTTCACTAAGGGCCTTTTCATAACCATGAACTTTGAGAGAAGCAGGGCTTACAATGAGTCTGTAGCCTTTAACAGGATGAAGAGGATGTTTACCCACATTTACTGGACGTCACTGAAGGGATATATCCCATAAAGATAACATGAGGATAAGCCTTGCGCTTTAGGGGAGGCCATCTGCTAGCCTGAAGCTGGATAAACAAGTAGAAATCTAAAATTAGTTAAGAGAAATCTAAAATTAGTTAAGTTGCGGAACAGTCTATCTAAGTAGTCCCTTATCTTTCGCTATTTTCTCGGCCTTGGAATAAAGATCAGGGAAAAGTTGTCTCATACCTATCTCCAATGCGTCTTTCGCCATTTTGCTCATTTTGAACCCTGGCTTAGTATGAAACAGGTATTGAAGGACCATGTAACTCGGATAGCTCCATACACCTATTTTTGGATCCTTATCCAGAAAGTTTCCCATTAACTTCTCGACTTCGTCTATGCCAGAGGACGGGGTCTCCGTATTTTCCTGGGCGTCATCCCTAGGTGGGAGGTCGGGCTTTACGTTTCCGATTGTAACGACGTTTAATTCTACTTCATGTATATTTGGTCTCTCTACGCTCTCTCCACTCTGCACTCTTCCCTCCGTTCTCTTCTCTACGCTCTCTCCACTCTGCACTCTTCCCTCCGTTCTCTTCTCTACGCTCTCTCCACTCTGCACTCTTCCCTCCGTTCTCTTCTCTACGCTCTCTCCACTCTGCACTCTTCCCTCCGTTCTCTTCTCTACGCTCTCTCCACTCTGCACTCTTCCCTCCGTTCTCTTCTCTACGCTCTCTCCACTCTGCACTCTTCCCTCCGTTCTCTTCTCTACGCTCTCTCCACTCTGCACTCTTCCCTCCGTTCTCTTCTCTACGCTCTCTCCACTCTGCACTCTTCCCTCCGTTCTCTTCTCTACGCTCTCTCCACTCTTCTGTTCATCCTTCTTTTTCCGCTTAAGTAAAAAATCTAGTTCGCTCACTCCAATACCACCTTACCTAGTTCCTCGTAGAGTTTTCCTATCCTAGCCTTCTTGAATCTCACTTCCTCATATCTTGATGCAGGTACTCCAAGTCTAGAGGATTCAGAGAAGAGTTTAGACGGCGGTATGGCGACGTGCACGAACTTGACAGACTTTAGCTCAAGCTCTACAGCTTTCTTGGACATGTTTGTGAAAGCAGACGCGGATTTCCCTAGACTCTGTAGTCTAGAGTCTAAGTTCCTTACAGCCTCCATAGCCAAGGGTTGGGGAGTAACGGGGGATATGACCTTATCCGCCGCAATCATGGAGGCAACTGCCAAGGTTCCCAGGTTAGGCGGAGTATCTATTACTAACACGTCGTAATCCTTTCCTAACGCCTTTATCTCCTTGACCACATCCTCCACCTCACCGCCGAGCTCTAGCTTAAGGAGACCTAAGTGGGCTGGGAAAACCTCCACGTTAAATATATTGACGCTTTTCCCTCCGATGGGAAACTCCCTCTTATCCCTCCTAATACCAAAGGAGAACGAGGTTCCCCCTTCTGGATCCATGTCCAGAAGACCTACGTTCTTGTCTTTAGCCATAATGTATGCTAGGTTTACAGCAGTCGTAGTCTTCCCTACTCCTCCCTTCTGATTAATGACCGTTACAATCATGTCTAGAGTATTCACAGAATACTTTTAAAAAGGAGAATTCACGATAATATGGATTTCATTTACAAAAATACTTAAATTAATAATAATAACTTAAACTATCGTAATGTATATATATTAGATACTTAAAGAGTATAAACATGTATGTTCTCGAAAGGGACGTGATCCGGGCTTATTTCAACGCCAATGCGTTCTCTGAGATCGTCATGAAAAGACCATTAGGGCCTGAGGAAATAGGGGGCATGTTCATATCCATGAAAAGGGACTACCCAGTTGTTGGTAAGAATTTAGGGGTAGCATTTCTTAGGTTAGGCTTAGATGCAATAAAGTGGTTCCTCCCCTCAGGTTCGGTGGCTATGGCTAAAGCAAAACTTTTTGCACTACCCGTTCCTTACAGGAGGCAGATTTGCATAGGATGTGACTGGGGGATTGCCGTTAGGGCCTCAGAGAGTGGGGTAGATCTTCAGGATCTAAGGGAAGCCAGGGAGTGTCCTAGGATCTACGTGAGCAATGAAATAGGGAAGGAAGTTCTGGAAGTTGCGCAAGAGAACGGGTATGACCTAGAGAGGGAGAGGGAAAGGGCCAGGCTAGAGATCTTAACTGCCATGGGACAGGATATCGGCTAGATGAACGGGTTTAAGTCCCTTAAAGGCCAGGGCTATAGAACACACTGGGTTGGTTGACAAGACCAACTCAGTACCTGATTTTCTAACCTTTCTAGCTTTCTCCTCCATGACCTGGTCAGCTATTTCAGGATGGAAGATGAAATAGCCTCCGCCTGCACCGCACTCAAAGGACGGTTCGTCCATCTCTCTGACCTTTACGTTAAGTCTTTTCAACACCTCTCTGGTAACCTTGGTCAACCCCACAAGGTTAGCATGGCACGGATCGTGGACCGTTAACTCAATGTCCACCCTTTTTTCCTTAATATGCTTCAGAGCGAACTCGGAGAAGTCCTCAATCTCAAGCCCCATTTCCTTCATGTGGGCTGAACAGTTCGCTGAGAGGGAGACTACTCTCTTACCCTGAAACCTAGACCTCAGCCTCTCGATCAACAAACTGCTTCTCCCTTTCTCCCCCTCACTATAGTGAGAAAGCCCGCAGCACCCGTTGACTATCTCCACCTTGTAACCTAACGACTTAATGAAATTTAATGCGTTCTCCACGGTTTTCCTGAACGAGATTGACGTAACGCACCCGGGGAACAACAGTAGGTCTGGGGTCTCCTCTCTATACTCTAGAGGTTCGCTTGGATCAGGTAGAAAGGTCCTTATTCTGCTCAAGAGCCTGGAGTTGGTACCCCTGGCCGACCTAATTATCTTGTATGCAAGTGCTGGATTCTCCATTACGAGGTTCACGGCGAACTTAAGGGGTGTAGGCCTTCTAACGTTATGGAGGAGCTTTCCGTATTCCACTCCGCTGGGACAGGCCAGCTCGCATCTCCTGCAAAACATGCAGGTCTCTATCCCTTCAGTGGGAACACCGAGCTTTACGGCAGTTATCCTACCCCTTGGGGAATGTACCTCAGACCTGGTCACAACGTATGTAGGACAAGCCTCCAGGCAGAAACCACAGTGGACGCACTGGCTCTCTAGTCCCATTCCCACATCCACCTCGTGACTTCGTTTATTGGGGTACAACCGCCGAGTAATTTGCACGGATTTATGAGGTTCTCTGGATCAAAGGCGCTCTTTACCCTCCTTAATACCTCCAATTCCGTCTCTGTGTAAAAGAGGTCCATGAACTTGAGCTTTTCGATTCCTATCCCGTGTTCACCTGATGGTACGCCACCGTGGGATAGGGCAAGTTTCATGATTTCCGAGCTCGCCTCTAAGGCCTGCTTGAGACTTTCAGGTCTGTTTGGATCGTAAGGTATCAGGGGGTGAAGGTTCCCGTCCCCCGCATGAAATACGTTGGCTACGAACACCCTCTTCGTCTCTGAGATCCTGGATATTCCCGTAAGTACCTCTGGTAGGGCCACCCTGGGAACGTTACAGTCCAACGTTAGGTAGGCAGGGGACACCACGCCCATCGCTGGGAAGGCCCCCTTCCTGGCGTTCCATATCCTCTCACCATTTTGTGAGGGTAAAGTCTCACCCCCCAAGTTCCTTATTACGTTGAGCACTAACCTTTCCTGTTCCCTAACCGAGTCCTCGCTTCCGTCCAACTCTATGAGTAGGAGGGCCTCTACGTCTGGTAGTCCTGCCTTGTATCTACTTTTTTCCACCACTCTTATGGCGTTTTTATCCATCATCTCCAACGCTGAGGGTATTACTCCGGTCCTGAATATTCCCACCACCGCGTCTCCCGCGTCCTTTACGCTGTTGAAGGTAGCGAATACGCTTACCTTTGACTGGGGTTTTGGAAACAACCTCAAGGTAGCCCTTAGGATAGCCCCGAGGGTCCCCTCTGCTCCTATGAAAATAGGAAGGGGGGAGAGGAAAGGCCCTGCGGTCAAGTCCTCCACCGATCCGTTGGGGAGAATCACCCTTAACCCAAGGACGCTGTTGGACGTAGGACCATACTTTACGACATGGACGCCTCCAGAGTCATGGGAGACGTTACCTCCTATGGAAGACACAGTGTAACTCGATGGGTCTGGAGCGTAAAACAGGTGAGGGGGAGCGTTTCTAGTCACCATCACGTTGGCAATACCAGGGCCAACCTCGATCTCCAGTCCATCTACCCTATGGACTCTATTCAATCTGGTCATGGAAACAACGACCTCGTTGTTAATAGGTACTGTGGCCCCGCTTAGACTAGTCCCAGTCCCCCTTATGAGAAACTTCTTCCTCCTTTCTAGGAGTAACCTTATCACTTTGACTGCCTGTTCCTCATCTCCAGGGAGGACTACAAGAGAGGGCTCGGCCTCCACTGCGGTGAAACCGTCATAGGAGTATAGTCTCCTGTCCTCCCCTGAAATAACCCAATTCTCCCCGACTATGGAAGCCAACTCGTCAACAATATTCATCAATTTAAAGATTTGGATACACCAATACTAAAGCGTATGTGGATCGATGAGCTTGAGAAGATCACCAAGGTACGTGTGCTGAATAGAGAAGACTCTAGACCTAGAGCTTTAGTGGAGCCCAGTAGCGAGGAGGAAGTTTCAGAGGTCATCCACCTCCTTTCCTCCGAGGGGCTTAAGGGCCATTTTATCGGTACTGGGACTCACCACATAGGAGAGAGGGTAGAAGCTGACGTGTACTTATCTATGTCCTTCTTCACTGGGTTAAGGGAAGCATCCATGGCTGACCTCTACGTCAAAGTTGGAGCCGGTACACTATTCAAGGACCTAAACGCAGCGCTAAGGCGTGAGCAGATGTGGCTACCCTTTGCCTATCACGGGTCAGTCGGGGGCTTCGCCTCCTTGAACATCCCTGACCACTTCAGTCTTTTCTATGGATACCCGAGGGACTGGCTACTGGGGGCTAGGATAGTTACGGGCAAAGGTGAGGTAATCAACACCGGGAGCAAGAACCCAAAGTTCTCTTCTGGTTACAAGATATGGAAAGCTATGTCTGGATCTCTAGGTAAACTGGGAGGGTACCTGGAGATCACGCTTAAGACAGTGCCTCTACCTGAGGAGGTAGTGCCTGTGGAGGTTAAGTACGAACAGGTCGCGGACGTGATTTCAAGGGGTGCACATGGGATAACCCTGTTAAAAGCTGATCGAGAGACCATCGTGGCGTGGTTCGCAGGTCACTCCAGCTACGTTAGGAGGTCAATTGAGAACTTCAGGGTAGCTGAGGTAGAGGAGTGCTCAGGAGACAGGGTAAATTCAGTACTGACAGCAAGGGGTAAGGAGATAGAGGTAGCCCGGCGCTTGAAGGGCGAGTGTATAGTTTCATATTACGGCACCGGATACTCTAGAGTCTTCAATGGGGAGGAATTGGAGGAACTGAGGAGTAAGGGATATACAGCGTATGGGGAGAAGGGTTGCACGAAGGACTGTCTTCCTTCACTCGGGCAAGCTTTTCATCTCCTAAAATCGGCATTGGACCCAGAAGGTGTCCTAGTCTAACTGGTTTGCAAAATATACTCATTTAAATAAACATGTTTGTTTATCTAGCCAATCATAAGCTTTTAAACAACTATTTATCCATATGAATTATGGACGTTAGAAGGCTTCAGAAAATTAAGGGAGGGAGCTACATTATCTCCTTACCTAGTCAATGGGTAAGGAAGATGAACTTGGACGTCAAGAGCGAACTGAAGGTATACGAGGTTTTCGACGGCTTGAAAATAAGACCCCCCTTAAAGCCATCCCTGGAAAAAGAGTTACCGTTGACCAATTTGGAAACGACCAAGTATCTTATCGTCACGTACTATATGCAAGGCGTCGAAAGGATTGTGGTCAAGTCCAGTTCTGTCATTCCCTTGGAGGCTAAGAAAGAGTTAAGGGAACTCCAGCTTCAATGTTATGGTCTTGAGGTGGAATCGGAAACCTTTGACAGTATTTCGTTCAAGGTAAACGTCAAAGTAGACGGTGACCTAAACGGGTCTATGAAGTCCTTTGTGATCAAGATCAACTCCATCCTGAGCGACGTGGAGCTTCTGCTGTCAAACTTCAGCCCAGAAATGAGGGAGGACCTCCTTGCAAGGGTCTCCATCCTAAACAAGGACTACAGGTTGCTCATAAGACAAATAGCTGTTGGAGTACAGAGAGACGATGAGATTAACTTTAAGATGCAGACTAAGGACGTGATCCTTTTCGCAATCACCATGAGAGATCTGGGAAGGTTCATCACTCATCTTACCCTCTTCCTCAAGGAGTTGAGAGGTGAGGAAATACTTAGACTCACCCCCAGCTTTCAGCTTCTACGGGAGATGTTCGTAATGTCAACCAACATGTTCCTGACGGAGGACCTCTCACCCATGGCAAAGATCAGGGAGGGATTCAGGAGATTGGAGGACGATGCCCCTAAGACGGAAAGCGGGAGGGAACTAGTAAAGATGGGATCATATTGTGTGGCAATAATGGACAACGCTGTCAACAAGAGCGTTAGGCTCTTTGACGTGCCTCCTTCTGAAGGTTCTTGAGCAGTTCCTGGGTTATATCGTCCCCTAGATTCGACCCCAGTTCACGGGATTTGTCCTCGCTAAGGACGAGAATAGTTAAGTTGAAGCTCTCACCATACTTGTAAACTTCGTCCAGTACTGCATCAACGAGTTTTGACTTCTGACTACAGCTAGCGTTCATAAAACCTACGAATGTCACCTGGTCCTCCATTTTAAAGGCCCTAGCTCCCTTCACCAGCTCTTTGAACTTCATAAAACCGGCTGTTATTCCGTCCATACAATATATAGTCTATAGTAGGGTATAAAAGTATATTAACAAACATTGAGCAATATGCTCTAATATTATGAATAAAAATATCTAAGCTAAAGAGATAATTGTATAAACTTTTGCGTCGATTTAAATTTAAAAATAAAAATTGAATATTTTCTAGAGTAACCTGATATGGGATGATTTTAAAAATACTCGGAGTTTACTCTCTTTGATAATCATGAGTGTAATACTAACTTTTTTACTTATACTTATATTCAGTATTCTGGCAGGTTTCTTGGGATCCTTGACCGGGCTGGGCGGAGGAACAGTCCTAGTCCCCATCCTAACGTTGTATTTGGGTATACCAATTATTTACGCAACTGGTTCAAGTCTAATCTCTACCATAGCTACATCTAGCGGTTCTGCCTCAGCTTACGTAAAGGAGAGGATAACCAGCGTCAGGATAGGGATCTCCCTTGAAATCGCTACAACAACTGGATCAATAGTTGGGTCGCTCACGGTTGCGTACATATACTCTCTTCATCTAGAATACTTGGTGTACATCGTTTTCGGGATAGTTCTACTTTTCTCCATTTACCCTACTCTCAAGAAGATGTCAGGTGAGTTTCCCTCTCCCCGCCCTCCAGATTGGACCACTAAGCTACTGAACCTTTACGGTGAGTATTACGATCCGGCTAACAATACCACGGTAAAATATTGGGGAGTGAGGTGGTGGCTAGGACTCATAGTAATGTTCTTCGCAGGTTTTATCTCCGGGCTCTTGGGGATCGGTTCTGGAGCCCTCAAGGTATTGGGCATGGACTACGCCATGAACCTACCCATGAAGGTCACGACTACAACAAGCAACTTTATGATAGGAGTGACTGCAGCGACTGGTAGCGGGATCTATTGGGCTTTAGGTTACATCCAGCCCTTCCTAGCTGCCCCGACAGCCATAGGCGTTCTGGTTGGATCCTTGGTCGGTACGAGGGTTTTGGTTAGATTGAAGAATAAGAGAATCAGGGCGGTGTTTTTGGTGATCTTAGGCTTCCTAGGAATTCAAATGATATTGAGAGGTTTAGGGGTGTTTTGAGTGGAGATAGAGGACGTAATTAGTTACTCGCTTATTATCGGGGTAGTCCTCAGCATAGCGTTAGTTGTAGCTGGGGTCGCTTTACTCTTTGTGCATGGAGGGGGCCAAGGACTAACTATTAGTCAGATAGGGAGCGTGAAATCTCCTGTGAACACTTCCACCACGACCCCAACTAAGGTGTTCTCTGGGATTCCAAAGTTGGACGGTCTATCGTTCATATACCTAGGGCTTATGGTTCTTATTGCGACTCCAGTAATCAGGGTGGCCCTGTTGGTAGCCGACTTCATGAAAAATAAGGACGTATTATACACTGTAATATCAGCGGTTGTATTAATTAATATATTGATTGCCATTTTCATAGTCCCTATTTTAATAAGGAAATGAGGATCGAGGAAATTGCTACTATTAAGATTCGTACTCAACCGGGTCTTTGACTCCGTTGATCTGGAAAGCAGTTTTCCTCATGTAACACGGTCCGCATTTTCCACAGTGCTTATCTCCACCCTCGTAGCAGCTCCACGTTAAGTCGAGAGGCGCACCAATCTGTAACCCTAACTTAACTATCTCATGCTTCACCAGGTTCCCCACTGGCATAACGACCTCAACCCTTTTGTCAGGTCCCACAGCGTAAGGAGAGAGCCTCTGAAACATCCTCACGAATTCCATCTCGTTGTCAGGATATGCACCTGCTTCCTCCAGGTTCACACCTGATGCGATGGCACTGAAACCCTTCGCTTCTGCTATCGCCAAAGCTACGGTGAAAAATATGGCGTTCCTAGCGGGGACCCACTCATGGGCAAACTCAGCGCCTTCCTGGCCTTTCCGGTCCTTGACTATCTCTCCTCCCCCTTTGAGTAGGGTAGTGTTACCTATCATGGAGAACAAGTCCGTGTTGACCTCAATCACATCTACGTTAAGTCGAGAGGCTATCTTCCTTACTGCTTCCCTCTCCCTCTCTTCAGCCTTGTGCCTGTAGTTGAAATGGAGGAGGGTCACCTCATATCCATCCCTTATCATTTTGGTCGCTGCTACGGTGGAGTCTAGGCCCCCACTGGCTATGACTAGAGCTCTCTTTTTCAGTTCCGGTCTTAGGTTGAGCGTTCTCATCTCCTTGGAATTTGTTACCTCAACTAAGGAGTAAGGTTCGAGCTTCCTGACGTTTACCATATCGAAAGGTCCTGCCTGAAAGTAGTCGTCCAGGGAACTGAAGAACAGGGCCCCCAACCCGAAGTCGTAAGCCATGTAAAGGGGTTTAAAGTTCTGTGCTAGGAACAGTCTATCTGGTCTCTCCTTGTCTGCGATCACCAGGGCGTAACTGCCCTTGACCCTCCCCAGGACGTCCCTCAGACCTTCAATGGAGCCGTCCCATATCTTGTCTAGGAGTGGCGGTAGGACTGCACTATCTATATTGGTCACTCTTTCAAGTTCATACTTCTTCTCCAGTTCATGGTCGTTGGCTATTATCCCGTTGTGCGTAACTATGAACCTCTTCCCCACGAAGGGTTGGATGTCCTTTTCGCCCTTATACTTCACGAACTCCGTCGTCGGTTCAGCCCTGTTGTTCGCTACGATGACAGTGGTGTCTTCCTTGACGAAGCCTGACAACTTCTCCAAGTTCTGGGAAGGTCTCCCTATTGACTTCGTTACGTGGACTCTCCCATCCCTGGAGAGGGTCACCACTCCAAAGCTGTCCCTACCCCTATCCTCAGCTTTGGTAAGTATCTTTACGAACTTCCTCTCTATTTCTTCGTATTTCGAGTGGTCCAGGATTAGTACTCCAGATACGCTACACACTCTTGCTACCTAGACAATGAGGTAACCGGGGGCCAATTTAACTTTATCCTATTGACCCTACAAACTAGCATTTATGTCTAAACACGTCTGACGGAAGGTAGATGAAACTTAGGTAAAGGGCAGGACCCGTAGACCTAGGAGAGCCCCTTCTCAGTAGCTGGGTATTATGTGGGGCTGACTACCTCACGCTTTCCCCTTTAGGTGAGTCGTCTTCTACTTCATTTCCCTTAAGTACGAGGTCGATCAGCCTCATGGACTTCCTCCTTGATAAGACCCTATTGTTATTACCGCAGTATGGGTCATAGACACACTTCGGACATCCGTCCTCACAGTCGCAGTTCTTCACTATGTCCAAGGCTATGTCATACGCAGATTCCAGCCTCTGGTAAAGCAGTCGAGAGACGCCGCTCCCTCCAATGGTAGAGTCATAGATCACCACGTGTCCTGATGGGTAGCTAATTCCTGACAGGTCAGTCATAGAGGCACCGGCCACAACTCTTCCAGCAGATATGAGGACGTGCTCCGTGGCGTGATAGGCCTCCATTGAGGACATCAGGTCCCACTCTTCAACAGCAGGATGTTTTATGATCAACCCCTTTGTTTTATAGGTAAAGGATATTGGGTCCTCGTACTCGACCCTCCCTCTGGTCCTCTCCTTCCTGGAATACGCGTCGTAGATTACGTATCCGATCACTGAGATTGTCAGGGTCATCTCCCCATATTTTACGGGAAGCCCCAAGACCTTCCTCTCCTCGACCTCAGTAAATTCCCTTAAATCCACCATGTAGAGCGGTTTAGTGTAGTAACCTGGGTCGTCCTTCACCCTGACTACTCTAGCCTCTAGACTCTTCAGGTCCAGTTCCTTCACCTCGTAAGACCTCTTGGATGCTAAGTAGAGAGCCCCGGGGTGTAAGTCATATAGTGCAACTGGTAGTTCCCTCTCCCCGATCTTCTTCCCGTCAGCACTGACTTCCACAACGGGACCTGAACTCCTCAGTGATGTGGACCTTACAAAGTCCCTAGTCCTGCTTGTTGCGTAGAAGGTTCCATGATTCTCTGAGACCACCCCTTCCTGTACCAGCCCCTCCATCGCTTTTACCCATAGGTCGGGTAAATCCTCCCTCTTGAGCCTCATCTTCTCCAGGAGGTAAGAGGCAGCGTGGACCTTGAGGACCTCCATGTTCGTGTTGTCAAAGGTTATAGGGGTGAGCCTCCTCGAGAAGAACTCTTGAGGTCTCCTCAAAAAGTAGCTATCTATTGGGCTGTCCCCTAGGATCGTGAAAATGAAACCGACCCTATTCCTTCTACCGGCTCTCCCTGATCTCTGGACGTATTTGGAGTAGCTCGGAGGGTTCTCAGCCATTATTACTGAGTCAAGGGATCCAATATCTATACCGAGCTCCAGCGTCGGTGTAGCGACCACACCCTGCAAACTCCCGCTCCTCAACTTCTCCTCCACCTCCTCCCTCTCCTCCTTGAGTATTCCCGCCCTGTGAACCGCCAGGTTTGCTCCAAACCTCTCAGCTATCTTTGCCAACCTCTCGGCCATCTGTTGAGAGTCCACGAAGACGAGAGTCTTTAACCCCTCCCTGACCAGAAGACCTGCAAGGTAGGCTGAGAGGGTCCACCTGCTCATCCCGTTTGAGTTCACCAGCGAGTGGATCGCCATCCCCCTTCTCCTGGACACCCCTCTCACCACCTGTCCCTCAACTCCGAACAGCTCGTTGAGTAGGAAGGGGGAAGCCTCGATAGTCCCGCTGGCCCCCACGACGTGAATTTCCCCTTCTATTTCCCTTATCCTGTCTAGGACTCTCCTCAGGTGAGACCCCAACACTCCCTCGTAGACGTGCATTTCATCCACGACGTAGTGTTCAGCTCCCCTTATCAGATGTCTGAAGTCTGGGGACAACGATAGTCCCAAGTGGATCATGTCGGGGTTAGTGATCAGGACCTCTGGGGGGTCTTCGTATATCTTCCTTCTAGTTTCCCTATCCACGTCTCCGTCCAGGACGTTGACACTTACGTCTAGACTTCGGGTGAAGTTGTTAATCCTGCTTAGCTGGTCCCTCGCCAGGGCTTTGGTAGGGTAAATGAGGACACTCCTTTCTCCTTTCATAGCCTTCTCGAGCAAGGGGATAAGGAACGCCTCGGTCTTTCCAGTACCTGTCCCAGATATTATGGCAACGTTCTTGTCCTTGAGGATCAGGCCCATAGCTTCCCATTGGTACCTGTAAAGCCTCTCTATCCCAGAGGCGATTAGGTTTTCCTTCAGTCTCTCGTCAAGGTCAACTTCCTTCACTTCAGGTCCTACTTCAGGGTCTAGCGCAGTCTCCGTATATACGTGGGCTAGGGACGCATTGAATACCTTAAGACCCTCGTTGAGCTTCTCCAGTAAATCCATGTTTGCTTTATAACTCCTCATCTAAAACTAAAAAACATGTCAGAGATTTTGATCAATGAGAGTGAGCTGTCCTCCTATCTGGAGAGGGTGAAAGGAGAACAGAAGGTTAAGATAATAGTAGGAAAGGCCCTGATAACATCCTGTATTCCAGTCATCAAGAAGTACAACTACGCTCTGGTGGACGCAGAGGACCTCCCCAACGATTATTTCAAACTCACTTTAGAGTATAGGGGCTCTTAGGGGGATTTGAGTCTCACCGGATTCCATGTCGTTTGATATTGATCCTTAACCCTAGACACGAGGGTAAAGCGGGGGACTCGCTCTCATCCCCCAAGGGGTGACCCTGACCTACCTGGATAGTGAGAAACCCGGACACCTTGGACTGCCTATAGGGCTTATCTGCATTTCTGATTAGGGCCACATCCAAGGAAGACCCCTTTGCGGTGTATAAAGTCCTTAACAATCCTAACCATGTAAACTTAACGGTCTCACGGAAACCGTTGATCGCGGTTCAATCCGCTCTCTCGTGGAGTTCTCTTCGCTCCTCAGTTGAAATCCGACTCCATCCTTGCCTGAAGAGCGCTGTCACGCCGGAGTTAAGGGTCTAGAAACTGGGAGATCGATAATTAAGGAGAGGAGGGCGTATTTACCTTTTCAAAAAGAAGTCCGACCTCAATCCCTTAAGCCTCTCTGCTATTGGCTCAAATTTGTTCACGGTGGCCGCCTTTGACGGTGAGAAATTTATAACTCCTTCACTGAAGGAGCTATACTTTTGAAATACGGGATGGTTATGAAGCGTTAGGTTCAGTCGTTAGATCCAAAACGTGACCGGAAAGGGAAAATACCTACAGTTCTACCTCAGGAGGGACAGGGTTCTAGGTTACGTTCTTAGGTCTGCTTAGACACTATTAGGTCATACCCCTTAACCACCTTCGCCCTTAGAAGGCTGGAAAAGCAGAAGATGTTCGGGGACTCTAGCAACTCGCTCTTCAAGAAGATTTTCAGAACCTTCTGAGCGACTCTTCATGGAGAGCTTAAGTGCGGACTGTTTTACAAGGTTTCAGCGTAGTCGGGGTAAACCCTGACCTTACCACAAGGCGCAGAGCCCAACCCAAGAGGTCGGCAAGACCTTCGAGTGCCCAGGTCGTTTGTTTAGACTTCACAGACAGTTGAACGTTTACCTGGACATCTGCCTAAGTTTTGGATTCCCTGACGTACAAAGCAACCTGTTTAGTTGGGTCTGGGGTATCCCGATGATGCGGCGAAGGGTGGACGCGGATTGCTAACTCAACCCCCGTGAAGCTTAAGGGTCGAGGACTGATATGAAGACGAAATCCTGTGAAATCCAAATCCCAGGACTTTGCTTAGTAACTTAGAGCATGGCATCAATACTCTTAAGTCCGTTTTATGACGCTCAGGTATAAGTTACTAGTTCTCCAGACCTCCTCTGCTTCCTCAAAAGTTAATATTTTTCTCATTAACTGGGGGGTTAACCAAAAGGAAAACCTTCTTTCCTCATTCGCTGATTGTGCGCACACGAAATTAGTAGATAGAGACGAAAAAGGTTACTGTTACGTAAAGTTTGAGAGTGAGGAAGAACTGGATAGATTCCGATGCGCTTATCAAAGAGGCTAAAGTATGGGAAAGTCTAGAAGTAGACCTTATTATGGGATCCAATCTGCCAAACGTGAATAATACAGTTTTTTGTATCATCACTATCCTTACATCACCCATAACTTCTATTGAAAATTTTAGGATTATCATATTTATCTCTACCTAGCTTTTCCCTGGTGTATTTGAAAGGATCTGTGAGTATTGACAACAGCTTTCCTTGACTAGTCTAATGATTTTAGTATTAGAAAACTCATCTTGTAACTGTTCTTCAAGCTCTTCTGCTTTTTTACCTCCTTCATCATGAACCTTATTCTGTATTTCTCGCTAATTACAATCAGATTTTGAAATTAGATTAAAAAGCTTTTTATTCCCCACTTTATCTTTAATATTGTTACTGTCATAATATCACAGATCCAAGAGGAGTGGACTTACTTCCTCTCCCCTAAAGGATAAGACTTTCCCCAGTGGTGAAAGTCAGAATAAGGATCAAGACAATAGCAGCAATAGCAGAAGTTGAATGCTTCTCAATGAATTTTGGAGTAAATCAAGAAAATCCTTTTAACCTAAAACGTAATAAGGAAATTAGGGGTTTGGCGGGTTAGCTTCCGAGCAAATCTTCATAGCTCCGCGGTAACTCCGTTCATAATCCTTCACCAACCCCAATTCTTCTTATATAAGAACTTATTTAAAGACGTCTTGTTTTTGCTTTATTATTGTTAGTATTGTAACTGTAATAGTATTAGTATCCACATATCGAATCTGACAAAGGAAGGATAAGCCTCGCCATGGAGGAAGTCAGAATAAATATGAAGAGATACAGTGTATGTACTTAGTGAAGTGTTTATGGACAACGTTTACGACTATATCCTCGCACTCCTTAAGGTCGCTAGGGAGGAAAATGCTGAAGTAACTGCTACAAAGCTCCAGAAGATCTTCTTCCTGCTAGAGAAAGAGGAGGGAGTGGATCTAGGGCTCGGCTTTGAGCCATGGCTGTTTGGTCCTTACTCAAAGCTCTTGCAAGACCACATCAACGCGTTAATCGACCTCGGCACGGTTGACGTGGAGGAAGAAGAGGTTAAGGACGTCGTATCGGGTATGACTATAGGGATAAAGAGGAAATACGTAGTGACGGACAATGCCAAAATTGCTAATGTAAAAGAAGATGTGATACAGTTCTTTAAAGCCTGGGTAACAAAGTCTAGAGAGGAAATTCTCACTTATGTTTACAGACGCTACCCGGACTACACTTCATTCTCTGTCATACGGGACAAGCTGACTTCCTCCCCGCCATAAATGGCGAGGGTTCCCCTCATCGATTCGGAGTTACATCTCTCATTTGAGGGGCAGTCGAGAGGGTCAGAGACCCCCTCCCATATAAGTTCATAATTGCAATAACGTCCCTATCGTTCTCATAACCACAACTTGTGCAACGGTAGTATCTATACCCTACTTCCTCCATCTTACTCCCGCACTTTGGGCATTTAGTAGAGGAATAATGAGGGTCAACATACACTACCTTTAACCCATGTTTCTTAGCTTGCCATTCAATCCAATATTGAAGCCTACGGTACTGCACGAGATAAAGTCTATCTCTGAACTCAGAGGGTAACTTCTTCACATTCTTTATGAGGTTGTTCAAGTCCTCTAAGAAGATGGCTGAGACGTTGAAAGACTCAGCTACCTCTGCAATCCATTTACCCACCTTTTTTGCGGAGTCCTCCAAGACGTCCCTAGCCTTCCTGTGATAAGACCTAACCCTGTTGAGGATCCTGTCGTTCTCTTTCCACCTCTTTTCATACTTCTTCTGAAGGGACTCAGCTAATGACTTGTAGTGGTGGGCGTCATCTAATCTTGTGGGTATCCTAACGTACTTTTCATCGTCTTTGCCTACAACGAGTTCAGCCATGTTGATGTCGACTGCGACACCGTCCTTAGCCCCTGGTTCCTTCCAGTCCTTCAGGAATGAGACCTTTAGGTATGCTTTCCCATCCTTTAGCACTAACCTAGCTTCCTTTACTTCCCAGTCCTTGTACTCAGACAAGTTCCTTGGATAGCCTAGTATTGGTAACTCACCGACTCCTGTTATCCTCACGACCATTTTATCGAAATCAATAGAGTAGGACAGCTTTGGTGTTAACCAGACAGAGACTTTGCGTATAGTAGGATACTTACCACGCTTAGGGTTCTTCAACCACGACTTATAGATTGCTATAGCATCCCTATAACAGTCCTGGGCGACTTTAGAGGGTAGGTTGAACTTCTGCCTTAGAGTCTCGTATGTACCGTCGTGTGTCTCTTTCAACAACTTTTTTGGTCTGTTCTCTCTTAGCCATCCTAAAACGAAACGAAGACCTCTCTCATAACTAGATATGAGGTTGAGCAGAGGGGCGGTGGGGGAAACCTTCATAGAGACTGTAGCTCTGATTTCGTTCCCACCCTTTTTAGCCCTCCTGCCCATAAATACAGGTATGAAAAGGAGGTTTATATACCCTCATCCCAGTCCTGAAGGGCGAGGCTTTCCTCAACTTTGTAATTAGGGGAAAGTTAATTGGGGAAGCGTAAGAAGAGGTCAACCTTTTACAACTTTGTTAATGATGGTGAAGGTTTCTTTGAAGAGGCCCAAGCTGCATACGATAGACTGCAAAACAAGGCCAAAGAGGTAAAGAATATCCGAGCTCTAGAAGAGAAAAAGATTTTTTCGATGTCAAGGGCTTATGAGGCTTACTCAAAGGCTTTGTTATCTACTTATGGTGCTATTATACTTATGCCCGTTGCAATCCTTTCTATAGGAGGAAAATCTAGTATAAGGTTTCCTAGACAAATCCAGGAAATAGAAAGCACTTTTAGAGAATTGATTAAACAGGCGACTTCACCCAATATCGTAAGGAAAAAGTTAAGTCATGATCCAATAGGAGGATCTAAAATAGTTGAGCTGCTCAGAGCCTCTAGCGAGTTGTTGAGAAAGCTGGGTCAACCCGAGCTAAAGAACCTCTTTGACGAGGTGAACACATTTATAAAGAAGCCCACTAAAGACAGAAGGTACGAAGATCTCTCTAACTTAAAAAAGAGAATTACAAGTTCGTTTAGACTCAGAGATTTAAACGACAATATAATTAATTTATTGAGAAGTTGCTTATTGCCTAACCCTAATGAAACTACTGGTTACTGTAAAGGGCTGAGCGATAGGGAAAAAGAAATAATTAAAATATTGTTGGATAAACCTTACTTATTGGATGAAATTTTAAGCATAATGGATCTGGGCCTTTACGCGCTCACGGACACGCTCCTATATACAGCTTACCTAGCCCACGCCGCTAAAGGGGTAGCCGCTTATTCCGAAGGCAGAGACGAAAATGATGAGAAGTACTTAGAAGAAACCAGGGATCACCAAAAAGAGATGCTCGAAAACCTAGCTCAAGTGAGTAATGCCCTACATGAGATATCATATAACGATGAGTTCGACGACTTCTTAGCTGATATCAACGAAAAGGCTAGATCTCTGTTAGGGACTGACCAAGATGACTGACAGAGGAAGGGCAATCCTCGCCCCCTAGGGCGGGGATGTGGAAAGTATGTAAATCCCTTTCCTCTACCCCTTATTGTGGGCACAGGGCTTAGAGACAAGGGTAAGAACCAAATCAGAGCCACAGTTGCAATGAAGATTTCCCCCACCGCCCTCTGCTCTCTCTTGTATCTAGTTATAGACGAGGTCTGCATTTCGTTTTAGAGTGGTTGAGGGATAACAGACCAAAGAAGCTCTAGACGGAAACGCCCAACGGTACTTATTAGATCTTAAGGCAAAAGTACGGTCTACCGTCAAAGGTACCCATAGACTGCTACATGGACGCCTTAGCGATCTATAAGTCGCGGCTAAAAACCCTAAGCATGGTAGGTACCCAGTAATAAGGAGGCTCTTTGTCTGGTTAACACCAGGACAATCGTACTCCATTGACTTCGATAGGATGGTTGTGAGAATAGCAGGAGTTGGCGAAACATCAATAGAGGGCTACCCTAGGGACCTAACTTTCTGCAAGGACTGAGAGTCGAGAAGGCTAGGCTGGTATTGAGGGATGGCAGGGCGTACCCAAAGGTCACTCTTCTGAAGAAGGGTGGAAAGAGCCTGAAGTCAAAGACAGCGTTGACGTGGACATTAACAGGGCTGAAGTAGTTGTAGGCAAAGATGACGGACACTACGTTAGGATACCTACTAGGTTGGATGACGCCCACCAAGACAAGAGCTTAGCCCAGCAACTTCAGAAGAAGCATGAGAAGAGGTGGAAAGAGAACGACAGGGTCCTAAATAGGATAAGATCATACCATAGGAAGGTTAAAACGTCTTGGAGGACTCCCTAAGAAGTTGGGAAATGGATTGCAGATGTAGCTAAGTCGTTCAACGTCTCAGCCATCTTCTTGGAGGACTTAAAAAGCTCATAAAGAGCATGAAGAAGCTACCGGCACAGTTCAGGGACAAGCTGTACTTAATGCAGTACCGTAGGTTTCAATACTGGATTGAGTGGCAGGCTAAGAGAAAATGGCAAAGGTAATATATGTTTACCCAGACTACTCCTTCACTCATTGTCCCAAGTGCAATAAAGAAATGGAAGAGGTAAGACTTAGGATTATCGTTGTTTTAGTTGTGGTTGTGAGAACGATAGCGATGTTATTGTGGTTATGAGCCTCTATGGGAGGGGTCTCTGACCCTCTCGATTTCCCTCAGATGAGATATGTAGCCATGAACTAATGAGGGTAGTCCCGCAATTTATATGGGCTAGAAGTCAGTTTTGCATATTGACGGATGTTCTGTTCATGTTTTATGGTTCCTAATAAATTAGGTTGAATAATATTTCATTCAAAGAAAGAAAAGGCAAAGGCTTTTGAGACCTGTGCTTTTCCTTAGGTTCTCATCCAGCCTTCTTTCGACACCATAATGAACAACTTCCGTGAGGCTATTAATGTCTATATAATCTGGATAGTTGAAGACGTTTCACCGCTAAGGGTCTCGCCCATGTATGGGCCTGTACCTAGGAAGGTAGATAAGGGTATGCACGGCCCAAGGCGTGCTGGTTCCCTCACCCATCAGGTAGGTCGGGTTCATCCCTTGGATCGATAGGGGGTGAGACCGAGTTCCTTGCTCTACTACCGTGAAGCCCAAGGGTTGATGGTTGATATTAAGTTATATGAGATCCGATGAAACCCAATCCCATGAGGATCCATCACCTCGTATTTTATGTTCGAGGTAATCCAGGAGCATGTCATCGTTTACGTTTCTTATATCACTACAAATTATAAAGAGACTATTTAATCTTCACATTCATTCTACATAGTGTGGCAGGCATCATCTATTCGGCCATATCGCGGACCAGGAGGGGAGAGACGCCAAAGCAAGTCATTAGAGTCTTCAAAACGGAGGACGCAATGACCGACGGAAAGCCGAGGTACGAGTACTTTAGGGGAGAGAGCGGGGAGACCGTACTAGACCTAACTGACCTCAGGGGAGTAGAGGACCTGGGGGACAGGATTAGGGTGAAAGCTGGGACCCCTTGGTCTGACCTAGTCAACTTTAGTTTAGAGGTGTTTGGTCCCCTTGAGGCTAGCGTAGGTGGTTCAGTCTACTACGAGGACGGTTTCTTCGGCTTTAACGAGTTTGGTTCGCTGAGGAGAAGGGTTGAAGTAGAGGCAGTGGCTGAGGGTAAAGTCTACGTCGGGCAATATAGGGGAGGTACAATAACTTCAGTGACCATTAGAAAGGATCTAAGGCCTTTGGTGTACAAGAAGTTGGAGAGGAGCTTAAGCTTCCTCCTAAATAGGGTTAAGTACTGGTACTCCACAGGGCTTCCTGCGTTCAGGGACGTGACGATCATTAAGAGGGGCGATTCCTCTGCCCTCTACGTTTCTTACCCTCAGGCTAGGGAGGAGCTCTTAAAGGACAAATTGGATGACATGGTTCCCGACAGGCCCTATTTCTTTGAGACTGGAAACTACAGGTACAAGTATTTTGGATATATCAATACTCAAGAGCTCAGCGACACTCTCTTCAGCGGTGCTGACCAGGTCATAATCTTCCTTAGAAAGGACGTGTCTAAGTTCATAGTTTCCTCCAACTTACCTCTTAACCTACCACAGCAGTACCTTTTACCTTATTCTGACGACAACTCTCCAGACCTCTTCTCCGGATGTATCCTGTGTGGTAAATGCGTTTACGTCTGTCCACACGTAGACCAGAGGGGGGATAAGGATTACTCTCCCCTTGGGTTCTTCATCGCAAAGGCTCAGGGCATGGAGAGCCAGTTCGCCACTTGTAACTTCTGCGGTAAGTGCGAGGAGGTCTGCCCTGCAAAGCTTGAGATCGTGAAAGACCTGAAGGTCAGCTCAAGGCCCAAGGATAAGACCTCGTCCGTCTCCGTCTCCCTTCCCAGCAAGAAAGCCTTGGTAATAACGCCAATATCAGACGGTCTTCTTGAGCAGGCTTTAACTGCGATTAGATACTTCCTCTCAAAGGACGTAAGACTGGGAATAATTACCGTAGACACTACTTTAGAGAAACTAGTTAAAGGTGAGGAAATAAAGGTACCAGAGGGAGTTGAGGAGATCTATACCCTTACCCCTGAGGAGAGAGTTTACTTGCTCCGGGCAAAACCTAGGAATGTGGTGGACGTCATTTTCTTGTTCGATGCTCTACCTAAGGAAGTCAAGGAGAGGCTGAACTCTCTCACCGTTCATAAGACGTGTATGTACAGGGGGGACGTTAAGGGAGATGAAAGCTGCAGTTTCGCGTTTATGGAGATGGTCAACGGTGAGCCGTCCAGGGACTCGAAAGTTACCTCGTCCAAGGTAAGTCTTTGCCCATTAGCTTCCAAGAAGTTGAAGATCTTAAGCTATTTGGACTTGCTTGAGGTCGAGAAGGGGAGTGATCTCACTCAGATACAGAGCGAACTTGTCAACCTCCTAAGCAAGAACCAAGACGTTATCCAGGACCTCTCGTGGTACGAGGGGATAGACGAGGGTATACTGGACTCTTTTATGAACGAGCTCATAGGCTCTTATCTAAAGGGGAAGAATCCAGCTGACTTGGTGTACATTTACGTCAAGATGAACGAGCTTGAGCCCATTAAGGGTTCTAAAGTGAAGGAAATCCTTGAGAAAAAGATTAGGGAGGTATGGACGACCTAACCTCACTACTGCCCTAAAGGACGAGGCTTACTGTCCTTTTTGCAGCTCATTTTGAACGTGCCAGAAACACTAGGTGAGGGGCTTCTGGAATCACTAGCTTTTCCATACCAAGCTTCACAGCGTCTGGGGACCCTGGGAGCATGTATACCACTTTCCCCTTGATTATCCCAGCGCTCGCCTTGCTTAAATACGCTGCAGCCTCGACCGCAGGCTCCCTTAAACTTAGGGATCTAAATACGTCTCCGAAGCCCTCTATCTCCCTGTCCAGAACGCCCCTAACAGTTTCCACTGTGACGTCAGACTGGGTGTAACCAGTACCTCCAGTGGTCACTATTACATCCACCTTTTCCATAAGCACAGCGTCTACCACAGCCTTCAATATCATCAGCTTATCATCGGGCACTAAGGAGTACCCTACTAGTTCATGTCCGTTTTTTATGACAGCCTCCTTAATCCTGTCCCCAGACTCATCAACCACTGGTTCCCTCTTCTCAAACTTCTGGTACCTTGAGGTGCTCACGGTTATCACGTAAAAGCCTAGCTTCTTCGGGGCCATTTCCCTGTGGCTCTGATGAGAGTGACTCATTGGAATCAAGTTATATACTCTTAGTTCATAAAAACACTTATGAGAGGTACAGGATCTACTTTGATAGGGATGGTTCATGCGGTGTCAGGGCTCTTGGCTCTGCTGAGCCTTCCCATAAGCCTTTTGGGGGGTAAGCCTACTCTTGCTAGCGTTTCCTCTCTAGTTGGTCTATTTCTAGCAATTTACTTCATTACTGGTGTAGCTTTAGTGTATGAGACCATTGCGGTCGTAGAGGACAGCAGACGACAGTACAGCTCATTAGTTGAGCGTTTGAAAACCCTCATCGAGACTCAGCCCGTGAACTCCCCCATTTACCTCTACGGTTACCAAAACTTGAAAATTTTGAATTATACAAGGGAAAGTTCACTGAAAACTTTCCTTGTCTTACTCGTGTTTTCGGTGATAAACCAAATACCTCTACTTAACGTTATTCCTCTAGTATATTATCTAGGAGGACAAATCTCCAAGTTCAGGAACTTGATAATCCTAATGGGGCAGGTAGGTCTAGGGGGGAGGTACGTCCCGGATGCCATGGGTCTAGAGATAGCTACCATTTTGACCAACGGTTTTACCTTTGGGCTGTTGGTCAGGAGGCTGGATCAGCTCCGCCAAGTTGCACAATCCTCACTTCCTCAGCAAGATCAAGGTCTAAATCAAGGAAGTCTCTATGGAGGAGGAGGCCTTTCACCCTGAGTTTTGTACCTGGAGGTAACTCCGTGAACCTAGTCCTGAAACTTGTTATGGTCACTCCTACATCCGTGTAGTATTTAACTGGGAGGGAGTAAGGTTTTGTCACTCTGATGATCTTCACAGTATCCTTGAAGTTCTCTACCTTAGTCACTTCTCCAAAACTCTCGCACTCGACAATCTTAAAGGTATAGGGTACCCCCATGAAGATCCCCTCTGTTATCCTCCTTCTCTTCAGTTGTTGAAAGTCCTCCTTCGGGAGCGATTCCAACTCAGTCTCATTGACCTCCTCAAGGGGGGATGTAACCCCTTTCCTTCTAAGTTCCTTGAGAATCTCGACGTTGCCCACATCGGTGCTGACCAAGTCCATGTCATGTCCCTTCCCTAGGTAGAGATAACTTCCTGTCACACCGGTGTTCTTAAACAGGGACTTGAATTTATTCACTGTTCCCTCAAGGGACACGAGGAAAGGGTTCAAAACGACACTTTCCTTGAGGGGGACCAACGGGACTTGAAAACCTATCTCCTTAACTAACTTGAGGTATTCTGGAAACCTAGACCTGACGAACTCTAGACCCTCCTTAAGGGTCTTAATTTTCCTACCGTCAACATATCTAGGCATAGCTACGGCGAAACCCTCAGGGTGATAGCACCCCTTCACTGACCATGTAACTCCCTTGTGGACTACCATGAACCCCTCGAATATCTCCATAATTTTAAATCCCTGTCCAAGAACAAAAAGTCGTTGAAGTTCGCAATAGTGGGAAGGGGTATCCTAGGGAGTTCGTTATACTTTATGCTCACCAAAGCTGGGCACGAGGTTAAGGTCATAGAGTCAAGGAAGAGAAGGGTTTTCCCCAGCTTGATTCACTCCCTTCTCCTCAAGGGAAAGGACGTTCAACTGGCCATGGAGAGCCTGAAGTTCTACAGGGAGTTCAACGTCCCCATGAGAGAGTTCCCTTCATTGACCATTGGAAAGGTGAGTATGGATGTTATAACCCAATGGCAAGAGGTAGGCGTCCAGATAAGGGAGGAGTACGTGGGTTGGATCTCATCTGACGCAATAGTTGCTCTAGGGGGGGACAGGTTAGTTTACGTGTCCAAGCTGATCTACGCCGTCCCCTATATCGAGGGGAGCGCTGAGATCGATCTAAGTAAGGGGGTCGTATCGGTTGGGGGGAAACAGGTGAAGGCTGACAAGATAATTGTCACAGCTGGACCTTGGAACCCGTGTTTAGTTGGGGTTAAGAGTAAGAGCTACTACTGTTGGGCTACGTTGATATACAGTAAGATAAGGGAACTGGGAAGTCACTTCGTTTACGATTACGAGAAGGGATTTTACTCTAGACCGGTAATAGGGTTAGCAACTGGGATGGCCATAGTTGGAGACGGGAAGGCAGTGGAATCCCCTCCTGGGAACAGGGTGAGCCTAGACAAGGAAGAGGTCATGGCCAAGGTGAGGGATAGAGTTGGACATTTCGTCCCTCTATATACCGCAGGAGAGTTCTGTGAGGGAACTCCGGATATGAAACCGTCCTATGGAAAGATAGGAGAGAACGTTTATTACGCTGGGGGACTGGACGGATATGGAGCTGAAGTAGGACCAGGATTAGCTAAGCTTTTGCTAGACTTAATAATGAAGGGAGAAGTTGAGAGGGAGTACTACGCAGAGAGATTCTCTGAAGTCGGGGACTTTACGATAGGGCGAGAACCCCACGAGATATAGGGTAAAGAGCATGGATCTATCAGGGTAAAGTAATCTGGGGAAACCGGTAAATGTACGACTCCCTCAACTTACAAAGTTGAGGAAAGCCTCGTCCCTCAGGGCTAGAGGGAAGTCGATTCGACCAACCCCTTACTAGAATAGATTTTTAATCGCGAACTATGGCGAAAGATCAATGATCCTTTCTATCAAGGACTTACTCGTCGGGGTCATCTATGTAGTCTGGGTGGCAGTGGTCACTTTGAAGATTTCAAAGGTAGTCGCGAAAAGGACCAACAACTACGTAGCTAGAAAGTTCATACACATGGCTGGAGGGGGAGTTGTAGCTTGCACTGCACCGTTCCTTCTCTCCTCCCCCCTGGTTGTAATTGTAGCGTCCTACTTAATGATGGCTTATCTCCTGGCGAGGCATTACAGTAAACCTTTGTCTTGGTTCCAGGAGTCCGACAACCTTGGAGAAGTGTATTTTTCATTCTCCTTCGGTACGATACTCCTCATCTCCTGGATACTTAACCATAATTTCTGGGAACTCGGGAACAGATACCTTTACGTAGCTTTACTCCCTCTCCTCTTCATGTCATTTGGAGACGGAATCACTGGGATAGTGAGGAATTACGTCTATGGGAGGAGATTCAAGGGCTTCTGGGGCTCAGTGGGTATGCTAGCCTTCTCAGTACCCTTGGGGTTCCTACTTCTCTCGATACCTGGCTCCCTCTCAGCTGTGATAGCTACTGCCGTGGAGATCCTACCTTTCATTGACGATAATTTGAGCGTGTCCTTCATCTCCTTCTTCTTCCTGTATGCCGCCGTAAGATTCGGGTGAGGGACCTCACGTCCTGAAGGTCTAAATGGTACACCTGTACTCTGGAGAGATCCACCATCATAATACCATCCAGCTTCGCTCTGGTTAATCCCTTGACGTCTATCTCCGGAGAGCCGTTGAACTTCCTGATCAGTCTCACTAGGTTTTTCAAACGGTCAGTATCCCTGTCCTCAGGGCTCTTGAGCAACTCCCCTGGAATCATGGGCAACAGATACGACGATATGGCGATGTAAAACCTGTCCACAAGTGGACCGTACCTGGCAATCTTAGTGGAGAACCTGGCCATCAAATACTCCTCTGGGGCATGGGAAAACTCAGCCGGTACGTATCCAGTCTCTACCTCCACCCCCATAACGTCGCCTGGCTCTGGCGAGTAAATGTCCAGTATCTTTCCATCTAGCTCCTCCTCAACGAACACGGACCTGCCCTCACTTAGAAGGTAGTTCGCTACCACTATCTCCATCATGGCGTGATGAGAGTTCATAGTCCTCAAGGAAGCGACTCGCCTATAGATATCCCTCAGCCTAGGGTCTTCGCCTTCAAATCTACCCATGAAATTTCTCAATTCTTCCTCGAAACTCCTTTTCATATCCCTCTCCTCAGGAATGGGAAACGTTCCTCACAGTTCAGGAAACCGTCACGTCATCACTAACTAAAACTTATGTACTACCCGTTAAAACGATTTCCTATGATTTCGTGGCTAATAGGAGGGGAGTCCCCCAGTTGGGATTACCTTAGGGACCTGTTTCAGGACGTGGAGAACGCAGCGGTGTACGTTAACTCCAGTAACGTAGTCGAGGTGGTGAAGGTCTCAGACTTGTCCCCATTTCACTCTCAAGTCACTGTCCTCATTCACCCGATGAACGTGAAGTTTCTGAGGCCTATCTTCATAAAGTTAAAGGGCTACGTCACGTTCCCCCTGGCTCGGCTGAGGGACGTTAGGGAACTAGTTGAAAGGAGGAACTGGAGAGCCATTGAATATTATCATGACTGGGAGTTCATGGGTAGCTGGATCCTCTACGACTGTGAAGACTGCGAGGAGGCGCAGAGAGCCCATCTGAGCGTTGATTTCAACGACGAGAAGGCTAAAGAGATGCACTTGGAGATATGGAAATCAAAGAACCAGGTTTAGCCCTCCTTAGGATTTTTTGGGTCCAGGAGCTCTAAAAGGTGCGAAGTGGTCTCCGTGAAGGTATTCAGGTACACCCTTAAGGACGACTTGCTTTATCCAGATGAGCATGGAGAGGTTCTAGTCTTCACAGACGGTTGGCAGGTAACGGCTAGGATAGGAGATAGGGAAATAACCCCCAGGTTTCATCTCTCCAGCGGGGAGAGGTTACTCCTAGACAGACTAAAACTGCTGTCCAAGATGACCGGAGTTGAGGTGGACCCCTTACCTGCGCTCGCCTACCCTGGAAAGTCCAGGGTACTAATGCTCTCCAAATTGATGGGGGCTGCGTTCGAGGAGTATGTATATCTAGTCCTGTCATCTCGCTTCTCAGTCTCAAGGAGACCTGAGATTTACACCTCACTCCCTAAACTCTCGGGGAGAAGCAGTCACAACACTCCAGACCTAATTGTGGAGGGAAGGGTTCCGGTGGAAGCGAAAGTCAGCTTTTATAATTATCAACAAATTCTGGAATATTCTATAAAGTACCCAGTGGGTGCGCTGACCTTGCCCTTCTCCGAACAGTGCAGGGTTCCTCCTGGTTGGAGGTGTTTCACCAACCTAACCAAGGATCGTGCACCTCTTCTAAGTTGGCTGGATGAGGTTTTACTTGGTTAAGTAAAATTCCACTAGGAAAGCATAAGATTTTTTAACTTAACTAAGTAATCCACGCATGGAAATCGGCACACCCCTTGTAGGAAACTCCAAGAAGATACTTCTCCTAGGTAGCGGAGAGTTGGGCAAGGAGATGGTCATTGAGGCCCAGAGAATGGGAGTAGAAACTGTGGCTGTGGACAGGTACGATATGGCCCCTGCCATGCAGGTTGCACACAGAAAGTACGTGGTAGATATGTTGAACGGTAACGCCATAAGGGCCATCATAAGGAGGGAGAGCCCAGATGCGGTCATTGCCGAGATAGAGGCAATAGACACCGACGCACTCGTGGACCTGGAGGATCAAGGTTTCAGAATTATTCCTAACGCCAATGCGGTTAGGACGTGTATGAACAGGGTATCTTTGAGAAGGCTGGCAGCTGAGAAAGTTGGAGTCCCCACGACCATGTACAGCTTCGCCAGCACGCCCGAAGAAGCTCGAAAGGCTTGTAAAGAGGTAGGTTTTCCTTGTCTCCTTAAGCCAGAGATGAGCTCCAGCGGGCACGGTCACGTGTTGGTGAGGTCAGAGGGTGAAGTTGAGAAGGCGTTTTATGAGTCGGTCTCCCACGCTAGAGGTAAAGGTAGGACAGTGATAGTGGAGGAGTACGTTAAGGTTGACACCGAGCTTACGGTTCTGACTTACAGACATATGGGTGGAGCCTCGGTGGAGACAGTAACCCTAGAGCCAATAGAGCATCAAAGACCTAGTTACTATTACGTGGAGTCGTGGCAACCCTCTTCTGTTGACGAAGAGGTCAAGACGAGGGCAAGGGAGTACGCCGTGAGGGTAGTCAATGAGTTGGGGGGACTCGGTATTTTCGGAGTTGAGATAATAGTTTCGGGAAACAGGGTTCTGTTTAGCGAGGTCTCGCCCAGGCCCCACGATACGGGGCTAGTTACGTTAGCTAGCCAGGATATTAGTGAGTTCCAGATACACGTGAGGGCAGCTTTGGGCCTTCCTATTCCTCAGGTGAGAGTCCTAACTCCTGCATCTTCCCACGTTATACTAGCGGAGCACGAAGTCTGGGCCCCGTCATTCCTGAACGTAGACAAGGCCCTGTCCATTCCAGGCGTTCAAGTGAGGCTGTTTGGGAAGCCTTCAAGCTATGAGAAGAGGAGAATGGGAGTTGTGATTGCAAACGGTACCACAGTGGACGAGGCCAGGGAGAAGGCAAGGAAGGCGTCCTCCTTGATCTTAATGAAATGAATGAGAGGAAGAAAATTAACGCGTCGATTTATTTGGTTGACCTCGTCGCATTCACACTTTAATAAAAATACGGCAGACTGGCCCTCTAAGGTAGGGAGGTGGTCAGGTAACCTAGCTCACGTAAGGGACAATCCTCAAAGCTTGAAGCTTTTGTTCAGTAGACGACCTCAAGGGATACCGTGTACTTCCTTCACTCTCTTAACTACTTCCTTCACCCTCTCCATAACGAAGGGGGATGAGCTAGTCAGGCAGCAGTCGTGAAGGGATTCCACCTCTTGCTCCTCAATCCCTGCCAGTTCAGCCACAGACACGACCCACGTTCTGGCCGTAGCATCGTAGTTATATCCTCCTCCCCCTAACAGGAGGATCTTCCCGTTTCCCTGGCTGTGGGAAAACTCATGAAGTTTCCTTATCAGTGAGAGATATCCCCTGGTACTAAGCTTGAGCTCTACGAGGGGGTCGTCAAAGTGGGAGTCCCCTCCTTCCTGAATTATAATGAGATTAGGCCTAAATCTCTGCAGCAGGGGTAACACGACGTTTTCGAAAGTATACAGGTAGGCGTCGTCCCCAGTGCCAGGGGGAAGAGGCACGTTGACGGTGTACCCTTTCCCTTCACCTTCCCCTGTTTCGTTAACGTCCCCCGACCCCGGGAAGAACCCCCTGTGGTACATATGGAGAGATATTTTGAGTACATCTGGATCGTCATATAGTAAAGCCTGCGTACCATCCCCGTGGTGTCCGTCCACATCCACAATGGCGACCTTGTTGAAATACTTCTTACCTTCCAGGGCGGCTATTGCGACGTCATTAAACACACAGAAACCAGAGGCTGACCTCCTTTGGGCGTGATGTAGACCCCCTCCAACGTTAACGGCATGATCGAACCCTCTGCTCAACAGTCTCACGCCCGTCACGCTCCCCATTACCCTGATCAGGGCGCTTTCATACACCCCTTTAAAGGCGGGTGTATCCCCGTAGTCCAGTAGGCCTTCCCCCAATACGCTCATAGACTTCACGAAATCAACGTAATCCGCAGAGTGGACAGAGAGAAGTAAACTCTCATCGGGCTCATCCGGTTTCACCATCTCCACTACGTGGAAGAACCCCCTCTCCTCCATATACTTCTTAGCCCTGCTCTCCCTGATCGACTTGAAGGGATGATCCCCAGGGAAGGAGTAGTTTAGATACTTATCATCCCAAACGAACGCTGTTCTGTGCATCCTAGTAGATTTTATAATTCAGTAAATTAAAAGATTACACGATACTGTATGAGCGCCACAGAACTCATGATTTCACCCTCTCTGGTGGCTAAATCGGATGATAAGTTGAAAGACATTCTAAACAAGATGAAGGAGGTGAACCAGTGGGTAGTCCCTGTAGTTTACAATAAGAGACTCGTCGGTATCCTAAGCTTCAAGGAGTTGATAAAGAGACGGGTCAACCTGGAGACAAGGGTGGCCAACGTGACCTCACCGGTGATCTCCCTATCCAAAAACGACGATTTCGCGAAGGTAGTTGTTAAGTTCTATTCCACTAAGGCTCGCGCCATACCAGTGACTGATAACTCCAGGAACTTGGTTGGGATGATTACCAGGGAGCAGGTACTATCTTACTTGATAAGCAACGGTCACTTGGACTCTGGGACCGCGAGGGGTTACATGTCCTCTCCTCCTGTGATCCTTGGACCGGAGGACTCGATCGCCAAGGCGAGGTGGACCATGGTCAGGGATAACATTACAAGGATACCTATACTTTCTGATAAGAAGCTTGTGGGGATTGTGACTACGAGGGACATAGTCAACGCTTTGTATACCCCCCTAAGTGAGAGGAAGAGGGCATCCATACTGTCAGAGGAGGAGAGGATAATGGCTAGCCCCGTAAAGGATATAATGGTCACTAACGTCATAACGGTGAACGGTAAAGACGGTCTGAGGACTGTAGCTGAGAAGTTGTTGAAGAATAAGATATCTGGAGCCCCCGTGATGGAGGGGGAGGTAGTCGTGGGAGTAATTAGCGGGGTGGACTTAATTAGATCCTTGGAGTCCAAGTTCCACCTATCCATGCCAATCGAGGCTAAGCTCACCACAGGTCTGAGGAATAAGGAACTTAAGGCGCAGCTGGACGGTGTCTTGGAGAGGTACCTCTCTAAGCTGGAGAAGTTCGTAGACGTTGACAACTTTAAGGTCTCGTTCAAGGAAGAGGCTTCCAGTCAAGGGAGACCTCTCTACAAGGTATCGGTAAACGTCGCGACCAAGATAGGGAACTTCATCGCCAACGAGAGCGATAGGGATCCTGTTGCAGCAGTGAAGAGGGCTGTGGATACGTTAGAGCAAAGGCTGATCAAAAAGTTAAAGAGAATCCAGGAGAAGAAGGGTGATAAGGAAGAGGTAATTTGAAAATAGGAATAGTTCAGCCTACTAGCAAGGATTCGGCAATTAGGAACGCTGAGAAGGCACTTCAGGGAGGCTCTCAGGTTGTCCTCTTACCTGAAAAATGGGTAAAATCCATCGATGAGCTACCACTTACTGACCTACAGAGGCTTGCAGTCAGGTACACCGCCTTCATTATACCTGGGGCTGTTGAGGACGAGGTTTCCGTAATCTCTCCCGTTATTTCCCCCAGGGGCCAAATCTTAGGTCTGGCGAAAAAAATACACCTTTTCGGGAGGGAAAAGGGCAGGCTTCTCCCAGGGACCAGCGCTACGTACTTTTCCGCAAATGGGGTCAAGATAGGGGTGGTCATCTGTTACGACTTGGACTTTCCTGAAGTGGCGAGGTCACTTTTGCTCAAGGGGGTGGAAATAATTTTAGTCCCTTCCAAGATAAGGAGGGATGGTATGGACAGGTGGAGGGATTACGTCAGGATGAGGTCTCTTGAGAACAGGATAGCTGTAGTTAACGCCAACGCCGTCGAAATACCTAACTTTGCAGGAGGTAGCATAGCTGTAGTCCCCTACAAGAGAGGAGACATAGTGGATCTTAAGGTAGTGGCTGAGATGGGTGAGGAAGATGGCTACACCATAGCTGATATAGACCCAATATCCTATCTCCAAATAAGGTTGGAAAGGATGAAGGAGATTGTCCAGTTTTCGGTGGAAGAACTAGACTCAAAAAATTAAATCGTGCAGAAGATTATTGGGACTTTATAAAAAATGCTTTAACTTTAGAGACGAGACGAATATCAACTACTCTCGTTCTCGTTATCCTGATCCTTACCTTGATTACCGTTATCATGATTACCGTTATCATGGTCATGGTCGTGGTGATCGTGGGCTATTCCAGGATGTATTATAAGTAAGGGCTCGTTGTTAACGTTTAGATCCCCCTTAGGATTATTGGAAACCTTGTAGAATATGGTAACGTATACGTGATAGGTACCGTTCTGCAGGTACAAAACGTGGTAAGGTTTATCAAGACTTACGTTAAACGTCTCATTACCTAGACTAATCATTACCTTAAACTCCGAGAACGCTTTTCTTAGTTTCTCCACGTGAAGCAACATCACCGTATAATTATCCGATTTACTCAAGGTTATTGTGGCATTTACAGTAACATTTCCTTTCATTCCTGGCGTTAAATTACCTAAATTTATGTTAGCTGGAATAATAGTTATATTGGCATTTTGTTCCTGTGCTGTTATTATATGATATGATATATATGCTAGGGGACCGAACCCAGCTACCGAGGACGCTGCAATACCTGACCCTAGAGCGACTAGAGCGATTAGGGCTAATATGGAGCTCTTCATTTTTGCTCTATGACGTAGTAGGGTATTCCTCTATAAAAGCCAGAGCGAAAGCCTTCTTCGTTCTTCCCCATTTCGATTGAGAAATATCTGGGAAAAGATGTTTTAAACCCGTTCCACTGAGTGATATTTCAATAAATAACTGAAAAATGTCAAAGTTGGCGACAAATATTTATTTTCAGTGAGGAGTTTCTCCCATGGAGCCTAAATCAATTCAGGCATTTCTGAGCAACACCCTATCAAGGCGTATGGCCGAGATAGCTTCAACGCTCTCATCCGAAATGAATTTAGTTCCTATTGTTTCTTTTTATCTCGAAGACGATTTACTTAAAGAGCTTATTAAATCTCTAGAAAATCCTCTAGGCTATTTATATAAGTTATATGAAAATAATAGAGATCTTTTTATTAAAGCTGTAATGGAAAAATTAAATGAAATCCGTAAGGACATCATTGAATTTCCCTACTATGCCTTGCCGGAATCCCAGATATCGGTCACCTTCGTGGAGAACAACCAAGTCCCTCCAAAGGTAATAGTGAACCAGGGAAGGCTTAGGCTCTCTTTTTTGCCCTACGACTCCTATGAGAGCCTAGATAGAGCGATAAGTTCTAGGGAGGAGGACGACATTGTAGTGGAGTTCAGTGGAGGGAAGGTAGTAAAGATGGAGAAGAAGAGAAACATATTCATAGAGAACAAGTCAGTTGACTCCCTAACTAGTGGGAGAGTTGTCCTGAACTTCTATCTTACAAACTACACTATCTTCAGCTCTGTCTTGGCAATGAACCTTAAGTTATGGGATAATGAAGTAAAAGTTAAGAGAGAAGGAGAGGAGATTTTCTTTGAGATAGTGAAGGGAAAGGCAGACAGTAAGGACGTTCTAAAGGGAGGTACACTAAGTGCTAGATCTAAAGCATCTTTATATTATGACTATAAAAAGAAAAATATTTTGGGGAGGGAGATAGTAGAGGCCTTTGTCAGCAAGATTTGAACGTCTCCTTAAGTGGGTTTTAGACTTCACAGTTCCGTAATTTACGTGGCTAGTCATTTGAAAGCAGGGACCACCGAATCCTCACTCGTGCAACGCGAGGAGGGCTTGGGCCCATTATGGAGCGTTAAACAGTCCTCATTAAGGAAGGTACTGGCTATCTTCTTCCTAGTGTTAAGTCATAATGGGTATAAGAAGGGGACGCATCCGTGTAGATTGTCCATAACTTTACTTACACCATATGTCTTAACTAGTCCCTGGAAAAAGTTACAAGTCCATATAGGTCAATGGGTCTTAACGGACGTTAACACAGGGATAGATTTAGTTCAAGGTCGATCGAAAATATAACTTGTTTTCATAAACGGTATATCAAAAAACTTATTCCAGCTGGATTGGAACCCTAGTTATTCTCCTCTTTATGAGGTCTTCCACAGCGGACGTAACGGCAGCTGCTGCGACTCCAACTGGAATTTCCCCTATTCCTTTGGCTCCCATCGGTGTGTAAGGTGACGGATAAGGAACCAAATTCACCTCAATATCAGGAATTTCCACCGCAGTGGGCATATTGTAATCCGATAAGCTAGCAACTAAGGGTCTTCCATCCTGATATCTATAGCTCTCGTATAGCGCTATGGAAATACCTATGTATGTCCCTCCAGTCACTTGTTCCTTCACCAGGTCCTCGTCTATGGGGGTCCCCGGATCAATGTAGACCACGTGCTTGACTGGTCTTATCATCCCCGTCTCCTGGTCCATTTTTACCACTGCTAGATCTACGGCGAAGGGATAGGCGTTAAACCTAGACTTGCCATGAAGAGAGAAGGTGTAACTAGCGTTCTCGTTGATCTGGGTAAGGGGTATCTCCTTTCTCTCCTTCTCCAGTAAGAACACACCGTTGCGGTAGGACACTGAGTCTCCTGTCTCTCTTTCTAGTCTGACCCTAATTCTCCTTACTAGCTCCTCAGTTGCACCTCTAATAGCCCCAGCCATGAAGACTGCCATCCTGCTACCCCCTGGGCCAAAACTGGAGCTCATGGTGGATGAGTCCAGGGTCTCAACCGATACAACATCCGTAGGAACTCCCAAGAGTTCTGAAGTTAGCTTAATCGCGGTGTGCTCGTTACCCTGTCCCTCAGGTCCGTATCCAATACCCACCACAACCTTTCCCTCCTTAACCGACAGTCTAACCTCCTCCTGCCCAGATGGAGTACTGGGGTCTGTAGAGCAGGCTATCCCTACTCCGTACCCCTTCTCCCTTAGGGAGAAGATGTCACTTCTAGACAAAGCCATCCTCATTAATTCCCCTGGGTTTCCAGAGTCGTAGAGGGCATAGGGCGCCTCATATGGGAAGGACTTGATCAGGTTTCTCTGTCTAACTTCTTCCCTACGCATCTTCAGCTCGTCAGCGACAGCGTCCATGACCCTTTCCAGGGCCCAGGTGTGGGGAGGTGTCCCGGCACCCCTAAAGGCTCCTGGAGGGTTCTTATTCGTAGCTACTAAGTTGACCTCGTACCTTATGTTCCTCACGGAGTAAGGTCCAGCCAAGATACCGGTGGGCTTAAAGGCCTGACCACCTGAGGTAGAGGCTCCTAGGTCCTCCCACACCTTTACGTCAAGCCCAGTTACAGTCCCATCTGATAAGAACGTTGCCCTTACCTTAAACTTCCTCTCTGGTCCTGAGCTCCCTGAAGCCACAAGGTGCTCCGATCTAGTCTCAATCCACTTGACTGGTACTTTAAATTTCCACGAAGCGAATGTAACTATGGTGGCGTAGTTTAGAAGGGAGAACTTAGCTCCGAAACTACCTCCTTGTCTTATGGGTTCTGCAATAACCTTGAGGTTAAGCGCTTTTGAAATCTCCTTGGCGAGAAAGTTAGGTGCTTGCATGTTGGCTATAAGTCTGACCCCCCACTTCTCAGGGAATGCCACTACACCAAAGTTCTCCATGGGGTTCCCTGAAGATCTAGACCAGTATAGTTCAAGGTCAACTTCTTTGTCCCTCGGGATGCTACCGAACTCGAAAACCTTATTCCCCACCAAGTTAGTTCCAAGCTCTTCAAATACTAGGGACTCACCTCCAAGAGCCTCGTCAATGTCGTTGACTGGTTGGATCTCCTCATAATCCACCTGAACGGTCTCAGCTAGGTCCATAGCCTCGTAAAGGTCCTTGGCCATCACGAAGATCACGGGCTCACCCACGTACCTGACCTTCTTGATGGCAAGTGGAGTTGAGCTTAGGGCTGATCCCTCCCTATCCTCCTCCCCTCCCTTTGACACCAACATGTCCCTCCCGGTTAGAACAAGGGCCCCTCTCTTTGTAGCATCGCTGTAGTCTATCCTCTTCACGTATGCGTGGGGGTATGGACTTCTTACGAAAACCCCATAGTAACCCTTGAAGTTCACGTCGTCTACAAACGTTCCTCTTCCTGTCAATAACTCGTGGACGTCGAGTCGTCTCATACCAAAAGATTGTGTCTGTCAATTAAATTTCTTAGTTCATTAAGTAACGATTTCAAGTGTTTGACTCTAAATTCAAACTCCTCCGGGTTCTGCGGTCTCGGGTGAAACTCTCCGTGGAGCCTCTCGGCGTTAACGAAGCTGATAATGAGGGAGTTGTTCCCAGTCTTATACGCTAGGTACTCCACAAGGGAGTAATGGTCTTGATAACTTGAGACGTCTAGGCCCACCTTAAGTCCAACGGCCCTCATTAGGTAAGAGAGGGACCTCCAGAAAGCTTCCCCTGAATTTATGAGGTCTCCTTCCTTTCTAAGTCTCTCGCCCTCTTCCTCCATCTCCACGCTTAACTCTTGGAGAAACGAAAACTTTTCCTCCTCTCCCAAGAGACCTAGGACTAAGTCTGCCACCAATTCTGATATACTTTTCCTAGTCTGAAGGGACAACGCTTCAAGCTTTAAGTAAACCGCGTCCTGAACGCTAACTTCCTTCATTTCTAGTAATCATCTGCCCCCCGATATAAGTGGGTTTTGTTGTGCCACTACAGGACAGATCAGTCCAAGCTTATGAGATCCTCGTCCGAGTCCCTTCCCCGCACATCACCCTTTATTTATCATGATAGTACTAGTTTTTTCATTAGATTTGTTCAGAAATTTAAATGAAAGGGAACGTACTTATAATCATTCGCAGATTCACTTTAATACCCATCAAAGCATATTATCATTAGAGAATTATGAGGATAACTTGGGAAATTGGAGGAGCCCAGGGGACAGGTGTAGATACATCAGCTAACATTTTCGGAGCGGCCCTGGCGTCAGCCGGGTACTACATATATGGAAACAGGGAATACTACTCTAACATAAAGGGGAGGCACAGCTACTTCAACCTAACAATAAGCGATAGAAGGGCGAGGAGCATCTCCAGTACAGTGGACATATTGGCTACCTTTGACGCTGAGACTGTGTTTCAACACTTCGCTGAAGTAAAAGGAGTCATAATCTACAACAGGGGAGTAAGGGACACCAAAATAGATAGGGTTCAAAGCATGGAGCCCGAAATCCAGGAGAGGATAAAGGAGTTCCTTAAGTCTAAAGGGCTAGGGGACACGGTTGGAGACGCACTCAAGTATGCCGAGAGCCAGGGGGTGAAGGTCATCGAGCTGGATTACGACGACATAGTAAAGAAGACCGCTGAGTCCTTGGGGATACCCATGTCAGTAGCTGAGAGGGCAAAGAACACTGCAGCTATAGCAGCATCCTTTGCCCTAACTGGGTTGAGGAAAGACTTCCTCATTGATGCCTTGAAGAGAACTTTCAAACAGGAGACCTTTGTGAAGATCAATAGTTTGGCGGCGGAGAACGTGATGTCTGGAATAAAACCCATGTACGACTTCAAGGAGTTACCCAAGTCCGGTAGGAGGATACAGGTGGACGGTAACACTGCGGTAGCCATGGGCAAAATCCTCGGAGGTCTGAGTTTTCAAAGCTATTATCCCATAACTCCTGCTTCCGACGAGAGCGTGTACATAGAGGCTCACCAGGAGGTCATGAGCATAGACCCTGATACTGGGGACAAGAGGAAGAGGCCCATTGTTGTAGTCCAGTCTGAGGACGAACTTGCTGCCATTAACATGGCCTCTGCAGCCGCACTGACCGGGGTCAGGGCAGCTACAGCTACTTCTGGACCAGGATTTTCCTTAATGGCTGAGGGAATAGGATGGGCAGGAATGAACGAAGTTCCGGTTGTCATTACTTACTACATAAGGGGAGGACCATCCACGGGACAACCGACCAGGACCTCGCAAGCTGACCTCCTCTTTGCAATGCACGTGGGACACGGGGAGTTCCCCAGGATAGTTATAGCTTCAGGAGATCACGTGGAGGCATTCCAGGACGCTATCTGGGCATTTAACCTAGCGGAGAAGTACCAGACACCAGTTATCCATCTTGTGGAGAAGGCAATAGCCAACGCCTACTCCATCTTTGACGTAAGCGAACTAGAGATGGACAAACTAAGGGCAGAGAGGGGTAAGCTCGTTCAAACCCCAGACGGAGAGTTCATGAGGTTTAAGTTTACGGACGACGGTGTATCTCCCAGGGCTGTCCTGGGAAAGGCGTACATGTTCTACACAGGAGATGAACACAACGAGCTGGGGCACATAACGGAGGACTCGGAGAACAGGATCAAGATGTACGAGAAGAGGCTCAAGAAACTTAGGACAGCGGACGCAGAGATACCCGAGGAGAGCAGAGTGAAGGTTTTTGGGGATCAGGACTCCAAGATAGCCATAATGACTTGGGGGTCCCCTAAGGGGGCAGTTATAGACGCGGTGGAACAGTTGGAGAAAGAGGGAGTTAAGGTAGAGGTGATACAGATCAGGATGTTCAATCCGTATCCTAAGAACTTGATGAAGAAGCTCTTGTCAGGAAAGGAGTTCATAATAGACGTGGAGGGCAACTACGAGGGCCAGACCGGGGTGGTTAACAAGCTGAGCACAGGGATTGAGCCGACCAATTACATACTTAAGTGGAACGGGAGACCCATGACGTGGGACGAGGTGTACAACGGGATAAAACTTGCACTGAAAGGAGAGAGGAGGGTGGTGTTAGATGGCGGTGCCTAAGGTCTGGGTTCCTGAGTGGAACGATTGGTGCCCGGGGTGCGGTAACTTCGGGATAATAAACGCTGAGCAACAGGCTATATCAGAGTTAGGACTTACCCCAGAGGACACGGTAATAGTCTCCGGAATAGGGTGCTCAGGTAAGACCCCTCACTTCTTCAGACTTCCCATCTCGGGAGTCCACACCCTTCACGGTAGGGCTTTGACTTTCGCCATAGGGATAAAGCTCTCAAACCCTGAGCTCACTGTTATTGTCAACGGGGGAGATGGTGACCAGCTTGGTATCGGAGCTGGCCACTTCGTAAACGCTGGAAGGAGGAACGTAGACATAACTGTCATACTGCACGACAACGGAGTTTACGGCTTGACCAAGGGGCAAGCGTCCCCAACGTTGAGGAGAGGGGAAAAGACCAAGTCCCTTCCAAGACCTAACATAAACGATAACGTTAACCCAATAGCCCTTGCCATATCCTCGGGTTACACCTTCGTAGCGAGATCCTACGCCTACGACGTAAAGCATCTGAAGGAGACCATCAAAGCTGCAGTTAAGCACAGGGGACTGAGCCTAATTGACGTGTTGCAACCGTGCCCTACCTACAACGACATTCACACAAAGGAGTACTTTGATAAGAGGGTCTACAAACTTGACACCGACCCGTCATGGGACCCAGTGGTTAAGAAGCCTGAAGAGGAGGGAGATAAGATGGCCAAGGCGTTGGTCAAGTCCTTGGAGTGGGGCGAGAGAATACCCATAGGCATATTTTACAAGAACGAACTAGTCCCGACGTATGAGGAGAGGCTGGTCTCAAGCGCTCCCTCATATAAGGAAAGGAACCCATCAAAGGTTAAGATAGAAGTAGACGGTAAACTAACTACCATCATTGACGACATCCTGAAGGAAAAGGAAGTATAAGGGGATCATTTTTTATTTCTCTCTAGACTAAACTCCCCAATGTCAGAGGAATATTTTCTCAATTACCTGAACGACAAGGTGTTCACTATTCTGCTGGGCGGTTCAGGGAACAAACTCTACCTTTACTACCCAAAGGGGGATGCTGTCTTCGTCCTACACGACGATAAGATTGAACTGATGGAGATAGATGAGGTTATAGGTAGGGCACCTGCTGGGTTCAAGTTGTCACCCTCGAGGGTCTCTTGGGAGGAAGTGAAGGGCAGAAAGGTTCGCTGGTTCATCTTGAACCACGAGGTCGAGGCTGACAACGTCTACCTTGTTATGAACTCAGATTCCGACTTCAGACGAGTTGAGGAGACGTCCTCCCCAAACAGGCTAAAGTACTTTGTCCTGAAAGACGCAAATCCAGAGGAGTATAAGGACTGGTGCTGCGTCCTGATAGCGTCTGTAAAAGACAGGGACGTACCATCAACTTTCAAGAAGGTATACCTCAAGGAGTTAGATAAGAGTAATTCTTAAATACAAGTTATTCCAATATTAACCCATGGAGCAATTAGTGAGGAGTAACTTTAAGTCTGAGATCTTCGGCAAGGAGCTCTACTCTGCCCTAGCTGAGACGGAAAAAGACGAAAAGGTAAGGGAAGTTCTAGAGGAGTTGGCAGAGGGGGAGGGAAATCACGCTGATTTCTGGAGGAAGTTGGCAGAGGCCAGGGGGATAGAGCTTGAAGGTCTTGGGTTATGGGAAAGGTTCAAGCTTTGGTTGCTCACCAGGTTGAGGAGAGTTTTGGGGTTGGCTTTAACGTTAAAGATTGCTGAGTCCGGGGAAAGCAATGACGCTGAAAAGTATCACGAGCTCTCCCAGTCAGGCGAGTTTTCAGACTCCGAGAGGCAGGGATTTAGGGATATCATGATGCAGGAACTAATGCACGAGGATCTCCTAATTCAGTCTCAGGTCAACGTAGACTCCGTCCGAGAGTCGATATATGCAGTCAGCGATGGATTGATAGAGGTTTTGGCTTCAGTCTCAGGTTTAGCCGGGATCTTCTCGGTTCCCCTTTACGTTGCCTTAGGTGGGCTCATAGTTGGAGTATCTGGTATGATTTCCATGAGCATAGGGGCATACTTGTCCTCCAAGTCTGAGGAGGACATAAAGAACAACGCTAAGAGAAAGGCGTTGCTAAAGGGGGAAGAAGTGGAGGACGAGAAGTCCCGCGCTGGTGAGAGCGTTAAGACCACAGCGATATCCTACATCCTTGGGGCGATAGTCCCTGTTATACCTTTCCTCCTTGGTCTTCAGGGGCTTTTGGGGTTGTTTATGTCCTACGCTATAACAGGAGGTGTTACATTCCTGGTCGGAAGCCTTATAGGTCTGTTGAGCGATGTCTCGCCTTGGCGGAAAGGAGCACTGATGACTGGTCTAGCTTTGGGGGCTGCCCTTGTAACCCACTTGCTAGGCATACTAGCACATATGGCCGGCGTTGGATAACAGACCCCAAAGGGCGAGGTTTGTCGCTCTTTTATCATTAAAGGCCCTGTAACCTAAGGGTCATCAGACCCAAAAAGCTACCCTGCCCACGAGATAGTCTCTAGTTGAGTGGGTTTTTGTTGCTCTTGAGAAGTAACGATACTGGTATGGGCTTGCCTACTTCTCATCCTGGAGGACAAGGCATCATTCCCCTTGACTCGAAGGACTCTCTACAATTATTAAGGACCAGATACAAACCTGATCCTTTAGGACTGGGAGGGTATCAGAAGCTAGTCCAAAGGAGTTATGGCTAGAGGATGTAGGTAGGGTTCTCGGTGAAGAGAGTTTAAGTGAGTCTCCACGTTCAAAACTAAACTACATGGTGAAAAAATTTAAAGCGTCACGGCAACTCAGCTATAAACTTGTTTTATGTACCGTCTTTAGTTTCACCAATGAACAGGTTGAAGTTAAGCAGAACAACATGAAGGTATTCTAGATTGATGAAAAAAGGGCAAACCTAGCTCTTAGGGCTGGGGGAGGTCGAACCAGTCCTCTAACCCATCACTGAGAACGCTTTTGGGGAAGAGCAGACAGTACAAGTATTCACCAATTCGCGAAAGATGAAAGAAGCCTCGCCCTTCAGTGCGGGGAGGCAGTTGTAACTACGAAAGACCCCACAAACTGTTGCGAACTTGGAGTTCTCATAAACAACTGGGAATCCTCTTCTGGGACGGAAATTACGTTCCTATTTGGCACATTCTTTTATACTTTATTAGTTCATACACGATTAAATGAAGACCATCGATGTGATCAATGTTACGAAGACCTATGGCGAAAAGTTGGCTCTCAATGACGTGTCCATGTCCGTTACGGGCGGAGAGATAACAGCAATACTTGGTCCAAACGGTGCCGGAAAGACAACCTTACTGAGAATCGTAACTACTCTCATCTACCCAGACAGGGGAGAGATAAGGATAATGGGGCAAGATCCCTTTAAGAGCAAGGAAGTATTCAAGAAGGTAGGCTACGTCCAGGAGTTACCTAACTTACCCCCATTTATGACGGGTAGAGAACTCCTGGAATTTTCAGCCAAGCTTAAGGGGGCTAATAGGGAGGAGATTCACAGGGTCTTGGACTTAGTAGATATGAAGGAGAACGCCAACAAGAAAATAGCTAAGTACAGTAAAGGTATGATACAGAGGATTGCCCTCGCCGAGGCATTCCTTGGAGACCCAGAGATCCTGATCATGGATGAACCAAACGTGGGTACAGATCCCGTTCTGAACCTAAAAGTGAGGGAAGTCCTCATGGAAATGAGGAGAGGAGGGGTCACTGTCCTCATGACCTCCCACGAACTAGAGGAGGTCAAAAGACTGGCAGATAAGGTCTTCTTCATTTATAGGGGGAAAGTCTTCTTCGAGGGAACGACTGAAGAGTTGGTCATGCGGTTCTTGGGGGTTAGGGTTATTCTCGAGACTAGGGATAGGGAGTCCTTGATCTCAGCGTTGAAAGGGTTGGAGTACGTAAAGGGACTGGAGGAAAGTAACGGTAAGTTCGTGATAGAGCTCCAGAAGGACGAGAGGGAGGAGCTCCTTAGGGAATTAGTCCTAAGGGGAGTGAGGATTAAGGCATTCTACCTCGACCAAGACTTGGAGGAGGCTTACGAGAGGGCTATCAGGGAGGCAGGAGCGAGATGATGGGAAACCTAATATTATACGAGTTGAGGAGATCAATAGCCAGGAAGAAGGTCATATCACTCATAGCAATTACTGTCTTCTTTGAGGTTGGGGTTTACGTAGCTCTCTCCGAGGTCAGAAGTCCTAGAATTGAACAACTGATATCTCCAATTCAGCCAATCCTTTGGTTGGCTGGTGTCCTCTTACCCCAGAGTCTTCTACTCCACTTCATTGCTATCTCAATTGCCTCTGGATCTCTCTCTGAGGAGTACGAACAGGGAACCGTCGACTTCTTTTTAACGAAGCCAATAACAAGAGCGAAGTTTGGACTAGGTAAGTTAATAGGTGGTTACATTCTCGTGATCAGTATCTATATGCTCATGGTCACGCTGGCACTAGCTCTTTCCGAAATTCTCTTTGGGTACCAGGTGGAGCTTCAGTACCTCCCAGGGCTAGTTGCGACCGTAATATTCTCGTCACTAACCTTTTACGCGATATCGTTTATGTCTGGGGAACTGCTGAGGAGAAGTAGTCTGGCCTTTCTGATTTCCAGCTCTATCCTCATAGGTTCCGTGCTGATAGGGGCCGTTTTAGTTTTCGTGGCCAGACTTACAGGAGACCAAGTGTTTAACAGTGTAGCCATCTCCTTACCGTCATGGGGAGCGACGGAGCTTCCTTTCCTTTATGCCGGTAGTATTCCCGGTGCCTCAGTAATAGTACAGGCGTTGGAGATATTCCCTGCAATCCCTGGGACCCAAGTTGACGCGGTAGTTCTAACGTTGGGGTACTCCATCGTGTCCTTCATCTTCGCATTTATGAGTCTCCTTAGTAGGGATATTCCTAAGCGCGTCAGTTAAACGCATTAACTTGATGAAAGTTGTTCCCTTGGAGGAAGGTTAGGATACTAATTTTAGTTTCAATTGCCCTCTCCACCCTAAAGGAGCTTAATGGAGGTTTACCTATAGTCAAGAAAAACTTCCCAAAAAAGGAGGGTCACAAAAGCTAAAGCAAGCCTCGCCCTTCAGGGTGTGGTCAGGTCTTCAAGCACTTTTCACGTCCTACTTGGGGTAGGAGGGTAAAAAGAGTGAGAACGAAATCAGAGCTACAGTCTCTAGAAAGTTTCCCCCACAGTCCCTCTGGTCTGGTCGAAAGGTATGGAAAAGGTCCACGTTTTGTCCTCTCCGGTTGAGAGAGGACAGACCGAGGAGTTCCTGAAAGAGATGCACAAGGGTACTTACGAAGTCCTGAGGCAAGAGTTTAACCCTCCAAGTTAGCCATAGACTGCTATAGGCACGCCATCGCAAAGTACAGGCCGCGGTTGAACAGCCCATGTGGTTGGTACCCACTGTACGCAGCGTGTCCGTCTGGCTAACGCTAGAACAGTCGTACACTATTGATTAACAAGATAGGCGTGAGGATAGCTGGTGTTGGTGAGTTGGCAATACTAGGCTCCTATGGGAACTTGTCAGAATACAAGGATCGAGAGTTGAGGGAGGCTAGGTTGATGTAGGACAGTAACGCGTACCTAAAGGTCTCTCCTCAAGGGATAAAAAGAAACAGAAGCTAAGGACGGTCTCGCCGTAGACGTGAACGTGGCTAAGCTCTTTGTAGGTAAAGGAGATAAGCACGTTAGGATCTCAACCAGACTAGATGACGCCCACACTACAGGTCACTAGCTGAGAACCTGCAGAAGTACGATAGAAGGTGGAAGGAGAACAGGGTCCTACGCAGGATAAGGTCGTACCACAGGAAAACTGAAAACTTGAAGGACTCAGCTAGGAAGGTCGGGAAGTAGGTTGTAGAGGTAGCCAACTCGCTTAACGCCTCGGCCACCTTCCTAGAGGACTTAAACAACCCCATCAAGAGGGTGAAGGAGCTACTGTCGCAGTTCAGAGATAGTCCGTACTTGACGCAGTACCGTAGACTTCAGTCCTGGGCTGAGTAACAAGCCAAGAAGCACGGGCTAAAGGCGGTTTCTTGCCACTAGTGTGCCCTAGGATCATGTCTTCTCTGCAGTAGGGCCATACTTAGCTAAAGGGATTCGCCGCCAGAGGGGCTTTGGTGGAGCAAAGTTGAAGGCGTGAGCGTTTCAGCCCAAAACCAAGGTTTTTAAATAGTTTCCCCTCTTTCTTCTTATGCTAGACTGCAAAGCGGTAGGAGTGGCATTCTCAAAGGCTAAAGTGCTGTTAAAGGACATAAAGGAAGACCTAAGCTACTTGGAGGACACAAAGCTGGCTTTTATCAATTTCTACCTTGAGTTGAAAAACAAAGGTAAGTACGATGAGGATCTATTTGAACAGTTATCTAAGCTATTCGAGGTGTGGGTATATGATTATGAAGGTAATAAGCCAATCGAGGACGTGTGTAAAGAGTTTAATTCGCTCGGCTCAAACAGTTCTTCATCACGATGAAGTTCTTAAATAGTAGTTTACTTTAATTTATTATTAAGTTTATTTACTATTTATTATCTATTTGATAACCATGACAGACCCTGTCTGCGGAATGGAGGTAGACGAAGAGTCGCAGTACAAGACAATGTACAAAGGAGGGTGTACTACTTCTGTAGTAACTACTGCATAAAGGCTTTCGAGAAGGACGCTAGTACTTAAGGGAAGAGCCCAAAGGGAATGCCAGAGCAGTGATCAATGGGATTAGAAAGCTTAGGTATGGCGAGGAGGAAGTCAGCCATCCCAATAGTCTTATTCACTATCTTAGTACCAAACAGGCTGCAGCCTAGGGCTGCGGTCTTTAAGTTATCAAGAGAAGACCTCGCGTTGGCCTTTACCTCAGCGCTCCCCTACCTTGGGCTATTCTCCCTGAAGTATAGCATGGTAAAGAAAAGGGGTAAGGTACAGTCCTTCGCCTCAAAGCATGGTAAGAAGGGGGAAGGACTGTTGAGGAAGTACTCCCACCGCGAGAGGAATAGGGTTATGGACTTAGTGCATAAGTTCGTAAACGCTCTACTTGAGCTATACCCATTGACAACCTTCGGAGTCGAGAGACTGGACAAGCAGAACATGTTTAAGAGCGCTAGCGGTAAGCTGTCTAGGAAGGTCTCGAGGACTGTGTGGAGGAGTATACACAAGGTACTCAAGTACAAGGCTATTCTACGCTGTTCTCGCGTCTTCGAGGTCAACCCATACCTTACCTCAAGGTCTTGCCCCAGATGTAGGTTTATATCCCGAAAGGTTGGTAAGACCTTCGTCTGTCAGAGGTGTGGGTTTAAGTTAGACAGGCAGTTGAACGCTTCCCTGAACATCTACCTGAGAATGTGCGGGTTTCCCCGCCTAGACGGTACCCCGTCTAAGTGGGTCGGGGTTATCCCGCTAATGGGGCGGAGAAGGATGAAGGAAAACCTGCTCGACTCCCGTGAAGCCCAAGGGTTAAGGATTGATATCAAGTATGAGATCCTATGAAACCCAGACCCCTCGAGATGAGCTTAGTCAGAGTGTCTATCTCTTGTTCCTTATCAAAGGGATCTTCAACAGGTTTCCCGAAGACAAAATGCATGGGTACCCCTATTGCATGGGTACCCATACAAAGTTCTTAAGTTAACGGCTGTTAGTAATATCGCTATGCCTAACCCTAAAAATTGCGTCTAAAGGTACTTATGTACTGATGAGTCTAGATGAAAATGTTTAACTTATAAATTGGTAAGAGTCGTCTGGCCTCTTCCCGGCATAAAGGGCGAGATTTGCTGTTCTTTTTATCAGATAGAAGAGGTTGACCAGAATCGACGAGAGGAACCCTCGCTATGGCTGGGAGGAAATCAGTACACTAGTTTACCTCTCAGATAGAAGGACTCTCAGAATATCTTCAACTTCTCCTTTGAAAAGGTGACTTTCGTTCTCCCTGTCGTCTGTGGAACCGAACCCCCTCACAGAGGGAAATTTGGAAAGATAGGAGGCTAGGGTCCTCTCCTCTACGTTTAACACCAACGCACCAAGAGGTTCACACATTCTGGATAAGTAGTCAACGTGCCAATGCAGCTTCTCCTTATCTGGATCCAAGTGTCTTGATACCCTCTTTCCGCAAGAGATACCGCAGGATCCGACGTAAGCGTATAGTCCTTCCTCTATCTTGAAGCTCTTCCTACCACCAGTTTCCACAACTCCGTTGTGGCATTTAAAGAATACGACATACCCTTTCAAATTCTCCCCTGATCTTTAAATCGTCAGTCGTTAAGCCCTAAATCTCTTTCTATTTCATGGAGGTAGCATGAGGGGTCTCTCTCCCAAAGGTCACCATATAGGGCTAGGGCTCTCCCCCTCAGCCCACCATTGCATACGTCAAAGAATTTACAAGAGGAGCACTTAACGTGAAGTTTCCTATTCCTAAGTTCCTTAACCAAATGGTTGGGCTCATCCCATATCTGCTTTAAATTCTCAATCCTCCCTAACGGTATAGGCGTGAACTGGTCTGGGTAAACTAGACCCTCAGGGGTTACGTCGGCTATCCTCTCACCCGACTTGTTTCCTCCATTTCTCTTGAGAAGTTCCAAGACCGCTTGGCTCCCAGTTAACCTATATATGAGGATCCCGTCCACCGGGTTGTCAGCGGTAAGGACTTCCCACTCCCCGCTTCTAGAGTACTCTACGATCTTTCTAATTACGCCCAACCTTGTTGAGTTGTCAATGTCCATCTCCCTGTCTGCCCTTCCGGCGTAAGCTAGGTGGTAGAAGCATACTCTGTCTATCCCTTCCTTCTTCATCAGCTCGAAGACGAAGTCCACGTAATGGTAGTTCTCCTTGGTTATCGTGAACCTGAGACCCGTCTTGATCCCCATCTCTCTTGACAGGTGTATCCCCCTCATAGCTCTCTTAAAGGCTCCATCCACACCTCTGAACTTGTCGTGAACCACCTCGGGTCCATCGACGCTTATTCCTACGTAATCAATGTAACCCTTTAGCTCCTCCAGCCTCTCCCTAGTGACCATAGTTCCGTTAGTGGAGAGCTCCACCCTAATTCCGTGGTCGTGCGCCTCCTTGGCAATAATGTGGATGTCTCTCCTAGCCAGGGGTTCCCCTCCGGACAGCAATATGTGTTTTACTCCCATTTCGGACGCTTGTTTTACCGCGTTTAACCACGATGAGAGAGGTAGGTCCGTGAACAGTTGCGTCCCTGAGTTCGAATAGCAATGTCTACACCGTAAGTTACAATTTCTGGTCACATTGAATACTAACACAGAGGGGTATCTATCCTTGAGACCGGCATATCTTATCCTGTCGGCCTCCTCAGGTCTCTTGGTAATTAGTCTGGATACGCTTATCAAGCTCTCAACCTCATAACGCTTGGGACGTAGGTGCAGAAGGGATCCTCCGCCATGACGTCCTCAGTTATGCTAAAAGCCCTCGCTCTGCACCCTCCGCAAACTGTCTTGTACTCGCATAGCCCACACTTGCCCTGAAGTTTAGATGGGTCCCTCAAACTCTTGAAAAGCAAGGAGTTCTCATATATCTCGCTGAACTTCTTGTACCTTATGTTCCCCACTGGCGTTGGGAGGAACCCGCATGGGTAAACAGTACCGTCATAGGCAACGAAGGCGTAACCATTCCCTGCCATACATCCCCTAGCCCCTTGTACGCTCCTTCTTCCGTAGTTTCTGTCTGGAGCGACAGGTCTCACCCCCATCTCGTTCACTACTCTCACAAGATATGGGGCGCACGTCATCCTCACGTTAATTCCCTGAGTCCTCCAACGCGCTACAGTCCTCATAACTCTCTCTCCTTCCTCGGGGGAAACCATCATCTCTTTCGTGGCTCTTCCTGTAGGGATCAACATGAATATATCCCAATAAACAGGTTCCATCCCTAGGACGGTTTCCTTTAACAGCTCAAGCTCGTTGACGTTGTACTTGCTGATTGTAGAGTTTATCTGAACCGGTATACCAGCGCTCTTGAGCGCTTTCACTGCGTCCTTTGCCATTTTGAATGCCCCTCTGACCCCTCTGAATTCATCGTGGATGTGTTCTGGTCCGTCTATGCTAATGGACACCATGGACACTCCACTCTCCATTATCTTCTTCGCCACTCCAAGGTCTATCCTGCTCCCACTGGGTGAAAGGGCAGTGGTAATCCTCTTAGAGGAGTAACGGAGGATCTCAAACAAGTCATCCCTCTTTAAAGCGTCTCCCCCACTTATTACGAAAAGTTTCACCCCAGATTCAGAGAGGTCATCAACTAGACGTTTAACCTCCTCTGTGGACAGCTCACCTGGCAACCTGTTAGGTATGGCTTTTGCCCTACAATGTTTGCAAGCTAAATCACACGCCTTAGTGCTCTCCAAAACCACTACGTAAGGGGCTACCACTTCTGTATCACCTCACCGTGGAAAGGGACAATGACCTTAGCGGGAATTGAAGAGAGCTTCCTAAACGAAGCCAAGGAGAGTTCGTAGTCCCATGAGAAGAACTCCAGTGGAGGGGTGGGCTCTCCCCCTATCCCCCTCATTGCGTCTCCCACAACTAGGTCTTCCCCATTGTATAACGCTATGTGCCCTGGGGTATGCCCGGGGACATGTATGACTTTAAAGCCAGCTAAGTCCTCCCCTCCCCTTAAAGTAACGTCCACTATTACTGGATCGTACTTTAGGTCGTTTATCCTCCTCATGGTTCTCTTGAAGTCCTCCTCTGGAACTTTCAACCTTTCCGTAACCTCAGCATACGATATCTGATATGTGGGGGGATCTAGTAGGTAAGATGTCTCCAGATAATGAGCGTAAACCTTAGCTCCAGATAGCTTCCTGATTTCGGACGCATTCCCAGCGTGATCGTGATGCCAATGGGTTACAACGACATCGGACACGTCCTCGATGGAGAACCCCCATGACTTAAGGTACTCTTCGATGGTCTCCAGGTAACCTGGGAGTCCCGTGTCAATCAACATGAGACCTCCTGAGGGCCCTCTTTCCACGACCGCTAGGTTGTGGTTTAGGACACCCCCGAAAAAGTCAGGTTCCAACAATTCCATGATCCTAATGTTATTGATCCTTACCATTGTCCCCAAACCTCGGTATGAGGTCTATTGGCACCTCAACCCTATTCAACCTCAAACTGTTCAGTTCTATCCCGTTCACGTTTATTACCTGTCTGGCTACGGCATCGCAGTACCTACATTCGGAGCAACTCCTCTCCTCACACTCGTTGTACTTGAAGAACGATAGCCAGTTCTCAGGGAATTTCAGGTTGTCCACGTACACCTCCTTCAACAGCTCATAGTCCTTGGGTCCGTTTACCTTCTCCATTACTTTAGGTACAGCTCTTCCCTGGGGGTAGCTCACTATGTCAAGGAGATTTCCTACATACTTCCTGGAAGCGTAAGCCTTCACTGCCCTGACTATCCACTCTGTCCTCTTGTTCCTTCCAGCGATCTTGAACCTGTCTATACCAAGGTCCTCATAAACCCTCAGGTCCTCCGGTCTTATCCACCTCATCCTCACAATGTTCGCGAGGTCATTCCTCACGTCAGTGGCGCAGAACAGAATGGGGTACTCAAACCAGGCAATTATCCCGTTCTCTGCGCTGCTCTGGGACGAGACTATGTCGTGAGTTCTCCTATAGGCGCATCCCCAAAGACAGGAGTTGTTGGTAATTACTTCAAAGTCGACCTTACCTTTGAACCGTTCCAGCGACTTGAGAAGCCTAAAGTTCCTGTTGTCATCCTCATGTAAGATCACAGTATCAGCACCAAGATCCACAAAATTCTCGACCTCCCTCAAGTTGTAAATCCTAGCATAGGAGGAGATGGATACCTCCAGATCAGGGTGCTCCCTCTTTATTAACTTTATCAGCAGTGGTAACGCCACGACAAATCCGTCTACTCCCATGTTAACTAGTCTCTCGATTTCATTCCTTAGACGAGTCAAGTACTTCTCTGAGTACTCCCCACCGTTAAGGGTCGCAGTGTTCATAGTGTAGAGGAACTTAATCTTGGAACCGTGTACTACCTCAAGGTGGGCTCTAAACCTTTCGTCGTCAATCGTGGGCAACACGAAAGACGCCCTACCGTGACCAGTCAACGTCTTGGTATGGCTTCCGAACATATGGGTAACTGGATACTCCCTTATTTTCTCCACTAACGTATCGTCGAAGTTCGTTCCTACAACGAGCCTCATGAGAATTTCCTTCATTTTTATTGTATTTAAACTTGTTATACGATTAACTACCTTTAACGTGTTTTATGAAGGAATGATCTTAGGAATAGAAAAAGGGAACCCACAATCTTCTCACCTAATGCAGGCAACTAAAAAACTGCTCCGGATCGAAAGAAGAGCCGGGAGATGCGGATACTCCCCAAGTTGGGGAGAGTGAGGTGAAAACTCCCATGGCTCTTTCCAAGTTCAACGTTTTTATTGACAACGTTTTGTTTAATACGCTCACAGGGTACGCGATTGAACTGGACCAGAAGGAGTTAGAACTCCTCAAGAGGGGTGAAGTCCCTGGTCACCTTAAGGGGATCATCGAGGAGGGATTCTCATCAGGGTTCAGGGACCTTGAGAATACCGTTGAGAACTTTCTCAAGAAACCGATCCTCGAGCCTACCCTCCTACTTACCTACAACTGCAACTTTGACTGCTCCTATTGCTTCCAGAAGGGCTTCAGGAAGGACTTGTCTGTGTCTGATAGGGTGATCAGAGGGTTCATCAACTACATCCTCAAGAACCACAACGGAAGGAAGGTAAGGGTCACGTATTTTGGCGGGGAGCCTCTGCTTGAGCTGAGGAGGATCGAGGAGATATCTAAATCCTTACCAGGAGTTGATTATTCCTTTAGCCTAGTAACGAACGGCTCCATGTTGACCAAGGGAGTGGTAGATAGGCTAACCCCCCTGGGACTCTCCCACGTCCAAATAACCCTAGACGGACCTAGGGAGGTGCATGATAGGAGAAGGTATTACATAGATGGAAGGGGATCATTCGACGTGATAGTTAAAAACCTTAGGGAACTCCAGGATAGAGTAAAAGTGGTACTTAGGGTTAACATAGATGTCCACAACTTCCATGAGGTGGACAAGCTCCTTGATGAGTTGAAGAGTGAGGGCATTTCAAACGTTAGGTTAGACCCGCACCTCGTCCACACCAACCTCTTCAGGAACGAGTGGTGGGAGAATGTAATTCCAAGGGAGACGGAGTCAGATGTGCTCCTAACCTTCTGGCAGAAAGCCCACGAGAGAGGCTTTAAGATACCTCAGGACATCTTCAGGCTTGGGCTATGCGTAGCTTACGTGGACGAGGACATAGTTGTGGACCCGGAAGGTAAGATCTACCCTTGTTGGGCCTTCACTGGGAACCATCTTTACGTTAAGGGTAGACTGGAGGAAGACGGAACCTTGACCTTGAACGAGAAGCTCTTGGGTAGAAAAACCCTGAGAATTAGGGAAGAGTGCAAGGAGTGCCCCTTCCTACCCCTGTGTTTTGGCGGTTGTAGGTTTCTTTCCGTCCTGGAGGGAAAGGGCTACAATGGTTTAGACTGCAGGAGGGAAGCATATGAAAAAATTGTTAAGCTCGTTAAAAATATTATGCGGTAAACCCCGTTAAACTAAGTTTACCCAATTTAATGAGAAAAAGTGATTTTATATTTTAATATCTTTTATTATCATGAGTACAATGTGCGACTATAGGATTTTCAGTACGGATAGACCGGTTAAAAAAATCGAGAAGGTAGTCATGTTGTCCAGAGAGAACTTCAACAAACTTGGGACTGAAAACTATCAGAAGGTCCTCTCCTCAGATAGAAGGGAGACCCTGGGCTTGAGCAAGAGCTATTACTACTATATCCTGGAGGACCTCAAGAGAATGGGGCTGGTGGAAGACAACGCCATATCCTTTAAGGCGGTCATCCCGTTCATACCAAGGGAGTCATCCCTAGACCTGGACAACGGTGTTCTCTACTCTTCTAAAAACCACTTAATTTTCATTGACATGGGATCAAGCAAATACGAATGCAAGACCTGTCCAGTCTTCGCAGAGTGCATCTACGGGATAAGGAGAATTGTAAGCGAGATGAAGATAAGGCCTGGCCCAATAGACGAGGAGACGGCTAGGGATCTCAGGATACCTTCAACCCTGTGGAATAAACTAGTTAAGGGAATATTTGGCAAGTCTGTGGTGAGATTAGATGCCATAATGCTGGGCTAACCATCCTTTTGTGTTTAACTGAGTTAACATTGATGGTACTTCTGAATACTAACTCATTTCCTTATTCCTGTGAATGCAATTGTAATTCATGATAGAAATTTCTCTAGTTGGAAGGGGCGGACAGGGGGTAGTCACTGCAGGGGAGATCTTGGCCAAAGCTTCAATACAGGAGGGGAAGTACGCTCAATCCATCCCGTTCTTTGGAGGGGAGAGGAGAGGAGCCCCAGTTAGGAGTGAGGTAAGGATATCTGAGGAGCCAATTCTCCTGCATAGGAGAGTCTACAATCCAGACGTTGTCGTAGTCTTTGACACCACGTTGATAGACGTAATTAATCCGCTGGAGGGAATAAAAGATAACGGTATTCTGATCCTCAATTCAGGCAACCCCAAGAAACTTTGGAAAAGAACGTATTACGTTGACGCCACGAGGATAGCCATATCCCTAGGGCTGGTAATGGCTGGGTGGAGCGTCGTCAACACAGCTATGTTGGGGGCTCTGGACAGAGTTCTGGGGGTTGCTAAACTGGAAACTCTTGAGACTGTCGTCGAAGAGGAGTTTAAAGGAAGGATTGGTGAACTCAACGCCAAGGCAATGGCACTCGGAAAGAGGGAGGTGAGGGAACTTGATTAAAGTACAGCCTGGAATTCCCATAGCTAGACCAACCATAGGTTCCGCGGGTTTAACCGGAACGTGGAGGGTCTTGAGACCGGTAATTCACTACGACAGGTGCACTAGGTGTAGACTATGCTTCTTTTACTGCGTAGAAAATAGTATAGACCTTGAAAAGAACCTGTACCCTTCCATAGATTACAATTACTGTAAAGGTTGTGGCGTATGTGCCCAGGTCTGCCCAACTGCTGCAATTGAGATGATCAAGGAGGTGAAGTGAAATGCAGACAACGTATAAGAGGAGCATTGTAACAGGTATGGTTGGAAACCACGCGGTAGCTTACGCTGTGAGGCAGGCTAAACCGCAGGTGCTGGCTGTTTATCCCATTACACCGCAGACTACCATGTTGGAGAAATTATCTGAGTACATAGACAAAGGCCAGCTTAAGGCTAGGCTCATCAGGGTTGAGAGCGAACACTCGGCCTTGGCCTCAGTGTACGGGGCAGCTTTGAGTGGAGCCAGAGTCTTCACAGCGACCGCGTCCCAGGGACTTCTTTACATGACTGAGATGATTTACTGGGCTGGAGGACAAAGGGTTCCCATGGTGGCTGCAGTAGCTACTAGGGCAATTGCGTCCCCTTGGTCCATCTTAGATGACCACCAGGACATTATGGGGAAAAGGGACTCCATTTGGGTACAAATGAGCGCTGAGAATGTTCAGGAGGCCTATGATTTGACGTTAATGGCGTTCAGGATATCCGAGCATGAAAACGTCACACTTCCAGTGATGATGGGCTTCGACGGGTTCATACTCACCCACACCATGGAGAGGGTCGAGGTGCTCCCTGACGAGGTGGTGGATCAATTCCTCCCAGAAAGGAGATTCAACCTGGTTGATTTCGACGATCCGGTAGGGGTGGGTTCAGTAGCCACACCTGAGGACTACATGTTCTACAGATACGAGGCACAGAGGAGCATGGAGAGAGCAAAGAGGGTTATAGAGGATATAGGAAAGGACTACGAAAATATCACAGGGAGGGAATACGGTTTAGTGGAGTGTTACATGTGCGAGGACGCAGACTACTTGGTTATCTCCATGGGGGCTTGGTCTGGGGACGCAAGGGTGGCAGCCCAGAGGGAGAGAGACAAGGGATTAAGGGCAGGTCTTTTAAAGATAAGGGTTTTCCGTCCCTTTCCCAAGGAGAAGGTGAGGGAGTATGTTAGGAGGGTAAGGGGGGTGGTAGTTATGGACAGGGCAGTTTCCTTCGGCTCAGGCGGAGTGTTAGGAATAGAGGTGAAGTCGTCATCCTACGGTCTTGATGTTCCAATACATAACGTCATAGGCGGTCTAGGAGGAAAGGACGTTAGACCCATGCACATACAGAAAGTGTTGGAGGACCTGAGTCAGGGAAAGTTGGAAGAAGAGAGGTGGTTGTTATGATGCTCATGAGAGGAAACGCAGCGTGTCCCGGATGCCCAATACCTAGGGAATTGGACGCTCTCCTGGAGGTTACCGGAAAGAATACCGTCCTCGTAGTCCCAGCATCGTGTACCACAGTAATCATGGGGGACTCCAAGGGAATGCCTTCGAAGGTTCCAGTGATCCACAGTGCCTTTGCTGCTTCGGCAGCTATAGCTTCAGGTGTGAAGAGCGCTTTAGATGCAAGAGGAGAAAAGGCCACAGTTGTAGTTTGGGCCGGAGATGGAGGAACAGGGGATATAGGCTTCGCCTCGCTCAGCGGTGCAGCTGAGAGAAACGAGGATATCATTTACGTTTGTTACGATAACGAAGCGTACATGAATACTGGGGTTCAAAGGTCCGGGTTAACCCCCTATGGGGCATGGACCACGACTACCCCCTCCGGAAAGAGGGAGAGAAAGAAACCTCTGCCGCAACTAGTGGCTCAGCACGGTGTACCTTATGTGGCTACAGCGTCCATTGCTTACCTTTTTGACTATCAAGCTAAGATAAGGAAGGCAAAGGACATCACAGGTTTCAGGTACATCCACCTGTTGTCTCCATGCCCGCCTGGATGGAAGTTCGACTCCAGTTTAACGGTTCAAGTAGCGAAACTTGCAGTGGAGACTGGAATATGGCCGTTATACGAAATAGAGGACGGAAAGTTAAGGTTAACGAGCGTTAGCAAGACCCTACTGGACAAAGCTAATAGAAAACCAGTGGTGGAATATCTGAAGTTGCAAGGGAGATTTGCTAACCTCAGCGATGAAGACGTGAAAAGGATACAGAACGATGTGGATGAGATGTGGGAGGAACTATCGAAGATCGTAAGCTGAAAAATTGTAGTGTTTTCTTTATACTCTATAAAGACTATCACTTTTCTATCTCGAGGACTAAGGAGATGAGGACTAGATAGATGGATTTCAAGTCCTTGATGCATCCTATGCAGATAGAATAACCTCCTGACCTCATAGGAACCTTGCCCTAGAGGATTGGGAAAGGTCTGAGACCAAATTTTAGACCCTTGATATGGGACAAAAAGAACAACAAGTCTCGCCCTTTGGGTGGTCAGTTCAGGGCAATCCGAACCAAAGTTCAGCTAAAAGTATGGTCACCAAAAATAATAGCTCTATGAATTCATAAATGGAATAATATTGAAAGAACTCCTTACTGAATGTGAGCCTTCCGTTGAAAATGTAGAATGCGCCACCTACCGCATGAGTGATAAGAAAGAGGTAAGTTGGTATCATCAACGCTAGGTTTCCTAAACTGAGAGTGAGGAGAGAGTAATACAAGATTTCAGCAACTGCTAGAGGTACACCCATCTTCCTGTCAACTGTTTTGTATTTAGTCAACGATCTATAACCTATTGCAAAGTGTTCTAATACCATGAAGATTGTATAAGGAACCAGTAGCATAAGTCAAGAAGCAGGCTTCATAATAAATTGGTAGACCCTAAATATTTAGCGCTTTAAAGGACAAATTAACCCTCGATAAAGCTAACTCAAGCTCAGCAGTCCGAGATGCAAAAGTTGGCGTATCTAGTCCGATGTGTCTCCCCACCTTCCGCCTTGACGTTTAACTATAACTTAACTTGGTTAATCAAGTTTTTCAAATACGTTTTACTTATTCCAATGAAAGGTTTTTTTCCTTTAAATAACATTTTAGAGTATTGAGATCATGTGTTACTTTAATATTTCTAAAATTGAGCGTCCTATTATAGAAAGAAATGTAGTTTTATTACGTAAAGAAAACTTTGAAAAAATAAGGAGCGACAAGTTTATCAGGGTTCTCTCAACCCACGAACGTGTAGAAATGAGTAAGAGCTACTTCTACCTTATGCTGGATAGGATAAGGGATATGGGGCTGGTAATAGATAACGGGATTGCATTTAAGGCAGCCTTATCTTTTTCCCCTAGTGGAGAAAAACTTGAACTAGAGAATAAAATATTATATGTTACTGATAATAGAGAGCTAATTGTCATGGACCTAGAGAGTGACGACTTCACCTGTAAGTCATGCCCAATAAGGATGACTTGTGTAAACTATCTTAAAACAGTGGCTAAGGAGCTTAATTTTAAACTGTATAAGGACAACCCCAGGGAAGCGTGGAAGGACATTATGTCGTCCCTTAGAAAAGTCCTAGTGGAAAGGACGCCTTACCTTAAAGTAAGTAAGCTCCCATTAGACAGTGGGAGAAGGAAGGATAGAGACGATGAAGCTAACGACGTCATATATTCCTGCATCTCTTGTCAAAAATAGTAATTAACAAGGTAGATTAACTAGATCATTTTTACGCTACAAAGTGAAGAAAGCCTTGCCCTTTAGGGCGGGGTGGAGGTCAGCATTGATGTCAACATAAAATCCAATGGAACCTTAACCTAAGTTCTTCCAGCTACAAGCTGAATTTAGTTCCGAATTTCTCTTTTTATATACCTTAGTCCTTGTAGCGGAAACGAGAATTTCGGGATTCTGGTTATTAAACAGATTTAGAAATGTCGCTCCGGTAACATTAAACTTGTCACTTTTTAAATAAAAATCCTTTTCAGAAGTTAAATCTCGACTTTCCGCTTTTTAGAGGTGTCAAAATGAAACATCTAAGGTCATACTTACGAGTTCTTAAAATCATAAAATAGATTGAAAATTAGTCCAACTTTTTAACCTTTTATTTTCCTGTAGTCTATATCTCTCTTGTGATAAGGAGTTGGCTCAAAGATTAAAGGATAAGAGACTACTTGTAATTCTGGGAATTGGACTACTTATCGCCTCCATTATAATGGGTTTTGTGGACGTTCCTATGGCTCAGACTACCCCCCAAATAGTGGCGTACAAGGTAGTAGGCTCAGCTGACCTGAATGCGCCAGGAACGGAAAGCTTCTGGCAAAAAATTCCCTGGGACAACATCTCCCTTACCGCCAATATACCTCAAGCACCTACCTCTGGTATAACCCACTACGTACTGGTCAAGACAGCGTGGAACGGCTCTGATCTCATGGTATTGATGAGCTGGTATGCTCCCGACCCTGCGTTCGGGGCTTGGTCTGCGGCAGCTGGAGCTATTTATCCGCCAGCGAGTGGACCAGGTCTATTTAGGCAAATAATGCTCACTCCAGGTACGACATACTACATAAATAATACAGCAAAAAGTTATTACGCTATCGTAAACGGGAAACAAGAGCAAGGTAGACTTGTCCTGAATTACTCAGGAATAACGTTACCTACACCCAACGGAACACAGATCGAGGTCTTATCAAATGGAACCATAATATTGTACCACTCCCTCAGACCCATGGAGGACCTACTCTATAACAACGGAATGTTCTACGGTTATTACACTAACACTACGTGGTACTATCCAGATAGGGCCGCCATAATGTGGTACATGGGTACCGTGATCCCTCCCACAAGTGACTGTATGAATATAGGTGGTAAAGTACCAGGTCAGGAGTTCGATGGATTCACACTTAAGGACGCTGGAGGATCCTTACAACAGCAGGGAGGTGCTGCAAACATATGGATGTGGGTCTCTGGAGCTACGTGGAACAATAAAACGTATGACCCAGCCTTCGCAGCTAACCTGTGGAACAACGAGTCGCTCACAGGTCTAAGCTATACTGATCCGGGAAACTCAGGGTTTGCAGTGCCTCTATACACTAACAACACCAATATGTACGAAGTCGACACTTCTGGGATATGGTACGCGCCCGTAGCATCCGCAGGCCTCAACGGATCTCTATTCTTTGTGAAGACAGGAGCTACCTATTCCAACGGTTATTGGACAGTGGAATACGTAAGACCAATGGCGGTACCGCAATCCTACTCCAACTATATGCCAAACTTCACAGTCGGAAATACCTATTACGTAGCCTTTGCGGTCTGGCAAGGGAAACTTGGCGAGACTCTATTTGACAAGTCTATAACTTCTGGGTTCCTGCAGTTCACAATATCTAACTCAGCTCCTTCAACTACAACAACTACAACTACTACAACCACGACCACAACTACAACCACGAGCAACACTACCAGTACCACTACCTCCAGCGTTGGAAACGTTACTCTAGACGTGACTGTTGTGGGAGCAATAGTTGCAATAATAGCCCTGATTGCTCTGTACGTGGTGTTTAGGAGATGAGCGAATTAAGGGATGAGGCAATCAAGCTATCTTTAATTTTTTTAGGCATAGGTTCTATTTTCCAGTTTATTCTGCAATTTATTTTCTCAATTTCGTACTTACCCGTACACGTTCCTTTCCAAGGTTCGCTGACCAGAGTAGGTCAAATTGGACTATATATGAGTTACCTCTCCTTGAGTGCGTTCTTGGTCTTGTCTTGGGATAAAGCAAAAGCGCTGTTACCGTTGGGTATACTTTTATTAATATCACCTTCTTTCACGTTTATCAATAATTACTTTACGTCCCCATGGTGGATCTCATTTGAGGTAGCTATCGCTATTATAGGCATTTCTGGCATTATAGAAAGTCTACTCAAGAGCTCCATCCTTTCAGTGCTAAACGTTCCAACTATTTTCATGGTAGTGTTGTTACTCTTTGCTGGGCTGGCAGTCGACATTGTACACGTGGAACTTTTCATTAATTACCTCATTCTTTTTGAAGCGTCCTTAGCAGGGCTCCTTGCGTTTACTGTGGTGTGGAGCCTAAGAATGACGAGTGCTAGAAGGGCTCTCATTTCCTACGTGGCAGCTGTGCCAGCCTTGTTCTCCTTTCTTCCCATCTATTTTCTAGTTTCCAGTAATAGGTTCATGGAGATAATCATGAACATGGTGATGCCATCCGTTTTCGGAATAGTGTTGTCGAGTCCATACTCACTTCCATTGTTTATAGTGTCCCTGGCGATCTCAATGTACCTAGTTGCAACACTAGCCCTAAGCAGGAACCCTTACGCAGCTCTAGGTTATTTCATGGTGGTGACCACTACCTTCCTTGGGGTTAATGGGTATCACCTAATCCTCTACCTAGTTTATCCAATTGCTGGAGTTATTCTAATTAATATAGGTGCTAAGAAAGGGAACCTTAGACGGATCATGGATCTAATCAAACCAAGACAGAACAATGTCTGAGTGCAGCTTCCTTCTTCATCGTTTCTTCAAATTTCCAGTATTTGAGTCCCTAGTTTGCATGAAAGGACGCGATTCTCAACCTGTTATAACCTAGGGAAGAGATAAAGTCCTTGGGATCTGGATTAACTGCAGACTTTCATTATTTTGGTATGAACTCTAGCGGAATGTTTAGTGCTCCAGGTTACCCGTTTTACACATGTTTTTTAACATGTTAACTAAGACAAATCCATTGAAGGGTAATAAAAATCAGGTCTTTCATCAAGGGTCTAATATTGAGTCCGGATTTTGTTCCGCATCTTGAGACCATGAGTCTAACGACTAAATCTTAATTTGTTTGTAAGGTTAATATAACGATGTGAGAAGTAATGCCCCTTAAAATTAGACTAGGTAATGGGGAGAAGGGTATCCTAAAAACTTCCGATGTCTACTTTATACAGAAGCTATTAAAGACCATGAGAAACCCTAGGACCAGGTTCGATGGAAGGGAATTTGTTGAGAAGGGAGAGGACTACTTGTTCAATTATGTCGGTAAGAACGTTGGAGGAGTGGACGAGGGGAGGAGGAACTTTCTCAAGGGTTTGGTCATAGGCGTAGCAGCTGCCACAGTGGTGGGTATAGTTCCAGGTTTGAGGGTCTTAGTCCCACCTGTCCAACAGGCTTCAGGATTCCCTAAGTCCCTACTTCTAGACTCTTCTGGAAATCCCTTGAAGGCATCTAGCATACCCGTAAATAGTCCAATAATCACCTTATATGAGTACCCTCTCACTGGAGAGCCCAACTTCCTTTTGAACCTCGGGGACAAAAATGGGAATCCAGTTTCGGTACCTGGAGTTGAGGTCGTAGTCCCACAAACTGGTAAAAGCTACAAGTTTCCAGGAGGAGTAGGGCCAAACAATTCTATCGTGTCCTACTCTGCCATCTGTCAACATCTGGGATGCACACCACCGTACATTCACTTCTACCCTCCCAACTATGTGGGACCGTCTCAATTAACTGCCCCAGAGCCAGACACTTTGACTGCCCAGGCTCTGCTAGCTGCCAAACAGGCGAATATCCCTGCTCTAATTCACTGTGACTGCCACGGTTCAACCTACGACCCATACAAGGGAGGAGCTGTGCTAACTGGACCCACCGTAAGACCTCTACCAACTGTGCTCTTGGAGTATGACAGTTCGACGGATTATCTATACGCAATAGGTGCATTAGGCGTGGCGACGTACCCTGAGGGTTCAGACGGAGTCCCTTCGCAGAACCCATCGGCTGATTTAGACACTTCCCAGTACGGTAGTGTTGTAGGAGATAAGACTCAGGTCCAGGCAAACACCAACCCGTTCTCAGGTTCATGAGTCCAATGTATCATGTTTAATTCCCAAGAGGAGAGTGAAAAAATATGAGTCTCTATAAGAGGGTTTCGGACTGGTTTTCGGAGAGGTTGGGCCTAAATGATCTACCGTTCTTTAAAACACCCGACTATATGTACCATGTAAACGAGTGGCTCGGTGCATTGGTGGCAGCTTCCTTCATATATACGGTAATCTCAGGACTTATTCTACTCTTGTATTACAATGCGGCAGCTGGTTATCAATCTACGGAGACAATCATTAACCAAGTACCCTATGGTTCCGTGGTACTATATAGCCACCTTTACGGTTCGTACGCAATGATCATATTGGCCTATGTCCACATGTTTAGGAATTATTTCGCAGGAGCCTACAAGAAACCGAGGGAACTTTTGTGGATTTTGGGAGTGCTCATGCTAGTCCTGACGTTGGGTGCCTCGTTCCTGGGCTATAGCCTTATAGGTGACGCCCTAGCAGTTAGCGCAGTGGATGTGGGTGCTGGGATCATAACTTCCATTCCACAGCTCTCCTTTCTAATACCGATCATATTCGGGAACTATGACACTGGGGACTACACCAGGGTCCTGGCGTTACACATAATACTAGTTGCCCTAATAGGTTTGCTTTTCGTATTTCACTTCTTCCTGGCAGAGTCCTACGGCATGATGCCCTCTAGAAAGGTCAAACCCAAGGCCCCCGCTGTCTACACCAAGGAAGAGTGGTCTAAATTTAATCCCTGGTGGCCCAGAAATTTCGTCTACATGAGCTCCCTCATATTCATGACGTGGGGGTTCATTCTGGCCATCCCAAACGCACTGGCTTACCTCAATGGGTTACCCCAGTATTTCAACCCATTTATGAATCCGAAACCTGCACCCCCACCCAACAGCCCTGCAGCAGCCCACATTACTACATATCCTCCGTGGTTCTTCCTATTCCTTTACAAAATAGCCGACTTCACTAGCGACGTGGTGGTGTTCCTCTTGATCGGTGTGATTATTCCGCTAGTCTACCTCATCATATTGCCGTTCCTTGATAGGAGTGAAGAGCTCCACCCACTGAGGAGAAAGGTCTTCACTGGAATAGGAATATTAATGATGACCTACCTGATACAGACCAGCTTATGGGGGGACCTAGCCCCAGGCGTTGAGGTGAGCGTCAAGGAGCAGGTCGTAGCCTACTTGATACCAGCGATAATCGTAGCCTTGGGTCTCACCTTCATAAAGCCTAGTCCTGACGTGAGGAACGTTAGGGGTGCTTCTCCACTAACTTCAATAATATTCGTTGTGATAGCCATGTTGTTTGCTGGGTCAGTAGTTGAGGCGATCCAGTACACCAGTTTCTTTACCCTAGGTATAGCAATATTTTTCGGATCTCTATTCTTTTTAGGGGCAAAAGCTATGAGTAAAGTGGTGTTGGGGGTTCCAAGCAAAGTTCCGAATAACGCAGTCCCAGAAGTGAAAACGACTGAAACACCGACCTCTAACGAGACCAAAAAGAAGTTAGCTGAGGTGTTAATGAGCGTAATTTTCATCCTAGTTGTCGTCATAGTGGCTCAAATGTGGACTATCCCTCCTACCGGGTACGCATCTAATCTATTCGGCGTAGACCTAGGTCTAGTATTTCTCATGTTGGGAGAAGCCATATCCCTGTACCACTACGTGGTATACAAAAAACCTCAAGAAAAGGAAGAGTAAGTTTTTTTAATATGTACGTGAGGGTAGTTTAAATGATCAACGTCGGGTTTTATTACAGGGTTAAGAAAGGTCACGAAAAGGAATTTGAGGACACCTTCTCAGGGGTCTTAGACCATCTCAAACGGAACTACAAGGGTTTCAAAGACGCCAAGCTTTACAGGAGTGTGACAGACCCCCAAGAGTATCTCATATATAGTGAATGGGAGGACATGGACTCGTTCAGGAAGTTCATAGTTAGCCAAGCGTATAGAGACACCACTTCCTACGGGAAGACCATTATAGAGGGCAGGCCTACTCACAGGGTGTTCCAGGTAGTCAATGAATAGATTTGCAGTCAAGCTTTCTCGTTCAAGTCCTAGATATTTTTGTGCGCTTTTTTAAAGCTGAGTAAGCGCGTGTATCCCAAGACGTACAAGGCTAATCATGTTTAAACCTTTTTTAGAACCCGTCTCCAATTCCGTAATTACTAATTTATTTACCTTGAGACCTATCTTATCCCATGAGGCAAATAGACGCCCTTAAATCACCTAGGTTCGCCCAGATTTCAACTTACGCCAGACTACCCATGTGTAACGATGAGAGGGAGGAGGCGACATTCATGGGGATACCCTTTGACGATGCTACCACCTACAGACCCGGTGCTAGGTTCGGCCCCATGGGGATAAGGGATGGCTCCAGGCTCCTGAGACCTTACAACCCGTTTCAAGAAGTCTACCCCTTCGAGGAGCTGAACGCGTGTGATGGGGGAGACGTTGACGTTGTACCAGGACACATAGAGGACACCATGAGTAGGATAGAAGAAGTGCTGTCAAAAAAGATGGAGAAATCCACCCTCTTCCTAGCAGGAGGAGACCACTCAGTAACGTTGCCCATATTGAGGGCAGTCAACAGAGTCCACGGAAAGGTTAACCTAATCCACTTCGATTCGCACTATGACTTTTGGGACTCTCACTGGGGCAAGAAATACGACCACGGAACTTGGCTGAGGAGGGCCCTGGAGGAGGGCCTCCTTAAGAACGTGATTCAAGTTGGGATAAGAGGTTCACTGTTCTCCCACGAGGACGTGGAGGACTCTAAAAGGCTAGGGGTATCTTCCTTTAACGTAAGGGACGTAAAGCTAAGTAGGGAAAGGGTTCTACAAGCCATTCAAGGGCTTCAGGGCCCCACCTACATCTCCTTTGACATCGACGTGGTTGATCCAGCTTATGCCCCAGGAACTGGGACTCCGGAGGTAGGTGGATTGACATCCTTTGAAGCGCTGGAAATTATCAGGAGCTTGGAGGTTAACCTTGTGGGATTTGATGTGGTTGAAGTCTCTCCACCCTATGATGTAAGCGAGATCACGTCAATGTTGGCATCAAATCTCATATATGAAGCAATGAGCTTAAAGGCTAGGATGAACCGTGTCGGAAAGGGACAGAAAGCAAAAAATTAGGGAGACCGTATGGAGGCTGCTCGAGGAAAAGGGAGTCGCCTCTTTCCCATTACCAGTATGGGGTAGGATCCCTAACTTTAAGGGGAGCTCCACGGCAGCCGAGCTCTTGATCAATACTCCAGAGTTTAAGGGGGCAAAGGTGATAAAGTCTAACCCAGACTCGCCCCAAGCACCGGTAAGGGAAAGGGTTCTAAGGCGGAGGAAGCTTCTCCTAGTCCCCACACCAAGGTTGAAAGGGGAGTTCTTCCTATTCTCCGAAAGGGCATGGGAAAATCCAAGGGAAGCCTCCAGGATATCCAACTTTTCTAGGTTTGGGGACAGGATACCCCTGAGAGAAATACCAGACGTTGACCTAATAATAGTAGGATCAGTAGCTGTCTCCGGGGACGGAAACAGGGTGGGGAAAGGAGAGGGGTACAGCGAGTTAGAGTACGCAATCCTAAGAGAACAAGGGAAGGTGAGCGAAAAGGTCCCAGTGGTCACAACTGTTCATTCACTTCAGGTTCTAGATCAAATTCCATGGGAGCCCTTTGACGTCCCTTTGGACGTGATAGTGACTGAGAGAGAGGTGATGAGAGTTAAAGGTGTAAGGCAGAAGCCAAAAGGTCTCCTTTTGGAATATTTAACTAAGGAGAAGGTTTTAGACACTCCATACTTGCTAAGTTACTTGAGGGACACAGGAAGACTGGAAGAAATATTAACTAGAGAAAAGGCTTAACCGACGCTGAGGTATAGGACTTCTTTCCCTCCCCTGAGTATTTAATCTCCAACGAACAACTTATTTTCATGTCACAAATGCTGGAAGATGCGCGACAAGTGGAAAGGAAAGTAATAGAGCTCAGGAGGCAAATCCACAGAAATCCAGAACTTTCCTATCAGGAATATGAAACTGCTAAACTAGTGGCCCAATACCTTAGGGACTTGGGAGTGGAAGTTTATGAAGGGGTGGGTTTACCTACTGCAGTCCTGGGAGTAATTAGGGGAAAGAGGAGTGGCAAGACCGTAGCGTTGAGGGCAGATATGGACGCTCTTCCAGTGAACGAAGAGACCGGCTTACCCTTTTCCTCCTCTAAGCCCGGTGTAATGCATGCGTGTGGGCATGACGCTCACACTGCCATGTTGCTTGGGGCCGCTACCGTCCTGATGAGACATCTGGATCAGATAGGTGAGGTGAGGCTAATCTTCCAACCTGCCGAGGAGGATGGAGGTAGAGGAGGCGCTCTACCCATGATAGAGCACGGAGTGATGAAAGGTGTGGATTACGTCTTTGGCCTTCACGTCATGTCCAGGTATCCCACAGGAACGTTAGCCACTAGAGGAGGTCCACTTATGGCATCACCCGATTCGTTCAGGGTGGACGTAGTGGGGAGAGGAGGTCACGGGTCTGCCCCACATGAGACGGTCGATCCGGTCTACATCTCAGCTTTGATAGTAAATTCCTTGCAATCCATCAGGTCTAGGCTAATTGACCCACTGGAACCCTTTGTCCTCTCGGTAACAAGCATACACTCGGGTACTAAGGATAACATTATACCAGACAGGGCAGTTATGGAAGGTACCATTAGAACCCTTAACGAGGAGGTGAGGAGGAAGGCCTTAGACTCTTTTAAGACCTTGGTCAAGGCTATATGTGAGGCGTACAACGCAGAATGTATAGTCTCCTTCAAAGAGAACGCCTATCCCGTTACAGTCAACGACCATGAAACCACTAAAAGGGCTATGGAGATCCTCAGGGAATTACCTGGAGTAGATGTGAAGGAGACTCAACCTGTGATGGGTGGAGAGGACTTCTCTAGGTTCCTTCAACTGGCTAAGGGCAGTTTCATCTTCCTAGGCACTAAAAATGAGAGCAAGGGCATAGTTTACCCAAACCACAGTTCAAAATTCACTGTGGACGAGGACGCTCTGAAGATAGGAGTTGCCTCTTTAGCTTTACTGGCAATGAAGTTCAGTACTGAGGTGGACTAGAGTCTAACGAGGCGTAGCCGTAGTAAGCAGTTTCAGTGAGAGTATGAAGTTTATATAACTCCATCTAATGTTTTTGCATAATACCGGATGTGGGTATGTATCCCGAAAGGCATGTTCATGGATAGCCCAAGATGTGCGGGTTCCCCCACTTTGACGGTACCCCATCTAGATGGGTCGGGGTTACCCCTTGGGGCGGAGGAGGTTGAAGGAAGACCCGCCCGACTCCCGTGAAGCCTAAGGGTTGAGGATTGATATCAAGTATGAGATCCGATGAAACCCAAAACCCTCTCTGGGCATACTCCGTTAATTAATGTGCGAAGGTCAAGGGCCCCTGAGACTGCACCTCAGGGAATTCCATTTAGCCCTTTAGCTAACTCACCTGCTCCTGACGTCCGCCTCGATCTTTCCTCTCTTCTCCCTAAGCCTATAGTTTTTAGTTGCTAGAGATATCCCTAGATTGACGACTATTACCAATATGGCGACCTCAAACATCACGTCGAAAGCAGTTCTGCTCGGGTAGAACGAAATGCTCAAAATTTTTCCGTTAAGCATGAACACGTATGGGTCCTTGTAGGAAGTCATTATGGAGGTTGCCAGAACAGGCCCTATTGAAGCTCCAAGATTTCTGAGGAGAGTATTTACGCCTAACCCGATTCCCCTGGCAGTTTCAGGTAGGGATACGGCTATCATGTTTATCAACGGAATGATTATTGAGATCATCCCTGTCCCTGCGACTATCACGTCCTCAACCAAGGCTTGGGACGAAGACCTATTGGAGATGAGCAGGAGAAAGCCCATGACTGAGATCACTGAGCCCACTAACAGGAGGGGTTTAGGACCTATGTCCCCCGTCAATTTTCCAACTATGGGTCCAACTATCAACATCACCACAGTGGCAGGGGCTAGGGTTAGCCCTGCAGAAAATATGTCCAGGCCCAACCCAAAGGGTGGAGGGAGCTGAGCGTAGTATATGATCCCGAAGTACATAATCATTAGAGCGATACTACTAACTATGCCCACTAAGTTGGAGACCATTACATTCCTTATCCTCATCAGCCTCATGTCAACTAATGGGTCTCTTACCCTCAGCTCTACTGGAATGAACGCCAAGACCAGAAGCAGACCAAGGGTAAGCATTGTCAGGTTCTCATAGTTTAGCCAGCCTAAGGAAGGACCTTCAGTTATGTAGACTAGGATGAGGACCATACCTAGGGTTATCAGCGTCGCCCCCACGTAATCAATGCTCTGTTTCACTCTAGTTCCCGTATCCTTTAGCCCGAGCAGTATTACTACAAAGAAAGCCAGAGATAGAAAGAACGCCGTGTGGAACGCGTACTGCCAGCCTAAGTTCTGATCAATGTACGCTCCCACGATCAAACCTAGTGCCGTTCCTATTCCAACTGAACCTGAGAGGAGCCCTTGAGCAGTAGCTACGTCCTCTGGAGGGAGCACGTCAGTTATAATTGCTAGACCCACGGGAAATATTCCGTACCCTAACCCCTGGATAGCCCTAGCCCCAATGAGGGTGTAAATGGTCGGAGAGAAACCAGCCAATCCCACAGCTATCAAGTAGGAGCCTAAAGATATCAAGTACATTTTCTTTCTACCATAGAGGTCAGCGAGCTTTCCGAAAATGGGCGAAACGACTGCGCCGACTATTATGAAGGCCGAGGTTATCCAGGAAGCTAGAGTTGAGCTGATTGAGAAGTCGTTCTGAATGGTAGGTATGGCTGGGACAACCATGGTCTCAACGTAGTTTATCAGTAGGTCTCCCCATACGAGAAGAAGCAGTACCTCACGACCCCTTGAATCCATATATAAATTTTGGAATGGGAGGATATAAACTTAAAGATATATCTTTTTATCATCAACTTTGTTTTCTCCCGGTTCACATTTGGTGAATAAGGTCTGCGAGGAGACCAGACGATCTAGAGACACCTAACCTTAGTCGATGAGATTTACAAAGTACGGAAAGCTTCGCCTCTTAGCGCGGGGAGGAAGTCAGCGAAAGAAATCAACCCCCAACCTTAGGCAGGGAGAGGGTCAGCAATAGGAGAAGGTCAATTTCTCGAATAAGACCTCACGCAGTCTTGTATCCTCAAGGCGAGCATTTCTATTTCTTCCTCAGGTAGGCTTGGAGCGAAGAACCTCCACGACTCGTCATTTAGCCAAGGCATCACCTTCACTGCCCTTAATATCTCCTCGCACTCCTTTGATGGGTTCTCTACGGGGTTGTCCTCCACGTACTGCTTAATCATCATCAAGGCTTGTAAAGGTTTGTCAACCCTTATTAACCCCTTAACCTCCTCTACTAACGTCATCCTCTCACCATGAAGTATATTATCAGAGCTGAAGTTAAAGCTACGAGGGATGCGAAACCATAAGCGTAAGCGTAACTAAAGGTATATAGTACTCCCATCACCGTATTTCCGATGAAGTATCCAACGCCCCTCGACAGGGAGAGAACACCCATACCAGTACCTACTTTACCTCCAGATACTTTGGAAATCATGTTAGGTTCAAAGGTCTCAGCGAAGGCACTCCCTATCCCAAGCATTACCACAAGAGGGTAGAGACCAACTTCCCTAAAGGAGAAGAGTGGGATGAAACCTGCACTGGCAACTGCCGTAACCAGGTAACCGGAGATAAGCCCTACATTGTCCTTAACGTTTAGTCTAGACAGAAGCATGGCGAAGCCTGAGGAAGCCCCCAAGTAGAAACCGTACGTTAGGGTACCCAAGTAGGTTTGGGCAGTGGACTGCGTAACAGTTATGATGGGAAAACCTGGACTGTAGGTACTAATTCCGAAAAGCATTGAAGCTAAGGCAACGCTTCCAATGACCCTAGTTTTAGGCTTACTCCCTGAGGTCTTGTCCCCTACTTTCGTCAGGAAGAGGAAGAGAGAGCTAATGAGTATTGGGATTGCAGTCATAGGTAAGATCAAATAGAAGGGTAAGTGAAGATAGAGGGATGTTGAGAGGTAAACTACAGCTATGAGGCCTCCTAGGAAGTCCAAGGAATGAAGGGTGGCAAAGGCTCTGCCCCTCTCTCCCTCCTGCGTAACTTGGACCAGCATCGTTCTCCTGGCTGGACTGCGGAAGTTCCTCATGAACCATCCTGATAGGAAGAAACCTATAGCCTCTAAGCTGTTCTGGGCTAACCCAGTAAATGACAGAAGTGTAACTAGGAGGTTCCCGAATATGGCTATTCTCTTACTTCCGTACTTGTCAGACAAGTATCCCCCAAGAAAGGAGAATATCAGTCCCACACCATATGAAAAGCTCTCCACTATACCGTAAATGTATATTGGCAAGTGAAACTGGAATACCAAAATGATAGGAAACGAGGCTACAACAGCCTGGTATCCTAGATCCGCAAAGAATGCTGAGAAGGATATCTTATAGACTTCAGAGTTCATGAAAACTTTTGGAGAATTTAATGTAAAAACGTTTTCTGAAGACAACTGCAGAAACGTATTCTGGCCTCTTCCCCGCATAAATTGCGAGATTCACCGTTCTTTTTATTAATACTTCTAGGTAATTTGCTAGAATTGACCACTTATTTTTTAAATCACTTTTTAGAAAAGAAAAGGTTATATAAACATATACTAGGTTATCCAAGGAGTCTGTCACTCTATAAGGACTGGGGAGAGAGAGGCTAGGTTGTTGCTAAAGGACGGCAAGAGATTTCTAAAGGTCACTCTCCAAAAGAGCTGGAAGAAACCAGAGGCTAAGGACGGTGTCGCCGTAGACGCTAACATGGCTGAGGTCGTCGTAGGTAAAGACGATAGGTACTTCAGGGTACCAATCCGACAAGATCACGCTCACTACTACAAGTCACTGGCCGAGGACCTACAGAAGGAGGACGAGAAGAGGTGAAAGAGAATGAGAGGATTCTTAACAGGATAAAGTCGTACCATAAGAAGGCTAGGAACATCTGGAGGACTCATCAAGAAAAGTCAGGAAGTGGGTTGTAGTCACAGCTAAGTCCTTTGACGCCTCAGACATCTTCTTAGAGGACTTAAACAACCTCATCAAGAGGGTGAAGGAGCTGCCAACACAGTTCAGGGATAGGCTCTACTTCATGCAGTACCGTAGGCTCCAGTACTGGATTGGATGGGAGGCTAAGAAACACAGGCTAAAGGTAATCTACGTCGACCCACACTACTCCTCCACTTCATGCCCAAAATATAGTAAAGAAATGGAGGAAGTAGGACATAGATATTTTCGTTATTCATGCGGTTATGAGAACCGTGACGTAATCGCGGTCATGGACTTGTATGGGGGGTCTCTTCCCTCTCGACTGTCCTCCACATGAGATATGTAACTCCGAACCCATGAGGGGAACCCGCGCAATGGCGGTAAGGAGGTCAGTTGGTAAACAACAATCCTAGAAGGTATGATAACTTCAACGGTTTCATGAAAATTTCAACACCAAGAGGCTGAATTTAAAAGTATTCACTTTTGATGAGAAGCTTAAAAGAAAATACCGAAAATGAACTTATTTCCTCTCGCCCTTAGAGGTTTCCCTTACTCTTTAAAGTCACAAATGCTTCAAAGACGTTGAGTGTAAACCTTTTATGTTTGCAGTCAAGTAAACCTTATGAGTGAAGTAATATCAATAAGGGTTAGTAGGAAGCTTAAGGAGGACCTGGAGGAGCTGAACATAAACTACTCTGAGCTGGTGAGGCAATACTTAGAACAAGTAGTGAGGAAGGAGAAGATGAAGAGGCTTTTACAGAACGCTGACACAATTAGGGAAGAGTTAAGGGATAGGAATTTTATACCCTCATATGAGTTAGTAAGGCAAGACAGAGATGAGGACAGTCGTTGATACATCTGCTTTAGTGGCATTACACATACCTGAAAAGTTAAGTGAATACATCAGAGACCAAATAGAAAAGAGCGAAGAATACCACTTTTTGGACCTCATATACTATGAGTTTACTAATGTCATAAGAAAGAGGGTTGCTAGAGGAGAAATAAGCGAAAGGGAAGCAAAGGAGATTCTAAAAAACGGATACGAGTTAATATCTAATTCTACAGTTCATGAGGGTAAGGAAGTTATCATCGAAGCATATGAGATGGGGTTAAAATATAGTATAACAGTCTATGACGCTTCTCTGGTAGCCTTGGCTAATAAGATAAATGGGAAGGTCCTCACTACTGATTTGAAATTGTTGAGTTCTCTTAAAAATACTCAACTATATAGCATATTTCTAGTGGGTGATGAGGTATCGTAGTTTGGCTATTTTGATAGGTCATGTGGACCGGAGAACTCTGTGGACATTTTAACTTGGATAAGTTAAATATTATTTGGATAATGAGATCATAAGAGGTCTTAGGCTTACCTCAAGGTCAATCAGTGAGTGCTCTACGAATAACGTTGCAGGACACACGGGTCTAATATTTTTAATGCAGCAAATGATTTCTTTAAAACTAGATTCTCCTGATAAGAGGGCATAGGTTGATATCAACCCCCAACCCTAGTCACAGGAGTCGAGCGGGTTTTCCTTCATCCCCCCATTAGCGGGGTAACCCCGACCCACTTAGACGGGATACAGTCTAAGTGGGGGAACCTGCACCTCTCAGGCTGTCCATATCCAAGCCTTTCGGGATACATACCCACATTTGGCATCACGCAAAAACACTAGATGGAGTTATATAGACTTAATCCTCTCACTGAAACTTCTTACTACGGATGCGATTTTGTCAGTCTGGAAATGAACTATGACCGTGGGACCGCCTTCGCTATAAGGCTGGAGACGCGGTCATGACTTCTGACCATCCCGCTGCCCAAAAGGGGAAAATGAAATTATTGTCCACACGTCAAAACATTTGCCTTAATCACGGAGCTTAACCTCCCAGCTTTTTAAAGGGTTGTGGAGTCAAAGTAAACAGAGTTTTTAAACACTTGTTGAGTATGATTACACATCAATGATAGAGGAGTTTAACCCTTGGTGGATGTCTAAAGAACTGGTAAAACATAACGAGTACTATAAGAAGTATGAAAGTTCACCAGTAAAATGGGATGTCGACCTCAACCTGTCCCTGGAGCCCTTCTCCCTAAACTTCTTGTTTGGACCTAGACAAGTAGGAAAATCCACTGCACTCGTACTCTTGATCAAGAAGCTACTGAACGTTGTGGATAGTCCGAAAGCAATCTTCTACTTCTCTTGTGATAAACTGGCAGACTACAAGGAGCTTGACGACGTAATTTCAACATACTTGAAGTTGAAAGAGCGTGAGAGAATAAATACATCCTACATAATACTAGACGAAGTCACGTTCCCCAAGGAGTGGTATAGGACAATAAAGTCAAGAATTGACAATGGAGACTTCAAAAACGACGTCTTAATACTCACGGGGTCGCTATCCATGAAGGCCAAGGGGGAAATAGAGACCTTTCCAGGTAGAAGGGGTAAGGGAAAGACCTTGATAATGTATCCCCTACCTTTCTCAGAGTACGTTAGACTCTTTGGAGTAGATATTCCCCAAGGTGACTTAGATTATGTGATAGAGGAGTACTACAAATACGTACCCTACTTACCAGAACTTAGTAAACTGTTTGAGACTTACTTGGTAGTTGGTGGATTTCCTAACGCTTTAAAGGACTTCTTTTCTACGGGGAGTGTCAGCCTTACTACGACTTCTGACATGATAAGTTTTATCGTGAGCGATATAAACAAGTTGAGGAGGAGTGAGAGGTTCTTTAAGACCACTGTTAAAGCCATAATTGATAGATCTTCCAGCACTTTCAGCTTTCACACACTGTCCAAAGACTTCAGTGTCGGTACAGTGAAGACTGCGATAAGCTACGTCGAGTTACTGGAAAAGCTCTTTTTGCTAAAAGTGGTTGAGGCTATTGACCCTAACAACGGGGCGTCGTTATTTAAGAAGGAGAAGAAGTTCTACCTCATTGACCCCACAATCTACTATGCCTTCTCCAAATGGACTATGACCAGAACGCCCGATGAGACTAAACTCGCTGAAGCTGTCGTAATTACTCATTTAGCTAGGCTGTTTGACGTCTATTACTTGAAAGCTAAAGACGAAGTAGACGCAGTCGTCAGAAAAGCGGATAGACTAATAGGTTTTGAGATAAAGTACGGCAGGGTTAGGGGAAGGGTAGTAAGGGTGGGAAAGGTTAAGGAGTTTTACTTCCTAAGTAAGGACACTGTTGACCGTGGAGTAATACCAATCCCACTATTCTTAGCAATGCTGAAAGTCCCCATAACAAGAGAGTTTGAGTTCCTACCCTCTTAAAGGATGTCCGTGTCATGGAGTAATTTTAGGACACATTATTGCAAATTAAATCATGAGTGTGAATTTGAGGTAAGAGAGGAACGAGGAGCAATAGTACTCTGGTTTACCCTTCATAAACTCTCTGACACTTTTCCCCGGCTCCTGGTGCTTTCCCTCTTCAGTCTCTCCAGCTCTCCTGCCATGCCCGCTACGCTTAAACGGTAATGACTTGCACGTCCAACTTCTCAGCTATTTTTGCCTGCTTTACGTCCGTGGTTATGAGCTGTGCGCCGCGTTTTAAACACGCTGATATGTATAGGGAGTCGTAAAGCGTCAAGTCGTTGTTGATAGCTATCTGGAACGCGTCCTCCAAGTAGTCCATTTCGTTTAACAGTATCAAAGTCCTCTCCTTCAAGACGTCAAACAGTATCTTCTTCATCCCGAGAGCGGTATTGTCGTCTATGGCCCTCTTCACATTCTTCATCTTCCATATGGCGTTCATCACCTCTTTTGTAACGTGGTCTACAGAGTACGCTGGAACTAAGAGGCTTATGATCTTCTCCCACCCATCTTCCTTTAATACCACAGCAGTTAGCGCTGATGCGTCAACTATCCTCATCCCTATCTTCCCTTATTAACTGGGTCGAAGTGCCCCTAGGGAAGCTCCAGTTGGCCTCTTTCAATTCCTTCATTACTTTCTCAACGGCTTCCTTTGCCTCAATTTCGGCAATCCTTTGCTCCACAAACCTCCTCAACTCCTCTGACCAGATAACCTTGTCCTTGTACAACTCCATCTTCTCCTTTATCTCCTTTCTGACCTTAAAGCTAACAACTTTGGATACGCTAACTATCATACCGTAAGGTAGATCTATAAAGTTTACCACCTCGTCATCTCTGACCTCCTCCCCGCCCTGCGAGGCTTGTCCTTCCTTTGCAAGTTTGCGTAAACAAAGCGGATCGCCTGTGAGAAAGGGTAAAGGTTTAACCAAGACTGTGTTGATGGAGAGCAGCTCGCCCCATTCCCCCAGTTATCACGCCCCGAGATTGAGTCGGTCGACTGGAGATTTTCCTAGATGAACTAACTCCTCAGGACTTAAAGCGGTCAGGCAACCCTTTCGTAACATGAGGCTTAAATTAGAATGAGTAGGTAGAAATAGTCTAGTTTATCTTACCCTCTCCTTGGAGTACACAGTCTCACGAGGGTTAAATCTCTATTAACCGTAACCCATACTTTCGAAATAATAGTGGTTTACAGCACGTCCCTAGTGGATGCTACGAACCTTTATCTTAACTTTGACCACGACGTGTGGAAAAAGGACTATAGTTTATCGCCCTGACGTGCTATCTTCACCTAATCAGTAAAGACCAATTAGCTCATCAACATTGTGGTGGAAAGAAACGCTTTAAGATTTTCTTCAAGGTTCAGCTGGTCTTCAAGACGCATTTACCCTCGAGGATCCACTCCAGTCCGTGGTCTTAGAACTTGGTTCAATGTCACAAAACGAGACCCACGACAATGTACCTGACATCTGAGAAAGAGTCTCCAACTTAAACACGTGCCTCTCCCCGCTCCCCTCGCTCCATAAAAAACGAAATTATAGACCAGGCTAGACTTTCTTTATGTTTTCCTTGATCTTATTTAAAGTGTCTTCAGGTATATTAGACAGGTTATGGGCTACCTTGGCGTGAACCTTTAAAATTTCCAATAGTTCCTCCTCCGAGGACGCTTTCTTCACGGCGAAACCGCAGTTCATACCTATACTTTGACATGAGAACTCAAACTTCTTCTTCCCTAAACCGAACACCATAATCTCTAATCTATAATTTAGTTGAATATATAAAAATCTTCCTGAGATTTCTTTTTCGAAATCCTTATATTGTTCTAACCTAAATAATATTAATGACAAAATATTCCTTCAGTTGTGCGAGCGTGGGAATGAACTGCGGATTTGAAATAACTAACGCAGGGACTGAGGATGAGCTTCTGGAGATGCTGAAAGTGCACGCCAAGGCAAGCCATGGATTGACCTCAATCCCAGCAGATATGGTGGAGAAGATAAAGAGTAACATAAAGAAGTCTGGGAAATATTCCTTCAGTTGTGCGAGCGTGGGAATGAACTGCGGATTTGAAATAATGAATGCCTCCTCCGAAGATGAGCTCTTACATGAGCTCTCCATACATGCTAAGACATCTCATAACATGACCTCGATACCCCAAGACACTCTAAATAAGATAAAGCAGAACATCAAGGTATCGTGAAAAGGAAATCTCTTGTTTTTTACACCCTTCAAACTTTTCGTTTGACCTCCCTCCATAGGGAAAGACGTTCCTGAATCTTTAAGGAATTAACGTCTAAGTTGACCGGAGAAGGAATTTGGAATTCCTCCATTTGGAATCTAATATATGTACAAGGATTCAGGAAATTTTCTTAGGGGAAGCTTCGAGCGCTTGGTTTTGCCTCCCTTGCAGTCGTGACGAGAGTTTCAGCGAACTTGTTAAGTTTATATCATGATATCAGGTTACTCAACAATGCCCACCGCGAGAGGGATATGGTCTTCACTTTGTACACAAGTTCGTCAATTCCCTTCTTAGTCTATACCTTTACAATTTGCTGTTGAAAGACTGGACAAGCAGGGATGTTCAGGGACGATAACAACTCTCTGTCAAAGGTATCGAAGACCGTGTAGAGTACACTGCATGGAGTGCCCAAGTACAAGGTACCTATCTTTAACCCATGCGTAGTTGAGGTGAACCTACCTCTACTAACGGCTTGCCCCAGATGTGGTATCTATCCAGAAAGGTAGGTAAGGTATTCGAGTCTTCAAGGTGTTGGTTCAAACTAGATAAACAACTGAACGCGTCCTTAAACATCTACCTAAAGATGCGTAGTTTCCCCACCTGGACAGCGTACCATCTAGGTCGGTCGGGGTTACCCAAAAGGGGACTAGCGTGAGAGGATATCCCCTCGACTCAAGTGAAGCCCAGGGTTGAGGTTAATGTCAACCATGAAACTCGATGAGACCAAAACCCCTCTTTCTAGCCCTTCTTAAGGAACCCTTAAATATGGATCGATAACGGTCTAGTCAAGCTAATCTTCCTCTTGATCAATTGCACAGGTGTCGATCCGTGTTCGGAAAGTCTGTCTTGCCCGGAAAGAGCTGGAAGGTAATTTTTATTAATCACGTGTGAAACCCTGCTCATGTCAAAGAAGATAAACGTTGCCTACGCAACAGCGGTTAGTTTAGGGGCTATAATAGGTTCAGGAATTTTCGTCTTAAGCGGGACCGTGATTTCCTTGGCAGGAATCCTCTCATTAGTAGCTTTCGCCTTCGTGGGCTTCGTATCCCTAATACTCGCCTTTGAACTAGGTGAACTTACTTCCCTCTTCCCGGAACTCAAGGGTTCATCCTACTCGTTTGCGTATGAAGCCTTCGGGAGCCACATAGGTTTCGTGACCGGGATTTTGCTCTATTTCAGCTATGCCTCCAGCATATCAGCGATAGCTTTGGGATTTGGGGCTTATCTAAGCTCCATTTTGGGGTTGGGTAATCCCATAGTGTTTGCTATTCTTCTAATCCTAGTTCTCACCGTACTCAACCTCATGGGAGTTGAGAAGGCCGCTGAAGCCGACTTCTACCTTGTATTGCTCAAGGTAGCTATTCTGATAATTTTCTCTGCCTTCGCCATACTAACGATAGGCAGGACAAATTTACCCTCTCACTTTACAGTACCACCAAACGCATCTTACGGCTTCTTTGAGTCAATGCAGGGCATAATCTTTGCCTATTCTGGGTTCCAAAGCGTTTCCACAATAGCTTCTGACGTTGAAGGGGGAGGTAAGGGAGCTGCCAAGGCCATAGTTTACTCCGTGGTCATTAGTTTAGTCCTTTACGTCCTAGTAGACGTTTCCCTTATGATACTTGCCCCAGTCACAGCCTACAAGATAAGCGCTGACCCCCTGTCCTTCGCCCTCTCCTATGCCAAGGCACCATCCTCACTTTTCCTTGTGGTTGGGGTCGGCGCTCTCATTGCCACGACGTCAGCTACCTTGGCTATGATATTGACCTCCTCCAGGATGCTCTATCAGATAGGAGCTGACGGTCTTCTACCCAAGTTCGTAACGAAATACGATAAATCTAGGGACGTTGCAGTCAACGGAGTCTTAATATCTTCCCTCATAGGAGTCGCGACACTCTTTGCAGGGAACGTTTACGTAATAGCTGCAATAAGCAACTTTGGTTTACTCTTCTCTTATCTGGTCACATCCTTGGCGGTAATGCACTTTAGGAGGAAGAACGCGAACCCTCAGTTTAAGACACCAGGCTACCCCTACCTTCCAGCGTTTTCGGTGATAGCGATAGTCCTCTTCTTCATTGGTATGCCCCAGGAGGCCCTCCTCATAGGTGCTGTGACCACCATAGTCCTCCTCATCGCCTACTCCGTAATAAGGGAGGGCATGAGGGAAAGCCCAGAGAAGGTCAGGATTTTTGAGTACTTCAGGACGAGGGACAGGAAAAGCTAGAGCTATGTGTGATCGTAGGAATAGTTTAGAGCCATCTCACCAATCCCTCCTCGGACCTCCCGAATATTTCCCAGGTCCCAAAGGGTATCTCAATGTTCTCCACACTGACGCTCTTCAATATCTTTGCTCTGAACCCAGACCCGGTACCCTCCAGTTTAATCAAGGAGTGGGCTGTGTGAAGACCGAAGACGGACCCCTCCCTCTCCCTGTCCATGAAGCTGAATATGAACTTCCTCCCCTGCGCTCTCCTTATTCCGGAGACTATTTCGGTGTATTTTTTCCTGTGGTGGTACGGGTCTACCAACACGAACTCTCCCCCCATGGCCTCAATGGTAGGTCTCACGTCCTCGACCTTGAACGCTCTTCTGATATATATTTCGTCGTATTTTTGAAATATCCTCCTGAACCTCTCTATAAGCAATGGGTCTATTCCACCCCTTTCTGAGACCAATATGACCTTGACGGGAGACGAGAGGACTATGGCCCTGTGGTACAGGGTGTAGAGCAGGTTCCTGTCAGTGGAGAAGAACTCCACTACTTCGTCCTCGCTAACTAGCCTATCAATTGCCTGAAAACCCGTGATAAGCATCAATCAACACCTGTCTCTCCCTTTCCAGGTAGTCCAAGTAGTAGTACACGTCCCTTCCCCTGTAACCTCTGGAGGGGTCGTAGAACCCTCTGACCCCTCTTATCAAAGGTTTACCCTTAACCCAAATAACGTAGTCCCTAGGATCCCCGTTCAGTATCCTCTCCCTATACTTCTTCGCTAGCAGGTTCAGGTCCTTAGTAATTTCCTCAAGGTCTTGGCAACTTTCTGCCCCCTCAGCCAGTCCCACAGCTTCCTCCACGAAGACCCTGACCACATTGGGCAAGTTCCTCCTGATCAGTCCCTTAACCTTCACCTCACCACTCTCCAGCTTCCCCATATACCTCATGGGGTACGGTCTCCCATCCCTTCTGGGGAAGAGCAGGATCCACTTCATCCTGTCCTCCTTGAGCCTGAGACCCGTCATCTCCTCAGCTGACCTCAGGAACTCCTGAACCCTCTCCCCCTTTAGTATCAGGGAGTCTATTATCCCGTGAAGCACCTCCAACCCGTACTCCCTCGCGAGAACCATGGTCTCCCTCAGGGTTTTCCTGGCGAAGTATGTGACCAGTTCGTAGGCCTCGATCTTCCCGAACTTGGAGTTCCTGTACCCTAGGTAACCGAACGAGGCTACCAGGATCCACTTTATGGCTTCAGCCCTCTCCTCATCTACCCTCTTGAGCTCCTCCTTTCTCTTTATTAACCATCTCAGGGCTTCCGGGACTATCCCGGTCTCCCTCATGCAAATGGAGTGGCCTATTTCAGTCTCCAGGTCGTTGCACACGTCCACGGTCTCAGCTGATATGTTGTACTTCACTATGAGGGAAGGGTACATAGAGGAGAAGTCCACCTGGGACACCTGGTCAAAACATCCTACCCTGGGGAAGAGGACCAATCCTCCTTTGTCCACTGCCCTTATTTCATCTAAGGTCCTCATCTTCTCCACCCTGGGAACCACCCTGGGGATAAGGACCCTTCTAGAGAAGGCAACCCAAGCCTCGTTGGTAGTGAGCACTTTTCCTATGGTGGAGCCCTCCAGCTCCCTGATCAAGGTCCTGCTAACCAGGGACCACTCGATCATCCCCCTCACGGACACCGGAGCCCTCTTCCTCCTTATTTTGACCGAAGCAGTAACCTTTTGGCAGGCTATCCCGAAGCATTCAGCTACGTCCACCTTCAGGTCTAGGTCATCGATCCGACCTTGCAACTTCTCCCCGTTGACGTTCGCCACGAACCTCCTCCCCTTTGGCGATGGGCCGTACCAGTCCTCAGTGACTACGGTAGCGAAGGATACCTTAGGGAACTCCTCAGGGTACATTTCCACCCCTTTCCCTACCCTGACCTTCCTGAAGGGATAGGCGTTAATCCTGTGCAGGACCTGTGACATCACCGTAGGTATCTCGTTAACTGTCTCAACCCTCCTCCTAATGTAGTTGTAAGCTTCCATGTCCTCCAGCTCGAACCTGTAGAGGTCGACCTCCTTACCGTCAAGGTCCCTCCAGACCTCCTGCTCATAGTGCAAGACTGAAGGGTGTTCAGCTATTCTCTCCGGGCTATCTGTGATCACGTAGATCGGGAAGGTAGTGTTGACCTTGACCTTCCTAAATCCGTCCAGGACTAGAACCACGCCGCCTCTAGTGGGAAGGGCGTCAACTACGTAACCTTCCATTACACCTCCCCTCAGCTATCACAGAGATCAGAGTTAGGAGGAGGATCTCCTGTGGGTCAGTGACCTCGTCGTAGAGTGCACTTTGAAATTCCCTCACCCTCTTTGAAGCCTCAAGCACTACCTCCTGGAAACATGGGTAACCAACCCTCTTGCTCAGCCTTAGCAACTTCTCCAGCTCCGCGTCCACCGATCTAGTGAAGGAAGGTTGAGTTCTACCCATGGTATTTAATACTAAACCAAAACGAATAAGTCTTTAGACAGATAATCGAAAGTATTTACTTAAACTTTAGGTATTATCTTACAAGATATTATATATTACACCTATATAGAGCCTGTGTGGGGCTTCTGACCTCCTCTAGACCCTGCGAGGTTTGATACATTATTAGTTCGGACTGGGTACTCTGCCCTATGGTCAGGTGGTCTCCTTAAGCCTCAGCCTCTTGGTTAACTGGGTCTTGCAACTCTTGCAACAGGCGTAGTAAACCCTCCTCCCAGCCTTGACAACGTAGGGCTCCCCTAGGATCTTCTCCCCGCAGTAATCGCATGAGAGTTCTCTCCTCTTGAGTTTAGGCTTGCCTACCTTCTCCACAGCCAGGAAGTATTGCGTGCTCCCGATTTTGCTCAGCGCGTTACTTAACTCCTCCAAGTTCCCCCTTATCACCGCCATGTACCTTCCGTCCAGTAGCTTGAAACAGTCATCAAGCCCTTCGCATGAGTTCACCAAAGCGAAGGCTACGAGTTCATCCTTCTCGTAGTATTCGACGCAGTACTTCACTCCCTTTTCCTCCAAGGACCTTATGACCTTGGAGACCAGGGCTCTGCTAACCTTGAGCTCCTTCGCTATGTCGCTCGCGCTCCTCCTGGAGTTCTTCCTTAGAAGCTGTAGCACTTTGTACTCCACCTCCGTGATCTCTTTTTCATTTGTCATTACCTAACTCATGAATTACGGAAAGAAAAACTATTTGTTCAAAGCTAAGGGAGGCAACGTACAGAATTAACACAGAGTATTTTTACTACAAGTGAGATATATGTACTTGATAAAAATGATGGATCCGGTCTGCGGTATGGAAGTGAAAGAGACCTCTAAGTTTAAGTCAATGTATAAAGGAAAGGTGTATTACTTCTGCAGTCATCACTGTAAGGTCGCTTTCGATAAGGACCCAGAGGTCTACCTGAAAGGTGGACCAAAAGGGATGCCTACATGAGCGGGGAGACCAAGTCCCTGAGGTTAAGGAGCGAAGAGATCAAAGTCCTAGGGATGCACTGCGCCACGTGCGAGATTACTGTAAGTAAAGCAATTTCCAGCGTTAAGGGAGTAAAGGAGACCAACGTCAACCTAGCCTCCGGGAACGCCAGGGTAGTCATAGAAGGGGGAAAATTAGGCGACGTAGTGAAGGCAGTCAGAAGCGCTGGGTACGACGTGGCTACTCAGAAGTTCACAGCGAGGGTGAAGGTCAGTGAGGAGGAGGCCCATAAACTGACAGCTCTCCTAGAGAGCATGGACGGGGTGATATCAGCGAAGGTGAACGCCAGTTCTGGGATAGCTATAGTCGAGATAAACCCGTTAACTACCTCAGCGGAGACGGTACTTGAGAAGATGAAAGAGAGGGGCTACCCCCTAGAGCTGGAAAGGGAAGAGATGGGTAAGTCTGGAGACTTCAGGGACCTGTTGCTCAGGTTAATCGTTGGAGCTTTGATATCTCCCTTCACCCTGATTCAAGTCCCATTTCTTCAACTAGTCCTCTCCTTACCTGTGGTGTTCTTCTCTGGAATGAGGTTCCACAGGGGAGCCTACAGGGCTCTCAAGAACAGGACCACCAACATGGACGTCCTTGTGTCCCTATCGTCGCTCACAGCTTGGACCTACAGCTTAGTCTCCCTGTTTTACCTCCACTCAGGGTACTTCTTCGACGCGTCCTCGCTATTGATAACCTTCATCTTGGCTGGGAAGACCCTGGAGGCCTACATAAAGGAGAGGACAAGTGATGAGGTCCTAAACCTCCAGTCCACTAAAGCTAGGTTAGTGAGCGGAGAGACCGTGGACTCCAGGAAGCTTAAGGTAGGAGATCTAGTAGTGGTGAAATCAGGAGAGGTGGTTCCAGCTGACGGAGTTGTGGATGAGGGAGAGGGGTTTGTGGACGAGTCAATTTACACGGGGGAGAGCCTTCCCGTAAAGAAGGTGAAGGGAGACCCGTTAGTTGGGGGCTCAGTGCTCTCCTCAGGTTTTCTAAAGGTCTACGTTACCAGGAGCGGTGAGAGGACCTACATCTCGCAAGTGGTTCAGGCGCTTAAGGAGGCGGAGACAGTGAGGCTCCCAATTCAATCCATTGCCGACAGGATATCCTCGATTTTCGTCCCAGTCATAATCGCTATCTCCATCTTCTCCTTCTTAGCCTGGGTTCTACTCCTCCACCAGCCAGAGACATTCGGGATACTGATAGCTGTAGCGATTCTAGCCTCCGCATGCCCCTGTGGTTTCGGCCTTGCGACCCCAATGGCGGTCATGGTAGGGATAAGGAAGTTGCTCAAAAAGGGCATCGTGGTGAGAAATGGAGAAAGCCTACAAAAGTTGAGGGAGGTGAAAGTGATAGTCTTTGATAAGACGGGTACTCTAACCAAGGGGGAGATGAGCGTGAGGGAGTTTAGGGAATACCAGGATGGGGCAATCGAGCTAGCTTCGTCCCTGGAGAAGTTAAGCAGTCATCCGGTAGGAAGGGTGATCGCGAACATGAGCGGTGAAAAGCTCAAGGTTGAGGACTTCACTGAGCTGGAGGGGGGAGTATACGGTAAGGTAGAGGGTAGAGAAGTTCTAGTTGGGAAGAAGGAGTTGGTCACAAAGAATTGTGATGGTGAACCGAAGGGGGACGTATCTGTCTGTGTGGACTGGAAGGTGGCCGGGGACATATGGTTAGAGGACAAACTGAGGGATGGAGTTAAGGAACTGGTTGATGAGTTGAAGAGGAAGTATAGGGTAATAATTGCAACGGGAGACTCCAGCGTTTACGCAGATAGGGTAGCTCAAGACCTAGGGGTGGAGATTAGGAAAGGGCTGTCCCCTGATGGCAAGGTCGAGCTAGTGAGGGAGTTGAAAAGGGAAGGGGTTGTGTGCTTCGTAGGGGATGGAGTCAACGATGCCCTTTCCTTGAGGGAAGCTGACATAGGGGTGGCCGTTTCATCGGGTACTGACATAGCTAAATATGCAGGGGACGTGGTTGTACCGAGCGTCCTCTCGCTAAAGTTGTTACTAGAGAGATCCAAGAGGACCGTAAGGAAGATAAAGGAAAACATTGCCTGGGCGCTGGCTTACAACGCTGTGCTCGTCCCCATCTCGGCCGGAGTACTTTTCCCTTCTCTAGGTCTGGTCTTGCCCCCTGAGTACGCAGCCCTAGGTATGGCCATGAACAGCGTTAGTGTAGCGCTCTGGAGCTTCGTGCAGTGATGACTGGAGTAATGGAACCAGATCAGTTAGAACTTGAGTTAGGCACTGGGTCAAGTCTAGAGCTGAGGGTTAGGAAAAGATCCGTTGAGACCTTTAAGATACTGGCATTTCCAGTTGCTGACCTTTAACCCCTTGATCCTCTAGAAATACTTCACGTTACCGTTGACGATCTCGCAATTGTTGAGTAGAGCTGTACTACCAACGAGTTCCCTTATTTCAGTGGTTTCTCCCCTGTCCCCCAGTTCAGCTAGAATTTTACTAGCGACCACGCAAAGTCAAAGTCCAGGCCCAACACGCTTAACGTCCTCAAGGACTCCACTGCCTCCTCCATGCTCCAGAGGAAAAGGTTTACAGTTCTTTTATCACGTAAAATGGATAGCGTCTGCGGTACTTTTCATAAAATATGTTTATAACTCATTTTTTACTTACTGAACATTAATGAAGAAACCTATCGTTTTAATTTTATTATTGATACTATCTCTCTCCCCACTGATAGGAATTTTAGGGCCTATAGCAGAGGCCCAAAGTTCCTCAATCTACATACAAACATCATCGCCGCAGTACTCCGTACTCCCTGGATCACAGTTTGTAGAGCCGTTGAACTCGACCATGTACCTACCCTTCGCCATCCTCCTAAACTTCTCCAACTACTCTTCTCTAAACCAAGAGCTCTCTTACGTTATATCTCACCCAGGGAGTTATCTAACCCCGTCTCAGTTCAGGGAATACTATTATCCGTCTACCTCCTACGTGAATTCCTTAGTGAGCTACTTGGGACATTACGGGATTAGTTACGAAGGAGACTATGGACTAATATTAGTTTTTAACGGTACAGTAGGACAAATTGAGAGAGCGTTTAATACCTATATAAACGTATACTACTATCCTTACAAGGACATCTACTGGTTCGGAAAGGTAGGTATTGAGAACATAGGTCCCTTCTACTATTTCACCAATAACGTTACCCCATCCCTTCCATACCAAGTTGGGAAGTACGTTCTTGGAATAGTAGGGATAGACAGCGTAGACCCTCGAGTTTTCTCAGCGTTAAGGTATGCTTGGTCTATACCCATGATGGACGGAAGGGGACCCTCAGGTAAGGGGTTGATATCGTCGGCAGTTATATCTCCAGTTACGATCCAGGGTTACTTTAACTTCACTGAGGCCTACAACAAAGGAATTACAGGTTCAGGATCTACCATAGCCATAGAGGGAGTCCCAGAGTGCTACATCAACCAGAGCGACGTTAAGTACTTCTGGTCCCTATACGGAATACCTAGAACGGGATCACTTAACGTAGTCCAATTGGGGACTGACACCTCTGGGGGTCAATCTGGAGAGAACGAGCTGGACGCTGAGTACTCAGGTGCCTTCGCGCCCGGTGCCAACATAGACGTAGTCTTTAGTGACGGATACGTTGGTGGGACTGCCCTCGTCGGAAACTCCCTGAACTACTACTATGAATATTACTACATGGCGAACTACATCAACCCTGATGTAGTGTCCATATCGGTCACTCTACCTGAAAGCTTTCTAGCTTCATATTACCCTGCCATGCTTTACATGATACATAATATTATGGTTCAGCTCTCAGTTCAGGGGACATCTGTGTTGGCAGCTTCCGGCGACTGGGGATTTGAAAGTGACCATCCGCCACCTAACTTCCACATCGGAGTCTATAACACGATTTGGTATCCAGAGTCGGACCCGTTGGTTACCTCAGTAGGTGGAATATTCCTTAACGCTACCTCATCTGGGGGAATATACAGTATTTCTGGATGGGACTACAGTACTGGAGGGAATAGTGTGGTATTCCCGGTTCAAACCTACGAGCTAACGTCTCTAATTCCGTTCACTCCTCAGACCGTAAGGACTTACCCTGACGTTGCCTTCGTCTCCGCTGGAGGATATAACATACCTGAATTCGGCTTCGGCCTACCGTTAGTATTCCAAGGTCAGCTGTTTCTATGGTATGGTACCAGCGGAGCAGCGCCGATGACCGCTGCTATGGTCTCCCTTGTGGGTCACAGGATTGGTCCTCTAAATTACGCCCTATATCATATCTCTTACACTGGAAATGTTAAACTACCTGATGGGAATGACGTTCAGGGGTACGTAGCGTGGGTGCCCATTACTTCAGGAAACAATCCGCTTCCAGCCCATTACGGGTGGAATTACGTTACTGGACCTGGAACCTTTAATGCCTACTACATGGTCGAAGATCTTGGTATATATTCTAGCTAGATAAAGATAAGTTAAACCTTTTTTGTTTACCTTAAGCTTATAAAAATATAACCTGCTATTACCGTAGCTCGTACTATCCAATATCTAATGTAGAATAGTTCCAAAAGTTTCAATATACAGATTCCCCACACGTTTATAACGATGATACTTGAAATATATTCATTTATCTACTTTTACTTCCGGGTTCTTTTTAACGATTTTACCGTGAAATCCCATTAAGGTTCTCAGATTTAACCAGAGGAAAATGGCTGTAATTATGGGCAAGCTAAAGTAGGTAAAGTTCAGTAGAATGCTTGCAACAGCCAAGGAGAGCGATATTAGCGGAACGTAGTAATACACTACGGTTGCTATTGACACGCAACAAGTACTTCCGGTAATTATCCCTGCCATGGGAATACCGATCAAGGAAGCCTCTCTCTTTGCCCCTCGGAGGTATTTAAGTTCCTCTAGGTTCGCTGTTACCAAGGTCCCTATGACTAACCCCATCAAGATCGAGAACAAACTGAGATCAACGTAAATTCCACCCCATCCTGCAGATAAGGAAGGAGAGAAGAGTATACCCAGGAGGTTCTGGAGATCAACAGTACTCATTGGGGCGTACGTGAGTCCTAAGGTCTTTTCTACAGGTAGGTCTGTTAATCTACTCAAAAGGAGGCTGTAAGCTAGGTAGTGGGCCATGAGGTAGAGGATAAGGACCCCGAAACTAGTCCTTCCTCCGCTCCTAACCCTTGAGATGGCGTTCTTTAAGGGATATTTCATGAGAAGGTAACCCAAACCTAACCAAAACGCCAAACTACCCAAAAACTGAACCGCGAACTGATTTGGATAGAGTGGGGAAATTACGAAAAAGGCTATGCCCACGACGCATACAAATGTGAAAAAAAGAGGTGTCTTCAATTTTACACTCACCTAGTCCTTGAAGTACTCCTTATATATAACGAAGATAAACGATGAGAACAGAAGAATCATTAGACCAACTAGGAGACCTAAGTCGAACTGGTTCAGCAACAGATCAAAGAAGTACTGGGAAATTGCGTACACTAGCGCTACCCCTGAGACCAATAGGGTTGGGACTACTATCTTGGACAGATCTACCTCTCTCTTTACCTCTCTCGGTGCCTCTACATACCTAAACTTAATGGAGAAGAATATTAGAGACCCCATGAAAACTCCAAACACACCGGACGCGCTTATGTACATGAGCCTCCATAGGTTCTCCACGTAGCTGGATATGGGCGATTGCGCAAGGTATCCTAGAGTGCCGAAGTCGCCAACCCAGAGGAATATGAGCGCCATGGAGACCATTGTAAATAGCCAGGCGACTACGTCAAGGGGTTTCATTTTCATCATATCACCCTGTAGAGTTGGTAACTATCATGATCCCTTTCATGGTGTAGTGACCTGGACCGCAAAACTCCGCACACCAAATATTGTAAACTCCTGGCTGATTGACAAGCACGTAAAGGTTGTAGGTGTATCCAGGGATGGCTTGCATCTTTAATCCAAGTTGGACTATGTAGAACGCGTGTATTACGTCAGCTGAAGTGACCTCAAAGACGTACGGCTTTCCAGCCTGTATTACTACCTTGTCGTAGGAGACTGTACCGTTGGGGTATATGAACTCCCACACGTACTGCTTGGCAATCACCTTTATGGGAATGGGTGTCTCATTACTGGGAATATATGAGCCGTGATCTATAGCTCCAAGGTACACAAACGATAAAGCCCCCAAAAAAACAAGGATGGCAATTGCAAACACTATTGTTGAAATTTCAGCTATCCTTTCAGCGTTCATTTTCCATCACCCTTTAGAGTGTAGATTAGAACCAGGTAGGACAGGAGGAACATGTTTATCCCAGCTAGGAGTCCCAGCTGGAACTGGTCTAGGAATAGGTTAGTCAACGTGAGCATCTTAGCTGAAGTATAGGCTATGAGACCCAACGTAAACAGAATGCTAAGATCCACAGTCAAGGAGACCGGTCTGGACAAGGATATCTCTTGGGTCTGCTGGAGGCTATTGGCGAAACCAAGCCTCTTCCCCAAGTTAAAGGAGTCTTCCCCTCCTTCTTGAACCCTCCCCTGAAGTAGCCTCAGAGTTGGAAACACGACCAAGAAGGACGCCAGGAAAGCTGCCCCGTCGACCTCAACTCCTATCGGTCCTATATCCCTACCTGGAGTTACGTATGCCCAGACGCTGTTAACAATGAAGGATATTATGAAGCCCGTACCGAGCGCCATCGATGCAGGTCTCATGACTGGATGAGGTGACTTATGCCTGAACACGTACTGGTCTATGAAGGGGAATAGTACAGTTACCGCCCCCCAAGCTAAGAAAATCATGGATGCGTTGGAAGGTGAAACGGACTTATAGAAGAAGTAAATGAAAAGGAAGTACCAGTCCGGTATGGGCGGGGTTTGAGCCGCAAGAGCTGGGTTATATTCAGGCATAATGTACTTCACTGTAGCTCCATCAATGGCTATTTGGAAGGGGAAGGCTGAGGAAATAAGGAAGATCGCCCCAAAAGTCATCAGGAAGGTGACCACTATAATCCCAAAGGTCCTAGTCAAAGGTTGAAGTTTCCAGTTAGGGTCGTTCCTTAGTTTCTCTGGGTAGTCATCAATGAGCTCCGACCTATCCTTAGCCTTACTTAGGGGAGGAGTTATACCGTGCTTTTCAAAGATATACAGGTGGAGGCCCAACACCATTGCTATGAGCGCTCCCACTATCCAATGGAAGATGAAGAACCTGTCAACTAAAGGATCAACTCCGCTGGCAATTCCAGGTAACTGTGGCAGCAAGGTCATTGCTGCTATTAGGTTGCTCAACCCGAAGGGCATATATGTGAACAAGTTTAGTCCAGTTGTCGTTGCTGTCCAAGAGATCAGGTTGTAAGGTAAGGAGTACCCCAGGTAAGCTTCCGTTAGTGTTAACCCAGCCAGGAGAGTACCAACTACCCACATTATTTCCCTAGGTTTTCTGTAAGCCCCCACCAGGAAGTTCCTCGTCATGTGCACTATGAGCAGGAAGATCATTGCGTAAGCCCCCCAACTATGCAGGCTAAATAGCAGAGCCCCCAGGGGCACGTTGGATATCAAGTATGACGTAGAGGCGTATGGATCTGCTGGGACGTAGTAGAGGGCTATCAACATACCAGTAAAGACCTCAAAAAGGAAGGAGGCTAAGACGAAGGAGCCCAACCAGAAATCCAGCCTATAGGCGTATCTTGGGGCTTGTCTTAATGTGTGCCCATAGAGTCCAGTCCTATCATCCAACCACTGTAGTACTTTATCTAACCACGTCCTCTCCTCTTGCTCCATTAGCTCACCCTCACGCAGGCAGGGTTGGAGGGCACTGAGTAACTGTACCTAGGATCGTATATCAGGTTGTCCCTGGGTCTCCTTCTAGGTACTGCCTCTGAGAAGTAAGGAGCGTTAGTTCCAAGAGCGTATATATCCCCTGTGCTCTCATCGTACTCCAGAAGGACGATTGGAAGAGGTCTTGGGGCTGGACCGCCAACCACTATACCTCCTTGGTCGAGCTGATACATTGAACCATGACATGGGCAATGCAAAATGGAACTGGACGGGTTCAGTCCGGGGTCGTTGGAGCTCGGCACTATTGCCTGAGCTGGTAACTGACAGCCCAAGTGGACGCAAACCGCCGAGAAAGCGCAGATCGATCCCTTTGGACCTACACCCATTATGTTCTTAAAGTTGGTGTTAATTCTAAACTGGTTCCCGTAGGGGTTCTTAAATTCCACGTTGGTCATCCCATTTAGCTTGCTGAAATCCACCAAAAAGCAAGGTTCATCAGTGAGAGGATAGGCAAAGAAATAAACTGGGCAACTCCCCTGAAGCTGTTTGATATTTGCGACCTTGTATTTTGGGAACCCCTCCAGTCCCTGCGAGTTGTTGGCAACCAAGTACTTTGGCGACAAACTCTTGAGCTCCCCGTAGTAGTACCCCATGTAATCAAGAACAGGAGTGACTAATGGAGAGACCGCTATGGCCCCTCCCAAGACTAAGCTTAGTCTTAGAAAATCCCTTCTGTCCAATTCGCTCCCTCTAATTACTTTAACGCTCATTCACGATTATATATATCATTATAAAAGGTTAGAAAATAGATTTTTAAAATAAAAATAATAAAAATTAACCCGTAACGTAAGGCGAGGTGATGTTTGAGGACACTACTAGGTTAACCCACATGCCAGACTCAGCATGTCCTGATATCCCGCAGGCTAGCCAATAGGTTCCTGAGGACAGGGGACCGTATACGCCTACAGCGGTTTGACCTGAAGAGAGCCCTTGGATGGTATACGAAGAGGAGGAGGTACCCACATACATTAGGATCTTACCATCTGAGGAGAGATCTGCCGCATTTGGGGTAGGAGTGTCGTTCATCACAAGCAAAAGGTTGTGTTGAAGAGATTCCTGGTTGGTGAACTTAACTTCTATGTTATCTCCTGATGGAACGTAAATGGTCATTTGCCCGAAGGAAGTACCGTTTAAATTGAATGTAGAGGCAGACGAAAGCGCTACAAGGTACACCACTACAGTCTTATTTGAGGAGATTACCGGGAGCGTGACCCTACTGGGCGTAGTACTGGTTGAAGTGGTGTTGGTTGGAGCTGACAGGGAGTGATATTGATAAATTGATATTATTGCTGCTGATAACACTACCACAGCAACTATGAATGCAACTACGTAGCTAAAGACGGGAGATACAGCTTTTCTCATTATAAATCAAGTTAGTATGAGACTTCACTTTTATAAGCCTTGTTTCATAACCTGTGAAACCTTGAATATTTAAAGAGGACAACTTCTATTCTTGTAAGTTTCGCACATCTGAGAACCTCCCATTACCTCCGGGCAACTTACAAAGTGAGGAAAGCCTCGCCCTTTGTGCAGGGAGAAAGTCAGTAGGTAATTCAACCTAAAATAGCATATGGGGCGGTGTGTATCTGTTCTAATCGTTTCTACACGAAATAAGTATATAAGCAAGCTTAATCGATAAAGTTAATTTAATTATAAAATTCTTCTGAACAATAAAACTATTAAAAATTTCTAAAAGAATTTATAAAAAAGTTTCTACTCAATCTTATATTTTTTTTGAAATATATTGAAAAGTATATGTTTAAGAAATTAAACCCCGTTCAAGTACTTTATCATGTAGAATAACATGTCCAAAGTGGAAAAGGTTAAAGAGACCCTTAAGATAGCCCTAACCACTACCAGTGCCCACGACATAGGGATAATGTACATAGTCCTGGGAATAATAAGTCTTATCACAGGATCATTTTATGCCTCTATGATAAGGGATCAGCTCACGTTAAATAACTTAGGGGCAACGGAATATTACAATGCGGTCTCACTCCACGGTATTTTTATGATATTCTTCATGGTCATGCCAATCTCAACGGGTTTCGCTAACTACCTCATTCCAAGAATGATCGGTGCGAACGATCTTTACTGGCCCAAGATAAACGCTCTCTCTTTCTGGATATTGGTCCCGGCCGTGGCCATGAGTATAGTCGCCCCACTTTTTGGCCCGATAAATACTGGGTGGTACATGTATGCCCCCCTCAGCACAGATCTCCAAGTCAACGGAGGTTTCGGGGTCACCTTAATAGAAGTGGCCCTAATGGTAGCTGGGGTTTCCTCAACCCTTACTGGGATAAACTTTTTGATGACCATACTGAGACTTAGAAAAATACCTTTCTTTAAGATGTCCCTATTCACCTGGTCCTTCTTCGCCACTGCCATACTACTCATGGTGGCTCTACCACCGCTGACAGCAGGTCTCGCCATGGCATTTCTGGAAAGAATGTGGAACATTCCCTTCTTCAACGCAGCTCTAGGGGGTAACCCTCTACTTTGGCAAAACGTTTTCTGGTTCTTCGGGCACCCAGAGGTATATATCCTAATATTACCCGCCATGGGGCTGGTTGGTGAAGTGTTACCGAGGGCTGTGGGGAGACAGATATATGGATATAAAGCCCTAGCTTTGTCGTCCATGGCAATCGCGTTTTTATCGGTGTTAGGAGTTTGGATGCACCACATGTTCACAGCAATAGACAGCGACGTTGTCAGGGAGATAGCTGCTGCCACGACAATGGCAATAGCCATTCCCTCAGGAGTGAAGGTAGTTAACTGGACAATAACTTTCTACGGGGGTAAAGTTAAGTTCTCAGCTCTGACTATAGGCATGATCGGTTTCATCTCGCTATTCCTGGTTGGAGGAATAACGGGAGTCTTCTTCCCCCTGATCCCTGTAGATCTCGCCTTCAACGGGACTTACCTCGTAGTGGGCCACTTCCACTATATGGTGTTCGCAATACTTGTTGGGTTGCTGAGCGGTTTAGTTTACTACTTCCCGTACTTCACAGGAAAGTGGTTCGATCAGGAGTTAGCCAGGAGCTCTATGCTCATGATTGTTGTTGGTGCCTTTGTGGTAGCAACTGGAATGAGTATAGACGGAGTGCTGGGCATGCCAAGGAGATATGCGGTAGTTCCAGCTCCTTTCTATCAACCGTTCCAGAACCTGGTCACAGTGGGAGGGTTTGTAGAAGGTATAGGAATGTTAACGATGTTTGCGACCCTACTTTACGCTTGGGTTAGGGGTCCACCAGTTACTACAATGGACCCGTGGAACTCCGAACAGCTGATAGGTATACCAGACTTTACCATAAAGCCGATCGCCTTGCCCCTGTCCTTCGGGAGGGAAATGGATGGAACCAAGTCTGAGCATAGGCATGGATCTTACTTCCCCTCTATCCTTGGAATGTTGTTGTGTTTCCCTCCACTGGGGTTCATGCTCATATTGGCAGGAATAACTATTCCTGGGGCGTTAATGGTTCTGACGTTCATAGGTGTGGGAACAGCTTGGCTGTACAACGATTACTTCAGACCAGTGAGGGGTATTCCTGGAAGCTTTGGAGGGTTCGGCATAGGTAAAGTAGCTAACGCAACAGGAGCGACAGGTTCGTCAGCTGTAAGTAGTAACACTGGGGAACCCATAATTCAAGAGAGCGGTATAGAGATGTCTAGAAGGGCGAAGACCCCAGTATTGTTCTTCATCATAGCAGAGATCTTCCTATTCGGTAGCTTCATAGGAGGGTACATTTACGATATAAACGAAACACCAACAGTGGCTACTCTTCCCAGACTTCCAGTAGACTGGTATCCCCTCCCCCTGGTTATGACAGTGATACTGCTCTCCAGTTCCATTCCAGCTCACTTGGCATATCATAACTTCCTCAAGGGGAAAATGAGGCTCTTTAAGATCTTGGGAGGTCTTACAGCGGCCATGGGGTTCACGTTCTTGATGGGCCAGGTCTACGAATTCACTCATATAGTTAAGTTCATACCCCAAGAGAACGTTTACACAGGGTTCTTCTTCACAATAGTGTCGCTGCATGCGTTTCACGTTATAATGGGACTTGTCCTCTGGGCAATAACGCTTCTAAGAACCAAAGTAGCCGTACCATATCAACTGTCAACGGGTGCTTCGTATTACTGGCACTTCGTGGACGCCGTCTGGGTTGTAGTTTTCACGATGTTATATCTTCAGCTTCCCATATACCACCCGTGAGCCTATGGAGTTAAAAAGGGGAAATTTTTTAATATTTCTCATTTCTATTTTATTCTTAATTAATCCTATTACTGAGAATCTATACGAAAATAATGCCGTTGCGTTCATGGCGTCTCATTACGCCCTCTTTGCTTCAGGTTTTTGGTTTGGCACCAAGAGAATGAGGATCCAGTCAATACCATGGATTATCCTAGGGTCTATAATCGTCGTTGCTTCTCATGTGCCATTTGTTTTTGACCTCACCTCTAGGTTTGAGTTCTGGAGGATTGTTGTGGAGATACTACTTGCCCTCTCAGGTTTTCTCATGGGGTCATCATTGAGGTTAGGCAGTAAGCTCAGTTACAGTCTCTTCGGAGGGTGGATGGCTGGAGATACATCCCTCTCTGCAGCGTTCATGCTTGGCGATAAAGCTTACGTATATCCCCTATCTACATACCCGGACTGGCAGATCAAAGACGCAGGAATATTCATGTTCCTTTTCATGAACATCGTAGCGTTCTTTATAATCATGAAAGTATTGATAAAGGTTTTCGAGTCCGAGTGAATTGAACCTGAAAGGGTTAATGAGTCGAGTCCTTCAATCTTCAGACTCCCATCTCAGGATCGACTTGAAGGACAAGTAAACTACAATTGCTACAACCACGTTCATCACTAAGATCATGGCTACACCCACTATTGGGAGCGAAGATGGAGGGTAGAGAAGGAAATGGAAGTCCTTTTGGCTGTATAACGGATCTGCTATTATGAAGATCACGCTGAGGACAGTATCTCCCAACATGTAGAGTGACAGTAGCGTTATCTTTACCCATTGAGGGACGCTGTGTATCGTGGAGCCCACTAACAGTCCTCCCAAGAACAATGAGACGTCTGTCATTACCCTAAAAAGTAAGAAGGAGGCACCTAGAGCGAAAGGAAAAGGAAGGTGCCAGAATGCTATTGGGACAGCCCCTACGATTAAGTTGTACCAACTGGATCTCAAAAGAGCAAACCCGATGAGGAAGCCAGAAGACACGAGAGAGTAGTGAGACAACATATAAACGAGAGCAACCCTGAATTCAAGCTCCTCAGTTATTGGATTCACTGAAAGGAGAAGGAGAACTACGCCGACCAGTACAAGCTTATTCATGTCCATCTATACCTCATTGGGTTTTATACCTTAAAGGTCTCTATCCCCATTCCGTGTTCAGGATGAGCTCTAATTGAGATGCCACCTTCGCTCAAGGGTAATAGGGTTTGACAACGCTCAGAGTCTGACCCTACACCATGGCTCTCGCCATTAAGGTAAAGCGGTCTCACACAACTGGACTTAACCTCTGAACCCAGGTTGGTAGGGAAGCGTATTGCTCTAACGAATTCCTGTAGAAACTAACCTGCACTCTCTAAATCATTTAGATATACATGTGTATTAATTAAATGTTATTCAGTCTCCTCAACATCCTTGTCTAAGTCGTTATAAGTAAATGAAAGTGGAGTATCCTTTCCGTAAACTATATCATCTGATAGGCTTTTCATATTCTAATTAAAAGGCTTCAATATTATAAGCTAAACCTTACGTCTAGATAAATAGTTTTTAACAATTTATATGATTTCGCTTTATCTAACTTCTAGCTGTCAGGAAAATGCTAACTAGGAGAAAAATCCACCGTCAAGCAGTACGCGTGCCCAGTAACTATACATCCCAACTTACCACCGACTAGGCTTCCAAAAACTCGTTGGGCTCAATGTAGAAGAAGTAAAAGGTTGGAAATGTCAGCTAACCCAAACAACCCGATAAGGACCAAGGAGGGTAACGTTATCGACCTCCTTGCCAACAAGACTGACACAACTATCGCGAAAACCTTCAGTACGGACATAATGGACACAAGCAAGAGCGGATTATCTTGAAAGGAGCTGAGGAAGAAGTTCTGTTCAGTGTAACCTTGAGTTACGCCCAAGAATGTGGTTACAACGTCCATAAGCCCCAAACCGCTAAGTATTGGCAATATTACTTTCTCTTTCATATGGTTAACTTACTTAATAAAACTTATAAGTTTCATATGTTTAAGTTTATCCTGATATATTAAAAAAATTATAATCTAACAGGATTGCATACTAATGCACACATATGAACACAAAGTTTATTATGCAATTTTGATTAATAGATATATTAAGGGAATATACATGAGATTTGATCTAAAAGTGGGTGAGGTTATAGCCATAGTCCTAATCGCGGGAGCTCTATCCTTGGGATTCCTGGGCGGAAACCCCTCTGCTCAAGTCCCCTCCGTACCTTCTCTCTCTACCTTAGACCACTTCACTGGTGTGACGTGGTCGGTGGTTAACTCATTCTCTGGAGTGGCTGACAGTTCGCCAACCTCATTTCTGCAGAGCTTCGGTTCTGACGCTATATCTTACGTAAACCTAACCGACGCTGCGGGAGACTTGATGACCGTACTGGAGGTGAACTTCCCATCGGCTAACTCTGCGCTAAGCTACTTGAATTCAGTTTCCCCCATATCCCCACAGATGATGAACGGAGTTTGGGTATCCACTTACTCCTTGGGGCAGGTTGAGATAGTATACCTCGTATCTGGAAGCCACTTCGTGCAGATATCTTACGTTGGGAGCTCAGGTGCACTACCAAGCCTTACCTCAATGGAACAACTAGGACTCTCCTTAATAAGGTAGACCTTTTTAGATAAGTCAGTTGTTTTTCCCCTTCGTGCAAGTGTCTATTTTTGTTTTACTGATCCCCCTGTTGGAGTCTCCACATCTCCACAATATCATAGCCGTACTTGCGCTTAAAGGTCTCTCTACCTTCTTCAGTCATCATTAGGGGTGTCCACCCAGTTTCCAGGTCTAGGTCCACCTTAACGCTCTTGGCATTAACGCTCTCCTTGATGACCTGCTCAATGGTGTAGACAAGGTCGTCAGTGACCGGACAGGACGGGGTAGTTGCACCTACCCTAATGTAAACTTCTCCCGCATCGTTTATAGTAAGTTCATAAATCAGACCTAAGTTCACTATGTCAATTGGGATCTCAGGGTCATAGACTTCCCTTAGTCCGTCCATTATCTTCGCTTTCCACCTTTCTGCGTCCACAATTTCCTTAGCCTCCAAACCTCCCTACCTCCAGCCCCTTCTCAACCTGTTCGTGATCTTTCTCAGAGGGAGGCGGAGAAACTATGTGGAGCACCTCCATTTCCGTGTCGGCCTGGACACCCCTCTTCACTCCTCTAGGGACAACAACAATATCCCCCTCAGAGACCTCGAACTTCTCCTCTCCTGCAACGACTTTACCCCTGCCCTTTCTAACGTAAAGTATCAGGTCTATGTCTGGACTATGCACAGGTATGAATTGACCTGGCTTAAAGTAGGCCAGAATCACTGCGTAGGTTGAGGTCTTGTAGACCTGGACAGGTGTAAAGGAGCTGTCAGAGAACTTCTTATTCTTGTCAAAATCAGTATAAAGCACCTTTCTATCCACCTGAGAGGTTTTCTTTTTAAGGTAGGCCAACCACCTGCCTTCTCCCTCCTCCTTAGCGTAATAGGCGTCCATATCGAAGTCGTCCCTATGGGATAAGAAATGTATCAGATGGACCGGTTCGTGGTCGTTTAATATGAACATTCCATCTCCAGGTTTAAGCTTCTCGAACTCCTGAAGTATTAAGCTATGCCTGGTGGAAGGGGGATACTTCCTTACATCTAAAACTTTCTGCTCCATGATATCCCTTCCCTTCAAGTTTTCAAAAGGGTGTACCCTTATTGTTAAGGGTGTTTACTTACCTAGTTCTAAAGACGCCCTTTGGCCAGAAGCTCCAAGAGCGCTTACGTTATGAAAAAGTTATTAACTTATGTACGGAGATCCTACTGTGGAGGATAAGGTTGCTGTTCTACTTTTGTTGCTCTTCGTCTTATCAACGATCGGGGTCATCAAGGCCCAGAGCTCCGTAGAACCCTTGTTTCAAATTAGTAATGTCTCCAGAGTCTACGGGATATTCCTCAATAACTACACTACCTACGTCGTTGGGGCCCAGGAAGGCGAGATTTACGTCTGGAAAAACAGTACTGGCTACTTCATTGGAGATGGAACCGTTAACAAGACCGCCTCATTTCAGAACTTGATCGTAATAGTGGGAGAGAGACTCGTCAACGGGAGTAAGTACCCCACTATGTGGATATTCAACGAGAGCCTAGATAGGAACACGTCAGTTAATATAAATTCCATACCGATCGCCGTAGGATTTTTGAGGAATTTCGTATTGCTTGTGGACGTAGTTCGCGAGGGGAACGCTCAAGGAATTTATTTATATGCGTATGCGGAGAGTAATACAAAAGGACCGTCAACAACTTATCAGATAGTTAGTAACGTAGAACCGGGAAATTACGGGGCTGTTTTCCTCAATTACACAATCTCTCCGAGTTATACAACTACATACCTTTTGACATGGTATCAAGTGAATGGGGAGTTACAAGTGAGTTTAACGCAAATCGGCCTGGAAAGAAATGGTGTGATTACAGGCATTCCACAGCTCGTGAACGTAACTCAAGGGATAGCTACTGTTATCTCAACGCCCGACGAGGAAATATTATGGGTGAACCCAGGTCATCTCTATTTCGCGTATGGAAAGTATAATGTAAGTGGTTCCCTTAATCTTCCTAACTCGACCCAGTACCTGAATCCCGTAGATGTCTCGGTTGGTGAAGGATATCTATGCGTGCTCTTTCCCTCCACGTTAGTGAAAATAAACGGGCAGGGCGTGACTTACCACAACCTGAGTGGGAATTGGAGCTCAGTAGTGCCTGGACCCTTGAACTCAACGTTCCTTTTTGGTCACGGAAAGGTCGGAGTCTATGAGGAAGATACTCTGAACACTTCGAAAGGTCCCTCCGTCACTCAAGTCCTCTACGCGGCTAACGGGACTGCTTACCTTTACGGGAATGGAGAGATCTACACTTTCAACATGTTTACCGGAGACTTCACGTCTTTTCAGATCGGGAACTTAGTGGGTTACCTGCTGACATCAGATGGGATAGAGTACGCGTCCATGTCTGGTAATACCCTAAACTTTGACCTCTTACCATACGTGCCTTATTATGAGGCTTCCATATCTCTACGTAACTACAGCGGGAATTGGACCATTGAGTTGGGGTTAGTGAAGGATGAGGTATCAGGGACCCTACTTCTTGTGCTGCCGACCAATAACGCTTCGTATCAATTTAAGGTATACCCGGCCCCAGGGTACAAACCGTTAACAGGGGTCTTGACTCAAGTTAATAGTACTCTATCGCTGAACGTTGTGCCTAAGTCCTTCAGGGTTGTCTTCCTGGAGACAGGGCTCAACCAATCCAGTGGAGAGTCATGGGGGGTTCAGATAGGGTCCCAGGAGTTCAAGACCAACTCCACGTTCCTTGTCGTTAACGAGACTATAGGGGTCCATAACTTTACGATTATTCCCCCCAAGTACTTCAAGTATACAGTGAACGTAACCACAGCTGGCTTGGTGAAGGTGACCCCAACTACCTTTTCGGTTAATCTGCCTAACGGAACCAAACTTGGTGGGATCTCGGTACTGGTCTTAATAAAGTTTAAGGAGGACCAGTTCAGGGTGAACCTGTCGGAGAATGGGGTTAAGGAATGGAGCGTGCTCATAAACAACACGAGATATAACCTAACGGGAAACAGCTCCGTTCTCCTGTACCCAGGAACCTATTTGGTCCGTGTTCTTTCCATCCCAAACTACAGCGTATTACCTAGCAGCGTTTCCCTTGAGGTACCGCAGAATGCGTCAGTGTACTTCAACTTTACAAGAAATCAAAACGTTACGCGAGAAACTAATCAGACCACAGGTGTAACCAAAACCAATTCGACTACTACAGGTACATCTAACGTTACCTCCTCTGGTACAACACCAAAAGGTATTTTCTCAAGTTACTATTCAAGGGTAGTATCTTTCGTAATAGTTCTGGTCATCGCTATCCTAGTGGCCTATAGGCTCAGGAGATGAGACTTAGTGGAGTTAAGATCCACCACGGGTTAGGTATTATTTACTCAAGCCGTGTAACTGGTCCAAGACCTCCTTAATGGACGGTCTCCTGGTGTGATCCCAGTGGGTCATGGATTTCACAAGAGGCTCAATTTCCTTAAACCTCGATAGTTGGATTGAAGCGTGTGCGACCTTGTAGGCTTCCCTTGCCTTCTGTAGGCTGGACCTATAATCTCCGCGTCTTAGGAAGAGGTCTACTGCAGTGTCCATCTCTCTGACCATCTCAACGGGGTTAAGTGGGGACCCGTTCACAAGCTTATATATGGTTGCACCCAAAGCGTAAACGTCCATATCAGGCCTAGCGCCCTCCCCTCGTAGCATAGCCTCAACTTGATCCACAGGGCAATATTCACCTGTGTACTCGCTTATCCTCTCCCCAGTTCTCCTGGCTGAGCCAAGGTCTCCAAGCTTCACCTTAGTCTTCCCAGACCTCAACCTATCTAACACCTCACTCCCCACCGAACCCGGATCTTCGCTGAAAAAGACGTTCCTGGGCTTTACGTCTAGGTGTACGTAGTCCTCACTGTGTACCACGTAAAGGGCCTTCGCGATATTTATGAAGACCGTCTTGACTATCTCCGGCCAGTTGGACGACAGAAACACAGCCTGCTTGGAGGTCAAATCCTCAGCGGTTCCACCAGTCATGAGCTCCATCACGATGGCAGGGGGGTTGGTGAGGTATAGGAGGGTCTTTCCGCTAAGGATTTCGGCTATGGTGTTGACGTCAGCGTAAATGCCGTAAAGCTTTACTATCTCCTCCGACCTTTCTGAGATCTCCTGGAGCTTGGAGGACTCCCTGCTCAGGTCGGAAAAGGTTGAGAGCCCGATCCTTGTCTGCGATCCTGATGAGGACGGGAAGATATTTACTACCTTGATGGCGTACCTCTTCTTCTCCCTGCTACCGAGAAGCACGAAGGACGTACCCCCAATCCCCAATATACCCTCTACCTCATAGCCGTAGATTGACCTGCCTACCCAGGACTTAGGATCCCACGACCTCAATGAGGGAATAGAGACCGCGACCTCTTTTCTCTCAGTCTTGGAAAGCTTATCCTTTACCGCTTCCACCACAATCTCATACTTTCCCTCCTTGTTAGTAGGTACCATGGCCGTGTAGATGCCAGGGTCGGGGTTGCTAAAGGGCACCAGCTCGCCGTTCACCTTTATGTCTATCTTGTCCACTGAAGACCTTACACCGTCCACGTAAGTTTCAACAGTAATTAAAAGATCTGGCCAACGCTGTTCCACCTTCATCTCTATCGTCATTTCTAGGGATTTGACCTCCACCTCCTTAGTGTAGGACTCTGAGGACCCCTTGGAAAGCCTATTGACCTCCACTAAGTATTTCCCTGGTGATTTGAGGGGGTACTCGGCTTCGTATAGTGTACTGTTCACTCTCCTAGTTTGGATCACTTCGTTGTTTACCTTCAGCTCAAAGGAACCTGTTTTCTTGGAGAAGTTGAGCTTAATTATCATTTTCTTCCCCTGCACTTCAGTGCTTATGGTCAAAGGGGAGGCCTTATTGCCCACGGACAACGGTACAGTCTTTGGCTGGTTTACCATCACCTTTCTGGACGTGCACTCGTTCCCTATACACAGTTTGACAACGTGCTCACCAGGGCTCACCTTTGAAGTGGATACGCACGTTTCACTGCTGCACGAAAATTTTAGGGGTTTGGAGTCAAGGAACAGGGACTCCTTTCCAGTCGACTTAAACTTTACCTCCAACGATTCTCCTAGAACCTTTAGTTCCATCTCCAGGTTTCTCCAGGGGAGTGAACTTGATCCGACTAAGAGGGGCGCAAAAACAAAGTTCAGGGTTGAGGCAGGTGGTACGGATGATGGAAGAAGAAAGATCAGGGCTGAGAAAGCAAGGAAGACTAAGCTAGGTATCTTCTCTCTTCCTAGCAGTATTAAAATCAAGGAGATCACGGTTATGTACGTTATCCAGGTCTCAGGTGAACTGATGGTCAAGATAAGACCATTTAACGGGAATGCGGCGGATGAAAAGACTAAATCATAAGAGATCAGAGTGGACAATAGAGAGAGAATAACGGAGACAGCAAGCCCCCAGGCCCTCCTAGTGGCTTTAAGGGGTGGAATTAGAAATAGAGGTACCCCTGCAAGCAAAGTTAGTGAGTTCCCTGGTAGGAAATAGGAGAAGCTGTAGGAGACTAGGAATGCAGTTACCGACGCTATGAACGGGACTAACATGGGTTCACTGACGTTCCTCCCAGTAATGGAAACCCCTAAAGACGACGCCATCATGACTGAGCCAAGGATAAGGGATAACGGAGAGGGGTTTAAGGAAAACTGAGAAGAGCTTGACAGGAGACTTAAAGCTACCCCAGGTATGGAGAACGCTGGGACTACGAAGAAGTTTGGTTTATAATACGAGAGCGAAATCGCTGATAGAAAGATTGCTACGAAGAGGTAAAGATTACTTAAGTCCTCCTGGGTAACCATCACTTGGGTTATCAGGTAGAGCATAAAGTAGATTGACAGGATGATGTAAACTACAGAGATCGCCTTGTTACTTATGACCATGGTACTCGTAACCCACCTTGAGTTCTTGAATTATGGTTATCATTTACTGATAATATAGCTTTTCCCATAGGGGTTTTGCACTGGCTAGAAAGTCCAGAAGGTCTGTCAACTATCAAGGTGCAACTACTTCCCATGGCGTCTCTTTACCACATAGAGAGATGATCCCGTCGAAGTAATAAATGTTGTCGAGGCATATATTACAATACAACGATTAATTATAGAATCCATGTAGTAATTTAGATGAAGATAGTAATTTATGTTCCCACACAAAGTTATGGACATGTCTGTAGTTTCCTGTTTTAAGATAGTCCCTGATGACACTTTAATCAGACCCGTAGGGGGGAAACTTGAGACAAACGTACAGGTCAAGATAAGCACCTACGACAAGAACGCCATTGAGGAAGCTGTGAGGATCAAGGAAAAAACAGGGTGGAAGGCGATCGGTATCACAGTGGGGAACACAGATAGAAAGAGCGTAAGGGAGGCCCTTTCAATGGGTCTCGATGAGGTCATTTCAGTGAGCTCGCCTTACCTGGACGTACCTGGAACGGCCATGGCTGTGGCTGAAGCCATCAAGGGGCTCTCCCCTAAGATAGTGCTCACCGCCGAGACGACTACGGACAGTAGCACTTCAGCTTTCCCTCCCTACTTGTCTCAGGTCCTGGGGTACACCCTTGTTTCCTTCGCGAGGTCCATCGCCGTTCAGGGAGATAAGGTGAAGGTTGAGAGGAGCGTCGGAGACATTGAGGTTATTGAGGCTCCTCTCCCCGCAGTAATATCCGTCACAGGGGAGATAAACACTCCCAGGACGCCCTCTGTGAGACAGATCATGGAGTCCTCCAAGAAACCAGTCAAGCAGGTTGAGTTCTCCCAAGTACCCTTGACCGAGCTAGTGGAGGTTAAGCCTTTCGTGGTAAACAGGAAGAGGGTCATAATTGAAAAACCAATGGAGGAGGCAGTGGAGCAACTCCTAAGCTACCTCAAGGGGGAGGGTATACTGTGAGAGTCCTAGTCATGTCTGAAGACCCGGAGTTCTTTAGGTCCGCGTCGGCAATGGCACAGAAGCTTGGAGGAGAACTCCTGGGCATTCACCCGTCTGAAAGCAAATACGTTGATGTATTGTACGTACCGGACCTCCACGATGGCTGGGAAGTACCACTGGCCGATTTCGCCTCCACGTTGACCCCAGACGTGGTCGTAACAGGTGGGACTAGAAGGGACAAGACCTTTGCCTTCTCGCTTGCAGGGAAGCTTAGGTCATCTGTGGCGTCGGACGTAACTGAACTCTCTCTGGGTGATTCATTCCTGCTCGCTAAAAGGGTAGTGTACAGCGGGATGGGAATAGCAACGCTAAAGCTCAAGCTCCCCGCAGTGGTGACCGTTCAGAAGAACGTCATGGAGCCTGATATAAGGAAGGGAGAAGTGAAGAAGGTCCAACTACCAGAGTCCAACGTAAAGGTCCTGAGCAGGACACCGGCTCAGCAGTCGGTCAGCCTGGATAAAGCCAAGATAATTGTGTCCGTAGGTAGGGGCATGGGCTCAAAAGAGAACGTCAAGTACGCAGAGGACTTGGCCAAAGTCTTGAACGGAGCGGTAGGTGGTAGCAGACCCGTCACAGCTGAGATGGGCTGGCTCCCTGAGGACAGGCAGATAGGCCTCTCCGGTAATAAGGTAAGACCACAGCTCTACATTGCCTTAGGAATTTCAGGTCAGCCTCAGCACATAGCTGGGATTAGGGATTCCAGGGTAATAGTAGCTGTAAACAAGGACAAGAACGCTCCCATAACTGAAAACGCAGATTACACCGTGGTGGGAGACGCTATCGAGTTTTGTAAGGTTATGGTGAGGAGGCTAAGCAAATGAGCTTTGACGCTGATGTGATTGTGGTAGGAGGGGGACTCGCAGGGCTTTCCGCTGGGATAGTGAGCAACAGGGAGGGCCTCTCAACCCTAGTCCTGGAGAGAGGCGAGTACTCAGGCTCAAAGAACGTCAGCGGAGGGAGGATGTACGTACATGCCCTCAAGAAGTTAGTGGACATACAGGACGCTCCCCTCGAGAGACCTATTGTCAGGGAGACCTACCTTTTCAGGTGTGGGTCAAAGGAGGTGACGTTTTCGTTCTATGACCCAGACTCCAGGAACAGCTACTCAGTCCTAAGGGCTAAGTTTGACCCTTGGTTGGCAAAGAAGGCTGAGGAAGAGGGGGTCCTAATCTCCTACGAGACCTTGGTGTACGACGCTGTGAGGGAAGGGGGAGGGGTCACACTAAGGACTAATAGGGGCGATTTAAGGGCTAAACTAGTCATAGAGGCTGACGGTGTTACAGCAGGGGTCTCGAGATACCTCGGAGTGAGAAGATTGGACCCGGACTTCCTAATGCTAGGGGTTAAGGAAGTGGTCAGGCCAGAGGTGTTACCAGAGGAGGGAGAGGCTAAGGTTCTCGTCGGGTTCTTGAACGGACTCCTGGGTGGAGGTTTCGTGTACGTTAATAAGGACACCCTATCCATAGGTGCTACGGTGAAAGTGAGCTCTCTCCAAAAGGAAAAAGTCCTAGCCAGGGAAATAACTGAAGACTTAAGGGAGAAGATGGGAATTAAGGGAGAGGTACTGGAGTACTCTGCCCATCTAATCCCCTACTACGGGTTCGATAACCTCCCTCCACTTTATGCCCCTAACCTCCTGGTCACGGGGGACGCTGCAGGTCTCCTAATTAACGACGGTTTCGTAATAAGGGGTATGGATCTGGCTATAGGGTCAGGTATGGTAGCCGGTCAGGCAGCAAAGAAGGTGCTGGAGAGTGGAGATGCGACTAAAACCCAAGTGTACGAGGAGATGTTGAAGGAGTCCTTTGTCATGAAGGACATGATGACGGCGAGGAGGGCTTTTCAGCTCATGAACTCTGAGAGGTTATTTAAGACCTACCCAGACCTACTCTGCAGGGTCATGTCCAGGATGTTCACAGTGGAAGGTGAGAGAAGGAGACTAATGGACGTAGTTAGAGAGGAACTGGCTGGATATAACTTGACCCTCTCCCAGGTGTTGAGGGATCTCATCAAGGTGATGTGAATGGACCTACTGAAAAGACTGGGACTGAACAAGTACAGGATAGACAAGAGCTCCCACATCCAGGTTAACCTGGATATATGCAGAACATGCGTTGAGAAACCGTGCATCAAGGTGTGCCCTGCAGGGACATACGAGAGGTCTGGAGACGTTATAGAAGTGCACTATGAGAGATGTCTAGAGTGTGGAGCAGCGCTTGTGGCATGTCCTTTTGGCGCGATTTCCTTCAGGTTTCCCGAAGGAGGGGTAAGTTTCAGGTATGGCTAGCGTTGGTAAAAGAACGGCTGACCTCACCTTTTAGGAGATGGGAAGGTAAGGTAAAGTTTTAGAGATATCCTGCTTAGGTCTAGAGAGCTAGATTCCAAGTGACCCGCGTTGAGAGGAAGCGACTCCTACTTATTCCTTGTCCTAACCTGAAGATCTAAACGTGGGTCCACTTACACCTTCCCGCTATCTCATCAAGGTTTTCTCTACCCAAGCTTGTATTACCTTGGAAATCTCCCCATACATGTGCTTAGGCGGAGAGTGCCTCATTTCAAGGATCACCAATTCGCATTTGTTCCCCTTTGATCTCACCTCCTTACATAACAACTCTGAGTGCTCCTTAGGGACTACTTCGTCGTGCTCACCGTGAATTAGTAAAACATCCCTCAGGCAGCTTGAGTACGTAACGGGTGAGGTCTCCACGAGCTTTTCCTGGGGGACTGAAGACAGAAACGAGTAAAGCCTCCTCTGTTCACTCCCTTCTGGGAACTTGGACAAGTGTGATAACTGGAGGAGTCTGTCACTTGGGGCTGACACTGCTATGACTGGAACGCCCTTTTTAGCAGCTGCAAGGAGAGCTATCGTCCCACCCCTGGAGTGACCTGCTATGATATCGAAATTCATTGAGAGTGCAACCCTCAGTCCATCCTCTACGTCATACTCAAACTGGGGAACCTTGACGTCCCCGAATCTCTTTAAGGGCTGAGCCAGCCAATCTACTTTGTCTGGAGAAGAGCCCCTTCCGTGTAAGACTAATGATAGCATGGGGATGCGTCTCAAATTGAGGTAAAAAACTCACTCCTTGATGGACGGGTTGATTCATCTCATCATCTGCGTTGAAGTATCCCCTTCCTTTTGAGCTTTAAGTCCTTTACCATTGAGGAAGTCCTAGCTGAGACAGGAAGGAGGTCAGAAGTGAAGACAAGACGTAAAATCCACCTTAAAGGCGTCTCCTTATCCTCTCCATGTTTACAATATTATCGAAATTCTTTATTTGTTTTTTCATTCTATTTGAAATGAAATTAACGATAGGCTTCTCCCTGTCCCCTGAATAGTCTATAGCAATGCCTATTTCCTCTAACAAGTGACTAATGGTAATTTTACCGTTTCCCTTGGGGGGAACCCCCTTGAAGGAACTATCAATTGACTTGGATGAGGACTCTTGTATCAAGCCAGGTTCCACAACTAAAACGTAAATCACCGAGTCCTTGGACACGTATTTTCTCACTCTAGCCTCCACATCAAAGGACGAAAACATTGTGTAAAAGTCCCCGTATAGGTAGAATACGCTGTCGTCCTCTTCCTTGACTATGGTGAACGGCGTGAAATTGGAGAAGAAGAACCTTTGATCAGAGAAGAGTTTTAAAAATACGTCCTTTTCCATCTTTACTGGAACCGCTAACTTGGTCTCCACGATGTATCAATCGACATTACATGGATAAATTATTAACTTTCATTTTTTGGTCAGTGCTATGCTTTTAATTAATCAGTATATAGGTCACAAAGTCTGCGTTTGAGTTCGCTCCAAGGAAAATCTAGTGATATAAATCCAGGCTTTCCTCAGACAGCTTGCAAAGTAGGGAAAACCTCGCCTTTAAGGTGGGTTTTAAAGGCGTTTAATCCCCTTTTCACGTTCTACTTATGGGCAGGAGGGCCAAAAAGAGCGGGAACCAGATCAGGGGCACTATCTCTACAAAGATTTCCCAACGCCCCCATCCCTGGTTGAAAGGTATGAAAAAGATCTACGTTTCGTCCTCCCATGGTTGCGAGAGGACATACCAAGAAGTTGCTGAAACGCACGAGGGTAACTCACGAAACACTAAGGCAAAAGTTTGGCTCTCCAAGTTAGCTGTGAACTGCTGTATGTACCCCATCGCAAAGTCCGAGTCCCGGTCGAACAGCCTATGCGGTAGGTACCCTACTGTAGACAACGTGTATGTCTGGCTAACACCAGTACAATCCTACTCTATTTATTACCAAGATGAGCCTGAGGATAGCTGGAGTTGGTGAGTTACCGATACTAGGTTATCTAAAGAACTTATCGTGTGCAGCATACGATGGCTTTTACACAGCTGGAAGGGACCAGCAAATGAAGGAGTATATGGAGGATGTAAAGAAACACCAGGAGGAAATAATGAACACACTCAACATCAAATGTGAAGAATTTAACAAGTTCATCGAGGACAGGGAGTTCCTAGAGCTCTAAGGGAATCTGCTGAAAATGGCGATATCTTGACTTCCTTCTTGAAATAGAAGTGAGTCTTTACTCAATTTTTTGAAGACTAAACCCGCTCACTATTGTTTAACCAGGGAGTTTATTAAAACAAAAGAAAACCCGCCCCTTTCAAGGCGGGAGGAAGCCATTTAACAACAGTATTGGCTACACGATTTAACGGTTTTAAAAATGTTTAAATGCTCAAACTTCAAAATTAAAGTCAGAATGAGAAACATATTAAGATTAAACTATTGGGTAAGTAGAGCATTGATAAACGCGCGGGTACTCTTACACTCAGAATACGAAAAGGATCATCCATTAATGAGGTACGCTAAAAGTATAATAGAAGATCTAACAGAGGAAGTAAATAAATTGTGTGGGGCGAGGCGAAATGAATTGTAATGAGTTATATAATTTCTTAAATGTTAAGGAATTTATTGAAATAAAGAAGGAAAGAGATATTGACCTATTTAATCACCCTGTGGTTAAGAAATGGCATCAGTATTTTATGGAATTTTGGAGTTCAGACAAAAAGATCGCTCTACTATTGCCATGTACTTCAGTAAAGCCTTACTCTAGGTCAGCTACCCACAGATTAGCATACTCGCTATCGAGAAAATATAAGCTAGATGACGTAATTCAAGTTTATTCAGTATCTGAGCCCATGTTGCTAGTCCCCAGGGAGATAGAGGAGTGCTACCCCTTTAACTCTTATGACTACCCTCCCTCCTTAATGAGTGAGGAGGAAAAAGAAGAGTTTATGAGACTACTAATTAATCCTTTAATGAAGATATCCAAACTTCATGAAAAAATAGTGGGGGTTTTGCCTAAGCATCATTATAATATAGTTAAGAGGGCTAGCGAGCTGGCTGGGATTAAAATTGAATTACACCCACGCGGGCGCTTAATGTTCAGGACTATAAGCGAGGTTATTAAAAGTTTATAGAAATGCCGATATGTTACGTTTGCAAAGATTGTAGAAATATATCATAAATGAAAATGAAAACCACCCCCTTTAGGGTGAGGAAGTCAGTCAGAGTGAGGGTCGTAGTCTATCCATATAGTTTACATTATTTTTTGTTTGTTTATTTTTCCCTCTTATGTTTCAAATTAGAGTCACGTGAAACAATACTATGTTCCACTGATTAATGAGAACTGGATAAAGCAGAAACACCAAACCTTATCCGAAAGGGCTGAAGATTTACCAAATAACGTTGAGGGTTTGCTTAATACCTTAGAGCGGAGCATCAATAGTCTTAAGTTAACCTTACAGAGCGTTAGGTAGAAGCTGCTAATTCTCTAAACCTCCTCTGTTTCCTCAAAAGTTAATATTTTCCTTAATGAAATACACTAGGAAAAGCCTTTTTTACCTACGGGGTAAGATAGGAAAACTAGGGAGTGGGGTCAGTCCCACAAGGGTTCTTCACCTCTCTGTGTGTCAAGCGTTCATCATCCCCCACTCCCTAATTCTACTTCTGCAATAACTTATTTAAATACTTATCGTTTTGTACGTTATAATCGTTAGTATCGCAATTGGAATATTATGACAAAACAGTAAATCTCGCCCTAAAGGGGAAGGCCTTCATCTTTTTTAGGCGGTATTACGTAAAGAAATCATGGCAGTCGATATTGGTAGCGTCTTAGCCCTCGTCCTCTTTCTCGTGTTAGTGGCGACCGTTATATACTATTCCAGGAAGACGAGGCAGATCCAACAAGAGGCCCAGCAACAGGCCCGCATACAGGCCCAGCAGCAGGCCCAGGCCCAGTTCGAGCAGTGGGTCAGACAGCATACCGATCAGCTCAGGACGCAGATAGAACAGGTTGCCCGGGATAAGTTTCAGGCTGAACTCGAGAAGTGGAAGAACGAGGCTGAGAGACAAATACGGAAGGACGCCCTATCGAAGTCGGCTAACACGGTCTTAGGGAGGATTGGCGAGGAGTTTGCACCCTTCCTCGTCGCTGGCCGTTATAACGTAAATCCGAAAGACTTCAGGCACCTTGGATCCCCTGTGGACTTCATAGCTTTCAAGGGACTGTCTGACGACAAGGAGGTAGAGATAATCTTCTTCGAGGTGAAGACTGGGAACCAGAACCTGAACACAAACGAGAGGAAAGTGAGGGATGCCATAAACATGAAGAGGGTCAGGTATGAGGTCATAAACTTCAGTGAAGTCCTGGAGGAAACGAAGAAGAGGTTGAGGGAGGAAGTGGAAAGAGAGGTTGAAGAGAGTTAGTCTTTTTCGTTTAACTGATTGCGGAAATATTCTTCTAGAGTTTCGAAAAACTCTGAGAGCCTCCTGTCCTCGATGAACTTGTTAAATTCTTCACCAATGTTGTTGAGTATGTTCATTATTTCCTCTTGGTGTTTCCTTATACCTCCATATACTCTTCCATTTGCTGGTCCATTCCAGCTATGTAAAAGCCTTCGTTTACTGCATGCGATAAATAGTGGGCTGTGATTAGGAGGTCTAAAAACTTTATAATCAGGTATCTAACGAAAGGGATAAATCGGTCTACGTGTTTTTCTTTAACCCAATTTGTGGGATAGATCTTGGTAAGGGGTCTATAATAGGGACAATTAAATTGACGAATCCTCCAGCCGTGCTGAGTGCCTTGCTCCTTACATCATTATATTTTTCATACCTTATATTAATCGCATCATTATCTAGATATTTTGAGATATACTCGAAAGTCTTAGCCAGATCCTTCTCTTGAATCTTATCCGTGAATTCCACAATAGATTTGATCGATCATGATATGTCAGAGTTTTTGGCCGGGTAAGCCCAGGTCTACTCGTAACTATTTCTCAAGGAGGAAAAAGGTCTTCGGAGTTTTATCGCGACTACTCCAGCCTTTTCCTGCCTAGCGACCTTAAGGAGTGCCAGAATTTAGTCTTCTACATTTTCTGTTTATATTGCAGTATATTCTATTTTTATTTCAAACTATATTATAAACGGAGGAAAAGAAAGCCACGCCTTTTAAGGTAGGTAGGGAGCAACCAAAAGGAAAACTGCTGAAAAAGGTTCACTTCAGCAAGGATAGGAAGTCCGTGCCAGCATCAATTTTAAGGACTTGTGACAGGCCAATTTCAAGACCCCCTAACCCACCTAGTCCCGAGAAGAAGGGAGAACACAACCACCAGGAGGAATCCCACTGCGATCTCCAGTACTTGCGTTGGATCCCCCACGACAACCGATTGGTAGAGCCCGTACCCCATCACCACGGCTGTGACTAGGGAGAACAATCTGAAGTATCCCCTTAACTTCATGGAGACAAAGGCTATTAGAAGGGAAAGGTAAAGCAAGAAGACGGAAGGCGCTATGGTGAGGTTGTAGTAGGTCAAGGGGGAAATTAAACTGATTAAAGATGTCCCCAGGAAAGCCCCCACTGCCCATTCTCCCCTTATCCTCATGGCTTTAGAGACCCTTCCAACTGCAATGGCCTCTAGAGCCACCAAGCCCAACATGGAGACACCTTGGTAAAGGTCGGAGTTATTGGTCTCCAGAAAGGAGCCTATGGTAAGGAATAGGAGCCCAGTTACCAAGGAAAGAGGAATGATGGACGCTGAACCCCTCTCCACTTTTAAGTAGGGTATCAACGTGACGCATACTAAGAGGAGGGAAGAGTTAAGGAGATCGGTGAAATTTGGGAGCGAGACCCCAGGAAAGGACGCATGCCAACCAAAAAACACTAGGATGACCTGAAGGGCAGCAAGGGGAATTAGGATGCCTTGAAACCTCTGGAGAAGGAGGGTAGAGGTCATGACCAGTAGGAGGACTAAGGTCGCGTATCGCACAAGAGCCCCCCCTGGGAAGTCGTAAAACACAGCGTAGTCTATGGTGTAAGACAAGTAAAGGAAGTAACTGGCGAACCAGGAGATAAGCTGTAGGTTACCCAGCCTAGAGTCCTTTACAACATCGTAAAGACCTAGTTCAGGCCACCCACCCTTCAAGAAGATGTAGAGCGAGACCCCTAAAGGGAGCAAGACCAGAGCTGTAAGAATAGAACCTGTAAGGCTCTCGTGTAGAGTGGCTAAAGAGAGGGGTGCACTAGCGTTCAACGCAATGGCGAGGAACTGGGCTCTCCTTTTCAACAGTCTAGTCTAGTTCCGCTCCGCTTTAAGCGTTTTCCAAGATCTGTATGTGGACTAAGTACTCACCGAGGGGATGCCAACGTTAAAATATCACCAAGTGTAACAATGTTATGCTTCAGCAAATTCTTGAGAAGTATAGGAAAGTCTGGTCCCTAAATCATTCCCTTTCGCTCATGAGCTGGGACTTGGAGACCTACATGCCTGAGCAGGGATCTAGCCTGAGGGGAGAGGCAATTGCGAACATCTCCACCATGGTCCGTGAGCTAGTGCTTTCCTTAAAGGACGACGTCAACAGGGTGGACGAGTCCAGCCTAGACGATTTTGGCAAGGGGGTGATAAGGGTCCTCAGGAGGAGCTTGAAATTTTATACTGCAGTTCCCAAGGAGATCACTGAGGAGCTCGATAGACTGACCTCCAAGGCAGTAGTAGTCTGGAGGAAGTCCAAAAGGGACTCGGACTTCCCGTCCTTTAGACCCTACTTGGAGAAGATAGTGGAACTTCAGCGCCAAGTAGCTGAGAAGCTCGGCTACAGTAGGGAGCCATACGACGCCCTAGTGGACCTTTACGAGGAAGGGATTACCACACAGGACCTGGACAGGGTCTTCTCCTACCTCGTCCCAAACATTAAAAAGGTGTTAGATAAGGTGGAGGACGAAGGTTATTTCCCAAGCTCTCATCCGCTCCAAGACTATAAATACGATAGCTCATTGATGCAGAGGGTCAACGAGGAGGTCCTCAAGATCCTAAAGATGCCCACTGACTCCTTTAGGATGGACGTCTCAGCTCATCCCTTTACCATAAGGATTTCCTCCAAGGACGTCAGGATCACCACGAGGTACGAGGGGGTTGACTTCAGGAACACCTTATTCTCTGTAATCCACGAGTCCGGTCACGCCATGTACGAATTAATGGTCGACCCTTCATACGAGATGACTCCGGTTGCTGGGGGAGCGTCCACGGGCATTCACGAATCGCAGTCCCGTTTTTGGGAGAACGTGGTAGGCAGGAGTAGAGAGTTCGTGAAGGTGATATACCCATTGGTCAAGAGGTACCTTAACCTTGAGGTTGACGAGGAGTCCCTGTTTAAGTACTTTAACTTAGTTAGGCCCAGTTTGATCAGGGTGGACGCGGACGAGGTGACGTACAACCTTCACATAGCCCTCAGATATGAAATAGAGAAGGGTCTAATCTCTGGAAAGCTCGAGGTCAACGACCTTCCTTCTCTGTGGAACGACTTTATGGATAAGTACCTCGGAGTTAGACCAAGGAGTGACGGCGAAGGGGTATTGCAGGACATCCATTGGTCTCAGGGGAGCTTCGGGTACTTCCCCACGTATACCCTCGGCAACGTTCTCTCAGCAACGCTTTACCACGGTATGGGGGACTTACCCTCTAGGGTTGAGAATAAGGACATTGACGGGATCAAAAGCTTCCTCTCCCAGAAGATTTGTAAGTACGGTGCAGTGTACTCACCTAGGGAGCTGTTGGCTAAGTCCTTCGGGGAGGTCTATAATCCTGAGAGGTTAGTGGACTACTTGGAGAGGAAGTACACTAGTTAGTGAATATAACCAACAGGGTTATACCCCTGGTTTTTCAGATTCTTCAATAAAAGAGAAACTTAATATTTGGTTTAGAACTGACAGGAATTAATCCAGCCTTAGACAACTTAATCAAGGTCCCTAATTCACCTATTAGCCCGTCTCTAACCTCTTCACTGGAGTTGGCATGAAACCGGTCTTTGAAGTAAAATCCCTCACGTCCACTGGCTTAAGCCTAGCAATCACCACCTTTCCCAGGAGCCCTCCAAGGTCAACCTCATCCCCGGGCTTCCCGTCGAGTGGTATTACCCTTACGCCAAGTATCTTATTTAGTATCAAACCCATGGAGAGCACGTCTAGGATCAGAGCAGTCACCTTGTCGTGTCCCTCATCTCTACTCACTCCAACCATGTCGATGCCACTGTTGCATACCGCTGACATGGCCAGCAGGTCATTAACCTCTAGGTAACCTTCTTTCATTCTATTGGCCATGATGGAGTCCTCACTTACAGGAATGAATGCGCTGCTTAGTCCACCCACCAGATTTGTCGCCATGGAGCCTCCCTTCTTCACAGCGTCCATGAGAAGGGCCAACGCTGTGACCGAGCCGTGACCTCCTATCTTGGAGATACCCATGCTCTCCACAATCTCCGCGACGCTATCCCTCACTGCAGGTGAGGGAGCCAAGGAGAGATCCACCGACCCCATTTGAACTCCAAGTTCCTCGGAGACGGTCCTTCCTACCAGTTCCCCTAGTCTAGTTACTTTGAACGACGCTTTCTTGACCACTTCGTAGAGCTCCTGGAAGGTTGAGGGTCGGCTCCTCCTAATCGCTCCGACTATCGCACCAGGACCACTGACAGCAATGTTTATGGAGGCGTTGGGCATGCCCCTCCCGTGATGGGCGGACGGGACAAAGGGCGAGTCTTGAGGAGAGTTTGCCATTATCGCAACCCTAGAGGAGGCGTAGGGGGACATTTTCATGATTTCGTCCACGAACATCTTCACAGCGTCAACGTTAAGTCCTTCTTGAGTGGAGGCTGAGTTAAGCATTCCAGAGAGTCTCTGGGTAGAGTTCATGACCTCGTGGAGGGATAGAAGAAGTACGTAAGATCCCCTCCCCAGACCCCTGTCAGCGTAGGCTGAGAACCCGCCTATGTAGTCTATCCTAGACTTAAATGCGATCTCATCTAATTTCCTTCCTAGTCTTAACGCGTATTCGGTGTCTGGTATAGGCTCTAGGAAGTACTGGACCGGAGACACCGCAACTCGTTTAGTCACAATCTTTACTCCTAGTTTCTCCTGTACGTGGTCCACAGCCTCAGAGAACCTAGTTAGTGGACCTTGAAGGTACGAGAGTTTCTCCAAAGACCTCTCTGGGGAGTCGGAGACAGCGTAAAGCGTGTTAACGCTGAGAGTCACTGACCTGATATCGAGATCCTCCCAGCTGAGCATGTTTATTACTTCTCCCATCTCATCTGCGGTGTACTTCAATTAGACCCTCTCCATGAATTTGAAAACTTCCCCGTGGTATACCAGCACCTCCACCCCCAACTCCTTGCCTTTTGCCTGAAGCTCCTCCCTTAACTTTCCTATCCCAACATTACCTGTATCTAGATCGACTACCATTATCATGGTGAAAATTCCGCGAAGGACGGTCTGAGTAATGTCTATGATGTTCACGTTCCTCTCCGCTAGCTTAGAAGAGATCCCAGCCACAATTCCAGGCTTGTCGGCCCCTATGACTACAACTATTGCTGTCTCCATCTATTTTGGATTTAGTTCTTGTGTTTTTAAGTTGATGTCTGGATGCGGAGCTAAGGGAGACATCATCCCCTCCCTTATCCTGAAAGGAGGGGTCTCGAGAGTAGAGGTTTATTCCATTATCCTAAGACTGTACAAAAAGATAATAACAGATCTCCAAAGCTTAAAATAATATGCACAAAATCAATGTTTTGCTTAAATTCTAACTTTAAAGCTTAAATTTAGGTTGAAATGTCTAAGCAGACCTCCATGACAAGTAACGTGTTACTTCCGATAATCGGGTTTTCCCTCTCCTCCTACACCGTGATGAATTTTATATTCTACTTAAACTATTTAAATTACAACAACCCCTTGAGCTATATCCTGATCGGAGCCCCGTTCATAGGAAGGATCTTCACCCCCATAACGTATAACTTGCTGTACAGGTTTGGAACCAACAGGTTGATGTTTGGTACGCTGGGACTGTTGGGCTCAGTTAACCTAGTGGAGAGCTTTACAGGAAACTTCGACGTTCTGCTCGCGCTTAGGGTTATCTCTGGGATCTTATTTGGTTTAACTACATCAGAGTCCATGAGGTTAGCAAGCGAAAGTGGGAGCAACGTTGTAGTGGGACTAACGATGGGAGGATGGGCCCTTGGATGGGTCTTGTCAGCTGTGAGCGACTCTCTCCTTGGGAAATACATGTTACTACCAAGCTCTGCTCTCTTGGCTTCATTTTTATTCGTTGGGAGAGCGGAAAATAGGGTAGCAGTGAAGGGGAGTAGGATAGCCCTTTCAGCAAAGGCATTACTGGTCTTTCTTTTAGGCTTAGAACCAGCCTACATCCTCCAGGTAATCCCCTCTATTCTAGGTTCCGAGTCAGTTATGGAGACAATTGCGTCTTACTCCGTCTCTTTTCTAGCGTATATTGGAATGTCTTTCGTGAGGAGGATAAGGTACGTTGCCTTATTCGTTTTACCCTTGGTTGGAGGCTTAGGCTTCGTGGCCTTCATCTCGTCCTACCCCTGGTTGCTCGCCGCTTTCACAGTTCTAGGGTTAGGTATAAACGCAGTGTTGCCCATCATGGTCAGATCAATGGGGGTGGAACCTAGGAAAATAGGACCTTCAATGAACTTGGCGTCAATATCAGGTTTTCTCATACCAGTGCTTGTTGGCCTAGGAAACGTAAGGATAAATTCCGCCTTGTTGACATTATTGATGTTAACTGTGCTCTCTTCGATAGTTTTCATAGAACTCAGAGATAACTCTAAGGTAAGCGGAAAGTGATGGTGTCTAAACGGGGTCAATCGCCAAACCGCTCTGACCTTCCCTATAAAGGGCGAGATTTTCCGTCTCTTTATCACGGAAACTTTTCTCCGGTTCGTACATTGAACCTCTACAGTTACTGGGCTACACGCTCTTCTTGATGACTAGATACAACTGACATTACAACTCGGTTTGAACTAGGGCTCGGTGGCCAAAGTTGATAGATTTTAAGCAGTTACTCCATTAGATCTAAGCCCACCTTATCCAGACTTGCAAGCCAGTTCAAGAACTTCTTGGCATTCTCCCCCTCAAATATCGAACCGTGCTGAGGGGCTATGGTCTCAATGTCAAGTTTAGATATCTTTTTGAGCCAGATTTCGATGGCCTTTTTCGTTGCTATATATCTCCTATGAAATCCCTCCATATACTTCACGTGCTCCTCAAAGTTTTCAACTGTGAGGTACCATTTACCTTCAGGAAAGACTGCAGCACCCAGATCGCCGGAGAAGTAAATTTTAGATTTAGTATCATAGAAGTGGAAATTTCCAGGAGAATGCATGAAATGGGCAGGTACAGCCTTAATAACATTACTATCGATTGGTATATCCATACCCTGATCCGGTATGTCCACAATCCTGCCTGAGGCCTCAAATCCTAGATGAGGCAGAAATCTCTCCCACAATTCAGACGCATATACCTTAGCGTTAGGGGTTACATCTAACCATAGGTTAAGTCCACCTATTACGTCTGGATCCTGATGGGAGTAAAGTAAAGCAACCACGTTCTCTGGTCTTACGAATTCCTTAACGTTTTCGTAGACCCTTTCAAAAACAAAGTATCCGCCTGGATCTAGGATAGCGCCCTTATCTCCGTCCACTATAAGATACTGGTTGGTTAGGACTCCCTTCTCGTGCTCGGATTCGTCCAGACCTAACCAGACGAATCTGTGATCCTTTTCTTCAAATAGGACATAAGGTCTGTGTAACTTCATGAGATCACCTCTAGAGCTTTGGGGGATAGAGCTGTGTAGACGTGTACTTTGAAGGTACCACTTAACGCGTTAAGGATTTCCTCGTCAAAATATTCCTTACCGTCCTTCATCAAGTACACACCTGAAATGTTTCCGTTAACTATGAGTAGCCTGAAGGACGAAGACCCACTCCCTGAAATGTAGATAATTGGATACTCCGAAAACTCTGAAATTAACTGTTGCAAATAATCTATAACCTCACCTTGATTTAAGGTGACCTCTTGACTACTAACTAATTTGGATTTAAGTATCAACTTTGATAGAAAAGAAATCTTAGAAAGATTCGCGGAATAGTCTATCCTCCTTTCCTCTACCCTTGCCCTGGAAAGCTCCTTATTAACTCCACGAATTATCTCCCCAAGGATTGCGGGGAGGCTTTTACTCACAATCCACTCCTTCTCCCCCTGATAGGACAGGGAGATCTTTACCTTATCCCTATCCTCGGCAACGAAAATTATCTTAAAATTATCGTTATTCCCGTTAACTAGCTTGTACTCTATAAGCCCACTACCAACGTATGAAGGGTTTATCGTAAAGGAGGACTCATAGGAGAAGAACATCATCCTAGTGAACTTCAGCTTAACGGTATTACCATTAACACTTACAACGTTTGGGATGACAGATATGACGTTATCAACGGATTTAGCCCAAGTTAGAACATCAGCGCTTCTCTTCTTTTCTATCTCCGTTGAAGTAACTTTGGTCATTTAAATCACGTTGGCATTTACGCAATTTTAAGTATTTGTTTCCAATATCACAGGAATAGAACTTAAACCGTGTTAATTCTATTGATTTTAAAAAGATATAAATGCATGCTATACGATTTAATCTTCGTGAATTTATATTGATTATAATAAATTAATGATGAAAAATTTTATTTGGGGGATTTTGCCCAGAGTATCCAGAACTGCTGATAACGGACGTCCACTCACTACTGAGTACGGGAAGAAATTCTTCAATGTCTGAAAGTTAATCTTTTAAATAAAGCTGAAAGAGTATGGAAAGTGTCTAACTGGAAGCAGTTTGTGAGTTTAGCCCTACTCATATCGTTCTGGGGCTCAGCGTTCCCACTGATAAAGATAATATTGGATTTCATGTCACCATTCCTCATAGCCTTAATAAGGGTTCTCGTGGGGGGGACAGTGCTCCTCCTGGTGTCCAGGAGATTTATTTACGGAGTAAAGGAATCAATCTCCGCAATACTTAACATCGGACTCTTTCTGATCCTTTTAAACTTAGGTATCGAGTTCTCCCCAAACCCAGGTTTAGCTTCCACCTTGATCTACACGCAGCCCATATTCGTTCTCATCCTGTCAAGGGTGATCCTCAAGGAGAAGATCAACCTTCTCCAGGCTATGGGAATACTCACTGCTTTTCTAGGGATTTTCGCCTCAGTGGGGGGAGGAGGTTTCGATCTAGGCAGTTTGATCTCCTTGGGCGGAGGACTGACATGGGCTTTAGGGACAATATATTACAGGGTAAACTTGAGGGATAGGGACGTATTAGCTCTAAACTCGTATATGTCCCTGTTCTCCTCGCTCATCATATTTCCGGTCTCTCTTCTGAATTTCAAGATTGAGTGGAACGCTGAGGGGATTGGTTTAGCCCTGCTGGTCTCAATAACTGCCCAAGCTTTAGGTTTCATCCTGTGGTTCTCGACAGTGAGATCGATCGGACCAGTTAAGGCGAGTAGCGCAGTGTTATTGGTCCCAGTGTCCTCCTACCTGTTCTCTTACCTTCTCCTGGGTGAGATCCCGTCAGTCATAGAGATAATTGGGTCCGCAGTTACGTTGACTGGAGTCTTTCTGACCTTTTTGCCAGGCATCGGGGTCAGGAAGTAGAGAAGAATTTCTCCATTCTCCTCTTTGCCTCGGACGAGAGCGAGAGGAGCGTCAGCTCCCTAATTGCGTCCCTAACGTCCTGGCTGTTCCTCCTAATCCACTTCTTCATTACCTTGATGGAGTTGGGGTCTATCCTTGACAACTTCTCCAAGGTTCTCTGGACCTCGCTCTGTAACTGGTCTTCCTCCACCACGATGTCCACAAGTCCCAGTTCCCTAGCCCTCAGACTATCCACAACGTCTCCAGTGAGAGCCAGCCAGGATACAGCCCTTCCCAACCCCCTTACACCAGCGGTAATGGCCATGGGCGGTATGAGTCCGAGTTTACCCTCAGGTATGGAGAAAGTTGCGCTTTTAACTGCTATGACCACATCCATGAATAGAAGGATTTCACAACCTCCTCCGTAGGCTAACCCGTTAACTGCAGCAATAATTGGCTTCTCCGTTTGGATCATACCCTCTACAGCGTAGAGCAGGGAGTCGAAAAAACCCACCGCGTCCTCCTGACCTTTCAACTGGAGCATAGCCCTTATGTCGTCCCCTGAGGAGAACGCCCTTCCCTTACCTGTAATAACAATTGCCTTAGAGTGAGACGAGTTTGCCTTCCTAATGAAGTCCCCCAATAGCCTCCAACTCTCCTCGTCCAAAGCGTTGAGTTTCTCAGGTCTGTTAAAAGTGATGACCGAGACTTCATTCTCCTCGTAAAGGACTTTCTGATCCTGTGGCATAACTACGGTTATTCTTAAAGTTCTAAAATGGTTTTTGTTGAGTTAGACTAACTGTCCCCTCTTAGTCTTAAAGGAATGGGTTTGCCGAAGTCTTGGGTACTCCTCCCTTTAAGGTTATCAAGCATGACGGTCTTAAAGTGGTCGTTGATCCACACTATCCATTAGCTCGTTGCGCTAAGTGTGGGGAAAAAGGAAGAGTCGCAATAGGTACTTCCGCTGTCCCTCTGGTTATGAAAACCACCGTGACGTTATCGCAATCATGGATCTGTATGGGAGTCCTCTTCCTCCTAGGCTACCCCGAAACGAGAGATGTGGACCCGAACCCATGAGAGGAACCCTCCCTTGGCTGGAAGGAGGTCAGATGGACTGGTAATACCCCCATTCGTCACCTCCTTGGAAGTCCTCATAACTAAAACAGTCTATTAATTTAAATTGAAAATATATGATCGAATTAAAAATCTGAAATGTATTTGGAAAAGATTTTTTAACTTCCAAGTTTTATTAAAGACATGAATCCTTTTAAAAAAGAAAAAATCTATAAAGTAAATGGAGATCTTCAGCAGATTGCCAACCGTTTCTCTCAATATCTGCAGATGGATGGGTGGAAGGTCCAATCCAGGGTAGAGGGTGATAAGGTCATACTACAGGCACAAAAGGGAGGAATCTTGAGGGATATAATAGCTGCTGACAGGGCTCTCACGTTCGTTATGGAAAAAACTACGGAGGGTATAAAGGTTACTGTGGGCGTAGGGAAGTGGAAACAGAACTTAGCTGTCACTGCGATAGAGACCATATTATTATCGGAGTTGTTCTTAGTCGTAGACGTACCTGAGATGCTCTGGAACTCCCACATAGAGGACAAATTACTTAAGGAACTGGACAACATTGTGGGTATATCGACTTAATCTCTTTTTCTTTTCTAACAAGGCTTTTTTCAGACTTTTCCAATAAGGTTAAAATCATGGACTCTGATAATAGCTCTATGAGATCCCTCAAATACTCTATCCCAATAGCCTTGGCGGTGTGGTGGTTGCCAATTCTTAACGGCGTCATTGTTGGGCTTGTGACAGGTTTCTCTGAAAGGCGCAGGGACGTGGCTCTGATATCTGCGTCAGTTTCGTCAGTGCTAGCTACGGCTGTGTACGTATTCCTAGCCTACAAGGTTCTCGACGTTCCGCTACTGGGGAACCTCCTCCCAGTTTTCACTGTTATATTCTCGTTGATAGGCATCTCATTGAGCGTAACTATTTCCTATTTGGTTTCCAATAGGACTACGTTTTCAGTTATTACTCCTGAAGGAGCAGATATGGAATTCTATGTAAAAGATAACTCAGAAATTGAGCAGAGGTTGAGTTCATTGACTGCTGGGTGTGGTGAGCCTTCCTACAACATCCTTGACGAGAATAACGTGACTGTTACTAGGAAGTGCAACGGATACGAGATAGAGTATAACGTGAAGAAAGAAGGTAGGATGTACAAGGTCAACGTACACGTTAAGACCCACTTCGAGTAACCTGGTTGAGAGGAAGATCAGGTAAGGACCTTGAAGTGGAACTTAGAAAAGGGTAATCTCGTCCTTGACCTTAAGACCCTTCTCCTGTCCTCTTTCATTACTTCTCCCTCCACCTAGCAAGTTTGACGGCGAGGGCGATAAAAAACGGTCCTTCTATGAAAAATAGGAGGGTAGCCAACGGGTTAGCCTGCGTCAATCCAGCTACGCTCTGCGATAGAACTGATGCTGGAGATGAAGGGATTGCTAGGGAGAGGTACTCCACTATGCCCTTCAGTACGGAAAATGGGTAGTACACAGGAGGTATTATTGTGAGGACGGTTCCCATAACGCCTGAGACCGCCCAGGAATGCCTAGTGTAGGGGATCAGGGTACCTATGATGAACGCTAAACCAGTCAAGGAATAGTTTAGATACACAGCTATCAGAAAGTCCAACAGAGCCGAGAGTGGAGTAAACACTCCTAAGAGTAACCCAAGCGCTACGTAGGCTAGCATCCCAACGGAAGAGAAGATCAGGTTTGCTGTTGATAGGCCTAGCATGTACTCAGCGGGTCCGACCTTAGTCGCAATTAACATGTCCTGGATCCTCATCTCCTTCCTCAACATCACAACGTCTGCTAAACTTACGACCGAGTTAGTGCTCACAACTGCAATAAGCCCGCCCACAATCGCGTACTGGAGAAGGGAGCCCCTGGAGAGGACGTACACCAGGAAGAGGATAGACAAGGGAGTTATTAGGTAACTAAAGACGTATGAGTAACCCCTCCTAAGGAAGGAATAACCGTAAAACCACGCAAAGGTAAATATGAACTTCCAGTTCAATTCATTTCCTCCCCGTTGATTATGAAGAGGTCCTCAAGAGAGACCGGCTTTATTACAGCTTTACCAACTATTTCCCTGGCACTCTCCTTATCCATGTAGGTTATTTGAGTCCTTCCAATGACCCTATCTCCAATTCCCTCTACCCTGACCTTTCCCTTCAATGGAGCTAATAGCTCCTCTTTAGTCCCCTTCGCTATGACCTTACCCTTCCCTAGCATTACTATCTCTTGGGACAGCTCCTCTGCCTCCTCCATGTAGTGAGTGGTTAGGACGACCTTGGATCTGATAGTCCTTATGACCGACCAAACCTCCAACCTAGAGATGGGATCTAGACCTGTGGTGGGTTCATCAAGGAAGATAAGCTCCGCGTTTGACGCCAAAGCCATTGCCACGAACACCTTCCTTTTCATTCCACCAGACAGGTCATCGCACGGCTTGTCCTTAACTTCCCAGAGGCCTATCTCTTTAAGGGCTCTCCTCGAGTCCTCCAAGGCGTTGCTGATTGAACTCCCCCTAGCGGTAAGGAACATGGTCAAATGCTCCAAGGGACTAGCGAAGCCCACAGGCTTGGCCTCCTGAGGAATTGAAACTATCAGGTCCCGCAATCTCCTATCTTCCTTGACAACGTCCAGGCCTAGGATCCTTGCCACCCCTTTGGTTGGTAATAACTGGGTGGAAAGAATTCTCATTAAAGTAGTTTTACCTGCTCCGTTCCTACCCAGAACTGAAAGGACCTTTGAGTAGGAAGAAAAGGTCACACCGTTCAACGCGACAGTTCCGTCCCTGTAGATCTTGGTCAGATCTTCAACCTCTATCATGTTAGTAGAGTCGAACCATAGCCTAATATAACTTAAGTTAAGGGAATAAATTTTGGGGGCAGGACGCCCTCTGATCAACCTCTTTATGGTTTCATCCCCGTTCAACTTTAGGAGCTGCAGCAACTCTTCATGGCTAAGACAATCTCTTAAGGGTAAAGGTCACGCTGGACATAAGCCCTACGCGTTGTCGAACTAGAGAAAGGAGGACCTTGCCCTTAAGGGCGTGAAGCAGGCCAGATTCAGGGTAAACATTGCTCAGAAGGTTAAAGCTCGGACCGTGGAATGAACCTACGGGCTTCAGGAAAAGTACTTCGATTTCCCTTAGTCCGCCCGTAAGCTCGCGTTTGCGGGTAGTTAATACAATATATCCTAGATCTCTATATCCTCACTCCACCTTAAAATCCTTGAGTATGTCCATAAATTTGTCATATACTTCCTTTTTGTCCCTCACTTTTTCCAAGATTTCCAACAATCCCTTCACAATGTTTCTTGGGTCATCTATTAAGTTCTCCCCAAAGGGGGAGACCAAGAACGCCTTTCCGTCTCTTAATACCACTTGTAAATTTGACAGAACGGAGTTTGTTGTGACCTCGTAGGTTATCTCCTCAGCTATGCGTATCTCGTTCTGCACCCTCCTAACAATCACCGAAACGTTGTTGAAGCAGAACTCTATCCCGCTTTTTTCCACGCTAACAGATTTGACTCTCATGAGAGTATATAGAGATATAAAAATTTAAATGTTATTAACATTTTCAACAATATCACGAAAATATTTAGTAATATTAAACTTAAGGTGTTAATCTTAATTTTTCAGCCTAAACTATTTACCTTATGAAACTTCTGGAGCCTTTCCAAATAAAAGATGTCGAGATAAGGAACAGGGTCGTCATGTCCCCCATGATATCGAACCTTGCTACTCCACAGGGGTATCCTACAGACGAGCACATTGCCTACCTCTCTAGAAGGACATCTTCAGCTGGCCTCATAATCACGGAGTACACCTACGTAAATAAGCGTGACGCGAGGGGTTCCCCTAACGAGATGGGCCTTTACGATGACGAGCTGCTTCCCAAGTTTTCAAGGCTCACGGATGCAATCCACGGTAGGGGTTCAAAGATATTCGTCCAGTTGGTCCACGTCGGTAGGAAAACTAGGTCAAACCTAATCTGGGGGAATTCACCCATAGCTCCGTCACCTATACCCATACTAGATCCTGTGAAGGAAATGACTCAGGACGACATAAACAGGGTCATTAACGATTTCGCTAGAGCCTCTGAGAGGGCGGAAAGGGCAGGATTCGACGGTATAGAAATTCACGGCGCTCACGGATACCTAGTAGCTCAGTTCCTCTCTCCAGCTACCAATAAGAGGAAGGACAAGTACTCAGACGGAGTGGCTTTCCTGGAGGAACTGCTGACTGAAGTTAGAAGGAACGTCTCCATCCCAGTGGGTCTGAGGATAAGCGTCACGGAGTTTGATGACGAAGGACTTAACCCTGAGTTGGTGTCAAAGATAGTGGGAAGAGTCCAGAACAAGTTAGACTACGTCCATCTATCTGCTGGTAGAGATGGTCCTTTGGGAGCATCCATGCCAATGTATTGGAGGAGACCAGCGTTTTTGGAATACGCTAAGCAGTTCAAGAGACCTTCCATTCCGGTGATGTTAGCCGGTTCCATAATCACACTAAAGGAGGCTGAAGAGGCTCTCGAGGTTGCAGACGCTGTGGTCTTGGGGAGGCAATTGCTAGCAGATCCGGATTGGCTACCAAGGAGCGTTAGGGGAGAACCAGTTAGGTTCTGTATAAGGTGCAACCAGTCGTGCAGGGGGTTCGCTTCTAGGGAGGTTAGATGTGATATAAACCCAGAGTTGGGCTGGGAGGTCTTGCCGCTGAGACCAGGGTCGGGCAGGGTAACAGTCGTAGGAGGTGGCCTAATGGGACTTGAGGCGTCTAGAGTACTTGCAATAAGGGGCTTTAGGGTGACCTTACTTGAGCAAGAGGACAAGTTAGGGGGTCAACTTAACTGGATAAAGGACCCGTGGAAAAAGGAGTTTCTATCCCTATTGGAGTACTATGAGAGAGAGCTGTCCAGACTGAAGGTAGAAATACGCTTAGGCGAGAAGGGTAGCAGGAATGAGGGAATATGGGCCGTCCCTGACTCGACCCAGCCCAGGTTCCAATCTATGAGCGGAAAGGAGATCCTGATCGACTCCAACCTTTTCGCCTATCACGACTACGCCTTCGCTTGGTCCGAGAGCAATAAAGTAGCAATAACTGAGAGGAGTCTAAGGGGTCTTGACAGGACTAGAAAACACCTGTTACAAGAGGCGTACAAGGAGAGGGGTATACAGGTGGTGGAGGACGGTCGCGGACAGGTTGAGATCAGGGACTTTCGTAGGACACAGCCGACCATAGGGATGGCAGTGGCAAGGGGGTACTTCATGGCCCTTGACTATTCACCCTAACTCCCTAAATTCACGGTAACTTATCGAACCAGGTACCAATCTGAGTAGGAAGGTTTAAATAGTATAAGTAAACTTTTCTCTCATGAACTGGAAACTAATAATTTTGTCCTTGGGCATGGCGTTAACTTTTTGGGACATATTTAATGTACCTTACATTATTAATTACGCGAGCTCACAGTTTCACGTCAACATCCTGGTCTCCAGCTTACCTCTCTCCGCCGAAATGGTGGGGTACGCTGTGGGAGGTGCAGTGAACGGGCTTTTGTCTTCCATTAAGGGGAGGAAACCAGGCCTAATGCTGTCCATGGGCCTAGTCTCTGCAGGCTCCCTCCTAGGTCTTCTATCACCCTCATTCTTCTGGTTAATCCCGGCAGAGTTCATAATAGGGCTCGGGATAGAGGGTGAGTTAAGCGTTGTCCCAGCCTACATCTCTGAGACGGTCTCCCCTGAAAATCGCGGTAAGTCAGTGGGGATGGTGACTGCCTCAGGGTTCCTGACTACCCTAATAGTTGGTCCAGTGGCGGTTCTACTCGGAGGAGACTGGAGACTCCTCTTCTTAGCAGGCCTGTTGGTGTCCTTAGTCGCATTAGTCTCTAGAGTCAGGCTCCCGGAGTCCAAGTTGTGGAGTCAGAAGAAAGAAGGTTTGAAGTGGGACTGGTGGATAGCCCTGATGACTGCTGTCTGGTTCTTAAGCTACTTTACAGGCTATGCCCTATTCTCGGACCCCATGTTTCAATTCATAACATTCCACGGCTTTCAGAACTCTTCCCTCTACTTCACTTACGTGTTGTACGGGGACCCCTTGGGAGTTCTAGTTGCGTCCTTCCTGAACGATAAAATTGAAAGGAAGTACAGTTCTGCAGCTGTTAACATTTTTGCAGGTTTAATTTTAGTTATATGGCCCCTATTCTCAGGTATCCCATTTCTCGCCTTAGGTTTCGCCGAGATGTTCCTGCAGGGATTCAAGTTTCCGGTAATGTACTCGTACACCTCGGAGGTATTTCGGACCAGGATCAGAACCTTAGGCTACGGTATTGCCGACGGTATAGGACACTTAGGAGGAGCTGTAGGTCCGATCATCTTCTCCTACATCTACTCTGGAGACCAGTATTTAGCCATGCTCGCCATAGGGGTCGTAGCGTCCTTAGCCGGTGTGCTAATTCTAAGGTGGGGGGTTAAGACGACTGGGATACCTCTCGAACAGATAAGAAGGTAAGGGTAAAGGTTTATGGGATTTCATGACGTTTGACATCAGCTCTCACCCTTGGGCTTCACTGAAGTTGGGAGCATTTTCCACTTTCGCTCCTCCCCCTAGAGAACCAGGTCCATCTAGCAGCAGGAGAACCCGCACACCCTGGCTTGGACTATCCATAGGTCTCGACAACCCTTCGGGGTACAGACCCGTACCTGTGGTGAGAACCTACAGCTTGTTCCCAACCCTTGCCACACCTCCCTTAGTCTCAGCGTATTTTTAGTCTTGGTACTAAATTACATATCTAGGAATAAGCGAGACTCTGACAACGGCTAAAACTACCTATCCAGTTATTTTCAAAATAAATAGTTTTATTTAACATACGTTGATTGATTTATAGACTAAAAGTCAGCTAAATAAGGTATTATCATTAAAAGGTTTATGTTTTTTAGAATACATAAGTTTAATAATCTCCAAAACATTAGGATTATAGAACAGTAGAGGTAAATGTTCTATGGCATCCACAGCCAATAAGGAATATATATTGGACGTAAGGGGAGAGGAGTGCCCCATTCCTGAAATGAAAGCTGCAAAGGAGTTGCAGAAGATAGATTCAGGGAAACTAATAGTATTCACTGACCATGAACCGGCCATAGATGTTACTTTACCTTCCCTATGCAAAAGTTTGGGCTTAAAGTACGAGGTAGTGAAAGACGGGGAGTACGTTAAGTTCGTTATATATAAGGAGAAGGGTTCAGTCAAAGTTGAAGAGCTAGAGGGGGTCTCTGAGACCGAAAGGATATACCTTAGACCAATTGACATCAGGGAAAAGCTGGCAAATCCTGCTCTGCTCATGTCCTTCGTCCCTCAGGTGAAGGCTGTGGATTCAGTAGCGCCAGGTAGCTACATACTTCACATGAAATGGTTCATTAATTGGGAGACTCCCCTTTTCGTGACATTTAATCCACTCCCTAGAGGGGATATAGTTTATTACACTGCATATCAGAAGTTGCCCTTAACACGTATAAGCTTCGGGTGGAGGTTTGTATCAAATAGAACGGGGAACGAGCTAGTTATAGACATAACCGAGTGGTATAAAGGACCTTTCTCTGGTCAAGCTAGGAAGTCAATAAAGAAGCATATGGAAAAGGCCGGGGAAGTATTGCCTAGAGTACTACAAGCCTAAGTTTATCCTTTTTAGTTTACCTTTTCCTCACGAATCCCAGTATGGCTACTATTATTCCAACTACTATCAGAGGAATACCTGCTAAGATAAGATAACCTATGATTGGGTTCACATTAGGGGTATAGTAGATGGATGAAACGTTTAGTTGAGCTGGTCTACTCCAGTTGTTGAGAATGGATAAAACACCAGATCCGTTGGAGATGACTAAAAATGCTCCAGAACTGGTCAGGGAGGACGTGTTGGGGGGAACACCGGCTATTGAAAGTGGGAAGGGAGTAGAGTTGTAATACAGTATGAAAATACTTTTCCCGTTTGAGGTATAGGGTACCGTGATTGAACCATTCGGGGGTAAGATCTTGCTGGTCAGGTTACCCTGGATATTTCTATCTATTTGAGCTCCTACTTGCGAGGAAATAAACGGATAAACCCCAAATACCAGGACTAAACCCAAAACGAGCAGGACTAGGCCCGTAATTAGTAAAACTCTCATCAGCATCTTTAACAAGGATGAGTTAAAACTTTTTTCCAATGGTCTAGATAACTTCTCCATACCCTTGCCGAGGTATTACGTGAATGACCCTTACCTTCTTGAGATAGCTGGAAACTAAGTACTTGAAGATCAGCCCTCCTCCAAGTACTTAAATACCCATGCGGACACGTACAGCATGATACCAGCTGTGATGAAAGTTCCAGTAAACCCAATGACCTTCGAGAGGAACCCAGACACTAGGGAGCCAGCGAAGAGGGCTATACCTACCAACGTACTGTACACTCCCAGGGTAGTCCCCTGCCTTCTACCTCCTACTATCTTGAATATCAGCGTGTTGGACGCTGCGTAAAAGGAAGAGTAGGCTACGCCTGCAGATAGGGGATAGAGGATCAACCCTGTTGCCTCAGCTATCAACGGTGTAATTAACGATATCCCCATTCCTATGTAACCGCTGCCCCTCAACAGTAAGGCCCTAAATGACACCTCTTTCTCGTCCCTATCCTCAAGGTAATGACCAACGAAATGGAAGGTAATTATTTGGAAAAGCATTCCGACTGTAACTATCCCCAAAACAACGCTCTTGTCTAAACCAATGCTGTAGAGGCTGGCTGGGTACAGGGTGTTAAAGAGACCACTGGAGACGTAAAAGATGGAAATTGCGATGTAAAGCAACGGAATGTAATTAATGGGCTTCTTGGTAAGTCGGTTTAAGCTGAACATTTTAAAGGAGGTTTTCCTTGGAAAATGGAGAAATATTAAGGGTAACATCTTCAGCCTTACAGCGAAGGACTCTATACTATGCAGCATTGATATCCTTTCCACAATTATGGACCTTGGAGTGAAAATCGACGAAAGGACAAATGCTGCTGCTGCGAACAGAGAGAGAACCAAGTATATCTCAGTTATCCTGATGAACAGGACGAGGAAAGTGGAAATCAGAAGCCCCACGAGGTAGCCGACGGAAGACAACATGGATAAGGTAGAGAAGGCCGAAGACCACCTCTTCTTATCCACGTTCTCCATGATAATTAAGTTCATTGGTGTGCTGTAAGCCGTTGAGAAGAACGTAAACCCCGCATAATTCAAGTCAAGTTGAGGTATGCTGTGGCTCATCGACGCCAGGAGGAGAAATAGGGTAGAGAAACCGAATCCAGCCATAACCAACTTCTTTCTATCTATCCTGTCAGCCATAAACCCCCAAAAGATGGAGGCTGGGATGAGTATGACGTTAGACAGGGTAATTGCGTAAGCGACCATGACTGGTCCTCCACCCATGTCAATGATGTTAAGGGTGATTAGGGTGGAGAGGGGACCGTTGGCGACTCCGAACAGTAACGCTGACCACATCCACCGAAAAGATCTGCTCAGCATAATAGAGACCTCTAGTTACCTCAACAAGTGCAGCCTTCCCCTAGACGCCAAAGCTAACGCCAGTGAAGGCTTAGTCTCAAAAAAGTTTATACTCTGCATAAAACCTGTGTGTGCGTTCACAGGAGCATATGAAATCTGGATATTAAAAATTTAATATTCAGATAATTCTCCTTTCTCACCATTTACTACCACGTAGACTTTGTCATTTAGCCTAGGTCCTCCAAATCTGTTCCTCACAGGTCTAATTACCGAGTTTACGCTCTTTCCGAGGCTGACTAGTCCGCTCTTATACATGAAGAGAACTCCCTCTGGAAGGTCAGCTCTCTTAAAGACTACCTTCATCCTTCCTCCATCTCCCACCAGGTAACCTATCCCTTCATATTTGGACGAGTAGACTACTCCCTCGCGCTTACCGTAAACCTCCGAGAACTGGGAGTTCGTGTAGTTTGGGTGCGCCGAGAAGACCAGGACGTCCCCCTCTTGGACCTTTAGGTCTTGGGGGGTAGGAAAACTATCCAAATTTACCTCTTCAGCCTCTACTTTAGGTCTCAACTTTACTATCCCTTTAGTCCTCAGCTCATCCACTGTTACGTTGGTTCTCCTCAACGCCACGTCAACTGCACGCCAAGGATCCTCCTCCAGGAGAGAGTGACTCACTCCCAGTGCCTTCCCTAATTTAATCATGAGCTCGACTTCACTCAGACCCCTCTTTGGTCTAATAGGTTTGTTGTAAACTAGATAGGGATGCCAGTAACTGTAAACTACGTCCTCCTTCTCTAGGAACGTCGGTGCTGGTATCACGACGTTAGCTACTTTCGCCGTCTCCGACCAGAAGGGATCGTGGACTATGAGGAAGAGTCTTCCCTCATCTACAGCCTCAACTATCCTGTCTCCTCCAGGCAATGTGACCACTGGGTTGGAGTTCCATACAAACAGTAGCTTAAACTCATCAATCCTAGAACCTACTTCTCCCATACCTATCGTCTTTGGATGCACAGCATGGGTGCCCCTTAGATATGAGAAGTCTATCCCCCAACCCCCGGAGTTGGAGTAATAGAAACCTCTCCTCAGCCCTAACAAGGCTGGTATGAGGGATATTAGACCGGTTGAATATCCACCGTTGAGAGCTCTACCTAGGGCGAACCCTATGATGGAGAGGGGTCTGTAGTAAGCGTAGAGGTCCGCTAGTTCTCTGACCTCATCCTCGCTCAACCCGGTTGCAGAAATGAGGTAATCCATGTCAAATTTCTTCAACTTATCCTTAAGCACTTCTAAATTAACCAGATCTGGCTTCGCGTAACCTTGCTCCACCAAGATCTTCATGATCGCTATGGCAAGGAACGCATCACTTCCAGGTCTGATTATGTAAGACTTCTCGCTCCTCTTTGCGGTCTCACTCTTCCTAACGTCTATGGCGATCTTGTATTTGTCCTTAAAAAGTCGCCATCCGTGTATAAAGCTGTAGACAGCCTCGCTCCCCCAAAAGGCTACCGCGCTGTACTTCTCCATCTCCTCCGGTAGCGCACCCATACTTGATCCGTGAAACGCCTTTATTCCCTCATGTCCCTCTAAGCTACAGATCGAGTAGTCAGTGCTCACAGAACCTAAAACGTTCCACAGTCTTGCAGGAAAGTACCACGTCAATAGGCCCTGATTGCCGTCATATTCCACATGCAACATGTCACTCCCCTTCAGACCCTTCATCTTCTCAGCTACGTACAGGATCGCCTCTTCAACGGAGACCTCCTTCCCTTCGACGTAGGCTGAACCTACCCTATTTCTCTCGTTTCTGGCTAAATCCTTGAGCCCCCTAGAGCAAGTGAAACCTGAGGTTGGCTCGGCCTTTAATGGCACGTAATTATCATCAAAAATACAGGTGTCATAACAGTCTCTGGTGCACGCTATTACCATGTACTATAGTGGCTGGTGAGATTTTTAAACCTCTTTTTGAATGAAGAGACTATGGATAAGGCTGAACTTCTATTGGAGGCTTACCTCTCAAGGAGAGAGATTGACCCATTTGACTTAACTGAGGATGAGGCTAAAGCCGTGGGTGAAAAATTCGCTCAACTTCTAATCGAAAAGGAGGGTTTAGGGGGTTACAAGATTACCAAGTCAGGCTTGTGGGGGGTTCTTACCAACAAGATGATAACCAAGCATGAACTGGAGCTTTGGTTTAAGACCCACAAACTTGAAGTTGAGATCATAGCCCTCGTGAAGAACGGAGAGGTCGAGAAAACTTTCATAGGGCTTGAGGTACCTGCCACAAGGTTCAAGACTTGGGACGTTCCTAAATACTACATGATAGCTGATAATGCTTTCGCTGGTAGGCTTTATGTGGGGAAGGAGATAGAACCGCCCTACGGTCACTTCAAGCTGTTCATTAATGGAGAGCTTGTGGGCGAGGGGTCACCTAACTATAACCCGTCTAAAGTCGTAAGACCAGATCAGACGGGATATGTGGCTTGCGGTGCCTTCATAGGACCGGTAAGTGTGGCTAAGGGTGACCTGATCAGGGTAGAAGGCAAAAAGACTTTCCAAGTGAAGGCTATTTGAAAGCCTTAGTCAACAGTTTCAGTGAGACCATCGTGATTATATAATCTGGACTGTTGAGGACTTTCTATACTGCAGATGGGTCTTGCCATAGGTGTGGACTGCCCCCCAAAGGCTTGTAAGACATATAAACAGTCCAAGGTGTGAAAGTTCTCCCACCGTCTAGGTGGGTTTTGGTTACCCCTTGGGGGGAGGTGAGGGCGAGCCCCCCGCACGACTCCAGTGAAACCCAAGGGTTGAGGATCAACACCTAGGATCGCGAACCCTAAATCCTGGTCTATTACCGATCCTCTACGCGCTAAAGGGCGAGGCTTTCATTAACTTTGTAAAATTCCGTATGATAACGATGAACTGAGAATCACGCAGACTATGATCAAAAATCAATGAAAATTTTAAACCACTAAAGTTACATATATATTATGAGAGTGCTAATTTTAGGAGCTAAGGGAGGGGTTGGGAAATCTGTCATATCACTCTTAGTATCGATTTCACTAGCCAAGGAAGGCAAGAAGGTTCTAGTTGTAGATAGGGATATAAATGGCTATATTTCCTATCTAGCTGGTATAAGGGGATACGGCCTCCTCTCCAGCGTTATCGACAACGTCGAAAGCGAATATCTAGTTGACGTAACTCTCGACGATTTCTCCTTTTCAGTCTTGAAGTTCTACGGGGATGGGGTCAGACTCTTCGAGGATGTAAAAAAACTGGAGGCCCACGAAGTTAGGAGTGAGATATCAAGGAGGTACCGTGAGATCTTAGGTCAGGGTTTCGAGTACGTAATCTACGATAATAGAGGGATGGTCTTTCCATCCGACCTTGACATGAAACTAGAGATAGAGACATATCGTTCACTCAATCCCATGGATCCATCGCAGTGGATCTTCGTGAGTTCTGCTATTAAACCGGATTTAGATGTTACAATGGATTACAGCAAGAGACTTTGGGAAAAGTGGAGAGAAAAACTTCAGGTATTGAGTAAATATCTAGTTATTAATATGTTTTCACAGGTTGAAAATATCAAAATAGATTTCAATAGACTTGAAGAAGAGTATGAATTAGTTACAGTTTTTCCGTTTATAGAGGAGCTCTTCCAATTTTCTGGAGAAATTAAAAATATACCTAGAGAAGAGCACCGTTTAACGGAACTGGTAAAGAAATTAATCTAGGAGGACTAATTACCTATTAACACAATAGGGATCGAAGATTATTTGGAGAAACACAAAAACTGATATACTTTGGAATCCTAAGGGAGGAAATACTCGTATTTACCCCTTTCACCTCTCCTCTTTCTATCTTCTTCCGTTTTCCTTAACTCCACCCTTCTGATTTTCCCGCTTATCGTTTTGGGTAGCTCATCGACGAACTCTATTACTCTAGGGATCTTATAGGGAGACAATATGGTCTTGACCTTATCTCTTATGGCCAAGGCGAGCTCCTCGCTCGGCGAATAACCCTTTTTTAGAACAACGAAAGCCTTCACCAATTGCCACCGAACTGGATCTGAAACTCCAATCACAGCAGCCTCGGCTACCGCCTCGTGCTCCAGAAGTGCGCTCTCTACCTCGAAGGGACCTACCCTGTAGTCAGAGGTCTTTATCACATCGTCTCCCCTCCCAACGAAGTAGAAGTAGCCCTCATCATCTACGTACGCCTTATCTCCTGTGTAATACAGGCCATTCCTAAAGGATTCGGCGTTCTTCCTCTCGTCAGAGTATCCCATGAATAGGCCTATGGGTCTAGGGTTGATCCTTATCGCTATATGTCCAGTCTCGTAAGGTTTAGAGATCTCCTTTCCCTCATCGTCTACTAGAACAACATTATAGAGAGGGTGAGGTTTCCCCATTGAGCCCGGTTTGACTTTCATGAAGGGAAAGTTCCCTATAATTGCTGTGGTTTCAGTTTGTCCGTAGAAGTCCCTTATAGTAGTCCCAAACTTATCTCTCCAAGTCTTTATGACCTCTGGGTTGAGCGGTTCGCCGGCGCTAACCACGGACCTTAGCTTCTCTAACTTGAACTGACTGAGATCCAACGTCACGAACTGCCTCCAAGCTGTGGGGGGAGCACAGAAGCTAGTAACGCCAAGGCTCTCAACTTCAGCTAAGTATTTCTTGGCGTCTAGCTTACCTTCATAATTTATTGCCACTACGGTGGCCCCTACTAGGAGTGGCGAGAAGAAGGAACTCCAAGCGAATTTAGCCCAACCAGTAGCGCTTAAATTGAGGTGGTAATCCGACTCCTTTACTCCTATAATTGAGGCTGTGGTTATGGATCCCACTGGGTAGGAAACCGCTGTATGGATGACTCTCTTGGGCATCCCTGTAGTTCCTGAGGTAAAGTAGTTTATTATTACATCGTCCTTTTCAGTGTTCTCAGGCTCAGCGTTGGTTGACTCCTCCTCAAGATCGTTCCAACCTTCCCTCTTACCGTTTATGAGGAACTTAGGTACCTTGAGGGAGCCTAGAGAGTCATCTACTACCCCTGATCTCTCCAGATCTGCTATTATAGCTGAGGGTCTAAGATCCGAGAACCTGTACTTGAGCTCCGCAGAGGTGAGGTTTGTGGCTGTTGGCACAATTATCATTCCACCCTTGACTAAGGCTAGGAACGACGCCCAGTGTAGAGGGTGAACCTTGGTCATAAGGTATACCGGATCTCCCTTCTTTAGACCATGCTTTCTAAGAACGTTTAAAACCTTATTTGCCATCACATCCATTTCTAGGTAGGTGACGGAGAGCTCCTCATCAGTGTTCATGTCCTTCCAGATTAGCACGTTCTTGTGACCCCTCTCCTTGACGTGAATTTCTTCAAAAACGTCCCTAACCCAGTTAAAATACCTAAAATCTCCGGATTCAACCATTGTGGTCAGAGCTCTTAACTTCTCGTCATCTAAACCCTCTCCCTGGAAAGAAATGAAGGACTTGAAGAGTTCTTTCACCATGTATAGTAATTTACCATTATTGCCTATTAAACATCTCTCAACGACCTCAATTCCATTTATTTTTAACCTCTTACATAAAGGCGCCCAGCAAACTCCCTCAGTTTCCTTCGTTGGTATTTAACCTAGAATACTCCAATTAAGGCCGTTCTCACATCCCCTCTTTTATCGTGGGAGTAACAGGGAAGATAGGGAATAAGCTCGCATATTACTCTGCAGATATACCGTAAAGCTCGCACACTAATGAGATTGTCATATGCTCCACTTCAGGTATTTCACAGTCATAAAGCAGGAGCTCCCTATTTACTAGCTTCAGGTCAAGAACTCTCGTTACTCCGGGCCTTGACTCTCCAAATATTTTCTAGAAGCATTCATTAGTCACTGGTACTGTATTAGTATATGCTAGACGAACTTCAAAAAATTCGTGAAAAATTTCCATTCAGGTACGTTGAGGTAAGGAAACACGTCGTTAACTCTAGGGTAATATCCCTCATGAACGGAGAGTTATTAGGAGTCTACGGAGAGGAGGAGAAGGGTTACTCCGTCAGGTACTTTAACGGTTCTTTGTTCTTCACTTCTTCTCAGGATCCCGAGGACCTGAAACCTTCAGGTGAGGTACTCGAGGGTTGGAGTAAGGAACTAATTGATTCTGAACCATCAGCTGGTCATTACGAAGTTGAGGAGAAGGCAGCTCTGAACTCCATGGGCTTAAAGGAAAAAATACAACTGCTAAAGGAAATGTCCAAGGAGGTCCTTTCCTCGGATATAAGGTCCAAAATCAACAACTTCGTATTGACCTACTCTGAGAGCGTGGAAAGCAAGGAACTGGTAGTGAACGAGGCCGAAATAACCGGGAGAGTCCCAAGGGTTCTCATCTCTTACAACATAGTGATGAGCGGTAACGGGAGGACTGTTAACGCTTGGTCAGAGTTGGGAGAGAGTGGAGGGTTGGAGAAATTGAAAGATCTCAAGGTTCAGGACCATTTACTTGAGCGAGTGAAGTCCCTGGATGAGGTCCTACAGAGGGGAAAGGGCGTAACTCCAGGGAAGAAAGACGTAGTCCTTAGTCCTGTCCTATCTGGAATAATGGCTCACGAATCAGTTGGGCATCCTTTTGAGGCTGACAGAGTTTTGGGAAGGGAGTTCGCACAGGCGGGAACCAGCTACCTTGCAGTTCAGGAGATTAGAGACGTAGGGAGCTCAGTAGTCAACGTCGCCGACGATCCGACTATAACTGGAAGCCTAGGATTTTACTTAATAGACGATGAGGGAGTGAGGGCAAGGAGGAAGCTACTCATAAAGGAGGGCGAGGTAAACGAACTCCTTCAGGACAGGTTCTCTGCTAGAAAGTTTAACACCACGAGTAACGGCTCCGCCAGAGCTTCAGGCTACGACAGGGAACCGTTAGTGAGGATGTCAAACACTTTCTTCGTGCCGGGGGAGATGAACCTTAGGGAACTTATGGAGGACGTAAAGGACGGGATCTACTTTAAGACCTACATGGAGTGGAACATAGACGATATGAGGCTTGGGCAAAGGTATATCGCCCTTGAGGCCTATGAGATAAGGGACGGGGAACTCGGGGGTCCTCTTCTTTTCCCAGTTCTGGAGGGGAAGACAACAGATTTCCTGAGGGCTATTGACGGAGTTGACGACTCCTTAGAGTTGTTCCCTGGGACATGTGGAAAGGGGGATCCGGATCAGGGGATACCGGTATCCATGGGGGGACCAAACATGAGACTGAGGAATGTCCATATCAAGGTGATCTAAATGGACGCTCTGAAGAACGTGGACCAATACGCTATCCTAGAGATCTCCTCAACAAGTCTAGTAGTAAAGGTAGTTGAAAGTAAGGTCGAAGCGGTCCAGAGGTTAAAGGACAGGTACTTCAACGTCCTTCTAAGGAAAGGGAGGAAGTTCCTTGTAACCAAAGTAACCTCCATGGATAACCTAGAGGGAAACCTGGCGATCTTGGACAATCTACCCGACTCTAAGGTCGTCCCCTCTGTTCTGGAGAGGTCAGGTAAGTTCTCGTTCAGTAAGACTGATCAGGGGATAATGAACTTCATGGGTGACGCCTCTAGGGTTGCTCCGCTGTTAAACTCCAGGTTCCCCATTTACGGGACTTTAACATCCACTGTAATTACCAAGAGGCTTGTAACCTCCAGTGGGTTTGAAGGAGAGGAGACCAGGACTTGGTTCCAAGGTTACTTTAGGGCAAAGAATGGGGACTACAGCGGACAGTGGGCGTTTGCCTCAACCGACTACGACGAAAGGAAAATTAAGGCTTCCCTGGAGAGGGCGGAGGAATTTGCAAGCTACACTGGCAAAATAGACGTATCTGACGGGGTCTATGACGTGATTCTCTCCCCACTTACCATGGGGAACCTCATGATGTCCACTGCGTACCTGGCTTCAGGCTACTCCATCATAACGGGTAATAGTTTTCTATCCAACAAAAGAATTGGAGAACAAGTGGCGAGCGAGAAGTTCACCTTGAGGGACATACCCAAGGGGGAGGAGCTCAACTCCTGGGAGTTCGACGACGAGGCTGTCCCAACTATGAACAAATCAATCGTAGAGAGGGGGAAGTACGTTTCCCCACTCCTAAACCTGGAAGTTGCTGAGGTAATGGATATGAAGAGCACAGGTAACGCAGGTTGGGTTTACCCGAGACCTTGGACTTTAGAGGTCTCTCCTGGCGAGGTGGGGGAAGGCTCGCTTATGGACGGAAACGTAATCCTGTTCAATAACAATTGGTACACAAGGTTTCAGAACAGGACGGAAGGTCAGTTCTCCACTGTAGGTAGAGATGCGACTCTAGTCATAAGGAACGGAAAGCCAGTGGGCGTAGCAGGTAGGGTTAGAATTGCTGACAAGCTCGGTAACTTGCTCTCCAACATCTACGAACTTTCCAAGGAGAGGTACTCTGTAGCTTGGTGGGATGCACCCCTCCCTGGAGTGTACCCGTACGCGTTGATAAAAAACGTCCATCTTTCTAAGGCATAAATCAACTGGACAAAGTCTGTCTCAACGCTTTTTTATCTATCTTGTTTGTTGAGGTCTTAGGGAACTCCTTCACGAAGATGAACTTGTCTGGGATCCACCACTTTTGGAGCTTCCCCTCGTTCACATGCTTAATTAGGTACTCCCTTAACTCCTCCTCCTTCACATCTCCCTTGGGGACTACGAAAGCGACTGGTCTCTCTCCCCATTTCTCGTCCTTGACCCCTACAACTGCAACTTCGCCCACTTTAGGATGGTTTGATATAATGTCCTCTAAGATCAGGGAGGGAATGAACTCACCACCGCTCTTTATGGAGTCCTTATCCCTGTCCACTATCCTTATGTACCCTAGCTTGTCCACTATGGCTAGATCCCCTGTGTGCAACCAGTCTCCTTTCCACAGCTTCTCAGTCCTCTCAGGGTCCTTGTAGTACGACCTAGTTAGCCAAGGGGCTCTGGCAACTATCTCACCCACAGTTTTCTCGTCCCTGGGTACTTCCTTACCGTTTTCGTCTATTACTTTCACTTGAGCCAAAGGTATGGGAACCCCTGTCTTTATCTGTTGAAGGAATCTTTCCTCTTCGCCCAGCTTCTCCACCTCTGGGGTGTAATAGGCTACTGTGAGAACTGGGGCTGTTTCCGACATGCCGTAGCCCACAGCGATATTTATTCCAGACTTCCTGGCCATGTAAGCCAACCCGCTAGGCAGCGCTGAGCCCCCTATCATGACCTTCCACCCCTTGAACACGTCCTGGTTCCTTGCAGCTTCTGGGTGGGAAAGTATCATGTAAAGGATTGTTGGGACCATGGCGGAAAACGTGACCTTCTCCCTTTTCATTAAGTTAATTTCCATCGCAGGGTCGTAACGACCTGGCAATACGTAATTTGAACCGACCAGCATAGTTACGTAAGGGAAGCCCCACTGGTGTACGTGGAACATTGGTACCAAAATCATGAAGACGTCGTCCTGGGAAGTCTTGAGAGGTGGTTTGCTCGTGGTGAGCGCGACGCTCATGGAGTGGAGGACCAGGTCTCTATGGGTGAACCAGACTCCCTTGGGGTCGCCTGTAGTACCAGACGTGTAAAATATAGTCGCCTGAGCGTCCTCCCTGACGTCGACTGGCTTTACCTCTTCCCCAGAGTTTTGGAGTTCCCAGAAGTCGAAGGTAGAGAACGAAGTCTTCACCTTCTCTTTATTGTCGCTGTAGGTTATCACTCCCTTGATGTTTGTGAGGAAACTCTTCCCCTTTTCCAGAAGGGGCACAAACTCGTCCCTAACTATTGCCCATCTGTCCTCAGCGTGAATCACGGTCTTTAGCATCACTTCAGGAGGATATCTTATGTTTACTGTGTGAAGTACTGCACCAATCATGGGAACCGCATAATAGGCTGTCATGTAAACGTCAGTGTCCCAGTCCACGACTGCTACCTTATCTCCAGGTTTTACGCCGATTTTCTGAAGCGATGACGCTAAGGACTCTACGTTCTTTCTAAACGAGGAAAAGGTGTACTTCCTCAAGTCCCTATACACTATCTCCTTGTTCCCGTATACCGTGGAGCCGTAGTCCAAGATCTTATCTATGGTTAAATTGTAGTTATAGAATCCCATATGTTATGATGGTTCCTTTATAATTTAAGTTTAGTTATGAACTTTTCTACATATAGTAAGGGCGATGAGCAACCCGTTGGACCAGCTGCGTCTAGCCTCTGTAGTATAAAGAGTCACCTCCTTTTACAAAATAGGGAAGCCTCGCCCCTTTAGGACAGGGAAGAGGTCAGCTCCTAGATTAGTTCTATGATCGGATCAACTAGCTAGGGCATGAGTGAGCTCTAGCTGACCCACCATTGCCAACCCCCTCTGGTCACGTGAGTGTTTTAGAGTCCAACAAAACTGTACCAGCATTACAACGTCCCGGCTAAATTTTAAATCCTGTTAGATATATCTATACGTGATCTAATTTGTTTCCATTCGAAAATTTACAAGATTTTGAAATAAAAATATCTGAAGACCATGAACTTTTCAGGAGAACAGTGAAAGAGTTTGCTGAGAAGGAGTTACTCCCCAACGTTATGAAGATCGAGAGGTCGAACGAAATCCCTGAGGAGATATACCAAAAAGCAAAGGAGATGGGTCTCATGGGTATAGGCATACCAGAGATATATGGAGGACAAGGAGGTGATATGATGATGACCACAATAGCCAACGAAGAGCTCTCCAGAGTCTCTCCAGCGTTTATGGTAAGGATAGGCGCAAACCAGCTTTTCACAATTCCAGTTCTCATTTTTGGCACGGAGGAGCAGAAGAGGAAGTACGTTCCTCCCGTGGCAAAGGGAGATGTTTTCGCAGCTCACGCTAACACGGAGCCTGGTGCAGGGAGCGACGTTGCCGGGATAAGGACCACTGCACGTAAGGAGAATGGAAAGTGGGTAATAAACGGAAGAAAGTACTTTATCACGGGCTCGGACAGGGCATCCTTCCTAGTGGTTTCTGCAAGGACAAGCCCTCCACCTAGTAAAGCTGAGAGGTGGAAGGGAATAACTTTCTTCATTGTGGAGAGGGACTGGCCAGGAGTCAAAGTAGGCTCTAAGATAAACGTAATGGGGTTAAGGGGCGAGCAACCCAACGAGGTTATATTGGACAACGTAGCGGTTCCTGAGGAAAACGTCTTGGGGAAAGTCGACGAAGGTTTCAAGGTAGCAGTAACGACCTACGACAGGGGAAGGGTAGGAGTGGCAGCCCAGGCTGTGGGTATAGCTCAGGGAGCCTTTGAAAGGGCGTTCAACTACTCTCTGCAAAGACAAGCCTTTGAGAGACCTCTTATCTCGTTCGAGGGAATAGCCTTCAAGTTGGCGGACATGTTGGCTCGCCTGCAGTCGGCTAGGTTACTAACTTATTGGGCAGCGACCATGGCGGAAAAGAATAGCAATTACGCTGTGATGGCGGCGTCCCTCGCCAAAATGATCGCTACTGAGGTTGCAGAGGAAGTTTCGTCAACCGCAATAAAGATCCACGGCGGGGCGGGAGTGGAGGTTCAAACTGGAGTTGAGAGGTATCTAAGAGATGCAATGATCACGACCATTTATGAGGGAGCTAATGACATACAGAGACTCATGGTGATACGGGATCTAGTCAGGAAAGTTGTAGGGAAGAACCTGGAGCTCGCATAACTAGGTGTTCAGGCCTTGAAAGTAACCGTGATAGGATCGGGGGTAATGGGACACGGAATTGCCGAGCTCGCTGCCATAGCAGGGAACGAGGTTTGGATAAACGACGTATCAAAGGAAATCCTTGAGCAAGCACTCTCAAGAGTAAGGTGGAGCCTTTCCAAGCTTAAGGAGTCTGGGGGAGTTAAGGAGGACGTGGAAAAGATAATGTCCAGGATAACTGCGGAGGTGAACCAGGACGAAGCCCTGAGGGGATCGGATTTCGTAATTGAGGCCGTTAAGGAGGATCTTGAACTTAAGAGAGGCATCTTCAAGAAAGCTGAGGTATTAGCTCCCAACGCGGTGTTAGCTACTAACACAAGCTCCTTGCCCATAGAGGAGATAGCCTCGCCCTTAAACTCCAAGGAAAGAGCCATTGGTATGCACTTCTTCAACCCTCCAGTCATCATGCCGTTAGTGGAGGTCGTGAGGAGTAAGGACACATCAGACCAGACCGTGAACAGAACCGTGGAAATGGCAAGATCCATGGGAAAGGAGACCATAGTCGTTAGGGACGTTCCAGGCTTCTTCGTGAACAGAGTTCTACTAAGGATTATGGAAGCTGGATGTTTCCTGGTCGAGAGCGGAAGGGCTACGGTGGAGGAAGTAGACTCGTCCGCAATGGAGGAGTTAGGTTTCCCTATGGGCGTGTTCCTTCTCGCGGACTACACAGGTCTTGACATTGGGTATAGCGTATGGAAAGCAGTTACCTCAAGAGGTTTTGAGGCGTTTCCCTGCAAGTCTACGGAAAAGTTGGTCCTTGCAGGTAACCTGGGAGTTAAGAGCGGAAGTGGATACTACAAGTATCCCTCCCCTGGAAAATTCTCTAGGCCAGCTTTGCCTCAGTCCACGAAGAAGCTAGGAAGGTACCTCTTATCTCCAGCTGTAAACGAGGTAACTTCCCTAATTGAAGGAGGAGTTGTGAGTAAAGAGGACGCAGAGAGGGGTTGCATTCTTGGCCTGGGCCTACCCAAGGGGATTCTATCTTACGCTGACGAGATCGGAATAGATCAGGTCGTAAACACTCTTGAGGAAATAGCTAAGGAGACTGGAATGTCCCATTTCAGGCCCAGTCACGTTCTGACAGATATGGTTAGAGAAGGGAAGCTCGGCGTGAAGACTGGAGAAGGCTTCTACAAGTATAAGAGGGAGGAGAGGAGCTTTTCAACTATCATTGTAAGGGTAGATCCACCCATAGGCTGGATTGTCTTGAACAGGCCAACTAGGTATAACGCGATTAACGAGGCTATGATGAGGGAGATAAACTCCGCCTTGGATGAGCTGGAGACAGATGACAGGGTGAGGGTAATAGTATTCACTGGTCAAGGAAAGTTCTTCAGCGCTGGGGCAGATGTTACCGAGTTTCAGGGTCTTACGCCCATAAAGGCCATGATAGCCTCCAGGAAGTTCCACGAGGTCTTCCTCAAGGTGCAGTTCCTCACTAAGCCAGTCATTGCCGCAATTAACGGCATGGCCTTGGGAGGAGGATTGGAGTTAGCCTTGTCAGCCGATCTGAGAGTAGCCTCGAGGGGAGTTGAAATAGGTCAACCGGAGATAAATTTAGGTCTGATTCCAGGGGGTGGTGGTACCCAAAGGCTCCCCAGGCTCGCTGGAAAGAGGGGGTTGGAAATAGTCCTTACAGGGAGAAGGGTGAAAAGCGAGGAAGCTAAGGAGATTGGAATAGTAGACGAGGTAGTAGATCCTGAGAAGATGGAGGAGGAGGTGAGGAAGTTAGCTCTAGCCATAGCCGAGAAGTCCCCAATAGCTGTCGCTTTGGCCAAATTGGCCTATAACATGGGGATGGAGTCCTCGATCTGGACTGGGGCTGCATATGAGGCTAGTCTATTCGGTCTTATGTTCTCGACTAAGGATTTCAGAGAAGGACTTAAGGCCTTTATGGAGAGAAGGAGACCAGAGTTTAGGGGAGAGTAAGTTGAAGGCTAAAGCGGCTGTCTTGAGGGCCTTCGGTGAGCCTTTGGAGGTCACCGAAGTGGACGTGGGCGAGGGAAGTCCAGTGAGGGTCAAGGCTTCTGGGATGTGTGGGAGAGATCTGGTAATATGGAAGGGCGGTTTCAGAAACCTGAATCCACCTTTAATACTAGGTCATGAAATTTACGGGGAGCTCTATGGAAAACCTGTAGGCGTGTACGGCATGGAGACCTGCGGAGATTGCAAATATTGTAAGTCTGGTAAAGAGAACCTCTGTGAGCGTGCCAGGTTTTTTGGTGAGGGAAGACCTGGAGGTTACTCTGAGATCGTGGCTGTGGATGAAAGGAGCATTTTCCCGTTACCTGACGGGAGTTACGAAAAATATGCTGCAGCAGTTTGTCCACTGGCCACCGCTATCCACGCGAGTAAGGTTGCCCACATCAGAAAAGGAAGCCGGGTTCTGGTCACGGGTGCAGGAGGAGGAGTGGGCATTCATACCATCCAATACTTGAAAGAAATAGGGGCTGAGGTCATCTCCGTAACCTCCCCACCTAAGAGAGAGATAGTCTCCAAATTTTCAGATAGGGTAGTAACACTTGAGAACTTTTCCCGGGAAGTAGGTAAAGTGGAATACGTCCTGGAGCTAGTGGGGGCTGAAACGATAAACGAGAGCCTTAGGACTCTAGAGCCTGAAGGTACTCTGGTGCTAGTTGGAAACCTTTCCGGGAAACCCATCTCCCTGATCAGACCAGCCATGAATATAATGAGGGAGTTGAAGGTCATAGGGTCAGCATCCTATACCAGGGATGAGATCAGACAAGCCGTTGATATGATACACAAGGGACGTATAGAACCAGTGTACACTAAGTTTAGGCTAGAGGAAGTTAATCAGGCCCTGGAACTCCTTAAATCTGGTAAGGTTGTGGGAAGAGCAGTTTTATCATTATAAAAAAGTGGCAGTGACTTCCTTTGAATCCCACAACATGACAGTGATCACTGTCTCGAAAAAGAGAAATTTCAAGGCCCTTTCTAAAAAGTTTAACTTAAGTCTCCCTTACGTGATAAATGTACGCTAAGTTTTCATGGACAATGTAGAAACCGTCTTCGTAGGAAATGGGTTTCGTGTTGTACTGCTTCATCAACCTAAGCATGTCCTGCGGTCTCTTCAGTTCTATACTTGTGAGGTTAGCTGGGGGGGCTGACCCTTGAATTGAGTTCCTCGCTATGACCCTCTTTATGTCAGGCTTCCTTATGAAGAAGTACTCTATCGGTCCTGCAAATATCAGTACAGCTGCTGCATAGAAGTAGGAGTAGTTGTAACCAGTTTTTGTAGGAACCGTGATAAAAGTGTAGAAGTTCCCGCTTTCCCTGGAATCCTGTCCAATAATAACGGAAACGTTATAGGAGCTGTTCCTTATAAGGAACCCATCGGTGAGGTAAAATGGTACGGTTCCGTTTTGATACTTAGCGTTACCCTCAACGGTTATGTTTACCTCCAGCTCGTAACCGAAATCTCTTATTTTCAGTTCCTTATTTATCTCGCTCACAAGTTTACCTATGGAAGTGAAGTTAGGTGTGTATGAAAAGAACTTTTCGGTCAAGTTTCCCCTCTCAATTATCCCAAGGGACTTGGTCCACACTGGGGTCATCACGGTCTCGTTTACAGTGTAGTTCCCCGTGTAAGACAGAGCGTTTGTAATAAACGTTCCGTTCACATTCAACTTCTCCACCAATGCTGTGAACATTGAACTGGAGTTGATCACAGTTTTATTGTTGAAAAGGATCGAGTTATTTATGTAAAACGTTGTCGCATACTTAGTTTCTTCGAAGTAAGATCCAGTTACCACCTTATGCGGTACGTAAACCAAAGAGTTGGACCTCACACCAAAATAAATTAGTATAGAGCCGATCACGAGAAAGGCCAGAAGCAGGCCGAACCTAATTTTCTTTAATTTATAGTTAAACTTAATGATCCAACACCTTTACCTATATAGTATAAAGTAATCTGAGCTTTAATATTCTGTGTAGAGTTACAATAAAATTTTACTAAAAATGGATAGTAACCTGACGTGAAAACCTGTAACTCATTACCGAAATTGATATAACTCCCTGGAGTGGACACGTTGTTGGTTTGACAGTAAATGGTAATCGAAATGTGGCTAATGATGGAGGAGTAATATGGATTAATGAACATTTCCACCACTTCAGTTCCGTTTACATAGTATGTGGAATAACTTATCATGTTGTTTGTTATAACGTTCCTCCCAAAATTATTGGATACGTAGAACCCAGGAGAGAAGGAACTTACAAAGGCCAGGGAAAGTATTAGCGTTCCAAGGCCTATGATAAGGAGCATTTTCACTTTCTAGTCACCTCTTAAAATGGGTATAGCGATGAAGGCGAGGAGTAAAAGATCGCTCAATGCTGAGTAGATAAACATTGAGTACAGTGAACTTGAGATGTTTAGGATAATTGGGAGAAGTGTATACATACTGTAACTCTTTATAATTAGTGTGTGCAGTCCTTGGCTACCTTGTCCTACCACAGTCAAGTTGACCATCTTTGTTTGATGAGGATACAAGATGAAGGTCGTTGGAGTAATATTGAAGCCATTTCCCCCTAGTACGTCTATTTCGACCACCTCGGGGAATATTAACTTGTCTGTAACGTTGAAAGTATAGCTCTTGGTCTGGTTGTAGAGTAAGACTTGTAAGTTTACCGAGGGAGACGTGAGCGTTCCGCCAAACAGGTAACCTGGAGACGAGGAAACAGAGTAAACAGTAGTGAAGGAGGACGTTGAAGTGCTGGACATAATGACGAATGCCGAAAAGATGAAAAGGCCTATGAAGAATACAATGACCCCTTTTGAAGTCACGATCCTGTTATTCTTCTTGTTCATAGAACCGATTACGATAGCTATTAGGGTTAATCCTGAAAATGAGATTAGGAGGTTTGACCTTACAGTTTCCAGGACTTGGCCTAAATATGGTAATACCACCGGATTACCATTGATTGTTACCACTTCTGCATATATTTGTGAATTATTCAATGGAGGCATATATATTTGGTCTACAAAGTTGTCATTGATACCCTTGGTGATGTAGGTTCCGTTTGGAAGTATATCTACTACTTGATGGCTTATGTATGGCGGATAGCCAGGGATCTTCCCGTAATCGGGATCTCTGAACACTATAATGCTCCCATTGCTTACTTTTCCAACTAAAGGTTCAGGAATAGTTAATACCAATTCTCCAGGTTTTAAAACCGGGAACATGCTGTAACCGTAACTTACCGCGAGGAAGGTAGGTCTACCCAGTAGGTTAGCAGTCGCTATAAAGACTGAAAATAAAAAGATGAGTAGAACGACGACCTTTGTAAATATCTTGACAGCTTTTGTGAAGTACCACGAAAATGCAATTAGATACGTCATAAAAAATCCTCTTTTATCTTTTCACCCTTTAGCCTTCAGGAGATTTATGGAGAAGATACCTGATAGCCGTATAGGTTCAGAGCTGCACTGAAGGTACCTGTAGTGGCGTTTGCTGGCAAGAGAACTAACATGTAGATCAATTCTCCAGCTGCTGCTCCACTTCCTATCGTCACGCTTCCCTGACCTAACTGAGATGCTCCTGGACCATATCCTCCAAGGACTGCGAACGTCATGCCATTAACGTTCACTTGACCGTATCCACACTCTGAAACAGTTATTGAGTTGTTTGGGAAATTAGTTATAGCTGAGAAGGAACTAGGAGAGGAACCCAGGATCAATATTGTCGCATTTGGATCCAAACCCATGACGTGTTCCAATGATGCTGACAGGTTAGCACGTATGTAAGAATTGTTGGGATAATTGAATTCGGCTTCGACTAACGCAAACAAATAAGCTGCGGAGAAATCATACGTATTACCAGAAGTAGTATGGATAAATGCGCCATAGTTAACAGAGCCAGGTGCAATAGCTGGAAGAGATATAGTTAAACCACCATTGTTCTGAACTGCAGAGAACTCTATTGGATCTATTTGCAGCAAAGCGTTTTCACTGTCTATCGATACTACGCTTCCTTGAGCTAGGTTGCTCACTACAAATCCCGCCACGAAGGCTTGGTAGACAAGCAATGTCGACAGCACTAGAGCTATTGACATTGCCACTACCAGTTTTAAATTTAGGTTCATTTTTTCATTCACTGAAAGACTCTTCTCCTAACCTTTATTTAAGTATATAAGGAAAAAAACTTAAAAAAACATATGCGTTAATTAATTTTAGCATCTATGTCTTTCTATGACGAAAGTTGCTATGGACAGAGATGTACATAGAACGTTAAGGTAGGATCTTCTACTGAAAGCTAAAATCTATAGAAAGAAAGTTTAAATTGTCAGATATAGTTGATGTAATAGATTCTACAATGGGGCAACAAAAAAGAAATGATATAGAGATTAAGGTAAAGTTGCTAGAGTCATGTAAAGAAGGGATAAAGAGAACCAGATTAATGTATTTATCAAATCTGAGTTACAGGACGTTCTGCAAATACGTTGATTTCCTTATAGACTCAGGCTTTATTACGTATGAAGAAAAAGAATATAGAATAACTAAGAAGGGGCAACAGTATCTTCGAAGTGCTAAGGAGTATTTAGAGTTGAAAGAGAAACTGAAAAAACTAAGGGAAGAGGTATCTTAATGATATCCTAAATGAGTTCATGGTCTTTTAACTGAGTTATGGATTTACCCAGAGGTTTTCATTTTTGGTTAGTTTACTGGTTTTATTATCCTTTATTTTGAGCCTGTTTTTGGTAATTTCTATACGACCTTCCACACAGAACTTCATGAGGAGGATTGAGGATAGAAAGAAAGAGGCGAATATGAAGAAAACTTTAGACTTTCTTATAGAGCTCACCCAATTAATGGGGGACAGTGAAACAGCAAGTCTAGTTGAGGAAGTCATGACATATATTACAAACATGAGAGGTAAGGATTGGGAGGAGATTTATGAAGCCACTGCCAAGAGGATAAAACCTATAGAGAGACAACTGAGTGCATTGGCTAAGAAAGCAAGAGAGATCAGCGAAATCGAGAAAACATCCGATAAAATTCGCCTCTATTACAGAATCCTTAATGGTGTGTCCATTGCTCTCCTGTCAAGTGCCGGTTTCTTAATTGTTTTAGCTGTAGTTTTCCCTCAGTTAAATAACTTATATCTTCCATTCATATTATCAGCTGAGCTTATAGAGAGTCAGATAATATTAGTCGCGTTTGTTTTATTAGCAAGGGAATATAGAAAGATAGACATAAACATTTTCTACAAAAATAAAGATCCTCTCAATAGATTAGGAAACCCAAACCCCTGATAGATGGAATGACCAATTGGGGGGAGCAGTTTAACGGATTCATCACTAAAGCTGTTTATGTGGTATAGAAATCGTAAAAATAGCTAAGATCCAAAAATTAGACTGGAACTAGCTTATAGGTTAAGTAACCTTCAGGTTCTCTCTTGACTATCTCCAACCTGACCTTTCCGCCGACCTTAATCTTCTCCCTTGGCCCATCTATCCAAGCAGTGACATTAGTTTCCTTAAATTTAGCTATCCCTACCACGTAGTCAGGGTAGTGGGCGAACGAAGGTGGTTTTACTGATATTACGGTGTAAGTGACTATTTCCCCTTCCCCTACTATTTCCATCCACTCCAGATCAGTAACCTTGCACTTGGGACAGTCGTTCTGTGGAGGGAAGTAGACTGAACCGCATTTACCGCACTTGGTAGCTAGAATCTTACCGTTCCTTAACCCTTCGAAGAACTTAGAGATCTTTTTGACTGGAATTTGGTATCTCAGGTCTAACTCCCTCACATCAGCCCAAAGTAGGTTACCAGTCTTGGGCTCGGGATAGATGGGTAAGCCCGTCATTTTAGTTATAGCGTCCAACTGCCTTAGGGCTTCTCTAATGTCCCTCTGCTTAGCCTCTCTCACATCCTCAATCATGCTGACGGCCTCCTTGTGGAAAATAGGGTGACGTAGGCGTAATGCCCAGTTCCACCCACATTATGTGCTAGAGCCCTTCCGTTCTTGATTTCAGCCTGCATTGCTTTGTTAGGAGCTCTATAGAGGAGTTGTCTGGTCATGGATACAGCCATGCTTACCCCAGTGGCACCTATGGGGTGACCCTTGGCCTTGAGCCCGCCATCAACGTTTACAGGAATTCTTCCACCCACGTAAGTCTGATCCTCCCTCGCCAAAAGCATACCTTCACCTCTCTTCGCGAACTTTAGGTCCTCATATGCCACAATCTCAGCGATGGTGAAGCAGTCGTGGACATCAGCCACGTCAATAGCCCTCCAGGGCGAGTCGGTATCTATCTTTGCCCTTCTATAAACCTGTTCGGCTGCAAGCCTAGCGGCCTCGATGGTGGTAAAGTCCGTCCTTCTAGACAGGTTAGCTGTTCCGGAGGCAGTACCTTGGGCCTCAATCCAAACTGGGGAATCGGTCAGCTTCCTTGCTAGTTCCTCAGAGGCCAATACCACAGCGGCAGCACCGTCCGTGATTGGGGATGAGTCCAGGAGCTTTAGAGGCCACGCAACTGGTCTGGAGCTTAGGTACTCTTGCATGGTTATCTCCTTCTGGAAATGGGCGTAAGGGTTCATGGCTCCGTAATGGTGGGCCTTTATGGCAACCTTACCTAGATCTTCCTCCTTCATTCCGTACTTGTTCATATACGCAGTAGCGTAGAGAGCATAATACCCTGGAAAAGTAAGTCCAAAGTTCTCAAATTCCCAAAAGTAGTTCCCTGCTCTTCCTATCATTTCAACTACGTTAGGATTGGGAGATTGATGCATTTGTTCCACCCCCACCGCCATGGCTAGGTCAACCTCACCAGACTTCACAGCAAGGAACGCGTCCCTCAACGCTGCGCTACCTGATGCACATGCTGCCTCAACCCTCATGGTTCCGCCAGGTGTTAGATCACAATACTCTCCTACTACCACTGCAGGTAAGGGTTCGGCGCTCCACGTTCCCACATTACCAACAGAGAAGTATTTAATATCTCTTTGTTCTACGTTGGCCTCCTCCAAAGCTTGTTTAACGGCCTCCCACGCAAGCTCCTGGAGGTTCACATCTGTTCTAGAGCCGAACTTGGAATGTCCGGTTCCAATTATGGCGACACTTGTCATATTACAATATTCACGTTAAGGGTTTTAAAACTAAGATATGGATCTAAAGAGGGGGCTATCATATGGAATTTGTTAAAATGAAGAGACTAGCTCCTAAGTGGTGAGGTCGCTGAGGAAGGTAGCATAGTCATTCTCAACGACCCCAACTATGCCTGCTGAACCCCATAAAGAAAAGGCAACATAAAAAACATTAGACAGGAAAAATATATTAGTTGAGAAAGTTAAAATAATAAACCGTGGCTTACGAGACCAAATTCATATCGCCTTACTCTTTCATAACTCTCCTTGTTCCAATATTCGCGTTAGTAATTGTCCTGACCCTGAGAAATCTGGTGTGGTTGAATTATATTCACGTTTTAACTGGAGGAACGTGGACTGGAGTGGATCTCTTCATGGGACTCGTCATGAGTAGGGTATTAAGATCACTGGACCCAAAAAGCAGGGCTGAGATAATAAAGAGATTGGTCCCAATGATGCTTTTCTTCATGCCTTCGTTGGCAGCAGTGGCAACTACTGCAGGTTTCTTTCTCGCCTCATGGTTAGGCATATTTAGTTTCAAGAACATTCTAATCCTCCTTTCTGGGGTAATAGTGTTAATCCTGATCATACAAGGTTTCGGAGTAATAGTGCCCAATGAAGTGAGGATAGTCCTGGAGCTCAGGAAGGAGGAACCGGATTTAAATAAAGTTGTGAAATTGGGGATGAGGAACATCTACGTATCAGGAAGTCAGGTTGTATTTCAGATAGTTATTATTTTCATAATGGCAAACTTGGTTTTATAAGTATCATCAATATTGCTATCACTCGTGATGAAAAGGAAATAGCAACGATCAATCGCGATAGGATTCCGAGGGGAGACTACAAGAGGGGTCACAACTCCCTTGAGAGGAGCCCTGTAGAGGCGAAAATCGCAACACTATTCTATAAAGAGATTTAATTATTGTCCAGTTTCTCAAGATCTATATATAAAAGCTTAAATAGCATAGATTCTAACTATAGATAGGGAAATAGATGAAAAGTTACGACCTAGACCCTAAGTCAACCGATGTAGAGATTCTAGAGTACCTCGAGCGGAGGGGAAGGGATAGGGCGTCCAACATATCAAAGGCAACTAATCTTAACCCAAAGACAGTATGGCAATCCCTTCAGCGTCTAACAGAGGCATCCCTCGTGACTAAGGATGAGTTTGATATCTATTATGTGACTGATGAAGGGAAAAAGATTGTGGATAAAGTAAGGAGCGACAGGAAAATGAAGATGAAGTATCTGGCAGCAAAAATTGCAAGGCATGTGGAAGAGCTGGACGAGAGTGAGATAGACACTTTGGAGAAGCTCGAGAAAGAGATTAGTAAGTAAATTAAATTTCAAAGTCCGTTACCCTCAGGATTCCTATATAATTACTTGATAGTTTTAATAGGGTAAATAAGAATATTTATATATACAAAAATTTTTAATGGGATCTAACCATATTTATTTGTGGTTTTATCCGGAGAACTAATATGAAAACTTTCAAGAATTTTAATATGAAAGCTTACTCGTTCTTTTACGTTGGCTTGGGTAACGTAGTCTTTAAGCTGAACTATAGGATAATAAACGCTATGCCAGCGAGGACCAAGAGGTATCTCGTGGAGAGAATGTTGGGTGGCCTATGGACTGACGAAAACTCCCTAGACTTAACCCACACGATAACCAGTACCGGAGAGATTCGTAATATTAACGACGCAAACTTGAAGTCAGAAGCTGGGGTTTTCACAGGAGAGTCGGTTATAATGACGAAGGGCGTCAACCTTGGGGAATTGGGGATACCCACGGATAGTCTCGGATCTATGAGGAGAGGATTTCGTAATTGGTTCACAAATGGAGGGATAGATCTCATGGAGGCTGTGGAAGACGGTAATCCAAGGGCTCTGGAGTTAAGCAGGAAATTGGGTACCAATTTGGAAGCGAGGACCTTAAGGACTCTTGTTCACGAGTATATTCATTGGAGATCCTTGAAGGAGACCTCCATGGCGACCATTATTGACGCAGTGTCTTGGAGGGTGGAATTAGATCAGTCGGTTTTCGCCGAGGCCTCGCATAGGGTAGGTGGCATAGGCAGGAGACTGAATGAGGACACAATAAATTACATCTCGGAAAATAAAGATGAAATAGTAAAGAATATGAGCGAGGCTCAAGGTGCGGAGTCCATCCTTTATGATCTTGCTACGCATGGATATTTCCTATCGTTGTATTACCCTGCCATGATATCCGTTTTAATGGAACCGGTGGCGTGGGCTCTGGTGGAAGACGACTTAGTTAAGGAAAAGGAGAAGTACCTCGACTATTACTTTTCTTACCTATCTGCGAAGTCCAGGCACATAGCTGAAGAAATATTGGATAGAAGCGTAGAGTACCTTAAAGATGGCACCAGGACATCCCTCGTGGAGGCCTGTAGGAGGGCTTTGGACTTTCCACTTAAGGAGGCTGAGTCCGAGAGGTTAATTGGCGAGGTCAACCCGTCAGAGGCTACCTCGCAGTTAGAAAGGGCTCACGGGTTACTCAGGGATAGATTCCTCAAATCCCTGGAGGGTAGAGTGGAAGTTGAGACAAGGAGGAACAAGTCCTTTAGGAAGTCCATAGTCTACGCTACCAAAAAGACGGCTCACAACCCTTTCAGTTTAGACATTGTGATGGAGAACCTTGAGCCAGCCATTTACGGTCTTTCCATGATGACATCGAGGTTCGCAAAGCTAGCATTAGATAGACCTTCGTTTCTGGTTTACTCTAGATCTCCAGATGGAGATCCAGTAATTCTAGTGTACGACATTTCCTCCCCACACATTATGTCAAAGGATAGTTACACCAAGGGAGGTTTCTTCTCAACACAAGTTGGTAAACCTATTTACAGGCTCATGGATATGGTAGGTGATGTCGGTTACACTTTAGTCCCTTCTCTCCTCATACTTTACTACTCATCCTTTGTTGGAAAAGTGGACGACGAGATCATCTTGAAACAGTTGGTGAACCTGGGTTTTCCCATAAGGTTTTTTGACCCAAGTGGATACAAGTCCTACCTGAGGCTAGTGAAGAAAATTCTAGACGGATCCTTCTCTGAGTGGAAGTCCCTTTACTCTTCCCTGATTACAGAGGGGAACGGCTTTCAGGACTTCATGGACTATTGGCTTTCCTTGATAGAGGAGTTGGGCCCAGCTTCTAGGTTCCTATACTCAGAGCAGGGGATGCAGAGTTAATTAGATATCCATTTCCCGCTAGGAGGACCTTTTTCCAATTCATGATGTTAACCATTGAAAGTCAACCTGAAAAGCAGGGATTTCATCTTTCAACTCAATTCGGGTGAAACCATTTAGACAACTAAAATTATTTTTCTAAACAAGCAATAGAGGATGTGAAAGTAGAACTTATTACCAATGTAAATCCCTAGCCTGCCTTGGGTACCAGACCACCTAAGTCTACTGTAATGGTATCTCCATCTTCCAGTCCTTCAGAACAAGCTAGTTCTTCCCAACCTTAGCTTAGTTTTAAAATCCTGGATAACCCTTCCCCATATGGAACCTTCAAAAGCCTACTCATATAGAGTAATTTCAGATATAAGGTTAGAAAGGCTTGGTCTATTTCATGTGGAGACCTGGATCCAAGGGAACTCCTACTTCAGCTCAATCTTCTTGGAGAAAAAGCCCATAACCAAAGGTAAGGAGAGCGCTCCAAAGATAATCAATGACGAGCTTTACTACATTAAAACCGAAAGCTCCGCGAAACTAATAGCTCAGGGCATATATGGGGAACCTAGGGAAGTCCTTGAGATGGGAAAGATAATGAAGTTCGACAAGCATGAGAAGGGGATTCTCGTTCTGGGCGAGGAGGTTGTGAAGGAGAAGGACGCCCCATTTGTTACGAGAAAGAGGAAGTACAGGTTTGATGGTAGAGGTCTACTAAGGTCCAGAACGTCACTTTACCTGTTGGAAAGGGATAAGTTTAGGAAAGTTTTAGGTGGGGACTTCGACGTAACTGATTTCGCCACAAACGGAAAGAGAGTGGTGGTAGCTACCTCTGAACCCGACGATGAAATGAACATCCAGTCAGTCTTTGAGCTAGATGTAAACAACGGTGACACCAAAAGGCTGGCGGGGGAAGGCTTAGTCTCCTCCCTAGCTATGAACTTAAGGGGAGATGTGGTGTATATAGGACATAATAGGGGAAAGACCCCTTGGGCAGTTAAGGAGGTCATATTTCCAGAGGAGGGAAAGAGCTACATGTGCGGAAAGACTTGTGGCTCATACGTGCTAACGGACGTGTTTGATGGATCTAAGGACAGAGTGGTATACGTAAACGATGAGGTTATATCCATGGGCCAGGAAGGTGGATCTACCAACCTCTTTAGGATTGTTGACGGAAAGGTGGAAAGGATGACCAGTGGAAATCATGTTGTGAGGTTTTTCGACTATGACGGAGTTTCCTTGGCTTATAGCGTGACTACTCCAGAGAAGCCTTCCCTCCTCTATCACGAGGAGGGAGTGTATGACCCTAACCCAGAACTAAAGGGGTTTTCTCCAGTGGAAGTTAAATCTGAAATACAGGGATGGGGTATAATCACAGGAGAGGGCAACCCAACTATCCTCTTCATTCACGGCGGTCCACACATGGCCTACGGTTACTCCTACTTCACGGAGTTTCAGTTCTTCGCCTCCCAAGGGTTTAACGTCCTTTACGCTAACCCTGCAGGTAGTCAAGGGTATGGTGAAGAGTTCGCGAGGAGATGTGTAGGGAACTGGGGTGGAGAGGACATGAGGCAGCTCCTCCAGTTCCTCAATGACGCAAAGAAGCAGTTTAATCTAAGCGGAAAGTTCGGTGTCACTGGAGGGTCTTACGGAGGCTTCATGACCAACTGGATCGTAACGCAGACCGACGTCTTCTCTGCAGCCGTAAGTGAGAGGAGCATATCTAACCTAGTTAGCATGTGCGGAACCAGCGACATAGGCTTTTGGTTCAATGCCGTAGAGTCAGGTATAGAGGACCCATGGACTGAAGAGAGCATTGAGAAGCTCACTAAGATGTCACCCATCTATTACGTGAAAAGGGTCAAAACTCCCATCATGCTCATTCACGGGGAGGACGACTTCAGGTGTCCAGTAGAGCAGGCTGAGCAGTTTCATGTTGCATTGAGGTCCAATAACGTTGAAAGCGTATTGGTCAGGTACCCTGGGGAGGGCCACGAACACGCTAGGAAGGGGAAGCCAGAAAACATGGTTCATAGGCTGAGTAAGAAACTTGAGTGGTTTGAAGAGCACCTAAAAAAGGGGGATAGCTCTACTTCTTAGAGGCCTCTCTCCTTAGAACGTATTTCTGCATTTTTCCTGTCGCTGTCATGGGTATAGTACCAAACTCCACTATCTTGGGGCACTCGAAGTGGGCAAGTCTCTTTTTGCAGAACTCTATTACCTCTTCTGCCGACAACCTTGCTCCGTCCTTGAGCTCTATCCTTGCAGTGACCACTTCTCCCCATTTGGGATCTGGAGTCCCATAGACCGCCACTGCCTTAACCCCATCCAGCTCCATTAGAGTCTTTTCGACCAACTGGCTGGATACCTTCTCTCCTCCAGTGTTAATGAGATCCTTAAACCTATCCACTATCTCTATGTAACCGTCAGGGTGAACAACTGCTGCGTCTCCGGAGTGGAACCACCCATCCCTAAAGGACTCCAAGGTTTTCTCCGTGTTCTTGTAGTAACCCAAAGCGACGTTATGTCCCCTCATGACTACCTCCCCTATTGTTTTTCCGTCCCAGGGTACCGGTTTACCCTCAGGGTCAAATACGTCCATTTCAAACCCCACGTAAGGGATGCCTTGTCTGGCCTTTAGTCTGGCCCTCTCCTCCAGAGGTAGTTCATTCCATTCGTCCCTCCACTCACAGATTGAGTGTGGACCGTAAGTCTCGGTCAGACCATATACGTGACTCATCTCTCCTCCTACTTCCTCCACTGACCTCAATACAGCCGGAGCTGGTGCGGCGCCAGCCACAACCATGTGGACTTTCCGCTTGAACTTTAACGCGTTCCTCTTCATATGATCAACCAAGTTCACGTATACGGTAGGTGCAGCACACATGTGTGTGACCTTCTCTCTATCAATCAGTTGGTAAATGAGGGGATAATCGACCTTATCCAGGCAGACGTTGGTCGCCCCCACAGCTACCGTAGCCCAAGGGAAACCCCAACCCGCAGCGTGGAACATTGGCAATGTCCAGAGATAGGCGGAATTTATACTCATCTGATGCTCAAGGGCCTCTGCCATAGCGTTGAGGAATGCGCCCCTGTGGTGGTGCATGACACCCTTGGGAAGACCTGTAGTCCCTGAAGTATAGTAAAGGGTTATCATGGAGTATTCGTCCTCAACAGGTATTGGGAGTTTGTTCGGAGACCCATCCCTCACAAGTTCCTTATATGTAATAACGTCCTTTCTATCACTTTCCTTTAGAGTGGGGTTCTCCTCGTCCTCCAAGAGGATGATCTCAGCCTTAATCCTCTCCCTTACCTCATTGAGGGAACTAAGGAAAGGTTCGTCAACCACGACGTATCTGGACTCCGAGTGGTTAATGATGTACTCCATCTCCTTGGGGGAGAGCCTGAAGTTTATAGGTACTAGGACTCCTGCAGCGAAAGGAACCCCAAAGAAAGCTTCCAGGAACTCGGGTCTGTTCCGGGAAACGAAAGATACCTTGTCCTCCCTCTTTAAACCTCTCTTAAGGAAAGCGTTGGCCTGTAACATCACGTTCTCGTAGAACTTTTCGTAGCTGTATCTTCTGTCCCTATATACTACCGCTGTCTTATCCTTGAAATATTTGGTCCTATCCAAAAAAATCAACGGAGTAAGTACAGAGTACCAAGCTCCTGACTGGTCCACTCCCTCGTATTTAGGAGAGTTCATATTAGAGAATATAAAGGCTGAAAAATAAAGGTTAGCTTCACGAATACCCTATTAGACCTCCTACTCTGGTGGTATCTCTTGGAATAACACGTTAATGTCCAATCCCTTTTTCTTTGCCCTCCAGTTTGAGATTAAGTAAATCCCTAAACCGAGACCGTATATAATTATTAGGGAAGCTATGGTCTCAGCGTTTATGGGCAACAACACGGGGTTATTCCAAGTGTAGACCAAAAGGGCTATCACGAAGGCGAAGACAAGGGATCCAACTAAGGTAACGACGGGAATCCCTAAGATCTTTCTCCTACTAGGGAAAGAGGTCTCATAAACGTTTCTTCTTAAAAACGGCATAAGGGCAGCTGAAATCGCGAACACTCCGTAACCTATTTCAAACACCACTGTTACATCTACGAGGGATACTGGCGTGTTGAAGGCATAAAGGAGTAGTCCTACAACCCCCAGAACAGAAACTAGTAGCGTAGCTTTAACTGGGGCTCTGACCCTCTCGTTGACGTCCGCTAACCATTCCGGGGCTATCCTGTCGAACGACCATGAAAACAGATATCTTACCAAACCTGTCACGAGAGGAGGATTACTGTAGAAGTTCGGGAGCCAAAGTGCCAAGAACATTATAAGGAAGAGGGGAAGGCTGTGGGTAACCAGGAACGCGAAGTAAGGTGTGAAGTCGCCGATGCTTTGTAGGTTAGAGTAAACCGTATCATTGAGGCCCTGGTTGCTGATGTAGCTCCAAGATGTCAAGAACTCCCCTCCGAAAGCGTGGACATTTAGGAAGGTGAACAGGGTGTAGTAGGCGCCTATAATCAGGATTGACACTATGGTGGCATAGAGCACGTTCTTCCTCACGTTCTTCATCTCACCACTCCAGGATAGTGGGAGGTTATACCAGGTGTAGTAGTACCATATAACTGGCGCAGCTAGAAAGGTGGCATATATTGGGTCTCCAAACTTCAGTCCGTTGCTCTCGGCGTTATTTATTACCTCTTGGTACGCTCCGTTTATACCTGTAGAACTTGAGAGGGCGGTTGCGAACTGGGAGGGATGAATTTGGTATAAAGCAACGAACATAACCAAGGTGGACAGGAAAGTAATTATGCCAGCTGTTGTCACAAACTTCCACTGGGCTCTTGGAACTGAAGCCAGGACTGAGGATATGGCGACAATTATAACCCCCACTATTATGCTCCCCTGAGTTCCAGAGAACCAGCTACCCAGGTTCATTAACGCCTGGTTTCCATACGCTAAGCCAAGTCCAGAGAACAAGTACCCAAACCACTGAGCACCTAGGTAGCTGTAGTAACCTAAGGATAGACCGAACCCCACGAAAAGTCCGAAGTAGTTCACGAAACCCACGATCGGGTTAACTGCCCTGCTGTTGAACACGTAATCACCACCTGCTCTCGGCATCGCGATCCCCGCTAGGTAAAATAGATACGCCATGCCTAACGTAGGTGGTAAGGTAAAGAGAAACGCTAAGGGCCAATTTGCCCCAGGAGCTGTAAAAAGCCAAGTTAGTATAAGTATAGGAACTCCTCCGGTGACAAGCCCGAAGGTTGCGAACATGGAAGACCAAGGACTTACTTCTCTAACTAAACCGGAGGACTCCCTTATGAAAAGGGTCTTCTTCTCTTCCATTTCCATGAAAGGGAAGAGAATCTAAATTTAAGCTTAACTACTATTTATAATTATAAAATATCCCTTAATGTTATAGTGCGCGAACAACAGTTCTATCCACTCCCATAAAATTCAATTTTATTATGACTCCGCTCAGGAATCCCTAGAGGAGTTGGTAGAAAGCCAAAGGATCTCAAACGCTCCTTGAAGTGTTGTTGGGTTTTATAAAAGAGCCCTCATAACTTTCTACTTGGTTTTCAGATCTAATAAGCTTAGATATCTAAAAGTTTGATATTAAATGGTATATACTTTGATCGTGTAATTCGTTTGAGGGAAAGTGGAAAAATCATCACTTTACAACAAAATACAAAAATAGCATCTAGTTTCCGTCTTAAACCTTCCTCACTTCTTTTACCTTTAGGAACTCCTTAGCAATGAACTGGTCTATCTCACCATCATCTCCTAGGTTTTGTATTACGAAGGTTCTATAGATAAAATCTTGGGGGATGAACTCTGAGTATCTCCTGGTAGACGGTGCTGTGACTATAGCTAAATTATCTGAGCTAGCGGGGGCATTCAGTTCCTCAGTCCTTATCAGCCTTGAGCTCACCCTTGCCTTAGTGACCTTCCTGGCCAACTCCTCTTGAACCCTAGTGTTTAAGGTCTCTAACTCGGCCCTGTTGGATACCCTCAGGTTCTGAAAGGGTGTAATCAGTGGTTTCAACAAATTAGGTAAGGTCTCCCCTCTCAATGCCTTTTCCACTACCCCCATGGCCCCGCAGTCGGTGTGGGGAAGTATCACGATCTCCTCTGCCTCCTTTAGCAACCTGAGGGTCTCCTTTAACGAACCGATATTTGCTCCAGCATTCCTTACGAAAGTGGTTTTACCATCGTTGTACTCTTTTTCAAGGAAGTGGTTTAACCTCCTGTCCATACAGGATATTACCAACCTCATGGATACTACATCTAGTCTAAGACTTAAATTTTTATTTTTTAAACATACATTTAGATTTCTAAATTTTTTTAAATAAATAAAATGATAGTTTATACCTCAATATTAAACTTCCTTCCTAGGTAGACCAGTCCCTCCCTAATCCCTAATCCTAGCTTCACCCCAGTCTCGATTTCATCTCTAGATGCCACTCCATTGTCCTCTAGCCATTTCACCTCAGCTAGAGCGTCACGTAATAGCTCCCTAGGGTCTGGCCCTGCGTTAGCTGTAATCTCTGGTCTCCCCTTACTCCAGTCGTAGAACCCTAGGTTAGATTTCCTCCCCAACTTACCTGCTTTCACCATGGCTTCCAGGACTGAACACCTGAACGGGAAGCCTCTCCTCTCCGCCTCCTTAGTTATGTAATAGTTGACGTCTAATCCGGTGTAATCCAATAACATGAAGAGGCCCATGGGCATGCCCAATTCCCTCATAGCTACATAATCGACCTCTTGGGGTGAATACCTCTCAAGTAGGCTGCACGCTGATGTGAAGAGCCTGAAAAGTATTCTGTTAACTACGAAGCCGAAGACGTCCTTCCTGACCGGGAGCGGGTACTTACCCAACGAGTTCATCAATGATACGGTATGGTTAAAGGTTTCCTCTGAGGTGAGATCCCCCTTAATGACCTCAACTAGCTTCATGAGGACCGGTGGATTGAAGAAGTGAGTTCCTAGAAACCTCTCTGGGATCACCACATAACGGGATAGCTCTGTAATTGGTAGAGAGCTGGTGTTGCTACCTATTACGGCGTCCTTCTCGAGGGCCGATACCGCCCTGAGGGCATCTCCCTTAACCTTTAGGTCTTCGTAAACTGCCTCTATTATGGTAGAGGACCCTTTAGCCTCCTGAAGGTTCGTCGTGGTACTGATCCTCTTCATGACCTCATCTGGGTTCACTCCCTTACTCGCCAACTTGCCTAAGGACCATCCTATGGACTCCATCCCTTTCTTAAGTGCATCTTCCCTTACATCGTACAAGGTCACCTCATGCCCAGCCATGGCAAAGACTTGTCCAATACCGCTCCCCATTACTCCTGAGCCTAGGATGAAGATCTTCACTTTAGGACCACCCTTTTGGACTTACCCTCATATCTAGGCAAGGTACCGGGGTTGACGAACTCGACATCTGGGTTAACGAACGTCGTGTTCTTAATGTCAGTGACTATCTTCCTCCTCAAATCCTCTGACGGATTGTTGGTCTCTACCAGTAGGAGGAATTTTTGCGGTTCTTTAGTTATGACCATCTGGTACTCCAGCACCTCAGGGTAACCCATTAAAACTTCATTAACTGCAGTGGGGTACAACTTGACACCTTTATAAAATATGACGTCATCTGATCTGCCCTTCATTATCTCCACCTTAGGGTAGGGTATATCGTCGTCGCTCTCCACGAGTTTGGTTAGATCTCTGGTCCTGTATCTGATGAGAGGCATTCCCTCTCTTGTGAGGTGGGTGAAAACCATTTCCCCTTCCTCTCCCTCGTCAACATTTTCTCCTGTCTCAGGGTCAATTATCTCTACCAGAAAGTGGTCAGTCCATACGTGCATGAACTCATGGGAATCGTGGGGACACTCCTGAGCCATCCCAGGGCCAATTGCCTCTGTAAGCCCGTAAATTTCCCTGGCTCCACCCCCTCTACTCAGTAGGGAGAGTTCCTTCTCGATCCTTCTCAACATCTCCGGCGTCATTGACTCGGCCCCTGGAACCGCTATGGTCAAGTTCAGGTCCCTTTCCGGGTCAAGTCCAGCTTCCCTAATCTTTTCAGCTACTACTAACTCGTATGAGGGAGTTCCAGTAATTACCGTTGCCTTGAAGTCCTTTAGCGTCTTCACGAGGGCTTCAGTCCTCCCTGTGCTCCAGGGTATCACCTTAGCACCTATCTTCTGGGCGCCTATGTGCAATCCCAGACCTCCAGTGAACAGACCGTATCCGTAAATGTTTGCGATTATGTCCTTCCTGGATACGCCAGCTGTCCTCAGGCTCCTGGCTACTAGATTAGCCCATAGCTCAACGTCATTTGCTGTGTAAGCTCCGACTGTGGGAACGCCAGTTGTCCCACTCGTCATGTGCCAGCCCACTATTTCATCTAGGTTGACAGTTAGGAACTCTCCACCGTAGGGGTACCCCCTCTCCCTTAAATCTCCCTTAGTGGTAAACGGTAGCTTCCTCAAGTCCTCCCTGGTCTTAACGTCATCTGGTGTCAAGTTCTTCTCCTTGAAGAGCTTCCTGTAAAACGGACTAAACTCGTAAGCCCTCTTTACGGCTCTCCTTAGTCTAAATAACTGAACCTGTTCTATCTCCTCTCTTGTTAAAGCCCTGGGATCTGTCTCGTCATAGAGCATTGGTCTCACCTATGACTCTCATTCCATCTGTGGTTAAGGTAACGGTATCATTTACCTTCGGTCTCCCTTTAATCCAACACATCAAGTCCACTCCCTCCTCCGTTTTCACAATTCCTATGACGTAGTCCTCCAATTTGTCGTAACCTTGAGGTTTCGCCTTCACGACAGTGTAGGTCATGATCTTGCCTTTATTCCCCAGTTTAACCCATTCCGTTTTTGTCATGCAGTTGGTGCAGTCAACTTGGGGCGGGTAGTACACTACTCCACATTTATCGCACTTCGTCGCCCATATTTCTCCCCTTTTTAACCCCTCCCAGAACCTCTCATATCCTTTCTCTGGGAGAGAATACCTTAGCTCCAGGGGTATTCCGTCCATTTCACATCACCTTGAAAGGACTGTTACGTACGCGTAATGTCCAGTCCCCCCTACGTTGTGGGTAAGGGCTACGTAATTCTTGAACTGGTGTTGAACAGGGCCCGCTTCCTCCCTTAACTGTTTAGTTACCTCATATAGCATCGCCAATCCAGTGGCTCCTAAGGGATGACCCTTTGCTTTCAACCCACCAAAGAGATTTACAGCTACCCTACCGTCCTTCTCCGTCTGTCCTTCCCTTAAGAGAGAGGCGCCCTTGCCCCTCTCCGCGAAACCTAGGTCTTCGTAAGCCATTATTTCAGCAATGGTAAAACAGTCATGAACAGTTGCGTACTCTATCTCAGTGGGAGACCTTCCGCTTCTAGAGTAAGCCATGGCCGCCGCATCCCTCGAGGCTCTGAGGCTGGTCCACTCCCCCCTTCTGGCAATGGAGGAGGTATCGCTCCCATAACCTATGGCCTCAATCCAAACTGGGGTATCTATTTTGAGCTCCCTTATCTTCTCCTCCGACGCAAATATGACCGCGGAGGAACCGTCGCTTATGGGGGACGAGTCCAGGAGCTTTATGGGCCAGGATATAACCCTAGATTTAAGCACGTCTTCGACTGTAACCCTATTTCTTAGGTGAGCCTTTTCGTTCAGCGAAGCGTACTTATGCGCCTTAACAGATGCTAAGGCCATGTCCTCCTCTGTGGTTCCGTAAACTGCCATGTGTCTTGTAGCGTAAAGCGCATAATACGAAGGGAAAGTCGTCCCGTACATATGAAACTCCCACTGATAGTTTCCTCCCCTCCCTCCTATGGCTAACGAAGTGGCAGTGTCAACTTCAGTCATCTTATCGAATCCTACAGCCAGGGCTACATCAGCAACCCCGGATGCCACAGCGTTTACAGCGGAGAAAGATGCGGCAGATCCAGTGGCACATGCTGCCTCAACTCTAATCGGAGTTTTCCCAAGCAGGGATGAGTACTCAGACACTGGTGGAGCAGGATACAGTTCTACTCCTCTATACGCTGTGCTGCCAGCCACAACCAGTTGAACGTCTCTCTGCGTCACACCTGCATCCTCCATTGCTTCCTTTATGGACTCCCACGCCAGTTCTCTAACTGATACGTCATCCCTCCTACCAAACTTGGAGGCTCCTACACCAATTATTCCTACTCTTTTCATGATTATCCATCTTCATATTGGAACTATATATGTTTTCTTTATAATTTATATAGCTTGATTTTCATGTAGATTTTAAATGTTAAAGTCCAGGAGTGAAGAAAAGTTTTAACTCTCTAGAAGCTCCTATCCTAGTTGATTTTAACTTGGAGGTGAGGAGATCACCTATTCCCCATTTTCCTCATTCTCTGAAATCAATTCTTCCGACTCTGAATCAACTCATGAATGTAGTTAGGGATTGGAAGAAGGATTTGAATGTGATTGAAACATTTAAGGTCAAGACTCACAGCTGACTTCTTCCCACCCTAAAGGGCGAGGTTTGTCGTTCTCTCCTACGAGAAGGGAAAAGTTTCCTACACCGCTTTTTATCAAAGCCTAAAGGCTATTAATTTTTAGTAGAAGACTTCTGTCATTGAGGCAGGTACGTACCCCGTATTCTTATCTCACTACAGAAGTATTGATGGATCGATTTTGTACCTTCTAATGATCTTGGATGTGTCCACTGAATTGATGCCCTTTATATTATATAGTCTATTTGAGATAAAACTGTAAGCTTCCTCCTCTTCCTTAAACACTGCATGGACGTGCAGCCTAGGGCCGCTATCCATCCCGTATACCCTTACTATGGAGGGGAATTGAGATATCTCATTCACTACCTTGTCCATGTACTTCGGAATAGCGTCTATTTCCATGACTATGGAGACCTTGTAACCTAGATTGAGCCTATCAATAAGCGGGACGTACCCCTTAATGATCTCGTTTTCTTCGAGCTTCTTTATTCTATATCTTATGGTACTTACAGGTAGACCTATTTCCTTAGACAACGCCGTGAGGGTATACTTAGCGTTGTACCTCAGTCTGCCCAAGATTTTCAGGTCAATTTCATCCACCTTTCCATCTTGCATATATTATAAATATATTGTCCTCCACATATTAAAGTTTCTTAATATTTTCTCAAAAGAATTCCATTATTATTGGATAAATCTGCAACTACCCATCGACTCAGCTGAAAATTTTTACAAGTAGCGAAACGGTGAAAAGGTAAATATGATTTCATTTATATAAAATGAAAAAAGTTTATCTTTAATAATTTTAGTATTCTCTACATCAATGAGCAGAATATCCTTCGGGTATTTTCCTGTTGCCTATAACCCCGCTGAATAGGCCCAGTATTATGCCCACCCAGTTTATGGCAATCCCTACAGCAACTACAGGCGCCGAATGAAGGTTAACCCCTATTGCATCCACACCTAAACCAAAAAGTAGCATAACCCAGCCTAGGACATAGATTATAGTATCTGAAACGTTTATGAGCCCTTTATGAATAACGTACCCTTCATCTTTCTCGGTCATCTAATTTAACCTCCTTTCACTCTTTGTTGGATTTCAGGAGGTATTGGCTCTCCGAGCTTTTGCCTGACTTTAATGTATTGCTCCAGTGTTGGAGGTTTCTCAACGAAGAACACTAAGGCCGCAGCTATCAAAGAGAAAGCCGCGCCAATCCAGAACACCACAGACCAAGCGAAGTTTGTTATGGTTATTGGGGCGCTAGTGACTACGTCAGCCCACGTTCCACCAGAGACTAGAGTTAGGATGACAGCGGCAATAATTCCACCGAAAGCCCCTCCAACTACTTTTAGTGCATATGGGATGCTCCAGTTTCTCCCAATGTAGTTCTCACCGAAGTAGTCTGCTATTACTAACCAGTCGAAAACGAAACATGCACCGGACACAGCACCCGTCGCTACAGCCAATATTGCCCAGAGCCAAGCAATGTGAGCAAGACCTGCGTAAAGTACACCTAAGCCTCCCAACCCCATAAATGAGTAGAATATAGTTAGAGCCTTTCTTCTACCTATGATACTTGAAATAAATCCTTGAGTAGGCCTTCCAAGACCGTCAGTTAGGGCAAAACCAGCAGCACCCACAGCAAACGCTATACCTCCCCCGAATCCCATGGCAGCTCCGAAGGGTGCATAGAAGGACACATTGAACAGAGATGCAGCTAAGGCAAGCGTGAACGAGATCATCTGAGCTTTACCCTGAGGTGTAGCCAGCATCTCTCTAGCTGTCCACTGGGCTACAGCTGGCGGATTTGCCTTTAGCTCCCTTGACTTTAACTTCGCCTCTCTTGCCGCTATGGGATCTACGTTCTTTGGCCACCAATACTTGGGTGGATCAGCTACAATTAGTCCTGCTATCATTAGACCTATTCCTATGGTAAGACCCGTAATATACAGAATAGTCTGGAAGTCGCTCTGGTTAAATGCAAATATATATAATAAAATGTAAGGGACGGCCCCATAAGCCCACGCGCCGTTGGCAAGCCCTAGCCTCCATCCTCTTTTCTCTGGGAACCATTTGTTTACGATAGCACCTCCAGTAGCGTAACCTAATCCAGCTCCGATACCACCTATAGCTGCATATCCAGCATAAGCTATCCAAGGCTGAAAGGAGTTAGCGAAGAGGTAGTAAGCTACCATTAACATTGCTCCACCGAAGAGTAGAGATCTCCTTAGACTTATTAGACCCCTCTCCCTGAGCCATTGGAAAATAGTTGCGCATATTGTGGCTTGGAAAAATACATAAGCCGTGTAGTTGAAGAACCCCTCAGCCAGTGACCAACCGTAATGAGAGATAACAGTAGTTGATGCTGTTCCCCACCCATACTCTAACACGCTCCCAAAGAAGAATGACATCCAAGCGCCCAGAAGCAGTAGCCTCCTGCCTACTGGATAGCCCAATATCTTCTTCGTTATGTCCTTTACATCCTCCCCTACCCTATACTTTCTCCCTGCGCTATCTACCACTATTGTGTATTCCCCGTAAGGGGATCTAAATCTACTACTTTCTACCATTTTTTCCATTTTATTATCGTGTATACCTAATAAATATCTTTGGAAACGATAGTTACCTAAATCTCTTAAGATTTTATAATATAAGAACATTAAACAGTTGCATAAGGTTCATATTAACGTTAAATCTATAATTATAATAGGCAATATCATTTGAGGGCGAATTGTAAAATGACTAAATTTTAGATTAATGCCCCAGTGGAATATCTAGAATCTCGTTAACATGTGAACTAGGTCTTTGCAAAAAAATTAACCGTGTGAGTTTTAGCCAGGTGCTGCTGGAAAAACCTAGAGACTTATGGTGCTTTTTCCATCAATTTAGGTTCCCCCAGAGGACGAATTAATGGTATCATTAACCCCGTAAGCTCTTCCCTCCTCGACTTGGAAAGACGGGCAGAAGGGCAAGAACTCCTATAAAAGCAGTGAGGACTAGGTAGATATCAGAAATTTCTGAATTTATCGAATATAGGATGGCGAAGAGAGTGCTACCTAGCACTCCTCCCAACGCCTTTCCAGTGTAAAGAATTCCACTGTTAACTGTAGAGAATCTGGTTCCAAATATCTCTCCTGCGACATTGAAGTATAGGGTTATCATTGAACCTCCAGCGAAACCAATTAAAATGGAGGAGATCGCGATCTCCTTTAACAGAAGGAGAACCGATCCCAATGTCAGGATCGTGTTGAGGATCAACGTGGTCCTGACTATTCCCACTCGGTCCGCTATTCTCCCAAAAAATGGTCTCATGACACCACTGAGTAACGGGAAAATCGAAATTAAAGTGACCAATTCGGTATGGGGTAACGACTCCCCCAGGACAGCCAACTGGGAAGACAGTGTTGTTAGAGGAATAACGGCTCCGACGAAGGAGACGTATATTAGCCAAAACTTAGAGCTGAAGATCACCTTTCCGGGTGGTCTCCCTCCGGTTGACTTAGGATATGAGGAGAGGAACATGAGTGAAGTTATTACGACAAGCTCAGCTATCCCTATGGTCAATGTCACCACTCTATAGTTATTTACGTAGAGGATAAGGGGATTTGCGATCACCGAACCAAGCCCAAATCCCATGGAAACCAAACCTGTTGCGAAGCCCATCCTATCAAGAAACCATTTTATAGCCAGGTTGGCGGCTATCCCATAAAGTATTCCCTCACCTATACTACCTATGGACCAAAATGCGTAAAACGATAAAATGGTTGGGGAAAGGTAAGTTCCAAGGAAACCCAACGAGGCTAGAACAGAAGCTATAATTCCTATCGTCCTCGGTCCGTTTTTGTCAGCGAAATGTCCCCCTATTGGCTGAAAAAAGGAGGAGAAGATGCTAAACAGAGTAAATCCTAAGGAAATCTGTACTAGAGAGGCGTTAAAACCCGCCTTAAGAAGTGGCTCGAGAGCGTTCCAAGAGTACTGGTATAGTGAGTTAAAGCACATCGTCACAAATCCTATTATAATGAAATTTTCTCTCCTCATAATGGAGGTAAAATTACTCCCCAATTAAAAGCTTTTGAACAAAGATAAAATAAAATATAACTTAAAAATTTATTTGATATTATTCTGTTTACTTTATTACCGACTTAATTGGCATCACACCTGGTATTTCCCATGAGGTGTACATCTCATCGACCATCTTCTGGAAATATTCATAGTCCTCTTCAGTAAAGTGGGAGAACCTACCCTGCTTTTCCAGATACTCCCTTACGGGCTTTCTCTTCACCCTGCCCTCTACTATACCCTTTGTAGGTTCGTTATAGATGAGCTTACCGTCCACAAATTCGTATAGAGGCCATAAGCCAGTCTCCACAGATAGCGTTCCCAACTCGTGAGAGTACATTGGATCGTAATCCCATCCTTTTGGACAGGGATCTAGTGAGTGTATGAACGTTGGTCCTCCTATCTCTAAGGCCTTCTTTATTTTGTTCATCGTATCCAATGGATAAGCAGGTGTGGTAGTTGCAGCGTATCTAATGTTTCGGTGTCCTGCAATTATCATGGGGACTACGCTTTTCTTCCATCTTCTCTTCATGATCCTTCTGGCTGTACCCGGTCTGCTGAAGGATGTTTGTGCTCCGTATGGCGTCATACTGGTCTCCTGGATGTCGGTGTTTGCCGAGGACTCATTGTCGTAGAGCACTATGAGTAAGTTATAGTCATATGTCATAGCATTGGATACTCCAGACAGACCCATGTCTGCGCACCCCAGGTCTCCGCAGAACACTATTACGTTGATGGGTTCCTCCTTAATTTTACCCTTCCTCATTAAGGCTCTAAGGGCTGCTGATGTACCCAAGGCTGCTGCACCAGATCCACCCAACTGAGTGTGCACCCAAGGTACCACCCATGACGTAGTATAATATGTGGTGTTGGCTACATACATACACCCTGTTGCACCGACCACTATGGTTCTAGGGCCGGCAACCTTAGCTAGATACCTCATCACCATAGCGGACTCGCATCCCTGGCAGGTCCTGTGACCTGACGTATAAAATTCCTCCAGCGGGACGTCTTTCATCGTTTTTATGATAGATTTATACATTTTTTCCTCTTTTTCTGCCTGACTCACGTGAATTCACCCCCATAATTACCAGGGATCCCCCCTCACGTTAATCCAATAGGTGTGCCTTGTTATTGGAGTATCCCTCGCTTCCAAGCCTATCTTTATAACCTTCTCAGCGTCCTGGACGGTTATTTCCCTTCCGCCTAGCCCACCTATGAAGCTTAGGATCTTAGGTCTCTCGTCTAAATCGTAGAGGGAGGATCTCACTTCATGATAGACCACTCCGCCTCTGAAAGGGGAACCCAGGGAATAGTCCCTATCCACAACGCAGACAACTTTAGCTCCGGATAGATACTTCATGACCTCCTGAGTAGGGAATGGTCTGAACCACCTTATTCTCAACATTCCTACCTTTATTCCCTGTTCCCTCATTTTGTTAATGGCCACCTTTATGGGCTTCGACACTGTCCCCATTCCCACAAGAATGACTTCTGCGTCATCTGTCATATAGGGTTCAACGAATGGATTCTCAAACATCTTAATGTCTCTCGTGGTTCCTGGATAACGTCCAAATACCTTCTTGAACGATTCGTACGCCTCGGAGATGACTGTCCTGGCCCTTTCCATGCCTTCGTCGTGCTGTCTCCTTATCTCACTTACCCAATCTTCGTTCACTTGTGGTGCAACGGATATTGGATTGTCAGGATGGACTAAGTATTTTCCCCTGTTGTATGCTGGAAGGAAGTCCTTTACCAACTCCCTAGGAGGTAGCCTAACTATCTGTTCAGAGTGGGTTAGAAATCCACCGTCCATGGAAACCCCCACAGGCATTAAGACTCTACTATCCTCTCCAACCCTATAGGCTATTAGAGCCGTATCGAAAGCCTCCTGAGCTGTGTCGACCCACACCAGAAGCCAGCCTACATCCCTAACCATTAAGGCGTCGTTGTGCTCTACACCGTACGCTCCTGGATCGTCCAACGCTCTGTTACCTATTACAGCAACTACAGGTGCTCTATCTGTGGCTGTGACTACAATCGCCTCCATTCCGTAGAGCCAACCTACACCGCTGGTTCCCACCAGAGTCCTAGCTCCAGTGAGGGATGCATGCTTAACTATCTCGAACTGTCCGTGTTCCCCTTCGGCCACAATGAATTCCGCATCTAGCTGGCCATCTGCAATTAGTTTTGAAATGGTGTCCATAACCTCTGTATATGGCCTTATGGGATACGCAGCTGTTACGTCTACATCCGCATACATAGCGGCATAGGCGACTGCTTGCGTTCCGTTTAGAAGAATCTCCTTCTGAACTAGCTCAGTCATCTTCCCAACCCCGGAACTACTACTCTCTCCTTTACTCCTCCTTCTCTTACTTGCTTTAACCAGGACTTGTACGCAACCTTGTCCTCCTTCCACATCTCATAGGGCCTTCTGTAATCCTTAAACCTCCCCTCGTTTACCATGACTATGCAGTTCTTCACTGGGCAAACATCAGCGCATATTCCACACCCTACGCAATAATCATATGCTATATCGTAGTAGCCGTCCTTGGTTTCATCAAAGCACTCGTCAGGGCAGTAAACCCAGCACAGCTTACACTTTATACAAGTGTCGAAATCAACTGTAGGCCTCTCTGTCTTGGTGGTACCCCTCTTAAATTGTTCGTTCCTCCCTCCTCTAGGTACGGCAGGCACAGCAGCCCCCTCCATCATTTCCTGCCAGGTGAGTAACCTAGGTGGGCTGTACTTGAACTCGGCTCCCTCTTTCGGTGCCATGCTCTTAACGACAAGGGTCTCGTAGGCCTCTTCGACAGCGCTTAGCCTCTCATTTACCCTGTCCTTCTTGTGTTCCTTGACGTATGTCCTGACATGTTCGAGATCCACTATGTCAGGTCTCATTTTAGCTATGGCTCCCCACACCCTCTCCATTGTCATGTCATCCTTGAACGCCCATAGACCTGAGAACGATTTCTCCACGTTAATCCTGCCCATGTCCCACCTGAACTCCTTGGCAGGGGTTACCTTCACAAGTTCCTCCAAGTTTCTAGTTGACGTAACAATCATAGCTCCGCCTTCCTTCAACTTGAGGTTAATCGGTTGTACGCCCTGCCAGGCCCAGGACTCTACTCCCTTAAGCAGGGTATCATCTAGGACCACTATAACGTCAACAGTTTCCGGTTCAACCCTGGTGGAGTATCCTATTAGCTCCTCCTCGTTTAGGGATCCCAGAGCTACGTAATACTTGGCTGGAACTCCATTCCTCTCAGGAGAGTCCCCATACCTTCCGAAAGACACGGCTGACCTTCCCATTTCTCTCGCCATGTAAACTAGTCCCTCAGCGATGTATTTCGCCAACCTCTTCTGGAATATTCCCCTGTACGTTATCTCTACGTATTTTACGTCTTCTCCATGCGCCATTTTCCCATGATATATTATGCCGAGGCAATATTTATATTTTTACAAAAATTCTGCAATATTCTTAAGGTAAGAGTTATAGTAGCATTAAAACAGTCCCCATATAGTTTAAGAAAAATACAAGTTTTTGGCCAACTATAAGGGAAAATCCACAATAGTTTAAGGGTTTTCTTAGAAAAAAATGGCAAGTCCTTAGTAACAAGTTGCATGACAACCAAGGAGATTTGAGGCATCATCAGTTGTAGTATGTTGAAAATTCTTTAACCTAGAACCCTTGGACTAGAAAATTTATTCAAGCCTAAACTTGATCTTTACGTTCAAATAGGGTATGTTGTGGTACGTTAACCTTAGTTGATCCATGCTTTTACGCTAGTTATAATTTGACGTGTAGTTCATAAGAATTGGGATTATTAGATAAAGAAATTCGCTTCAATGATATTAAATTTCTCAGTTTCTGGGTAAATAGATAAACGGTTTATTTCGACTTTCCCTAATCAAGATGATGTTAATGACTGCAAACGGTAAAACGTATTTGACGTTCACTCACATGAATTTCATGAAGACATTGTCATGACGTTGTCAAAGGCAAAAGTTAAATTTGCACTTGCCGGTCTATCATTATGAATTCCGTGGAAGTTTCTTTAAAATATCAGGGGAAGATTCAGATACTTCCAAAGGTCCCAGTGAACAGTTATGACGACTTTTCTGTTGTTTATACTCCTGGCGTGGCGGAAGTGGTTAAAGAGATCTCCAAGGACAGGGAGAAGAGTTTCCAGCTGACCAGTAGGTGGAACTCCGTTGGAATAGTGACCGATGGTACTAGGGTCTTAGGTCTCGGGAACGTAGGTCCTGAGGCTTCAATGCCTGTGATGGAAGGGAAAGCATTACTTTTCAAGTACCTTGGAGGAGTCGACGCCTTTCCCTTACCGATAGCTGTTAAGGACCAGGATGCGATAGTATCTGTGGTGAAGGCTTTAGAGCCAGCCGTTGTCAACGGTTTCCGTTAACTCGTAAAATTTATATAATTCCATATCAATATCTTACACAGTGCTGAGAACAAAGGGAGTATGCGAAAGACTAGGAATGTCTTACTATACTCTTGGACTTAAGTTAAACAGGGTAAGGTAGAGCCAGTCGTCCTAGAGGGCGGTAAATGTTTAGGGAGGACGTGGGGAGGATAGTGGGAACAGTGAAAAAGGGGGAGGTCCTCTACGCTAGAGTGTCTCAGGTACACAAAAAGAAGGGCTAAGACAGGTCCCTTACCTGCAAGGAAAGGTGAAGGAATACGGCCTCACCGTCACTGATGTTGGTTAAAGCTTAGACGTGGAGAGGGAGGCCCCATAGACTGAGGGCCCTCTACGACTAGGTCTCTAAAGCCGCGTATAGGGACAGGCCAGTGGGTTTGGATTTGAGGTAGTGGAGGGGGTGTGTGAAGCACACAAATGCGGGGTCCAGGTCTTGAGGGAGAGGACAAGGCCTAGAGCATGAGCTGCTCGAGGGTCTAATCGCAATACTTTCGCCCTTCAGTGAGTGAGTTATATGGTACTAGGTAGTACGAGGAGGTGGAGGAGTGCGTCGAGGAGATTAAGGATTAACAGCTTCGCACCGCCAGAGGAGTCCATCTACCTGACTTACGCTGTCAAGAACGACAAGAAGGAAGAGACACTCCTCTTGATAAGGGAGTATAAGAAACTGTTGGGCAAAGCGCTAGACTACCTGTGGAACAAGACAAGGGTAGAAACAGAGAGTACCACAGTCAAGAGAGGTCGTCACAAGAGAGTGAAGGTGATTATACCAAAAAAGAAAGAGGTGTACAAGGGGTTGAGGGAAGGGCTAGAGGAGGTGAACCCACTGGCATCACACTACGTAGACAAGGCAATTAGCGACGCGTTCTCGGTCTTGAAGTCGTGGAGGAAGAGGGCGATAAAGGGTAGGGTGTCCCTAGGAAAGCCTAGGTTGAAGAGAGCTTACGTTAGGGTTAAGTCTACGCTCAGGAAGGTGGTCAACGACGAGGTAAGGGTCACGGTCAGACCTCACCAGTACTTGACCTTTTCGTGGGGGAAGGAATGGTTCAAGGACAGGGTTAATGGTCTAGAGCTCGGTGAGCCAGTGATCAAGGAGGACAAGGTGTACCTACCCTTCCGTTATAAAGCTCCTACACAGACCCCTTTAGACTTCCTAGCAGTAGACTCAAACCTCTCCACGCTAGACGCTTACGACGGTGAGAAGTTCGTGACCTTCTCCCTGAAGGGGCTATACTCCCTGAAGTATAGCATAGTAAAGAAGAAGGGGAAGGTACAGTCCTTCGCGTCAAAGCACGGTAAGAGGGGGAGAGAGCTGTTGAGGAAGTACTCCCACCGCGAGAGGCACAGGGTCCTGGACTATGTGCATAAGTTTGTCAACGCCCTACTTGAGCTATACCCCTTGACAACCTTCGCAGTCGAGAGACTGGACAAGCAGAGCATGTTTAAGGACGCTAGCGGTAAGCTGTCTAGGAAGATCTCGAGAACTGTGTGGAGGAGTATTCACAAGGTACTCAAGTACAAGGCTCCGCTTTATGGTTCTCGCGTCCTCGAGGTCAACCCATACCTTACCTCAAGGTCTTGCCCCAGATGTGGGTACGTATCCCGAAAGGTAGGTAAGACCTTCGTCTGTCAGAGGTGTGGGTTTAAGTTAGACAGGCAGTTGAACGCTTCCCTGAACATCTACCTGAAGATGTGCGGGTTCCCCCACCTAGACGGTATCCCATCTAGGTGGGTCGGGGTTACCCCGCTAATGGGGCGGAGGAGGATGAAGGAAGGCCCGCTCGACTCCCGTGAAGCCCAAGGGTTGAGGATTGATATCAAGTATGAGATCCGATGAGACCCAAACCCCTTCTACGACGTTGCTTCAGCAGTAGCCGTGAAGAGCGTGGAACTTGGATACGCAAGGGTTAGGACTAGTGCTGAGGAGTTTAAGTTAATGGCAAAGCGAAGGATAGAGGAATCAAGGAGGAAAATTAGGGCGATCCAAAGTGCTGATTAGGAAGGCTAGGCTTGACGACGTCAATATTATTGCTGAAATGTTTGAAAGGATGTACGCATTGAACTCAGAGTTCGACCCATTGCTTCAGGTACACGATGACGTGGAAGATAGGTTGAAGAAATCTCTCGACAGTGACGTAAATGGAAATGAAAGCGTTGTAGCAGTTGCTGAAGATGAGGGTAAAGTTATTGGAGCTGTCAGGGTAAGATTGCAGAAAAGGGAATACTACGTCCCTGAAAACATGGCAGTTATAGAGGAGATCTACGTCCTTCCTAGTTATAGGAGGAGAGGCGTAGGAGAAATGCTCTTGGACTTCGTTATCAAGGAGTTATCAAGGAAAGGCGTTAGGTCAATAATTGCCAGATTTCCTGCCAAGAACATTATTGCGGTTTCATTCTATGAGAAGAGGGGGTTTAGAGAAATACATTACGAATACATTAAAAAAATTGAATCTTAATAGAACCAGCGTCTTACTCCCATTTTTGTGGTTCTAGGTAGGATCTCAGTTTTAAGAGTACGGTTAGATATTTACAATAAAACTTGAAGGTCTATCTTCTTTATCAAGGTTAGTGAAAAATTTATTGGCGTTAGTGGACATAATTTGATTTACTATATTGCTCTATCCGATTAAAGTACTGTGTTAGAGAAAAGATAAAACTAGTTAGGGCTGGGATGAAGTCAGAAGGATTCAATTATACATTCGTAAATCTTTGACGTTTTTTCTATATTCTTAATACTAACACTCTCGTTTGGGATATGGGCTTGATCTGGCTCCCCAGGACCGATATTTACCGCTTCAGAGGATGGAAAGAAAACGGCATCATACCTAATGAGGGCTACACTTTTAGAGGGTTCGAAGCTTAGCTCTTTCCTAACGCATGACTCTGTGATCTTGACCAGCTTAGAGTCTAAGGAAGTCCTCTGACCTGGTACAAAGCTCCTAATTTCAAAATCATAACTAACTCCCATCTCTTTGGCTATCCTGTCCACTATTTCTCTGTCAACATTTTCATTTTCCCTATCCCCAGGAGGGGTAGTCCTGTAAAAACTAAATGAGAAGAGCCCGGGGACTAAGCTATCGCTGTTTCCGCCTATCGTGTACCCCCCTAAGTTAATCTCAGGCCTCTGCCCTTCTTTAGCCGACTGAAATAATCTGCTGTACTCGTCCTGAAGCCTCAGCGCAAATCTAGAGGCCTCGAGAAAGGCGTTCTGTCCTGTCGAGGCCATGCTGGCGTGCACCTGCTTTCCTTTGACCCTAATCAACCCTCGGAGAATGCCGAAATGTCCTATAAATATGTTGGGAAAACTGGGTTCCCCAAAAATCATGTATTTAGGATTCAAATGAAGTTCGTTAGCTAGGAATCTTGAACCTACTCCACCGCTCTCCTCATCCGGAACGAAGGAGACCTCCACCGAAACGTCCTTAACCCTAGACAAAGCCAAGTATAGGCTCACTATGGCTCCTTTCATATCAGCTGTGCCTCTACCGTAAGCCCTATCTCCTGAGACTCTCAAACTAAAGGGGTCACTGACCCACTGATCCCCTGCAGGAACAACGTCATAGTGGAAATTGAAATGGATTTTAGGATCTGGACCACTTCTCCCCACTAAGACAACTCTTTTTCTCCCCCTATGGCTGGGAGAATATATATAATTTTTATCTAAATAGTCTTCAGGTATTTCATGCAGACTCATCTTCAGACCAACATCAGAGAAGAGATCCCTTAGGGACTCTGCCATATCCGGATAATTTAACCCAGGTGGATTGATGGTCTCCACGGAGACTAAATTTGACAGAATCTTGATTATATCCATGATATTTACCCAATCCTCTGGATTTTTCTCAAATTAGACTCCCCCAATCTCTCCTTTAACTCCTCGAACTCCTTTTGGTCGTAAACTTTGCCACCCTTCTCCACGAACTTCAACAACTCAAGGCAGAACCTTGAAGCATGCTCTAACATTGTGATGTCGAGAACGCCTGTTTCATAACCTGGTATTACTTCCCTGGAGACTGTAGCTACACCAATAACTGGGGAGTGGGTGTAGAGCCAAGGAGAAACGAGAGTGCTTATATGGTACACTTTGTAGTCTAGAGGAGTAAGATCACCCGTTGTGAGGGGTACAAGGAATATCTCATGACCAGTGACTTTATTATAAATATTAATTACATCGTCATCTAATTTCATAATATACCCGTCCTTTACCACATGGGTCAGTGCGAAATCGTCGTACTTGGCTATCTTATTACCCTTTGTGGAGTCTACTGAAAGGACAAGGGAGGTCTCCTCATCCACTTCAATTTTCAGAGCGTCATCAAGCCCAACCGGAGGAACCATAAAGTCAAAGGGCTTGTGAGGGACTAATTTAGCGTCAGTGGAGAGGTTAGTGACGATCGATACTTCTACGTCCAGTTTGATCCCTTTCTCCATCAATTTCACTAGTTCCATGAGAAGGGCCAAGGACACCACTGCCCCGTCGGCGTCCGACACTAATCCCTTGTTAACTTTACGCATCTGAATGGCTCCCAGTCGTCCAATAACCCTTACCCTCTCCTTTCCCCCTCCATAAACTGCCTTCAGAAAGGGTACATCTTCTACGTTTATTTCTCTAAGTAGAATTTTTCCCTTCAGCATCGATTTTATTTGGTCCATAGGATCTGCCGACTCCAATATCTCCAGCACTTCCATCAAGGTCTTAAACATCATAGTCTCAACTTCCCTGGATTTAGTATATTGTGCGGGTCTACCTTTTGCTTGTACTTTTTCATCAATTCCAATCTGAAATCCTCGTCTACCCTATCGTTCACCTCCAAGGAGTGTATTTCAAAGGGGATGCCCTCCTTCAACATTATGGAATCTATCAAATCGAAGTTGCTCCTCTCTGACATGAAAACGGTATATACTATTGTCTCCCCCCTTAGGGTCATAACGTCCCCGTGTATCAATACCTTTGAACCCAAGGCCCTCTTGACTTGTTTTACAACTCGAAGGAAGCTTCCCAGAGATAATAACCTCACTTCGTAGAAGTACTGTTGGAACTTCGTCAATTTACTCATGGTAACGTATATCGCAGCAAAGGCTAATTCATCAAGAAACCTAAGTTCAACTTCCTCCCCAAAGTTTTGGGTACTGGAGATTATTACGTTCCAATCACCTGCCGTCACCCTATCCCTGGCTACGGTTGAAAGGGCATCCTTGTCCTCAACGGTAATTCTCCTTATTTTCTGCCTGTATCTTTCCAAGTCCTTGAGTAACGCTACTACATCCTCTATATCCCGAAATCTAATCAATTGGTCCTTCCAGTCTTCAAGATCCACCACAGCTAGCTCCGCTTCGGTTATGACTCCAGTTACACCTGCTGCCTGAGATACCGCTAAAGTCTCTATTCCACTCAAAACGTAAGTGCCGCTCGGTCCCACTACTCTGACAGACTTTACACCATCGTTGTGAAAATGATAACCATATTGGTAGGATCCGATCCCTACGTCCCCCCCGGCTATATACCCCCCAAGGGTGGATATGTAGAAACTACTGGGATATACCTGTAACTCTTTCCCCCTTTTCCTAAGATAGGCTAAGGCATCTAGAACCTTCACTCCTGGTGATATCCTTAGACTCTTATCGTACTCCATCTCACCTTTCAACTTCCTCATATCGAGCGCGATGGACGGGGTTATTGGTAGTACCTGGCCAATTGTAGACGTCCCTGCACCCCTCGCCAACAGCGGAATTCTGTTCTCGTCGCAAAACTTCACGGTATTTATTACGTCCTGCTCATCTGAAGCTGACACTACCCCTAAGACACGGCTCCCCATCTTTGAGAGGACGGGGGATACGAGGTAAGGAGAAGTTGAAAACTCAGTTATGGTACGGTCATCTATAATGAATTTATTTCCAAATTCTTTCTCTAATTTCTTTATAAACAACTCCATTTCGTAATAATATAGCCGTCAGCCTATTAAAGAATTCTCTTTTACTATGTAAAATCCTTTACGTCGGAGATCTAACTTCCGCCATAAAGGGCTAGGGCTCTCATTATCTTGTAAAAGCCTCACTTTAAGAGGAGAGCTTAGGAAAAATTTTGACTTTAACGAAAATAAATAGTACCTCCTGAATACTATAACAAGGAGCTAAAAAGCGTGGATCATCTCGTGACGCTCTTTAAGGTTTTAACTAAGGATGAAGCAAAGTATGGCAAGTCTCCTGGATGCCTAGATGATATCAAGTTCTCATCGACAACCACAGGCTCATCTAAATACATACCACCTGCAGCAATAACGTCATCCTTTATGGAATAGTAGGAAGTTAGTCTTCTCCCCTTAACTACGTTCGCAGAAATTAGGACTTGTGGTCCGTGGCATATGGCAGCAACTGGCTTTTTGGACTCGAAAAACCTTCTCGTCAATACCTTCAACTCCTCACTGTTTCTTATGTTCTCTGGCCCTCTTCCACCTGGAATGACTAACGCTATGTACTCCTCGGGTCTAGCTTCCTTGAAAGATATGTCTGAGACTACAGCGTAACTATGCTTACCAGTAACCTTAGCCTTAGCTTCCTTCCAAGCGATAACAGGCTTAAACCCCTCTTCGATCACCCTATAGTAAGGGTAGAGGAATTCAATATCTTCGAACTCCTCTCCTATCACAAAAAGTACTTGTTTTTCTGCCATACCTTAGTTTTTTTAGCGATAAAATAAAAGATTAACCGGTCCAGAGGCTTCCCTTAAGACATCCGTCATGTGAAGGATATGAAACTCTTTATGGATGAAATTAACCTGAGAATCTTAGCCTGGGAGCCTATAAGGTGGAGATCGACTTATCCTTCACAGAGGGATCTGATCTTTTATAGCTATCCCTCTAGTTCCTTAACGGTTATATAGCTTCGTGTTTGAGCGGGAGGCTTCACGTTAGAAATTGTAGTAATTCTGTTTTCATGATTAACCCGATTTCCCTCTAAGGTCTTAATTATCTAAGGTCTTCTTAACGTCTTCCTCCTTAAGGAGGAGAGCTTTCTTGAATAACGAATAGCTTAAAATTGATAATATTAGCATAACAAAACCTGTTATAATAAAGATATTCGTGACTTTCAGAAAAGTAGAAAGGGTTCCAAAGACAACGGCCATAAGTGGAGACGCCCCAGTGGTGAGTATGTTAGTAAGGGAGTTGAACTTACCTAAGATTTCGTTAGGTATTACTCTTATCAATAACGCAGATAAAGGGATATCAGCCAGTGACACCTCAACACCCATGGAAGCTGTGAAGAACGGTTCTATCATTGGATCTTGGAAGATCGTTATCCAGAAGAAGGATAAAGATACTAGAATTAGTAGAACGACTATCATAGTGGGATTCTCCAAGGACTTCCCTATTTTGCTAGCGATAATGCCCCCAATTAACGAGCCTAAGGAAAATCCTAGGATAAATATCGTGTAATAAATAGCAGTAGAATGTAAATAATAATAAAAGAATCCTGAACCTAAAGCATCTATGGAAACGAACAGACCATTAAACGCCGTGAGAAGGATGAGGAATAGGGAGACTGGTTTTATCACTCTTATAACGTCCTTATAGCCATATTTTGAAGACCTAACCCTAGTGTCATATTGTGGGATACTTAATATGGTACCTAAAAGGGAAAAGGTTAGGATCGCGTAGATAAAGTATCCTGGAAAGTATCCGGCAAAGACGCCCCCCAGTATACCCCCAAAAATCTCGGATATGGCCCTACCCATAGTTACTTTTGAGATTGCGTTAGTAAGGAGGGAAGGTTCTACTGCGTCCTTCACGTACGCGAAAAACGCGTCAGAGGACATCAATGAGAAAATTGATGAGAGGAGGTCTACAAAATATATTACTTGTAGATTATATATCATGAATAAGACAAAGTATGACATTAAGACTAGAAAATTTGAAAAGAAAAGGATCAACGTCCTATTTACCTTATCGAGCACGTAACCCTCAGGAAATATGACTAAGAAGTAGCCAAGAAGGGAAAATGTGGGGATTAGGCTTACGTCAAGTATGGAGTGGAATTTCTCTACAATTTCCCACATAAAGTACACAGAAAACATCAGAGAGGACAGTCTAATCATGTTACGAGCCATCCAGAACCTGTAAAAATTTTTTAGCATTGATCCAAGAGTCGTTTAAAAGTTAAATATTTTCTGCGACGTGTAATATATTTATTCTCAGTTTAAGATCGTCCTATATCCTCATTACATGCGGTCAATGTTATCCATACTATAGCGTAAACTGTATCGAGTTCATATCTTTTTTAGTTCATAGCCGAAAAGGGGATCTTTGGAGAGGTAGTCCACTTCTCTCTTTTTACTTTAATTGAGAAATACTAATTCTAGGACACGGAGACGAAACTAAATAGTATGGCTGAAAACAGTACGTTGTTGGATATTTGTATACTGAGTTTTTCCATGTTAATTCTAATATAACTCATGTGTTTATATAGAAACTTTTCAAGGATTTTGAAATTAATATGAAAATCTTTTGTCAGGACTGAACCTAGAGAACTTGACTTATTCATTGCTTTAAAAATTTGGGTAAGAGTATTTATAAAGTGGGAGCTAAAATGATGTTGGAATGAAAAGGATTTACAGGGCGAAGTTTTCAATTTTGCATAAGGGATGCTGGACAGAGAAGGTGGGATCAAAAGTTTTGACCCTTAGAATATCACAATATAATAGGAAAAAAGTAAACGTGATGATTGCGTCCCCAGACTTGATAGTAAAAGATCTAAGTTCCTCCGAAAATGTGGATGAAGTATTGCGCTATAGAAAGATGAAAGGAGGTTATCTTATAGAGTTCTTGGAGGACTCTAAATCCTCGATTTCAGGAGTAGTGCTCGATGTCTCAAATAATCTTTTAGAATTTAGAAACAGAGTGTATAAGGGCGTAGAATCTTGGCAAATAACGTCTATAAGCAAGTCTGCAATTAATAATATAGTGGAAACGTTCAGGCCTGATACGTTTGCAATGGAGGAAATAGACCTCCAGGATATTCTGGGATATGGACTGACTGAAAAGGAAATGGAGACCCTAAGGGTAGCTCTTTCAATGGGGTACTTCAGTTATCCAAGGTCCGTCAAGGCCAGGGACGTAGCTAAGTCCATGGGTGTATCAAAACAGGACTTTCTCTATCATTTAAGGAACGCTATAAACAAAATGGTAACCTCATACAATTTTGACATGTGATAACCACCTTTGACATATGATTACCACCTAACTTGCTTAAATTTACATGGAAATTAAAAATTCACGAGTGGATGGTTTTACTTGATTTCATTGAGACTTGACTGCAAGCCCTTCTCAATTGCTCTAAGAAGATAGTAAACATAATTCATTTCAGTTATTGAAACTCCAGGAACTGACCTCCTATCCGCCCTAAAGGGTGAGGTTCGCTGTTCTTTTATCAACAATTAGAGCTATTTGGGCAGTAGTTAAGGGGTTTGGGTTTCATCGGATCTCATATAACTTGATATCAATCCTCAACCCTTGGGCTTCACGGGAGTCGAGCGGGCCTTCCTTCACCCTCCTCCGCCCCAAGGGGTAACCCCGACCCACCTAGACGGGATACCGTGTAAGTGGGGGAACCCGCACATCTTGGGCTGTTCATATGCAAGCCTTTCGGGATACATACCCACATCCGGCATTATGTAAAAACATTAGATGGAGTTATATAGGCTTAATACTCTCAGGCTTAATACTCTCACTGAAACTGCTCACTACGGCAGTACTTAGTCCAATAAAAGGCAAGGTGTATAATTTATTAAAATATCAGTGAAATTAATCGTCCATGAAGGTCTTTATGGCTAGACCTATATTTAATACTCGTCCCACTTCATATGCCTATCTCAAGAATACGGAAGGCCAGGGTAAAATCATCCAAAAGGAAGTTACTGTCTATTATGGAGACTGGTAGCATGTTCTGACCATACAGTTCCGCCCCCATGTACACTCAATAGCCACAGGGATAAGATAGATATTAAACAACTGAACTAGAAGTATAGGTCATTAGTTGAATTTCCTCAACTAGGCTCAACGCCTATTTATACTATTTAAAAGCTTTATCTTTAACTACGTTTAATTGATGGACAAAAAATTAATATACATTTTAAGTATGGAAAAGCAAATAATAGACTATACATTATTTGAATCTATGGATCAAAATAAAGGTGTTGAAAATCAGAAGGATACAGGATTGAGGAGGGGGGTTCTCGGTACCTGGTTAGTTGCTAGCTACGGTATAGCAGCCAACGCTCCCATTGCCGTGGCTACTCTGTATTTCGTTGGTATAGCAGGTATTGCAGGAGGTGCAATGCCTTTAGTTGTCTTACTTTCCTATCTCATTTATGCAACCACACTTATAGTGATCTATGAGTGGAGCAAGGATATAGCCTCGTCATATAGTTACGTCGCTATCATGAAAAGAGGGTTGAATAGCAGTTTAGCTTCATTCTCCGTAGGCTACGGATACATCTACCAGTATTTAGTTGCAGGTTCGGCCGGCTTCGGAATTCTAGGATTAGCCTCATTCCTTTATCTCATATCCCCATCCATTGCGTCGTCTTTTCCTTGGTTATGGGCCTTAATCAGCTTAGTTTTAACGGCGGAGGTCACTTTAATCCTTTGGCTAGGGGTTAAACCAGGAGGAATGCTCAACCTTGCAATAGGTCTTATTTCAATCCTTTTTCTTATTTTAACCTCGCTGGCCTTGATTTTCATAGCAGGTAAAACCAATACGGTAGCTCCGTTCACTTTATCCCCCGTAAAAGGGGATCTGGCCTTGGTGCTAGTTTCTATGATTTTTGGAATAACAACCTTCGGTGGAGCTACCACACCAATAGGGGTAGCGGAAGAGGCTAAATTACCTAAGAAAACTATGCCGAGGGCTTTGCTTCTATGTTTTGGTCTATTGGGTGTAGGCTTAATACTAAATTCCTACGCACAAGAAGCGGTTTATGGAATAGGGAATATGTTCAACTACGCCAGCTTACCTGACCCAATGATCGTAATTTACAGTAAATATTTTAGTCCGGTCATTGTAGATTTATTGATTGTTCTTGTTGCCTTTATGTTTAACTCCTCAATCATAGCTTTCGCAACTAGCGGTAGTAGAATGATTTACGGCATGGCCAGGGATAACGTGCTTTATCCCAGTACCTTATCCAAGATAAACAGACACGGAGCACCTGGTAACGCTGTTTTACTCACGGGAGCGATAATAGGTGCTCTCAGTCTCATATCTGGATATCTTCTAGGCCCCCTAGAGGCAAGTATATTTCTGATAACGTTCGGTTCCTTTTACGTGGCTTTGGGTCACATGTTTGCAGCGATCTCACTGATGCGTCACAAGATTAAGGAAGGGAAGCTAAAGGTGATACAACACATCGTCGTCCCAATAATATCAATAATAGCTTATCTACTAACCATTTACTATGGTACATATCCTGCGCCGGCTTATCCTTTAAACATAGCAGTTTACGCTGCTTGGGCCGTTCTGGTGGCTCACGTACTGACATACTATGTACTGAAGAGAAGATATCCAATGAGGATGAAGACCTTTGGAGACCACAGTCTATAATTTCATTCCTTTTCCTTCGTTAATGGGCTACTAGCTGATGCTGAAGGGGACAACAAAATGGGAACCACCTTAGACCTTAAGTAATCAAGGACGTTCCTTTCGTGTAGGTTCATTATCTCTGAAGCCCCCTCTGGATCCCTATTCTTTATTGCGTTAAATATTTCCCTGTGCTCTTTCAACTCCTCCATCCTCCTGTCAAAACTAGTGAATAACGTTAACCTTACAATTCTTAACTTTAATCTGATCTCTCTCAGGTAAGAGTATAAGAAGGGGTTCGAACTTGACTTTGCAACCTTATCGTGGAATTGTCCGTTTAAATCGGCGAGTTTAACCGGATCTGGACTGTCCTTGTAAGTTTCCTCTTCAACTAGCTTGAGAATCGCCTCCATTTCCTGAATATCCTCGCTTGTAGCCCTTATGGCTGCTAGTTTACTTGCTGTAGACTCTAGAGGTATCCTAACCTCATATAGCTTATCGACCTCGTCTGAAGTTATGTAAATAACTGTAAAGGACCTGTTGTTCTTTTTTACTATTCCCTCGGACTCCAGTATCTTTAACGCTTCCCTCACAGGGGTTCTACTCATGCTTAGATCCTTGCACAATTTATCCTCAGTAAGGGACTGTCCTTGTCCATATTCTCCCCGTAGTATCCTCTTGAGGATTTCTTCATACGCTACTTCGCTTAAAGTATTGAACATGAATACAAATCTGAATACCTTTTTATTAAATTTTCCCCCTTTTAATCATTTTAGTCTCGAGATCAGAGAAAGGTAGGATTCTTATTTTGTTTGTGTATGTATAATTTTTCAGTGATTCCTCGATTATATCTACCCCTACGCCTACTCCACTGGGCACCGCTACTTCGCCCTTCTCGAGAGGAGGAACATGTGTGTAGAGATCCTTAGGAAAATTAGAGATGGTATACTCTATTGTGTTTATCTCCGGTCTCGCTGAGGCTATCTGAAGGGTGTAGGCTAGGGACAGAAGAGAAGAGTCTGGTCTGTCATGTGGGGCAACACTAACGTTGAAGCTTGAAGCTAGGTCAATAACTTTCAGGAACTTGCTTACTCCTCCTATTTTAGCAATGTCAGGCTGGAGGTAAGAAATTCCAGTTTGGAGTAACCTCTTGAAACCGTTAATGGAGTACTCGTTCTCTCCAGCAGCTATGGGAACTGAGGAGTATTCGCATAGCTTACTGAGGGAGTCATAGTCATCGGGAGGCCAAATGGGTTCCTCAATCCATTCAATTTCATATCTACTGACATAATCAGAAAATTCCTTAGCCTTTTTGAGATCGAAGGGAGCGTTAATATCTAGCGCAATCTTAAGGTCGAATCCTATCTTCTCCCTTATTTCCTTTAGGCTTTCCTCAACAGTTGAAGGGGACTGGTGTAACTTGATCTGATCGAACCCCTTCCTCGTGGCGTAAAGTACAGCATCCATTAGATTTTTCATGGAACTGTACCTTGGAAAACTGCCATACGCAGGGACTCTTTCCCTGACTTTACCTCCCACCAGGTTGGATAGGGAGGTTCTTAGCTCCTTGGCCTTTATATCCCATAATGCCATCTCAACTGAGCTTATGGCTCCTGTTACGACACCGCAGTTCCCAGCGGTGAACATTATCTTTTCTAGGTCAGTTTCTACTTCAGAGGGTGATTCTGCTTCACGATTCTCGAGGAATGGTAATATTAAATCGTTCAGGACCGATGAGTATGCATTTAAAATTCCACTTCCGAATACGCCTGTCTCTCCCCATCCGACAGTCTCTCCCATCTTAACCTTCACGTAAAGTTGGACTGACCATGAATCGGAGAAATCTGAATTGGTTATAGAAAATGGAATAGAAAGAGGAAAAATGGAAATTTCCATTCAGCTCTCACCTTCAATTTTATCTAAAAAAATTACGCACTGATATACAATTTAATTGGTGAAAACTCTTCGTGGTGGAGCACTTCGGCTGCGGTCAATCTGCCGTTAGCTACCTTCAGCGTGTAATTGTAAATTCTCTCCCCAGCCTCCTCCAAGGAGACCTTTAGGTCAAGGAGGTCGGAAACGTCAACGTCTATGTGCTCACTCATGAGCTTGGCCGTTTTGGGATTTGCGGTAATTTTGATCACAGGAATCAGAGGATGACCTACTATGTTTCCTTGGCCTGTTGTGAAGAGATGAAGGACGGAACCTTTTGCGGCGAAGAGCGTCACGGCTTCCGCAGCTGCAGATGATGTGTTGACGAAACACAAAGTACCTCCCCTTTCCTTATTTAGGGGATCAAGGTAATCCAGAACGCAGTTGACCTTCCTGTGACCCAGTTTCTGGATGTTCCCCAGAGCTTTCTCCTCTATTGTGGAAAGCCCTCCCTTTATGTTTCCCTGGGTTGGTTGAGACCCTAATAGGTCAACTCCCTCCCTTTCAATTACGTCTATGTACTCCTTGTATATCTTAAGGAATTTCTTCCTTAATGCTTGATTCGCCATTTTTTCAGCAACAATGTCTTCTGCTCCGGTAAGTTCTGACGTCTCGCCGAACATAACTGTAGCTCCCAGATCAACCATCTTGTCCACGACTACTCCCACAGCCGGGTTAGAGGCGAGACCTGAAGTGGTATCTGACTCACCGCACTTTATGCTCATGGTAATGGACGATATATCAACCTCAGTCCTCCTCTTCTCGCTAGCCTCTTGCACCATTTCCTTTGCTTTCCTTGAAGCTTTTTCAATTGTTTTTAGATCTCCGTATCCCTCTATGGGAAAGACTTCCACAGGCTTTCCTGTCTTCGCTATCTCATCAGCTACCTTGTTGGCCCAATTGTCCTCTATACCAATTACGATTGCCCCCGCAACGTTGGGGTTTGCCCCACTTCCAGCTAAGACGTGGAAAAATAGATCGAGATCTCTCCCAAATTGCAATCTCCCGTAGGGATGGGGAACTGAAATCACCCCGTTTACTAGCTTTGATACCCCAACGGCAGCTGAATTGGAGAGATCGTCCAAGGGTAAAACTAACACGTGATTTCTGACCCCAACGGCCCCGTTTTCCCTTACGTAACCGTTAATGGTTATCATTTACCCCACCTCATGGACTTAAGATTGTGAACGTGGACGTGTTGACCTTTGGAGATACTTTGCGTGGCAACCCCAATGGGACGTCCGTATTTGATCACCTTTTCTCCTTGCCTTACATCCTTTACCGCAATTTTATGTCCTAGCGGGATATCGTCCACGCTTTTCACTATTAAGTGCGAATTACCTTCCAAATACGCACATAGGACTTCCTCCCCTTTCTTTATGTCTGTTGTGGCTACGCAGACGTTATCCTGATCCGAATGAATAAGACCTCTCGCCATAATATTAAGAATATGTCAGTTATTAATATACTTTATGTATATACGATACTGTATACGTTAACTTATCCATTCTAGAACAGTCGAATTGTTAGATCATTTCTTTTTCGTAACACCATCCAAAGTGGTAGAGTTATCCGCCAGTCGCTTTACAACCCAAGTTCAGTCGGTAATGGGTAAAGTGTTTCTCTAATCTCACAGGAAATTATCATGATGAAGAGTTAACTTTGAAAACTAGTTGGTTTATAACTGTTAAACTGCAGTATAAAAATTACTAGATTATAAATTCTAATTTGATGTGAAATAAGGAACCTTGTCCCTCAGGTTAATCAGGTTTGTCCACAGCTCGTCATCGATATTCACACCTTCAACAAGTTTCAATTTTTTTATTTTTTGAGAATGTTCACCAGGGAGCTCCATATTTAGAATTGTTCTCAACTTGATAATGCTCTCTGTATTATGGGCAAAGTAGGATGGATTTATGACTATCAAAACTTCACCCTTGTTGGGAGGGTTCTCGGTATTCAGAACTCCCCTCACGTCAGGTCCTACGGCACAACCGCTTAGAAAGGATGTAACTAACTCAAGGAGTAGCATAAGATAGAATCCCTTAACTCCACCAAGAGGGAGTATACCTCCCTTTAGCGCCTTGTCTGGATCCAAGGTGTAATTTCCATTCTCGTCTACCGCTAATCCTGGCTCTAGTTTAAGTCCTTTTCTATTGGCCTCGATTATCTTTCCTCTGGAGGTCGCCGAGAGGGCCATGTCCAAGACTATGGGTGGGTCATATGGTATGGAGATGGAAATGGGAGTAGTGGAAAGGACCCTTTTAGCGCTTCCTGGAAATACCACTGCGGGCTCAGCGTTACCAAACATTATGGAAACAAGTCCTCTCCTGGCCAACTTCTCCGTATAGTAACCTAAGAACCCTATATGGGAAGCATTCCTTGTGGAAATTATTGAAATTGGATCCTCAAACTTCTCCTGGATTAATTTATTCCAAATTACCATTCCAACGCTTCCCATGGCATCTATTAACTTGGAGGTCTTTGTTTCTTCCAGTACCTTATACTCCAGTTTACTTCTTATAGTACCCAATTCCACTCCCTTGACCAATGGGATCAATCTCTGAACTCCATGAGACGAGTGACCACGGAGTTCAGCTTCTACCATATGGTCGGCAATGACATCAGCCGATTCCACATTCCTCTTGTTTAAGATTTCCATTACTGTGTCCTTTAGTTCTCCAGCCCTTAATTTCATATGTCGTATACAGTTCAAAATACAGTTTAAATGTTCTTATGCTAGGTCATTCGACCCCAATTAGACGTAGGCCTTTCGTAAATTTGAACTCATCAAGGCAGTATAATCTCTTAGTAGATCTATAATGATGTATAAAATAGATAACTCAAAATCGTATACCTCATAAGATGTAACATATAATTAAAAAATAAATACTACCATTTGCAATGTAAAATGAGTGAAATGGCAGATAAGGCACTTTCGTGGGATGAAGTAAAGGAAAGGCTCTTCAGTAACTTAGATCTATCTAGGGAGAAGTGGTTTCACTATAAGATGCTTCTCCTGGTAGGTGGAGGAGTTTTCGTGGATGCGTACAATACAGTGGTCCTTACCCCTGTGCTCGGTCAATTAAGGACCTCCTTCCATTTGACGGCGTTTCTATTAACTGCTATTGGAGTTGCAGTTGTCATAGGGACAGGTATAGGTGCGCTAATCTCCGGCTATCTCGTTGATAAAATTGGAAGGAAAACCATGTTCATACTCGATCTAATATTTTTCGTCGTTATAGCTGGAATATCCGCGTTCTCCATCAATGGGTACATGCTATTTGCCTTGAGGCTTCTGGTAGGAATAGGTGTCGGACTTGACTACCCCATATCTAGTTCTTACCTATCCGAATTCGTTCCTGTGAAATCAAGGGGCAAGTTCATGGCTTATGATATTCTTTTCTATCCACTAGGTGCGCTGGCTGCGATTTTGGTGGGCTACTGGCTCTTGAGTGTTGCTGGTCCAGATGCCTGGAAGATAGCCCTTGCTTCAGCTATAATTCCAGCTCTAATTATAGCAGTAGCTAGGTTAGGAAGCCCAGAGTCCCCAAGATGGTTATTGGAACAGAACAGGGTAGATGAAGCTATTAAAGTAGTCGAGGGGATAATTGAGAGACCTCTCACCGATCAGGAGAAAACCTTGATAAGATCTGCTAGGCCTGAGAAGATCAGAAACACATATTATAAGGAACTTCTTACCAAGTTTTCAAAGAATTCAGCCTTTATAGCAATTTACTATACAGGATATCAAATAGCCTTCGTGGCTGCGGGCGTCCTTAGCTCTCTCTTTGCCACGTCATTGAAGGTTCCTGTAGAAACTGCGTCAGCCCTATTCTGGATAGAGAATATCATTGCAATATTAATAATAGCCTATACCATTGACAGGGTAGGACGGAAACCCATGGCTAACATTGGATGGATAGGAAGCATCTTGGCTTTCCTGGCACTGATATTTATACCAAGCACAGTAGGAAAAGTAGCGTTACTGATAATCTATTCATTACTTGCACTATTTCTGAACTTTCAAGGAGGACTCCATCTGGATCTCTCAGCGGAGTTGGCACCAACTAGAATAAGAGGTACAATGGAGGGATGGAAGCAGGGAGTATCTAGGATAATAGCTGCTACGTTTTCGACTGCCGTATTCCCGCTGATGTCTTTTCACGATTCCCTCTATGTAATGATGGCAGCGTCAATAGTTGCGCTCATAGCCACGGTGATAATGATGCCTGAGACCAAAGGTAAGTCCTTGGAACAATTATGGAAGTAAGGTCAAGGTATAAGCTAATTTTTTTCAAGACTTCATTTGGGTTTCATCAGATACTCAAAGCATTCAATTTAGCATGGGATGTATTCCATGATGGGCTTGGTGAAGCTGATCATAGAAATTTTATTAAAATTGAATAATTTTCTCGTATCTTGAATTGTATACGAAAAGGTATATATACCATTATAATATATACTTATCCAATGAACGTAAGTTCAAGTTTTTATGAAGTGGTGTCTAGTGTTTCTGAGTCTCTTTACTACAAAGCCCTTAAGGTCATTCCCACTGATGTGGTGAGAAAGATAAAGGAGGCATATGAAGTCGAAGAGGAGGAGTTAGGGAAGAAAGTTCTATCCACTATACTAAGAAACATAGAGGTAGCAACCAAAAGGAACATCCTGGTTTGTCAGGATACAGGAACCCCGGTTTACCTCGTTGAAGTTGGGGATATAGACATCTCTCTCGTTAAGTTAAGAAAAAGCGTGAAAGATGGCGTTAGAAACGCCACTTTGAAGTATCACTTAAGGCCAAATATGGTTCATCCGATATCCAGGGTAAACACCGGTGACAATACAGGGCAAAATTCCCCTGTGATTCACATAGAACTCAACGAAGCTCTGGAAGACAAAGTAAAGATTGTGGCTATACCAAAAGGCTCCGGTTCAGAGAACATGAGTTCCCTGGCTATGCTGAGGCCTGCCGACGGAATTGCTGGAGTTAAAAAATTCGTTCTCGAAACAGTAGCAAATGCTGGAGGGAAGGGTTGTCCGCCATATATCGTTGGTGTGGGAATAGGGGGAGATTTTGAGAGTGTAACGTATCTAGCTAAGAAGGCTATTATTCGACCCCTAGGTTCTAGAAGCAAAGATCTTGAAGCTTCAAAATTGGAAAGGGAGCTTTTCGAAGCTGTTAACATGCTCGGTGTAGGGCCTATGGGTCTGGGTGGCCGTTTCACAGCTCTTGGCGTAAACGTTGAGGTGGCGGAGACGCATATAAGCAGCCTCCCGGTCGCCGTAAATATTCAATGCTGGCGTGGAGAGAGAGCCGAGGCTGAGATAGAGAGCAATGGTGAAGTGCATTACCTGGAGTGATCTTTATGGAAATTCACACTCCTTTAAAAGATGAGGTAGTTAGCACGTTAGAATTGGGAGATCAAGTCTATTTTTCAGGTAAAATTTATATAATGAGAGACGCGACCTTAAGGAGGATATTTGAGGAGGGGGTCTCTCCACCAGTTGATCTAAGGAACCAAGTCATCTTCTTTGGAGCTCCGAGTTTCGCTAAGGAAATGGATAGGTACGTAATACTCTCAGTGGGCGTCACAACTTCGCAAAGAATGGAAAAATACATCCCTTCCCTTCTAAGTAAATATGGGGTAAAGGGTATCATAGGGAAAGGAGAACTGGGAGAGAAAATGAACTCTCACTTCCAGAGAAACAATGCAGCGTATTTCCTCTTCGTTGGTGGGGCAGCAGCCATTGCTACGTCGTCCATAGAGAGAGTACTCAATGTGTGGTGGGAGGACCTGCGAGGAGAGGCCCTATTTGAGGTTGAGGTCAAGGATCTGGGTCCTGCTTTCGTGGCCATCGACAATGATGGAGAGAACTTACCTCTTAACGTTAAGAATAAGGTTCTAGCCAACTTGAGGGCTTTACAGGGAGATCAAAGTGAAAGCTGAAGTTGTCAACACTGACCTTGTTGTTCTAGGGAGCGGCTTAGCTGGGCTTAGGGCTGCCATAGAATTCGATAAATTGTCGAGAGGAAAATATGAGGTCGCCGTGATCTCTAAAGTCCAAGTGATGAGATCCCACTCTGTGGCACCAGAGGGAGGTGCCGCTGCCGTGATGAGAGAGGGGGACTCGTTTGAGCAGCACGCTTATGACACTGTTAAGGGGTCCGACTTCTTAGCAGATCAAGACGCAGTACAGCAGTTCGTCATGGACGCCCCAGGCGAAATCATTCAACTAGAACATTGGGGAATGCCATGGGCGAGAGATCAGGAAGGGAACCTCCTAGCTAGGTCCTTTGGAGCCCATGAGGTGCCTAGAACGTATTTCGCTTACGATAGAACTGGATTTTTCCTCATGAAAACACTATATGACAGGGCCTTGAAGGGGGATAACATAAGGTTTTATCATGAATTCTTCGCTACAGCCATACTAGCTAACGAAGGTAGGTTCAATGGTCTTCTGACCATGGAGAGGGCTACGGGGAATTTCGTATATTTCAAGGCTAAGGCTCTCATTGTTGCTACTGGTGGCGTTGGGAGAATATACAAATACGTGACATACTCCCACACGGTGACTGGGGACGGACTAGCCATGGCCTACAGGGCAGGAATACCTTTGAAAGACATGGAGTTCATACAATGGTTACCAACCACCATGATTCCTTATGGAATACCAGCTACTGAAGCTTTACGTGGGCATGGGGCTCTTCTGCTTAACTCTGACGGTGAAAGGTTTATGAAAAAGTATGCCCCAAGAAAGATGGAGCTTGCAGCCAGGGACATTGTTACAAGGGCAATATTTACGGAAATAAGCGAAGGGAAAGGGGTCGAGGGCCCACGAGGTGTGAAGGCCGTCCTCCTCGACACTAGACCAGTAGGCGAGGAAAGGCTAAAGAGCATATATAAAACGTTTAGGGAGAACTCAATACAGTTCCTTGGTAAGGATCCTCTTGAAGAACCAATTCCGGTTCTACCTGCAGCCCATTACTCGATGGGGGGTATTCACGTAATGGGGACAGAACTCAGCACTACGTTAAAGGGCGTCTTCGCTGCTGGGGAAGTGGCAAACGTAAGTTTACATGGCGCAAATAGGCTAGGATCCAACTCTCTTCCAGCCTGTTTAGTGACAGGAAAGTGGGCCGGTAAATCAGCCTTCAACTACGTTATGGCTCTTGACGGAGAACTCATGGACAAACCAGTTGAAGACATAGATAAGTACGTTGAGTCTTCATTTAACGTTGTCAAGAAGGAGAGAGGTGCTGTCACTCCTTACGAGATAAGAAACAAACTTCAGGACGTAATGGAGGAAAAAGTCGGGGTGTTTAGGAACGAAAGAGATCTGATGGAAGCAATAAAGACAATAAGAGATCTCAAGGAAGCCTCAAGGGACATGTACGTGAGAGACAGAGCGTTTGAATATAATCTGGAGTGGGTTCACGCTCACGAAGTCCTTAATTTGCTGGATCTTGCTGAGGTGATAGCAACCTCTGCTCTTTACAGAAAGGAGTCTAGAGGGGCTCACTTCAGACAGGACTTCCCTTCCAGGGATGACGGAAATTTCCTAAAGCATAGTCTTGCATCATACACTAGGGATGGCCCATTGGTTTCCTACGTTCCCGTGACCGTAACGAAATGGAAACCTACGGAGAGGGTGTACTGAATGGGTATGAGGGAGTGGTTCAGGGTATTCGGATGGAACAAGGAAAGGGTACTTTTCCTTTTTCACAGGATAACCGGTTGGATACTGACTTTCTTCATAGTCGGTCATGTTATTTTCGTTCACGAGGTAGTTTATGGTAGAGGAACTTGGAACTCTCTCTTGTTGTTGGATTCGAGCATCTTAGGGAAAATATTATTAATAATCGTCACAGCCTCGCTTATCTTCCATGGTATAAACGGTGTGAGAATTATGTTGATAGAAACCGGAGTACTTCTCACTAAACCGAAGGAGCAGGAGTACCCATACACCGTGTGGTTAACGGGAAAGAGGCATCAGATTTACGTGTTGGCAATGGGAATTATTGGAATAGCGCTCACTATCCTTGCGGGTTTGGTGATATTAGTATGAAGGAGTCGTCCATCAGGCTAATGGTATACGTAACCGGGATTGGTATTTTCGCTCTAGTCGTGGTTCACTTGCTCTCGCTATCCTCGGGGGGACTTGAAAATAACGTAGCTTACGGGACGGTTATTAAGGAGCTTTCACCCTCTCCCTACTCAGTTTCTCTTTTGATCCTCCTAGGCTTAGTATTAGTTCACTCAAGTTTAGGAATACGAAGATTCCTTAGGGACGTTGGAAGTAAAAAAACGTCAGTACTCCTTACTCAGATTTTTGTGGGAATAATTTTCCTTCTCGTTTTGGTTATAGGTGTCATGACAATAAGGTGAATTGAATGAGAAGACTTAAAGTTCACGACGGGAAAGGGGTAAGAAGTTACGAGGTAAATGAAAGTGAAATAGACGATTACACAACGGTCTTAGAGCTTCTCCTCAAAATCAGAGAAGAAAAAGACCCGTCACTAGTTTTGAGGTACTCGTGCAGGATGGCTCTTTGCGGCTCTTGTGGTATGATAGTGAATGGGAGGCCTAGGTTAGCCTGTCTCACTAAGGTGAAAGGTCTTCCTAACGAGATAGAGGTCGAACCCTTGAGAAATCTCAGGACAATTAGGGGTTTAGTGCCAGATCTTGGGGATTTCTTCAAGAAATACAAGTCAGTTAAACCTTACCTTATTTCGGATTCTGAGCAGGAAACTCCAACTAAACCATATAGGCAAAAGGATGAAGAGGTGAAGAAGTACCTACAGTTCAATTACTGTATACAATGTGCTCTCTGCTACTCCGCTTGTCCCATCGTAGCAACGAATAAGGAGTTTCCAGGTCCTGCAGCAATTAACGTAGCGTACAGGTATAGTGCAGATTCAAGGGATATAAATAAGGAGAGGTTAGCCAGTTTAGATACCGTAGACGGAGTGTGGTCTTGCAGGGTCGCTGGGTCATGCTCAGCAGTATGTCCTAAGGGAGTAGATCCTTCCCTATCTATTCAGCTGGTAAAATCTCTTCTGATTCGTGGAGGGAAGAAGTAATAAAGTAACTCTACTTTTTAAATTTTATAGTGATGAATTAGCGAGCGAGATTTAGGGCAAGGGATGTTGAAGGATAAGCGGAAGTAATTCATTAAATTCAAATATATTAAACTTCCTAGAAGTGACCTTTTTAATGTTTAATGAAGAAATGTTGGTTTCTTCAGAAATTCGACGTCATCAGTTTCAATCCCTAGATCTTTTTTAAGCTGATTGGCTAAGGGTTTAATATTATATGAAAACCTAGTTAGGGCTTCACTAACTACTTTCTTAGCCATACCACTTAACCAAATTAACTGAAGATTCTCCTGCTTCCAGATAAGGTTCAAATCCTGATTGCTATCGCCTAACATATTTCTTAGCTTCTCTAAGTGTAAAAGACTAATTTTTCTGGTCATAATGCCATGGGCTAATCCCTGCTCCACTGAAACCAAAGTAGACCATTAGCCTTATCAATCCTGAGAGAGACAGGCTCTTTTTAATTTTTTACAACATAATCTCCATAAATGGTAAAGAAAAGAGATTGTGGTTTCATGAAGAGAGTTTTAGATTTACTATTATATGTTACGATAAATTAGAGATCTTGCTGAGAACAGTCTAAGTTTTTAAAGGACTTTTATCAAGAACAGGAGGAATATCAAGTGATCTCTTTGATCAGTGTTTTGATTTCTGCATAAAGAATGGTATTATTTCGATGAAACCGTTCCTCGTGCCTTGGGGTAGATAAACGTTATAGTAAAATCCCACTTCAATATCATAAACGTTTATGGAATACTTTCTCTTCTCAACTCCCTTGTTTTCATCCACCTCAAGAAGTTCATCTCTAGTTGAGATGGGTGTCTTTCCTAGGGATTGTGCCAACACTGTAATGTACCTGGTAAATTCGCCCTTTATATCCCTAAACATGTACATGATGGAATCCCAATACGATGATCCGTTGATGTATATTATACCCTTAGTTTCGGAGACATAAACCATTGGATTTCTAGGGACATCGAGATAGAATGTACCACCGCCCAAAGACACTTCTAACGTCTTCTCAATAAGCTCGTCCTTTTTGTTTTCCGATCGGTAAAGTGAATACTGTTGAGGCATCTTCTCACAAATACATTTTCTTCCAGAAAAGATAAAATATAATCCCCTTAATGTTAAGGGTATATTAACAGGATATTGAGGCATCGATTAAGGTTATGCTCATAGAGTCCTCCATTTACTTGTTTTTACAAGGAATAACAGATGGAGAGCTACCTCGCGTCTCAGTGTACAGAATGAAATTGACGTTAGAATGAGAATTTCACCAAAAGAAATCCAGATTAGTTATCTCCCCCTAGCTGATGCACAGACTTCCTCCCCCGCTCTAAAGGTCGAGGCTTTCCTTAATTGAATCTGGACTATCCCTGATATTTATATAAACCAAGTTTTATATATATGAACATGAACCTATCATAATGCCGTCGGTTCAGTTTGAAGAAAGAGGTTCCGTTTTACTACTCGTCTTAAACAGACCTGAAAAGCTCAACGCGCTGAACCTTGAGTTGAGGGAGGAGCTCCTTGGCTACCTGAGGAAGTTCAACTCAGACCCTACCAAGAGAGTGGCAGTGATAACAGGCTCTGGAAGGGCCTTCTCAGTGGGGGCTGACATCTCGTCCGTGTCTGATGACTTGACTGAGGACTTGAGGAACAGTTTCTATCCAATCCTAAGGGAGATACGGTTTTCTCCAAAGATATTCATTTCTGCAATATCTGGCGTAGTTGCTGGAGCTGGTATAAGTCTCTCCTTAGCCTGTGATATCAGGTTAGCTTCAAAGAACGTAAAGTTTGTCACGGCGTTCCACAACATAGGGTTAGCTCCTGACACAGGGTTGGCCTTGATGTTGCCTAGACTTGGAGGTACTAAGTTTCTGGAGAAACTCCTCTTGGGCGGGGAAATCACTGCTGAGGAGATGAGCCAACAGGGGATTGTTAGACTTTCCGATAACCCATTGGAGGACGCTCTGAAGTTGGCCGAGGAGATATCTTCTGGACCCTTTAAGTCCTACTCCGCTTCGAAGAGGCTGTTGAACAGGGCCCTATTTCATGACCTAGACGAGTTCCTGGAGTACGAGTCGGCAATGCAAGGGTACTTGGGTACAACTGCAGACTTCAAGGAGGGGGTGAAGGCTTTTCTAGAGAAGAGAAAGCCTCAATTTAGGGGTGAGTGAGATGACAGTCCAAGTGGAGGTAAAGGATAGAATAGGAATAGTCAGGCTAAACAGGCCGGAGAGACTAAACGCCATAAACATGGAAATGGTACACGACCTAGTAAGGGAGTTCAACCGGCTCAAGGGAGAGGTAAAGGCTGTGATCATAACGGGGAACGGAAAGGCGTTCAGTGCTGGGGCGGACGTAAAGGAGATGTTGGGAATGTCACTGGAGGATGTGGTCAGGGAAGGGCATATGCCCTTATGGGACGCCATGAGAGGTTTCAGGAAACCGATCATAGCTGCTCTCAACGGGGTCACCGCTGGAGGCGGACTTGAGTTAGCCATGGCATGCGACGTGATAATAGCAGCAGAGAGCGCAAGGTTAGGGCAACCTGAGATCAACCTTGGTATCATACCAGGTGCTGGTGGGACCCAAAGGCTAACTAGGACTATTGGAAAGTACAGGGCCATGGACTTAGTCCTTACTGGTAGGCTGATCTCCGCATGGGATGGGTATAGGATGGGACTTGTAGATAAAGTCGTTCCAGACGAGGCCTTAATGAGGGAGGCGTTGAGGCTAGCTAGGGAAATAGGAGAAAGGTCAGGTTTCGCAGTGGAACTAGGGAAGGAGGCTGTCAATAAGGCATTGGACACTACTTTACAACAGGGACTTGACCTGGAAAGAAGGAACTTCTACGTCTCTTTAATGTCTGAGGACGGTAAGGAGGGCATGAAGGCGTTTCTAGAGAAGAGGAAACCTCAGTTCAAAAGTTGAGTAGTTCGAGGTTTTTGTTTTTTAATGAGTTTTCTAATTAAAGACAAGGATTAAGAGATCGTTTAGAACCTCACTTATACTTTTAAACAAGGTATTTACAAAGTAGGGGAAGCCCATCCTTTAGGGGTAGGAAAAGTCAGAAATTCTTGAAAGCCCACCATCCATGACGGGGATGAAAAACGTATAAAACTACTTCTCTATTTTGCAATTCGAATAAAACTTCCTTACAACTGAATAAAGTTACGCATCCATTATCTCGCCCAACACCTCTTCGTATCTAGTCAGGAACGAGTAAGCTGGAAGAAGGATCACTTCATTTTCACCAACGCTCTCGTTAACGGTATGGTAAGTGACTAGTAAAGTTCTGTCAACCGGTCTAACTTTCTCTTTAAACTTATCTATAGCCCTAAGTTCCCTTTTCATTGTTTCTTGGTCATTAATCTCGTAAGCTACTTGGATGGGTAAGATATTGTTCGGGCTTTTGAGTAAGAAGTCAATTTCATAGTTCCCATCATACCAGTAATATAGTTCCAGGTCCTTCTTATTTAGGGAATATCTATAAAGATGTTGAAAGACTAGGGATTCGAGTAGGTGACCCCTGGACAGTCTAGGATTAAACAATTTGATGAAACCGTTGTCCACAACGTGGACCTTTCTTGGAGAGTTCTCGACTGCCTTTACGCTGAATGAGAAGTTCCTTAAAAAGTAAATAAGATATGAATTTTCTAAATATTTCGAGTACCTCTCCACGGTCTTGACCGGTATCTTAAGGAACTTGGATACACTGTTAAAAGTCACTCTAGACGCAACTGAGGAGATGTAGTATTTAGCCAAGGTCCTTATCTTGTTCTCATCCCTTATTCTATATCTTCTGACAACGTCCTTAACTATAATAGTATCGAAATGGGAATCCAGTAGCTCAAGCGCTAAATCTTTATTTAGTGTTATTTGAGGTAGTCCTCCTAGACTTAAGTATTCTTCCAACAATTTTTTGATTCTTTCAAGATTTCTAGCAAATTCTAGTTTGGAGTCTACTTTTATAGAATGAAATGACAAGTACTCCTTAAAGTCCAATGGAAATATCCTCACCTCAACGTGCCTCCCAGATAACAGGGTTGTATATTCGGAACTTAGCAGTTTGGCAGAGGAGCCGGTTACTAAGAACTTAGCCTTTCCTCTATCTGCTAGTCCTCTGACGAACCTCTCCCACCCGTTGACCTCTTGAGCTTCATCAAGCAATACATACGTTGTACTTTCTTGACTACTCTTTATGTGAGTAGTGTATAAATCATATATTCTCAGTAGAGTGGCATAATCGAGATTTAGCAACCTTTCATCATCGAGTCTAATCACTAGCGTATCATTGATGTCAATCCCACTATCGATAAGCTTCTTTAAGGCTTGTAAACCTATCGTTGATTTCCCACTCCTTCTTATCCCAGACAACGCTACAATGTTAATAGCTTTTAATAACCTCAAGACATTGTTTATATACCTCTCTCTTTCAATGCCTACATCTATTTTTCCTCCCCAGAAGTTCCACTCTGTCATCATTGATAGAAGCTCTGCATCGTCCACAAATTCTATTACTTCAAAAGCAATAAAAAGTTTGTCATATATAACAAACTTTGTAGGGAGGAATTAATTATATGTGACAAACTAATGGAGAACATAAGACGCGGTAAAAGGACATCCTTTGAGCATCAACGAGGATTTGATTCATATCTATAAAATTGAATTTAGTCGGCTTTCACGGCAGAACCATGGTAAATCAGCATAACCTCGACGATTGCCGAATATAATATACTGAAAATTTTGAGTGCCCGAAACAACATCACTGAATGAATCCATGATATGGTTAACGGATTATATAATGGATATAAAGAACATTTATATATGACCTAGTTACTTATATATTAACGAGGTTAAATGTCTGAAACCGATTACACCAAGGATCCAGTTTACCCGGAGGCCAACGTGTATCCCCCCAGATGGAACTTTGACAACGAGAGGGCCTGGCAACTTTACAGGAGGGCGAAGAGAGAGCAGTGGGATGAGGAGGAAATTAACTGGGAGAAGGTCAGGGAGATAGCTTCAGGGTTGGACAGGAAACAGAGGTTAGCAATAGCGTACTGGTGGTCTCTCCTATCCAATTTCGACAACGCGACACCTGTGTTTGCCCATTCGGTGATTAAGGCTTTTGAACATCACCTGGACACGGCAGTTAGAGGGATCTTAACTACCATAACCTATGACGAGAACAGGCACAACATGACCTGTGGGTTGGCAATAGATTCGATGATGCGTGGCTTTCCCTTTAATTTCAAGCCCCAGGATGACCTAGAGAGAAAGGCTATGCTCAACGTGGAGTGGACTTGGTATAACGGCTCAAGGTATTGGAAGGCATACCTAGAGGCGTACAAGAAGTACACGTTGGATGTCCTTTTTACATCTTTCATGATGGGAGAGGCTGCAGCAACCACAGTCTTCACAACCATGTCGCAGGGATCCAAGATAGATGAATTCTCAAAGGCCTTTAGGAAAACCGCGGTGGACGAGACCAGACACTACGCGTTTACCCACCTAATCATGACAGATAACGCTTCCAAGATGAGCGACGAGCAGAAAAGGATGGTAACAAAGCAGGTAAGGGCAGGTTTCGTATTCCTCTCCTTAATCACGTTTAAGCCCCCTAAGGAGTTCTGGAAGCTACCCCCGTGGTTTGAGGAAGTAAATGAGAAGATGGAGGATCTAGCCAGGAGCGCCGGTTTCTATATACCAGACCTCAAGGAAAAGGAGAAGAGTTGGAGGACAGCAATCATCAGGGTTGGATCAACACTGGCAAGATACAACGTGAAGTTACCAGCGTTCCCCGAACTCGGTGTGACGGGGGAGGAAGTGGAAGTTTCCGAAGAGGACATGGTACCTATTTTTTAGTGGGCCGACTACTCGTTCGTGGATGGAGAGGTTTCCCTCTGCTCCGTTTTCATGAGCGGTTTTTAGCTTTAATTAAATAATTTCATAAAAAGTGCTAGACCACAACACAGACTCAGGACTTCCCAGATAAACTCCTTAAGGGAAATCCTGGATGTACCTTTTTGCTATCTTGTAATGGACGTTGTCTATGAGCTGATCCCTCAATCTAATAGCACCTCTTCCCTCCTTTATTGCCCTCTCGTAGGCCTCGACGATCTCTTTGTACCAGGCCATCTCCTCAGGGCTCGGAGAGAAAACTTGGTTTGCCAATTCCACCTGAGATGGATGGATGACCTGTTTACCTGAGAAACCCAGAGCTTTGGCGATCTCAGCCTCCTCCTTAAATCCCAATGTGTTCTTTAGGTCAAAGTATACCTTATCAATAGGCTCCACATCGTAGGCCCTCGCCACGGAGACTATTTCCAGCATTAAGGACGTGTTCTTCTCATATCCTCTCACTTGACCTAGGGAATGTAATGCTAGGTCCGCAGCACCGTAGGTCAAGGCGACTACACCCTCTGACCTTACAATTTCCTCTAACTTCACCAAACCTCTCGGGGTTTCGATTATGGGCTCAAGCCTCTTTCCCGTTGCTTTATGCACGAAGCTCAGATCGGATTCCGCTTTAGGGACTAGGAAGAGGTCTATTTTCTCTAGGTCTGAGAAGAAGAGGATGTCCTTCATCCCCTCCTTGTCGGAGATGGAGTTAATTCTAACGCATAGCTCCCTATTCCCCCAGTCGTTTACTAGGTTCCTCTTTATGATTTCCCTAGCCTTCTGCTTGTCCTCTGGGGGGACAGAATCCTCCAAGTCAAATATTATAGAATCTGCAGGAATCTGTAAGCTCTTCTGAACCATTTTTTCGTTTACCCCAGGCACGTAGAGTTGAGACCTGCGTTTCATACCATATTGTATTGAATTTTAATTAAAAAAGGATTTTTAAAGACCTAAGCACTCTCGTCCTTCATACAGGAAAGTGAAGTCCTATAAAGTTCATTTCAGATTGCTGATCCGTTAATTCTGAAATTATTTTAAGATGACATCACAACCATTATTTAACCCTCATGAGGTGAAACTCCCTATTCTATCTCTCCTTTTTGCAATAATAAGTCCTTGTAGATATGAACATGGTTAACAAACCTTTAAGAGGATTCTGATCCCAGACACGAATAGTTTATAACTAAGAATGCGAGCTGTGAATAATAGTTGATTTTAAGGGTAAAATTAATCAAATAGACTAACATAAATATTTATATATTTCGACTACATAATTGATACAATGAAGACGTATTTCACTATAAGAAAAACGTCAACTTGCCCTACAGATTACGGATTGTATGAATGCAGTTTAACTGATGAAGGGGAGAAATGCAGACTGCTAGCGTGCGTGCTACCTAGGCTAGCTAGTCCCTTAGAGATGGAAGAATTCAGGCCACTTTTTTAAAAAGAGACTTATCTCTTAATTTTTAGGAAATTTACATGCTTGAGCTTATTAGAAGGGCGAGAAAACTGTAAAAAAGATTACTTTGCGGTCTTGCCTAAGACCTTCAGCATACCCATCATTATACCTAGTCCACGTTGAATGTCAGGGTCTTTCATCATGGTTACAAGTTTACCCAAGGTCACGTTCTCAGGGTTCATCATAATCTTTTTAGCCTCTTCTCCTGTCCAAGCTTCAATCATAGTACTCAGTGGAGGGCTCATTGCCTTATTCAAGAATTCCAGGCCCTTGGGAAGGAAATCAAATACGAGGGAGAGAGTTGTACCCAAGTTAGTTATCGCATCGTCGTTCAAAGCGTCCCTAAGCGACTTGAGGGCATAGGACATGTTAATTAAGACGTCTAGGGTTCCGCTGTTCTTCAGGTCCATCACCCGGTTAAGTACCTCATTTAGCTCTGGAGCCTTAGCCAGAATTGCCTTCAGACCATCAGTAGTCCTAGGGTTCCAAGAACTCAATACTTCCATTAAGTTGGACATTGTACCGGCAAGGTTAGTTATGGCGTCGTCGTTCAAAGCGTCCCTAAGCGACTTGAGGGCATAGGACATGTTAATTAAGACGTCTAGGGTTCCGCTATCTCTAAGACTCTTGAGCCTAGTCATGGTGTCTTTCAGCACGTCCATGTTCTTAATAACTTCCTCTACATCACCCTGTCTCGCCTTCATTGAGCTTGCCACAACCATGAGGCTGGACATCATGTCTGCTAAGTTGCTTATCGCATCGTCGTTCAAAGCGTCCCTAAGCGACTTGGCTCCATAGCTTAAGTTAATTAGAACATCTAGGGCCCCGCTCTCCTTGAGCTGGTTTACTTTGTTTAATACCTCGTTTAGGGTAGACATATGGTCAATGAAGTTGGCTAGTTCCTCCATTTTTTTATCGTCAAGTTTCACTAGCACCTTATCTAGGTTTAGTTCAGTAGCCATGTTCTCACCATATGGAGATCAACTGCCCTCCCTCTACTTCCATAGCGAAGGAGGTAATACCGACTATATCATCCACTAGGTCGCTGTATTTATCCTTATCTAGCTTCATGATCTTGCTAGCGTAGGAGCAAGCGAATATCTTTAGCCTGCCAGACTTCTTCGCTCTCCTAAAGTGTTGATAAATGTCCTCGTTACTCTCCTTGATAGTCTTAGAGGAAGCGCTCTCCACCTTAATTTCTGGGTTCTTCAAGAACGCCTTTACTCCATCCATTGTTGCAAATATCACGACTTCGTTATCTAGGGCAGTGTATATGGCAGAGTGCATCCCAGCATAGGCTACTCTGTCCAACTCGTTGGTGCCAAGTATAATTCCAAATTTCATGGGGATTCCCTTTCAGACCACTGCCTTGGCAGTAACTGTCCAGTAGAGTTTGTTGTACATCAGTTTGCCCCACCAGTGGACGTAGGAAGGAGGAGGTGGAACTGGAGGTGCTGCGTAATTGAACCTAATGTAGGTAGCTGAGTCTAGACCTGTAGCAATGTAGCAGAATACCGAACCGTCGTAACTCTTCTTAAGTCCGTTCCCTCTAATTTCATTTGTAACGTTATTGGCTATGATATATGACTCGAAATCAGCGGTTGATCCAGCCTTGGATATGGGTATATCGGTCGTGTCGCCAATGACGAAAACGTTGGAATGATCCTTCATTCTTAGGCTGAACTTATCCGTAGGCACCCAGTTCCTCTTGTCACCTATACCAGAGTCGCCTATGACCTTGGCTCCTGTGTGGGGAGGAACTCCAATGGCTATGTCAAACTTGATCTTCTCTCCTTCCTGGGACTCCATGACCTTATCCTTTGCGTTCACGTTGGTAACGTTGAAAGGCGAAACTATTCTTATCCCCCTCTCTTGAAATATCTTAATCATTACGTCGTTGGTGGTCTTTATGCCAAATATTCCCGGGACTGGGTAGGTGTATATAATCTCAGTCTTGTCCCTTATCCCCCTCCTCCTTAACATGTCATCCAACATCAACGTAAGCTCCATTGGGGCTACTGGGCACTTGTGGGGTAGTTTCGCCACGTTCATTACAATAGTTCCGCCAGAGAACTGATCCAAAGCCTCCCTCAACTTCAGAGCGCTCTCAAAGTCCCAAGGAGAGTAGACAGCCTCCTTGTAGCCCGGAACTTCATCCCACCTTAAGTGGGAACCAGTCGCTATAACTAAGTAATCATAGGAGTGGGAAACTCCATCTGCAGTGACAACTGAATGGTTAGCTGGATCTATCTTGGTTACTTCACCCTTTTGGCCATGAAGTAACTTTATTCTATGATCCAATAGCTCCCTCTCGTTCCTGATTAGTTCTGCGGGGTCTTGAACGTTAAATGGGACTAGAGCTTGACCAGGCTGATAAGTGTGCCTATCGCTCTTGTCTACTACAACTATCTCAGCTTCTCCTTTCTCGATCTCCTCGGGCATCATTCTAGCCATTCTATTGGCCACTATTGTTCCAGCGATTCCTCCACCAACTACTATAACTCTCTTCATTTTGCTATCACCACCACAAACTTTCCGTTCTCATTCCTTTCGTTGACGACCTTGTAACCTTTCTTAGTAACGAATGCTACCACGTCCTTTTTTGTTGCCTCGTCGCCCAAAATAGCCTCCACTGCCTCACCCGGACTGATCTCCTCCAAAACCCCCGATAGTTCACCGAGGGGTCCAGCACATGATTGACCTGTTAGATCTAATTTTTTATATATCTTTAAGGACATTTTTATCATTATATACATGATCATTAGGCTTATAAACTTTTATTTAAAAGTGTTTATAATGGATTTTTTCATATATACTAAATTTAGAATAAAATAGTAAAAAACCGTAGAGCGAAATTTATGGGGCATTACAGACAAATAAAATTTCATTTAAGATGGAAGATTAGAGGAAGGGCCCCATCTAAACTTTAAGTCTGCCTCCTTTAATGTTAACCCCCCATACGGTTAAAAGCCGAGTCTCTGGGAGTTTCACAATATGGAACTGGGTTCGATAACTTTAACCAAGGAACAAGTTTTAAGGAAGTGCATAGCTATCCTTGGTATAAGGGGATCAGGTAAGTCCAACACCGCCAAGGTCATGTCGCAAGAACTAATGAGGGAAGGAATTCCCTTGGTAATAGTGGATCCGGATGGGGAGTACAGGGATCTCAATGCGGTCACTTTTGATAAGTTTAACGTCGATCCAGAGGAACTGGTTAACCTCCTGATGATAGGCAAGAGCCTGATACTGGACGTGAATGAGTGGAACGAGGAGGTCTTCAAGTTCCTAACTGAATTTTTCAATTATTTATGGGAAGTCTCGAAGGTTTATAGAAGAGACATGTTCATCTTGCTGGAGGAGGCTCACGAATTCATACCGCAGGGCGAGAGGAGTCCATTGAGTGACGTGCTAGTAAGAATAGCGTTGAGGGGGAGAAAGAGAGGCTTAGGAATGATCCTAGTTAGCCAGAGGTCAGCTAAGGTAAACAAGGACGTATTGACGCAGAGTGAGATATATTTCTTACACAAGGTTGTCCATCCTGTTGACATGAAGGTCTACAAGGAAATCCTCCCATTGAAGACCAAGGACTTCGATAAGGAGGTGAAGTCCATGTCCACTGGAGAGGCCATATTTTACAAGGATGGAGAGTTCACGAAAGTTTGGATAAGGAAATTCGATGAAATAACCTTGCCTAGTAACCCAGGTAATGGGCAAGGTGAGGGAGTCGAGATCTGACCTCAGAACCCCCTTTCGATTGGAACCCCAACCATATTTCCCCATTCCGACCACGAACCGTCATATAACCTGACCTTCTCCACGTTTAGGAGAAACTTGAGATAAAACCAAACGAGAGAGGCCCTGGCTCCGGTTCTACAGTATACTACTACCTCCTTATCACTATGAAGATCCAGCTTTAGTGAGTCAGGTGGAACGAGTTCCTCTGTGAGTTTGTCGAAGAAGTTGTTCCAAGGTATGTTTATGGCTCCGGGGATATGCCCTGAATTCTGGGCCTCCTCGTTGGGGTGCTCCGGTGGCGTGCTGACTTTACCTTCAAATTCTTCCCTATATCTTACATCGATCAGCTGAAATTGGTCTGAGCCCAGCTTGGATAGTATCTCCCAAACGAATATCCTGTCCTTCCAGTTTGGTTCATTAGCCTCATATTTCCTGGGAATGGGCTCTCTCTTATCCTTTTCCTTGGGTAGCTCCCTAAACTCCCAAGAAGATTTACCCCCGTTCAGCACGTAAACCTCTTTGTGACCAAAGGCTCTCATGACCCAGAAGGCGTAAAAGGCGTATCTATTGTTCAGGTCGCTGTAAAGAACTACTGCGTCATTCTCGGTTATCCCTGCATCTCCAAGCTTGGCTTCTAACCTCTCCTTCGGTCCAAAATCTCTCTTTAATGGATGAAGGAAGGAGCTCCAAGATAATGGAACAGCTCCAGGGACGTGCCATTCCAAATATGAGTCTAAGCCGAAAGATCCGTACGTAATCTCTACGATCTTATAGTCTTTTAGATTCGCTAATAGTCTGTCGGGGGAAATCAACATCATATCTACTTCAAAACCTCTTTATTAATAAATCATTCGTTAGTTGTGTAAACAATAAAATGGATCTAGACGAGCGATTTGAAGTTGTTGAGGCATTAGGAGCTCAAATTGCTAAACAATGGAGAAGTCTTTCGTGAATCTTAGTTTTGGAATTTGCTAATGCATAGAGCTTGGTAAATGATGTTTGAGCAATTTGGTAATTACCCTTCTGGTATTAATGATTCTGATAGGAGAACGGGAAAACCCAGCCCTTTAGGGTGTGGAGGGGGTCAGATTCTAGCTCTAGTCTCCCTTGAGTATCTCATCATATGATTCTGCTTGGGAACCATCAACCCCCACAAAGCTTAATGGTTGAGAATTAACGTCAAGCATTGCGAAATCCTATGAAACCCAAAACATCAAACCGATGTCGTTATAATCATTGACCTAGATTAAGTAGATTATGTGGAGGTTATCTTCCCTTCCGTTCTTCGAGAAGTGGTTTATCCTAGGTATAGTGTTGGGGGTAATTGCGGGGCTAGCAGCAGTGTTATTCTACCTGCTTCTTAGGATTACGGAAGACATTTTCATCTTCCAATTTTTAGGTATGACGTATCCTAGACCCGTAGGAGAAGGAGGCTCACTAATCTTTAAATTTCAACCTGGAAGGTACTTTCTCATTCCAGTATCATTGGCAATAGGTGGCCTAATCTCAGGATTTCTTGTGTACACTTTCGCTCCTGAGGCTGAAGGTCACGGAACCGATGCAGCCATAAAGGCATTTCATTATCTTCAAGGGAAGGTGAGATGGAGAGTAATTCCTATCAAGATATTAGCCTCAGCTATCACGATAGGTTCTGGGGGAAGTGCAGGGAGGGAGGGTCCCACAGCCCAGTTCGCATCAGGCGTAGGATCCATGGTGAGTGACCTGCTCAAATTGTCACCTGAGGACAGGAGAAGAGCTGTGGCCGTGGGTATAGGGGCAGGGATAGGTACGATCTTTAAGACCCCCATAGGAGGGGCCCTGTTGGCTGCCGAGATTCTATATAAGAGGGACATAGAACCTGAGATTATATACCCTGCCCTCATAGCCTCCGCAGTTGGCTACACCATATTTGGAATTACATTTGGATTTACACCGGTGTTTGGGTATTACACAGGGGCCTTCAATCCACTGAGGTTACCCCTTTTTGCTATACTAGGCGTCATCTCTGGACTATCGGCTATACTTTACGTTAAGACCTTCTATGGAGTAAACGCCCTATTCAAGAGAATTCCATTACCCAACTTATTGAAACCTGCAATTGGTGGCGCCATGGCTGGAACTGTAATTCTAGTAGCACCAGAGGTTTTGGGCACAGGATACGGTTGGATAAATCTTGCGGAGTTTGAAAAATTCTCGTCCTTTTATTCACCTTTACTTCCAGTAATAGCACTTCTTGTGGCACTCCCCTTCCTCAAAATAATTGCTACCTCTCTTTCCATAGGTTCTGGAGGTAGCGGAGGGGTATTCGCTCCAGGCCTGTTCATAGGGGCTTTCCTGGGTGCTGATGTTGGCCTCCTATTTCACTACCTCTTCCCCACGATAGTTCCGGACGTAGCCCCATTTGTAATTATTGGGATGATGTCCTTCTTCGCTGCAGCTGGAAAGGTTCCCCTATCAGTAATAATTATGGTTACAGAGATGACCTCGAGCCTACAACTTCTCCCAGGGGCTATGATTGCAGTTGCGATATCATACTTAGTATCTGGGAAATACACAATCTACAAGAGTCAAGTACCAACTAGGAAAGATTCCCCTGCTCATATGCCTGAATATGAGACTCCCGTTATGGAGAAAGTAAAGGTCTCACAGGCTACTATATCTGACGTCAAGGTTACGACCCAGGATCACGTAGAAGAGGCGTTGAACCTCATGATGAAGAACAACTTTCTAAGCCTCCCAGTCGTGGATGCTCTAAACCGGTTTTGGGGAATAGTGTACTATAACGAGATTAAGGACAGAAACCCAAATGAGAATATTACAAAGTATGTCATAAGGGGTTCACCTTACGTCACTTCCGAGTCGTCATTGGAGCAGGCTTGGGAAATAATGACTAGGACTAGGAGCAGGTGGGTAGCTGTGGTGGAGAAAGGAGAGTTTAGGGGAATCTTAACTCTAGACTCAATGCTGAAAGCATATGAGGCTGAGGTTAATAAAATAAGGCAGGCCGAGAAGAGAGGTAACTAAGGGTTATGCCAAGAGAATCTGAGTAACTCTCTTAATTACTCACAACCTGTTCCACAAAAAATAAAAGATGCCTCGCCCTTCAGGGTGTGGAGGAAATTAGAAACTCGGAATAACTTTTAACATTATGGAATCTCCTTTTCATCATCTTTGTTATTTAACTAACCAAAGAGTTTTTTAATCTAATACTTAAAACGAAATCGTGAACTCGTTTATTACGATCTATTTGATATTTGGTTCAATAACGCTTTCACTTTCGTTGGTCTACTTCCTATTAATATCCTACTTCTCTGTCAACTCTAAAAAGTTCGCCAGGAATCCGGTTAAGGATCTCTCCGATGTGACCGTTCTAATACCTGTATACGGGGAGGACGAAGCAGTCTTTAGAAAGGTGATATCTTCAGTGGCAAGACAAGGGGCGAGGATTCTCGTTGTGGGGGACGGATGTGATGAACCCTATAGGTCAATCGTTAACTCTGCAGGAGGAGAGTTCCTGAGGACTCCCGAGAGGTCAGGGAAAAGGGTTGCACTTTCTTTTGGAATAAACCACGTAAAGTCCAAATACGTATTACTCCTGGATAGCGATACCATACTCCCCCAAGACGGGTTGAAGAACATGCTTTCCATAATGGACAAGGACGTTGGTGGAGTTAGCGTGAACGTGAGGAACGTTAAAACGGGCAACACTTACTACCTAGCTGAACTCATTGAGAGATTAAAGGAGATGACCATGAGGGCGGTCAACGGTTCGGGTTACGCTATGCTTCTGAATGGGAAATGTTCCCTATATAGAGTGGATCTGATAAAGCCTTTTATGCAGACAGATGAGTTCAAGTACCCCACATTTCTGGGAAGGAGAGCCCTTATAGGAGATGACAAACAGTTGACCAACTACGTCATTTCCAAGGGGTTTAAAGCCATTGTTGACTTTGAGACTGTGGCGCTGACTTACCCGCCTGAGAACTTGAAGAAGCTGTCGAAACAACTCCTAAGGTGGTCCAGGGCTAACTACTACTTCTTCGCTAGGGAGATTAGGGATGGCACGATGTTGAAGAGGGGACCTGTGTACGTATACAACTTCTTTTACACTACAGTACTTCCATTCCTATTGACCGTTATGACAGTTTTGGATCTGTTCTTTATGGACTCAGTTTTGGCTGACACTAATCCAGTAGACTACGAGAATGCGGTTATCTATGGTGGGAATTTCATTCTACACTTACCCCTAATTATAGCAAAGAGGCTGCTGTTTACCTTCTTCGTAGGATACTTCCCCATTGCGCACCTTCATCCCAGGGTGCCCCAATTACACGCAAATCTCCTTCCGCGCATTAATCTGAAATACTCTATAATACTCGGTCATTTGGCCAATTACCTGACAATAGTGCCATTCGTCTACTCCCTTTGGAGGTTAATGGCTGAAGAAAAGCTGAAGACGCTTGTTATAGGCTCCCTTGGATTACTGATTCAGTGGATAGTAAGTTTTTACGCCTTATTAACGATCTGGGATCAGGATAAGTGGCTCACCAGATGAGTCATGGTATCCTTCAAATTTAGAACGAAATAAAGGTATGAGGTTAGCCCTGAAGGCACCTGAATTTACCCTGCCCTAGGGAGGCGGGGTTCTGCCCTTCGATTAGATCCACATTTTTCATAAGAAGATAGTCAATAGGACAGGAATCTGTTCTCATAGAGGTACATCATTCTACTAACATGACAGTCGTTCTTGTAACCTTTCTCTATGGATCAATTGCCTATAGGACACCCCTCATTCCCTCACTGCGATTAGGGAAATCAGCAAATTGGAGTTGATGGTCAACATAAACAAGTTTGAACTTTGTTTCCTAACTTGCCACTTAATCCAATACTAAATGAATGGTATTGCATCGGGCACCCTCTCCTATACCTGTTTTCTCTTTCGACTAAGTGGTCTAAGTCCTCAAGGGATCAGTACTCTTAGTAGATGACTCTTGGTAGTTAACAGGGAGACACGTTTGAGGATCGAATTAGCTTTTAGGTTTAAACTTTTCAAAGTTTATTGAAATTTGGTTTAAAAGGCTGAGTTTCAATTAGCAAGTATGCCAGAAATAGGTGAGAAGGCTCCCGATGTGGAGCTTGTAGACACTGAACTAAAGAAAGTTAAGATATCAGATTTCAAAGGTAAGATAGTAATACTAGCGTTCTACCCGGCAGCGTTCACATCGGTGTGCACTAAAGAGATGTGCAACTTCAGGGATTCACTAGCTAAGTTCAACAAGTTCAACGCTCAAGTGTTGGGGATTAGCGTGGATCCTCCCTTTAGCAATAAGGCGTTCAAAGAGGCGAACAAGTTAAACTTCCCGGTCTTGAGTGACTACAGGAGGGACGCCGTGAAGACTTACGGTGTAGATATGGAATTCCCTCCTCTTCCTGGTTACGTCATAGCCAAGAGGGCTGTCTTCGTTATAGATAAGGAAGGAAGGATAGCCTACAAATGGGTCTCGGAAGATTTGGGAAAGGAACCGAGCTATGAGGAGATAGAGAAAGTAGTTAGCAAACTAAACTCTTAAGTAATCTCAAAAATTTTTACACTTAAAAATAAATAAATTTTTTGGAGAAATTTCTAGAATATTACAAAATTAGCCGGACCCGGCTCCACACCCGCACATACCATACTCATCTATATCCAGGTTACATACTGGGCAGACGTAGCCAGACGTACCTGTATCGAAACATGGCTTCCCGTATTGCGAGAGGTGAGGGTTCATTAAGCTTTCCATTGGGTTGGAACTTACGCTGTTGAACCTTATCTTCCAGATCACTTTATCCTCTTTCAATAACGAAAACTCGATCTCCTTTCCACCTGTCATCTCCCTTATTTGATCATGTCTCAGTAAAACCTTTGTCATAACGTGAATATAGAACTAGTTGTTAATAAAGATTTCCAGTAGAAGTCTAAAAAATTTTAACTCAGTAGAACTGAGAGGATAGTTTATATTATTTATATATACAATTTTGTGGTAGAGGAAAATTAAAAAGATTATACAGTCATGCAGTCTAGAATACAGGGAAAGAGTCCCCACGTATGCCTAGCCTTGATTGTGAAGTAACATAAACAAGAAGAGGAACTTATTGAAACGTTTTCACAGATCATCGATTTTTATCTAGGAAGAATTGGACTTTTCCTAGAATGTCTACCCCAGAACCCCTTAAATCTCTCCTCATCCCAGACGCTTCCTCTCTCATGGTATCCCCTCTCCTCCCAATAACCATCTACGTAACTTCCCACTAGCTCTATTCCACTAACCCATTTCGCGCTCTTCCAACCATAGAGGTGAGGTATGAAAGGTCTAGCAGGGAACCCCTCTTCCTTACTTAGAGGCTTCCCGTCCATCATTAAAGCAAGGATGGAGTCCTCGTGCATTGCGTCTGACAGCGGAACCACTGAAGTGTACCCGTCCAAGGAGTAGAATATTACCCACTTTGCATCTGGACTAGGTTCTGCCTCTTGTATTAGCCTGGATAGCTTAATCCCTTGCCACCGAACGTTCATTACGCTCCATCCCGTTACGCAATGGAAGTCTCTAACGTAATCCACGTCCATCATTTTGAGTAAATCGTCGTAGGAGTACTCTTTCTCCCTTTTCACCAATCCCGAGATCTTGAGCCTGTACTCCTGGACCTTAACTTCAGGTACTCCCAAAGCTGCGTAGTATATGAACTTCCTAATTGGTCTCTGTCCTGGAGGTATCTGATTCTGTTTTTCCATAATCTTCGCATGGTCTCTGGACAATTTAAGCATGCGTAAGAAAATTTTTAAAACCAAGTATTACTCCCAAGATTCATAAAGTTATATTTCTTTGCTATTAATATTGGATTTATATGAATATATGACATACCCATTTATTCTAGTAAAAACTTTTTATACTAAAACTTTATAAATCTAGATAAACTAAACATGTGTGAGAGTATGGCACGAGTACAGAACTTAAATGAAGCAAACTCCACTAGACAAGAGTATCTTTTCCCTCTAAGGTTCGCAGTAGGTTGGATGTTTCTTGACGGTGGACTAAGAAAGGCTGTTTTAAAGCCGGCCAAGCTGGATCCAAACTCCTCATCGTTTGTAGGTGGTAAGCTTGTGAACTTCCTTCCACATGCAGGTCCTTTTAAGCCACTCCTATTGATGACATTGGAGAACAGGGCACTGGATGTTACCTTTTTAACAGTGTTTAGCTATCTAGAGATATTAGCTGGTCTTTTCATCATAATAGGTCTAGTGACCAGGTTGTCCTCCCTTGGGGCTCTGGCGATGTCCCTAGGGTTCGCTCCTGCATATTGGTTAGGTTCGACTTGCGAAGACGAATGGCAGATAGGGTCTCTCCTCACTGCAGGTGCTGTGGTTCTGATGCTTACAGCGTCAGGTAGAGTTTTCGGTTTAGATTATTACCTCTATAAGAGGTTTGGGGACAGACCAATTTCCAGGAAATTACCCCTCTTAAACATGATAAAGCTATGGTGAGCTAGATGGAGAGAACTATTATTATTGCAATAGTTTTCAGCGTGTTGGTAGCAGGATGGATATTGGCTACGGGGCAATGGGCTTACGGAAATGTGGTCGGTCCACTCGTGAATCATTCTAAGCTGCCTACCTTGGAAATTACCTACATAAATGCAGTTCCACAGGGCAACGGAACTCTATTAAAACTTAATGTAACGGACGTGAACGGCCCGGACGCGTATCCAGCCTCAGCTCCCATGATGGAGATATATAACTCTACATGGCACGTTTACCTTAACTCCTCCATGATTTCAAACTACACTGTAAAGGTGATTCAGGCCCCATGGAACTCCAACAAGAAGGACTACGTAAACTGGTACAGTGGGTTTGCGGTGATTTTGGGAAGTGAGGCTCAATTCCAGTTACTGTTACCAATACACCTTTCCCCTGGTACTTACCATGTAAGGTTGTTCACCCCAGCCGTCAGTCCTAAGGATCAGGCCGAAGCTAACTTTACAGTGGGTTGAAATTTCTATATCATATTGATTGCAAATATCGCAAAGTATGGTAAGTTATTTGTTTTTAAAATTTTAAATCTAATTTATCTATTATTGCTTTCGCTTTCAATCCAGGTTCTTCGAGGATGTAAGTGGGGATAGAGTCATCTACCTGTGCTGTACATATTGTCCAGGGGCTTAGACACTACAGACTTTATCTTAAACTTGAATAAACTAAAGGAGTCATGATATAGATACGATCCTTTGTTCGCAGTAACACCTGTTATCTAAAGTCCATTTCCCCGGTGGAGAAATGGATGAACGGAGGAACAGGAAAATTGGAACGTCTCCTTGATCTTTGACAAAAAGGATGAGGCTGACCTTTAAAGTAAGGAGTAACTGACCTCCTCCCCGCCCTAAAGGGCGAGGTTTGCCCTCCCTTTGTCATGAGTTAGTTGTAGAATACCCTTCTATTGAACGTGACTTTATTTCTTGAAATTGTGTCAATATCTAATAATAAATTTGACAAGTCGGTTAAAAATGAATCTAATGATAAAGAGAGAGTATATTTGGGTTAAGTTTATTATTTATGTAGTATCGATGTATTCATGAATAGAAGGGTTCTGATTATAGGTGTTATAGTACTAGTTTTAGGGCTGATAGTGGCAGTTGCAGGTTTCTTTGTGGCTAAATCGGGACTGGCCATCAGTACGCAAATCCTCAGTCCACAGGGGGAGAAGCAATTCCCATTGAAACCAGGCATTAACGTCCTCTCAATAGCTTATAATTCCAGTACTCCTCCTAAAGTAACAGTCACAGGAGCCAAGGTCGTACAGGAGTCCTCCTCAAAGGGTTCCATGGCCCTGGTAGTAAACGGGACGTCACCCTCAGTTACGGTAATCAACAATTCCACTTACCCAGAGTCCATCGCCGTAGGCACAGTGAGTGGTACTGGCACGGTGGCTTTTGGAGGACTGGCGTTCCTACTGGGTATAATACTATTCTTCGTAGGGTTAGGGATAGCGATCTACGGTTTAGTAAGAAAGTGAAGCGTGCCTGGACTATTGGTTCTGAGGATTGTCAGGCTCCCTATCGCACCTAGCCTTGTGGACGCAAAAGCCACATTGCCATTTCATCTCCTCATCAAGCTTGGCCTCAGCCTTAGGTGTGCTTTTCCCTTTTAAGGCAGAGTGGAGGATAAAAGCCCTCTCAAGGGTCTTCTTGTAAAGCTCCTCCTCGAACTCCACTTGGATCTCCTCCATGTCGAAGTTCGAACGGTCTACGTACAGGAGAATTCCCTTTGATTTGGGGAACGCCTTTAAGTAAAGGTTTAACTGCGCCTTGTGGTCCTTCCTGGGAAGAAACCCCTTGCTTAGTTTATTCCTTAGATCATCTACGCTCTTAACCTCCACCAAGTACCTCTCCTTGGTGAACTCAACTACTATTAGGTCGTCAGCCCTCCCGGAGATTACGATCTCGTGGTTAGTTGGATGGGGTATTCTTACTGGGACTTCGCTGGTTACCCTAACGCTTTCCTCCTTCTTGAGCAGCTCAGCTATAATGTCATGTAAGGCATTACCAAGGGTTGTAAACCTTGCAGAGTCCATTGAAAGCGGCATTGGGAAAACCCTGTCGTAGTACTGCTTCCTCAAACAGTTCCATAGTTGAGATGGCCAGTACTCGCCCTCGTAAGGGTCGTGATAGTCCTTCTCAACTAAGTTCCTGTAAATGATTTCCTTCACGACCATAAGATTTACTCGTGGTATTTCTATATAAGCATAGGGTGAATTATCATCCTAAATTTATAAACCGGCTGTCCAAATAATTACATGCCATTTGTAAACGAGAAGACCTACCAGAAGTACGTACAGGAGGGAAGGGAGGAAGAGTTCCACTCACAAGTGGAGGATGGGCTCAGAAAAGTTCGCGAAGAGGCTGGGTCAGATTACCCAATTCTTATAAACGATAGGGAACTGAAGACGTCCTCTAAAATTGTTGTGAGGAGCCCAGTGGACACTGAATTCGTTCTGGGTACGTTCCAGAAGGACGACGGACTACTCATGAGGAACGCAATAAAGGTCGCTAGGGATGCGTTCAATGAATGGAAGGACTCTGACTGGAGGGATAGGGTAGAGCTTACCGTTAAGGCAGCGTATGAGCTTAGGAGAATGAAGTACGAACTGGCGGGAATCATAACCTATGAAAACGGGAAGAACAGGTACGAGAGCGTCGCCGAGGTAGATGAGACCATAGATTACTTCAATTATTACGCGCAGGTCCTTGAGGAGAACAGGGGTTACGTCAAGGAGATGGAGGGGAGAATAGTGAAGGGGGAAAATGGTGTCTCAGTGATGAGGCCTTACGGTGTGTGGGTTATAATATCCCCCTTCAACTTCCCCTTGGCTATAACGGCGACCATGACTTTAGGGGCACTTATCACTGGTAACACGGTTGTGATCAAGCCGTCTTCAGATACCCCATTATCTGCCTTTAAGTTGGCCACTATCCTGAGGAGAGTAGGGTTCCCACAAGATGCCGTGAACTACGTGACAGCTCCTGGCGAGGTAGTATCCAAGGTCTTGGAGGACTCCTTAGAAGTAGCAGGTTTTGCCTTCACTGGGTCTAGGGAGGTTGGACACTCTCTCCTAAAGAGCTTCGTGAGCAAGAAGCCTAGACCTGCTGTGCTGGAGTTAGGAGGAAAGAACGCCACAGTGATTACCTCCAAGGCTGACCTTAAGAAAGCCGTTGAGGGGGCCTTCCGAGGAGCTTTCGGTTTTGGAGGACAGAAGTGTAGTGCCACTTCAAGGATATTTGTTGAAGCGTCAGTTTACCAGGAATTCTTGACCAGGTTTAAGGCTAAAGTGGAGTCCACGGTTATAGGAGACCCTAGGGTTAGGACCACATTTTTGGGTCCGTTAATTAATAAGAAAGCAATAGAGAAATATAGAAGATACGTGGATCAGGCCGTATCAGAGGGAGGTAGGATACTTACTGGTGGAAGAGTTAAGGAAGAAGAAAAGACGTATCTAGTGGAGCCCACGGTAGTAATAGATCTACCTTACACTAGCTCCCTGTGGAGAACGGAGCTCTTCGTGCCCATCGTCTTAATTAAGGAGGTGCAAAATCTAAAGGAAGCCCTTAGGCTGGTCAATGACGTAGACTACGGCCTCACTGCAGGAATCTTCTCGTCTGATAGGGAGGAAATAAAGTACTTTTTTAACAATGTGGAAGCTGGGGTAGTGTACGCTAATAGAGAGTCGGGCTCAACAACCGGCGCCATGCCTGGCGTCCAACCGTTCGGTGGATGGAAGGACTCGGGCTGGACCGGAAGAAACGCGGGAGGTCCTTACTACCTTCTCTCCTTCTTGAGGGAGCAGGCAAGGACCACATACGAATAGACTCAAGAATCAAGGAAAGGATTATCAGAAAGGTAAAATCCAATTAGAAGGATACAGTCGACCTTAAACCCATAACTTGAGAAGCCTCACTCCAGGTTACTTCCAACGCTGTTTAATAGGTGCATTATTTTTAGCATCCTAAAGTACTCTTGTCGAACCAAATTGATCTGCAATCCATCAATTCTCTCTAGATCTAATTTTCTGCTAAATTTTTTTAGCAATGATAGAAAGCAACCGTTGGCAAATACTTCCACCCCTGCTACTATGTCCAGAGACCTAAGCCTCGGAAGGAATAACTTTATTCTATCTCTGACCAGTAACACGTCCTCACAGTTGATACTTTTGGAAACGTAAATGAGGACGATCCCCGAATCCATCAGGTCGAGGAAGCTGTGCTCAAATAGTTTAACCCTCACTCCCCTTTCTATAGTTTGAAAGGACTTCGGCGTAAATCCTCCCTCCACTAACGCCCTGTTCAATAACTCCAGTCTATCCACAACAGATTTTAAATGGGACTACTATAAAACGTTTGATAAGAATTTGAACAGGAACCTTTTCCCATTTCAACACTCAAGTGAAAAAGTATTGTAAAATGAGATAGCCCTCGGCATAAATAACGAATGTTAAAACTAGAAGTCGTCCTTGCCTAGGACTCCATTTAGAAAGGGGTTTGAAGTAACCTCTTCCTTAAGAGTTGTTGAATCTCCATGTCCCGGTAACACTTCATTAACTTTCAGGTCCTTTATCCTGTTCAGGGAGTCAATTAATTTCTCCTTATCCCCTCCGAGGTCATAGCGGCCTACAGTCCCCCTAAATAGCGTGTCTCCAGTGAATATTTTGTCCTCTACCACCATGGATACGCTCCCCAAGGTGTGACCAGGGGTACTCAGCACCTGGACGACGGAATCTCCAACCCTTATCTCGTATCCGTCCTTTAAGTCGTCATCAGGCTCGGGAGGCATTTCCCTCCAATCGTAGTACAGGGGCATCAGATCCACGTCATTTAAGTTCAACAGGAACTTTGCTCCCTGCCTCTTGAGGGGTTCAACTCCCAGCACGTGATCAAAATGACCATGGGTTGAAATAACGTACTTCAGGTGAAGGTTATTGCCCTTGAGGAAGTTGATTACACCCTCTGGGTCCCCACCGGGATCTATGACAACAGCCTCATTTGAGCTGTACAAAACGTAACAATTGGTATTAAGTGGACCTATCACGAATTTTTTTACATGCATGCGTACTATTAGCGTTTTTAAAAAATAAGTGTTGCTTTGGACTGGGAACTCTTGAGGGCGAACTCCGAGACTCCGCTTACCTTCACCTTATAGATGAACTGGTCCTCATGGATGTTCTTTACCCTCATCCCAAACTCACATGCGGTCATCTCAAGCTCCTCCCCTGCCAGTTCGACGAGGTTATCCAGGTAGTACTTCAGGTTCTTGGTACCGTTTAGGGAGATCTTCTCTGACTCAGCTGTGAGGGCCCTTAGGGCGTCCATTGTGAAGAACATGTAAACCTTATTTCCGCTAGAGGCGTACCCAATGGCTGTAATAACTCCCATCATCATCTTTTCCTCATTCCCTGATATCATCATAAATGAGTACATATCGGTCATGCTCCTACCTCCTTAGACTCGACATACCTCACGAGGGAGTACCAGAACATTATCAGCCCGACGTACACCACAGTGTAGCAGATCCATGTTGTGGCCTCCAAGTATCCCTGGAATTGTGCCGGATTTACGTAAATTGCAAAGTTGGCCTGATTTAAAGCTAAATTGTCAGCGTTAAACAGGTAGACCTTGCTGAATTGATACCACCCTATGGCAAACAGGGACAGCACCAATGGCGCTATTACCCTCCTCAATGGATAGGACTTGGCTTTAGTCTTTGACTTCTCGACTTCCATTTTACAACCTCTCCTGGACCTTGACTGCTAGGTACACACCTGCTAACATGCCCCCTAGGAATATGTATCCATCGTATCCTAGTTGGCCGAAATTAGTCCACATCAACCCTACGTTACAACCTAAGGCCATTCTGACTCCTATCCCGACCAGCATCCCACCAACGAAGCCTATGGCCAACCTTTTCCTGTCCTTAGGTATCCTGATCTTGAAGTCACCGCTTAAGAAGGACGCTGCGAAAGCCCCAACGCAGAGCATGACCACCATCAACGTGCTGGGATCTACGATAGGGAGAGAATCGTTAAACCAAGGTGTATTGGTGAAAAGGTTTATTCCTAAAGGCATCAAGATGTACTCGAAGAACCTTCCACCGTCGGACGACGTAATTACCAGGTAGTTAAAAGTGTACCCAGCCCCAACTATGAAGACCAATAGCATATCTAGGGCTAGTATCACAGTTGAAAGGTTAGTCCCGTAAGGCTTCTTGAGGAGTAACATCTCCTTAGCTTCTTTCAGTCTCATGGAACTTGGAACTGTCGTAGGTGTTGGAATTCCAGGTCCCATGGCGTTGGCGAACTTTACTCCCTGAATACCCATGGAGGAACCAGAGCCGGAGAGACCAGAGCCGGAGAGGGTTTTCCCCCACTTACCCCTAGTCCTCATCTGTAAGTATATCCCCAAGAAGATTAGGGGTAGGGAGACTATCATGGTAGTGACGTAAACTGACATGTTGGAGACTGAGTGGAATAGAACGTACGGAAGGTACTCCACGTATCCACCTGAACTTGTGGAGAATATCCCAGCTTGCATAGTATAGGACTGAAAAGGCCAGATTGCGACTGCAAACACGTAAGTTCCTATCATCATTCCGAACAACTCAATCCAGTTCTGCACGTATCCGCTACTCGCTCTATATAACATGGACAAGTTACACCCACCGGCCAACGCCGCCCCAAATCCGAAAATAAAGGAGCCCACTAAGATGTACCATCCCGCAAAGTAGTTGTTGAAGTATTGGTCAACCGCTGGGATAAACCCAAAGGCCACAAGAAGACCTGTTCCCAAGGCTGTCAAACCAAAGAGGACTAAGAGAGCTCCGAACCTCTCGAAGCTCTTGGTAGTGAAGATTGACGTCATGGCATTTACGAAACAATAATTCCCCCTTTGGGCCACCCAGCCTAGAATGAAGCCAGACAAACCAAATAGGCCGAATATCAGAGCCCAAGATTCAGAAAAAACAGGTTCGAGTATCATGGAAGGAGTGGTCAATACTAACCCACCTTTAGTATCCTGAACTTGTATACATCCCCGTCCTTAAATACTGCGTATGGATAGCCTAGGTTCTTGCACAGGGAAGGTAGCGTTACGTCCACTGCAGGCTGATGGTCCGTAAGGACTTCCAGGACCTGTCCAGCCTTCATTTTCCTTAATTTCTTCCCAGCCATCATCTCAGGTACAGGGCAGGACTCACCTATTACGTCCAACGTATCATCTGGTTCTCTCGTCTTGAGAGGTTCCGAGGACACTTTTTCACCCAATATTAAATAATAACGTCAATCTTTTAAGTTGTACTCTTTTTTAAATGGTTTTTTACACTGAGTAAAAAATTAGTAAATTAAGAGGATAAATATAACTATCAGATATACTAGAGAACCTAGAACTAACCATGGGAGAGGTCTCTCCACTATCCGTAACTTGCGCTGAATTAACTGGTCCACAGATAGATAACCTGGACCTTTAGCTACTAGGTATAAGTTAAAGAGCATGAGCAGGAGGTTAATTCCGTACTCCTCAGTCCCAGTCCAGTAGGCTGAGAGGAAGTATATCAGGTTGGTGTAAAAAGCTACAGTCCCTGCCAGTCTAGACATGAAACCGAGCAGGGTTAGGACCCCAAAACTGATCTCCCCGATCATGACTAGGATACCCACGAGCTGTGGATGCGGGAAAACTACGGAGTAAAGGAAGGCTCGAATGGGAGACCCCTCAGCTAAGTATTGGAGGGTAAAACCTATATACGCAGTAGAACCAGGGTTTAGGAACCCAGGGTTTAAGAGCTTATTGAAGACCCCGGCGTCAATCCATATGCTGGCAACAGCAATCCTAACTAGCGTTTGCCAAAGGTCTGTCTCTCCCTTAAGAGACTTCATTCTTGTTCGCCCTCCTCACTAGTTGTGATGATATTAAAGATATTTGCCATATCCCAATGCCTAGGAGCAAAATACCGGCTATGGTCGGGGATAGAAGCAAAACAGCTTGAAGGACACCTCCAGTCCACGCCCCCGCAATGAAGGCTCCATACTTCCAAGTTAACCCTTTGGTCACTGCTGGGTAACTACCTGACAACAGGTAAAGTAAGGAATTCATAGCGGTAGGGGTCAGGCAACAAATTCCAGCTATAGTCCCTAAGGACGGTATTGACGCTGTCAGGAATCCTGCAGTTGTATTTATGGTGCCAAGCCTGAATGACTTAGGCACCATCCACGTGTTGACTCCACTAGAGACGTAAATGAGGGACATCACATAATAGGAAAATATCAAGGAGAGGGTTAGGACGACATCATTTAACACTCCCAAAGCTATCATGGGGAAATTAAGGACAAGCGGACCTAACGTAGGAATCCCCAGGCCTTGATAAGTCAGGTACGTTAAGGAAATGAAATACGAGCTCACATTGACATTGGGGACCAATAGGAGCCCTGACACAATGAGGAAACTTAGGAAGTAGCCCGGGACATAGGACAGGACCAAGGCTCTCCCTACACTGTCCTTGAGCGTGGCCTTGAGTACAGCTCTCAGTCTCATGGGGCCGTGGACTAAGATAAACCTTCCCCTCTTGGACCTATAGATTATTGCGCCCACAAGCGAGCTCAAGATCACGTAAAGTATCACAAAGAGCAAGAAAGGTTTAATGAATGTAGACTGTCCGGTGTCAGCTAGGGGGGAATACCAGACTCCTACGACCCTTACAGCATTAACTACTATGGGTAAGAAAATTGTGGAATTGAAAAAGATGAACACGTACAAAAAAGGGTTTATTGGCTTCATTTCTTTCACCCAATTACTTGGATCAACAGTGTAGACCTGTAACTGGAGGTAACATAACCTGGTTAACTAGGTATGTACCCATACTCTGGGAAATCGGTATAACTATTGCGGGGGCTGTCGTCAGAGGTAGCGTGGTGCTCACAGAGAGACTGGAAAGGGAAATCAAGACTATCATGCCTCCAGTCTGAACGCTTCCGTGGATTACGACGTATGCGTAACTCCCTCCAGGAGTTATCTCAATATCAGCTAGTCCAGCAGGAGTTATTTGGGGTAACGGTATCTCCTTAACTATTTGGAAGTTGGAGGTTGAAATTACAACTACCGTGTCGTTGTTACTTGGTGCCTCTAGGTAGTATTGACCGCTAGGGGTGAAAACTCCCCTTTGAGGAGTCAGTCCTTTAGGCATCTGCACCATTCCTAAGTATTGTAGGGAAGGCAACGAATAGAACCCCACTGAGTTGTTTCCTGCAAATTCTACTGCGACCATCGTCCCCTGCTGGTTCGGACTTACCATATAGGGTTGTGATCCCAGTGATGTAGGTCTCACGACCAGCACTGTCCCATTGGAAGCGCTAATTAAGTCAACGCTGTTGTTGAACCTCATGGGGACGACCAAAGACGATCCATCAGGAGTCCATCTAACGTCGCAGGGATAGTAAGTTTTTCCTGTTGTCGGAGAAACAAATTTCTGAGACCAAACCGTCTGAAGGGTCTGAGTATTGATCACCTCCAAAACCCCTGAAGGACCGTCAGCTATAGCTGCATACTGTCCGTTTGGAGAAATAGAAACGCCGATGAACCCCACGGATGACCCAACTTCCAAGGTCTTAACGACCTTAAAGGTAGTAGTATTTATAACGAAAACAGTACCATTATTCAGGGGCATGAATAGTACTTTCATATTAGCTCCTCCCTCAACTTCCTCCCAGTAGTAGACCTGGGTCGGGACGCTTGTGGAGATGTTGACTACCCTTGTGAATCCAAGGAAGTTTTGGCTAGAGCTAAACGGATTCAGAACTTGAGCTATCCCCTTCTGGGTAAGTGCCAGAAAGTAGAAATTGTTATTTGGAGTACTAGTGCTCGTTGAGGTAGTGTTACTGCTACTGGTTGGGGTCGTAGTGGTGGTTGTACTCGTGCTCGATGGAGAAGTTGAGCTTTTCATCATAATGTAAGCAGCTCCTATTCCCACTAGAAGTATGACCACAATACCTACTATTAATAATACCTTATAGTTCATACACTTCCGTCTCCTCTTTAGAACGTAACTTTTTAAAACTAATTTATTTATAAGTATTTTCTATCCTTTACATTATTCTTAATTAAATAGTTATTATCATATCTGTCTTATCAGCTACCTCCTTGTAGAAATCGGGAAAACAACCTATCCTACAAGAAGGGATTAACCTATCGGCAAGGTTCCTCATATAAACGCATTGATCGCATGCCTGGAGATAGATTTTATCGCTGAGCTTCTGTAACCTTTCCCCTAGAGGGTTCCCTCTCATGGGTACGTATACGTTGTCATGAATAAAGAACATTCCTACAACCTCCACTCCATGCCTTCCCTCCTCAAGCTGAGGGACTATCATCTGTCCAAGAATGTAGGATCCTAGGTTGGACTCAACTATATAAGCGACCTTCCTCGTGAGACAACACCTCCATGAGAGATGCCCCTAGCTTCTCTAAGACTGTATTGAGTTGTAGGCCCTTGACGTTCCTGAGAACGTCAACCCAGTTACCCTGTTTAAGCTTCCCGTCTTCCCATGCCTCCAATAAAGCCTCCAGTCCTATGATAACCAATGGGCACTCTGAGGACTTGTACCTAATCTCGTTACCTTTGCGGTAAATCTCAAACCATCTTTCATTATCCAACTCAACCCTCTTCACGAGAGAGAAACCCCTTCCCTTAAGTGTGTAAAGCCTTTTTGAAAGGTAGTCTGAGGCGTATATCCTGTTCACAACACAACCACATTCGTCAACCTTTACCATTTCATCTCAAATAAATCTCTTTTTGCTAATCTATAAATCTTTTGGATATCTTGTATAAATATGAATATATATTCATTTCTCATTAAACTTAGTCGTCAGAAAATAAGGAATGCACACCCTTTAGGGTGAAGAGGTTAGTTTGTCCCAATGGGCTGCCCATCTGCTAGTTTTGATGGATGAGTTCAGCTTCACGTGGAAGGCTCTGGATGTCTCGTTCAATCCCGTGCCTATTGCAGGGCTTAGCTCCCATTTAGAGATGATATAGAAGACTTGTGGGCTCCGAGGACGTTAGAGTTACTTCATTGAAATTCCGTAAACGTGCCTGTCCTATTTACATCGTTACGAGGAAAAGGAGAGGGACGCGATTGTAGTCACAAATTCTAGCTATGGTACTGTGATCTTCTCCCATCTAGCAGACGTAACCCTGAACCCATAAGTATCATATGTGAAGATATGCTATAAATTAATCTTTATATATTCTGGGAATTAATAAATAATGTGCAATCTGAAGTTGTTTTAATTGGTGCCAAGGACTTTAAACCCCTAATGAGTTTAGAGAAGTATCACAGGCTTTACCTTCTTCACGACCTTAGAAGGCTGAATTGGGGCTACTCAGGGAAATTGAAACTCGGGAAACTAGCTTTTCCAGTCCTAGTAAGGTTGAGCGAGAGATCCATAGAAATTTTAGAAGAAAATGGGAGGTTCCTAGTTAAGATTGACTTTAAGGAAGGTCCGAGCATCAAGGTTGAAGTCGAAGTGAACTCAACGAATGAGATGGTCGCTTCGTCCATAGAGGAGTCTATCACAAAGAACCTGAGAGAATACGGTGAGGCTATATGTAATGGGCAGAGTAATAAAGCACAGTACCCTCAGGCTCTCATTTCAATTATGAAACCTCTAGTTAGGAAAGTTTTAGACGTGAGGGGAGAACAGTGTCCTGTCCCCGAGATAGCCTCAAAGAAAGAACTGATGAAAATGAGACCCGGAGAGGAGTTGGAAGTTCTGGTGGATCACCCTGCTGCTGTAAACGTAACTCTGCCGGAAGTCGCGAAGTTGATGAATTGTAAGTACGAGATATTCAACATGGGGGATTACGTCTCCTTCATCATGTTAAAGCTGGGGAACCCTGTAGTACACTCCCTATACGCTAGCTCGCTCTCGGAGAGGGAGAGACTCGCCGAGTTAATAAAGGACACGGGCTTCATTGCGTACCTGTACGTGACCTTTGATAGGATAGTGAAACAGGTTCCTGTGAATGGACTGTCAGAAAGCTATCTTAATTTTGATGGGTTAACTGTAGTAACCTCAGCCTCAATTGGGAGAGGTTGGTTACTTGTAAGCTTAGTTGAGGGCGATAAAGTGTACGCCACTATGTTGGACTTCAGTGGGGAAAGGTATTGGAACGAAGAGGCACTGAGGAATCTCGATAAGGTAAAGGGTATGGGACACGTGTTTTACCTTAAACCCTCTATCCCAATATGAGGGCAAGTACACCTTTTAGGCAAGGAATCTTGGTTTTTAGAAACCTTTTTCCAAACTTCAGTTTCTAACCGTGTCTAGACAGGTTCTCGGACCTAGTTGGAAGTTCATAGTCCCCAGGGCAAAATGGTAACAGATTCGCTTACCCCCTCAATGTAGATACACGGAATGCCCAAGTCCATGCCCTAACTTTTAGTCTCAAAATGCATGGAAAAGGGAAAACATCTCTTCACGTCAGGACATGACTTTCGAGGTTTGCGACTTCCACGCTTTCATTTGGGTACACAACCCCATTGAGATAAACCACCACAACGTAGTTATGATAGGCACCATAGAGGAACTGGGAATCGTTTGACTGAACAGTGAAACCCGTGATTGAACCGTTTAGATCCTGCGTTCTCCAACCTAACTTGTTGTAGATTTGCTGAATCGTCAGGACAAGTTTAGAGAGGGAACTGGAATTTTGATACTTATAGATGAACATGGATAGGTTGGACTCATCCCCCACATAAAGTATGAAGAACGCGCTCTCAGAGCTATTCTCTAGAAGGGATAGTATTTCGTTAGGTGGATTAATCGTGTCAGGATACTTCAGGTTCTCGACGACATCAAGCCTCCACTGTCCTCCTAATTTTTGGTCTATAGTTGAGGGGGATATATAAGGTACTTTTTGCTGGGTAGTCAAATCCCTTAGGACTAGGTAAATTGAAAAGGTTGAAACAACGATAAGCACTATGAGCAAGGCCATAAATATTCTAAGATCCATGTTTATCTTGAAACGTAGTTATACTTATACTTTGTCGAAATGTGCTATGTAGGGTTGTAATTAATAGAAGAGTAAGAGTTCATGTCATTAAAACGGTCTCACTTAGTAGAGGGATGAGATAAGACTACTCTCTGAATATCTCCATCGTTACTCAAAGTCTTTAGCGTATATTATCTGACTTTTATAAATGAAAAGGGGTTTTGGATTTCTTCTGTTCTCACCTATTTTGATATCAACCCCCATCCCTTGGGCTTCACGGGGTTCAAGCGGGACTTCCGCCTTCATACTCCTTATTAGAGGGGTTAACCCCAACCCACTTAGACGGGGTGGAGTCCATCTGGGGGAACCTGCACATTCTCAGGTAGATGTTCAGGGAAGAGTTTAACTGCCTATCTAGCCTGAAACCACACCTCTCACAGACAAAGGTCTTATCTAACTACGAGGATTAGCTTCCTCCTTCCCTTGTCTTTCTAGCCCGGTGGTGAAATGTGCTGAATGAAGGAAGGCAGGCTATCTTTATTCTTCAATATTGAGAAGAAAGACGACCACGCTTCGTTGTTCTTCTGTAATACAGCTTGAGCGTTAACTCCAAGTATCTCCTTGTACTTCTTCTAGACTTGTCCCAAGTGACCTTGAGGTCTACTCTCTTGTCCTTTAAGGACTGTTGCCTGCTCTAGCAGTTTACCTCGTTGTATAGCCTCGCTGATGCGTCTGCCAACTTCCTCAGTTTTCTTTGCTGCGCTCCACTAGGGGAAAGCCTGACAGTTACGGTTCTGACGCTCCCCTCCGGTGTTGCGGGGGAGATCGGCTCCCGCTCCTCATGGCCTTTAAGTTGACCGGAAGGGAGTTCCATAGGCAAAAGCGAGGTAAAAGAGTTTAAAAACCTCCTCACGCCCTGAAGGGCGAGGTTTAGCGTTCCTCTATCATGAAATCTTTCCCATCTCCGTGACGTTGCCGTTCATGTCCTCAAACACTAACTCACCATCTATTCTTATTACTACATAGCCTGGTTTCCCGTTGCAGGAGTAAGGGAAGGCGAGAAGACCCTCCGTCTTCAATGCTGAGACCGCGTAGATCGGCATAAGGGAATCGTCCATGTTGAGGGCAACACAGTTGGGTATTACCTTAAATAGCGCGTTAAGCATCTCGTTCAAAAGATTCTCGTATTCATCTCCAATTTCCCTCATTCTCCTTGCCTTTTCAATGAGGTTCACAATCCCACGTAATAAATGCAGTAGTCAAGGTATTCAAATCCATCTGCTGCCAAGGATTTGCAGCCTTGATACTACGGGAGACAGGTTACTCGTCCTCTTGACGTCCCCCGACCTACTCGCCTCAAAGTACGAAACTGTCTTCAATTATAAAACAACACAATAGCTGGTCCAGCTAAGCCTTGAGGAGCTTCTCCACGAAGGCTAAGGTCCCCCTTCTCTCTAAGTCCACCGTGAATAACGACGTCCACCCACCTATTAACCAGCCTGCAAAGACATCTACAGGCCAATGGACCCCGACATATACCCTAGAGTACGAGACCAATAGAGCTTCGATCAACATAATTATCCATAACCACTTCGGAGCCATCTTAGCTAACACGATGGCTCCGTCGCTTACTATTAGGGCGTGACCTGAAGGGAAGCTGTAATCCGAGGGTTTAGGTACTAAAGTGTAGTCCGGGCTCACGTAAAGGAATGGTCTTCCCTGGGCAAAGGCGTACTTGCTAGCTTCACCCACTATTATAGCTAAAATGAAGGAGGCAGCCAAAGTAATTGCTATACGCCTAGTCTTCCTGAATACTAGGAGTATTGCAGTCAGCGGAATCCATACGTACTCCCTCCCATATTTTGATAGAAACACCATAACTGGATTTAAAAAACTAATTTGATGGTAATTAATTAATTTGAACAAATAAACATTAAGTGGGACATTAGGTTCTGACACCGCCTTCACTCCTACCCCGACCAGGATGAAGGCTATTAGCAGGAACCAATAATATTTCATTGATTAGGATTAGACGTTAATCCGTAAATAAATTCTTTCGTCTTATACAGAAACAATGTTTGGTCTCTACTGTAGTTTTAAGAGTTGCTTTGACAGTTAATAATAAAATATTTAATGTGTTGCACCCAATGGAGAGTATGAATAGAGACGTCGTTTTTCTCATGACCTCCAGAATATCCCGTAGCGTTTCTGCAGGAGTTTTGGCAGTGATAGTTGGGCTTTATTACGTACACGGACTTCACCTTTCCCTGTTTGATGTCGGTATACTTTTCGGAACTGGGGCCTTTATAACCCCACTCCTTACGCTTATCTTAGGTTTCTACTCCGACAGATATGGAAGGAAAAGGATATTGTTGCTAACCCTCACGTTTCTTCCCCTTTCTGTACTCATACTAATTACAACGTCCAACTTCTTTCTGCTTCTCCTCTCCTCAGCGTTGGGAGGTTTCGGGATAGCTGGCGGTCTTGTAGGTGGTGGAGTGGGAGCTGCAGTAGCTCCAATGCAGACCGCCCTCCTTACTGAGAAGGTCCCCCCTAAGGATAGGACCAAGGTGTTCTCCTTGTTTACCATAATGTCGAGTTACGCTGGTGCTGGTGGAGCCCTGCTATCGTTCATATCAAGTTACAAGTTAATATTTGAGATCGCATTGGCAATCTCAGCTATCTCTGCCTTCATTGTCCTACCAGTAAAGGAATCTTTCAAGCCTATTAAGAGGGCTTCCCCCGAGGTAACCAAGAGGGATAACGACACGATAAGAAAATTCACCATAACCGGGGTGCTTAACGGCGTCTCCCAAGGACTTATAGTGCCCTTCATTCCCATAATATTCAGCGAGACATACAAACTACCCCAGTCCGCCATAGGGGAATTGATCTCTTTAGGGGGAGTAATCTCCGCTACGCTCATGTTCGCTACTCCAGTCCTGACAGAAAAGTTAGGTTTCGTCAGGTTAATCATCACTACGAGGGTCATATCAGCCTTCCTAGTATTGACCTTTCCCTTCTTAGGGATACCGGCTCTGGCCGCAGTGGATTACGTAATCTTCACTCCTCTCAGGATTATCTCTTTACCAGCCCAGCAAGCTTTAATGATGAACTTAATAGGTGAGAGCAGAAGAGCCACGGCATCTGGGGCAAATCAGGCCGGGAGACTAATACCCTCCGCTGCTTCCACTACGTTATCTGGATATATCATGCACGCAGTGTCTGTAGCAATTCCATTTGAGGTCTCTTTTGTGGCTACTGTGGCTAACTCGTTCCTGTACTTCAAGTTTTTCAGGAAGGTAGATAAAGCAGTTACAGGTCAAGTCCCTATTACTGAGTGACCTACCAGGGAAACTTGTGGCTTCAAAACGTGTTAGGGCTGATAGGATCTGGCATGCCCCTGTCCTAGTAAGGTAGTTTTGTCGTCCTTTTATTAATGAAGGACAGGCCCCGCATGACATATCGTAACTTGCTGGACGTAACGACGCTCCATCCTTACTGTATTTATGTTGAGGGTCAACCAGTCCTAGTCTAGAGAGTTAATTAAAAAGATAAAGCTGATTAACTTTTTAAATGAAGCTCATTTAGTAGAGTCCTATGTCATCTCCTAAACCCAAAATCCTAGTCCTGTTCTACGGGTACGGGACAATAGTTGATCTAGCTCTAGAAATCGCAGAAGGGGCGAGAGGTGAAGGAGCCGAAACTAAGGTAGTTAGAGTCCCAGAGCTCTTCCCCAAAGAGGTAGTAGCTAAGTTCAACGTTGATATGTCCAAGGTCGAGAAAATCCCAGAAGCCAGATTTGAAGACCTGGAGTGGGCAGACGGTATAGCTATGGGTTCACCAACTAGGTATGGGAACATCACAGGCCAGCTCAAGTTTTTCTTGGATCAGACTAGGGATCTCTGGTTGAAGGGTGCTCTATATGGTAAACCAGTAGGTTTCTTCACTGAGGCTGGGACAATTCACGGAGGACACGAGACGACCATATTGACCATGAGCACATATGCTTACCATCACGGCATGATAATTGTTCCCCTAGGCTATGGAATAAAGGAGTTGTTTACGTCCACTACTGGTGGATCCCCTTACGGACCCAGCCATCTTGGAAGTCTAAAAGAGTTGGATGAGGCTGAAAGAACCATAGCTAGGTTTATGGGTAAAAGACTGACTGAGGTAGCTAGAAAACTCAGATATTGAATTTTTTACTCCTACCCTTCCTCCTTTGTTCCCTCCTTGGGGTCATTGCCCTATATTCTACGATCCTTGACAGGGCCTCCTTAGGGTTACTAACCCCTTTCAACATCTCCGCTAAACCTCTCTCCCCAATGTAGTTAAGCCAGTTCACTAGATGTCCTTGTTTCAAATGCCACTCCACACATGCTGGATCCTCTCTCACTAACCTCCCCATCTCCCTCTCCAGCTCGTTCACGTCACTCGCCTTTCCTATTACCTTCTCATAACTTTTGAAGTAAAACGGTTCCATAAAAAGTAGATAATCGTGGAAAGCCATTTAATCATTTCTGCGCCTGGCCCTCCTTGCTTAACTCTTCCAGTTCCCTTCCTCTTGACTCAGGTATTACGAACAGGGTAATGAGGCTGGACAAAAGAGCTATACCAGAATATAGTCCAACCATTGCAGCTAGACCGAAGTGAGCGAGAAGGAGAGGGAAGGCCGTTATGTTCAAGGCAGCAGATAACCTATCCACAGCTACACTTATGGACTGGGACGTTGCCCTAACCTTGGTGGGCACTAACTCCGGTGTTACCATGGCTGAGCCTATAATGGAGGCTGGGCCTATAGCTGAGAAGAAATAATTAAGCATGTAGAACGAGAACCCCAACACCGCAGCCTCACCCACTAGACTGGACGTGTTCAAATGGGTTGAAGACAACCCAAATATCCTAGGGTCGGCCAACAATAGAGAGTACGCCAACAGCCAGGCTGCAACTCCAGCGTATCCTAAAACTATTAGTGGTCTCCTTCCTATCTTATCTATGAGGAGGATGCAGAGTATTTGCCCTGGAATTCCAGCAAAGAATTGGGCGACGTAAGTGAACTCTATGGGCGTCATACCTAGATTGGAAGCGATGGTTATTGGACCATAGATAGCGAACGTGGAGGAATACATATCGTATAGTAGCCAAAGCAGTGAGGCAGCTACAATGAAAATTGCAGAAGACCTTAGCCTACTCATGAAAGATGAAGTGTCCTTAGCTTTAACGAGAGGCTTTCCCAGCTCCCTCTCTATCTTCTCACTGTCAATGTGTTCAGGCTTGACCCTCGATACGAACATAACGGTCTCATAGATCCTCCTCCTCAGGAAAAACACTGATATTGCAGGTATAGCTCCGACACCTAAGACTATCCTCCAGATCAAAGACGGAGGAAGATTGGCCAATAGGGTAAGTTGCTCTACAAAGGCCGCTAAGACCGCCCCAAGCCCCCACATTACTGCAAACGTGATTACCATCATCTTACCTCTATTCTTTCCGCTGGAGTTCTCAGCTACTATCACTGGGGAAAGAACGTAATCAGCCCCTATACCTATCCCTAGGATAAGCCTTGAAAGCAGGAGCTCTAAGTAGGACTGGGAGAAGGCTTGTAGGACTGCACCGAGAGACATGATAGCGACGTCAAAACCATAAATCCCTTTCCTTCCAAGCCTATCGGCTAACGCGCCAAAGATCAACGCAGCAAAAGCTGCACCGAAGTAGGACCCTGCCACCAAAAGTCCCAGCTCTCCGCTTGAAAACTTGAAAGATGAGGGGATGAAAAATGAAGTGAGGGATATTGAGTAAAGATTATATCCGTCTGTGAACACACCCATTCCTGCCACTATTACGTTTCTCCACGTCAGCGAAGGCATAATAATAGTATTTACTAACAGTTAAAAAATCTTAGTATTTACAACCTTCATTTTGGTGACGAAATTACTAATGGATAACGAGGCAAAGGTTATCTAGCCCTCTCCACTATTGCCTGGATCACGGCTATGTCCCCCATTTTCACTCGTCTCCATCCATCTTCGAGACCCTTCTTTGCCTCATCTGGGGTCTCAACTAGTCTATAGAATCCCCCGAAAGCTTTCACCGTCTCCCCTATATTGTATCTCTTAAAGTCGGCCCCAGGGAAGTACTTTTTGGCTTTAGCTAGACCCTCCGGGTAGACCTCCTCTACAGCCTCTGCTGATGCCAACCACCCCTCGTTGTCGAAAATGACTACCATTGTGGGAAGTGAGTAGGATTTGGCTGCATAGTAAAAGGCTTCAGGGACTCCAAAGATGAAAGACCCATCACCTGTAGTTATGATCACATCTCTATTGGTTGCCATCTTTATTCCCAGTCCCGCACCCAGTGCCCAACCCAGATAACCTGCAGATAAGTCCCCGAAGTATTCCCCAAAGGAGAATTCGCCATATCTGGGATTAAAGGGGTACTCGTTAACTACTATTGCCTTAAACTCTGAAACATACTTGGAGAGCAACCTGGGATGTATCTTGGACTGCGTCTCTAGCTTCTCCAACTCCCTCTGTTTCTCCTCCCTTTGTTTCAGGACTCTCTCCCTTACCTCCTCCCTCCAGCTGTCCTTAGGTGTAACCAGGATTTCCCTTAAAGCTAAAGGAGTCGATTGCAGACATACGTGACATGGGAATCCGTAGTAGGGAATGTAAGAGTACGCTGGCTCCACATCTATCCTCACTACGGGGGCCTCCACATTAACCCTCTTTGGTATCCACGGGACCTCAGATTCTATGACCAACAGGAGGTCAGGCTCCCTTAGGTCTAACTTGTCTAACGCCATCTCGCCCTTGGAGGGGTAATTAGATACTTCCCCCACGTAGTTAACTACTGGTGAACCTATTCTCTCAGCAAACTCCTTTAGGGCATCAAACCACTCCTTTCTCCTTCCGGCTCTCCAAGTGATGATAGCAGGCCTCTCTGCCTCTCTCAGGAGCTCCTCTACCCTCTGTAGCTGCTTCCTTGACGGGCCCGGTTCGTATGGGTCCATATTCAGGAACTTTCCTTCACACTCCTTGACGCTAACCTCCCTGGGGACTTCAAGGTAAGTTGGCCCTCTCGGTTCACTCAAGGCTATCTGTAAAGCTCTCTTTACGGCCACCAGAGTCTGACTCGGATCCCTAATCTCAAAGTCATACTTGAAGTATTGTCTCCCCAACTCGCCTTGGTCCCTCGCTTCCTGAGTCCAGTGTATCCTGAGGTTCCTGCTCGCGCTGTTTCCCTCCTCTGTATAGGGAGACCTACCGGCCAAGACTAGCAGTGGAATCCTGCTCGTGAAAGCGTTGCTAACTACACCCAGGGAGTTTAAAGTCCCTGGTACAGTATGGACTGCGACCACTCCCAATTTTCCAGCAAGGGAGTAACCCAGAGCCATGGACGAAGCGGTGATTTCGTGAGGGACTAGAATAAACTCGGGGAGTGAGTTATCCTTAACCTTCTCCTCAATGAAAGCGGCGTAGTCGGTTCCCGAAACGATAAAAACTTTCTCAATACCCTCCTTCTCCAGCGTGGCCAAAATAGCCCTCGCGACGGAACTGAAAGCCTTTCGCTCCATGGATTATCTGTAATTAACAAATAGTTAAGTTCTGTCCTATATCTAAAGAACATTTCAGGTATGGTTAAGATAAGTTAGGTATAGGTTAAGATAAGTTGCCCAGACCCGTTCAGTTTAAATTAGAGAGCCCGGATCCCCATGCCCTAATCCAGGGCCGAATTAACGTCAATCTCCCAACTTCTCCATATTCCTGGATTCTAGATATAACACTCAAAATTATCAGATGTCCTCCCACATGGTCTTAATTCCCCTTACCTCCAGAATGTATAGCTTCCTATCCTGCAAAGCCCATTCGAGGTTGACGTGTTTCCCAAAGTGCTCCTCTATTCTTATTGCTAGGTTTGCCAGCTCGATTACCTTTTCATCTTCTAAACTGGGCTCAAGTGCTTTACCACCAAGCGGAATTTCCCTTATACCCCTATAGCTCGGGTCAAACCTAAGCATCAGGTGCTTGTTCCCAATGTACCTCTCCGCTATGATTCTATCCCTCTTTGGTAATGTGAATCTGTCTGGAGTGACAAGACCCCTAGTGACTACCTGACCTAGCCCCCAAGATGACTCTATGACTACCCAGTTAGGGTTGCCTGTCACTGGGTGAATGGTGAAAACTGTGCCTGCAGAGTCCGGATCCACCATCTCTTGAATTAAGACCGCTATGTCTATGGAGTCCCCCCTAGCCACTCTATAGGCCAAGGCCTTGGGACTGAAATAGTTCGCCCAAGCTTGCTTCAGGAAAAAGGGAATGTCGGCCTTATTTACGTAGAGGAAAGAGTCGACCTCCCCTGCAAAGCTAGGTCCGGATATTCCTGAGGTGAAAGTGGGTCTAACAGCAACGAAATCTGTGGAGATTTCTCTCACGTGCTGGTCTATCTCAAGGGATATATCCATGGGAAGATCAATTTGGGTCATTATCTCCTTAATTCTCTCGTACCTCCTCGACAGGTCACGCGGATCGTCCAAATTGACCCCTTTCAATGCGTCGCTTACAGTGTCCTTAGCTATGTCCATGAACCTTCTGAAGGCAGACCTCGTAATGACGAACCCCCATGGTATCCTTATCCCCAACCTCGTAAGCTCGCCGAGATAAGCAGCTTTTCTTCCTACAGACCTTACCATATTTGATGATGACTGGTCAATGCTATACACATACATGGTATTCAGTATTCCCTTACAAAATATAATCTTTTACTTAAGGCTAGGGAATGAGCCTACTTCGAAAACACTCTAGCATTCTCTAAAAAATCCCAAACGACTGGGTCTCATGTCATATGATCTCAGATTAAGGTACAACTGTTCGAACTCCCAAAATTAACGTATCACAACGGACAAAGGCCGTGGTCAACAGTTTCAGCGAACTCGTTGAGTTACATAGTTATATGTTGAGTTACATAGTTATATAATGTAATGCGATACTGTAGATGATAAAAACTAAGTGTAAACACCTGCCTCAGATGTGGGCTTATATCCTGAGAGGGACAAGGTAACCTGACCAGAGATGTCCGAGTTTACCCACATAGTAGGTTGGGGTTACGCTAAGGGACGGGGGACAGAGGAAGTAGTTTCCTTAACTCCCGTGAAGCCCAAGGGTTGAGGATCAATGCCAAATCATGGAAACCAACTAAACCCGAACCCTTACAAAATATATCAAGAATATCTCTAAAACTAATTTAAAAATTAGGATAATAACCTCTCTATCTCCTCTGAGGAGAGGACTGGGAAGAAGTCCTTCATGTTTTCCAGGGACCTCTGATGACCTTCCTTATTGTAGGATGAAACTGCGTCCCTCACTATTACTGGCAAAAATCCCAACGCAAAGGCATGTCTGGCGCTAGATTCCACACCGATCTCAGTCGCTATACCAGAGAAGATAATGACGTTCCTGCCGGAGTTCCTAAGGAGCAATTCAAAGTTAGTCCCCACGAAAATGCTCCAAGTGTTCTTGGGTAAAACTATCTCAGAACCCTTGGTGCCAACCTCAGGGTTGACGTAAAGCTCTAGATCCTCCTGCGTGAACGTGAACCTCCTCTCAGTCACCCTAGAGTTATATGGCTCAAATCCAGATGGGAAAGGAGTGATCTTTGTGTAAACTATCGGTATCTTACTTTTCCTCGCTGTAGTTATTACCCTCTCTAGGGCTTTGCTAAATTCCTCCTTATTGAATATGTTTTTCACCAGTCCTTTTTGAACGTCCCACACAACAAGCACAGAGTTATTTGGAGTTAGGATTTGTTTTAGATCCATGAGGTTTAAGGGATACTTAAAAAATAAAAAACTAACTATCTAACTATTCCCTTAACGATTCAACCGTGCTTATCTTCTCGAAATCTACCGCGGTCTGAACTGTTTTGAACAAATATTTAAGCGATGGGTATCTATGTTACCTAGTGAAAGCATGTTAAACGTAATAGCTGCACCTGGACCTGTGTCCTATCCTATGGTAGCTGCGAGTTCAAAATATAAGGACATCACCATTGACTTTGGAAAGGAAGGAAAGGCAGATGTCATTTTAGATTCAACAGTATCCTTGGTAAAGAGAGGAGTGAGAATTGACTATATCACAATCAAGGGACTTATGGTAGTTTCCCCCGACGTTGGAAGAAAGATAGGCGTATGGAGAAGGGGAAGCGCTGCAGACGTCTTGACCAAGGCACTTTTCCATAAAAAGGGAATAAACGGTGAGATAGTCTACGCTGAAGATATGCAAAAGCTGATGGAACTCCTCAACCAAAGACAAGTTGAGTCCGTTGTGGTACCGGCACCGTTTGGCAGAGGAAAGACTTTCGAGGAGTTGCTTAACGTCCCAGGGAGTTGCGGGGCAAGCATCCTGGCAAACCATGAGGAGTTCGTCAGAGCATACTCAGAAGGGATAGATCTTATGAAGGAGGACCCTCAGGGGACTGCTGAATACATAGCATCTAGGTTACCAGTCCAAGCCAATAAGAAAATGATAGTGGACTTGCCCAGAGTTACCACCTTGGGGGTTATGAAGATGGACAAATACGACGAGTTTGAAAACCTAGTGAAAAGATTCCTGTAACTAGATGAATCTACTGAGACTTGGGACGTTTTTAAGTATAGCCCTCGAAGAGATGTTCTGCCTTTATACATTAGATAGAGCAAGTCGTGGGAAAATCCCCTCTAATTAATAACCAGATAGCTCAACCGGAGAAAAAATAAAATCGTGTAATTCCATTAGCCGAGTGAAATGAAATTTCCAAAAGCGTCTAAAAACTTCAATTTTGGATATGGTGGGTGGCCAACGTATAACAGCAGACCCCTCTATCTCCAAGCCTTTGACTTTTTTATCAAGAACCTAGGTATGATTATCCCGGTAATCATTGCTCTAGTTGTTGCAATTTTGATAGGATTCGTCTTAGGGGGCATTTCGTCTGCCTTAATTTCTTTTGGACTATCCCCCTTGGCTGTAAAGATAGTCCTATTTGTAATAGGATTCATATCAGGTTCAATTTATTCTCTGCTCATCTTAATAGAGGCGTTCGAATCTGGGAGCGCCATCATGGGGAATATTCCTGACCTGTCACTGGCCTGGAACAGTACATTGAATACCCTACAGGTTTTTTCACCAACCTTGTTAGTCACTGGTTTGGTTTTCGGTCTACTCTCGTCGTTCGGTGTGCCCTATTCTTTCTTCATTGAGGGTCTCCTGCTCATCTTAGTGTACATAGTTAGCTCTTCCATAGTAGTGGGGAGCAGGATCGGACTGGGAGGCGCTATAGACTGGTACACTAGGGCCTTTTCTAGAGATGGTATCTCTTCTCTATTAGTTTTACTAGGTGCACTTTTATCCTTGATACCCATATTGAACTTGTTTGTTATCCCCTATACGGCGATCCTGACCCTTCTAATGCTCAGAAATTACTAAAAAGTTCGCCTTAAGGGTCTTGTTTACCACATAAACTTCACGTAGGTATCAGCTTACCTTTATGGTCTAACAGCTTTAGGAACTCAGCGTTCATTTCAACTTCCTCTGAGTCGAACGTCTCACCGCCCCCAAGTTCCCTGAAAGCCGTACAGTCGTATGTTGTCCCAGCGTAACGGAGAAGACTCCTTATCTCTGAAGGTAAAAAAGCCTTAGCTAGACCCACAGGGACCGGTATACTAATCCCTCCACCTAATCTCTTGGCCATAAGTCTAAAGAAGTCTGAAACCTTGACGCTACCGCACTCTGAGGCATAAACGATGACCCTTCTGGGCATCTTCTCGCCTAGTGTCCGTATTACTCTCCCAATGGACCATGCGTTAACAGTAGCCATGTTTAGGTTAAGATCCGGAATTATCCTCCTTTTCGCGAGCTTGTACATGGTCACAAACTGGACGTGAACTGCATATCTTCCGTAGACTAGTGTAGGTCTAAGGATGGCTACACTACCATCCCTTTCGAGGGCCTCACTCATTACGGCTCTCTCTCCCTCACATTTTGACCTTTCAAAGGGAGTCTTCGGTTGCGCTCCCTTGCAGTGCTCCGTTTCCTCCCTTACGTTTTTTCCGGTAATACCAGTGGAGGTCGCCCCGCTGAGGTGAACAAACATCTTCCCTTCCTCAAAGGATCTCTTAGCCAACGTTTTTGGTATTTCTATGTTCGCTGTCCTAAGCTTATCCTCACCCCCTGAGATCTCTCCGACAAAATTGACCACAACGTCGTGTTCCTTGATTAGCTTCCCCATCTCCTCACTTAGGGGATTAGCCTTTACCGCGTTAGCCTTGGACTTTATGAGTGCCAAGTACTCCTCTTTCACGGGATTTACGCTATTGAAAGTTACTGTTACGCTCTGATCCCTCGACAGCTCCAGTGCAACGTGAGTGGATATGAACCCTAACCCTACCAGAAGAAACTTCATGAATCCTTGATGTATCCTAGCATAATATCTATTATTTTAGAACACTTTAAGAAAGTGATCTACAGGGTTCAAGGTTATTAACGCTTCTCAAACTTGTTATCTATGGACGACCTGGAAAAATTGGGATTAGAAGTCTCCAAGGAAACTAGGGAAGACTTCGTAAACTTCAAGGTAGAGCCTTTAGCAGTAGTTTACCCCAAAAATGAGGACGATGTAATAAAGATAGTTAACTACGCCAGACTTAAAGGTATCCCAATAGTGCCTTGGGGTGCAGGGACTAGCCTCACTGGCGCTGTTGCCTGCCAGGGATGTATTTTGATTGACATGAAGTATATGTCCAACATAATAGAGATTAACGATGTGGACTGGTACGTTAGAGTTCAGCCAGGCGTGAACCTGGAGTACCTTAATAAAAAGTTAATGGAAAGGAACTTCTTCCTGCCTCCTGATCCCGCGTCCTTCTTCCTATGTTCCGTGGGAGGGGCTGTATCAAACTCATCAGGAGGTATGAGGGGAGTGAGGTACGGTACGTTTAGGGACTGGGTCCTAGCCCTGAGGGTGGTGCTACCTACTGGGGAAGCTGTTAGGATCGGAGAACCTTTTAGAAAAAATAGGGCTGGATATGATTTAGTACACCTTTTCACGGGAAGTGAGGGAACTCTCGGTATAATAACGGAAATATGGCTGAGGATAACACCCTTACCGAAGGAGAACCTAACGGCCATAATTGCTTTCGTCCCCGACCTAAAATCCACTGCTGGGATAATCCAGGACATGAGGAGGGGCGGTGTACTACCTGAAATTTCCGAGTACATCGACAACGAGGTAGTAAAGGCCCTAAACAGTGCTCTAGACGCTAGATTGAAAGAATCGGAGGGAGGTTTGCTCCTGTTACGTCTACAAAGTGAAGACGCGGAAGCCATGAAGGAGATACTAAAGAAGTGGGGTGCAGACTTCACTGTCCTCTCAAGGGAGGAGTGGGAAAGGATGTACTCCCTGAGAGCTCAGTCGGCCTTAGCACTCAAGGCTATTTCAAAGGAGATGTACGTTGAGGACATAGTTGTCCCAGTATCTAAACTTGCGGAAGCCATAGAGAGAATTAATGAACTGGAAGCCAAATACAAAGTTAAAATGCCTGTGATTGCCCACATTGGCGACGGAAACTTACACCCAAATATCCTGGTAAGAGATAAGGAGGTCGCCGATGTCATTTTTGAGGAAGTCGGGAAAATCGCCATCGAATTGGGTGGTTCGGTCTCCGGAGAGCATGGGATTGGCGTACAGAAGGCTGGACTCATGGGAGAGCAACTGAAGCTCCACAACGGGCTTAAGGTCCTGGAAATAATGAGGGATATCAAAAGGCTGATTGATCCAAACGGTATAATGAACCCAGGGAAGTACGTCGAATTAGCCTACGAAAGGGCGAGGGCGTCGAATCCATGACCTCCTGATCAGGTAAACTATTGCCGAGGCGATAAGGAGAAGGAAAGCCAGAGGAATCATTGCTAAGTTTGTGAGAAAAATAGAACTGGCGTCGGTCTCAAACAAAAAGGGGATAAGTAGGAACGCAAACTGATGAAGGGATAACAGCCTTAACGAGAGCCCAATGAGGAAAACCAAGGCTCTGGACGTTGCCCGGTTCAACCTAATAATCAGAGACACGAATTAACGTCACTCTCTTGTTATATAAATCTTTTCAGTATTCTCTAGATAGCGAATTTTATTTTCAGTTCGTCGGATGAATTAGATATATTGAAATTGCTCAGCTGAAAACTGTTGAGTACCTACCGCTTTTAGGCTTCTTGAACCATGATTTACACTTAGCTATAGCGTCCCTATAGTAGTCTCGGACAACTCTAGGCGGTAGATACTCTCTTAGAGTTCCTCAAGTCCCATGTGAGTACCTTTCAACAAGATTGGGCTGAGAGGCGGGGAAGGGGAGATCCTCATAACTGTAGCTCTGACGTCCCCACTTTTTAACCTTCCTTCCAGTAACATTAGGGTAGAGAAGGGCGTTTAAATGCTTTCGATCCCTGCCACAAAGGGCTAGGCTTTCCTCAAAATAGTTATAGAGTTCTTCTTAGAAACGTTTATATAAATTGTCAATTTGGTAGAAAGGATTCATAATTTTAAAACATTCTTGATTTTCCTAGCCATCATAACGTGGAAATCTCCACACGCTACTGTCCGCTCTCTCTAGAGATGTATGTTTCTATTGACTTACCCTGGCATAGAGCTAAGGACTCTTCATATAGTAACCTAGCTCTCCTAACTTCCTCAGCGTAGTCAACAATAGGAGATGGGTAGCCTGGAACCTTATACTTATAGATTTCATGTATTACCATGGTTGGCTCTTTTTCAAGTTCAGGTACCCATGTCCTTATGTACTCTGCCTCTGGATCGAACTTCCTTTGCTGTATCCAAGGATTGAAGTTCCTGAACATGTAGTCGGTACCTGTTGAAGCTACCCATTGCCAGTTTCCGTTATTTACGCTGGGGTCAAAGTCCACTAGCCTGGTGGCGAAGTACCTCTCTCCCCATCTCCAATCGATATGTAAAACCTTAACTAAAAAGGAGGCAGTAATCATCCTCGTCCTGTTATGCATGAAACCGGTTGAGTTGAGCTCTCTCATCCCTGCGTCCACAATAGGATAACCGGTTCTCCCCTCGCTCCAAAGTTTAAATTTTTCCTCGTTATTCTCCCATTTTATACAATTAAACTCCCTTTTATAGGAGTTTCCAAAGACATGTGGGTTGTAATGTGCAATAAGGGTGTAGAAGTCCCTCCAGTAGAGTTGCCTCCTTATTTCCTCATTACTCACCCCATGATATACCTCTCTAACTGAAAGAACACCAAATTTCAGGTAGGGCGATAGTCTCGTGGTCCCAGGGGAAGCTGGGAAGTTCCTGAGGGAGTAATCGACCTTCTTGGCCCTTTCTAATTGTCGTAAACCTTCCTTACGACCCCCCGCTAAGGTCCCTCTTTTGACGTCCTTCACTTCATCGAGAAGTTCCACACCCGGTAAAGGCATCGTCCCAAAGTTCTTGGTGAAACTGATAGGTTCCCTCACTTGTAGCTTCCTCGCATCGTTATAGAAATGGGTAAATACGGAGTAGGGTTTGCCCTTCCTCACAAAGAACTCCTTGGGAGTCAGGAGAAGATCCTCACAGGAAACGAGCCTCTTGACTTTGGCAATCTTCGCATCCCTCATTACACTGAAGGGTGTGTAGTCCTCGTTGACGTAGATCTTATCTAAGCTCAGGTCTTTGACCACCTCCTCAGCTACTCCCTTAATTACGTGGAGCTTCGATCCCATCTGCTCAAGTCGCTCATTAAGCTCCAAAAGTGTATCCAGCATGAAACCCAGGGCGAAAGGAGACTTGTAGGGGTTATTTTCAACCTGCCTTGGGTCTAGAATGAATAGAGGGATAACCTCTTCGCACTCATCTAGGGCCCTCGATAGACAGGTATTGTCCTCCAGTCTCAAATCTCTTCGGAAAATGAAGCCGCAACGCATACCTGACACAAACAAGGAATTTTAAAAATAAGTGGAAAATTTAAATTAACATTTAACGTCCCATAGGACATGAACGTTAAAAAGATTCAGGGGACGAGGACGATCGCGTGATGGTGAACTGCTTTCCGTGATATCCCCTAGTTAATTCTTATAAATATTCTGCCTTTCCTATCGCTGGACTTAAACTGCTCCATGGCGAACCTGCCCTGCTCCAAAGGAAATACCTTCCAAGTCCTTACCTGCAGCTTCCCAGCGATTTTTAAGAGTTCCATGAGATCCCCCATGCTCCCCCTGTTGGTACCTATGATTGAGGCGTGCTTTAGGTAAATATCGTTGATGTTTAAGTTAACGTTTCCTCCTGTCAAGGAACCGAAGGTAACCAGTCTACCGTGATTGCCTAGCAGTCTTAGACTCAAATCCCAATACTTTCCACCTAGGGAGTTAACCACAACTGAAGCCATATCCCCAAAAGTTATCTCCCTTACCGCTTCCTCAGCCTCCTGGTAGTCAAGTACATAATCTGCACCGAGCTCCTTAACCCAAGGCTTTGCGCTTATGGCTATGACCGTTGCCCCCAAAAGTTTTCCCAACTGGACTGCGAACATCCCAGTATTTCCAGAGGCCCCAACTACTACCACCACGTCTGAGCTACTAACGCCAGCACTCTTGAGCGCGTGATATGGAGTAAGCATAGCTATAGGCAGGCTTGCTAGGATTTCATCTGGAAGGTCTGACCTTACCACGTTAGTCCCCGGTACCACGATTTCCTCAGCGTAACCTCCCTGACTCTCTACCCCTATTCTTTTACCGGCTTTACAGTAGGTCTGATCCCCACGCAAACAAGACCTACAAGTACCGTCGAAAAGCCTTGTGTAGACTGCCACCCTATCTCCTGGGGACACATGTGAAACTTTCTTACCAACCTCCTCGACGACACCGAAGAACTCTGACCCTGGTATGTGCGGGATCGGGTATACCTTGAGGGATTCGACTGACATGATGTCCACGGGGTTAACGGATGCCATCTTCACAGCTATCCTGACATCTGTGTCCCCTACACTGGGATTTGGGACCTCCCTTAGTTCTAAGCTTTCTAGCCCACTCTTCTCAAATACTAACGCCTTCATTACGCACTTGAGGATCGTTGATGTATAAAAGCTTGAAGTGCGCAGACACAAGGTCTTTACTCGAATGTACTGGGAGAGGTACCTAAGATCTTCAAAAGTCTATCCCTGAAGGATTCCTTTAATATCATGTGATCCGAATCCCTTACCATGAACACTTCTTATTTAAATCATGAACCTGTCTTAGATTTTGATGTAAAGAACGGCAGGATAGCCTACGTGGTCCTGGAAGAAACTCCAACCGTTTACATATATGGCGTTGGTAAGGTGGAAATTGAGGAACCTGAATCGGTACACTGGGTTGGATCTAGGCTAGCTGTGGTAGCCGACAGAGGAGGGTCAGAGGTTAGGTCAATCTACATTGTTGAGGATAAGGTTCACCCTATACTCTCGGACGGATATGATAACATGGATCCCTTCTTCTTAGGTGAGGATAAATTCTACTTCCTATCCAACAGGGACAAGAGGACAATCCACCTATATTTCTACGACGGAGGAGAGATAACCCAAGTCAGTAAGGGAGACCTCCCAGTAATGGACTATTGCGTCTCCCCCATGGGGAGGTGGGTTGCCTACTCGCAGGGAATCTACGACAACGATCTAACCGTGATCGATAATAGTTCAGGGGAGGAGTTCAAGCTTTCCTATAGGAATAGCGAAGAGTTCCCAGGTTCCAAGGACTGTTTTTGGGGAGATCAAATGCTTTTCTTGAGCAATTTTAGGGGGTATGCGGACATAGGTACGTTGTCGCTGAGAGATCACTCCGTCACTTGGCTCAAGGTGGATAATCATGACAAGTTAAGCGCAATGTTTTGGAAGAACAAGTTAGTTTATACTGTTAACACTAAGGGAAACGTGAGCTTGGTCATAGACGACAAAGAAATCTTGAGCGAAGGTTTTCCGACTGACCTAAAGGAGGACGGTGATCTTTACTTTCTTTACTCCAATCACGAGAGGAGCTACGACCTCTACAGGCTCAGCGTCACCCTAGAGAGGATTACAGATTCGATGAGGAACGTCAAAGGAAGTTTTGTCAAACCGACAAGGGTGACGTACAAGTCTCAGGGCGAAGAGATAGACGCGCTCCTTTATCAGAGGGGTGAGGAAGAGAGAGGGGTAGTGTACGTTCATGGAGGACCTGACTACGAGTGCCTCAACGTTTACTCAGCCGAAATACAGATTTTGTTGGATGAGGGGTTAAAGGTCATTTGCCCAAATTACAGAGGTTCCACTGGAAGGGGAAGGAGGTTCAATCACCTAAATGATAGGGATTTGGGTGGAGGGGACTTAATAGACGTAGTTGAGGCTTCAAATGTACTAAACGTAAAAAGGGTGGCTATAACGGGAGCTAGTTACGGGGGGTATCTCACCATGATGGCTGTCACTAAGTTCCCGGAGAGGTGGTGCTCCGCTGTGGCAGTTGTGCCATTCGTGAACTGGTTTACCGAGAAGGAGACTGAAAGGGAAGTCCTTAAACAGTACGACGAAGTCAAAATAGGTAACGACGAAAGACTTCTACATGATAGATCTCCAATATTTTTTGTTCAGAACGTGAAATCTCCTCTCTTAATACTCGCAGGGGAGAACGATCCTAGGTGTCCAGCCTCCGAGACCCTCCAAATAGTGCAAAAGATGAGAGAGTTGGGGAAAAGTGTTGAGTATAAGATTTATGAGAACGAGGGACACGGGTTCTACAAAAGGGAAAACCTAAAGGACTCCATCATCAGGACAGTGGATTTCATACTAAAGCATTGCTAGGACGGGGAAAAAGAAAACTAACCTCTTTTCCATAAGGGTGAGGTTAATCATCCCTTTTTTAAAAAAAGCTGTTCACCTTCTCCTGAGTAGGATTACAGCCACAGCTATTATGACAATTACTACAATTACTCCAGCTACTACCTCAATTGTGGTGGAAGACGTAGACGTGGTCACCGTGGTCGGAGGAGTCGTAGTCGGTGGCGTGACCTTTGCAGTTACGTTTAGAGAGCCATAGGAGTACAGCTCTCTCGTCCCGTTATTCCAGGTTACCTTACTGACTATCTCATATATCCCTGGCTTAAGACCCGTGGTGTTAATGGTCCCCATGTAATTCCCTGGAGATACCATCTTCATGGGAACTGGCATGGTAGCGTTTCCGTAGCTTTCCCCAGATACGTTTAGGTACTTCAGCCACATCATAGCGGTACCGTTAACTGGGTTGGGTACAAGGGAGGAGGTCGAGTTGTCCCAGGTGTAGTACTGGAAGGTAGCAGTAAAGTTGTAAGGCTGACCCGCAGTCACGTTCTTTAGGAATATCAACGGGTTAATCCTGAAGTAGTATGGGTTATACGTAACTGTTACTGTCTTAGCCTCACTGTTGTAACTTGAGAACATGTAAGGACCTGAGGATATCTCCGGGGCTAAAGTGGAGTGGTATAACGTGACCACGTTTACTGGGGCAATGACGTGGGCTGGCATTATGGGGTACTCAGTGAGGACTAAGTACTCATTAACGTAAGAGGACGAGTTGAGGTAGAACACTATTTGATAGGGGTTTGTAACGTTAGTCCAGACCAGGGACGGGATAGTACCGAAGAGGTCGGTGTTTATGAAACCTTGATTGGCTAGGTAAGTGTAGTTTAACGTAACTCCATCAAAGGTGTTTGTCCCCATCATTCCAGGGAGGTCATAGTACCAGACAGTGAAGTTAACGTCATAGGCAGTTAGGGGCACACCGTCTATCCAGGTATCGTTGTGCACCAGGTTCACGGTGATGACTGAACCGTTCACGATCCTGTCTCCATTGGGCAAGGTCATGGTCACTGGCTTCTGGACGGTCCAGGAAGAGGCTACCCATGGCATGACTTGGGTCGGGTTATTTAAGGGGGATATTCCAAGGGAGTCGTACATATCGTCTAGGGTGTTGAACGCGTAGAGGGAAGTGCTGGCGTATATGTTTATGTGCCTAGGTTGGTCGCTCGATATCGATGAGAATATGAACGTCCCATTTAAGGCCTGGTTTGTTGGATGAACGTCCATGATGTTTATGGCGTACTCTGGGGTTCCAGACTCAAGGTATATATAGTTGGCCCAGTTTGGAAGGTACACAGCCTGAATACCGTTGCTCCAAGTGTAAACCACGTAGGGTTCCTGCTGTTGTAAAAGGTACTCGGCCTGTTTAGTGTAGTTTATCTCTTGGGATAAGGTCGGTGAGTTTAGGGCGTTCTGTAGGACCTGATCTATAGTTGAGTTGGAGAAGCCTCCAGTGTTCCCAGGGGATGTGTAAATTCCATTCATCCAGGAGTTGGGGAAAGGCCCTAAGTTGATCCATCCGAAGGTCGTAAGGTTAAATCCATTAAATGGAGGAGTAGTAGCCTGGGTTATTAGAGTAGCGAAGGTTTCAGATACTGGGGTTATAGAGAGGTTTATTGCCGCTGCTGAGCTAGCTAGAAGGTCAGCAAACCTCTTCAACGTGTTGGGTGGGAAAGTGTAGTAGAAGGTCAACTTCAATGGTTTTCCTTGATAGAACCACTGCCCGTTCTGGTGGGTTACTCCAGGCACCATCTCTAGGTACATCACTGCTCTAGTTAGGTTATAGGACTCGTACTGTTGGTAGAAGGACTCAACTTGAGGATTGAACCATTGTTGGTAGACCTGGAGGGAGGGGTTTACGAAGTAGGGCTCGTCTACCCCTAGAACTCCATTGTCCAGTACGTAAGAGGTGACGTTCTCGGGGTTAATGAGAGAGCTTATGGCGTACCTGAAGTAAATGTTAGAGGTCAGGTTGTTACCAAAGGCGAAGACCACTTGCCCGAAGCTCTCCTGAGGAGCTATTGCTAGGAAGGCAGTCTGGTTATAGGGGGCGTGCTTAAGCTCATTTATCTCTGAGATATGGGTTAGACTTATGAAGTCTACCTTGCCTGCTAGGAGAGCGTTAAACTCATCTGTATGGGTACTGTAGGCGTAGGTATATACTATGGTTCCTACCCAGGGTTCGTTGTATATAGCCTGTGATGGTGTGAGCACTGGAGTATCGAAGTTGGCTATAGCGAAGCTCGATACCTCAACCGGTACTGCGATAAACATTGCAATTACCAGAAGAAGGCTTATCAAAATGAGTATTCTTCTCATATATACATCTCTCCGTTTATAATGGGGAGCGATATAGAATTTAAACTTTTTCATAACTGAACTATCACTTAATGAAGTTCTTTTAATAGAATTAAAAGAATGTATTAGCGTACTTTAGCAAGATAACTTTTGATCTTTGAATTAGAGAGTAAACTTAAGATAACATAAACATTGTTTTTCAACTAAACCATTCAAACCCCAATAAAGTTAAGAGAGGTGAGAGTTCCCTCATGGAATGTCCGCTCTTTATTATGAAATATTACTGAATCTTAGACAAGAAAGAATATATTACGAAATTTATTTATTTTACTGCCTCAAAGCCTTAAAGCAGGGTAAAGTCTTCAGAGAGGAACCGGACTCTCAGCAATTTCAACTAACTTTTCTACCCGTCAGAGTACATTCACAACTCTAAAGTATCCTTATATAAATTATTTCTCTTGAAAATTTAGTGCTCTAGAACCAAAATAATTGCCTGTCTTTGGCTGGAGTACACATAACCGGCGCCCACTATATGGTTGCCTACTACAAGGAGAGAGTTTATACTTGTATTTGTCGCAGTATATATGGGATTAAGAGCATTTAAATTACTACCAGAGAGAACTATCCCTTCCTCTGATGATGATTCGGTGAAGTTATTTATTACCGGAATCCTCAGGGAAATAACGTACTTCCCATCCGCGTAAGTTATTGAATTAACTATACCGACTTCATATTTTAAGGTAATTAATTGAACTTTTGATCCGTTTAAAACCCCAAGGAGGGTTAGGGTTATCTGCGTGTCGTTGAGAGAGTATGTAAAGCCCCCAAAGATCCAACCTGCTGGCGAGAAGGATGATGCAATAATCCCTCCTAAACCTTCAGGATAGCTAATGAAGGACTCCCCATCGTATAGGGCTATTGTATAGTTAAACAAGTGGGTTCCCCCAATGAATGAACTTCCTCCATCCGAGGAGATGGTGAAGATCCCTGATCCCACGCTAAGCGGTTGATAGAAATAAGAGGGTAGGTTCGAAGTTACGTCTGACACGTTAAGGTTAGGGAACACCTTAATCAGAAATGGGATCTGGAACTTACTCGATCCCTGTATGACTAAGGAACTGCCTCCGATGAGCCAGAAATCCCTCTGCCACGAAACAGAGAAGACCTGACCTGGGGTGTAGATGTTTGGGATAAGACTAGTCAAGTTAATTATTTTATTATCATTATAAAGAATTGTCTCTGGTACTAGGACGCTTGCGTTACCTACCTTGAAGTACTGTGCCCCGCCTAACAGGAAAGCTGATCCGTTATAAGCTATTGAATACACTGAGCCGTTCGTAAAATAGTTCCCCAAATTAAAGAGAACATAAGATAAATTACCTAGAAAGAACTCCCCTAAAACACCACGGTAAGTGTTGCCCTGCTTAAGGTCACCTACAAAAGCCAACGTATTGTTATTTACTGCGACTATTTGATTAATTGTTGAAACCCCTTTTACTTCGATTGTAACTGGTCCAGATTTAACGTGAATGTAGAATAGCTCAGTCCCAGCGAAAATAAGTAGTAGTGCCAACGCAATAGTAAGGATCCTCCACTTAGTGACCTTTGACTTCTCCCCTTTCCTTGTACCCTTCATTTCTGTATGACTCTAGTTATTTCAGCTCGGTTATATAGAGTTTGTCCGAACTGACTCCGTCCCCGCCGTGAGTAACGAGGCTTTCCCCTTATAAATCCTTATGAATCTTAATTCTAGATCTCACAGAGAATTTTGCCTTTATTTGTAAAAAACTAATTTTAAACCTCACAGAAATAATATACCATGTCTAGGACAACTTTTCAAGTATTTGAATAGTCCTCGTGTTAATTACATTCGACCCTTGTACTTTTTCCAGTCTTGGATCAAGCACTGATGGAATGTTTAAACAAGAAACAGGGATATTATTAACATTTCAAACAAACAAGAGAACATTACTACATAAAGTTTTTTTGAACTGATTGTCATTAGTATAATGTTGATAGTTATGGGATTGGCAAGATACTTGATAAAGAGAATCGCTGAGAGACTAGTGCTCCTATTCGGTATATTAGTTTTCAATTTCGCAATTTTCCAAGTACTTCCCACCTTATATGGCATTAATCCGGCTGAGCTCTACGTTCCCCTCACATATAAGGGTCTACCCAGAAGCGAGCTTGTCCAGGCTTTGGATGCTCAGTTTGGGTTGAACCTTCCTCTCCCGGAGAGGTTCTTCATATACATTAAATCTCTCCTGACTTTCCACCTGGGTATATCCATGAGTTATCAGGAACCTGTAATTACTCTAGTGGAGCAAAGGTTCCCAGTTACAGCCTTGTTAGTTATACCAAGCTTAATCTTAAGTTCAATTTTAGCTGTAGTCTTGGGACTTTACTCCATTTCTAGGCAAGGGAAGATAGGTGATAGCGTTGTTAGCTTTACCTCAATAATGACGTATTTTATACCAGCGTTCTGGCTTGGGGAGATAGTACTATACTTCTTTGGATTCTACTTTAAGATTTTCCCCACAAACCTAGGCGAAGCTATTACAAATAACGGTCATCCTCTTCAAGGTGTAGTTTACTGGGTAGACCTGTTGAAGTTCCTCACTCTGCCCATTCTATTCATTACGGTAATAAGCTACGGAGTCAGAAACATCCTTTTTAGAAACAACGGAATAGAGCTCATGGGGAGTAACTTCGTTAATTATTTGAGGGCAAGAGGGATCGACGATAGAAACATTCTATATAAGCATATTACAAGGAACGCCATAATACCAGTAGTCACAAGGGTGGGAATAGACATTGCTTTCCTCTTTGCGGGGGTCGTTTTCATAGAGGATGTGTTCAATATCCCAGGATTGGGGAGGTTACTTGTTAGGGCTTCTGAGAACCTTGACGTACCCTTACTTGGGGGAGATTTCTACATCATAAGTCTGTTCGCGGTAGTCATCCTACTCGCGTTAGATCTAGTTTACCCCCTTATCGATCCTAGGGTGAAATACGAATGAATAAGGTAGTGACGGATCTTCTGTCTAGGAAGAGTTTTATCTTTTCTGTGGTTGTTATAGCCTTTTTCGTCATATTGGCCTTAGCGGCACCCATCCTGACCTCTTACAACAACCCCTATTCTATTTCACAACAATTTGTGGCAGCACCGTATGCTGTCCCATCGTGGGCTACACTCTTCCCCCAATACAGGTCTTTGCCACCCAACGTTCATCTTACACTAACTGGCTCTGGAGGGAATGAAGTAAACTCCACGTATATCAGGGTTGTAGTCCCTCCAGGAGGTACTGAAAACGTCTCCTTCCCTATCAAGTGGAACTGGTCCCATCCATACAACGTAATCATTTCGTTCAACTTACTCGCCCCAGATACCACTGGATTTAACGTAAACCTTTACCTAAACAACCTGAACATAATGACCCTTTCACCCATACCTATTACTCCTACTGTGCAAGTGAAGCCAGGTACAGTAAACCATGTGATGTTCAATTCGGAATCAATAAACCCAAGCAATTCGCCATATGTGAACTCCCTCCCATTCCAAGATCAGCCCTTGGCTTCCTATGAGTTCCCATCTGCTGCCCTTCCTAAGCCGGGGCTATATTACCTGGTTGTCTCCTTCCAAAACACTGGTAACTCCAAGGAGACCTTCCTGATATCTAACCCTCAATTTAGCTCACTGGGTTTTGCCTACGGCAGGCTCGGAACAGATGATAATGGAGGTAGCGTCTTCTCAGAGTTCATATACGGGGCCAGGTTCGATCTTTACCTTTCCTTGGTTGCCTCAGCCCTAATTATTGGAATAGGTTTAATAATAGGTTTGCTTGCTGGGTATATAGGTGGATTCACGGACCTTACCCTAAATGCCTTGACGGACTTTTTCCTCCTCATTCCGGGTTTGCCTTTACTGATTGTCCTTATTAGTATATTTGACGCCACTGGCGTAATAGTTAACGTGAATAAAGCGCTGATAATCTTGCTCATCATATCCTTTCTCTCGTGGCCAGGCACTGCAAAGATAATCCGTGGTCAAACCTTATCACTGAGGAACAGAACATTCGTTGAAGCTTCCAGAGCCTTGGGGGAGGGAAAGTTCAGGATCCTCTTCAGGCACATAGTACCTAATCTTATGGGCATTCTCTTCGCGCAACTGGCGTACGATGTCCCTGGAGTAATATTGGCAGAGTCAGGGCTTGATTTCCTAGGTCTAGGAATCATCAACTTCCCCACCTGGGGGAACATGTTGGGCTTTGCAACCAACAATATCTCCTTCGTAAACGGGTTCGCCTGGTGGTGGGTTCTCCCTCCAGGAATAGGGATAATCCTCCTAAGCACAGCTTTCTATTACTTCGGAACTGCCATGCTGGACGTGTTAAGTCCCTACAAACTTAGAGGTGAATAAGATGATTTTCGAGGAATCAACGGATACCTTACTTCAAGTGGATTCCCTTAAGACCTATTACAGGACTAAGACCGGATACGTGAAGGCAGTGGACGATGTGTCCCTCTTCTTGGATAGAGCAAAAGTCCTAGGGGTTGCTGGGGAATCTGGTTGCGGTAAATCAACCCTTGTGACTGCTATCTTTAGGGTCATGCCAAGGAATGCCCAGATCATGGGCGGAGAGGTTAGGTTCAAGGGACAGAACCTACTCAACATGGACATGAAGACTTTCAAGAAGACAGTAGTCTGGAAAGAGATGGCGTACATCCCACAAGCCTCAATGGACGTCTTGGACCCGGTCTACAGGATAAAGGATCAAATGCTGGAGACCATATTAGCACATGAGGAGATATCTAAGGCTGAAGCCACAGAGAGGATTTACCAGGCTCTAGAGAACGTTGGAGTCCCACAGGAGAAGGCAGAAATGTTTCCACATGAGCTGTCCGGAGGGCAGAGACAGAGAGTTGTTATCGCCATGGCTCTGCTGCTCAACCCGTCCATGATAGTTTCGGACGAAGCTACCACAGCTCTAGATGTAATCACTCAGGCAAAGATAATCGAGCTCATGAAGAACCTGCAGGAGACTAGGAAATTCAGCATGATGTTCGTTACCCATGACCTCTCACTTCTTGCAAACGTAAGCGACAGCATCGCAGTCATGTACGCTGGGAAGTTGGTGGAATTCGGGGATGTGGAGAAGGTTTTCAGCAACCCTTTGCATCCGTATACGCAACTTCTAATTAAGGCTATACCAGACTTAAGGTTAAGGAAACAAAAGAAACTGGTAGCAATACCAGGCTTCCCACCAGATCTGGAAGATCCTCCTAAAGGTTGCAGGTTTGCTCCAAGATGCCCACTCGCCATGCCCATATGCAACGAAAGGGAGCCTGAGTTCACCAGGATTGAGGGGTTCCATTACGTTGCATGCCACGCGGTGAATAAGAAATGATAGAGACCAGAGACCTTAAGGTGTATTTCAAGTCCAGGGACGTCTTGGTGAAAGCGTTAGACGGAGTGAACGTGAACGTAAAGGAAAGGGAGATTGTGGGCCTAGTTGGTGAGTCCGGAAGCGGAAAGACGACTCTTGGAAGAACCATTCTGAACCTTCAGAGACCGACTTCGGGCGAAGTGCTATGGAACGGGAAGAACGTATTCAAGTTGAGAGGAAAGGAGGAAAAGGAGTTCAGAAGACAGAACCAGATAATCTACCAGAACCCATATGAGGCGGTGGATATCAGATTGAAAGTCTACGATATTGTAGCTGAAGGGTTGAGGGTTCAAGGACTAGTTGAGAGTAAGGAGGAAGAGCGCCAGAAGGTCATGCAGGCCCTAAGAGACGTGGGTCTAACTCCCGAAGAGGAGTACGCAAGTTCCCTTCCAAACCAACTGTCAGGAGGTCAACTTCAGAGAGTAGCAATTGCAAGAGCCCTAGTTTTGGATCCCAGTTTCATTGTGGCAGACGAGCCAGTGTCCATGCTTGACATGTCCATAAGGGCCGGAGTCCTGGACATCTTCCTGAAATTGAAGGAAGAGCGTGGAAAGAGCATTCTCATGATAACCCACGATATATCTACAATAGGGTATGTTGCAGATAGAATATACGTCATGTACCAAGGTAAGGTAATTGAGGCAGGTAACGCAGATACCCTTTTAGATAAACCGCTCCACCCATACACGAAGGCTCTAATCTCAGCAGTTCCCATTCCAGATCCAGCTGGGAGAGCGTCACTCTTCTCGGTAAAGGTGAAGGAAGACGCTGAGCCCTATAATGGAAAAGGTTGCAAATATTACCCCAGGTGCCCCTTCGCAATGAATTCCTGCAGAGAAAAGGAACCTGAACTTCGAGGCGTTTCCAATGACCACGACGTCGCATGCTTCCTATACTGAGGAGAGACCTCTAGCAACCAAGAGGGAGGTCATAATATCCTCAATTTTCCTCGTGTTAGGATCACTTATTGCTATAATCTCATTTTTTCCTTTGTTCCTAATTATTATCCCACTTTCATTATCTATCCTCCTGTTCCGAGAGTGGAAAATGGTGAGAAATCTGAAGGAGCTGAAGGAAAGGGGAATCATAGAATTTGAGCCCAAGTATAGGACGAATAGGAGGGAAGCAAACCGGTCCTTGTTCGTAGTTATCTCGCTCATAGCTACTCCAATGATTCTGGCTGAATTCATGCCACCTCTGCCCTGGCTCAGCTTAACCATGGCTTTCGTTATGGCGTGGCCTCTATCAAACATATGTGAAGTTGTCCTTCAGCTTTGGATAGAGAGGACAACTAGAAGAAGAATAAGGAAGTTTTACAAATGGGTGGCCTTAGGAAAAGAAACTCTAATGAAAGAGTACGGTTGGAAACTAGAGGGAATTGAATAATATGCATTTTAAGTTCTGAGCCCTCTCCCCCTTAGACAATGCTTAATAGACATGTTTTAGATGGTTAACTGTGAAGAAGTGTCCCCGGTGCGGTTTCGAGAATCAAGATAACGCCTTCTTCTGCGAGAGATGTAGGTATCCTTTGAGTCCTTCCACACCCTTCCCACTGGAAAAGTGTCCCAGGTGCGGTTTCGAGAACCCCTCCGGTTCCTCGATCTGTGAAAGATGTAAGTATCCCCTTGTTCCACCAAGTGTTCAACTGACGGAAGAGGAAAGTACGGTGGTCAATAGGGGTGATGAGTCTTATCTCAGACTAAGCAACGGTGCCATGTATCTAGCCCTTGGAGTTACTCTCCTCCTTTTGACCTTTATACCTACTAACTTCGTAGTGGAGAACCTTTTCGGCTTTGTGGCAGTTGTTTTAATAGGTTTAGGTATAGGGAGCTACTCTTTAGGTTTCAGGTTACTGGATAGGAGATATAAGAATTCATCCATTATGTCAATCTTTCTCCTTCCTGGATTTCTACTAATGTTATCTGGGGTAGGGTTATATCAAGCCAACGTGGCACCGTCTGATACAATTTCTAAAAATCTTTTCCTTATTGCCCTGATTGACGTTGGTTATTTAGTATATCTGGTCGGTAGTTTCAGCATCGCCTTAGGACTGATTAGGCTGTCACGCGAGAGAAATAGAAGGACTTTACTAATAGCCTCAGTCGTTACCCTTGTAGGACTAGTTGCTCTTCCCCTCCAAGTATTATTGGGAGTCTTTCTAATTGTAGGTCAAATCATAACATACTCTGAGTTGAAAAAGAGGACTAACACGTCTAGCCCACAAGTTTAAGAAATGCCTAACAAGCGACTGTCTCCCCCAAATGCTCTGGGGGGTCTGCCAACCATATCCACACACTCTAACGTCCTCCGAGTCCTGAGGTCTGTCATTTTTATCACCCTTCACCTAAAAAGTTAGGGAAAACTTTTTATTAATTAAAGACAATCTAGATTTACGATGCGGCGTAAATCAATTACGGATTTTCGTAGATTTAAAAATGCCTTACTGTTGTTCGGTCCCGCATGGCTAGTGATGATGGCCGACATGGACGCCTCTAGTACCATAGGTGCAGCTGAGACTGGAGCTTTGCTCAAGTACTCCCTTGTGATTTTTCTCCTCCTTTTGTCTGTCCCACTCTACTTTATTCAGGAAGCAGCAGGGAGAATCGGGGTAGCCACTGGAAGAGGACTAGGGGACGTGATTAGGGAGAATTACTCTAAGGGATTAGCCTCTCTTATGGCTTTACCCATGGCTCTGACTGACGCCCTAACATACGCTGTAGAGTACGCTGGAGCTGCAGTTGGATTAGCGGTCTTTGGGATTTCCCCACTAGTCTCAGTCCCCCTAGTTTTCCTACTTCATATGGGCTTGATAGTCACCAGGAAATACGAACATGCTGAAAAGCCACTACTTCTCATGTCATTGCTCCTTATAATCGGTTATGGCTTGGTCCTAGCACACGTGGGCTTGAGGGACTATCCTGTTCTGGAAGTATCTGCGTCCAAAAATTTCCTTTTTCTGGTAGCAGCTAACGTTGGGGCAGTGGTAATGCCCTTCATGTTATTCTTTCAGGCATCGGCTACGGCAATTAAATTCTCTTCTATCAAGAATTTGATCTCAAAAAGGGAGGCGATGAAAAGGATAAGGATGGAGACCGCGCTTGGTGCCATAGCGACTGAGGCACTCATGGTAATAGTAGAGATGGCTATGGCTGGCGTCGATCCTAGCACTAACTTCTTGTCCCCAGAGTCGTTGACAAAGGCGTTGGATTCAGTGGCTGGATCCCTTTCCCCTGTATTTTTTAGCGTTGGACTCGTATCCTCGGCCTTCCTTGCCTTGGTAGTCATATCTCTAGGAAGCGCGTGGGGTATAGTGGAAGCCTTGGGAATAAGCAAAGATAAAACGATCTTGGTTTATCTCTTTGAGAGCTTGCCTGCTGCCGTTCTCATATCTACTGTACCTATTGCATCATTAACAAACGTAATTCTAAACCTGCTAGTGTTCTTCGTGTTCACACTCATAGGCCCAGGCGTTATACTTGGCCTCCTTTCTTCTAGCGAGAAAATAATGGGGGAGTTGAGAAACAGAACCTACGAAAAAATAATATATTGGATTTGCCTTAGTTCGGTAGTTTTGTTTGGGGTTCTCTCTCTCCTTTAGAAAGTTATTACTTCATATCCCTGGTTCACGTACTTGGATAACGTCTCCCCCATTGGAGTTAGCCTTAGCCCCATCTGTAACAGCGTATCCTTGATCCCCATGTTTTCAGCTACGCCCACACATGCGGAGTCCACAGTCCCGTTCTTAAGGAGCTCCTCAAACATGTTCTTGAGATCTCCTTGGAGTCCCGTTATGCTCTTTTGACTAGGACCGAAGAAGAGCATCTTAAGATCGTCATATCTCTTGTTCTTAACTGAGTTATAGGCCATTCTGAGCGCTAGACCTAACTTATCGTCTCCTGACATTACAAGGAATACTACCTTCATGGCTCACTCCACTACTCTCATATAATTTTAACTCTTTCTTAGCAAGATGGACACGGAAAAGCATAATAATTTATAAAACAGCTTTATCTATTAAAGCGAGTTTAATGATTGGACTATTCGTCTCTCACGGATCCCCCACAATTTTAGTCGAGGATATACCATGGAAGAAATTAATGACGCAGATAGGGGATAGGGTGAGAAGAGAGTACTCCCCAGAAGTTGTGATTACCTTAAGCCCACACTTCATTTCGTGGAACGGGAAACACCTAGTCGAGGTTCAGGGTAAACTAGAATGCATCCAGGATTATTACGGTTTTCCTGATGAACTTTACAAGTTCTGCTACTCAGCGGAGAACGATGTAGAGCTGGCGAATGAGATCATAAGGCAAGGAAGAAACGAGGGTATTGAGATGGAGCCCGATACCTCGTGGGGCCTAGACCACGGCGCTTGGATCCCCCTAAGTTTCATGTTTCCCGGTGTCAAAGTGATTACCATCTCCATTACTGATGGAACCCCTGAGGAACACGTAGCGTTAGGAAGGGCCATATCGAAAGCTGTAAGTGGGAGGAAGGCCATTATGCTTGGTACCGGATCACCTACCCATAGACTAGACGGTATTTACCTAGGGGTAAAGCCCAGGCCTTCAAGGTTTGACCAGATTCTCATAGAGTTGCTAAAGGAGAAAAGGATTGACGAGTTGATGACTCTCCCGAGAAGAAAGGAATGGATCGAGGCTCAACCTGAAGGGTTATTGAACCCTCTTTACGCCGTGCTCGGTTTCTCTAACCCCTCAGAGGTGGAGGTACTAGGGTATGATGTACCATGGGGAGGAGTAAGCATGCTAGCTGCTCTCTTCAAGTAGGACCCGACCCCACCCGAACCAGTGTTTCATGAATATAGAATATTGACTTATATCTTTTAACTAGTGGCAAATATTTTTCCTGCAATTATTTCAGAAGGATTTAATATGAAGTATGCCTACATATAGTTAGGTATACAAAAATTGAAAGTAAAAGATCTAATGCCCAGGAAGAGGGCTGACGTAACAGTAAAGGTAATTAGTCTAGGAGAGAAAAGACAAGTGATTGGGAAGGACGGATCCTCTCATCAGGTTGTAGACGTCCTAGTCGGAGACGAGACGGGTTGCGTTTTAATGAGCGTGTGGGATTCCAACATAAATAAGGTAACTCAAGGTAAGGTATTCGCAATAGAGGATGGATTTGTCTCAGTACATAGAGGTTCCATGAGGTTATCTCTAGGAAGAACAGGAAAGATGGTAGAAACTCAGGGAACCTTCGAGGTCAACACTCAAAACAACATCTCAAACAAAGTAGTTGAAGACGAGCGTAGGAGATACTGAGTTTGAGTTTTCTCATGACTCTACTTGAATCCTTCGTTTTAATTTAATTTTTATATTTTTATTTAAGAAAAACTTATGTGGAAAAATCTTATCCTTGACGGCTTATCCTATAGCCTCAGCCGTGATAGACGGAGATATTATTAAAGAACCTGCTGACAGGGAAACGTGCGGGAAGCTGATTATAACTTGCGCGTTCAAGTTGGAGGCTACCACTAGGTCTTTATCTGAAATGAAGTGTATCTTAAGAACGTTACTTGGAACTGTGACGGAATATCCAGACAGAGATACTGAGGCGTTCTTAATCACCAAGAAAATCTCGTTATACTTCCCTGCAGGCACCCTAGCAGATACAAGTTGGGTCAGGTTTGAGCTAAGCTGAAAGGTTACGGTTTTATTGGATACGGTGATCCAAGACCCGTTGACCTGATGAAGCATAATGGACGATACGGTAAGATAAACTGCAAAGCCTGAGGGAGCGTCCTGGACGTACACGGATACCGGTCCGGTGTTGAGGTAAACGTAGCCGAAATATCCGACTATTACCAATACAACCACAGCTACGGCGATTAGCCACGTTTTCATTTTACCATCAGATAGTTATATCCATCTTGGTTAAAAAAATCATACCTTCAGGTATGACAGTCTTAGGGTCTCTGGACCGGCTAGCAGTCCTACTCCTGCTACTAAAGCTCCAGCTCCAACCACGATAATGGCAGAGTGAGAGGTCGAAGTGAAAGCCGAGAGCCCGGAAATGAAGAGCTGAGTGAAGCCTGCAACTAGGAACGCACCGTTATAGGACGAACCTACTCCTGTAGCTCTGCTAAACGTCTTAAACCTCTCCGCCAGGTATGCAGGGGATATGGAAGATGCCACGTTCATGCCTATTCCGAAAGCTATCATGGATCCTATCGACGGTGTTCCAAATGAATAAAACCAGAGCGCAGTCAGGAAGGCAACCAGTACCCCAATAACTCCTAAGGTCTTCCTTCCCAGAAGGTCGGATGCGAGACCCGATATTATCATGGTCGGTATTCCAACCACGTTCATAATGAGGGCAAGGAAACCGTAGGTTGCAGGAGGTAACTTCAGGACCTGCCCTAGATAGACAGGTATGAACTGAGGTCCTGCGTATATAATTACCCAGAATCCTATCATGACCAATATGGTCTGCCATATGGGCTGAAGACCTTTAGTTGGATAATCCTTCTCAGCCTCTAGGTAAACCTTTGACTCGGTCATCTTAGCCCTTATCAACAAAGCCAACACAGCAGGAATTACACCCGTGAAGTAAATGTACCTCCATGTGTACTGGAAAAACGAAGGGGATTTTGCTAGGGAAGTGAAGAGCAAATCCACTAACACGAAACCCAGGAGCGTTCCAGACTGCATAAGTCCAGAGAACAACCCTCTCCTTCTGGATACGCTCTCCATGGCGAGGGTGAAGGAGCTAGATACATCCCCGCCTATGAATATTCCTTGGATAACCCTTAACATGGAGATAAGGACTGGTGCGACTATCCCGATTTGAGCGTATGGAGGGACGAGTCCCGTGATCCCAATGGAGAGGGAGTAGCCTAGTACAGTGAAAACTAACGCCTTTTTCCTCCCTCTCAAGTCAGCGAGTAGTCCGAAGAGGAATGCCCCTAGAGGTCTAGCTGCCACAGTAAACACCACAGGAAGCACTGCACCGAGAAGTCCTAAGGTAGGGTAGAAAACTTTCTCTAGAATAGCTGCCGTGATAACCACTGCGCCGAGATCATAGGAGTCCATGACCCAAGAGAGATACGAACCTATGAAATTTAATTTCATAAAAACGAAAACATCATGATAGTTTAAAAGATTAGCTTCAATTTTTATAGAGAAAAATTATTTTCTTCTTAAAAGAACTACTACCAAAGCAATTACAACTATTACCACTACTATCCCTAGCACTAGGTATACACTGAAATTGCTGGATTTGGGGGAAGGTGTGACGGTGACGTTAGAGGTTGGAGGGGTCGTAGTTGTAGTGGTATTGGGAGATGTAGTTGTAGTCGTCGTATTACTATGAGTGGTTGGCGGAGACGTAGAGGTGTTAGTTGTGCTGGAGGTTCCTGTAGAAACTGAGGTTACCTTAGGTAGTACAGTTAACGTGATTGAGGTAGAGTTGATAGGAACGTTACCCGATGGGGTCTGAGCGTAACTATATGCCGTGATTACAACGTTTTGGGCGCTGGTAACCTCCAAGGGGAGTACAAAGCTCTTAGTCGCTTTGACACCTAAGCTAAAGTTGTAAGCCTTATTAATTAAGGTTGAGTTCCCCTGCTTCGCCAAAATAAGGAGGTAGCCGTGCCCCGACGAATTACCTAAATTGGTTACGTTGACTGACAGCTCATAGGACGTGTTTCCGAATATCTGGGTCGGCTTTGTGGAGTTAACTAATGACAAGGTAAGGGTGGGGTTGAAGATAAGAGATAGGAAGTTAACCGTAACCTTCACTGAGGAGCCATTTACGGTGACCTTTCCCGCTTGCAAAGATGGAACGTAACCTAGGATACCCCTAGAGGCGTAACTTACGTTACCTATTTCGTAGTTATACGTACCATTCTTCGCCTGGAATGTTATTTGGTTTGATTGAGAACTCTTAAGAGTACCGTTGAAGTTGACCGACCAGGAAGTTCCAGAGGGAAGCCCCTGTTCGACGAAGGTGACGTTATAACTTGTTACAGTTGTAGGAGTTTGGCCAACGTAAAGATATGATGAAGCAGATTCCGTGATGTTCGGCGTTGCTGAAACCGTCACTTGGAAGTCGTAAACCCCGTTCTGCGAAGGGGTCCATTGAAAACCCAAGAATGTTGAAGCTCCAGCCGCTAATCCCTCTAAAGGTGTGACTGATGTGACTGATCTTCCGTTAAGTATTATGGTCTCATTGACCGTCACTAGGGTATTTGTATTTCCCTGATTCTGGATCTCCACTCCAACCTCGTAGGTTTGACCTGTTTGAAGTTCACTCACCACCTGTCCAGTGCTCTGAAGTTTTGCCTCAGGCTTTCCTAGGACTATCTTAACGAAAGGTGGAGAGAAACTGACGTTTACCGTTGTGGAGGAATTAACGAAGACGTAACCTGAGGAGGGGGTAGGAATAAGTTTTCCCACATCGGGAATGGAATAATGAAGGTACGATGGGCCCTGGACACTGAATGTGATTTCGTTACTTGTCGAGTTTTTCACAGTACCGTTGAAGTTGACCGACCAGGAAGTTCCAGAGGGAAGCCCCTGTTCGACGAAGGTGACGTTGAAGTAGTTAGGTTTAGAACTTGATGCTAATGAACCTATGGTGGATATAGGTATTATTGAAAATATTATTACAAATAATAGCAATGGGGCTAAATTTTGTCTCATGGTGAGAGACAATTTGAGGACAACTATTAAAATCTTATCAGAAGGTTTGGATGGTAAACTAAGTTTTCTGCAGAAATTGAATATAACACTTTAAGGAAACGTCCATGGTTTTATATTAGGGAGATTTATTAATTAAAATTTTTAATTAAACTTAAGATATCAGTAGAATTATATGAGAGTTGAGTCTTGTGTTCCTAAACTCATTCCATTAGAAACTAAGGATATGATAGCTATGATCTCCGAAAAGAGAAATAAAAATAACCAGCATATTTTTCCATTTCTTAAAAATGTGTAACCTGAGAGATATGGTGTCTCAAAATCTACATTATCGAATTGCATGAGGTTCCTCACACTCTAGACTTTACTATTATCATATATACTTAAGACCGTAAGTTTTTATAAAAGTAATATCACATTAATCATGTGAAAGAATGAGCAAGGTAGGTTTTATAGGAGCTGGAAAAATAGGACAGACAATCGCTTATTCTGCCATGGTTAGTGGTGCTGTGGACGAAGCTATAATTTATGATATTATTCCAGAACTTCCAGAGAAGTACGAACATGAGCTTAGGCACGCTTTCGCCACCAAAGGGATTAAGATTGAGGTGCTCGGAACTAACTCCCTTGACGACGTAGCTGGAATGGATATGGTAGTGATATCGGCTGGAAAACCTAGAAAGCCAGGGATGAGTAGGAGAGACCTCTTCGTGGACAACGCCAAAATAATGATGGATCTAGCCCAGAAGTTACCACAGAAGAACCCTGGAGCAATCTACCTAATGGTGGCAAACCCGGTGGACATGATGGCTTCAGTCTTCATGAAGTTCTCTAAACAGTTTACCATAAGTGCGGGCGACCAAGTGGAGACCATGAGAATGAGATCCTTTATCGCTAAAAAATTGAAGGTACCTGTTACCCGGGTGGATGGTTTTGTTGGCGGGGAGCACGGAGAGGACGCTGTTGTACTTTGGAGCACCGTAAAGGTGAACCGAGAACCTGTGGAGAAATACAACCTGAATAAGGATGAGGTAAGCGACTACGTCAAGAAGATCCCAGGTGAAATCATAAGGGTAATTGGAGGGACTACCTGGGGTCCCGGAACTATAATTGCTGACATCATTAAGTCAGTCTCTCTTGGGGAGAACAGGGTAATGAGCATAGCTACTCCCAAGGAATATGAGGGAGAGATAATACACGTGAGTGCCCCCACAGTGGTCGGGGCCAGCATAGGTCCATCTCTTGAGAGCCTCCTTGATGAGAAGGACAGATGGCACTTGAACGCTGCCATGAAGGACTTCTACGAGGTTTACAAAGAGAACCTGAAACAGCTCGAACAGGCCCTAAAGGCTTGATTTATAAAGTGGAAAGTTTTTAAGAGGTTTTTCCGTCTCTGTAGATCCACTCTAGTTGTTTCCCCAGGGATTGACCTGTATAGTGTCAACTAGAACTGCTTATTCGTGTCGATTGACAGTTAAAACAAGATTATCTGAGACGACTTGTAGATAATATGCAAACAATATAATGAACAATATTCAGACAATATAATGAATTTGATTCAATTACTTTTTTTCTATATCTCCAAATTAACTAAAAACTTGTAATCCTCATCCGTAAGGTCCCACTTGAGAGCCCCTGCTATATCATCAACGTGAGATTTCGTTGAGGCCTTAGGTATTGGCAATGCCCTTCTCGAAACGTAGTTAAGGCCCACTTGGATTGTGGAAACTTTGTACTTGCTAGAGATCTCCAATAAAGGCTTTACCTTAGTTATCTCGCCTCGCCCCAACGGTGAATAGGCTATTGCGTTAATATTGTTCTTCTCAAGATAAGGCAAAAGTTCCTCCTCCGGATCCCTCTTCACGTAGCTGTACTCTATTTCGTCTGCCATAATTTGATACTTAGAAGTGGATTCCATGGCTTCTTGAACCAAGGTAACGTTAAAGTTACTTACCCCTATACATCTGACAACCCCTTCGTCCACAAGCTTTTCCATTGCCCTTATGGTCTCCCTCAACGGTACAGAGGGGGAAGGCCAGTGAATGAGATAGAGGTCTATGTACTTCAGCCCTAACCTCCTTAAACTTGCCTTTGCGGATTTGAGAACATCGTCGTATGAGAGATGATTGTTCCATACCTTAGTAATCACAAAAACTTCCTCCTGATCATAATCTTTCAAGGCTCTACCCACTAGTTCTTCGGTGTGCCCTCCACCATACATCTCTGCTGTATCAAAGGCGTTTATACCCTTTTCCACGACATATTTGAGAAGATCCACCCAGTATTGGTCTCGAGTTGAATCTGAACTCCAGTAACCTCCACCTATTTTCCACGTACCGAAACCTATCTTCGAAACTTTCTTGTCACATATTTGCATATATTAATGTTACCAAGAGAGGTAAGTATTCTTTCCGGTTGTCTAGCCTTGCTAGGAATTTGTAGTATGTTCTAGTCATTAAGGATAGTTCTAATGGTCCACTTATACGTTTCTTAAAGTTGACCCTACTCTTAACCCTAGATGGTTAGCTTTGACCATTTTTCTGACCTCCTCTCCGTCCCACGAAGTCTACCGTTATTTTATCACGGCTCTACTCCATATCGGGCATTATTACTAGGAGATCAGGGGCGGGACTATCTAAAAATCCAATCAATTTGCGAATAGTAACAGGGATAAGATCCGTTGATAGGGAATCTACATTAAACAAGGATTCAATAAAGGGATTTACTACTACTAATCCTTTAAAAAGAGAAGCGACTTCCCTTGCTTTTTCCATCGCTGATGGAAAAGGAGGAACCATGTTAATAATAACGCCAAAGGGGTCGATGTCCTCGTTAACTAATTTCGCTGTTAACTCCAAGTTGATGCTGTTGGAGTCGGTAATGTAAAGTCTCTTCTTTGTAAATTGATTTAATGATTCAGTTATAATATCCTGAACTATTTTCGTATTTCCAGTAAATTGTGACTTATCGGTTATTACGTACTTTGTGTTCTTAGTTACCTTCAGATAATGTTCGAGCCTTTGCTGAATTTCTTCTCTGGGAAGACTCTTGAGCAAATTCCATAGTCCCACATGACCGAAGATTTTCAACACATTCACACTACCCCTCCCTACGTTTATTTCCCCTTGAAACTGTATTTCCTCCGTAGAATTATGGGACAGATTTGGTTCCCTTACTCCCAAAAGGTGGGAACTATAACCCAATGGATCCAAATCTATTAGAGATACCCTCATACCCTTCTCAGCCAATCCAAGTGCCAAAAGAGCAGACAAGGTAGACCTTCCCACCCCTCCCTTAAGCCCCAAGAACTCTATCAAAAACATATATTATACTAAGTGAAGCAAATTTAAAAATTCACCATAAGTTTTCTCATGAAAATACGAAAACTAATACAGATATTGTTCTTCACCCTTCCAGTTTTAGAGATATTCCAAGAAAGATGTACAATTATTATTGATACAACGACAAGGAGAAGACAGGATCCATCCTTTAGGATGAGGAGGAGGTCAGATGGAATCTAAGATTGACAACAATGCGGGGTTTCGGTTTCATCGGATCTCATACTTGATATCAACCCTCACCCCCTGGGCTTCACGGGAGTCAAGCGGGTTTTCCTTCACCCTCCTCCGCCCCATTACCGGTAACCCTAACCTACCTAGACGAGGTGTGGTCTAAGTGGAACCCGCACATCTTGGGCTGTCCATATGCAAGCCTTTCGGGATATATACCCACATCCGGCATTTTACAAAAATGTCAGTACGGAGTTATATATACTTAATAGTCTCACTGAAACTGCTTACCACGGCCACAGGATAACTCACCCGTACATCACTTAAAAAGACAGCCAGCATATCCAATTCCAAAACTAAATTCAATAGTACCAGCTTAAGTAAAGGGCTTCTCCAGTGAAGTGGATTTGGGTAAAAGTATAAAATATCGCTAAATAAGTTACATTAATGGTGAAATTAAGTGGTAAAGCTTTCTGGGATTAAGATAGGCGTTTTGGCTCTAACAGTCCTTGTACTTATAATTGGAGGGACTTTTATGGGAATGGCGCTCGCTCATCACTCTTCAATTACAACCTCAACGAATACTCATACGAGTTCTTACTCTAGCGGGACATCAAACACCTCGAGCAGTTCCAGTAGTTCGAGCTCATCTGGTTCCTCCTCTAGCGGAAGTTCTGGTTCCTCTGGAGGCTACACGTGGGGATAACACCTAGTCCCTTTCCTATTTTTAAGTTTTGTCAGTTATTTTTTATGTTAATGAAAATAAATTAATAATAATATACTCTCTTAGAATTAAAGAGCATTTGGGAAAAAGTATATTTATAGATCTCGTGAAACTCTGTTTATGAGCAACGTATCCAGTATACATAAGCCATTGAGGTTCCTAGGTGGAGCCCTAATGGTGATATGGGCCATCATTCACTTTTACTTGTCTACAACGCTCATTAAATTTCTACCACTTGTGAGCTATTTTTTCATTTTAGATGCTGTGCTATTTCTAGTGGGAGGTGCAATTTTGTTAATAGGGCTTAGATTACTTTATATCCCTACCCTGATCTTAACTTGGATCAACTACTTACTTTTGACTGAGTCGAGGATATACCCTGCACCAATACTGGGAAAGCCGTTACCAGCGATAAACTCTTTTGTTCTTGGTACATTTGTATTAGACATTATATTGATAGTTGTAGTCACCCTTACATTGCTGACCAGTGAAAAGTGATCTAAGTTCGTAAGTTAACCTTTTTCCTCGCTTCCCGAATGTTTCGTAGCTTCCTGAATGGACATAAGACTTTACTAATTTGTTTAAATTATGGGTACTCAACAAATCCCATAGAAAGATTGACACATACAAACATATTTTAGCATGAAATTCCTCGATGACGGTTCCATATCCTTGGTAGATTTCAATATAATTTTAAATTATTGGGTATCAATTTTAAGGAAAACTGCCAGCTTTTTAATCTCAGGATGATTTATTTCTCCCATGAAAGGCATTTCTGGTAAGATAGTAGGAGTAGTCGTAGTTGTAGTAATAATCATTGCTGCAGTTACTGTCATTGAACTAAACCAGCGTCCGCACACCTCCACTCCCTCAAATGTCACAAGTCCCACAAACACTACAACCTCTACGGTTCCTCCCACAACGTCGAATGTAACCATTACCGTTGTCACCTTCTCAGGTCAATCTGCTCAATTTATTCAATATGCAGGTCAGTTATTTCACGAGGAACATCCAAACGTATACGTCCAAGTGATTCAGTTTCCATTTAGCGAATATATTAATAAGGAATTAACAGCGCTTGAGGCCCACTCCACCCAGTATGATATCATAGGTTTCACATCGACTTCAGCCCAAAGGGTTTCTCCTTACCTTTTACCTCTCAATGACTTCAACCTGTCCGGGCTGATAGGACCTCAAGAGGACTTCGGAGGAGTAATCTATAACGTGAGCACTGGGAAGGAGGAAACTGTGGGTGTAGTTTACGAGACAGCAGTGTACCTTATGGCCTTTAGGAATTCCATTTTCTATAATCAAACCTTAGCCCAAGAGTTTCAGAGCCAATACCACGTCTCGTTCAACCCGCTGACATGGCAGAACTGGACTGACGTTATAATGGCTGATCAGTTCCTGACTTCCAATCACGTTACTCAATACGGGTTTCTGATAGACGACCACGTATCACACGGGATAATAGACGCCTTCCCTGCTGTATACGGCTGGTATTACGCCAGGGACAGCTCCGTATCAGGAAGTACCACTGGAGGAGTACCTGGCTTCAACATTATGTTCACGGGGTTCATACCAAACGGAATGAAGTTCCCTGTCACATCCTTCAACTCCACCGCTGGGGCTATGGCATTGGCGACCTATGCCAACCTAGTTAAGTACGAACCGTCCCCTTCGCAGCTGCAGATAAGCTACGATAATCTCCCAGAATTTGTTCCACAATCTGCAGGAGCGTTCCTCTTTACCAGTCAACTTTCATATCTCAACTCCTCCGTGGCTCAGGACATCTCCCTCTCTCCTCTCCCTGGTGGATATGCAGAAACTGGAACAGATTTCCTAGGTGTCAGTCAGTATTCAACTCATCCCCAAATTGCAGAGCAGTTCCTACAGTTCCTGGTTTCACCCCAGATCCAGGAGTTAGGATTCCTGAAGTTCGGCAAATTCCCTGCAAGCCAACAGGCATTCCAGGACCTGATAAATAACGGATCAATTCCGCCTTACCAAAGGGAATGGTTGAACGCAACTTATCACGCTGCGTTAAATGCGTGGGCTAATCCACCGAATATACCCCCAACCTACATCTCCCTAATAAGCGACTTCAACAGCCAGGTATATAACTACCTAACTGGGCAGAACACAAACGCTACTCAGGTCCTACAGACAGCTGCTGAACAGTGGATGACCTCAGTCGAAAGTTACTATGGTGCCTGAGCTTGAGCGTAGAGCTCAGATCAGTTACCAAGCAGTATGATAAGTTGAAAGCCCTGGACCAGATAAACCTGAAAATAGAAAAGGGAGAATTTTTTGTGATCTTAGGACCATCTGGATCAGGTAAGACTACCCTGTTGAGAGCTGTAGCAGGACTTGAAAGGGTAGACTCAGGGAACATACTGTTGGAAGGAAGGGACGTTACGGAGGTGCCTCCCCATAAAAGGGAGGTGGCAATGGTGTTCCAAAATTACGCCCTTTATCCTCACAAGACCGTGTTAGAGAACATAGTTATGCCTGTGGAAAATCAGTTAGACAAGAGGGAAATTCTAAGAAGAGTTGAGGAACTGTCTAGTAGACTAAAGATAGATGCCTTATTGGGGAGGTACCCTTCAGAGCTGTCAGGGGGACAACAACAAAGAGCTGCCCTAGCTAGGGCATTGATAAAGAGACCTAGGGTCTTCCTTATGGATGAGCCTCTTTCCAACCTCGACGCCATTCAGAGGATTTCCGCTAGGAAGTTAATCAGAGAAGTGCAGAGGGAGAATAACGTGACTACACTTTACGTGACCCACGACCAGATCGAGGCCATGGCCTTAGCAGACAGGGTTGCCGTCATGAACAACGGGAAAATAATCCAGGTCGGAACTCCAGAAGAGGTTTACTCTAACGCTGAGAGCGAATTCGTGGCCTCATTTTTCGGGAATCCACCCACATCCATAATAGACGGCAAGATCGTAGGTCTTGAGGGTAAGATAGGGGTAAGACCAGAGGACGTGGAAATAGGAGATGGTGATCTAAAGGGTCAAATTACTGATGTGGAATTCTGGGGTGACAGATACCTCGTTTACGTCTACTTCGCCGACGAGGAGATAAGGGCCTTCCACCACAAGAGATTAAAAATTGGGCAAGAAATTAGGTTCAAATTCAAAAAAATTTCGGGGCCTTGGAACTCATGAAGTACAATCTCCCATACTTGACTTACGTTACGCTATTTGGAGTTATTCCCTTTTTCGGCGCATTCTTCCTCCTGGGGGTCAACCTTAAGACTGCGTTCTCTATTTTTAGGTTAATTCCGGTATATGAAATAATAGTCAATACCCTGATTTTCGCTATTTTTACGGCCCTACTCTCGTCACTCATAGGTTTACTTTTAGGTGTCTCCGTTGATATAATGAGGAAGGGGTCAAGATTTACCTCCCTTCTGGTTATGTTACCTTACACCATACCCTTCACTTCCTCAGCCCTGATATGGACCATTAGCCTCTACGGCAAGTACGGCTGGTTCTCCTACTTGTTCCACGTCCCCTTTGACCCGCTTTACTTGAGCAGTACTTCCATTTGGGCTGTTACCGGAGTGAGCGTTTGGTCATCCATCCCCGTCTCCTTTTTAGTCATAGTCTCTTCCCTGAAGTCCATTGGTAAGGAGATAAAGGAGGCTTCCCTAATGGATGGCTTATCCCTATCTCAATACTACAGTAAGATAGCCATACCGATGGTGGGAAAGGCGTTTTGGATCTCGTTTCTACTCCAATTTGTCCTAGCCATGGGGAACTTCGACCTTCCTTACGTAATGACACAGGGGGGCCCTGGGTATTCCTCCACAACGCTACCCCTCTTAGTGTTCGATGAAATTTTCCTGAGCGGGAACTTCTCTGGAGGAGAAGTTGTAGCTGCAATACTAGGGTTAATGGCTACTCTCCCGTCATTGACATTGATATTCCTGTTCAGGTCCAGGAGGAAAAAGTACCTCCCGTCCTTCGAGATAAAGATCCATGACAAAGCCTTCAAGGCATTAGTGTTGGGCTTAACAGGAGTTGTAATATTCCTTTTAGACTTCCCCGTTTATTGGATGCTCCTGGTGGCCTTCAGAAACGCAAGTCTAGATTTCCACTCCCCACCAATTCTATTCCCCACGGGCCTTACTGCCAATTACTTCGTGTCTGCACTCTCTGGGTCGGTGCCTTATCTGGTGACGAGCGCGGTCGTAGGTATATCAGCCTCTATCATGACAGTTTTACTCTCATTACCTGCGTCCTATGAGTCTGCTAGGAAAGGTATGAGTTGGATTTTGTTTCTCTCGATTTACCTTTATTCTTTACCTGCAGCATCGTTTATAATTCCTCTATACATTCTTTTTTCCTCAATAAAATTAATTAACACCTGGTGGGCCCTGATCCTATCCACCCCAATATTCACGGCGACCTTCGCTACTTGGATATTTTACAATTACTATCTGGACTTCCCAAGGGCATACGAGGATGCAGCGCAGGTCTTTGGCATAAGAAGAAAGCTCACTAGGATAGTTTTCCCCCTCTCTAAGGGGACCCTCTTCACGGTATTTCTCCTTTCCTTTGTCTTTAACTGGCACCTGCTCTTCTATCCTCTAATATTCGCCAATACCCCCTTCAACATGGGGTTTCCTCCTGAGGGAGCTCTCACAATCACGGTCTACGCTTTAGACGCTATAGGAGATCAGTCGTTGAACTGGGGACTTCTCGCCTCCTCAGCCTTGGTAGCAGCCCTCCCAGTGATGATAATAACCCTCGTAACGGTGGACAGGATATTGAGGGAGGATCAGCGGAGCGGTGTGAAGTTTGTGTGAAGTGCCCTCTCCCTTATTTGCTATTCCGCACTCAGATTTACTCATGAATAAGGATGTAGGTAGGAACGCTGAGAGAGAGTTGGTATCCATCCTAAGAAACGCTGGATACAACTCGGTGAGGATACCGACTTCAAATTCTTCTGGGAACCCTTTGCCAGACGTGTTTGCAGTGAGGGGTAGTGTACTTCTGTCAATAGAGGTTAAGAGTACCTGGGAGAGGAAGGTTAAGGTAAGATCAATCCAGTTAGACAAGATCTTAAGGTTCGTCTCCATGTTTCCTCTAGAGGGTCACGCGCTTATAGCTGTCAAGTTCAAGAGTTTGAGGCAATGGCGTTATTTTGAGGTGTTCTCCCCGTCTGACGTGGTAGTCGACACCGAAAACACGCGTCCTCTTGAGGAGCTACTCGGACAAGTCATATTACAAGGATCCGAGATTAGCACCGTAGTTTCTTAAGAGACGATCGGTTTTTGGTATTTTAGACGGGCTTAAATTAACCTAGCCCGAATGTCCTTCTAACTTGTTAAATAATCTCTGACTTCCTCCTCACCTTAAAAGCAAGGGTTCCCCTTATCGATTCGGATTTACATCTCTCATTTGAGGGGCAGTCGAGAGGCTCAGACAACGCCTCCCATAAAGGTTCATGACTGCGATGAAGTCATGATCGATCTCATAACCGCAAGGGCAACTGAGGTACCTATGTCCTGTTTCTTCCATCTTATTCCCGCACTTAGGCCATGAGGTGAAGGAGAAGTGTGGGTCGACGTAGATTACCTTGAGACCGCGCTTTTTAGCTTGCCATCCAATCCAGTACTGTAGTCTGCGGTACTGCATGAGATAGAGTCTAACTTCCTAACGTAACAGAAGAGCTACGTTTCCGTTGAATTGCTCCGTAGTATCCCATTGCATAGCTAGGTAAGTCTTGCCCTATAGGGCGAGACGAGGTGAGACTTGACTGATGTAATCACGTTGTCGGAGGACGAGGATAACCTAGATTTTATTTCCCTGTGATTCTTCTTATCATCATGTATACAATCCATTCAAGGCTGTCCCATAACAAATGGGACAACTCTCTCCCACCAGTTTTCTCAATTAAGTCAGGAGATGTCATTAAGGTTGAATCTAAGGAAGCTTCGGACGGCCAGGTTACTCCTAGTTCCACAGCCTCAGATTTACTAAAGTTGGACTTCTCAAGAATCCACCCCCTTACAGGACCTATCGAGATCCAAAATGCGGAACCAGGCGACGCGTTAGAAATCGAGTTCTTAGATCTCCAACATAAGGGGTGGGGTTGGACCGGCGTGCTACCAGGTTTTGGGTTTTTAGCTAACGACCAGTATACAACGCCGATAGACCTAGCCGGTCCCGCTTTAAAAATATGGAAAGTGAGAGAGTACGCTGAGGCTAAGTTTGGAGATGTGACCTCGGTTAAGATACCGCTTTATCCCTTTCCGGGTGTCATCGGCACTGCATTACCCTCACCGGGTAAGTTCAGTACAATACCTCCAAGGGAAAATGGAGGAAATATGGACATTAAACACTTGGGAAAGGGGTCCAGGCTTTACCTTCCGGTTTTCGTTAAGGGAGCACTCCTTTCTTTAGGTGATACACATTTGGCTCAGGGAGATGGGGAAGTCTGCGGGACTGCCATAGAGGCACCAATAGACGTAACCCTGAGAGTAACGCTACACAAGGGTAAAGGGCTTCAACAACCTATCTTTGAGAGTCCTTCCGTGAAAGAGACGGACTATAGGGAATATCTCGCCTATCCAGGAATTGACCATAACCTTTGGGAGGCAGGCAAAAAAGCAGTGAAAGGGATTATCTCGATCTTATCCCGCTTCATGAGCCCGGTGGAAGCATATATGCTGGCCAGCGTAGCGGTGGATCTGAAGGTAAGTCAAGTCGTAGATGTGCCAAATTGGATAGTAACGGCATATCTCCCTAAGGATATTTTCCCTGAAGACTTTAGGGGGAAACTAAGCATCTTCTAATCGGTGCGTTATTCAGCTTTTTGGATAACATCCCCCTTACGGAATCTTGTTTTTATGTAAAATTTTATAACTAATATGATAAATAGAAGGAGGACAAAGTAAGAGACTTACCCTAACGTGTATGGAGATTTTACACAAATATGTTTTTTGAATTATACTTAGAAATATTCAAAGATATCAACTTGCTTTGTATAATTAAACAAAAATTTATTATCTACAAAACTAAAACTTTCCTGAATGAAGGTAAGGTCATTTAAGGTTGAAAAAAGTCTGGCTGAGCAGGCGTGGGAAATAGTGAGGAGGAGGAAAACATCTCTTTCCTCGGAAATAAGGAAAAGAGTTGAAAGAATCATCGACGAGAACATTCCTATAGACGATTTGATTAGCTCTTCTGAGTTAACTATTCTGACACTGAAGATTCCAGACGATTTAGATAGTAAAATAGAAAAATACCTGACGACCGCCCAGGTGAAAAGAAGCGAATTATTCAGGAAGGCTATCAGAATGATGATAGAGGAGGAATATGAATCCAAAGACAAAGAGAGTTTTCAGACAGGAATAGTCTCCTAAAGACATACCGCCACTGGATCCTTTCCCTACCCTAAAGGGTGAGGGAATATCCCTCCATCTCCCAGCACTTTCTCCCTACCTTCCAGTTCATGGACCTTCCATATCAACATTCAACTTGTCTAAGATACAATCCTGTACTGAAAGACGTTATCCCAGCAGTTGGAGTGCATAGTTGAGGACTCTTGAGGTCATCTCAAGACGAGTATAACTTAAGGTTAGCGTAACGATTAAGATCTCACCTGCCATTGGAGGAGGTATGAACGTCCATAACGCGAAGAGCACGTCCGTAAAGGACGGCCTGTTCCATCGGATTGTCTACATTTGAGCTTCATCTGACCTCCTCCCCGCCCTAAGGGCGAGGTTTGCGTTCTCTTTATCATGGATTTTTGATTAGCTTAACGGGAAGATGCTCGGAGGTTTTTAGGGTTACTTCAGGAAACTCTCCAGTCAATAAGGACATAGAGATGTCATATCCGTAAACGGAGAAAACTTTATATCTTAAAATATTTTTCTAGATAAGTTTAAAATATAGTAACTTTAAAATTAAAAGGTCTACTTTTTCTATGCCCCTCTCTCAGGGGCAGTGATCCAGATTGCATGTTTAGCTATCTCCTTGACGCTTAGAATTTTCAATTCTTCTCCGTCTATCACCGGCATGTTCCTGATGTTATGCTCCATCATAATAGCAATGGCCTTAGAGATCGACTCCTCCGCAGAAATGGGTTTAACCCACCTTGGCTCAGCGTGATCCTTTAGCGACCTTCCTAGGGCGAGGGCCTTGGTCAGATCTCTCACGGAAATTAGACCTACCCTATCGTTATCTCTAACCAATAGGGCCTTTAGACCGTGCTCCCTGAGTGTGACTAAGACCTTTTCGTTGGTTGGATTCTGGAGTACTGGACAGGTCTTGACGAATTCCCTCACCTTCCCGTTTGGATTAATGGGAAATATTCCCTGGTCCTTAACTGGCGATGTAACAGAGGACGCCCTCAATGCGTCCCTTATGGACAGCATTCCCACCAGTTTCCCTCTTTCCAGAACTGGAAGATGGCCTATTCCCTTCTTTATCATGACCTCCAGTGCTTCTTGTACAGTAGCTCTACCCTCTACCGTAACTGCCTCATGAGAGAAAGCTACAAGTAGCTCATTCTCCTTTCCCGTGTACCAGGCGTTCAGGATGTCAGTCTCTGTAGCTATCTTGAGCTTATCCGACCATATGAGCAGTGAGCCTATGTTCTCCTTGGTCATAATCATGGCCCCCTCCTTAACCGTGGTAGTTGAGAAGACAGTCCTCAACCTCTTATTCATGTACCGCCTCACTCTCGACAACGTTACCTTAGCCCTTGCTGAAACGTCAACTCCCTCACTGAGTACCTCAATGCAGTTGTATGGACAAGCCCTTTCGCAAGCCATACAACCTGTGCAGTCCTCAGGTCTGACTACCTCAGCAAATCTTGTGAACTCATTTATCTCTATGCATTGGGCTAGCGCGCAAGCCCTTTGGCACATGTAGCAACCGACGCACCTGTCAACATCAATCAAGACTATGGGTTCCATACTATCACCTCAGAACGGTGGAGAAGCCTGCAACGGGTTGTAAACCACGTTTCCTAGGTAGGGATTATAGAAAGGTAGGGCCGGATTCGCAGGAGACGACATCCAGTACGTGACCAACATGAAGGTTACGCCAAAGCCAAGGACCACTGCATAGTACGTCCATTTGCTAACCCCGTCAGTCTCCGCAAGCATGTTAGACGCTCTTATTCCCAAGTAGATCCCAAAAGCCATCACAGCCTCCATGACCAGGAGTACCCACCAGGCCGCAGACGCGTGGAGGGGATCGTTGCCTAGGGAGTGGAGGAATGACCCCCAGAAGGTAGAGTAAATCGCACTGTTGTGCATTCCTGCACCTGTAGGATCTAATATCTCGTTTAGTATCAGGGGAGAACCACCTAGGAACTTAGGCAGGTTTCTCACTAGGATTGACGCTGCAAACACAGGGATCAGCGCATATGATATGGTAGTGAACCCCCACTTTAATGGCACCCCTCTCCTTTCCTCAAACTTGGCTGCCAAAATTACTCCAATTATAGGAACCAAGTTTATGGCGAAATAGTCCAATGGGTTGGGATAACCGTCAGTGGAATACCCAAACTTTCCTAGACCAGGTACAAGGTACTGGGCGAAGTTAGCCCAACCAGTCACTGAATTCAGGAATCCGTCGATCATGGAATAAACTGGAAGGGCGTTCAGGAATTGGAATAATACAACTCCAGTAAGCAACGTAACTGTTAACGCAAAGTCAAACCTCTTTTTCCCTGAGGAGAGGTCGCTTAACCATGGGAATCTCTTTACCTGCCAGTCTATGTTCTCATGTGGGCAAGCCTTATAGCAGTCCGAGGCAAGACCGCACATCGGGGAGTTCTCTTTGCTGCCTGGGGAGGCAAACCACGGGCAACCGTGATACTTTTCATTGCCCCTCATACAGTCCTTAGTGGTGCAAGCCTTGCATACTTCCGGGTTCTTAGCCCTAAAGGTCCCCAATGGAGATATCGTGGTGGTCACAGCCAGTGGGGCGCTGAGTGGACAGATTGTCCTGCAGAACGTTCTATCCTGAAATAGCAAGCTTATGAAGAGCTCCAGCGCTCCTATATATATCAACACCACAGAGGTCAGCTCAGGAACTCCAGGCCCCCCTATGCCATAGAATTCTTCCATCCAGGTTAGAACCGAGAAACCTACCGCTGAATAAAAGATGGTACTGTACTTGATGGGCCACCTCAGATTGAGGCCTAGTTTCTTGCTCATCTTCTTCCAAGGGTGAAGCCTATGAACCCACTCCGCTTGCCCGCTGAAGGGACAGGTCTGGCACCAGGCGCGTCCATTTGCTAACCAAGTCAGTAGCCATAGGAGGGGGAACCAGAAGAGCCAACTTATATCCGACGCGAAATTAACTAGAGAAATTCCCGCTGGACCTAGCTTCTGATACCCTATTAGACCTGTAGCCATGACGACATAGAAAATGACAAAACTTGGGAGAATAATAGCAAAATGTGCCCAACTCTTCTTAAAGATCTTGGACACCAGTCTGCTTATGGGGTTGTTCCCTTCAAGGAGAGAGGGTCTATGCTCACAGAGTTCCTTACCTATCCTGTCAGCCGACTTTAAAATCTCCCTAGGTGGAGTAGCGTATACCCAAGAGTTGGAGTGGGACTTAACTTTTATGTCCACGACAAGATTCACCGCTAGGATAGTTAAAGCGGTCGTGAAGAGAAGGATTCCTGTCTCTATCATCAAAACTTGCTTTAAAATAGCGGAAATCCATGTAAATATTCCAGTGAAGATTGTAGCTAGTGCAGTATAAAAATTAAATTTTCTTTCATATCGCCTCACCTTCTCCGTAACCTTGTACTCCATCTTCTGCATCATATCACCACTTTTATGTGTATTTTAACATGATTAAACATATTTACACACAACATGGTGTTCTCTCTGTAGTATTCCCCCCTTAAAAAGATTTCTATAATTTGTTAACTTAGTGTAACTTTGTTATTAAATTATTTAAACTTTGTATAACTCATAGAACAAATAATGTAATTATAATTATAAATTTCTTCCAAATAGCTAGCAAATCTTTAAACATATTTAGACGTAGTTTTAGTCATCTGTTTAAATTATGAGGAAATTATGAGGAATCTGTTATATACTAACGATCTACTATTTATTCTTATTCAACATACAGTTCTCTTGACAAGCATATGTCCTTCAGGAAAAGTTTAGGAAACCTAGTTTTAACTAGTAATAGATATTTATTTACAGGATTAATCCGTATTTTGCAGACCAATGTCCTTTCAATTAATTTTGGGCATAAAAACTCCCTGAATGAAGCTTTTTATCCCTAAAGTCCCATAGTTTCTTAGGTAAGGGATGGTTAGCGAATTCTTCATTAAGTTATTTAGTGGGACAAGAAAAGTCAAGAGTAGGAACGTGTGTCTCATAGACCCAGATATAATGAAGGGCAAGGGGTTGGGTTACGGTGACACCATAGCGATCATCGGAAATAAAATGTTCCCTCTGCTTGTCCAGGAGGACAGGGAAAACACAGGTGGAATTACAGTGCACGATGACGTTCTAAGGTTCATAGGTGTGAGAAATGGAGAGAAGGTCGTGGTTAGAAAGATAGAACCAGTCCCTTTGAGCTCCGTAGTTCTAGCGCCTTCATCTCAAAAGACGTTTGACACTAGGAGATTAAACCTGGAACTGAGAAGTGTACCAGTTTCTAGGGGGATCCCTCTTTCGACTAAACAGGGCGAATTCGTCGTAGCCTCCTATGAACCGAGAGTGGAAGTAGGCATGATAGTGGGTGAGACTGAGATAGAGATCACAGGTGAGATCATCAAACAGACACAGAAAAATATCCCCCTAGTGTCACTGGACGATATTGGAGGCCTGACCGAACAAATAGCTTCCCTTAAAGAGATCATTGATATAGCACTACTTAAACCTGAGGTCACGCGACTTTTTGGCTTTCGTCCTCCAAAGGGTGTACTCCTCTATGGACCCCCAGGGACAGGTAAAACCCTGATAGCTAAGGCCCTTGCAAACTCGGTAATGGCTAACTTCTTCTTCATAAGTGGGCCAGAAATAGGATCAAAGTACTATGGGGAGAGCGAGAAGAGATTGAGAGAGATCTTCGAACAAGCTGAAAAGTCCTCCCCCTCAATGGTATTTATTGATGAGATAGATGCAATAGCTCCCAATAGAGACGTGACTAACGGGGAGGCTGACAAGAGGATTGTGGCACAGCTTTTGACCCTTATGGACGGGGTGTCCTCTGGAGGGGGTCTACTAGTTATAGGTGCAACCAATAGGCCCAATGCGATTGACCCTGCGTTGAGAAGACCAGGAAGGTTTGACCGAGAAATTGAAATTCCCGTTCCTGATAAAAGAGCTAGGCTAGACATCATAAAGATACATACTAGGAGGATACCCCTTGCGGAAGACGTTAACCTTGAACAGATAGCGTCCATGACCAACGGTTTCGTTGGGGCTGATCTTGAGGCTCTCGTCAGAGAAGCTACCATGAGAGCGTTAAGGAGGGTGAACAACCCAGAAGAAGCGAAAGTGACTATGACCGACTTTATGGATGCCATGAAGAACATTGAGCCCTCAGCACTAAGGGAGTTCAGAGTGGAGATCCCGAACGTAACGTGGGAGGACATTATAGGGCTGGACCAGGTAAAGCAAGAACTTAGGGAAGTCGTTGAGTGGCCTCTAAAGTACTCCAACCTTTATGATGAAATGAGGGCTGAGATCCCAACAGGGGTAATGCTATACGGACCGCCAGGCACAGGGAAGACCATGCTAGCTAAGGCCGTTGCACATGAAAGCGGAGCCAATTTCATAGCAGTCAGCGGTCCAGAACTGATGAACATGTGGGTAGGGGAAACGGAGCGAGCAATAAGGGAAGTTTTCAAGAGAGCGAGACAGGCGTCCCCAACTGTGATCTTCTTTGACGAGATAGATGCAATAGCGACAGTGAGGGGTTCAGATCCCAACAGGGTTACGGATAGGGCTTTGAGCCAAATGCTCACGGAAATGGACGGAGTCGCGACCCGTAAGGAGAGGGTAATCTTTATGGCAGCTACCAACAGACCAGATATAATTGACCCGGCAATCATTAGACCTGGAAGGCTAGAGAAGCTGGTTTACGTTCCTGCCCCGGACTACGAGACCAGGAAGGTGATGTTCCAGAAGATGGTAACGAGACATCCCTTCGATGAGAAAATAGATTTCTCTTACTTAGCTAAAGTCTCTGAAAACTTCACCCCTGCCGATATAAGGGGTGTTGTAAATAAGGCAGTGCTCCTTGCCATAAGAAGAGGGGTGAAGGAAAATAAAGTTTCCAAGATTACCTTTGAGGACCTCGTTGATTCAATAAGATCAGTTAAACCTACGGTGACTCAAGCTATGATCAACTATTATAACTCATTTTTGGAGAGAGTAAGACTCGGTGGTGCCTATAGTTGAAATTTTCTCAATAGCGGGATTGCTAGTGTACTCCGTGGGAATGGCAGGAGTTTTCACGATGATAGTTCTAGGGATAGCGTGGAATGACTTTGTTTCTTGGTTGGATCTATTTTATCTAACAAGTACCGAGATAAAACTTATATTCATGTTAACACTATATTTCATTATTCTTGCAGTTCTGGAGGGGTTTGTCGTGGATCCCATAGCCTTTCTCGTTTCGATTGAAACCATACCGTATTTAATAGTGTTGTTTGCCAGAAAGATCTTTAGGTGAGAAAATGCCAACTGAGGGTTTAAGGTCAATGGTCAATGTTATCCAGATAGGTATCCTTTTCGCAATAATCCTTTTCCTGGACATAATATTTGTTAAAAATACCTTGCTCTTCATAGGTGTCCTAGGGGTAGATCTGGCAGTCTGCGGCGTCTTACTGAGTCTTGTGATAAAGGACATCCAGAAGTACTTCGATTACTGATGAGCACTTCATCTTATCCCGGACAGTCTTTCAGTTCTAAAAACACCTACGTAATACATTACCATTCCCGCTATCACAGCCACGTCAAATATCCAGGGTAGATAGAGGGCGCTCAAAGAACCCACTGCAGCAAGTATATATAGGTACCGCCAACTGCCCTTAAAATATATACCGAACAAGGAGAGACCCACGTCCATTATAATAGAGAAGTATTTCCAGATCAGGATCCCCTGAAATATGACTGGAGGAAAAGCTGTGATCCCTATGAAGGGAAAGAGCTCTATGCGTGATCTCCCTCTGGAAAGCGAAATTAGATACAACGATAACATCTCCGCCATCATTGGGTAGAAAAACCAGTAGCTGTTTATCGACTCGTTTATCCCGGAAACAAGGGAGGAGAACGGGGCTACACCAAATTGGGCCAACCCAAATGTCAGCCCCATTAACCCCTCATTTATCACGGTCAACAAGGAGATTGAATAATAGTGATACCAAGTGAATGTCACTTTATCAGTCAGTCTCTCCGCAACAGCAAAGAAATAACCGAGGAAAAGAATCATTGACACCATGTTAATTCCCACTGCAATTCCCAAACTCGTTTCGCTAGGAGAAAACAGGTACACAGAAGCCCCTATAAGCATAAATATCATCATGAAGAAAGCAAAGTATAGAAAGAAAGTACCAACTTTGGTGGTCACTTTAGAGACGTAGTAGAGAAGCACCACTATGACCGCAACCATTAGTGAGGCCAAGCCAATTAAGACCGTTAGGTTTTCCATATAGGACTTTAAAATCATGGTTTATAAACAATAGCTCAAAAACTTCACAAGGGAAAACCCTCGTTTACCTTGGGTTAAGATCACCTTTTCTTTCAACTGGCTGGGTAAGATCTAACTTGCACGATAAGTTGGTTGTACGAATAACGTAGACCAATAGGGCAGTCAAGATGGCTAAGGACGCAATAGTAAACGCTATTTGGCTATAAAAGGACAGTATTATGCTGGATGCGACTACCGTAGAAGATATGACATACCCTAACGCAGATAGACCACAGGACGGACACGCAGTCAGAAGGCTGAACGCAGTTAACGAGCCAAGTTTTTTCCGTTTCTGATTATATATCAAAGCCCAAATGTATCCAGAAAGAGCAGAGGATGAAACCAAAGCCAGTACAGAGACTGGATACAGATAAAACCCAATGATACCTGGCACATAAATAGTCACAGCGGGAGCATACATAGGCTCCCCGTACCCTAAAACGAGGACTGGTGGATAAGGATAGCCATTCGGCGCTATTATCATCATCTTAGTCACAAGCATTTCGACAATTCCATACAGGATGGAAGCCAACAAGAAGTGCTTCTTACTAATAACTGGGAAACCGTATCTCCTCTTAATGGCCAGGTATACTCCATACCCAATCGCGACAAGTCCAGCGCTCATTAGAAAGGTGGAGGAAAGAGTCATCGTCTCTAAAAACAGAAGATCGTATCCGTTATAGTCTAGGAAGTACCTCGAGTGGGTTGAGAAGAACGCTATTTGGGAGAACACCGCCAGTCCACCTAACACTAGCCACTTTAGGTAGCCATAATCCGTGTACCTGGTTGGTGGAAGCCTCAGAGATGAACTGTAAGTTGCCAGGTTATCCCGTATGTACTGCAGATACTGAACACCTGCAAGCCACGCTATGGGTGTGCCGAATATCCATGCAGTAATCCAGAAGAGGATGGCCTTACCTCCAGTGAGGCTAAAGAATGGTATTGGACTACCTAGAACTAAGGAAATGGGACCAGGCATAATAAGGCTCCAACCGATTATATGAAGTAGACCAAGCCTACTCCAGGGTTTTAGATTGATGTAACCTAGATACCCTAAAAATCCCGACAAGATGGAGAGTGAAATTGCCTCTAAGCTATTAAAGTACTCAAACATGACGAAGAGAATTGAGACTATTACTGCAGAGACAAAAAAAGAGTATTTCCCTGGGTTGCCTATTTTTCCTGCCTTTTTCAAGACGTAGCCCACTATCCCTCCTATTAGAATAGAAATCACAAGTCTGGCGAGGAAGAATTCCTTCCCTTGAGGAAGGAGAAGTAACGTAAGTGCAAATATTATAGCTACTGGGATGCCTAACTTCCACCTCATCCATGAAAAGGGCTTAGCTCCGACTATTTCTGAGGCAATGACCAGAGATGATATTACCAATATGGTACCTGCAACAACGGTCAAAGCTTCACCCAACAGATTCATGAAGGTTATGGATACTAGAAAGGGGATATTTGACACAGTAGCCCCAATCAGGGCAGTGAAAAGTTCACATGAGCAGGACAGGGAGGTAGCCAACAGACCGAGGGAAGCTGCCAACTTATGTTTACTACTCATCCTTATGGAGTAGAAGAGGAAAATGTAAAGGCTCACGTTCAATGCCACAAGGAAGGAGAGGATAAACGAAATGCTCAACGACAACGGCGTCATAGCCCAGTCAAAGTATCTCGTCGTTATAGATAGAAATGGGCCCCATAAGGGATAAGGCATCTGATTTGGTGGGACAGGTGGGGAAGTGTCAACCACAATGTTGACACCTTGAGGCAATAAAATGTCCTGAAACAACAGTATCCTGTCCACATACTGATAAAACACGAAATATAGTACAAAAGTGATTGAAAATATCAATCTTATAAATCTTAGTTGAAAAATATCAGTTAGCTTTCTATCTTCCAATAAAAATCCCTCATGCGGACTCCTGTTTCATAACCTCGGATATGTCCACCTGGGGATCCTTTTCTGCCTTCCACAAGATAATGTAGTACCAGATCGGGTAGACCACAGCCATTAGGAAGAATATTACTTGGTATAAGTTCTCCTGGGTTTCTAAAAGCAATACCATGTTCTATCGTGATAGAATATAAATAAAATAATATAAAAAACTTTCGTTGTTCCCGATTTGGTAGTAACAGTACTGTGTATTTCAAAAATCCAAGATCTAAGGCTACTTCGAATACCTGTTGTCTTGCTTACTCGGGGAGATAAAAAGATAGGGACAATAAAGTTTCACTTAAGCAGAACTTGAAACTTCATCAAAACCAAGGAATGATAAAATTTTTACTTGAGATTCATTCGTTTTAATTATATTACGGGAAAAATACTTTAAAATATATCTAGATCCCTTAATATCTTCACCATATAGTAAGTTGAAGGTATGAAAGCCATAGCAAATAGAAAATACGATGTCTCAACTAACTGGGACACTGAGTACGGTCTATACACATCCACAGCGTAGTATGTACCCATTTCTAAAAACACCTCTGCCATAGTTGCCATCATGCTGAACACCGCAAAAATCGTTATGCTCTTCCATACTTTAGGCATACCGTCCCATCCGATTCCAGACACTAAACCTGCTATGATAAAGGTAATCAATTGAAGCGCCCTTATCGACGGACTGACAACGCTCAAGGCGAAAGGTCCAGGTATATACCAAAACGTGACTATTGAACCGCCTATCAACCATGATAGGAAGAGACCCCTCGTCCTATAGTTAAAGTCTAGAAAGCTCGACCCGAGTCTACCGCCCTTACTATATATCACCTTAGCGAGCCATATCCCTATAAGACCTGCTCCCCACACTAGGGTCATATCAAACGAGAACTTTGCCACTTCCTGAGACGAGGAAATCTGAAGAGAGAAGGGATTAATGCTCGCAACCACAAGGGCAAGTCCTAGAAAAAGATATATATTACTTGGTTTGGGCATGGTCTCTTCACCCGGTCAACTCCATAGTCCGAGTAAAGTTCCTCCAGCTACTAACACTGCACCCGATAGTGGAACTATAGCTACAAACGAATCATTGGCGAACTCAGAATAAGGTAGCGTTTGCACCAAAAACAAGTCCGATACCCACGCAGTTACTCCAATTGCTGCTATTACTGCTCCGAGAACCCTTCTTACAGTCTTTACTCCTGCCATGTTTATCAATATTATGTTTATAATTCTCGTTTATAAATCTTCTTGAGATCTAAAGGAGATCTGGAAGTCACAATGATCTTCAAAACTCACATAGAACCATTTTCTAGAACATAGAACCACTTTCTAGGGTGTTGTTAGAGATTATACCAAATTCAGTTGAGATTTTAAAATACTGGTTTTCGACTATTGCCTGAAAGCAGCTTCCTTTTTCTGGATAGAGCTTAGTATGGCTAACAGAGATATTGCAGATACTGGAATCAACAAATATACCGTCGTGTCTACGCTATCAAATATCAAGGCCCCAGAAAACAGGGATAATACAGAAAGGGATATTGCAGGATCTTTTTTGTATAATAGATAAGCAGAGCCCACTCCCGTAAGGCCCACAGCGAAGAGAAGAGGGGGCATCCAATCCCTGACTCCCAAGATTCCCAATATATAGGGGAAAGTGATACCTACCATTTGCCCTAAACCAGGTATAAGGTTAAAGTATACGATTAAACCCACCAGTAAAGACAACGCCAGAAAAGGCAAAAGTAACTTTTTGTTTATCCCACTCTTTATAGCGTAAACAATGAAAGTCGTACCGCTGATGATTATGAAGTAGGGCATTACAATTCCTCCAGCATAGGTTATAGTCCCGAAGGCCGAACTCCCTGTCAATTGCAAGAACCAATCGCCTAATAGGGTCAAGTAAGCCAAGAGATCAGGTATCAACACGACTAAAACAATCCATTTTTTAAGATAATTGACTACTGCTAAAATTGTAGAAATCAACAGAATAACATAAATTATTGAAAATATTAAAGGAGGGTTAAATGAGGTGTTATCATATCCCTCGATCAAGTGAACTAGATCAAGGATAAGTGAAAGGTATAAACTAGACCAAAGCAGTGCTTTCCCTGTCCTACTTATGTTCCCTACATAGGCAGAGATGCCCAATATGATAGGTTGCATGATAAGTACCAAACCAAAAGCTACGGCACCAATTACATAAAGATAAGTGAACATTCTATCAATAACCTGAACGTTTCCAATTAAACCAATAGGAATGGTACCGGCCAAAAACTCCCTATTAAAGAATAGTTCAAGAAAAAGTGAAATAACATATATGATAGAAAAAAGATTTAAATTAATGCCTAAATCTCTGTTCATTTCCAATCTGCCTTACTTGTCTTATTATTGGTACTAGCCTTAGGGACATTTCTTGCATCATCCCTGGATTAAGTAGTATGAACGCCATAGCAGGAGTCAATATAGAACTACCAATAAGGAATAAGGGTAGGAATGAAATGGAACTCTGATTGTCAGGCTGTATGTATAGGTTCCACCAGAAGGATATGGCCTTAAAGTCTACAGACTCTCCAGAGCCTCCCTGGAATACCGCAAACGCCACGTGATAGGTCTGACCAGGCTGTAATTGGATCTGATAGTGCGACTCACCTTGTCCTCCGGACACGCCGTAAGTCGTGAACGTCCTCGCGAACTCTGCAATCATGTAGGGACCTGTGGGGGAGTTAACGAAGTCGAAACCAGTAGCTACTACTGAGGGATTCCAAAGTTGAGAAACGTTAGCTTTACCGTTAGCTACTGACCATGGAGAAATGTGAGGGTTGTCAATTGATGGGAAGGCAGTCTGGTAGTTTCCTCCTATGTAGTAAATTGATGACCCGTTAACATATAGGTCAGCTATTAGACCTTGGTTAGGTAGATATCCTAGGTTAAGGGGATCCTTGTACCTCCTATGATGAATATATGCTGGCGGGGATGTCCTACTGAAGAATGTAGGTCCAGGGTATCCTGAGTCCTGTGTATTATTAGCCCTTGGGTTATCATTTAAGACCCATAACTCGGCTTGTCCTGCGGAAAGTGCACCGGAAGTTCCAGGCATCATGTGAGGAGTATAGGCAACCTGGGTCCAAGAATTGGGTACACCTCCCAGTAGCCACATTATTGCCAACCTTTCTGGGTACATGTAAGTGTTGTTGTAAAATAACGATACATATCCAGCAGTGTCCTCAGGATAGAACAAATTATACGTATCCTGGAACCACGTGGTACCATTTAGACCTAACGATAGGAACTGAGATAGTGAAGTCACAGGTGTGCCATTGTAGTTTAAATTAATAGTAGTTATATTAATTGGGTTACCATTGTTTAGTGGGTTCCCATAGGGATCTATGGCCCCCATTATTTGACCGTACAGCTTACCAGACTGGTTGTAAACGTATATGGTAATTGGGTTAGTTAGGGCCTGGCCTGGTGGATATCCCATTTGTTCAGAAGCAGGCAGCGTGTAAACTGATGCCACTCCCTCATTGCTGGCTGAATACGAAACATTCACCACGTACCAGCCATCAGGTAACACTAGTGTGAACGGCTGCCAAAGCTGTCCCTGTGGTGTTCTCTCGGGACAAGCTAGCCATGACTCCTGCCCTACTACTGGAGCTTTCATAAGCACGAAGATGTAAGGTACTCCTTGGACATATGTCCATGCAGCCTTAACGTATACAATCGTTGTATGACCCGATATTCCATTAGGTACCGGTACAGTAGGTTCAAGAGGGACTGAGCTCCACGGGATGGTTTCCCAAAAAGCCTCGTCTCCTGGAGTTCCTTCATTTAACTGCGCGTTAGGAACGTAATACGCAGTTACTGTATTTGAGGCACTGGAAGCCGCGTTTAAGAGGACGTCTGCCCCATAAGCTACTCCAACGAGGACTATCATAAAAATAAAACCTAAGATGAGGAGAGTTTTAACATTATTTCCGTTTGCCATTTAATTCACCTCGGAAACTATAATCATAAAAATCATCTCTTTGACCTCCTTCCTAATTCTACGTGAGACAGTAGAGAACCTACCCCGAATAGTAGTATTGCTAGCCCTATGAAGTTGAAGAAGTAGTTGGGCGTTGTACTTCCGGTCACTAGATTCATACCATTTACTGCGAAAACTTCTCTCGGATATGTCCATGTCGTTGTACCTACTGCCAAGAGAATTATGCCAACTATTGCTAGTAAGACACCTAAATATAGGAAAGTTCTCCCATTAGCCATTTCCATCACCCTGAAGAGTTAACATATGGATCCCAAGTCCCTTGGGGCATCACGCCACCAGTGAGCAGAGAGGCATAAGTTGCGTTACTGGTCGCTACTATTGTGCCCACTAACCAAGAATGTCCTAACCCAGTGGCAGCAGTGCCGCAGTATTCAGCACACGCTACGTGATATAGACCTGGCTGGGGGAAAACGTAGACCAGATAGGAATAGTACCCTGGGACAGCCTCTGCGCCTATGCTTAACGGAATTGTGAAGTTAGAAGTGGCGCTTTGTACGAAGAATTCATGGAATACGTCTACACTGTGTATCACGAAAACGACAGGCTCTCCGACTGGTACAACCGTGAGATTAGTGTAAACCTTATCGTGGGGATAGAAGTCCCAGTGCCACTGTTGCCCTGTAACATATATTATTACGTAGGGTCCCTTATAAGACCCTAAGGCGTTAGAAAACTCTGCATGGACTACGCCCTCACCAGCTGGAATGTGGTCTGATACGAAGTTTGGATTGAAACCTAAATAGTCGTACGTGCTATATTGGACTTCTAGAGATATTATTGCTACTATAACTAGAACGAAGAACAGAGCTATTACGGTTCCACGCTTCACCTTTTCACCTTAATATCTAGCGTATTAAACCCGCTTAAAAATTTTTTGATTCTTTAGTTAGATTCTTTTTTCTTATTTTCCTCACATTAACCTTAAATTAACTAAATAATTACCCTCTAACAACGACTTCCACCAAAAGAATCATGAAGATCCACGTTTAGATAGCCCCAATAAGTTGTTCCCCAAATCTCACTATGGAAAATTTGAAATATAAAGCTGATTCGTCGTGCATTATACTATGTTACAACCTAATGGATTCGAATATCAGACAACGAATATGTGAAGTTAAACTAATATTAATCTAGTTACTCATTAGAAGATTTAATTATTATTAATAATAATTTGAGCATCACTAGAATTATTTCTTATTCTATTTGCTATTTCAGCGACCATTTGTATCCAGCTAGAGTGTGGAAGCGTCGAATCCCTTTTTATCCTTAATTCTTTACTAACTATCTTCAGCCCATATACGCACTCTGTCATTAATCTGCAGTCAAAGCATGCAGGTTTCTCGTCTAATATCATTGTGAAACCGATGTGCTGATTTGACAAGAATAGTAGTTTGTCCGAAATGATCCTTATGCAATTATTGTCAAACTTATATGGAACTATTACTTTGAAAGCAAGTGCGTTCTCTTCCAGAACTTTTAGTTTTCTAAGTTCCCTGACTATTGAGTAGAAATAACTTCTACTGACGCCAGAACCAACATGCTTTTCTTTAACAAGTACAGAGAAATATGGATCGTCTATAATCTTTAGGAAAATGTCCTCCTTCAAGAGAATTATCTTGTCTGTTTTGCGAACTACCCGCTCTACCCTAGATATTCTATAATCGCACATCGCAGTGAGTCCATGTTTCAATCTGTAGATAGAATAAAAATTTTCCTACTCGCGTACTTCCTCATTTATGGGTAGCCATTTCCGTGTTAAACATAAAAAATAGGAAGGTTGAACAAATATGAATAGTAAACCTGAAACATATTAGTTGTACCTCTTCCGACCTTTGAATTAACATCAACGTGAATCTTTAGCACCTACGTCGTATTTACTTTCCCCCAAGGTTAATTGCAGCCTCATTAGACCCCAAAACTCGTGTTCTACATGCTATGGTTTTAAATAAAATTATTTGGCTTCTATAGGGAACGTCGCATGTAGAATTTTATCTTAACGCTCTAAAATGAGTAGTCGATAATTCTCTTTATGAGACAAAATTACTCCTCTCATTCTTCTCTTGGAATAATGAATCTTGTGATGAATATAGTCCATCAAATTTCTTCAGAAAATCTTTGAGAATCAGTGAAAACAGTCACTTATATATTTGTCCACTTCTATTCTTTACTTTTAAAACTTTCTTTGATTGCCTTTTCAATATAATTCCTAAAATATCTTCAAACCCCGTTAAAGATACAATACTATTTAATTGTAATTATAAACTGCCAAGCTGACTAGATTAAAAACTTGACCCCTTATACGCAGCCTTAGTTGGAAAACCAATTTTGCAATATAGATCCGACAAAAATTGAGTTTAGCTATGTACTTAAGTGGGCTCTATCAAAATGAGGATAAATCTGGCTACTGAGAACATGGAAGATTTTTCCGGAACATATATCCATTTTTAGGAGGGAGGACTTCAAGGCATGCAACATCGTTACGTATATGCATTCCTCTTTCAAGACATGCCCTTCACTGGCAAGGATTGTGTGCATCACGATTGCGAGGGGAAGATGGCAGAAGAGTGATCTTTGATCTACTCCCTAAGAAAAGGGACGATATGGGTGTTCGTATCTGTTGATTGTACAGCGGAAGGATGAAGATAGAAAACTATACTAAATCTCAAAATATTAAAAAACCCCTAACCCCTTACGAAAGGGGGTCGGATTGATCTTTTAACTAACATCTAGCTGGCGTTATAGCTTACATTAAAATTGAGCTCATTTCCGTCACTAAAAATAATCGAGTAAACGCCAGGATAAAGCTTTATTGAGGTCGGAATTATGATCGTATCACTCCCCAAATAGATTTCAGTAGTATTTACAAAGGCACTTCTTATTGATCCGTTCGAAAGTGGCACTGACTCCAATTGAAGGTAGTATGAAGGACTAAAGGAGAATGTAGAGTTGGAAATAGACGTTATTTTGAGGTTATTTGTGTCCTCGTTATCCATTATTACCTTTATCCCATGGACATTTACACTATTTAGATATCCTGAAGAATAAAATTGAATCACGAAGGTGCCGTACTGGACGTTATAGCTAGGCACGTAAGGTGAGCTTGGGACTAAACTTTGAACTACAAAATAGATAGTAACGGCGATCAGAAGAGCAACCATGACAATTACAAAAAAACTTCGTAACTTCAAGGTTATCCCCAAACAAACCCTAGTCCATCTGATATGCTCCAGCTAATATCAACGCAAGCCCTATTACAGCGACAGCCATACCAGCTATGTCAAAGCCCGAGACTGAGAACGCAAATGCTGCTGGATTAGGTTTAAGGAAAGTGTAGCTATATATTGACAGCATTATTATAGAAATTGCAACTAAAAATCCTCCAGGGAGTATCAGACCCCACACTTTCATGTTCATCTTTGGATCGAATAGTTAGCTTATCAACAAAAATAAAAAACTTTTCTGTAAATGTCCTTACTCTATAAGTGTCAGAAGATGTAATTTAGTGAATGCTGAACGACATTAAAGACACAAGATAATTAGTGGGTTTCGGGTTTGCGCATCCTAAATAACGTCATTCAGGATAAAATAAAGACAGTTCTTCCTTTAGGAAAAGGGAGAGGGTTGGATCTGTAGTCAAGTGTTGACTCACATACCAAAAAAGGCGTTTTCCTGCACACCAAGTTAGGTACGTTAATGATACATAGTTGAGATGATCCTGAGAAATTGTTTAACAACTTGATTTCATCTTATTCCCCTTTGAAACGTTCAGGAGACATTTAACGAGAATGAGGAACAGTATTATTTAATTTTTAACTGGATATTTACATGGGTAAAACTTTCAAAATTATTATCTTTTACTTATTTTTATTAACTTTATATAAATAAATCCCATCTTCATGGACGTCACACTAAAGATGGGATGAACCATAATGAGTACTTTGGTTATTCTCTAAAACTTTGCAATTTAAAGCTGAATTTAGCTTGGTTAACAATAGAGAGAATATGGTTAGTCGTGAGGAGGTTAGACGCACAGATCAGGAAAAGCTAATTGAATGGGCAACCAAATACCAGGAGGTGTTAGAAAGAGAATCCAAACGATCAGTATTTATAAAAGTTCTCTACACTGAGGAGTACAAAACTTTAAGCATAAAATTACTACTAACGGCTGTAGTTTGGTTCTTCATCGGAGGAGCTTTCGCCCTATTTTTAAGGGCGCAATCTGGCCTTTCTAGTACAGGAGTACCGGTCGTGTTAGATCCTTCCTACTATTTCCAGGCTATGACCAACCACGTTATGGACATGGTTTTTGGTCTAGCGTTCACTGCGGTGTTTTCGCTGGCTTTCTATGTAGTGCCGGCTCTGAACGGTAGTAGGTTGGTAAAGTGGCCTAAGGTCGCTAACTTCGGCTTTTGGCTTAATAACTTTGCACTGTTTTTGATGAACCTAGGCGGAATCCAGAATCAGTACTTGTTCACTTTTCTAAATCCATTACAAGCTTCACCGACGTGGTACATAGGGTACGGGTTAATGGTTGTCGGCGAATGGATGGAAATGGTATCGGTAATAGGGACGAGCTTCGAAGGTAGGGTCCAAGGGAGGCTAGTCCCCACTGCCATTGGGTTCATCGTGATGGACATGATAATGATGGCGCTGGCAAACATTTCCGTGTTCATAGCGGACATGTGGAGCCTGTTCTCCCCCATAGGTGGGTTGAACATCTACCTGTTCGGAATTCCCAACGCTGAGGTATGGAAGGGGCTTTTCTGGTTCGCCGACCACCCACTGGTGTACTTCGCGCCATATACTCTTACAGGCGCGACTATTGCTATAGCTCCACTCTATGCCAGAAGACCAATGTATAGCGTGAGGTTTACCAGGTGGCTGATACCTACGCTCTTTGTGCTGGGTTCAAGCGTTTACGTACACCACATTGTTGACGACCCTTGGCCACTCATACTCAGGGACATATTTGCCCAAACTAGTACGGCCCTTATAGCAGTACCGTTCGCCGCCCTATGGTTGCTCTTCTTCATAACTCTGGGAGATCCTAGGAAGATAAAGTGGGATCCTGGGTTTGCGTTCATCTTTGCTGGCGCTGTCTGGAACATCATAGGAGGTATTCAGGCAGAGCCAACTAATCCAACTCCTGCACTAGACCCGACAATACACAATACTGGATGGATATTCGGACACTTCCACATAATGCTAGCAATATACTCAGTAGGAGGTCTTCTTGGGGTATTGTATGTCGTAGGACCTTATCTATTTGGAAAGAAGTGGTACAGCACTAAGCTAGGGTGGATGCACTTCTGGGGATGGCAAGCTGGAATGGGACTTTTCGCTATCGCATCAAGCGAGGGTGGTTTCTTCGGCCTAATAAGGAGGGAAGTAGCGTGGGCAGGGTTCTACGAGCCTTACTACCAGCTCTTAATGATTGGCGGATGGTTAGCAGGGTTCGCTACCATAATCTTCGCCTACAACCTTGTGTTGACCTTACTGTACGGGGAGAAGATGCCTAAGACTGACATAGACCTGTGGGCTGTACAGACCATTGCCCTCGAGAGGTACGGAATGAGGAGGGAAGGGTACAAGGAAGAGGAGTTACCAGTAGCTCTACCTGCTGACGGTATGATAAGGATGGAAGAGAGCAACGGAATATCTGCAGGTTCTCCAGTGGGAACTAAAGCAGTCTCCGCATCTACTTCGTTAGAAGCTGAGGGGCAAGATAAACTAACTAGTCTAGACAACCTGAAATGAAAAGATACTCATTTTTTTCTCTAATCTAATTTTGATTTTAAATATAAACTAGATTAGTATTACTTATTTTAAAAATATAAAAAATTATTTTCCCTTTGAGATCTTCATAAACATTGTTCATGGATAATATACATAAAGATTAAGATTTAAAAAATCTATTCGTGATTTGAATAAAGGCATCTTACTTGTTTTCAATGTCTTAATTAACTGAATTTATAGCTGCATAAAGGAGATCTCTTTCCGTAACAATGCCTACAAGTCTATCCTCTACAACAGGAAGGGTGCCTATTCTCCTTTCATCCATTATCTTAACTACCTTCATTATGGTGTCTAGTCTCCTTACAGTGATTGGATTACGGGTGCCTACTTCCAATACTGGTCTCGGTTCAATTGAATTGGATAGAGACTTAACTATGTCAGCAGCAGTGACTATTCCCTTAAGCTGACCATCAATAACTATAGGCAATCTCCTGACTCCGTGTTCCACCATCAATTTAGATGCCTCAAGCGTGTTAACATTTCCTGTTATCTCCACTACGTTTTGACTCATGATTGAGTCCACTAGTCCGGAGTACACCTGAGTTGACATGAACTTGACCAAATCCCTTTCAGTGAAGATACCAACAATAATATCTCCATCCATAACCGGAACTCCGCCGATGTCGAAACTAATCATCTTCCTTATTACATCCTGTAGGCTGTCGTTAACGTTAGAAGAGATGAGCTTTTCCCTTATTAGGTCCTTAATCTTTAGCTCCAAAAGATTTCTCCCGTATTCCACGTAAGCCCTAACTATTCCTCTGGTAGTTACTATTCCCTCAGGCTTCTCATCCTTGGTTATAATAACCCTCCCAGATTTCTCTCTCGCTAATACCTCTATGAGCTCCTTCGCTTTAGCGTCCACTGACAATGACACCACTACAGGACTCATTACATCTGCGACTTTTGTCATGTGAAATATATCTACGCCAAAAGACTAAAGCTTTTCTATGAATAATATAAGAAAATCTGAAATTAATATATTGTTCTATTTTAGGACTATACCTCGCTATAATTAGTAATGATACTCCGGGTATAAGTTTGAACATAGAACTAATATTGGCTAAAAGGTAACGCGATTTCCCTAGATTAATTCTAAAAATTACCAAGTAAGACTGGGTAATGAAATATAGTTTTTCTTAATGGTATAAAAACTCTTATTATTCAATGATCATCTAACCAGGCAGGATATCTCAGGTTAAGAGATCATTAAAGATCATCAACTTTCCACTCCATTAGTCCATGAGTTTGGATATCCTATCCCACAAATAATCTACGTACTTCTCCAGTTCCTGGAAGTCTTGCTCCGAGAGTCTTTTGTACCTCCCTTGAAGAGAGGTAAAGTCCCTTAGAGGTCTTCTAGTCTCTTTCTTAAGGCAATGAAGGGACTCGTTGCTCACAGTAACCTTATCGTGCGATACCTCTATTAAAGGCCAGTAACATGTCTGAACAGCCAGTTTAGCTACCTCGGCGGTCCTCGAAGGGTCAAACAGCCACCCATAAGGGTCAGGGGTCAATACTTGAATATATCTGAACCCTTCAATGTTCTTAGCCCTTCTTAATTTATCGATGAGGTCGTGAGGATATCCCACGGACGCTGTTGCGACGTAGGGGATGTGGTGATCCAACATTAGGAACAGAAGCTCCTTCTTGTTCTCCTTCTTCCCTTCGGGGGTTGTGCTAGTCACAGCTCCGTGAGGAGTAGAACCGCTTCTCTGACCCCCCGAGTTCATGTAGGCTTCATTATCTACGCAAAGATAAATGAAGTTCTCATTTCTCTCCGCTGCTCCACTCAACGATGCAAATCCTATATCTGCAGTCCCACCGTCTCCAGCCCACACCACAACTGTAGTATCCTTGTTCCTTTGCCTGAGAGCCCTCCACATCCCTGAAGCAGCGGCAGAACCTGCAGCGAACGCGATGTTTAGAACGGGATAACCGTAAGCGTTCTTGGGCCCTATTCCTTGGATTACGGAGGAACATCCTGCAACTACTACCATGACCACATCGTTGCCCAATGCCATCCCTACCATTCTCATGGCCATATTTTCTGGACACCCTGGACACGCTGAAGTGCCAGGAAGTAAGGACTTAGATCGAAGATCTCGGAGTGCCAAGCTCAACCTCCTTCACCTCACCTGGATAGTACCACTCTACTTCCCTGAACGACTTGAACCTAAACTCCTCTATTGACTTAGATATTACATGATAGAAGTCCTTTTTCCCTATGGAGACGCCACCTAGACCTGTCACAACTCCCTTAACGGGGGAGTCTATAGTAGCTTTCATTTCAAGGTAGAGAGGGCCCCCTCTACCCAGTGATGTAGCTCTATCAAACACGATAACTCCTTTCTTGTCACCGAGCGCCCTCATAATTTCGTCAGTTGCCCACGGTCTAATGTACCTCACTCTATATAGACCGACGTTCACTCCTTCCTGTCTCAGCCTATCCACAGCCTCCATGGCGTCGAGGGACCACGCTCCCATGGTCACGACCGCGTAGTCTGCGTCCTCTAGCTTATATTCAACGTTAAGCGTCTTATAGTCTGAGAGTGGATTCAGTTTCTCGTACTCGCGACCGATCTCCCTTATGACATCTTGTGAGCTCTCTATGGACTCGTGGATGGAGTGCCTAAGTTTCATGTAATCAAAAGGTTGGAAAATGTTCCCCATACTTTCCTGAGTCTCTGGGTCTATGACGTAGGGTTGTCTCCTTGGAGGAAGGAACTCGTCCACGTCCTCCTGTGAGGGGATATATACGTTGGTCTTGGTGTGTGATAGAACGAAGCCGTCCATCCCAACCATCATAGGGAGGAATACCCTAGGATCCTCTGAGACCCTGAACGCTTGTATAGTTAGATCAAGAGCCTCTTGTGGACTTGATGCGAACGCCATTATCCAACCGCTGTCTCTTTCGCTCATGAAGTCTGTGTTTTCGTTCCAAATGTTCCAAGGAGCTCCAACAGCTCTCGTGGCGACCACCATAACTAGTGGGGCTCTGCTCCCTGCAGCCCACCAGACCATTTCGTGCATGTAAAGGAGACCTTGAGAGGAAGTCGCCGTGAAAGCCCTTACACCAGATACTGCTGCCCCTAAGGTCACTCCCATGGCAGAGTGCTCACTCTCGACCCTGACTACATCAGCACTTACCTCTCCCCGTAGCTTCATCTCCGCCAGCTCCTCAATTATGGTCGTTTGGGGAGTAATTGGGTAAATCCCAACTACTCCTACCCTCGCCAGCTTAACTGCCAGGGCCACAGCCTCATTTCCAGAGATTATCTTCCTCATGCTTCACTCACCATGGTTATTGCTTTAACTGGGCACACATTGGCACAGACTCCACATCCTTTGCAATAGACGTAGTTTACCTCAGCTTTGTTCCCTTTCACCATGATAGTACCCTCTGGGCACCACAAAAAGCACGCATTACACCCAATACACTTACTAGTTACCTCAGGTCTCACTACCCTCCAGTTCCCGGTTTTCCCTCCAGCTCCCTCTTCTGGGTGGGAAACTGGGAAGAATTGGTAGTTAGGCAACAACCGATCCCACCTCCATTACTCTGTTAAACGCGACCTCCACTGCCTTCTTGTTAAGCTCGGCTACGGACTCGCTAAACTCCGAATCTATAGCAGTCTTCAATGAATCCAAACTCGGGGTTCCAAGAACCTTGACTAGGGCACCTAGCATAACTACATTGACAAGGGGCCAGCCAGACTTGACTAGCTTGTGCTCTATGGCTATACCAGTAGCGTCCACAAGGAATAGCTTTGAGGAGAGATTGGGAGGGACTTGCTTCCAGTTCAGCAAGACCTTTCCTTCCTTCTTTAACCCCTTAAGGGGGTTAGAGATCTTGAGGAGGGTAGGATCTAATATCACCACCACGTCCGGTTCCTCAATTGGAGAAGTCTCCCTTATGGGAGAGTCTGAAATCCTACAATAGGACTCTATCTCCGCCCCCCTTCTCTCTGCACCATATATTGGGAAGGCCGAAGAGTAAAGGCCCTCTAATCCTGCAGATACTGCAAGGAGATTTGAGGCAGTGACAACGCCTTGACCCCCTCTGCCATGGAAGCGTATCTCAAGCGATGATCTCACCGATATACTATTAACTTATTAGTCTAATAAAGGTTGTTACTGAAAAATTTAAACTGATGGAACTCCATAATATATAACCTTTTGAAAGAATTCACGTCTGTGAATTATTTCTGATATAAGAGCTACTATGACTGACGCTATGGAAAGGTATGGGACAAGTAGGGAGAGTGCCAATAGAGGTAAGTAAACCAAATTTAGAGTCCTTCTATCCTTGAATCCCATCCTCGCCTTGCCTCTAGCAGAGGCTATCTCGATCACCGAAAACGCGGCTCCCAGCGCAAGTAAGATTAGGCTATGGGTAAACAGGTAAGCTAAGGGTGAGACAACTGTAAATCCAGTACCCAGAAATGAAATAGGAGTGTCCAGGTTATACCAAGATGGTCTGGACTTCAACATGTAAATCATTATGGATGAGGCCACCGCAATACCTAGAAAGAGTAAAGCTACAGGGTAGAACAACTCACTTAAAGCAGTAACTAGGAATGCAATTGACGCGAGTCCCCCAAACAGCACTTCCCTGCTAAGCCACGACGTCCGTTGGTTCAGTATTACCCTCAAGGACCTAGTGGTAACCTTAGCGTGGTTAACGGAAAGCAGTAGGGTCAGGGCCAGGAGAACGAAAGAGACTATGGAGAAGTAAGGCAACTTAAGTAGGGAGTAAACCAGGGCCACTTCACTTGACAGAGTAAAGGCTACTAAGCCCAACGAGTTCTCTTCCCTCTTTTCCTTTAACGGTGACACCTTAATTTCCTCCTTTGGGGGAGTTATCTTGAGCCTAGGTTTCGTGATGTCGGCAGGGGCTAGATAGCTAACGTTCCCATCTGGTTCATCCAGCCAACCAAAGGTGAGAGCTCCTGTGGGACAACTTTCAACGCAGTACGGCATTCCCTTACCTAGTCTATCCACACAGAGATGACACTTACCCATGGTTCCCTCCTTAGAGAAGTGGAGGGCTTCGTAGGGACATGCCCACTGACAGTACCCGCAACCTATGCACTTTTCAGCGTCTATCTTCACTACTCCCCTGCTGTCCTTAGAGATAGCTAAGGCTGGGCAAGCCTTCAGACATACAGGGTTGTCACAGTGATTACACGAAATGGAGAGAGCGGTCTTACTACCGTCTATTTGAAAGGTTGGGAGCACTCTCCAGTTTCCTCCATAAGCCTTATTACAAGCCTCGACGCATGCGTTGCAAAGTATGCACTTGTTGTGGTCAAAGGTAAATCCTAGTTTGAGTTCCCTCTCTAATCCTACAGGCTGTGCCATAGGTTATTTGTGACCGTGAATGATATTAAGGTTTATTACCTATAAATTTAAACAATTTATATGGAAAGCGATTTCTATAGAACAGCACTGATAAGAAATTTCCTGGCAAAAACCATAAAGGATATAGACGTAACCCTACAAGAAGCGACGGAAGACGATAAATACAGGGTATGTTCTCTATCCAAAGATGAGCTTGATAGTCTCCTGAACGAGACGGTAGAAAATATCGTGGGGGAAGACCTTGAAGCGACACGAAGGGGGCTCATCATCGAAAAGATAATTCTCTGGTGCCAAAGTAAATAATGTATTTGAAAATGAAGAAAGTCTATTTCAGGAGACTGGCTAGTCTTAAGGGTATAATCCTGTTACCCAAGGACGCTCCAGTCATTCACAGTATTATAAATTTTCCATAAAATTGAGAAATAAATAGAAGCAAACCGAGAATCATTATAAGAGAGTCGGAGAGCCTAATCTCTCCGTTCTTTACTAGAACGTAGGCTAAGGTACCAACGAGAAATGAGATCTCTATCATGGGGTTGAGGTAGTTGAGCTCAACTCCGTTAATCCCAGATGCAAAACCTATTATAGCTAGAAGCAGCGTAGATGCCATCACGTTTTCATTTATTACACCCAATAGAAATTCCCTCATTACGTTTTCCTTCTTTGACCTGAATGCGGTGGAGATCTCTTGGATATTGGACATGATGGGGACAATGAAAACGGCAACATAGTAGGGCGGTATGTGGAAAGCGCTGGAGATGGAGAAGATATCTTGGAGTAGCCATCCGGAAGAGAACCAGATTATTAGTCCACCTGCTAGCAATGAGGGGATGGCTCTGGCGTTTATCTTCGTTGAAGTCATCTTTATTGCGCTATAAAAAAGGAAGAGGATGAGAAAAATTATACCCCAAAGGAAATCCAGCCTCCCAAACAAGGGCAGTAAACCTAGTAATAACGAAGTGACAACTATAAAGGGGAACTCCCTCTGTTTGCCTACCTTGAAATGGCTCTTCCACCTCAGAAAATGGACTATACCGAAGAAACTGATCCCTATGACGTAGAGTGAAACTACACTACCTAAAACCGTTGAGAGGGCAACGTAATAGTTGGAACGCATAGACGACTCTATGGTTAGAATAAGCTCAGGAAGAATAGAGATGAGGGCTATAAAATAAGGGCTACCTATCTTCACCCCCCTATACATGAGTTCGACTCCCAACGCAAACATAGGTATTGACAATACCGATAGGATTAACACAAAGATATTTATACGCTAATGATCCTTTAAGCTTTTAAATTTTTTAATTAAAAAGTTTCTAAAAATCTAATGCATCTCCTAACGTGTTTTATAAATGATAACGCACTAATTTAAAGTAAATATTAAAAACCTGCTTAGTACCTCCGGATTTTTTAAAGGTCACAAGGGAGAAAGGTTTACCTACGCTACCCAGACAGTAATGAAAGTTCCAACACACCAATTTTGACACCGAGTTAGACATGCGTCTCAAAAAAGTTATGTCATTCGTAAAAGAGCGGAAAACCTCACCCTTTAGGGAAAGACTAGTTCACGACTAACTGTCCCTAACCATTCCTCTGACCTCTTCTCCGACATGGCGAGGGTTCCTCCGAGGTCTTGGGTGTTACTCTCCTTTATGCGTTGTACGGACGATTAGGAACACCTTTGTACCGTACTCGTGGAGCTTGGACGTGATACCCTCGATTAACTTATGATACGATTGGGTGTTCGCAGTGAACTTGATACCCTTGTCCCGGGAGATGGAGTAAGAGTAACCAAGGTAAACTGTTAAGACACCTAACTCTCACAGCGTCTTGGACATGTGGGAGGCTAAAGCCCTGAAGTGAAGAAGCCTGCGTTAAAGCTCGGTGAAGAGCCCCTCCATTTCTTTAAAGACAAGGATATACACCCACGGAGCACTAGGGAGCCGGCAAGATACAAGTTTCAATACGAAGTCAAATTCTTAGGATATAATTGGTGGTAATTCATCCCATTTTCCTTTGTTTAATGTTTTTAAAATTATTAAGGATAGTTAAAAATTTAGCTTCTTTCATACAAATTTATGCATCAAATGTTTTTAAATAAAAACTTATAAAGGTCGGGGTCATAAGGTTTCTCATGAGTGTATCTTCGAAGAAGAGGAACTACATGGATATAGTAAGGGAGATACTATCATTGAGTAAGGATGGGATAAGAAAGACTAACCTGATGATAAAGGCTAGGCTTAGCTTTGATCTTCTTAAGAAGTATCTAATGACTCTCGAATCGTTGAAGTTAGTGGAGGAGAGGGACAGAAAAATATGGACTACAGGTAAGGGGATGGAGGTGTTAGAGATTATGAGGAGGTTAGACAAGATAAAAAGTGAAGAGATCTCCCTTAGGGAGAGGTTGCAGAGACTTATCTCTGATGATGGCTACTCTTTCACTCAGAGTTCCTTTGGGTTAATGGACGAGATAAGGGATCTATTGAAATCTCGTTCAATATCTTTTCAAGAAGTTAATGGTGCTATAGTAACAAGTAACTTGGTGATCATGGAAGAAAATAACGTGTACGGGAGGTCAATGTTCCATCGGTTACCTAGACTCATAATAGGTAAGGAGCTTTCAGTGTATTCAGACGGAAAGAATGTGAGAATATTAAATAACCCAAATTTAATGCGATTCCTGGTTGATGTCTTAAGTAAAAAGATAAACGTGGAAGCCTGATTGGAATGTCTAAATAGAAGGTAGATTTTCAGGAATCATCTCCTGGATTCACTTTTTCGGTTCAACCTTTCCCATGGCGTAAACCTTTCTTAGAGCCGTTGCCCTCAGGCGTCCATCCTCGTCCTCATTGTTCACTACCGACTTCAGGACAGGAATAGCCTTCAGACTTGAGGTCTCAGCAAGGGCTTCAATGGCGGATGACCTCACCGTGGGGAACTCATCTTTAACTAAGGCCGATAACGGTTCTACGGCCCTTTCACCAAACTTACCGAGCCATCTAGTGGCAGATTCTCTTATGGGGAGGCTTTCCCCATTAAACGCCTTCTCCACAAGGAAATTGAAGTTCTCCTGAGACCCGAAGTTGGCAAGGGCCTCTATGACTGCAGATCTCACCACATCAAGGTGACTGTCCTCAGAGTAATACTTCCTGACGGTCTCCTCATACCTTTGAATGCTTATTTTGCCCAGACTACGTAGAAGCTCTGCCTTAACGTAGTAGCTATCCTCCTTCTGAAGTAAACTATTGACGAACTCGGCTGCTTCTTCATCATACTTAAACTCTGAAAGAGACTTAGCTACACCTCTCCTAGCCTTTGAATTAGCAGGAACGTGGTCCTTTAGCTCCTTTAACGCCCCCTTGGTCTTTACTTTCCCTAGGTTAATTGCTGCTTCATAAGATACCCCCCAAAACTTGTGGTCCAACAATTTACCTAAAGCGTTTACAGCCCTTTCGCTCGTGAACTTGGAGAGCGAATTTGCTGCCCTTATGCTACACATAACGTCCCTATCGTCAGCCTCGCGTATGAGAAGCTCCTCGCCCTGATTATCGTTGACCCACACGAAGGTTCGAAATTCAGGGTCCACACATATGTAAAGCAGGCTTTTGGGCAGGTCTAGTTCCATTTTCTTGGATTCCATTTTTACCTTCCTAATTTCCTCGCCACTGGATGTAACAATTTTCACATCGATCTCTAGGGGAAATAAAACATCCTGGGCTTGTTCCAGAATCATGACAGGTTTGTCAGAGTACCTAACGCTGAGGCTTAGCTCAGGGTGCCCTGCCGAGTATAGGTAAAGGTCAAAAAACTGGGTGAGATCTAGCCCTGAGGTCCTCTCCATAACTTTTCTGAAGTCTTCAGTGTCAACGGCCTTTCCTGAAAATTCCTCAAGGTAATTCCTTATCCCTTCCCTGAATATCTCATCTCCCACGATGTTCCTCAACGTGTGGAGCACTAGGGAACCCTTCCTGTAGGTGTGCCTATCGAAAAGCTCGTCTGGCCATTTATAATATCTAAACACAATGGGTCTGGAGTACTCTGAGTACTCTTCCAGATATGTCTTGAATTTTATATACAGATCGTAGATAAACTCGTCCTTCCCCTTTATCTTCTCCGTGAATAGGGCTTGAAAATAGCTAGCAAAGGCTTCGTTGAGCCATATGTTAGCCCAATCCTTAGTGGTTACCAGGTCGCCGAACCACTGGTGGGCCAGCTCATGGGAGATCAGGGAACTGGCATCGTAGTCTTGCTCTGCCCTCTTGTCGTGGAGAACCCTCCAGGTTAAATGGGTATTGGTTATGTACTCCATTCCTCCGTTCATTCCGTATAGCACAACCTGGGAGTATCTCTTGTAAGGGTACTTTACGCCCGTGTAATTGGAGAAGAATTCCATTGCCTGCCTAGTCACACCCAAATTCCACAGAAAGCCCTCTTTCCCTTTGGGCAGGTAGTACTCGAGGGATACCCCTTCCCACTCTTCCTTAAACTGGTGGAACTCCCCTATGGCTATGCTGTTCAAATAGAAAGAGTGAGGGTAGGACATCTCCCAAGTGAATTCTCTCCACTCTCCTGCCTCTTTTACTTCCAACAGGTCACCGTTGGAAATAGCCAGAAGAGGTTTCCTGACCATTATCTTCATCCTTGTCCTAGTTTTAACGCCAGGTTCAGTAATGCACGGTATCCAGTAGGACGGGTTTTCGGTCTCTCCAGTTGACGCTATCTCCAGCGTGTCTCCCTTAACCACCCTTACAGTCCCAAGGAACCTCCCCCTGTACTTTATTGCCACTAAGTTCCGTCCCTTTTCCACCTGGAACCTAAACGTTCTTCCGTCATACTGGAAATTGCTCTCTCCATTTAACGAAAAGGATATGACTTCGAAGTGAACACCTTCCAGGAACATATTACCCTTTACGCACTCCAATATAAGCTCTGCAATTCCCTCGAACTCTACGCCGTCTACCTTCAATTCGTAATTGGCTTGGACAATACTACAAGGTATAGCTATAGGGTAATGCTTTTCGTGTTCCTTAAGTAGATAACCCCTTCCCAACCTCGCTTCAGGGGCTTCACTTGGAGGTACGTAGCTCATGTATGATTTAAGATTTTAGGAGATTAAATTTCTACTCGTTAAATTTGTTCAAACCATCACTTGAGACGAAAAATTTGGGCAAGCTGTTGTATTGGACTGACACTATGACAACCCGTATGGGAGGTTCCTAAATATTCCTTTTGGTCTAGACTGCCTTGCAAGATAAACCAACGATTAAGAACCTCACATCCTTCTAAGAGTAAATTCCTGGCCTTTTGCGGCTCCCATTTTCCCAGACTTACGCAAGTTGAGGGAGAAATTTTAGTACGTAGAAATATTTCTAAGAAAGGATAAAACATTTAAGCTTTTCTAACATCATTTTGTAATTTCTATCGTTAATTTTTTAGAGTTTCTAAGATTTAGCTTAAATAACAACTAATGATGATTACGTCTATAATCTCTTATTAGCGTGGAATAGGTTATATTATAGATGTATCCTGCCCAAATTGGCTATTACAAACCTGACAGCCTGGGCGACGCCTTAGATTTTCTTGAAGGCAAGGACGCTAAGGTTCTAGCAGGTGGCATGAGCATTATTCCTATGCTTAAGCTCAGGATCTTAAGGCCAAAGTACCTCGTTGACATTGGCGATCTAAAGGAACTATCCTTTATAAAGGAGGGAGAAGTTACAGCGATAGGGGCCACAACTAGACACAGGGATCTAGCCTCTCATAAAATCCCAGGTCTAGAACTGATCCAGGAGACCGCCTCAAAGGTAGGCGATGTCCAGGTAAGAAACATGGGGACTGTAGGTGGAAGTCTCTGCAACGCAGACCCTTCAGCTGACTACCCTGCAGTCTTCACTGCCTTAGAGGCCAGGATGGTTCTAAGGTCCAGGTCAGGGGTGAGGGAAGTGGACGCAAACGAGTTCTTCAAGGGGCCTTTCTCAACAAGTCTAAAGCAAGATGAGGTCCTGGAGCAGATCAAGGTTAGATCTCTAAAGGGGTATTACCAAACCTACAAAAAGATCGTTAGGAGAGCAGGGGACTACGCCCTCGTTGGTCTCGCCCTGGCGATAAAACTGGACTCTGGGATTGTGAAGGATGTTAGGATATCTTTCACTGGAGTTGATGAAAAGCCTTACAGGGCTAGGGAAGCTGAAAAGGCTCTAATGGACTCGAAGCTTGATGAAAGTAAGATATCTGAGGCTTCGAATCTGGCGTCTAGGGGAGCCAATCCACCTTCCGATTCCAGAGGTTCCTCCTCTTATAGAAGAGAGGTGATGAGGAGGTTATTAAAAAATACATTGGAGGGGATCTTAAATGCTAGTTGAACCTGGTCAAAAGGCTAAGATAAAGGTAAAAGTGAACGGAGTACTCCACGAGGTAGAAGTTGAGCCCAGGAAGCTCCTTGTGGACTTCCTCAGAGAGGACTTGAACCTAACCGGTTCAAAGGTAGGGTGTGATACCTCAACGTGTGGAGCTTGTACGGTTCTGGTAGACGGTAAGTCAGTCAAGTCCTGTACCATGCTGGCTGTTCAGGCCGATGGCAAGGAAATTGTGACTATTGAGGGGCTGTCTTCAGACTCCAAGCTTAGTCCAATCCAACAGGCCTTCAAGGATAACTTCGCGCTGCAGTGTGGCTTCTGCACAGCCGGGATGATAGTCCAAACTCATTATATCCTGTCAGAAAGGAAGGAGATTACAGAGGAAGAGGCGAGGGATCTGATTCACGGAAACATATGCAGATGCACAGGTTACCAGAACATTATTAACGCCATAATGGATGCGTCAAGGAGGATGAGACAATGAGCTACTCAGGAAAATCCGTTAAAAGACTATACGACGATAAGTTTGTCACAGGAAGAAGCACGTATGTAGACGACCTAAAAGTTAACGCCCTCTACGCAGCATTTGTCAGGAGCACAGTGCCTCACGGTAGGTTCAAGGTCAGCAAGGAAGACGCTCTAAAGGTCAAGGGCGTAATCGCGGTTTATACCGGTAGCGAACTAAATCAAATAATTAAGGAAGGTATAGGTCCCTGGACCACGTACATTGACCCTAGACCCTGGAAGATCCCCAAGTGGAAATTTGCGGAGCATGAGACCAAGTACAACGGTGAGCCCATTGCCATGGTAATAGCAACAGACAAGTATTCCGCAAGGGATGGGGCGGATGCCGTAAACGTGGACTATGAGACCATGGACGCTGTAATAGACATGGAGAGAGCCTCCAAGAACGAGATCCTGGTTCATAAGGAGCTTGGGACAAACATAGGTTATGAAGGGAATTTCAACGCGGGAGATGTCGAAAAAGCCCTTGCCAACGCCGATAGGAGGGTCGAGGTCGAGATAGGCAACAACAGGTTGATCCCCTCACCTATGGAACCTAGGGGGATCATCTCTCAATATGATGGCATAAACTTGACCATATGGTACTCCACACAGATACCGCACTTCGCCAGGTCAGAGTTTTCCAGAATATTTGGAATCCCAGAGAGCAGAATTAGAGTAATAATGCCTGACGTCGGTGGGGGATTCGGTAGCAAAGCCCACTTTATTCCAGAGGAGCTAGCCGTAATAGCGTCCTCCATAAAATTGGGGAGACCTGTTAGATGGACAGCCACAAGGACTGAAGAAATGATGGCGACCAACTCTAGACATAACGTGTTCAAGGGGGAAATAGGTTTCAAGAACGACGGAACCCTTGTGGCTATTAAGGGGACCTTAGACGTTGAGTTGGGAGCTTACCTTACGTATACCGAGGGGCTTCAGCCAACCATAATACCACCCATGATCCCAGGGCCGTATAAGGTCAGGGACTTGGCGATTAAAAGTAGAGCAATATACACAAACACCATCCCAATTACCATGTACAGAGGTGCCAGCAGACCTGAGGCTACCTTTATAATAGAGAGGATAATGAGCACTGTAGCTGACGAGCTCAAGATGGACGACGTTGAAGTGAGGCTAAGGAACCTTGTCAAGGAGGAACAGATGCCCTACGTGAATCCTTTTGGGCTAAAGTACGATACTGGAGACTACCCAACTCTACTTAAGGAAGGAGTTAAAGTGATGGAGTATAATAAAATGAAGGAGTGGGCGGCTGAGGAAAGGAGGAAAGGTAAGAGAGTTGGAGTAGGTTTAGCGTTCTACCTTGAAATATGTGGGTTCGGACCCTACGAGTTCGCTGAAACTAGGGTGACAGAGGACGGGAGCGTGATCGTCTCCATTGGCGGAACGCCCCACGGTCAAGGTACTGAGACAGCTATAGCCCAACTGGTGGCTGACGAGTTGCAGATACCCATAGAGAAGATTAAGGTGGTGTGGGGGGACAGTGACGCTGTTCCATCAGGTACAGGTACCTACGGTTCCAGAACGTTAGCAATTGCCGGAAGTGCAGCTGTGGCATCTAGCAGACAGGCTTTAGAGAAGATGAGAAAGGTCGCAGCTAGATCCATGAAGGCTGACGTGGAGGAGATAGAGTATAGGAATGGGGAGTTTGTGCATAAGAAGGAAGGTAAGAAGGTCACTTGGGACGCGGTAGCCAGAGAAGCCTACTCAGGGAGAGAACCAGGTGTCACAGCTAGCGTGACGTTGGAGGGAGACGTGACCTTCCCCTATGGAGTCCATATGGCAGTAGTTGAGGTGGACGATTACGGGATAGCGAAGGTGAAGGAATACAGAGCCTACGACGATATAGGAAGAGTAATAAATCCTGCATTGGCGGAGGGGCAAGTACATGGTGGAGGGACTCAGGCTGTGGGACAAGCGTTGTACGAACTGGCTATAATAAATGAGAACGGTCAACTTGCGGTAACTTACGCTGACTACTTCGTTCCCACGGCAGTTGAGGCACCGAAGTTCAAAAGTTACTTTGCTGAGAAATACCATCCATCAGCGTACCTGACTAAGAGCAAGGGAGTAGGGGAGGCGTCCCTCATAGTCGGACCAGCTGCTATTGTTAGGGCACTTGAGGACGCTACAGGGAAGAGGCTGAACAAAACGCCTGTACTCCCGGAAGAATTAATAAAATAATTTTTATTTTTAATTTTTATTAGATTTTCTTAAAAGTTATGGACTAAGATAGTCCTTTTATAGCTTCTCGAAACGTTTGAACTCTAGAAGCGACAGTTAACGAGACATTCTGAGAGGCTAGTGATTTACTCCCCATCATAAAAGCGAGGCTTTTTCCTCAACTATGTAATCCTGTCCTATCTTTGTTGGACAGCCGTGTAAAGCTTATATATACTATGAACTAATAGTATATTAATGAGAATACAGGCCAAAGGCAGTTACCTCTACGTTACTCTGTGGGACAGAGGGAAGAAGAAGCCCAAACGCTTCTACCTTGGTAGGGCTGAGGAAATAGAGAAGTGGGAGGCGCTATTTAACACGGTTAGAGGTTACAAAGTCGATGAAGATTCCATAAAGGAGTACCTAGACCTCTACTTAGACAAGGAGAAGAATTACACTAAATGGGAGTACGTTCTCCTCTCGTTCGTAGTGGGTGGCCTTTTTGAGCGTGGAGATGAGATTCAAAGAAGCCTTCAGAAAAGCAGTTAGGTTGATTGATAGATTTTATCCTGACTATGCTTTGATCGGCAGATTTGCCAGAAATTTCTATGCGATGCCTGAAACCACATTGGATATAGATTTTCTAGTTGATCTCGATGATCATCAAGTTCTGGCGGAAATCATAGACCGATCGCTGGAGTACGAAATCTCACCCAAGGATGTTGGACACTGGCAATATAAGTTGCTCATAAAAGGTGTAAGGGTAGATCTAGTAAAACCCCCAGGGTTCAAGATAGATAAGGAGGTAATTAGCCGGAGGAGATTGATGAGCCTTGAAGGTATAGGGAAAGTCTACGTGTTGTCCCCAGAGGATCTAGCAGTCCTTTACGCTGTGAGTTCAACCAATAGGGGAGTAAGAGATGCTCTGAAGGCCAAGGACATCATTATTTACTCCAAGAGAAGATATGACTTCAACGTAGACTACTTCCTGAGAAAGTGCGAAGAGAACAGCTTAAAGGCAGTATGTTTAGCTCTACTATAAGCTACAATTGATGAAAGCCCAACCCTTTAGCTAGGGAATGTGTATCATCCCATGTTTTAAAGAACTCAACGAAGTAATCATGGTATGTTGAACGCGTTTAGATAGTAAATTACGTCCTAACACTGCTTATTGTCTCTGGATCAGAAATTAAAGAGAGGTACAATATGAAATAAAAGTAGTAAAATGTATGTTCAAGTAGACTATTGTATTTCCATTTGTATGTTTTAGCTTAAAGATAGCAAAATTTATAAGACTTTTCTTACTATTATATCATGTGATAGTATGAAACTAAAACAAATATGCTCCTGCTCCATACTCTCCCTGGTGGGAGTTCTAATTTTGATTGAGGGTCTATTGGGGAGGATAGGTTACTTTAGCTCTTCTCCAGACGCACCTCTATTCATAGGCATCTTAATGCTAATTGTAGCGTCATTCGCCGGCTTATCCACTAAGGCTCCTGATAATGCAGAGGAACCCTGGCCTTAAACCCAGTTAAATTAGAACTACTACTACTTAAGATGAACAATAGATTCGAAACTCTTTTATACTATAACGTGATGATAGTTAGTAGAGACCATGAAAAGTATGAAAGGAACTAAAACGGAACAAAACTTCAAACATGGGTTCCAGGGAGAATCAATGGCTAACAGAAGGTACCTTTACTTTGCCAAGAGAGCTGATGAAGAGGGGTACCCTGAGCTAGCTGGACTTCTAAGGAGTATAGCGGAAGGAGAAACTGCACATGCCTTCGGTCATCTTGATTTCATAAGACAGGGAGACTCCGTAGATCCAGCTACAGACAAACCCATAAAGACAATCGAGCAAATGTTAGAGTCCGCAATAGCTGGCGAGACTTACGAATGGACTCAAATGTACCCCGGATTTGCCAAGACTGCTAGAGAGGAAGGGTTTGACGAAGCAGCGGAGTGGTTCGAGACCCTAGCTAGGGCAGAGAAGAGCCACGCCGAGAAGTTCACCAATGCTTTGAAGATGCTAAAAGGGGAATGAATTGTATTCCCTAAATAAAGATAATCCTTCTTTTTTTGACTCAAAGAAGTTGCTTTCTGAGTTCATAAGGCAGGCAACGGTTTGTCACGGCTGTAGGTTGTGTTTCAATTACTGTCCCGCATTTCCCAAAATGTTCCAATACACTGACAAAAAGGGTCCTTCCAAGTTGACCTTAGAAGACCTTTTCGATATATCAGCTGACTGCTTCCATTGTAACATGTGTTTCACCAACTGCCCCTATACCCCTCCCCACGAATTCAATATGGATTTTCCTCACCTCATGTCCTGGGCTTGGTTACACTACAAAAGTAAGACAGGTCTGTCCCTAAGGGACAGGCTATTCGAGATGTTAGATACAGCTGGCCTAGTTAGACCTATTGCCAAAAAGTTCCTTGACGCGGGGAAGGACTTTATGGGGATCAGCCCTGAAGCGCCGTCCCTTAGATTAGCAGATCATGGGTTCCTAAAAACCGTAAAACCGAAGAAGTTGGAAAACCCAGTAGCTAAAGTGGTCCTTTTCCATACGTGCCTAGTTGAGAATTTTTACCCGGATATAGGACAAGACCTAGTGGAGGTCTATAACGCGCTCAACATTGAGGTAGCAATCGATAATTTCGTGTGTTGTGGTGCCCCAATGCTCGACGTCGGAGACGCAGATTCGTTGAAGAAGCACGCTGAAAGAAACTACAAGATGTTAAAGGATTACATTTCGAAGGGTTATGACATAGTTTCTCCCATCCCCACCTGTACTCTCATGCTGACTAAAGAGTACAGATACATCCTCGATCTCGACTCTGACGTGAAGGTCTATGATGCTATGGAGTACCTCATGAAGCTAAGAAAGGAAGGGAAAATAAATTGGAAGGGCGAGGTCCCAAAGAACGTGCTCTACCATACTCCATGTCACATGAAATACCTAAAGGTGGGCTTACCTGGGGTGCAGACCATGAGAACTTTGAAGATGAACGTTGAAATTGCTGACAAGGGTTGCTCTGGAATAGATGGTGGTTGGGGACTGAGAAACTATAGTAAGGCCAGGGTCGTAGGTGCAAAAATGATGGACGCTTTTGCCAATAGTAAAGCTGAAGTTTTCGCAACAGAATGTCCTTTGGCTGGGTTACAGATAGAAAAAGCTTCAGGTAAGAAGTCAGTCCATCCCATATCTATACTTAAGGAGGTGATCAAAGGTGATTCAGGTAAGTGAGGTTTTACCTTGGAAGGAATACGAGAAGATTAGGGCAGAGAGGATAAGATGGTCTGCCCAACTGAAGAAAGATAGAAGAATCGAGCTTGGGGAGAGGATGTCAATATTGTTTGAAAACCACGACACAGTCCTTCAGCAAGTTCAAGAGATGGTCTACCTTGACAAATTGAGCAAACCGGAGGAGATCAAGAGAGAGATTGAGATCTATAAATCCCTACTACCGTGCAACGGTAAGATAAAGGCGAGCCTGTACATATATGCTCAGGATGAAAACGACCTAAGGGTTGTGTTCAAAACATTACCCAAGATATACGATAGTATATTTCTAAAGGTCGGTAATAAACTAGTTAAGGGAGAACCGGAAGCCGGTAGAGAGCAGGGGAATGAGTTCAGCACGGTGCAATTTCTTACTTTTGATCTTGAAAATGCCAAGGACACAAATATGGAGATTTACGTTATACACGAAAACTACAGGTTTAACACCAAGATAAATGAGACATTATCCAAAAAGCTGCTCGATGAAGCTTATCAAGAATGTAAAGAATAAACTCCCTATCGTGGATTTTTAGATTCTTGTTGAGAACATGTTATCTAAGAAGTGCTTTTTAGTTGATCCCGTCCCATTACTCCTTACTAAGTCTCTTATTAAACCCTAAACCGTCTACTGACCTCCTCCCCGCCCTAAAGGGCGAGGTTTTCTTTTTCTTTTATAAATCTAATACCCTCTCTCTGACTTCGAAGTTCGTTTTAAGCAGCTAAAAATTCTCAGTTAAGTAATTTTCTTAAAGTATAGCCCAGTACTACAAACAAAATTAAGTTCATTACTCCAAACATGAAGTAAGAGACGTCGTAAAATTGACTTACAGAATATGGCGAGAATATTACGCTAGGTGGACTATACACAGGAAAACCTAGAACCAAGAGTATAGCTAAAGTAGTGTCGCCCACCATATAAAGTACGAAGAGAGAACTTTTAATCAGCTTACCTGCAGATCTCAGGGCTGCACCGAGCAATACGCCTCCAACAACCATCGTTGAATAATCGGTGAATGTCCATGCCAAATTGATCCCAGATTGGACAAAAAAGAACGGAAAATGAAATATTATTGGTGGAACAACAGCTGGTATCACAAACGCCTTATTTAATCTAAGGAGGGATGCCCCTGCCAATATCCCTGCGAAGTACAATGCATAGTGAGAGGCCATCAGGACTAACGGATTCTTAGGTAAAAAGGAGATAGTTATAGGGTTAACAGAAATAACTACAATCAAAAAGGAAAGTATTAAAAAAGGTAATTTTGACTTATTATTCAACAAAAAAGGATCACCTTACATAAACTATATAGTGATACAGCTGCATAGCAATTCCCCAGAGGAATAGTAATATCCCTAGATCCATTCCGGCGTACGTAGCCTGAGGACCGACGCTAGGCAGTCTCCACATAATAGCTGTTTGTATCGCGGTCACCACTAAGATAACAGGGAGAGCAAAAAGCGCAATAGTCTTTCTGAACTTAACTTCCTCCCACGATAACCCTCCAGTAGCCTTTACTGGACCTCTCTTGAACGATGAAGCCATCCTATATACCATGTAGGCCATTAGACCGCCCAGTGGGAATAGCGTGAGGAAATTAATCATCGCTGGATGCATTAACCATACTCCAAAATTGCCTGCAAACAATAAGGATACAACTGCTGTTCCCAATAGGGATGTTGGCCCAATTTTTGGAACAGTTTGTGGTGTATTAAGAGAAGGTTCTGACTTTTGAGATTTATCTCTTCCCATAGCTAGAATCACAATACCAACTAGCACTGCCGGTATTCCTAAAATTTCGATCTGTTGACTAGTAGGAGCGGGTACACCTGGAGCTAAGTATCCCCACACGCTCAATTCTATTAAGGAGATCCAGGCCACAGTCATGACCCACGTCCAGAACTTCCTATTCTTGAGGAACATGTATTCGCTGTTTTCAAAGAAGGGCATTAGAATTAACACTAACAGTATTACAACTAAGATGGATAGAGCCTGGGCTGGGCTCATTGCCTGTCCATTTGGAAGCTCAAAATCTACAAACTTATATAGGAATAAGAAGAACCACGGCGGATAAGGCTGAGTGGAAAGTGCAGCGGCTGTTCCAGGCTCTGGGGCTGGATATGGATTGATGACTATAGGAAGGCCGTTTATGTTAGCTAGAAGATCTGGGACGAAGAGGATTATACCCCATGTCATTAGAACTATGGACAACATGTAAACAACGTTCCTAGGCCACCACTCATTGAACTTGGACCACTCCTCCTTTGTGTAAAATGCAGGGACTTTAGGCTTCTCCTTGGTAGATGGAGTCATACCGTATCTCTCTGACATGAGGAAGTGGACCCCAAAAAGTAGTCCTATGAGGAAAACCATTATGATGTGCCAACCCAAGAGTCTGTCAAACAACTGGGATTTGACTAAGGGATTACTTGCAGTTGCCGCATCCCCTCCAGGGCCAAACAGCCAGTTTGCGATAGTGGTTGCACCAGGGAAACCTGTTCCTACAAGTAGGCTCTCTCCAATGTTTATTGCGTTAACACCCAATACGTCACTCACTAAACTGTAACCAAAGAACGAAGCTCCCATTGTAAGGGCTAAAAGCAAAATTCCAGTGACCCATTGAAGTTCCCTTGGCTTCTTGTAAGCACCCTTATAGAAGTTCCTGAACATGTGGATGTAAGCCAAGATGATCATGATGTAAGCTCCGTATAGGTGACTGAAAAGTAGGACGGACCCATAGGGTACAGTGTTTATGATCGCCTGTGTTTGAGGATATGGGTTGGCCGGCATGTAATATAAGAGCAAGAACAGACCTGTAATAACAGTGTAAGCAAACGCACCAGATACCATTGCCCCTAGCCAATAAGATACGTTATACATGTAGTCAGGAGTTTTGAAAAACGGAGCCTCAGTAACCCCTACTCTGTCGAGAATCTGATCAATTAATCCCTTCTTCCCTTCCTTCTTCTCCTGCGACGTCTCGGTCATTTAGCTCACCTTCCTTATTTGACTATACTTACCATTAACACTGTTATTAAGCATTAGTTTAAAATTATCAAAACTTTTCCTCTCATCACTGCCTTGACTTAAGACGACTGAAGGAGTGCCACCAGTGGAAGTTGAAGAGGAAACTCCGACGCTGCTGGGTACCGAGTAGGTTAAGAAGTCTACTAAGGCAGATCCCACAGCCATAACTATTCCAGCTATCCCTATCTCAGCTAGGAAAGAGATAGCCACATTGTATAGGTAGAACGTTTCAGGATAAGCTATCACCCTTCTCAACATCCCCATATATCCCTCAACACTCATTAGATAGCCTACTGTGGCAAAGGGTATTGTCCACAGAACTATTCCTGCGTTGATCATCCTGGTTGAAGTTCTACTAAAGTTAAAACCAGGTCTCATGGTCCTGAGCAGGTCTAAGAATACTGCAGTGAAGCCCATTAATATGAGGGTCCAAATAACCAGGTGGAAGTGACCCACTACGTAATATGTGTTGTGAACAATTGGGTTTATAGGGAACATTGGTAAGGGAACGGCTTGCACTCCTCCCAAGATGAAACCTATAAGTGCCATCAGAGTTGCCATCCCTACTGGGTCTTTCAGGTTGTATCCCTTGCTCGTGAGCACTGTAAGTCCTAGGTTAAGTACAGTTAACCCAGACCCCGAAGCTAGAATTAACGTCGACAGGTTTATCCATAGCCTTACTGGGACGGGTATTGGAAAGGTCTGGAGGTGATGTACCCATATCAGCATTGAACCTACAGCCAACAGATAAATGTTCCATCTTGCCCACTTTTCGCTGTAAAGTGACCTCCCAGAGAACTTTGGCACGTAATAGTAAAGCGCACCGAAGATGGGGAAGGGTACGTAGTACACTACAGGATGACCATAGAACCAGAACAACACTAACCAGAGCAAGGTGTTTATGGGCACCCCAGCTAGTATATTTAGAGTGTACCAAATTTCCCCTGCTGTAAGCGCAGGTAGGGTTAAAGCTATTATGACCGCGAAGGCAACGCCGTAGGCTGAGAATATGCCAAGCTTTTGACCCTTAGGCTTCGTAGCGTAAGCGTCACTGACTAGGTTCACCGTAGCTATGGTCTGGGCAAGTGAACTAATAGCTAGCGCGAGGTAAGCTACTCCCATAAGGGGTCCATGATAGTTCAGGAAGGCATGGAAGTTAGAGTTATCCTCTACTGCCAACGGAGGGTACATGTACCAGCCCATATCTGGACCTCCAAGGAGTGCGAATATTAGGCCAGCGTTCGCTATCCAAAACATAGAGCTCATCAACTTAGTCCTCCTTATGGACATCCCATCCTTGTACATCGAGAAGGCAATCACGGATATCGCAGCGAAGGGGACTAGCCCTAGCATGGCCGACCAGCCGTGTAGAGTGAGGAACGCATAATAGGTAACACCGACTTGGGGACTATTCTGAGGGTAGACCAAGTAAGTCCTTAAGTTCATCGCCGCCATTCCGACTATTGCCAGCCAAGCCAGCGATCCAGCGAAATACTGCCATATAACCCCTGAGGTGCTACTCGGGAAAAATACAGATTTTAATTTAGAAAAAGAAAATATTTTGAGAGAATTGGATACAACCTTAATCAAATCATTCAATTGGGAGCTCATTTACACCACCTCTAGGGTGCCGGTCATATAGGAGAAATCATACCCTGCTAGTTCCGGCTCTCTCCAAGTGTAATTCCCTGGCTGATTGGGAGCAAGGAAGTAAACGTAACTAGGTGTTCCAGGTATGGCGTTAACGTTCACAACACCGTCAGGTAATCTAATGAAGAAACCAGTTATGACCTGAGGTGAGTTGAGAATGATGACTATTGGCTCCCCGGGCGTTGCTTTTATGAAGTTAGGCTTAAAGACATCGGAAAATGTCGCGTTCTGAACAGCTGTCATGTTCACCACAAGTATTCCGTTCACGACTTCCGAAGTCCCGTTTGGGGGCGGGGAGCTTTCAAAGGTCTTCACTGCAGCCTGAGCTTCCGGTGGTAGACCAGAGAACAGGGGTAGTCCATATCTCACGCTAGTACTTGACCCGTTAGTTACCTCTATAACCGACCACGAGAAAAATACAGCCACGAGAATTAGCATAACTACAAACCAAGCTAATTCAGCGTGATGAGCCAACTTTTCCTTGAGATCAGCCAATCTTTAACACCCTTTTATCATTTAAAATTTAGTATGTGACCCCCTTTTTAACTTTTCTATTTTAACTTATTTTTAGTTTAACTTCCTCAGCTTTATTAGTTATAATAATAGTTTTAAGTAAAACGTAAATTAACTAAATACATCTAAAGGTTTATGATGGTAATTAATGAATTTTTATTTAATTTTTATAGATAAGATCAAGAGAGATATATTTGATAAGATCTATTATAACAAAATATTTAAACCTTTCATTGGAAAGAACTTAGTGAAGTGGTAATCATGGGTAGACATTTCGCTTTGAAGAGGGACGATTTCATTTTCGCCACTAGGCTTCTAAGGAAAATGAGGGATCCTAAGACTAAGTTTGATGAGAGGAAGTTCGCTGAAAAGGGAAGAGACTATCTATACAATTACGCTGAGGAGAAGGTAGGTCCCCTTAATCCAGGGAGAAGAATGTTCCTAAAGGGCATGCTGATAGGTATAGGCGCACTTGCAGTTGCAAGCGCGGTACCTGTGATATCATATCTTAACCAGCCCCCAGTTTACATTAAGAATTTCCCTTGGATAATTATTGTAGATTCTGACGGAAACCCCATAGAGGCCTCTAAGCTCCCAGTTAACGACCCTTCCATACTCCTCTTCCAGTATCCCATGGAAGGTGACATAACGTTTTTACTGAACATGGGCGATGCTAACGACAACCCGGTAGCTATTCAGCCTACCACAGTGGTGATACCAGAAGATGGAAGTACCTACTCTTTTCCAGGCGGAGTTGGTCCCAACAAGTCTATAGTTGCCTATAGCGCGATATGCCAGCACCTAGGGTGCCAGCCCCCAGAGATTCACTTCTACCCACCCAAGTACTTTGCCCCTGGAGGCGTAGTCCCCAATTTCCTACCTCCAGTAGCATACCAGGCAGCTCAGAGCGCAAACGCAGCGTCAGTAATTCACTGTGACTGCCATGGCTCAACTTATGATCCGTGGAGAGGGGCTGCAGTCCTCACTGGACCGACCCAGAGGCCTTTACCCTACGTTGAGCTTTACTGGGATCAAAACACGGACTACCTTTATGCCGTAAGTATGAATCTAAAGGCCCCAGTTATCATGGGACAACCATCGGATCTGGGGAGCTTCGCTTATTTATCCTCCTATAACCAAGATACAGGTTGTCCTAAGATGTTGTTGAACAAAGGACAGACCCCCTCTCAGTGCTACTCAAAGCTTAATAATGAGGGGGACACTTTCACATCTTGAGGTAGAGCTCAATGACCAAGCTCGGAGTATTCATCTTATCTTTAATCTTTGGTGGAACGGTAGGAATTGCAATATTTATTGCCTACAACATGTTGTGGAACACTTCGCCAATTAGGTGATAGTGGTGAACGATAAACTAATTGCTGCACTAACATCCATTGCTATAATATTCTTCTTCATCTCCATTCCACTAAATATATTTTCAGGGTTTTCCCTTGGAGTCGGCTCCACAATAGAAATAGTAGTAGCTCTATACATATTATTGATGTCAGGATTATTTATATTTATTTTCAGGAAATTCTCATAAATAAAAGATATTTTAATTTTAAAATTTTTAAATAAATTATATTATCTAATTTTCTAGATGATATGAGTGAAAACTTTATAAAGCCGAAAAGTTATGTTAATAGAGAGAGCAATGAGTGTGGAAACTCAGGTATACAAGCTAATGGATCTGGTGTCTAGACATAACTATGTTACAGGACTTTCCATGCTGGAAGTTTTGACGCTGATAGGATTGTATTCTGCAGGTATGTCAATACCTATATTTAACCTAGGCTTGCAGGGTGCCGCCATTACTGCACATATATACGGTGCAATAACCATCGCCATCTTAGGCATTCTGATACTAGCTGCAGCTATGAGGACTAATGAGATGGGGTTGAAGTTCCTCTCGTTATTAAATGTCCTGTTTATCTTAGTTGCTGCATTTGAAGGTCTATTCTACTTCGGTGGGTTTATCGACCCATCTTATGCCTTAGGAATGGGAGTAGGGTTTGTAGGGACTCTTTTCGCTGGGACTGGAGTTTTGTTCTATTGTCTTTCTAGATAATTTTTTCTAAATATGTTTTTATACGCTATGAGTCTTTTGCATCTCGTAGTATTGTCCAGCAAACTCTTGAATCTAATGACTAGCAAAATAGATTTAATAAAAAATTTTAAAAACTAGTTTTCAAATCATAGTTAGGGTTAGTTATGGCTATATACACTGGTTCCAAGTCAAGGATAACTACTACTTTAGCCGTTGTGGAGTCCCTCTTTATGACAGGTGCATTCATTGCAGGTCTTGCTGCCTTATTGTATGATAAGTTTCCGATCCAGGCCAGTTGGCAGTCCTTTATACTCTCTGCCCACATAAGTTTCGCTATGCTCACTGCTTTCTTTGGGCTAGCGCTATACGCCGCGACTGCCCGGGAGAGCAGAAGAGGGCTCAGACTACTTGGTCTACTCAACGTGATTTTTGTGGCGATTGCTGCCGCTGGAGGATTGCTATTCTACAGCACAGTAAATTACAGTTACTCCTATCTCATGGCGCTAGCTTTTCTAGGGGCTTACTTATCATCTACCGCGTGTATATTCTATTGAGATAATTTTAATTTATTTTTTTATATTTTAAGAATTTGGAATACTTTGTTATCTGAGAAAAGTTTAAAAGTAAAAAGATGGATAAATTATAATGATTGAAAATGAAGTTTGACGTCATACCTGGGTTTAGGGCAGCTTACAGAATATCTGGAGATGAAGTGACAAAGGTAAAAGGGGAGGACGTGAACATAAACATGAAAAAGCTAGTGGAAATCATTAGGCAGAACGCTAAAATTGGAGATGAAGAGGCAAAGAAACTGGATATGGGAACACTACTTGGGTTCGCCATGATTCTGGACGACCTCGGAATTGCCTACATGGGTGGCTACATAGTTTTTGTAGACGCCTTGAAGACCAACTGGAACAAGGTACTTGAGGCGTTTAAGGAGGTGGTCACTAATGAAAATTAAAGGCTATTTAGGTCACATAAAAGTTGATAACAATTGGGACATAAACGAGAAGGTTAACGTTCCCGATGAACTACTTTCCATTCTAAAATTTAACGTTGAGAAGGGGAATCAGGAAGCGAAGGAGCTTGGGTTTAATAGGATGAACGGGTTCGCCATGATGGGGAGCAAAAAGAGTCTAGCCTTCATGAAGGGAGAGGTAGTGATGGTAGAGACGGATAAGGCAGACTGGCAGGAGCTATTCGTGCACTACGTCTACATGAAGGGATGGCTGGCCTTGGGAATAGGTATACTAATCCTTTCGATTATATTATACTATTTGAGTTTAGATACTTCTCTTCTAGATTATTTCGCCCCGCTACCTAGGTTATTTGTTCCTACAATATTACTTCTGATCTCCCTCGTAATGATCCCAGCGTCCAAAACTAGATATACATATAGACTGTAATTTTCAAGTAAGGCTATTTTTTATAAATTGAGACTATCTTGGTTAGTTCTACGTAGATGAGCATTCCCGCGGCAGTCACCGCAATGGCAAAAGGGATGACACCTAAAATAAAATAAAGTACGGTTGAAATCAGTAGAATACCAGACGCTATTTTGAGGCCCCTAGAGTTGAACTGATTTCCTAACCTCACCATCTCAAAGGAATACTCGAATATGTAACTAAGTACTAATATAGAACCGATCAGTTCTGTTATAGAAAAAAGATAAACGGAGAAATTCTCCTCGACTAGAACTGAAGATGCTAAAGATAGAACCAATCCAGCTATGAGGACCATAAATAATCTTACGGTTAAATTATATTCCTCGCCCATAGATGAGAACGATCTCCTGTTCAACCAGCCAAATAGGAACAAAGATAGGTACGATATCACCAAAGGTATATAGTATAGAATAGAACCTTCAGCATCAATGGATATTCCCAGGAAAGTGGCGAAAAGAACTAGGGAAAGAGATCCCCTCCTTATTCCGTCATATATGGTGATATTTAATTTTGGTCTCCTAGGCATTATGTAAAAACTGATGGGAGCTATTTAAATGAAGATTCCAGGTATATACATTCCGTAGATGAAATGAGGCAAAACATTTTAAAATAATATAGTACAGGGCCACCGAAATTCTATTTAAAAAGTAGGGAGCTTGGAGAAGATGAGAGAGGACTCCTTTGTACTAACTTCATCCTCTCAACTCTATTGGTATAACCTCCCTCTTCAATGGACCGATATACAGTGCCCTAGGCCTAATCAACCTATGTTGATCTTCCACATACTCTATAACGTGAGCGGTCCAACCTAAAGTCCTTGAAAGGGCAAACAGAGACGTGAACATATACACAGGGAAACCTAGAGAGTAGAAGACTACTCCAGAGAAGAAGTCCGTGTTTGGATAAATGTGCTTCTCTGCGAACTTTTCTATTCCCAATTCTTCAACCTTTAAGGCAATTTCGAAGTACTTCCGTGCCTCGTTGCTCCTCTCCGATAACTTCTGCGCGTATCTCTTGAATATTTTAGCCCTTGGATCATAAGTTTTGTAAACCCTATGGCCGAAACCCATCAACCGAGACTTCTCCTCTAATATCTTCTTCTTAAACCACTCCTCAGTTCTCTCCGGTTCACCTATCTCTAAGAACTGCTTGAAAGCCTCCTCCGCTGCTCCACCATGAAGAGGACCTTTCAACGCAGCTAACGCTGCGACAACGCATGAGTACATGTCGGAGAGAGTAGAAGACGTGACTAGAGCAGCGGTAGTTGATGCAGGAACTTCGTGATCGGCGTAAAGAATCAGCGCTGCATCCATTGCCTTCACTTCGTCGTTGGTGGGTGTTCTGGCAAAGCTCGCGCTTAGGAAGCTCCTGGCAAAGCTATCTGAGGACTCAGGTATAACTGGTTTCTTACCCTCCTTGGCCCTAAGCACATTCGCTGTTACTGTAGATGCCTTGGCGATTAGTTTTATGGCAGTTTCCTTATTGGTGTTCTTGTTCCACATCTCTCCGTATATGGAAGATAGCGCCGAAAAGGCTGTCTCCATCATACCAATGGCATCTGATTCCCTAGGGAGCGAGTATATGGTATCTATAACCTGTTGAGGGATTTCGTAAGCCTCGTTGAGTGAGGTTTTCAACCTCTGAAGCTGTACCTTAGTTGGTAAGTCGCCATATAGCATCAGATGAATAACCTCCTCAAAACTAGTGTGCTCAACTAGATCATCTATGTCAAAACCGCCATACCTAAGTATACCGTTATCGCCATCAATATAGGTGAGGGCAGTGGTCTTTATGAAGACGTTTTCCAATCCTCTGCTTATTTGGCTCACGTCAATCACTCCCCACAAATTCCTCTCTTTCCACGTCTGAGATTGCCTTTAGCACGTGAGATTCCCTTATTATGTCCCTAACGGAGATCACTCCTCTCAAGTTTCCGGACTTGTCTACCACTATTAGGTGCCTAAGGTTCTTCTCCGCCATCTTCTTCACCGCTGTATAAATAGTATCGTCCTCCCGCACAGTTACAAGATCCTTCATGGTTCCAAACTCCTCAACAGGCTGAACTATGCTTACGCCCTTTGCGATTCCCCTTATTACGTCCCTCTCTGTAATTATTCCTGCTAACTTTCCCGATTCCATAATAATAACAGATCCAACATTATTAGACGCCATGATCTCAATGACCTTCAAAGTAGAAGTGCCCTTCTCCACAGTTATTGGGTTTTTACTTATTAACTGTTTTACTATACTCGCCATAATAGATATATTACATTTCGATAATAATAAAAGTTATGCTAGTTCCCTATCTAACTTCTCGTAATAGTCATAATGAATTACCTCATATTGCTCTTTCCTGGTCATCATTTTCTCCATGAGGTTTCTCTGGGTCCCCTCTTCCTTCAGGACTTTGAGCGCATCTTCCATAGCCTTTGCTGCTACACGAAATATGGTAACTGGAAATATCACATAGACGTATCCCATTTCTTGGAACTCTCGAGCTGAGATCAACGGTGTCTTCCCAAACTCCGTCATGTTAGCTAAGAGAGGGGCTTTAACTTCCTTAGCGAACTCTCTGAATTCATCCTTTGACGTTAAGGCCTCCGGGAATATTATGTCTGCACCTGCGTCTAGATAAGCCTTAGCCCTTTCTATCGCGTCTCTTAAGCCAAAAACTGCCCTAGAGTCAGTCCTTGCAATTATCCTGGCTTCCTTTCTTGCTCTAACAGCGGCTTTTATCTTCGATATCATTTCGTCGTGGGGAACTACCTCCTTCCCTTCCAGATGACCACATTTCTTAGGCATCCTCTGATCCTCTATTTGAATTGCATCTGCCCCCGCTTTTTCCAATACTGAGACCGTCCTGTACACGTTTAAAGCCTCACCGAAACCTGTGTCTGCGTCAACTATCATGGGTATCTGTGTCACTTCCCTAATTCTCCTTACCATATCTGCAAGTTCATACATGTCTATTATACCAATGTCGGGCAAACCCAAGGAGGAAGTCAAGGCACCCCCAGAAAGGTACACGGCCTTAAAGCCGACCCTTTCAGCCAATAGGGCAGAGAAGGGGTTGAAAACTCCAGGCACTATGGTGAACTCTTTACCAGGTAACAATGTCCTTCCCCTCCAAATTCTCTAAACTCCATATTTTCTCTATTTGGGTTCTACTGAGACCTAATCTAAGGGCTTTCTCCTCTAGCTCTCGGTCGCTCATTGGATTTTTGAAGTGACCTCGAGGAACCCTCACCTCTTCCTCATATGTTCCGTCCTTGGTTGACACAACTATCTTTGTAGGTAGTTCTTCAGGGTAGACCTTCGTAAAGTTCTCGTTTTCCACAACCTCGACCTGTTTCATGAGGTCTAACACTTTCTGATTCCCAATTAGATCGTATGAGTTTAGCCAAAAGTTACCGGTTAAGAGGGACACTGAAACAATGAAAGGAAGGCTATGATCTGCAGTTTCCTTGTTTTTAGGATCCCATTTCCCTTCGTCGGCTAAAATCGTGACCCCTGCCTCATAGGTCTCAACGGTTACCTTCTTTATCTCGCCCTTTATCCTTTCCTTCAATTTGAGAGATGCCTCGACTGCCGCCTGCGCGTGGTACTCCACTGGATATTTCTTTATGTACGTGCTCATGATTTTGTCAGTCCCCATTTTTTCAAATGGAGAGAAACTCATGTCGGGGGCAACGATCCTTGTGAAGCCCATCTTACCTGAGAAAGGAGTTCTGGGACCGGTGAATCCTGATTTAGCCAGTATGCAGGCGAACGCTGAGTTCCTTACAGCTTCTCCGGCTGCCCCAGCTTTCCACATGCTGAGGCTCCCAGACCTGGTCTCCCTGAGCGCTACGTGTGGTACTAAAGAGATAGATATGGCATTCCTCATCTGTTCAGAGCTTAGTCCAAGGGCGGAACCTATGGCCACAGTAGCCCCTACTTCAAGGAAGTTAACGTGGTCATATCCTTTCTTTCTGAGCGAAGTGGAGTCGCAGAGCCTCGTGGAAACCTCATATCCTAGCGCGATTGATCTTATTAGTTCCTTACCGTTTAGCCTAGGGTTAACTGCCAAGACCCCACCTATCATATCGCTAGGATGTAACGGCTCTAAGGATAGGTAAGTATCGTTAAAGTCCAGGTACCTTATTAGTAAAGTGTTGTAAAAGGACGAAATATCTGGAGAGGCATTTCCTCCCCCGAGGAGGAGCCCGTTACCAGGAAATTGAGGGAGTACGTCCCTGACCACTAAAGCTGGGGGAGAACTTTTAGAAGCGTAAGCCACAGCCAACGAATCTAATACTCTCCTTTTCACTTCATGAACGACCTGATCTGAAAGGTCTGAAAAAGTCACAGAGGATGCGTATTCTGCAAATATATCTGCAAGCTCCATACTTATATTCATGAACTGGAGTTTAAATTAGTTATGAAAAACTCAAATTTGAGCAAATTTGTCTATTTTTTAGTCAAACTACCCGACACTAACTTTCAGCCTCTCCCTGAGGAGTCCCTGAACGAATTCGGGTGTTATGGGAACTTCTATCCTCTCCAGGTTCACTCCCAATGCGTCTTCTAGTGCGTTAGCTATCACGGCATAAGGAACGGTTGCTCCTCCCTCTGCCACACCCTTGGTCCCCAATGGGGTAAAGGGAGACGGAGAGACCAAGTGTCTTATCTCCATTTTCGGCACCTCCATTGCGGTGGGCATCCAGTAGTCCCCCAGGTTAGATTGGAGGGGTGTACCTGAGACATATTTTATAATCTCATATAGAGCAGCACCTATCCCCATGGCTGTGCCACCCATTAGTTGCCCATCGACTATTACGGGATTGATTATGGTACCACTATCACTGACGATTACGTACTTCTTTATCTTGACAAACCCAGTCTCTGGATCGATTTTTAATATAGCGCCGTGAGCGTTTACCCCGTAGGTAGAGGAAAAGTTTACCCTTCTCTTCTCGTCTGCTACGTTAACGTTGGGGGAATTGAAGACTTCCGTCGCCTCCAACCCAATATCGTCTATGGGGGAGTGGTATCTGTTATAAATGATGTTTGCAGCCTCCTCCAGGGTAACGCTTTTCTGCCCAATCCTTACTGCTCCGTCCCTCATTTCGATCTTGTCCATCTCCACATTTAGAGCCTGGGAGAGTAATCTCCTCATTTTCTCCTTCAACTTAAGCGTTGCCTTGTAAACTGCACTTATGGTCACAACTGAGAACCTGCTACCATAAAAGCCAGTTCCGGGTGGTCCTGCAGTGTCCCCCATTATTACTCTCACCTTTTCGGGTGATATACCGAGTTCATGTGAAACCACTTGGACCACAGAGGTTTCGTGTCCAGTTCCCATTGAGTTTGTACTAATTTGGACCGTTACATCTCCCCCGCTGTCCATCTTTATATAAACGCCCTCGTAATAGGGAGTTCTGGGCTTTCCCACAACTAGGGTTTGGAACGCCAATGAGGATCCGGGTTCTAGGGCGAAGGCCACGCCCAAACCCTCAAGTCCAGGCCCTTTGTCGCCTAGTGCATTCCTTAATGTCTCAAGGGACTTTTCGTAATCTCCGCTGTCGTATATGGCCCCTGAAATAGATGTAAAGGGAAGGCTCCTTATGAAGTTTCTTTTCCTTACTTCCCACTGGTCGATTCCTATGACTCTAGAAACGGAGCTTACCATATTTTCAAGAACCAAAACTGCAGGAGGAATCCCCAGCCCCCTGTATGGCCCTGTGGGAGGCATATTGGTTAGAACACCTCTCACCCTGAACCTCAGGTATTTTAGGTCGTAAGCTCCAGCCAGGTGATATATCTGCCTAAGGACTGGGAGGGGTTGGTAGGTGTGCATGTAAGCGCCAAAATTTTCAAGTAAATCGACGTCCATCCCCAGGATCTCGCTGTCGCGGAACATTATCCTCGCCCTGTATTCCCTATCAGGTCCTTGGACTGCAGATGTCACGTGCTCAGTCCTAGTTTCCACATATTTGACAGGCCTCTCAGTGAGGATGGATGCCAGGGTCGCTAAAACCAAGGGTTTTAGGAAGATCTTTCCCCCAAAGCCCCCACCGGAGTCTGGGACTATTATCCTTATCCTGCTCCTGGGTATTTGAAACACTATACTTAGGGCTGTTCTAAATATCTGCGGGACCTGCGTGTTGGCGTACACTGTTAGACTTCCATCCCCAGGCGAGTAGTCCGCTATGACTCCGTTGGTTTCCATGGGCATCGGAGATATGCGATTTACCCTAAAGCTCTTCTCGACTGTCCTATACGAAGTTGGGAATTTTCCGTACTCAAAAACATCTTCATATACTAGATTTTTCCCCAGGTCTGAGTGAACGAAATTCCCCCCAGACAAGGCGTCCTGGAAGGACTCCACTGCAGTTAGGGGTTCATATTCAACGTCTACCCTTTCCTTAAGATCCTCAACCTCATACCTGTCCCTTCCCACTACAAGGGCAACTGGTTCCCCCACATACCTCGCTTCGTTCACTGCCAAAGGGTACTCCTTAGGGGCTTCGTTAAAGAAAAAACAAGGCAAAGGATTGGTTCTCAGGTCATTCTGCGTAATTACTTGTGCTCCATCAACGTTAGTTGTATGAACCTTGAATCTGGCCCTAGGGTAAGGGGATCTAACCACTCCCAGGAATAGCTCCCCTGGTAATGAGATATCATCGATAAACCTACCTCTACCGGTCAGAAGTCTTGGATCCTCCACTCTCCTCATGGGTTTGCCTATCATACGTTTTGCCCCATAAACTTCCTATAAAAGTGCCTTGCTGCAGACGTCCTCTGGATGTCGTTAGTACCTTCATAGGTTTTAAGGATCTGTATATCCCTCAACATCCTCTCCAGTCCTGTTGAAACTGTGACACCGTAGCCTCCATGAGCAGATATGGCTCTCAGCACCACTCTCTCTGCAGCCTCAGTAGCAAAGAACTTGGCTAGGGAAGCGGCCATGATGTACTCGTTCTCCATTTTCCTCTGATATAGACTCCCTGCCCAATACACTAGAAGCCTCGAGGTAGTAACGTCAGCCAGCGATTCTGAAACCTTTTGCTGAACCATCTGGTAAGACGCTATGCTCTTATCGAAGCTCTTCCTCTCCACAGAGTACTTCACTAACTTCTCTAAGGCTGATTGTGCTATCCCTAACGCTTGAGCGGATACTATAGTCCTGGCGTAATCGAAAGATGATACAGCGTACTTAAACCCCTGTCCTACTTCCCCTACAACGTTCTCCTCCGGTACCTTGACCTCGTTAAACGAGATCTCAGTGGTATGGGAAGCCTTCAAACCCGTAGTATCTATTCTCCCTTCAACCTTAAAACCGGGGAAGTCCTTCTCCACAACGAACATAGTAATGCCCCTCCATCTCGGCTCGGCTATGGGTGACGTCCTGGCTGTAACTATAATGTAATCTGCAAGGTCACCGCTTGTGATGAAGATCTTCCTTCCGGTTATAACGTATCCTCCGTCTATCTTTTTCGCTGTGGTCTTTATTCCAGCCACATCAGTCCCTGCTGATGGCTCGGTGTTTGCGAACGCTGCTATTTTGTCTCCCCTAGCGACTGGGGGTACATATCTCTTCTTTATCTCGTCCGAGCCGAACCTAAGTAGCGCACTGGTAAACATCCAGTTGATAAGGAAGAATGTCGAAAGGGATGGCCAGACCCTACTCATCTCCTCAGTTGCTACTAGTAGACTAATGTAATCCCCACCCGATCCACTGTACTCCGCTGGAACATCGAGACCGTTTAATCCGAGTTCTTTTATCTTTTCCCTCACCTCTCCTAGATCACCGCTTCTCTCTCCGATCTCCACCTTACTCTGCACTTCCCTTTCAAGATAGTCTCTCAGTGTTGTTCTGAGGAGCTCGTGATCCTGGTTCAAGTCAACTTTGAAGTCCTCTAGGTTCTTGAAAGGAAAAACCATTCGGTTTCATCCCCTAGTTATAGCTTCTCCATCTCCTCCTTAATTACGTTAGCTCCTTTAACTGCAAGATCCTCCTCAATCGTGAGAGGTGGCAGAAGTCTAACAACGGACTCCCCTGCACCTATGGCAAGGACTCCACGTTTGAAGGAGTTATTGAGAACCTTAGCTAGTCCATCCTCATAGGGTTTTCCGTCCTTGGTGAGCTCCGCTCCAATCATCAACCCCATTCCCCTGACCTCATCTAGATAAGGAGACCTAGCTAATGATAGTATATCCCTTATCTCTTCTCCCAGTTTAGACACCCTACTCAAAAGACCTGGAATTTCCTCCAATACAACCTCGGAAGCAGCAAGGGCAAGAGGATTTCCACCGAAGGTGTTTGCATGGGAACCCTTTGGGAGGTCCATGACCTCGCTTCTGCCCACCACGGCTCCCAGAGGGATACCTCCCCCTAATGCCTTAGCTAAACAGATCAGATCAGGCTTGACGTTAAAGTTTTCAAAAGCAAACATCTTTCCTGTTCGTCCTATCCCTGTCTGAACCTCATCCATGATGAGAAGAATTCCGTTGTTTCTTGATATTTTCTCTAAGCCCTGTAAAAATTCTCTCGGTGGCACTATCACGCCCCCTTCACCCTGAATTGGTTCAAGTATGAACGCGGCTACGTCGTTGGGATCAACCACTTTCCTAAGAATCCAGTCCTCTATGTAAGAGAGCACGGAGGAGCTACAGTCCTCCCTACACAAGGGGTTATGACGATCTGGATAAGGAACTAGTAAAGTGGAGGGTAAGAGGGGAGAAAACATGGATCTCTGGACGCTCTTGCTAGATGTGAAAGACATCGAGCCAAAGGTCCTCCCGTGAAAGGAGTTGAGAAAACCTATAACGTACTGTCTCCCAGTGTGCCCTCTAGCTATCTTTATGCTGGCTTCAACGCTCTCAGTACCACTATTGGTATAGAAGACTTTTCCGTCAAAAGGTAAAAGGGAGACCAACTTCCTTGCGACTCTAACTGCAAGATCGTAGTAGAAATCCGTGAGGCTGTAATGAAAGAACTTCCTCATCTGGTCCTCCACTGCCTTAATCACCTTTTCGTTGCCATGACCTAGTGCCATAACACCTATTCCTGCGTTCATATCGATATATTCCTTCCCGTCGACGTCATAAATGAGGGATCCCTTGGCATGGTCTATAACCAGGGGGTACCATCTAGTGAATGACTGCATGAGGTACTTTGAATCTTCCTCTATTACTTTGTATGCAAGTTCCATATGTTTATATTTATCATTACCAATATAAATCTACTCTCTCATTTTTCTATTCTAAAGAATGTAGAAATTATGTAATCAGGTTAGCTTATGCAGTACTTTATGATTAAGTGTATCAGACATTTTAATCTTTTTATATATTGCATAAATTTTATATCTTGAGCATACCACTATATATATGGACTTTTCCTTAACTGAAGAAGAGAGGTTATTTCAAGAGGAATTGAGGGAGTTTTTGCAGAAGGAGTTACGTCCGATTACCCCTAAGATAGACAGAGAAGGAATTCCCCATGAATTCGTCAAGAAAGCAGCTCCTCTTGGAATATGGGCCATGCCTGTATCGCAGGAGGTTGGAGGGCAGGGTGCAAGCTTTCTTGTCTCATCCATAGCTGCTGAGGAAATTGCTAGGGCAGATTTTAGCATGGCTACGGCAGTCCTCTTTCTTCTTGAGAGCGGTTGGGGATACGTCCTGGATAAGTATGGGTCTAGGGACCTTAGGGAGACAGTCCTCCCAAAGGTCACCTCGGGGGACTGGTTCTTGGGAATTGCTTCAACGGAACCTACTGGTGGGAGCGATGTGGCTGGAATCAAAACTACTGCTAAACGAGAAAATTCCACTTACCTTTTAAATGGACAGAAGATTTACATCAGCGGAGTTACGGAGGCTCTCGAGTGGGGAGGAGGGCATCTCACATTAGCTAAAACCAGTCCAGAAGCTGGACACAAGGGGATATCAATGTTTTACGTTCCCATAAAGAGCAAGGGTGTAGAAGTAAGCAAGATTGAAAACATGGGCAGAATGGGAATATCGTCCGGTATCCTGAGGTACTTAAACGCTGAGGTGCCTGAAAATTTCATGGTTGGAGAGAAGGATAAGGGTTTTTACTATGCCATGGACGGCTTCAATCACGCCAGAGTTTTGGTATCTGCTGCCTGCGTAGGCGCTGGCGAGACTATCCTTGATATGGGAATAGAATACGTTAAGTCCAGAGAAGTATTTTCCAAGAAACTCAAGGACTATGAGGCGATTGCCTTTGAGGCAGCGGAACTGAAGACTAGGCTTGAGATGGCGAAGCTTCTTACCTATAAAGCAGCCTGGATGATGGACAGGTTCCCGAATTCCGATGAAACCGCAATGCTGGCTGCGATGAGCAAGCTCACGGGACCTCAAACCGCCTTCGAAATCATCAAATCAGTAATGATGTGGATGGGAGCTTACGGTTATACTAAAGACGCCCTAATTGAGATGGGATTTAGAGGCGTAGTGTCCTATATGGTTGGAGCGGAGGGTGCAATGAACGTTATGAAGCTCATTATTTCCAAGAGACTCTTCGGTTAAAATCGATGGCCATGAGGATAATCGTTGTCTCCTATCCCCTGAGCCCGTGTCCTCCTGAAAGTTGACATTGATTTAAAACTTTCCAATAATAATTTATCATGGTAATTCTTATGGATAAATTATTGTTAGATACCGTCAGAGATTTCAGCAGAAAATACATACTGCCCCTAGCGGAGAAGATAGATAGGGAAGATTGGTATCCTAGGGAGATAATTGCTAAGATGGGTGAAGTGGGAATTTTAGATCCTCTTCACTACGGTGCTGATCTTTACGACTCCATGCTTTCCTTGTCAGAGATAGCTAGGGTGAGCGGGTCTGTAGCCCTAATCCAGGACGTACAGGGGGAACTGGTTAATGCCCCAATTAGGAAGTATTTAGGGTCAGGGTTATCAGACGAACTAGCTCAGGGAAAGATTATAGGGTCTTTCGCCTTAAGCGAGCCCTGCTGTGGTTCGGACACTAGGTCCATGAGAACAACAGCCAGGAAAGAGGACGGGAAGATAGTCATAAATGGAGATAAAATGTGGATAACGCAGGGTCTCTATGCTGACTTGTTTTTAGTAGCTGCTAGGGATGCGGATAACGGTAAAATTTCAACGTATCTAGTTTCAAAGGGAAATTGCATTGAAAGGGAGAAAGTAGAAGTTCAGGGTAATAGGGGGACAGGGACAGCAAAGATCCTTTTTTCTGACTGCAAAGCGGAAGCAAAGGTGGGTGGATGGGAAGTGGTAAAGTACGCTTTAGCCATAGGGAGGATTGCCATTTCAGCCCTTTCGCTAGGTTTGGCGTTAGGGGCAATGGAAGAAGCTTACGCCTGGGCATCTGAGCGAAACGTCTTTGGAAGAAAGTTGGTCGAACATGAGGGAATTCAATGGATGTTCGCTGACTCTTTATCGGAGATACTGGCTACGCGATCCCTCTTGGAGACAACCTGCGCTGCGTTCACTAGAGACTGGGTAGAAGCTGAACCTCTCATCTCGTCCCTGAAGTTGAATTCCTCTAGGATGGTCAACAGAGTAGTGGACAACATGGTGCAAATCATGGGAGGGATGGGTTACGCTAAGTCCACAAGGGTAGAGAGAGCATTTAGGGACGCAAGGCTGACCAGGATAGGAGAGGGAACTGACGAGGTACAAAGACTGATATTATTTAGGTACGTTGATAAAACCCTCCATTCCTAAACCCACTCATGACCGTATTTTTTAATTTTTCTAAAAGAATTTTAACAACATGACAGAATAACGAAAATTTAAATATCATTTTAAACATTACAAGTATTGTGAGATAGTGGAAAGTGTTGGAATAGTGGGGGTAGGATGGTACGGCTTTTCACCCCACGTTCATGATCTATCCTTCAGGGAAATGATGTTCGAGGCATCTCAAAGGGCGTATTATGATGCGGGAGGGATAAATCCAAGAGAACAAGTGGATGCATTTATATCATGTCAGGAAGATTTTTGGGAAGGTATATCTATTTCAGATGAATTCGCCCCAGACCCTATAGGAGGGGCCATGAGACCCACAATGACCGTGGCGGGAGACGGCTTACAGGGGATCGCTCACGGTATTATGCTCATAAACTCTGGTGTAGCTGATGTGGTAGCAGTTGAATCTCACGCTAAACCAAGCGATATTTTGACCTTTTCGAAGATAATGGAATTGGCCATGGATCCCACTTACATCAGGAGGAGTGTAGTAAACTATCACTTCATAGCTGGACTTGACGCCACGAAATTCATGAGTAGGACGGGAATTACAAGGGAGGACCTAGCGGAAGTTGTGGTTAAAAACAGATCGGCTGGATTAAAGACGGATAGAGCGCCCTTTTCAGCCCTCCTAGACAAGGAAGACGTCCTTTCCCAGGAGGTTTTAGTACATCCTCTAACTGCGCTTGATATAGCAAGACCTGTGGATGGAGCAATTGTTGTGGTGTTAGCATCTGAAAGTTACGCAAGAAAATTTAACGATACACCAATTTGGATTAACGGAATTGGTTTCGCAACGGACAATTCGAATCTGGAGCTCGCCAGTCTCGGGGAAGCAAAGTACGTAAGGATCTCTGCGCAGAACGCCTACTCTATGGCTAGGTTGGAGTCTCCTCTTAAGGTGAGCGGAATATTCGTGGATGACCGATATAGCTACAAGGAGCTAATGCACTTAGAGGCCTTAGGTATCAAAGAGGTTGCAGATAAACTACGCGAGGGATATTTCCATCGGGGTAGCTACTTGCCTGTTAACCCTAAGGGAGGCCACTTGGCTAAGGGTTTCCCCTTGGAAGCGTCTGGCCTCTCGCTACTTGTCGACGCTGTGGAATTTCTGAGAGAAGGAGGGGAAAGCGCCATTGTAGCGAGTTGGAGGGGCATTCCCACTTTTACAGGAGGGGTGGTGGTGGTAAGGAGATGAGGGTAAACTTAAAGTATAGGAAAGTAGCAGCCATAGGGGCCGGGATGACCCCCTTCAGGAGAAGGTTCCTTGAAACCCCACAAGAGTTAGCGTGGGAAGCGTCCAGGAAGGCGCTGGAGGAGGCAAACTTGGAGTTGAAGGATATAGATTGCGTCGTAATAGGAAGTGCCCCTGATGCGTTTGATGGGGTTCATATGAAGGGCGAATACCTGGCCCACGGTTCAGGAGGTACAGGGAGGCCTGTGAGCAGAGTCTTCGTTGGAGGTGCCACTGGGGTAATGACAGCAATTTCTGCGTGGTACCATGTGGCAAGTGGCATGTGCAAGAAAGTCCTAGCTGTGGCTGAAGAGAAGATGAGCCCTGGTAGACCACACCCTCAAGCAGTATTTAGATACATCTGGGATCCGATCACCGAAAAACCTCTCAACCCGAACCTGATCTGGATTTTCGCAATGGAAATGCACAGGTACATGCACGTGAATAACGTTAGTAAGGAAGAGATAGCCTTAGTGTCAGTTAAGAACAAGAGAAACGCCTCAGTCAACCCATACGCTCAACTGGGAGGGGAAATCACCGTGGATGATGTGCTTAGGAGCGAGGTTCTAGTATGGCCAGTTCAGCTACTTGACGTAAGTCCTGTTAGTGATGGGGCTGCAGCCATGGTCATGGTAGATGGGGATGTAGCTAGAAGGTACACAGATACCCCTGTGTGGATTGAAGGGGTCGGATGGACTTTGGACAACACAACCTGGCCCAACAGGGAACTAGCTTACCCTAGGTATTTGGAGAACGCCGCGAGGATGGCCTACAAAATGGCTGGAGTCGAAAGACCTCAAAAGGAGGTAGACGTGGTTGAACCTTATGACCCCTTTGATTACAAGGAACTTCACCACTTAGAGGGGCTGCTTCTTGCCAGGAAGGGAGAGGCACCAGCTCTGCTCAAAGAGGGGTTCTTCGACAAGGACGGGGACATTCCCAGCAGTCCCTCCGGCGGGTTACTGGGGGTTGGCAATCCCATAGCCGCTGCAGGGTTAATGAAAGTGATCAGTATTTACTGGCAACTAAAGGGAACAGCTGATAAAATGCAGGTCAAAAGACCTGTTCACACAGGAGTGGCCCAAGCGTGGGGGGATCTAATGCAAGCCTCCACTGTGATAGTTATGAGGAACTAGGTGAGGAACATGACTCTACATCCTTTAAAGGATGAGGAATTGAAAACCCACTTTACAATAACCTACAAACCAGAGGCTAAATACTCTTATACCGCTGGACAGGCAATAAGTAATTTCCTAAAGGGGTTGAAGGAGGGGAAGATCCTGGGGAGGAAGTGTCCAAAGTGCGGGAAAGTCTACGTACCCCCAAGGATGTACTGCGAGGAGTGCTTCTGCCCAACTTCCAGCTGGACGCAGGTTTCAGACGAGGGAGTTGTGATGACGGCAGTGGCTAGCTTCATCTCTTGGACTAGGGACAGGTTAGAGGAACCCGAGATTGTAGGGACCATAAGGCTTTTCCCTTCAACCTCTAGGGACTATGTTTACCCCGGACTATTCCACAGGATATGTTGCTCTTACGAGGAGGTTAAAAACATGAAGATTTTTGGTAGGAGGGTTAAAGCCCGATGGAGGCCTACGGAAAAAAGGGTAGGAAGCATAGACGATATTGAGTGCTTCGAGGTGATCTAATATGTCATGGGATAAGACTGGAAGGGAAACTGATCTCCTAACTTGGAAGGACGTAATGGAAGTTAACAGTTACGTGTATACGGTAGGAAGCGACGGAGAGAATTTCCTAAAGGGGTTGAAGGAGGGGAAGATCCTGGGGAGGAAGTGTCCAAAGTGCGGGAAAGTCTACGTACCCCCAAGGATGTACTGCGAGGAGTGCTTCGTTGAAAATGGAGAGTACTTGGAACTTAAGGAGGCATACCTTGAAACTTTTACCGTGGTGTATTATGATAGTGACGGAAATCGTCTTGAAAAACCTGTAACCATAGGACTAATTAGATTCCACGGAGCTTCTGGCGGTCTGTTGGCTTACTTAGACGGCGTTCCTGAGATTGGGAGAAAGGTTGAAATCGAAACATACGATATTCCTCTTAGGGTTAGAGTGAAATGATATGGAGACCTGATAGGGATTGGATAGAAGAAAGCAATATTGGAAAGTGGCTGGCACATCGAGGTATATCTCTAAACCATTTTCAAGAACTCTCTTGGAGTAAACCTGAGGTATTTTGGCCTGATTTTCTTGATGAGGTTTCTCTTGTTCTTAAGAAAAAACCCAAAAGAGTTCTCGACACTTCTCTAGGTAGAGAGTGGGCAAAGTGGTTTGTTGGAGCCAGCCTAAACATCTCGGATCAGATAAAGGATAGTCCAGATGTAATGGTTAGGTCCATGAATGAAGAAGGGGATATAAAGGAGCTCACTTCCTCTCAGGTTTTACAATGGTCCAAGTCGATTTCCAGTTGGCTTAAAAGAAACGGGTTGAGGAAGGGAGATCGAGTAGCAGTCTATATGCCCATGAGGGCTGAGATAGTGCCAATCATGCTAGGTATAGTGAGAGCTGGGATGATAGTGGTTCCGTTGTTTTCTGGATACGGAGAAGAACCAATAAGGGTTAGGTTAGAGGACAGCGAAGCGAGGGCAATTTTCACTGTCGATAGTTACAAGAGAAAGGGGAAAGAAATTGAACCTTTTAGAAATCTGGAAAAGTTCAATTTGATCAAAATTGCTTTGAAGACAAACAAGGAGCTTAAGGACTATTGGAACCTAGAGGATCTATTGAGGGAGGGAGGAGACGGATATGAAGAGACCGAGAGTGAAGATCCTCTTATGATAATATACACCTCCGGTACTACGGGTAAACCTAAAGGATGCGTCCACGTACATGGCGGATTTCCGATAAAGGCAGCTGCAGATATGTATTTCCACTTTGACGTAAGAAAAACAGAGTTCGTTTCATGGATTTCTGACATGGGCTGGATGATGGGACCGTGGCTGGTGTTTGGCTCGCTAATTTTAGGCGCTAACATGGCTTTGCTCGACGGTTTTGCGGACTCGGAAACGCTTCAAAGGTTCATATCCTCCGCCAACGTTAAGGTTTTAGGACTTTCGGCAAGTCTAATTAGGAGCCTTAGGGCTTCTAGACCCAACGCGAAATTAGACGTCAGGGTGGTAGGAAACACTGGAGAACCAATCGATCCCGAGTCCTGGAACTGGGTGGCTGAGGCTACGTCTGCTCCTGTAATAAACTACTCTGGTGGTACAGAAATTTCTGGTGGGATACTCGGTAACTACGTCGTAAAGGAAATGAAGCCTTCAGCGTTCAACGGACAGTCCCCTGGTATAAGGGCTGAAGTGATGAGGGAAGACGGTCAGGCCGCTCCCCCAAACTACGAGGGTGAGCTCGTAATACTGAGTTTATGGCCAGGTATGACTAGAGGATTCTGGAAGGACCCAGAAAGGTATATTTCCACGTACTGGTCCAAATGGAAAGGTGTGTGGGTTCACGGTGATTTGGCTATGAAGGACAGTGAGGGTTATTTCTACATACTTGGAAGAAGCGATGATACCATAAAAGTATCAGGTAAGAGAGTAGGTCCAGGAGAGATCGAAGCGGTAATTAACTCGCACCCAGCCGTCGTGGAGAGCGCATGCGTGGGCGTACCGGATCAGTTAAAGGGGGAGAGAATAATCTGTCTAGCTGTTCCGAAGATAATAAAAGACGGACTAGAAAAGGATATTGTAAACTACTTAGAAGAAAAATTGGGGAAGGCACTCATGCCATCCGAATTGAGGTTAGTCCCCGAACTTCCTAAGACTAGAAACGCAAAGATAATGAGGAGGTTGATACGAAATACAATCTTGGGCAGGGATTTAGGTGATATTTCTTCCTTGGAAAACCCTCAATCCTTAGAAATCATTAAAAAATCCATAGGTAAATGACAGTACTGTGAACTGAAGTATTAAGAACAAGCTCCACTGAGTCAACTTTTCCCGCGTAACGTTCTTAAGGAAAAACTATTTGAAAACTATTTTCATTTCAATTAAGAGAAAGAGGGGTAACGTAATATTCCGTTGCTAAAAAAAGAGAAGATTTATTTAGTGGGAACTAGCCAAAGTAAAGTAGATGGCATCAATTTCACGTAATGAACAAAATAAGTCTGCCTGCCCCATAGTGGAGACCATAAAGATCATAGGCACTGAACCTAGACTGTTGGTGCTAAGGTACTTGTTTGAGGGACCCAGAGGCTTCAATAAGTTATTAAAGGAAACTGGACTTAGCTCAAAGACCTTGTCCTCCACCCTTAAATTCATGGAAGATAATGACATTGTGGAAAGGAAAATAGTAAGCACTAGACCGTTTAAGGTAGAGTACAGCCTAACAGATAAAGGAAAGGAACTTCAATCGCTGTTCAAGATAATGGGTGAATGGGGAGAAAAATGGGTTCTGAGCCCTACTGGACGCAAAGATAAACCTAGAGAGATCTCTCACTAATAGTTCTTTTGCAAACCTAGGCCGACTTCCTCCCTGCCCTAAAGGTCGGAGAAAGCATTCAATATAATGAAAATAATATGATAAACTACGTGACTTATTTATACCATTACCACGTAGTGTAACGTATGAATTTTCAGACCCTTCAGGAATTACAGTCTTACCTTGAGGAAGGAGACCCGGTCTTTAGAATGTTGGAAGGTAAAATAAGGGAATTAAGGACAGGTGAAGCACTTCTTGAAATTCCTTATAAGACCGAGATTACCAGAAGGGGAGGAGTGCTGAACGGTGGTATGATAATGACCATAATGGATTTCGCTGGGGGGATTGCTGTGGCAAGTGTTAATGATGGCGATGACCAGGTAACGCAGGAACTGAAAGTTAATTTCTTAGAACCTATGTATAAAGGTCCGTTCCTTTGCAGGGCCAAAGTGTTACGCAAAGGTTACACTGCCATAGTTGTGGACATAGAGCTCAGAGACCAGGATGGGAGGATAGGTGCTAAGGGTTTGGGGACCTGGTACATTATAAGGGGAAGAAAGGTAAAAAAAGAGGAATAACTTTTTTCAGGTACAACTTCCAATAAAAATGGTTGGAAATTCCTTAACGTTGGCTTTTCCTTAGGTTATAGGGATGGCCCAGCTAGTATAGAAAAGCTCCCAGGTCCAGTTATTAGTAATAATATGGCACCGGCGAGAAATAAAATATCTAAGTCATATCCTGGGCTCGTCATTGATGGAAGAGGTTTCTTCATCTTAGCTATGCTCGTTACGACTGTGCCTAGGAAGAACAGGACAAGAACAGCACCAACAAGAATGTATAACGTTCCCAAAATAACTAGGATACCACCTAACAACTCAATTATCATAGACAGATCTACGAATGCGGGATGAATACCGATTTGTTTCATGTAGCCTTTCATCTGTTTATTTCCGGCCCTATTTATTTTAGGAAAAGAGTGGGGAATTAATGCCACTCCGTAGAGCAACCTAAAGATCAAGATTCCCGTTGAACTTAGTATTTGATCCATCTGATTCATCTTCTAACTCTACTTTACTTTCTAAAGCTTATAAATAAGTAAGGGGATTGAAAGATATTAGATTTACTCAAAGTTATCAAATATAGTTAATATGATTTACATCCAATTAACTCTAAGAGGACAATTATAAGTTGAATTAAATATATCTATAGAATAATGACTTAGGTTATTTGGTTTTGTCCAAATTTCAGTCAAGCGAGTATGTTGTGTCAAGACAGGATTGAGAAATGAAATAATAGACTTTCTACTGGGGGGTTAAAATCAACGAGATACCTTATCACCCATCTATTAGAATTTTGGTTCGAGTGAGCACTTTATTATCTTCCCTCTATAACAACCTTAAAATTACTTGGTAGCTGCTTTCCTAAGCTCTAACCTTGAGAGAGGATAAAGGAAGGCACTTGCAAGAGCGATCCAATATGTGAAGGTGGGGTAACTCTGAACGTAGGCGGTTATCATATTCCCCTTATAACTAGAGGAGAGTTTTTCTGTACCCCATATGAAGAAAGGGTATTGTATTGGGATCCCCAGAAGTTGAGGAATGAAATTGAATAGTACATATATTAACACAGGATCTAAAATATAGAATACGGGGAACCAGAACATAGTAGAGTAAACTTTTTTGTAGCCCCTTGAAACCTGAACCATGTAACCTAGCGAAATAATGAACACGTATATCCTAAAGGCAGTTAGAAAGAAAGTAATTACATCAGACAAGAACAGTCTAGTTCCCAAGAACAGGATTAGAACCTGAAAAGGTGAGTCTGATATGGTAACAATGCCCCCTACGCTGTAATACCACCAAGGCAATGGAATTACAGTGACCAACGCGACTAAGCCGTAGTAGGCTACTGAGAACTTGTTTTTCATATATTGACCACCTGAGTGAAATTAAAATTCCCTAGACCCATATAAAGTGTAATGTTCTCTTGTCTAGCGTTTGCCAAGTTGTAGAAAGAGCCTGGATTCGTGATGAGAATCACGAAGTCCTCAGTGGTATTGGGCGAAACCTTTACTGGTTGGTCTAAAGTGACATAGGGTCCAGACACGTTATAGATATAAATAGAAACGTTAAATGGATTATAAATTGAAAGTGTAATGTTCTTGGGGGATGACGAAACGGAAGAAATTTTCACTTTCCCCAATGACTCTCTCAACTGATTAATCTGGTTTACGCTTGTCAAGAGAAGGGTTTTTACATTAAGCATGACTACGAACGCTACTAGAAAAGCAATTGATATGAAGACTGCCGCCAACTTCACTGAGTCCATGTTTTTTCACATTGTTTTGGTAACTGAAAACTGCCAGTATATAAAATTTCTAAGTGTATCCATAAACAACTTCCCTACATCGATAATTTAACCACAAACCTGGCCCTTAAGGCGGGGAGGAGCTCAGATCTCAATTGATCTAATGAACCCTTACGTTCTGGATAGGGGTTTCTAATGCCTAGACTAACCCTTCATTTAAATGTCAAGTCTTCTTCTGATTTTTCCAAATTCGTCCTTTTTTCAAGTAACCCTGATAGAGTGTATTTAATTAACATAACTCCTGTTCCGAGAGGACTTTTCGCGTTAAATGACGAATTCTTCTAAAACCAGCATAACTATGATTCCTTAATCCACCACGCATTCCGTTAGGAATGTGCATCAGTTCATGGACCACAATATAAACCCTGTCTTCGCAAGTTAACCGGTCGAATTTTTCTGAAATGACTTCGACAATATATATCTTCCTGGAATCTAGAATATACCTCCACTGACTTGGAAGAGCTAGGGTTCTAGCATACGCTCTCGATCTAGAACCGAAGCTCCTGATGAATTCAACCCTCTCTAGGTCTAGTCCTAGATCTAACTTCAGGTTAACTGTTTCAGCCGTTTTCTTAACATCTGGGGCCAGTTCGAACTTCAATCTTACTCTACTAGCCTAAAGACATTGTTCTTTATATCTTTCTGGTGAGGGTCTGTCTTTACATGTCTTAAATTAGTTATTCTAAGGTTAAGATAGAACTCAGATCTAGATCCCACGTGCTAATCGACGTTCCCAAAAGTTTTTTATTTGCCCAAGTAAAAGTATTAAGTTATGACTCAATCGGATCTTCACATAAGAAAAGTATTACAGATAATTAGGGGCAGATATACGGTCGACGGCGCTGGCGTTAAGTTGTACAGAGTTTTTGGCGGTCAGGGAACAGTAGAACTTACAGATCCTTTCCTCTTACTGGACTTCTTCGGCTCAAAGGATCCCAAAGACTACATGGCAGGATTTCCTTGGCATCCTCATAGGGGAATCGAGACAGTCACCTACATGTTAAAGGGCAGAGTGAAGCACGAAGATAGCACAGGAAATAAAGGTGTAATTGAGACCGGAGATATACAGTGGATGACTGCTGGCTCCGGGATATTTCATCAAGAGATGCCAGAGGTCAATGCTGATGGAGAAATGAGAGGCTTTCAGTTGTGGCTAAACATCCCTAGTGAAAAGAAAATGATGAGACCTAAGTACAGAAATCTAAGGGCGAAGGCTATTCCCGAAATTACCCTCGAAAATGGAGTTAGAGTAAAAGTCGTTGTAGGAACGGCAGGAGACGTTGTAGGACCGATTAAAGACACGTTGGTTGACGCGCAGTACCTCGATGTATACATTCCTCCAGAGACATCCTTTGTCCATGATGTAAAATATGGGTACACTTCATTGGTATATGCATTTTCGGGAGAGGGCTTTGCTGATTCTTCTGAGAAGGTCTTAAAGGAAGGAGAACTAGCTGTCTATAACAGGGAAGGGGACATCATTTCCATAAGGGCCAAGGACAAGCCCATGAGGATACTAGTTCTTTCCGGTAGACCTTTAGAGGAGCCTGTCGCCTGGTATGGTCCTATAGTCATGAACTATGAGTTTGAGTTGAGGGAAGCGTTTAGGGAACTTTCAGAGGGAACTTTCATCAAGAAGGACGCTGAGATCCAAGACTTTGAGTAACGGGATGCTGTCTTGAACGTCCTTTCTATTCAAAACGACACAAATCCCTAATCAACGGCTTTATCAGAGAATGGACAGATCAAGCCCGAGTTTTCAGGTTAATTCATGATTTCTATTTGTTTCCTATCAAATTTAAAAATAAAAGATTACGTTAAAACATCGGAGTATGTGGAGTGAGGTTCGGCTAGTGCTCAATAAGGTTTTCTTATTGCCCCTGAAATCCTTTGAGTATCCGGTCGTTCCAGAACTGTTTAAAGAAAACTACCGCTACCACAAGTACAGGAATCGCCAGGAGACCGAAGGTAATATCTAAACCTAGATATTCAGACATGTAGCCCACAATAGCCGGAACTGCGATGAACAGAAAGTTGTTGAAAGCAAGAAAGTAAGAGTTGACAGCATTTCTCTCTTCCTTACCTGTGGCTCTCTGGATCATAATAGTTGACATGGGAAAGACGGATCCATGAGGAATCCCCAAAAAGGCCATAACGATTAGAAAGAACCCGTACGTGGGGGAGAAAACGGTTCCCCACAACCCAAGCACGGTAATAATCACCGACACTAGCATGGGTAATCTCAGGGAATTGAAGGGCCTCACTGTCATGTAAAGCCTTGTAAGGAATGATGTAGTGAAGAATGGAACGTACGTAGAGTAGGCTAGGTCTCCTGGAACATGAAATTTATCAATTGCCAAGATTGTGAGGAACGCCGTAATGGCCGCAAATGGGACATTGTACGTAGTTATAGATAGGACAGATGAAAGGAAACCCCTATTTCTCAGCGCTTTCATCCCCCTTATTTCTTTCTTAACGTCCGGGAACTTGACCGTCCAGGACAAGGTCAAGGCTATAATAGCCAACGGGATGAAGGCAAGAAATACCTCCCTATATCCAAGCCTACCTAAAAGGAAGCTCTCATAGGAAGGACCTAAGATCAGACTGACGCTTAAGCTAGTGGAGTAAAGGGAAAGTAATCTCTCTGCTGTCCTTCTGTCATTGGTTAGAGACGCTGCCGTTATAAGGTTTGGCATTACTAAACCGAACGCGAAGCCTATGAGGGCTGCTATTATCCATATGGTGAAGGGGTTTGAAAAATAGAGCCATAAGAGCAGTACAACTATAACAAGATTCGAGGCTACGAATGCCTTTCGCCTCAGCTGAGAACTAAGAGAGGGGTTTATGTATGAAGTTGTAACAAACGTCGTTGCGAACATGACTGCAGTGACCAGCCCGACAAGGGTATTGGAGAAATTGAACCCATACTTTGACAGAGGTCCAACGGTTGTGGTCACCATATTGTTTGTGGCCCTTGCTGCAATGGTCATTAGGGACAACGTAATAGCTGTATATAGAAACGAAGAGTCTCTCTTCAAGCCGATCTTACTTCATTTCGGTGCAGCTTAAAAAACTTGATATAGGATTAAACTTTTTAACATACCTTCAATGGTACTCTTCAAAAATTATGTCAGACTATATCCGTTTAATATCCTAGAGACCGCTTCCCTAAGTTTGTCCTCGACCTCTGAACTTTTGAGCCCAAGGGCGAGCCCTGCGTGATACCAGCTCTTGCCTTGGAGGGTTCTAGACACTAGGCAAGACAAGGTGAGATCGTCAACATCGAAGGAGAGTTCCTTGAAGTAGATCTCAGCAAGGGTATGTACAGCATCCGCGACTGAGTTATAGGGAATAATCCCTTCCAAATAAGCCCTTAACCTCTCAACTAAAATGGGGTTAAACCTTACACTATGGGGAATCTTAGGTGTAGCTTTTAAGAGTTTTACGATAACAATCGGGTCTAGGTTAAAGTACACCTGATGCGAGGTTCTCAGTAGCTTATCTTTTAACAAAGTCGAAAGCTCTTGAACGAGTTCCTTAGACCTCTCGCTAAGGGGTCTAATAACTATTACAGAGTAGCCCCCTAAACCTTCATTCTTCTTAGTAGCCAAATGCACTGGAGTGTAACCGTTCCTTATCCAGAAATTCAACACCTTTGGCGTAGAAAGAAAGGAAGACCCTAACCAGTCCACTCCTTCCTTGAGGGCAACAGCTTCAATGTGGGAGAGGAGTGCAGTACCAACACCTCTATCTTGAAGATGAGGAGTAACTGCTATCCTCATGACCCTCCACCCTTTCATATGGCCAATTGAGGATGCCCTCAAATATTTGATAAGCCTCTGAGGGATTAGGTGTCCCTGATTCTCCTCCCCTCTGGATATGGCCTCCACTTTACTTTTCTCTAGTCCACCTTCCTCAACTATTTGGACTACCCCTGCTCCGTCCTTGGCCTCAAATAACCTCTGAAAGCTGGCGTCCCCCAGCATCATCAGGTCATCGGGAGAATTTCTGTAGTGTGCAGTAACTAGGATACCGTAAATCTTCCTTAAACTCTCTTCGCTTTGAAAGATGTCCTGGACCTTGATTTCCTCTATTCTGTTAAGGAAGATTGAGCCCTCGTTGTCGACATCCAGTAACATGGTATCGTAAAGGAATCTTTCAACTGGATCACCCTTAGCGTATCTTATTGGGGAGTCGAGCCTCAGCCGCTGAAGATCGTGCTTGCCTTGGAATTGTTCAAGGAACTTCAGGAAAATCTTTCCTGAACCCTCATATCCCTGTATGGTTGAAACTATCACCACTTTGTTCCACCTCCTCAATACATAGTCTAAGTACTCCTTGCCCAAAGCTGCGGCCTCGTCTATCACTATGATATCGCCGTGGGAGTCCCGCGCAAGCTCTGGTGGTAACCATCTAATGCGGCTCTCCCCAGCTTCTAAGGCCATCAATTTCCCGTCCTTAGACCTCACGGCCCTGAACTTCTTCTTAAGTTGCCTAAGGCCAGCCTCAGCGAAGCTCATGATCTCCTTACCAGACCAATATGTCGGCGATGTTACCGCTATTACCACGGGGTATTTGCTCAATGACAACAACAGGGATAGGGAGAGTCCAACCGATGCGCTTTTTCCCCTCCCCCTAGCTGCAGTAACTGCTAGAAGTTTCTTCCCCTCCTCCAAGAGGAAGTCAACCTCGTCTAACACCTTGACCTGGTCATCGGTTGCGCACAGCCTTGACAAGATAGGAAAACGTCCATCCTTAGTCCTTTTTGGTCTCGAGGTCTCAGAACTGGAGAACGGCCTCAAGGTAACATCTCCGTTGTGATAATATACTATCCCCCTATGGTCCTCCAGCTTCCTCCTGAACCTCTCTTCAAAAAAGTTGAAGGACTTTCCATCTCTTACAATTGTGGACTTATACAGTTTCTCATGTTCTATGTCATCGGAAAATATGACTGCTATTCCTCCCCCTCTTACAGTCTCCACAGCTCTGGCTATATAGGAGGGCCGGAAATCATCTACTGCATCTATTAAGGCAACGTCAAAGGTTTCACCTAGATACATCTCCGATGAGGAGTAGTCTATGTCCTTAACGTAGTTAAACTTGGACTTAATTATGGATAACCTCTCCTTACTTCCAACTATCCAAGGATGGAAGTAGTATCCCACTAAAGGTTTCTTGTTAACTTTGAGATACTCATTTATTATTTCAAACAAAAAGGGTTTGTATTCCCCCTCAATGACCACGAGATGCCTATAGTATCCCCTTGATCCATCCTCCAACATTTCATGTACATTACGTAACCTCATAAAGTGGGCGCTCCCCTTTCAGAGATAAAATCAAGTTCTTAACTGCTATCTCAGCCATCCTCTCCCTAGTTTCCACTGTCGCGCTTCCTAGGTGTGGAGTTAATACCACGTTTGGAAACTGAATTAAGGGATCATCCTTATCTATAGGCTCTTTCTCGAACACGTCAAGGGCTGCACCCGCGATCTTGTTCTCTTTCAGGATCTTTACCAGGTCTTGTTGGTTGATAACAGCCCCTCTAGACGCGTTTATTAGAAATGCAGTCCTCTTAAGCTTAGAGAGCTTTTCGTAGTCAAGTAAATGATATGTTTCTTTATTCAAGTCAACTGTCACCACAAGAAAGTCTGACTCCCTTAGTAAAGTGTCCAAGTCCACGAACTCTGCTTCCACTTCATGTCTCTTTCTACTATGATATATGACCCTCATATCAAATCCCTTTGCCCTCTTGAGCACAGCCTGCCCAATTCTACCCATTCCCAATATCCCTAGCGTGCTATGATTAACCTCTTTACCTAACATGTAGGTGGGGAACCAGGGCAAACTCCATTGACCTGCCCTTATTACCTTGTCTCCCTCCACAATCCTTCTAGCCACGGCGATTAGGAGCCCAAATATAAGGTCAGCAGTTGCATCTGTAAGGACTTCAGGGGTGTAGGTAACCTTTATGTTTCTCTCCTTCGCGTAGGCCACGTCAATATGGTCCACTCCAACACTATAGGTACTTATTACTTTCAGCCTTTTAGCGGAATCTATTATTTCTCTATCCACCCTCTCCGTCAATGTGACGAGGATTCCTTCCTTATCAGCTACCCTTGAGATTATCCAAGATTTTGGTGGTGGATAGTCCTCCTCCCATAGCTCTACCTCTGCTTCCTGTGAAAGTTCATGAACCCACTTACCTGGTAATTTCCTCGTGATTAGAACCTTGTACATTACATTCTTTATTTGTATACTCCTTTTTAACGTTCAAGACTGAGCCATTTACCCTCCGTTAAGATATAAAATTAGGTTTATAACCTGCTTATATTAAATATCTATATGCAGATTCCGGATAAAGTGGATAAAGTTGCGTGGAGTAGAACACATTCACTTCTTCTCGCCTCATTGGCTCTAGGATTTTTTATGTGGGGAACAATCAGTACAATTGCCCCCCTCCTTTACCCATCTGTGAACTACCTATTCTTCATTCTCGCTCCCATTATTGCCACCCTAACGGGTAACATTGTCTTCCCACTACTTTCGGATAGGATATACGGAAGGAAAAAGACCTTTATGATAACGATGGGGATGTATGGAATAGGTTCCCTAATGATCGCATCGTTGGCTGTCTTCTCTCAGTTGACAGGAACTCCTTTAACTTATACACCTGTGCTCTACCTGCTTACCATCGGCATAGTTCTGGGAGTGTTAGGGGTAGAAGGGGAAGTGCCTGTGATGCTATCTTATGCAGCGGAGATGATGCCTTTGAGAAGGAGAGACCAGGTTCTAGTATTGGCACCTAATTTCGACAATGTGGGGGCGATGGTAGCCTCAGCCGTAGTTCTCGTAACCTCAGCAGTCGCAGATAGTGCAGTGATCGATCTGCTGGCTCTTTCCATAACGGCCCTTGTAGGGCTAGCATTTCTTATAATCGTTAGGTTAAAGTTACCCGAGTCTGTCCGTTGGCTGTTGGAGAAAGGAAGAGTGGAAAACGCTGAGAAGGAGGTAACTAAGTTGGGTAACAAGATTCAAGAACTGAATGAAAACAAGAGCGTCAGACCCCTCAATCTTCTCTCTAGGTATTGGTTTTTAGTAGCCATTGCAATATCACAGTACTTAACCTACGGTCTCATGGCATTCTACATAGGTGATTTTTACTTCCCTAACCTGGAGAACCTGATAGTCTTTGTAGCCAACGTTGGTGCAAGCGTTGCGGGTTTCATCGCTGCAATGGCAATAAACAAGATTAAAAGTAGAAAGTTCTCGCTCTTTTCCTTCATGGGAGGTACCATAACTATCCTAGGTATCTTGGCAACCATTAACATTATTTCCAAAAATATGGAGTTATTTTACGGCCTTCTAATGCTTAATATGGCCTTCAGTGAGTTCGGTTGGGCTGTACGAACTATTTACGAACCTTTAATCCTTCCCACCAGAAATAGGGCCTTTCTCATAGGCCTCGTGAGGGTATTTCCAATAACCCTAAGTACAGTCTCAGTTTACTTTGCAAGTTTCCTCAACTCTCCATTCGACTACGTGTTATATAACACCGTCCTATGGGCTTTGGGAGCAATCGCGTCCCTGACCTGGTTCTTCAAGGGATTTGATGTTAACATGACTCCGATAGAGTTTTCATCTGGAACAATAGCGGAAAAGGGCACTACATAATAGCTTTTTAAATAACATGATAAAAAATTAATATACTATTTTACCCTAATAGTAATTTGATGAAGATAGTTTTAGGTTATGACGGATCAGATAACGCCAAGAAGGCCCTTCTCTTTGCCCTTCAAATAATGAAGGAAAAGGACGAGTTGCATCTCATTTCTGTAGTGAAGGAGATTCCTCGAAGCCCAGAACAAGTGGTACTGGAGAACGATAAGAAGGCTGAAGATGCGTTGAATTCCATAAAGAAGGAAATAGAAGGATACAACGTAAAGACCCACATACTGGAGGGGGCTGACGTAGCTTCCACCATAATCGAGTACTGCAAGAAGATAGAGTGCGACCTAATTGTTACCGGGAGCAGGGGATTAACAGGAGTAAAGAGGATAGTTATGGGTAGTGTCTCAAACTCTCTCGTGAGTAAATCTGAAGTTCCCGTTCTCGTGGTTAAGTGAATAAGATATATCTTTTTTATCTTGTAGTAAGTAATGATAATACATGTATTCTATAGAGGTAAAAGACCTTACAAAGAGATACGGGGACTTCACTGCTGTGGATCACATATCCTTCAAAGTGGAAAAAGGTGAGATCTTTGGACTCTTAGGGCCAAACGGTGCAGGGAAGACAACAACAATAAAGATGCTGACAGGGTTAACACCACCAACCGAGGGAGACGCCATTGTATCAGGTTTTAGCGTTAAGGAGAAACCAATTGAGGTTAAGTCTAGAATTGGGTGGATTTCCTCAGAGGTTATCCTTGATGACGATCTTACGGCGTGGGAAAACCTGGAGATACAAGCTAGGCTCACTGGAGTGAAGAACTGGAAGGAAAGATCCCTCGATCTCCTAAAATACTTTGGCATTGCAGAGTTCAAGGACAGAAAAACTGGAAAATTCTCAACAGGTATGAGAAAGAAATTAGAGGTCTCAATGGCTCTCCTAAACTCTCCTGAAGTTATATTTATGGACGAACCAACCATAGGTTTAGACGTCAACACCAGAGCTACTATGTGGAACCTGATAAGAGAGATCAACAGGGATTATCAGGTCACAATATTATTGACCACACACTACATGGAGGAAGCCGATTCCTTATGTTCAAAAATAGGGATCATTAACAAGGGGAAGATCATAGCGTTGGGGAGCCCTGAGGAGCTTAAATCGAGATATGGTGGAGATATGATAGAAATAGAGCTGAAGGAGAAGGATAAACTGAAATTTGATATTCAAAACGCAATTATCTCCGACAGCAGGGTGAGAATTAAGGTGAACAACGCCGAGTCATCACTAATGGATATTATCAAGGCTATAGGGGATAATAACATCAAAACTGTAAGGATTCAAAAATCAAGCTTAGACACCGTTTTCATAAACCTAACGGGAGGAAGCATTGAGGAGCAGGACTTCGATGCGAGAAAGTTTTACGCAATGATAAGGAGGGCGAGACGATGATGGACAAACTTTACGCCCTATACATGAGGGAATTCAAGAGGATATTTAGAAGCGTGTATATGTGGATAATGCTGATATCCCAACCAGTTATGTGGCTAGTTTTCTTTGGAAGTAGCTTCTCTGGAGTTCCATCCCAGGTCTTAGTGAGCTTCTTTCACACTACAAACTACATCGCCTTTATCCTTCCTGGAGAACTTTCAATATCCATGTTATTCGTAGGGATGTTTAGCTCCATGAGTTTAATCCAAGATAAGAGGTTTGGGTACCTAAAGAGGGTAATGATAACTCCAACCCCGAAGTATGACGTTTTCCTTGCTAAAACTTTAGGGGGGATGACCAGAGGACTACTTCAAGTTCCGATATTGCTTCTCGCGAGCTATTTTCTCGGTGTAAGGCTGGATCTTAACGTTGTATCAATAGGTGTACTGTTACTGTCACTTGCATTCGTAGGTATTGGTTTCTCCTCATTATATTCCATGTTTACTCTGAAAACCGCTGACTGGCAAGCTCCCGGCGTTATCTCTAATCTGATAAACCTTCCGCTAATGTTCTCTAGTACAGCGTTATTTCCAAGAGCCTTCTTCCCAGGATGGCTCAAAGTCATTAGCGATTTCAATCCTCTGACTTACGCAGCTGAACTTAACAGAGGTATGCTCCTATATAACGATCCGTCATGGAATTACCTTGGGTATCTTGCGGGATTCGCATTGGTTATGTTAGTTCTAGGCAGCGTATTAACAAACAAGTACCTGAGCGCTGACTAAGGTACTCTCCTGGATACTGACTCCCTCCCCGCCATAAATGGCGGGACTTTCAGTTAGTTTGTAACGCAGGGATCATAACATTTTTTTGTTAATTCAATTGATTAGTAATAAAATAAACCATTTATTCCTGATAGAAGTAGCTGTATTTATCACGGTGTAACTTTCTTCTTTAACTTTTGCATATACTCCTCTATTGTTACTACTTGGTTATTTTCATCCACCACAAGGGATCCAGGTCTACCCTTTCTTCCCACAGTAATATACCAAATACTAATGGCAATTAGAGTTGAAATCAGTATGTAAGATGAGAATGTATCGGGAAATGCTATTGACTGAGCAACGCCCCAGGAATTTAGGAGAGTAGCAACTATGGGAATGACTGAAGTAGCCCAGGTTAGCTGACCTATTCTATAATAGAAGACTGGGACACCAAACCCGTCTATTATTCTACCCGTAAGCCAGAAAATACCCGTTATCACGCTGACATCGGCGAAAGCCCCAGGTATACCCAGAAACTGGATAGAGAGAACAGTTATTACTACGGACAATGAGCCTATGAGTAAGGTAGCTAGGAGCGGTTCTCCACTCTTGGTAACCTTCGATAATATGTGAGGGGCGGCCTTTTCTCTAGATAAATTGAAAATGATCCTGGAAGCTCCCAGAGTAGTCCCTATATTGGAGGTCAATAGGCTGTTAGCAGCCAAGACTAACGCAATTAACATAGGTATTTCCCCATAGCTGAACATTTCGTATATAAGGGGTTGGGGAGAGTTTGCCAAGGACGACAATGAACCGTTCCAAAGCGCTATGAGCGCGTAGGTTCCTAGGAACATGGCCACTCCGCCGAGGATTAAGGAGAGCCACATCCCCTGGGTCACAGTTTTAAGAGGTTTCTTGGTCTCTTCTCCTAAATATGTTGCCGCACCAGCTCCAGATATGCTTACCATGGAGAGAATGAAAGCTTGAGCTATGTCGTTAGCACTAACACCGTTAGGGGTGAAGTACTCTGGATGAAAAGGTTTGCTAAGGGAGAACGCAAATAAACCAACTAAAAGTATAACCTCTGCAGTTGCGCTTATAGTAACTACATAACCTAGAAGTTTTTTTACGTTTGTAAGGGAGATAAGAGTAGGGTAAGCTAGACCAATACCTATTACTAGAGGCTCAAGCCAGATGGGGACAGAAAGACCGGACACTTGGAGCCCTATACTGATTAGTAAGTACAGTGTGATAACATTTACAGCATTCAAAAATGAGTAGGCAAAAGCCTCAGTCATCGCCTCGAAGAACGACACTGATTTCTTTCTCCACGCGCTATAACCATAGGTATAATATCCTCCAGCTGATGCTACCCTTCTGGTATAGCTAGTTAGGGTGTAAATCCACAAGGCACTGCCAAGCAAAGCCAAAAGAGTTGTGAACACTACTGCATGCCCCGCATACAACATTGCGGCAGTAGATGTCGAAACAACACTACCTAAAGGTGCAGTTACAGCCATAGCTTGACCGTACGTTTCTTTTAGAGAAAGAACTCCCTTGTTGAGCCTCATAAGTCTCCCTTTAAGCTTTTCGATCCTAAAAGTTTAAAAAATTTCCCTTGAAAAAACATTGGATCTCATGAAAGCTTAAAGGGTGTAGCCCTTGAAAAGTTTAAAATTTGCTTAAAGGGAAAAACCATTCTATTCAGAATATCCCCATCTCTCAAAAACAATTTTAAGCAAAATCGAATAGGAAGTAATATTATCTAGTTAGTTTCGCTAGACTTCGCTAAATCTTCCATAGTTTTCACTAAACTTTCAAACCTTATCTTCATTTCTGGAGGCATAGGTTTTTTAGGTTGAATACTTTTTAACTGTTCTAAACCATTTTTGATAGAATTAACCAATTTACTATGTTTTCCATCATAATACTCTTTTTTTACAGTTTTCTCAATGGATTTTAGCTTCTCATAATCTTCATTGGTAAAAAATCCCTCCTTTACTAGATAGGTTTCCATGTCAGTGATTACTAGCGGAAACTGGAGGTCTAGTAGTTTCCAGACCTTAGAGATGAATTCATCCATGATCGCTCAGAGACATTTTGACATCTGACATATTAAGAGTTTAGACAAATTTGGAACTCACTTGATCGAATGATAGAGATGTTAGACATTCCGGGTTACCTATGATAGAGGTTTCCTTTTTCACGGAATATCCCTTATTTAGCTTGGCGAGATCGGCTATTGGAATATGAAAGTTTTAATAACCTCAATTGAAAACTTGTTTTATTGATAAAAATTGGAATATTTGGGATAAAGGATCGTGTAGGAAAAACTACGTTGAGCGTGAACCTAGCCATGGAACTGTCCAACTATGGTAGGACGTTGATAGTTGACAAAACCCCGACGTGTGGTTTGTGGAGGAAACTTGGAATTAGTGGTTCTGACCATGATCTCATATGTTACAATAACATGTGCGTACTCAAGCTCTTTAGAAAACCTTTTAGAATCAACGAGGAGTATCCTGACGATGAAATAAATAAATTAATGCATTTTTATCGGTCTGGTTGGGATTATATTGTTATTGATAATTTTACCAATGCGACATTAGATAACAAAATAGTAAGGGTAGACTTAGACGCTCTTCCTATCTTCGTCACAGACCCTCTAAATATTGACATCCTCCTGCGATACGCTTCCAATTTTCCTAGAAGGTACGCTCTCATAGTTAATTTCGCCTTTAATGGGTTAAATTTAAGCAACGAGGTCAATAGACTTTTCCAGATGGTTCTTTCAATTCCGGTTACTGATGATAACCAGATGAGAGCTTATCTCGGTAGTATCGTTAAGGACTTGACAAATCGATCAACGCTATTTTACGGCTAGTAAAATATGTCCTTATTCTGCAAAAATATGAGAACAGATATTTATTCTAAAACGAGATCTTTAAGGACAACTAATTATTTTCTCTTAACATCAAAATCTAGAAAGTAATTCTTTCAAAAGGAAAAATCTATTTCGGATAAAAACAGTAAAACTCAATGTCCAAAAGTTAAGTACACGTACAATAACTTATTTTACCCAATTCATAGTACTAATCACCATGTTGTACTCTTTAGGGGTTATAGCTTCGGCCTTGGCTGGGTTAACTGTCGTACTAGGTGGTATAGTTGAGGGGTACGGCTATGGTCTATCGTTAGGTACCAAATGGCCATACACTAGGGACATTCATCATGTCGCAATGAAAGGAGATCCAGAAGCACTTCACAGGATAAGCGCAACAATCGTTGGTTTAATTTCTCTAGCGTTTCTAATAATGTCTCCTTCATTTATAACAGTTGTTGGATTTATCGCAGTTATATTTACAGCGCTTCTGGGAATGGCTACGCTTTACGTGCTGGCTGGAAAATTACCGTCCGTGTTTCAAGGCCTTCATGACATAGCTGCCTACACGGTCTTCGTCACATATCTCCTTATCTTCCTTCAAGGGCTAGGCTACAACATAAACATCATAGCGTTCTTGGAACAAGCAATAATACCTCCCCACTTCCTCTACTTCGTAATTTTCATGGGAGGAGTAGTAACGGGACTCAGGAGAATGTCTAGGCCTATTGGACAGGTCAGGAAACCTCAGGGGAGACTTCAGTGGGCATGGGCAATTCACGGCGTTCTGGCAGTAATATTCATTCTTGCTGTATTGTACCTACATTACTGGCTAACTTTAGGGTTCACCGCGCTAGAAATAACGGCAGGACTATGGGTCTATAGATCTATCAACAAGAATCCAGAGAAGCCAGGTGCTTCCATAGGGTTTCACCAGCTCTTCTCATTGTTAACTGTCGTCGCCATAATTCTAAATTCCCTTGCAATAGTACCTTGAATCAGCGGAGATGCATGAAATCACATAAATTCATTTATTTCAAATTCATCATCAAGTGAGCCAAGGGATATGTCTATTTTGGACTCCTCGTCTAAGTTATAATATTTTTTCGCTAATGTTCCTATCGCTTCCCTCAAAAGCTCGTTAGCCCTAGTTCTGCCTGTCCCTATGACATTATTCAGATAGGACCATGGCATGCCCTGTAACACCTTCGCTATTAGAACCTTCTCCATGTCGTCATCTAGTCTCCAGTCTCTTCTGAAATCCCAGAAGTACTTGAGAACTAACATATGGATTCCATCAGCGGAGGACTCGTAAGGGCTTATTCCCTGCAAATATGCTACTATTTTAGCCAAATATATCCTGTTCAACTTTACCTCCCTATGAGCTCTTCCGCCATCCAACAACAGCATGGCGATCTCAGGAGTCATATTGAAGTAGACGTCATGGATGGTATTGAGTAATTTATCTTTAAATATAGATGAAGCTACGCCAATCACTTTCCTCGCTGGTTCCGAAATCGGGCGTATGACCACGACAGGAAAGTCACCGAATTTCTCATTTCTCTTGGGCGAGACGTGAACCGGGATGAAACCGTTTCTTAACCAAAACCTCAGAACCTTCGGATCTCCCATAAACGAAGAGCCTACCCAGTCCACGTTGGATTGCATGGAGTCCTCAACTATTATACGCAGAAGCTGGCTCCCGAACCCTTTGTCTTGTATCTCTGGCATGGTTGCAATCCTAACTATCCTCCAACCTTTCAGTTCCCCGACTTCCTTTATCCTTGTGTGTTTCAGGAGCCTGTCTGGGATCAGGTCTCCGTCAAACGTACCGCCCTTTAGAGCCAAATCTATCATCGACTGAGATAGGTCACCCTCCTCTGATATCTGAGAAACTGTAATGAAGCCGTCCTCCGCTCTCAACGCTTTTAAGATGTGATGTGGGCCGTCCCCCATTATCATTAGGTCGTCAGGGTTATTCCTATAGTGAGCAGTTACAAGGATCCCGTAAGCCTGAGATAGCTGTTTATCGTCCTGGAAAAGAACCTCCTTATCCAGTGTAAGGTATTCAACGGTATCTAGATTTTTAGGTCTTACAGGTTCAGGGCTTAAGAGAAGTGCGTCGTATAACCACCTTTCCACTGGGTCTCCTTCTGAGTACCTCAATGGTTTAGACATGGTTAGCCATCTTGCCCAGGCTTTCTTACTTTCCAGTACTGCTCTCAGATACTTAAGGAAAGCTTTTCCAGACCCTTCGTAACCATAAACTGTAGAAACGAAAACAACCTTTCTCCACCTGTTCACATACTGAGCTAGCAGGTTTATTCCAATAGCTGCTGCTTCGTCCACTATCAGTAGATCTCCATCATCACCGACAGCAGTCTCAGGAGAGACATAGACAATGGAGAAGTTATCTCCCCTTATAGACCTAATTAGACCCACGTCTGAAAATACAGCTGTGTTATCTATACCTAAAGTATCTAACCCCTTCTTTGCAAACTCCAATATTTGCGAAGCTGACGCCAGTGACGGTGCGGTTATTACGATCCTAACCCTGTCCTCACCGGCGTCTGCAACTAATGCTGCAATTCCAAGACCTGTAACAGAGCTCTTACCCCTTCCCCTTGGGGCGGTAATTACGACTATCCTCTTTCCACCACGCTCAAGGACCCTAAACTCCTCAAGTACTCTATCCTGTTCATCAGTAGCGCAGAGATCGTGAAGCTCTTTAGGGAAATACATGCTTTTAAGGGGCTTTTTCTCCCTAGTTGATTTAACTTCCCCCTTAAATTCCCTGGGACTATAACCTGTTGAATCTATTAGGAAAATCCCCTCATGCTCTCTCAACTTTCTTCTAAACCGTCTTTCATAGTAGTCATTTACTACCCCTTTTCTCGCAATGGAATTCCTAAAGATCTTATTTCTAATGAGGTCATCCGTGTACATTACCACGAGTCCGCCACCGCTAACTAAATCTGCGAGCCTACCGACGTAATTGGGTTGGAAATTGTCTACTAGGTCCAGCACTACTAGGTCGTAGGTCTTCCCCAGATAATATTCGGAACTGGAATAGTCAATATCGTCCGCATTACCCAAAAGGGGTCTAAGTTGATTGAACCTTTCCTTTGAACCAGTTACCCATGGATGAAATGCATAAGCCCTCCTATCACCGCCAAGCTCATTGTAAACTTTTATCACACTCTGCAAATCGTCCATGAAGTCTTCCTTTTCAATAAACACCAGATTTCTGTAGAACCTCTTTTTGGAGTCTATTAATGAGAGTCTCAGGACGTCGAGAAATTCATTCCTTTGCATGGGCTCATAATCCGTATTTCTTCTTTAAAGCTTCCTCTACATCTACCTCGCTTAAATTCGCAATGGAAATAGCCCAGGCTATTACGTCAGCTAGTTCCTCCTCAACGGAGCTCTTGTCCCCAGACAAAAGAGCTTCAGCCAACTCCCCTACCTCCTCAGTGAACCAGGTAAATGTCCCAAATATACCCCTCTCCAAATCCTTGTTGAAGTACATTTGTTTTAGTTTAAATTGCACTTCTTTAATTTCCAACCCTCATCTCCCTCTTTACCAGCTGGATCTCTTCGTCGCTTAAATGGATAACCATCGTCTTTCTAACTTCACCTTCCTTCGATACAAACTGGATTTCTACTCTCCTGAGCGAGGAGACGGTGTCTAGGAATTCCTTATCTATGAAGTATTCGACATATAGCGGGCTTTCCTCCTCATCGTAAATAACGTGTCTCACAACCACGTTGCGATTCTCCCTGTCAATTTCAAATTGGACAGGTGCATTGTCTCTCTTGGGAACGTCATCGCTCATACAGGCAACTTTCGCTCCATCGTAGCAAATACACGAGCCGTCCTCAAGTCTTTCCAAAACTTCCTTCGGAATGGTCATCCTCATTAGACTTATTTTCTACATCAATATAAACATAGTATGCCTACAACTGTTGGTAAGAAAGTTGTAGCCTCTCAGAACTATCTGGCTTCGTACATAGGCGCTAAAGTCCTTGAGATGGGAGGGAACGCTTTTGACGCCTCCGTTGCCATTAGTGCTACCCTGTCCGTGGTTTTACCATATACGAGCGGATTAGGAGGGGACGGATTACTTTTAGCGAGGACTCCTGAGGGCTTGGTTGCTTTCAATTCTACTGGTTGGGCACCAAAGAATTTGAGGATTGATAAAATAGAACCGAGAGGACCTAACTCTGTGGTGATCCCTGGGCTAGTAGAACTGTGGAGAATGATGCAAGAGTATACTACCATGGACCTCTCCAAATTGCTTGAACCAGCCATTAAGTTAGCCGTAAATGGGTTTTACGTAGGAAGGGGTCTTCATCACGCCATCGTGGACTCACCAAGATTAAGTCAAGACTGGTTGGAAATCTACGGAAATAAGAGGTTCGGGGATATAATAAAATTGAAAAAGCTGGGTGAAGTATTAAAGAAGGTCTCCAAGGATCCTAGGTCGTTCTATGAAGGGGATTTAGCGGAAGAAATAGTGGCTGAGTTGAAAACGAGGGGTGTCCCTGTTGAAGTCGAGGACTTCAGCGAATTTAAGGGAGAAAGTGTTAACTTGGTTAAATCAACGTACAGGGACTACCAAGTCTATGAGTTTCCGCCGAACACTCAAGGTCTTACAACCCTGCAGATCCTTAAAATGGTTGAGATGACTGAAATAAACAAGTTACCCTATAACGATGTGAGGAGAGTTAACGAACATGTTAGGATAGCCTCTTTGGCTTACGAAGATAGAGACACGTATATAGCCGACCCCAGATTTCACGAAGTACCTAAATTCTTGTTAGATAAATCATATCTACAAAGGAGGATGTTGGAGGGTGGAATAGAGCCTAAGGTCAGGGGAGATGGTGACACCACCTTTTTTGTTGTTGCTGACGAGGAGAACCAAGTGGGCATGATCCAGAGCCTATTTCAGCCGTTCGGGTCTGGGATAGTTGCAAGGGAAATCGTTTTCAACAATAGGGGAGACAACTTCACTGAGGGCATAAATAAACCTGAAGGCAGGAAAAGACCTTTGCATACTCTGTCTGTTCTCTATGCGGAGGGGAAGGGAGAGGAGTTAATAATAGGATGTGCAGGAGGGGATCTGAGACCGCAAATACACTCGGAAGTTTTTGAGTACTACGTGGATTATACCATGGAGTTGGATGAGGCTGTAAACGCTCCTAGGTTCATGTTTACGGGAAACAAGGTTATAGCTGAAAGTAGACTGGGCGTACCATCGACCAAGTTGGAACCTTATTCCCCTCAGGTAGGCATAGTACAAGCCTTAAAGACACATAAAGGGAGACATATAGCCGTTGCCGATCCTAGAAGTGAGGGTATGGCTCTTCCTGTTTGAAAATATTTTGAGAAAATTTTTATCCTCTACGGTTGACATAACTATTTGATAATAATGAACGTGGTATCAATTAAGTTGAAGCTTGGAATGGTCCTGTTAAGCCTAGCGGTTCTAGTAGCCGGTTTCGCCCTAGTTTATGGAGTTCTTGGCTACATCTACGGCTCCTTTACCCCTGCTATCATTGTGGGAGCCCTGATAGTAGTAGCATTTCTTAACGTTATACAATGGCTCATTGGTCCATACATAATAAACGCCATGTACAGGGCAAAGGAGGTAAGTAGAGATGACCCTACCTATGGATGGTTAGTAGATCTGGTGGATGAGGTAGCGCTTTACAATAGATTAGGTACTCCCAAGGTTTACATAGCAGACGTTCCTTTCCCTAACGCTTTCGCTTACGGTAGTCCCATAGCAGGGAAGAGGGTAGCCATAACCCTACCTCTCCTGAGATCCCTTAATAAGGACGAAATAAAAGCAGTTCTAGGTCACGAACTAGGTCATCTTAGACACAAGGACGTAGAGTTACTGTTGGCTATAGGTCTCATCCCAACTCTAATGTATTGGATTGGGTACAGCCTTATGTGGACTGGATTTCTGGGAGGCGGGGGAAACCAAAGAAATGGCTCCCTCTACGCTTGGGCTATAGGAATAGGACTTCTAGTCCTAAGCTTCGTTTTTCAGTTTTTCATTTTGGCAATAAATAGAATGAGGGAAGCCTACGCTGACCTCAACTCAGCTACCACGATACCAGGTGGGGCTGAAAACCTGGAAAGAGCCTTAGCTAAAATAACGTTGACAGTTGACCCTAGGGCTGTAGAAAAATATAGGAACAAGAATAACGTGATGAGGATGCTTTTCTTCACTTCAGTGTCGGGCGAGGATGTTTATGGAAACGTAGATGAATTGATAAACTACTGGAAAAGCGAAAAGGTTCCTTGGTATGCGGATTTCTTTAGCGATCACCCTCACCCAGCTAAGAGAATTCAGATGTTAGAGAAGCTAAAGTATTCATAAATCTAGTTTTGAAATCTAGTTTTGAATAAATACCTATCAAGCGCCCAATTTTCCTCCTAATAAATTTTTAACCTATGTGGAAATCACACATTAATGAAAGCTCTGATATTAGGTATTGACGGATATCTAGGATGGGCATTAGCTTTACGTTTGGTAGCTAAAGGACATGAGGTCATGGGGATAGATAATCTATCCACAAGACGGTTCTCTACTGAGGTTGGGTCAGATTCCGCTTTTCCTCTTCCATCTCCAAAGGATAGAGTGGAGGCAGTGAAGAGAAAGTTGGGAGGGGATATCGAGTTCGTGGTAGGTGACGCAAAGGACAAAAAACTAATAGAGGATTCAATAAGGAGATTCAAACCTGACGTTATAGTCCATTTCGCTGAACAAAGATCAGCACCGTATTCAATGAAGGATTATGAACATGCATGGTACACCCTTGAAAATAACCTGAAGTCTACTCTGAGTCTACTCTACGCAATATCAGAGATAGATCCAACAATACACCTCCTGAAAATGGGAACCATGGGAGAGTATGGAACCCCAAACTTCGATATCCCTGAATCACCTTTCGTTAAGGCTTTGATTGGAGGGAAAGAGGACGTTATTCCCACACCGAAATGGGGTGGATCATACTATCACTGGTCCAAAATCTTTGACACTTACCTGATCCTCTTTAAGGGAAGACTTTCAGGCTTAACAGTCACTGACATAATGCAAGGTCCTGTCTATGGAACCAAAACTGAAGAGATCAATGATGAGGAATTGAGAACTAGATTTGACTTTGACGAAACTTGGGGTACTGTCATAAACAGGTATTGCGTAGAGGCTGTCTTAGGTTTACCTCTAACTCCTTACGGAAAGGGAAAACAGACGAGAGGATTCATATCCCTTGAGGATAGCGTAGAGGCACTGAGACTCTTAATCGAAAACCCACCTAAGCAGGGAGAATACAGGGTCGTTAATCAGTTTGCTGAGATCTATAACGTTAGGCAATTGGCGGAAATTGTAAAGGATGCTGCAGAGGGCCTCGGGTTGAAAGTGGATATTAACCACGTAAAAAACCCCAGGTTTGAGTCGGAGGACCACTACTACAACCCAGAAATCAAAGTCCTTCCATCGTTGGGGTTCAAACCTAAAAGAAACATAAGGGATGAGACTAAGGTCATGATCAAGGATTTGCTACCGTATAAGGAGAGGCTAGAGAGATTTAAGCATACGATTATGCCCAAAACTATTTGGAAGTAACTTAGTCTAATTTATTTTTAGTCTCCAGTTTATTACAACAGAATGTAAGTTTTATAGTCTCTTACGTATTACTGCCTCCACGCTCCTACGGACTATGTTTGCCGTTATTTTATTATGTAGTTTGGTTTTTGTGACAACGAAGGGGATAGTCTTCTCGCACAATTCCGTGAAATTCAAGGGATTAGAAACGACACAATATGGGGTTATTAAAATATTTGACCTCCTCCACGCCCTAAAGGAGGGTTCCACTGAGGTCTAAGGCGTTACTCCCTTCACGGGAGTTACTCCGTTTGAAGAGACGAGGAGGGAGACAGGTCTTTTCAACTTGTTTTGCCTTCTCGCCTTTAGGCGAGACTATCTGTATCTTACCCCTCTTACCGTTAATGATTAAGGAGTCCTTCATGGGCTTACCGGACTTCTTTGCAGCAACTCTACCTACGTCACCGGTATATGCGGATAGAACTTGTCGTCTATGTGTACCTCTAGCTTACCTTGTGCAGACTACCTCAACCTCCCTGCGAAGGATATTTCCATCTTCCAGTCCTTGAGGATGAGGACGTGTCTTTCCTCATCTACTTCGTAGCAGTCTAGCCTAATGCTAGGGTTTCCTCTTCCCTCTTTCCAACATCCCGGTGGTGAGACATGCTTGACGAACTGCGGTAGCCTGTCTTTACCCCTTAGAAAAGAGAAAAAGGACAGGCTTCATTGCTCTTCTGTAAAACAGTCTGAGCGTTGACCCCAAGTACCTCCTTGTACTTCTCGTAGTACTTGTCCCAAGTGACCTTGAGGTCTACTCTCTTCCGTTGGAAGAACTGTTGCCTCCTCTCATAGTTGACCTCGTTTTATAGCCTCGCTGAAGCGTCTGCTAACTTCCTCAATTTCCTCTGCTGTGCTCCATTATGGAACAATCTGACAGTTACAGTACGAACGCTCTCTTCTGGTATTGCGAGAGAGGTCCGGCTCCCGCTCCCCATGTTCTAGAAGTTAACCAGGAGGGAGTGTCACAGGGAGAAGTGGGGAAAAAGAAGTTAAGAACCTCACACAGCCATGGCGAGGTTTGTCATTCTTTATCAGCTAACTTATTTTACCATATGTAAACTCCAGAGCTTTAAAATAACTATCAGGATCTCCTACATTCAGCCATCTCTCGTTCTTCAATAGAACCGCATAAACCTCTCCACCCTGCTCGATTAGCCTTTGTATCCCATAGGTTAGCTCCAGTTCCCCCTCAGTTATGCTAATTTCTTTCAATGCCCCCATTATCTTGTGGGAGAAAATGTAAACTGCAGAAATACCGAGGTTAGATCTCGGGACCTTAGGCTTTTCCTCAGCCCTCTCTACCTTAAGTAACTTATGATTATTTATCTCACCCAGTTCTTTAACCTCCACAACTCCATACCGTTGGGGATTGTTAACCTCTCTAATGAGCAACACACCGTCTGGAGCGTACTGATCAAAAACTTCAGCTGCCTCCTTGTAACCGCCAGTTAGAACTCCGTCATCTGCATGGACAAAAAACGGGTCTGAACCAACGAAATCTTCTGCACGAAGAACTGCGTCACCGAATCCTTTTGGATAGTGCTGAGTCACAAAGGTAACTCCTCTTTCGGAAAGATAATCTACCAGCAATTTACCCTGGTTGCCAACTACCACACAATACTTATCAGCCCCAACACCAGATAGGGACTCTAGAATGAGATCTATAATTGGTCTCATGACAAACTTACCATCCTCCTTTCTGAAAAGGGGCAGTAGTGCCTTGGGAAGAACTGAGGTGATGTACTTCATTCTACTCCCCTTGCCGGCAGCGGTTATGACGCCCTTTTTTACCATCATTTGAGGTAAGTATGGTTTGAGTGAAGTAAATAAGTTATGGGAACTGACCTCCTCCACGCCCTTTAGTGCGGGGGTCCTACCGAGGTCTAAGGCGTTACTCCCATCTACGGGAGTTACACCGCTAGATGAGACTATAAAGGAAAGTGGTCTTTTCAACATATTTACAACTCTCTTTACCCTCAGCTTCATTATGTTGAGAGCACCGTTAACGTCGCTGTGCAGTCTATGAGCTAAAGGACAGCTGACGACTCCCCTAGACTTTCTCACAACGACGACTTTATGGAAAGCACAGAGACGTGAAGTGTTGTACTTAATTGTTAAGTATGTCTCTATACCATACTCGTAGAGCTTGAACGTGATTGCCTCAATTAGTCGGTAAGACCAGATGTTCACGGTAAACTTGTTACCCTTGTCTTGGGAGATGGAGTGAGGGTAGCCAAAGCAAACGGTTGAAACGCCTCATTGCCATAACGTCTTAGCAAGGTGGGAAGCTAAAGACCTGTAATAGTGAAGAAGCCTGCGGTGGAGCTTCTTAGAGACCCTTTCATTCAGAACTTCTTCCCTAGCTTCTGTTTCTTGGACTCCCTCTGCCTCAGCCTTTAGCCTGTCTAGTCCTGCTATCTTCTTTTGCAAGTGGAAGTAGTCGCTCTTAACGAGAGAGGCATAGTGGAACAAGACGTTTCCGTCGTCTACGGTGACTATTGCTAGCATGTTGATGCCCAGGTCAATTGAGGCTACCCCTAGCCTTTAGGTGTAGCTAGCTGTATTTTGTCCCTCTCACAGTGAATGGTCATGGAGTCCTTCATGGGCTTACAGGACTCCTTTGTTGTAACTCTGCCTAGTCAACTAGGATGTAAGCATAGGACTTGCGCCAATTATGTGTATCTCTAGCCTGCCTTGTGTGCCAGACTACCTCAACCTCCCTGCAAAGGGTATTTCCATCTTCCAGTCCTTAAGAATTAGCACATGTTTCTCTTCATCATCCTCGTAGCTGTCTTGCCTAACTACGAGGATTACCCTCCTCTTTCCCTTGTCTTTCCAATAACCTGGTGGAGAGGCATGCTTGACGAAGGAAGGTAGGCTGACCTTATCCTTCAGAGAGGAGAAAAAGGATGATCGAACCTCGTTGTTCTTCTGCACTACAGCTTGTGCATTAGCAGGACCTAATATCCCCTTATGCTTCTCGTAGAATTTATCCCAAGTGCCCTTGAAGTCTACTCTCTTCTGTTGGAAGAACTGTTGCATCCTCTCGTAGTTTACCTCGTTGTATAGCCTCACAGTTTCATCTGCCAACTTTCTTTTTTTCCTTTGTTGCGCCCAACTAGGGAAAAGCCTTACTACAGTTGTACGGACGCTACCCTCCGGTATAGCAGGAAAGATCGGCTCCCCCTCCTCACGGTATTGGAGTTGACCGGAGGGGAACTACATAGGGAAAGGTGGGGAAAAGAAGCTTAAACGTTCATACCCGCCTTAAAAGGCGAGGTTTTCTTTTCCGTTTATAATCCATTTGGATATTTCTGATCCACGGCCTTGGAGACCAAGGTTTGTCTTCTCTTTACCATCAATTATCCTTCTCTTTGGTCTGAAACTAATGTTATTTTTGCTACCGTTAAAATCAGTTTATCAAAGCTTAATTTTATATTTCCGCCCCTACCCTTTATCTCATGGAAGAGGTAGTCAGGGACTACATGAAAAGTGAGGTCATTTCTGTAGAGAAGGGGGCTTCCCTTAAGGAAATTACAAAAATCATGACCGAAAAGAATGTAGGTTCCGTAATTATAACCGAAAAAGGGAAACCTATAGGAATAATCACTGAAAGGGATGTTGTAAGAGCCATTGGTAGCGGAAAGGATCTCAACACCTTGGTTGAAAACGTAATGACGGCTTCACTGATAACAGTGAGGGAGGACTCTCCCATAACAGGGGCTTTAAGCCTAATGAGAACCTACAACATAAGGCATTTACCGGTTACCAATAACGACGGCAAACTCACGGGTATAATTTCCATAAGAGATGTCGCAAAGGCCCTGGACGACATGTTTGAACCATGAACTATCCCGAAAGGATAAACTAAACCTAAGCCTATAGTTTACAAAGTTGAGGAAAGCCCTGCCCTTTAGGGCGGGGATGACAGAGGATATAAAACCTCTTTCCTCCATTTCTATACGTATGGGCAGATGGGCTAAAAAGAGTGGGAACAAAATCAGAGCTACAGTTCCAATGTAGGGTTTCCCCACCACCTCTCTGCTGTCCCTAACTGAAAGGTATGGAAAAGGTCTACGTTTAGTCCTCGACTGGTTAAGAGAGAACAGACCAACATGTAGTTAAAAGACACTCATAAGGGTAACTTACGAAACGCTAAGGCAAATGTTTAATCTATCCCCTAAAGTCGCCCAAGACTGCTATAGGGATGCTATGGCAGTATACAAGGGTCGTTTAAACAACCTTAAACGCGGTAGGTATCCAAGTTTACGCAACGTGTCTGTATGCTTAAAACCCCAACCCTATCGTTTTCAACTGACTTCGATAAAATGAGCGTAAGGATAGCAGGAGTTGGCGAACTATCAATATTAGGATACTCAAGGAATCTGTTTTTCCTACAAGGGTTGAGAAATGAGAGAGGCTAGTTTGTTGCTAAGGGACGGCAACGCGTACCTAAAGATTCCAATCCTCAAAGACTGGAAAGGACCAGGAGTTAAGGATGGAGTTGCAGTCGACATAAACATGGCTGAACTCGTAGTTGGAAAAGACCACGAAAAGTACGTTAGGATACCAACCAGATTAGAAGACGTCCACCACTACAAGAGCTTAGCCTAGAGACTACAGAAGAAGCATGAAAAGAAGTGGAAAGAGAACGACAGAACCCTTAACAGGATAAGGTCGTACTACCAGAAGGCTAGGGACATCCTGGAAGATTTAGCAAAAAAGTTGGGAAGAGGGTAGTCAAAGTAGCTAAGTCGTTTAACGTCTCTGCCATCTTCCTTGAAGACCTCAACAACCTCATCAAGAGAGTAAAAAAGCTACCTTTGAGTTTAGGGACAGACTTTATCTCATGCAGTATCGTAGGATACAATACTGCATTGAGTAGCAAGCAAAGAAACACGGGCTTAAGGTAGTCTACGTTGACCCCATCACTCCTATATCCATTGCCTAAAGTGTGGGAAAGAAATGGAAGAGGTTGCCCATAGATATTATCATTGTGTTGATTGTGGTTATGAGAACGACCATGATGTAATCGCAATTATGAACCTTTATGGGAGGTGTTCTCTGAGCCTCTTGACTGCCCCCCACATGAGAGATGTAAATCCGGACCGGTGAGGGGAACCCTTGCCATTTATGGCATGGAGGAAGCCAGCAATCCCATCTTAATTACTCCAGACTTTTGGATCTTTGGCCTCTAGATAGAGGCATGCGTGTTTGTGGTTTAACATACAATGCCCACTGCACGATTCCACCCTACCAAAAGATAGTCCTTACTTGCGAATAAGTTTTAATTTACGACTATATGAAAGAGCCAGAGCTTGGGTGCTGTACATTTGAGCAAGGCGAAGCCAGGCCTAGTGAGGGTTGGAATCTTTAACTTAGCTCTTAGGCTGTTAGGCTCACCAATTTCATTTCTCTTTTCGATTATAGTTGCAAGGTATCTATCTGCAATTTCAATTGAAACCTTTGGTGCATGGCAGTCCATTTTCGTTTTAGTGACGGGATATTTCACCATACCTGGAGATCTCCTATCTAATATAACGTCTAGATATACCGCTGAAGGGAAACCCGTAGGAGGAATCATAATGTTTAACCTGTTCAGCGGAATTCTGAGCTCTATCACTTATCTAATTCTAGTACCCTATTTCGTGTCAGTCTCACACTTCAATAATCCCTTTTACTTTGATCTGGGAGTACTCATGATATTTATCATTTACCTGATGAAGTCGACCAACGCGATCTCTCTAGGTAAGGGGCCCAGGGTAAACGCCATAGCTGCCCTAACCTTTCAATTATCCAGATTGATAGTGGGTGTATACTTAATTCTAGTACTAAAGCTTTCAATTGAGGGTGTGATAGTAGCTTACGTTGCCGGTTACCTCGCTCAAATAACAATAAATCTATTCTTTGTTAAAGCTAACCTCAGGAACGACATAAGGGTAGCCATCTCAGCCTTTAAGAAGTCTGTGGTCTTCATTATTCCATATGTACAGAATGTACTTGAAGCTACTCTAATGTGGGTAGCTGTACCTTTAGTGAGGAATACAGTACCAGTTTCGTATTTCGAATCTGCCCAAATAGTCTCTAACTTGGTGGTTTGGGCTTCAAGTTCCACAAGCGGGTTAATATCTAAACTGAGCGAAAGCAAGGATCCCTCCTTAATCGAGACCTCTTTAAAGCTGTTCTCCCTATCTGGATCGATATTCCTACTCCTAGCGCTAGTTGATGGAGTTCCGTTACTATACGTTTTAAGACCAGAATATACTGCAGCATACGTTTCTCTGATCATTTTATCAATTTCAAATCTCTTAAGAGGTTTTTTCCAAATCTTCTATACTAGTGTCTATATGAAGGATCAGACCTTAGCTGCAGAGTCAAAGGAGGAGTTAAGAGGGAAACTAGCTGAGTTAGTAAAGAGAAACTCGGTACTCTCCTTGATGGGAGCTGGGGTTGCAATTGCTCTAATGGTTATCCTTAATCTCTCTGGGAAAGGGAACCCAATAATCTATTCAGTTTTAATAAGTTTTGGCCTCTTGATAAATTCTATAGCTATCCTTTTCTCCACTTACAAGAGTTCGAGAGATTTATATGAGTTCATTACTCCTCTAAGGGAAATTCTTAGTCCCGTTACTACGGCAATCATTATTGGACTTCTGTTTATCTTCGTCCCTGTCCTTCCTTCCCACGGCTCGGGATTCGTCCAGGACATACTATTAATGATTTATAGGGCCTTCATAGGTGGGGCAATCTTCTTAGTTATTAACCTAGGGGTCAATAATTACGCGCGTGAGATAGCACGAAAAGTATTTAAGAGTTTGTTTAGAAGTTTAGTTTAAAATGTGAAAATACTTTTTAGAGAATGACCTCCTCCCCGCCCTAAAGGGTGTGGGTTCTACCGAGGTCTTGGCTGTTACTCCCCTTTACGGAGGTACTCCGTCAGAAGAACGTCTAGGCAAGGTGAGAGGCTAAAGTCCCGTAATAGTTAAGGAGTCTGCGACAGAGCTTCTTAAATATCCTTCCTCTTAACATTTCTTCCTTGCTTCTGTTTCTCGGACTTTCTCTATCTCAGCCTAAAGACGAGAGGGTAGTGTCCATAGGCTTGGGCATCAACATGTTAGCAACTGTTACTCTGGACATATGTACCGCTCTGTCCTACCGTGGCTTCTCCGTAAAGGCGGACTACTTCTATTTTCAGAAGAAGATAGCCGAATTGGACAGACTAAAGGCTGCATTTCTGTCTCTTGTCCCTCTCACGTAGACGATAAGGAGTACTTCATGGGCTTACTACACTTCTTTGCACTAACTCTATCAACCTAGATTATAGGAGATTATAGGAGAGACCTTAATTTTTTAGGAATAGAATGGAACAAGAGACCATGAGCGGGTTAGAAATAAGGTTAAAGAGACTATTCAGCAGGGGGAAAGCCTTCGTGGTCGCTTTGGACCATGGTTTAGTAATGGGCCCTCTTAAGGGAATAGAGAACGCTATGGGTGTAGTGAAAAGTATAGGGAATTATCCTGATGCCCTTCAAATGACTCCTGCTATGTTGAAGGTCGTTGAGGAAAACTTCTACTCAAGGAGTAGCCCTATGCTTATAGCCAGGTTAGATACGGCAAATGTCTGGAGAGATGCGAGGAAGTACGATCAAGGCTACTACTCCTTGGTCTACGGAGTGAGGGAAGCTATAAGGGCAGGCGCAGACGCGGTGGTTACTTACCTCGTTGTTGGCTACGGTGATGATAGAGTTGAAGGTTATAACTTGGAACAACTGGCTAAGGCAAGAAATGAGGCCAACGATTATGGAATACCTTTCATTATTGAGCCCCTCTTCGTAAGAAAGGAGATCACAGACTCCATGAAGGAGGCTAGCGTGGTGAAATACGTGTCCAGACTTGCGTCTGAGATAGGTCCTGATATATTGAAAGTGGATTATACGGGGGATAAGGTTGGATTTGCTTCTGTTGTAGAGGCGAGTTTTGCACCGATCTTAATAAGGGGAGGTCCAAAGACGTCTAATGATTTAGAATTCCTCAAGATGTTGAGGGATGCAATAGACGCTGGTGCATCGGGTATAACAGTTGGAAGGAATTTGTGGCAATCACAAAACCCAACCCTGGTTGCTCAGGCTGTTTCCAAAATTGTCCACGATAGGATGGACCCCGAAAACGCCTTAAATATCATTAAGCAAAAATGATTTATTTTGCCATGTTATAAATATTAGTTATAAAAATAATGATTATATCGTCATGGGATTAAAGAGAAGAGAGCTCTTACGTACATTACCTAGAGAGTTTGGAAGACAATGTAAAGAAGGTTTGCATCTACCCTTTAATTGACGTAGTCGAGACTTACGTGAAATTGAAAAACGGAAGTGGAGGTGTGGTGGTGTCCCCTACATGGACCCGGAGGGATTTGAACCCTCGACCTCAGCCGTGTGAGGGCTGCGTCCTAACCAGGCTAGACGACGGGTCCACATTTCTAATTTTACAGGTTCCATAAAAATCTTCTGCTTCACAGTTCAATTAGATCAGCCTCCGTCCTATACGTTATAAAAGCAGCCTCTAGAGACTGAAGCTTCGGCGTAACACGAAGTAATTATAAAATTGACCTGCTAAGAAACTTAAAATTTCCTACCCCCGAAATGGGATACCCTTATGCTTCAATGGCTATCACATAACCCTCAGTCAGATCCGCTAAGTCAGGGTCTATATCGACAGCTATTATTTTATCCTCCTCCTTTGATAAGTCTAACAAATAAATCTTAAAATCTGGATAAATTTTCGTCGCTCTTCCAAAAGCTTCCCTAGCCTTGTCTATATCTAAGGAGAAATAGAAGACACCCGATAGAGCTAAAATTATGGAACCAAAGGGAGACTTCACCCAATCACCTCAATGCGTTACCAACTTACATTTCCCTAACCCAATAAAGTCGTTGGAATAATCTCAGGGAGAGCAGCTAGAGCTCTATATTAGCGTGAATTCTCCTCAAGTCATCCTCAGATTTTTTCAGTTTAACCATTAATTCGGCAACAATTCCATCAAGAAAAACTTGGGCTGTGTCCTCAAAAAGTGTACCCATAGGAGCTAGGGGTTCCCTGACACCCAATATTTCCCTCTGGAAATAGTCCTCGTTAGTCGAGTACTTAGTCCTCCCCGGAACTTCAACTACCACGTCTGCCAATTTACCCAAAGGGCTGTCATGATAGCTAGTGATTGCTATCAAGGTAGCCTTATTATCCTTAGCTGCCTCGGCTGCAGTGACTATTAACTTAGTTCTCCCGGAACCAGAGATTGCTATGGTCACATCTTTCTCCCCTATGGCAGGAACTATTGTTTCACCGAGAACGTAGGGATTGTAGCCAAGATGGAGTAGCCTCATTGCAAATGCCTTCCCCACTAAACCGCTCCTTCCCGCCCCCATCACCAAGACCTTACCGTCTTTCCTGTTATAAAGGTCAACTAGAGTCTCGATCATCTTCCCAGCCTGTTCAGAACTCACCTGACTGGTTGCGCGCATTATGAACTCGGCTATGTCATACATGGTCTTAAAGGTGAGAGAAAGATTAATGGACGATGAGCCCACCCGATCCACCACTTTTCTATTGGAAGGAATATTTTAAATCTACCTTATTTATCTTCTCAGCGAAACTAGAGTTTGAAGAGTGGAAATAATATTTGCAATGAAATCTCTTCAACTTTGTTTATAGTCTGACACGAATTATGTGGAGATCCATTAGTATACGTTTCCTGATGAGGGGATCCTTCCCCTTCAAGACTGGGAGGGAGATACTTTAGGATTATTAATCGTAGTAATTAGCTTAAATTTCCCTGTGCATTAATAGTTTCAATGAGCAGTCGTTGGATACCTAGGTGGCAGACTATCAAAATAAACGTGAACCAGAGAGAGGAAATAGCGTGCTACGACCAACAAACCAGGATGTATGCATGTGCGAAGTGCAGTCCAGAGTGTCTTAAAGGAGGGATACCGGATAGGGGGTCATACTTTTTCAATGAAAAGGACCTGGTTGATCACATTCTTGCCCATAAGTACGCTCTATGGGAAAAGAAGAGGCCTAAACAGATGGAAATTGAAGAGGAGGAAGAAAACGAAGATGAGGAGGACTAAGGTAATTGTCCTAGGGGCTGTGACTATTGACGAGATATACGAAAGGGGAACTCTCATTGAGAAAGCAGGGGGATCTCCCATTTACTCAGGGCTGGGCGTTGACGTTACTGGGGGAGAAGTAGGTGCTTATATAGGGATAGGGAAGGATTTTGTCTTTGAGTTGCCTAAATATCTCAAGGTAGTGGAGAAATCAACCTTCGAAAAGACCATGAGGTTCACCATCATTTTTGAAAACAATGAACGACATCTCATACTAAGACACAAGCACGGAACAATACCACTTAGGCACTCCGTATTGCAAGGTTGGCAAGGTGTGCTAATAAACCCTGTTTGTGGCGAGATAGGGAACTACGACTTGCCTGAAATGCCCATAGCGGTCGACATTCAAGGATTTATTCGAAACTGCATCGAGGGGGAAGAGATAGTGCTGTCCCGTCCTTTTAGCTTTAGGGTAAATTCTGATATTTCAGTGTTTCATGCCAATGTTGACGAGCTTCAAGCTAGTAACTTAGATCCTACAAAAATTAAAGACCTAGGATATAAAGAGATAATAATCTCAGACGGTAGCAATGGTTTTACCCTCTACGCCAGTGGAAAGATCATAAAGAGGACTCCCATTGTGAAAGGCAGTTATGAAGTTGGAAACGGGGACTTCCTTTTAGCATCGTACTTCACTCTGAGGTTAGAAGGACTGGATCCAGAGATCGCCTCTAGCGAGGCACTGAATTTCTCAGAAAAGTTTAGCACTCAAGGGCTGAACCTATCGCGTCACTAAGACTTAAGTTCTCCCATAGACCTAAGCGACCGCAGTCTCTTACATATTGGGGTCTCTCTTTCCTCTTCTCACCCATCAAGATACATTCTTGAATGTATTTTGCCCTCATGGAGTATATATTCTGCCTAACAACTACCCCTGCTCTTTTTAGGTCTTGCATCACTCTTTCAACGTCTGGCAACTTGTTTTTATTATAGAAACTGTAAACGTAATAAACATCTAATTCGTCCGAGAGGTTAAGCCTGAAAATGTGAGAGAAGATAGTGGAGGATTTTCCGTATTCTAGCACATCCCATGAGTGTAGGCCTTTGTCGGCAGTAAACGTTACTATGAGACAACCTATACTATCTAAGTTCTCGTTTATACCAATAATCCTGTCAAGCCGCTGCCTCGAACCGGTGTTGACCAAGGTTTTGAACTCTAATGGAGCCCTATTGGAAAAGAGGACGTTTCCTGAAATTTTAACCGGGTAGCCTCTAATTATCTTAACTTTACTCTTGAGGGAGTTAAAGAGTTCCGACATGTTTCGTATCATTAATACTTTTCTAGGTCTTAACCAGGACGGTAGACTAAGGCATCTTTGGCATACTTTTTCTTTCAAGTGGATATCATCTACCGTCTCAACTATTAGAGACAGTTCGTCTATAACTGCGCTGGGGAATATCTCTAAAATCTCCTTCTCCCTTTCTACGAAAGGGGGTAGGCCTGGAATCTTTATGTTGGATACCTCATCAACTAAATAAACTCCCCCTACTTCGTGTTGCTCCTCAAGGACTACAGATTCCCTTGTGGTCGCAGCGACTAAACCTGAAATCCCAGCTCCTATTATGACGTCCACAGTTGGTTTTCCCATCTCCCAGATAAAAGTTTAGGATGCTAAAACGCCGTCGGAAAATATCCTGTCATCTCTAGGAGAAGAGACCTTGGGTGAGCGCTGGGTTGGTAGCTCTCCCTTTATTAGTCTCTTTACCTGCTCCCTTGCGTCCTCATCAGACAAGTAGTCGAATGTAACCTTAACTCCATCTATCTCTATAGAAGGGTAAAGCGAGTCATAAAGTAGATCAACGTCTACCTTGATGTTAAACTTGTCCTTAAATCCAGTAGACCTAGTCACCTCATATATCACAGGAAGTATACCTCGATCACCGTTCAAACCAAAGATAACCCTTATAGTGCTCATGTCATTTATCTCATTGGAAAATGGAGCGAATTTAAATTACCTCATTTGATATTACCGACCTAAATTTAAGGCTGGAGAAAAATGCCGTGGTAAGCAGTTTCAGTGAGAGGATTAAGTTTATATAACTCCATATCAACGGTTCCGCATAATGCCGGATGTGGGTATATATCCCGAAAGGCTCGGATATGGACAGCCCAAGATGTGCGGGTTCCCCCACTTAGACGGTATCCCATCTAGGTGGGTCGGGGTTACCCCGCTAATGGGGTGGAGGAGGGTGAAGGAAGGCTCGCTCGACTCCCGTGAAGCCCAAGGGTTGAGGGTCGATATCAAGTTATATGAGATCCGATGAAACCCAAATCCCTCCTGGCAAGGAAAACTATCGCTAAAGAGTGGTACTTTAAAGTTTTCACTAAGTTCATGGATCTTGAAAGATACGCACCTTACGTCATGCTCCTGCTTCCTATTTTACTAACAATAATCTTTAGAAATCTATTATTTATTCTTATTTTAATTTTAATATTTATTCTAATGATTGCAACAGGAAACATTAAACTCTCCGGTATATCTCTATCACAGTTTAGGGTAAAACGTCTGCAGAATAGGTCCATAGAGAAGGGCACCCTAATAACAGATAAGGAGTCCATGAGCTTCATTGTTGTAGAGGACGTTCCCTTTGATTATAGGGATATGTCTGAGAGCTCCTTGAAAACTTCAATTAATGCATTTCATAAAGTGACAAATGTAGGGACACAAATTGATATGATTTTGAGAAAAAGATACATAGACCTACGATCATATACTAACAAAGTCCTAAATAAAATACAAAATCTAAGAATCATAGTGGAGAACGATCCTTCGAACGCTAGAGCAAAAAAGGAGATGGAGTTACTACAGTCACTGCTTTCAAAAATAGATGAAGGAGAAAGACCCTTTTCTTATCAATTAGTCCTAGTTATCCACGGGAAGAGTAAGGAGGAGGCCAGAAGTCTTGGAGAGGTAGTGATGAGGGGGCTTGAAAGTTTAGGCATTAAATCGAGATTTGCTGACGTTAGGGAAATAGAGGAGATCATTAATCTCTCAACCTATTCGCTAAGGAGAGAAGGATTCCCTTCCCAAATTCCTTTCATTACTCCATTCTCCGTTGATAAAACCCCTAAAATTGAGATGTGGAGCAAAGGAATATATTTGGGAAAGGACATGACCCGAAACACCTCGGTATTTTGGAACGTGGAAGCGATGGAGAACGGGCACCTCTTGGTCATAGGTCCCACAGGATCAGGAAAAACTGAGTTCCTGATTTCGTTGGGGATAATGATGAGCTTTAATTACAGGATTCCCATTCTGTTCTTTGATTCGAAGGGGGATATTAAATCTCGTCTCAAAAAATATGGTTACAACTTTAGAGTACTGAATCCGTTCTTTCTTTCCCTGAATCTACTCAACTCTCCTTACGTACCCCCCTCCGTGAAACCACTATTCCTAGAGAAGGTTATTGGAGTGACTTTCAGGCTCAACAGGGAAGAGAGAGCCATATTATTCACATCCCTTAACAGACTCGTAAGTAGCAAAGAGAAAAGTAGAGTTTCTTGGGACGTCCTCCTGGAAGACCCGGAAATAAGCGAGAGATTCTCGTTAAGAAGGGTCATAGAAATAATAAAGATATTTGAAAATGATGGGCCCTCCTTGATAGATGCTGTCTATAATGGCATTAACGTAGTCGATCTGACGCAGCTGAAGGACGAGACGCTCCGTAGATTTGTAACGTACTCTTTCATTTCGATGTTATATTCCAAGTACTCTCTGTCCGTGGATCAAGGCCTGAGGATAGCACTCGTCGTGGATGAAGCTTGGTCAGTCCTTCGGGACGAGGAAGACTACGGTATCATAGGAGATCTAATTAAAAGGGGGAGAGGTCACGGTATATCCCTACTGATGGCCACTCAAAATATCCAAGATTTAGGTAATAACACAGATGTGTTTATGGAGAACTTCGGAGTCTTGTGCTTTATGAATAACGGAGACAAAGAATTCTGGAACGGAATTGTAAAAAGGTACTCGAATATCTTAGACGCTGATGTGGAGAACAGGCTAACATTTATGGGTAGAGGTGAAATGTTGGTTAGATTCCTAGGAGATCCTAGACCTATCCTAGTTTCCCACAAGAGATTAGCTGGAGGCTCTCTCGAGAATTGATTGGACTGAAGCCTTTAACCTACTATAGAGGAGCTCCTCCTTGACTCCACTGATGGAAATCTCCTTCAGGTCTTCCTTATCTAACACTATGTTATAATCAATTTTGTCAATTGCCTTGCTGTCGTCAAGAATCTTACTCAATGCGTTCATGTAACTTCTCGGCATGTTTACCTTTTTCTTCACAATTATCTTCATTGAGGGAGGGCTGAAATAAATCTCTCCTATTATCTCCCCTTTCCTGTTCTTTATGTAATCCAAACTGACTTTCCCTCCTCTTGAATTAGGTACGTAACCTGACTCTATTACGCTAAGAAGATATTCGTAGTATTCTAGCTCCTTTTTTAGAGATGCGATTTTCCCCTCCAGGAACTTCCTGAGCTCGTCTGTATTAGCCTCCACATACTTTATACAGCTCCAGTATTATTTATAAGCTAAGTATCTGCTTTCATTTCAAATGATTCGAGCTGCTGTAATTGGAGGTTCGGGTTACACTGGCGGCGAATTATTAAGAATATTAGCAACCCATCCACAAGTTGAAGTCACTACGGTAACGTCTAGGGAGTACGCTGGTAAGCCCATATCCCTAATTCATCCTAATTTAAGGGGATTCTATACAATAAACTTTACCAACTTCTCGATGGACAAGATTGGTGAAAAGGCGGACGTGGTTTTCCTTGGCCTACCTCACGGAGTATCGCTCAATTACGTCCCTAAACTATTGGAAATGGGTCTCCAAGTTGTGGACCTGAGCGCTGACTTTAGGTTAAAAAACCCTGAAATTTACAAGTACTGGTATGGAATAGACCATCCTTATCCTGATCTATTAGACAAGGCAGTCTACGGGCTTCCAGAACTCCATTACGAACAACTTAAGGGAGCTAAGCTGATTGCTTCTCCAGGCTGTAACGCTACTGCAACTATACTGGCACTTGCCCCAATTGTAAAGGGAGATTTCACAAGGGATTTAAGATTCATCAGTGACGTGAAGGTTTCCAGCAGTGAGGGAGGGGCCAAACCCTCTGAAGGGAGTCATCACCCTGAGAGACAAAATGCCATTAGACCCTATGAAGCCGACGGTCATAGACATGCTGCCGAGGCTGAGCAGGAGCTCTCAATACTATCAGGGAAGGACGTTAAGGTGAGCATTATTCCTCATGCCATTAGTAGCGTGCGTGGGGCCCTAGCGTCAGCCCATGTTTGGTTAGATACAGAAAGGAATGATATGGATATTTGGAAGGGAATAGCTGAGTTCTATAAGGGTAAGAGATTCATTAGAATAATTAGAGGTGGGATTCACCCATATCCAGATCCTAAATATATAATTGGAAGCAACTTTGCTGATATAGGATTTGCAAATGAAAAGAGATTAAAAAGACTTACAATATTTTCAGCAATAGATAACTTAATGAAGGGAGCTGCAGGACAGGCTGTTCAGAGCTTCAACATATCCCGTGGTTTCAGGGAAGATGAAGGTTTGAGAACTCCACCATTGAGGCCTGCGTAACCATGATAGTTGTAAAAATAGGCGGAAGGGTAATAAAAAACGCCTTCGACCAACTCATAGAAAGTATACTAAGATTCAACGGAAAATTGGTTCTTGTCCACGGTGGCGGAGATATAGTAACTGAATACACCAAAAGAATGGGAATTGAACCCATGTTCGTGACTTCACCTGAAGGAATAAGGAGCAGATACACTAGTAGGGAGGAGCTGGACATATATGTAATGGTAATGGGCTTAATCAACAAGAATATCGTTACCAGGCTCACCAGCAAAGGGAAGAGAACCGTGGGTATAACTGGAGTTGACGGAGGGTTCATAACAGCAAATAGAAAGAAGAGAATTATCATTATGGATGAGAGGGGTAAGAAGAGGATCATAGACGGAGGGTATACAGGTAAAATCTCGCAGGCAGACCCAGAAATTCTTAATCATCTACTCTCCTTATTTGAGGCGGTAGTAATTTCGCCCATAGCCCTAGACAATGAAGAAGGAGTTCCCCTTAACGTTGACGGAGATCAGATGGCCTTCGCTGTTGCTAAGGCTGCTAGGGCTGAAGCTCTTCTTCTCCTATCGGATGTGGATGGGGTATTACTGAACGGAAAAGTTATTGATAGGCTTAATAGGGAAGAAGCGAGGGATCTAGCGACGAAAATAGGCCCAGGGATGAATAGAAAAGTCTTAATGGCAAGCGAGAGTATCGAGGCGGGAGTAAAAAGAGTAATAATTGGCTCCGGTCTTATCCAGGATTCGATTAATCAAGCTCTGAATGGAAGGGGGACTGTTATATCTTGAGCGAGAAGATTGATGAAAAGGATATAAAGATACTTGAAGTACTTAAGAAGAACGCCAGGACTCCTTACACTCTAATCGCAAAGGATCTTAGAGTTAGCGAAGCGGCGATTAGAAAAAGGATCGAAAAATTGATGAAATTGGGTGTTATCAAGAGATTCACCATAGACTACGAATTGGAGAATGAGGTCAAGGCGATAGTGATGGTAAAGTCCACCCCCCAGATACCAACGCCAGAAATTTCTAAGAAAATAGCTAAGACTCAAGGTGTGGAGACAGTTTATGAGACTACGGGAGATTACGATATAATTGTTGTTGTTCGAGGAATAAACATCTCGTCCATAAACAGAACAATAGATGAAATAAGGAGTATACAAGGTGTTATGGGTACAAACAGTACTATAATTCTTAGGACATGGTTCTAAGTTAGAACCAACTATTTTCATAAAAGCTTTTGAACACTGAACTATAGAAGGTGAATCGATCCAACTATGGTTTCACTTAAATGCCCGGTCTGTGGTGGCGAAGTTCAAGTAGACGATAACGCATTACCAGGAGAAATAGTTGAGCACGAGTGCGGAGCCCAGCTGGAAGTATTTAACGATCATGGTAGACTATCTTTAAGGTTAGCAGAACAAGTGGGAGAGGACTGGGGAGAGTGATATTAGGAGTATCCTATGATCTCCTCAGATGGGAAGAAAGAAATCTTATTGAGGAAGCTAAAAAGATAGGGAATAAGGTATATCCTCTTTTTACCAAAGATATGACATTTTTGACCAGCGAGGACGCTTGGTACCAGGACGTGGATGCTGTCATTCAGAGGAACACCAGTCACAGCAGAGCGGTAGCCACATCCATGCTATTGGAGAGCATGAATTTTAGAGTATATAACGATTCGCTTAGTTTAGTTAGATGCGAGAATAAAATACAGACTACTTTTCTATTGAGGAGCAGAGGGATTCCAGTGCCCAAGACAGCAATAGCTTTCTCCAGGGACAAAGCCATGGAAATGGCAAGCAAACTGGGATATCCTGTGGTTATTAAACCAGTTGAGGGAAGTTGGGGTAGGATGGTAGCCAGAGCTCAGGACGAGGATACGTTAAGGAGCTTAATTGAATACCAGGAATTTACTAACCTTCAGTACAAAACGATATATTACATCCAAGAATACGTGAATAAGCCAAACAGAGACATAAGAATATTTGTGATTGGCGACGAAGCGCCGGTGGGAATATACAGGGTGAATGAGAAAAATTGGAAAACTAACACAGCCCTCGGTGCAATTGCAAGACCTCTTAAGATCGATGAGGAACTAAGGGATTTAGCATTGAAAGTTAAGGAGATTATAGGTGGCTTCTTCCTTGGTATAGATGTTTTTGAAGACCCTGAGAGGGGCTATTTGATAGGGGAAGTAAATGGAGTTCCTGAGTATAAAAACACGGTCAGGGTCAATCAGTTCAACGTGAGCGGATTTCTTTTAAACAAGCTTAACGAGGTAATAAAGAAATGAAGCTAATTACCTTTTATGGAAGTAGAGGTTTAAGGATAGTAAAGGGAGAAGGCCAGTACGTCTGGGACGATAAAGGTAGAAAGTTTCTTGACCTACACTCTGGTCACGGTGTGGCATTTCTAGGACACAGAAACCTAAAGGTTGTGGATTACCTGAAAAAACAGATGGATTTGATAATGACTCTTACTACTGCATTTGACAACGATATCAGGGACGAAATGCTCAAGGAGCTAGACAGCCTGAAACCAGACGGAATGGATAACGTGTTTCTACTCAATAGCGGGACCGAAGCGGTGGAATTATCAATGAAAATAGCCAGAAAGATTACTGGGAGAAAGAAGTTCATTGCGTTTAAGAATTCGTTCCACGGCAGAACCATGGGTTCCCTGTCAATCACATGGAATAAGAAATACAGAGAACCCTTTGAACCCCTTATCTCCCCTATTGATTTCTTAGAATTTAATAGCCTAGAAGAATTGAAGAAGCTTGACGACACTGTCGCTGCGGTAATACTTGAACCTGTACAGGGTGAAGGTGGGGTAATTCCAGCTAAACCCGAGTTCGTGAAGGCACTTAGGGAAGAGACAGAGAGAAAGGGTATTTTATTGGTCTCTGATGAGGTACAGGCAGGGTTCGGAAGAACAGGCAAAGTTTGGGCTTATCAACACTATGGCATAACGCCAGATCTGCTTACTGCAGGGAAGGCCATTGGTGGAGGATTTCCGGTGAGCGCAGTATTCATGCCAGATTCGATTGCCAATAAGCTTGGGGAGGGAGACCACGGAACTACGTATGGAGGAAACCCCATGGCTGTAGCAGCTGTAGCGGCCTCATCTAAGGTTCTGAAGGAAGATAATGTTCCCGAGCAAGCTAGGATAAAGGGGCAGACATTTATGAAGATGTTAAGAGAGGCTCTAGAGGACTTTAAGTCAGTGAGAGAGATTAGGGGATTGGGACTAATGATTGGGGTTGATCTCAGGCTAAACCCTAGCACAGCTATCAAAGTTCTCCAAGATAACGCTGTGCTTTCCCTCAAGGCAGGGATAACGACAATAAGGTTCCTATCTCCATACATGATAACTAATCAGGACATGGAGCTGGCAGTGGATGGAACTCGAAAAGGAGTTGCTGAAACAGAAAGGAAAGGAAGTTCTTAAAAGCCTTATTGAAATCTACACACCTTCTGGCGAAGAAGGCAAAGCAGTTGATGTTTTTGAAAGAATTTCCAATTGGTTTAATTTAGAGCTCAGAAAGTCCAGTTCTAACTCTTTTTATCTCGGTAAAGGCGATATTCTTCTTGCTTCCCATTTGGACACAATTAAGGGGTTTATCCCGTCTAAGGTCACGGGAGAGGAGATCTACGGGAGAGGAGCTGTTGACGCAAAGGGACCGTTAACATCCATGATACTAGCAGGTTGGATCATGAATGAAAGAGGATGTAGTGTCCAAATAGCGGCCCTTTCTGATGAGGAAAATAAAAGCTCTGGAGCCAGGGAACTCGTCTCTAGCGGCTCTAAGTATTCTCACATCATAGTGGGCGAACCTACCAACACAACTCACATAGCCATTGAGTACAGGGGAATACTTAGGGTCGGTATTAGCTGTAAGGGTAATCCAGAGCACTCATCTTCCTCTACTTCCAATGTAATTCTGAATCACATACCTGCTATCCTAGAAGTATCACAATTGCCGTCCGAATATTCTACCCCTAGCATAGTACCGACCGTCATAAGGGGAGGGGACTCTCCTAACGTAACTCCAGACAAACTTTACGTTCATTTTGACGTCAGGTATCCTCATGGAGTAACAAAGGAAGAAATAATTTCAAAATTTGCTAGGCTATTTCCCAATTGCGAGATAAGCGTCGGAGAGTCTATAGAACCAGTTAAGGTTTCATCCTCCACCCCAATTGTGAGGTACCTGATGAGAGGGCTAATAAAGCAAGGAATAAAGCCCTCACTTGTGAGGAAGGCAGGTACAAGTGACATGAACATCTTAGTTTCACTTACAAACAATATTGCGACCTACGGACCTGGGGATTCTAGGCTTGAACATACTGACTTTGAAAGAATAACTCTTGATGAAATATATATAGCAACAGTCACATATGTCAATGCATTGGAGGAGATATGCTTAAAACATTAATGAAACCACTCTACCCACTATACGAAAAAGTACTTTGGCACGAAATTAAGGGTGGTCCTATTCCGAGTCACGTGGCCATTATTCCTGATGGGAATAGGAGATGGGCTAGGAATAACAATCAGACAATTAATGAGGCGTATATGTTGGGATATAAGAAGCTTAGGGAAGTCCTCATCTGGCTTCTAGATGTTGGAGTAAAAAACGTAACCGTGTTTGCGTTATCTACTGAAAACTGCACTAAGAGGACTAGATCTGAGCTAGATATTATCATGGGATACATAAAAAGGGGTATAGAGGAACTTGTGACCGAAGAATTCATTTACAAGTACAAGATCAGGGTTAGGGCAATTGGCAAGCTGGAGATGGTCACTGAGGATCTGAGGAAATCTGTATCTAAAGTGAGTGAGATTTCATCTAAATATTCTGAGAGAAAACTGACCTTAGCAATATGTTATGGAGGAAGACAAGAAATTCTAGATGCGGTTTCGAGGATGCTTAGGGATATTGAGAAAAAGGATCTATCAAACATTACTGAGGCTGAGTTTAGGAAATATTTCTACGACGAGGAACTGAGCGATATCGATCTAGTCATAAGAACTTCCGGAGAAATGAGGATAAGCAACTTTCTCCTTTGGCACCTGGCGTACTCAGAGCTATTCTTCTGCGAGGCCTACTGGCCAGATTTCAGGAAGATCGATCTCTGGAGAGCCATTAGGGCTTACCAACACAGGCTGAGAAGGTTCGGGGCTTAACCTTATAATCCTCCTTTATCGAATGAAGAGTGAGTCGTAATGGGTGTGTTTCAAGGAAGGGACTTAAGGAAGATCACCGGCGGTAAAAAATCTGAATTTAGAGGGAAAAGGAAATTTGAAATTGGTAGCCAACCAACAGAAACAAAAGTTCACACAGAAGATGTACGAGAAAAGGCCAGAGGTCTGGGAGGGAACATTAAAATCAGATTGACCTACGCAGGTTACGCCAACGTACTGAATCCAGATGACGGTACTGCAAAGAAAGTTAAAATTCTTGAGGTCTTAGAGAGCCCTGCCAACAGAGAATATGCCAGAAGAGGCATTTTAGTCAAGGGCTCTGTAATCAGAACTGAACTTGGTAAGGCCGTTATAACTTCAAGACCTGGGCAAGACGGTACAATAAATGCTATACTGATCAGAAAATGAGTTTACGTGATTATGAGGGAGAAAGGGTAGTAATCTGGCTGGCCTATTTTGTTGCCACCTCAAGGAGAGAAGGAAGAAAGTTCCCAAAACTAAGAATAACCCTAAAGGAGATAGTGGACGTTTCAAAGGAGATGGGGTTAGATCCTATAGTTCTTGAGAAAACCCATCCTTCAAGCAAAATAAAAGGAATGTTAGTTGTAAAGAAAATCGGATCCAAACAAAAAACGATCAAGGCTATATATGAAAAGTTAAAGCATCGATAGAGACAAAAGGAGGGTCTTAATGTTCCCCTTTTCTTTCAATCACATTCATGCCTCAAAAATTATTTTAAGACCGTAGAAGTGTAACTGACTCAAACTCTGGGTCAATTTTCACGTTAATTATGTTCAGCCCGTTGGATCTGTTTTCGAGAGCACTCTTTAGGGCTCCATAAGTATCAACGGTTATAGCATCTAAGGAATCTTCAAGTTTCCTATCAAGTTCCACGTGAATTCCCGTCCTACCTATAGAAGGTATATCTGATTTATACGTATCCAGATAAGTAGAGTTCCCGTCATTAAGGATTATGATAGTTCCCCTCGAGGTCGACCTCCTCTGGATTATGAGCCCTATATTTCTTTGAATCCCTCCAAGGTCAGTAACCCCCAAGGAGTTAGGGTCGTTGGATTGCAGAACCCCAGCTACCCCTATATTTTTCTCCAGAATCGTCTCGCTAGTGTACCAAATCGGAGTATCCATAGGCAATCTGATCAGGTCAAACGTAGTAGATGATAGATCCACGTAGTACTTGGAGAATTTGAAGTTCTGGAGGAGCCTTGTCACGTCATAAGGCCAAAGTTTAGTATGAGGTTTCATAGAAAACACTCTCCTGCTAGAAGAAATTTCAGATCTCACATCTCTCTTAATATTGTCCTTTATCTTCTGTTTCAGGTTTGCTACAAGTTCCTTCAGGAAGAGACCTGTATCAGACACTATGGGCACTTGAGGCATTACCACTTTACCTATGTCCTCTCCATCTACATTGTTATGCATCAACAATCCCTTATACCTCATCGACCATCCAGCAGTTGAGAGTTGAGGTAACCTAGAACCCACAACCAATATAGAGTCTGCTTCCATCATTATTTTAGATGCAACCTCCGTCGAGAACAATCCCAAACCCTCGCCAGCGTATAGGGGATGGGATGCTGGGAACACTCCCTTCCCTCTTATTGTGGTTATAACTGGGGAATCCAGCAACTCTGCCAATTCCCTTAAGAGATCCATGGAGTTACTAGCCTTCACCCCATGACCTGCAACAATGACTGGAAGCTTTGAATTTCCCAATACTTCAGCTACCTTCGCGACCGTGTTTTTGTCTGGAGTTTTCCTTTCAGGTTTCTGCTCTGCAGTAGATAGGGGATAAGCCTTTAGCCTAAACAGTTCCTCGGCTATTTCCACATATGCAGGCCTCATTCTATTGCTTAAGGCTTCCTTGTAACCTTTCTCTACAGTCACAGTTATTTCCTCAATGCTTATCACTCTTTCCTTTGTTTTTACAAATGGTGAAATGGCTGTGGAAACGTCATCCGGAGATCGCAATTCCCCTACCCTTGCCCTACCTACGTCCCTATAAGACCTCAATGTCCCAATTAGAAGGAGAGGAACCGAGTCTGAGAATGCTTGTGAAATTGTGCTAATCCCTTCTAAAATGGAAGTACCAGGAACACTTATAACTACACCTGCATCATTGTTCTCCCTTGCGTACACGTCAGCCAAAGCTACTGCGTCCCTGAGACTCATGGATACGTCTACATCAAGGTTATATTGAACCAACCTCTCCTTGAGGAAATCAGGTATGCTAGGAGTAGAAAATACCTTCTTAACTCCTATCTCCTTTAAGACATAGGCTAAGGCCTCGTCGCCAGTCATCTCCCTACCTACTGTCTCCTCTTTCCTTTTTGGTTGACTCAAAGCGGGATCGTTATAATACGAGAATTACTTCAATATAAACTTAGGAGCCGGGGGCGGGATTTGAACCCGCGAAATAACGGGTTTCCATGAAGGAAACCACTGCAGCCCCTAGCGCTATCGTATACCGATAGTGCCGCCTTAGACCGCTCGGCCACCCCGGCAATATTAGTGTAGTAGCAAAAAATTATAAAGTAATTGCGTTTCTTGTTGTGTGGTTTAGTTGATCTCGTTTGAAAAAATTGGTGAGATATTGGATGAGATAAGGCGGTTAATGGACTTCGTCATAATAGGGGACACCGTTGTTGATCTAACCCTAAATAGGAAAGTTACTGAGAGTGACGTTGACATTTTTCCCATAAATTTCAGCGTACTAATTGAGGGGGATCTACTAAAAAGTTTCGCTGAGGAGAGGAATTGGGAGGTAGGTTCTACGCCTATTGATACCCCTAGGCTGATAGTACCAGTAGATGATGAGCAACTACAATTGGACTTCTACGAAAACATCCAGGACTTCTTTGTGCCTCCAGTAGTTGTGGAAAGCGCTGAGGAGATGAAGGTTGGAGGAAAGACTTTCAAAGTTATAAAAATAGAGGACTACATTCTTCTGAAGGCCAACGCGTTCAGGGAGGAGGATGAGACTGAGATTAAAAAAATAATACAATTGATAGGGGAAAAGAAAATCAAAATTGACTTGAAAATCCTAAGCGAACACGCTAAAGATTTTGAGGAGAACGCTCAAAGCATAAGGGAAAGGTTAGCTTCCATTGGACTTAAGCTCTCTTAGTTGGCAATTCCTTCTTTTTAGGTCTTAAATTGGTGCTATGACATCTCCTACACTTGGTAGCTCTTATAGAGTTAAGAGCGCCGCAACTTCTACATACCTTCTTTATGAACACTCTCTGTTGGACTATCTGAATTTTTGCTTGATCTGTGAGGGGCATCGTTCTAACCCAGTAGTTATATAATAGCTAGATTCAAAAGTATTGCGGTAAAGGGAGAGTGAAGCTGAAATGAAAATTCCTCTTGATTACCTTTGCGTCAGAAGCGGTCTTCTTTGCGATCGTTGCCAGAGACTTGTTGATAGCGGGGATGTAGATCAATTTGAGATCAAGGTAATGGAAGCTCTTTTGGAACTCGAAGAGGGTCAGTTTAAAGAACTGAAGGACGCCACTTACTACAAGGCTATTAAGTCAGGGAATTTACTCATACTCCTGGTCGATAGTCCGCCCTCAATAGACGCACCTAAGTGGATAAAGATAGCGAGGGCTTTACAAGACAAATTGAGACTGAAGGTGAGAATAATCGAGAAAACTACCAGCATAAAGAACAGTGCAGTGCAACTTCTTTCGCCCGCTAGGGTCTTGGGAGTTAATACCGTTTGGCTCCCAGACGGGTCAGTTCAGTACGTCATAAGGGTAGCAAAGAACGAGAAGAAGCTTTTACCAGCAAGTGCAAATGATCTAGAAAACGCTTTATCCAAGATCCACGATACAAAGGTCAAGATAAGGGTTGAATAATGCTTAGAACCCACTTCGTTTCTGAATTAAATCCGGCCCTAGAAGGTAAGGAAATAGTTTTGGCTGGATGGATCCACAACTTGAGAGATCTTGGGGGAAAGAAGTTTATCCTCCTTAGGGATAAGAGCGGGATAGGTCAGGTAGTAGTAGATAAGTCCTCCCCCTCATTTGAGATTACGAAGGAACTAAGCCAAGAAACTGCAGTTCAAGTTAGAGGTTTTGTGAAGGCTGACAAGAGAGCACCAAACGGTGTTGAGGTCTCATGTCAAGAATTGAAGATACTAAGCAAAGCCAAGGCTCCACTGCCTCTTGACGTAGCGGATAAGGTAAAGGCTGATATTGAAGTCAGACTGAAGGAGAGGCTTCTGGATCTAAGAAGGTTGGAAATGCAGGCAATGATACGAGTTCAGTCTACCGCAGTTAGAACCTTTAGAGAAACCTTGTATAGGAATGGGTTCTTCGAGGTTTTCACTCCCAAAATCATTGCTACTGGAACAGAAGGGGGAGCTCAACTCTTTCCTGTTATTTACTTCGGTAAAGAGGCGTTCCTTGCCCAGAGCCCACAGTTATACAAAGAACTGTTGGCTGGTGCAGTAGAAAGGGTATTCGAGGTTGCTCCTGCCTGGAGAGCTGAGGAGTCTGACACGCCTTACCATCTAGCTGAGTTCGTTAGTATGGACGTGGAAATGGCATTCGCAGACTACAATGATGTAATGAACGTTGTGGAGGAGGTCATAGCTAACGTTCTAGATAATATCGCCAAGTACCATGAAGCTGATTTAGCCATATTGAATCACAAACTTCCTTCAATAACCAGGCCCATAAAGAGAGTTACCTATAGGGAAGCCATAGAGATACTCCAGTCCCAAGGACTACAGATTAAGTTTGGGGACGACATAAGCACCCCAGAGTCTAGGATTTTAAATAAGGTACTAGGTCAAGATCTATATTTCATAACCGACTGGCCTGCAGACGCTAGACCATTCTACACGCGGAGAAAAGAGAGGGATCCAGAAGTTAGTGAGAGCTTCGATCTAGTTTATAGATGGTTAGAGTTAGTCTCAGGTAGCAGTAGAAACTACACCAGGGAGGTACTGGAAAAGGAATTGAGATCCCGAGGGTTGAACCCAGCTAATTTCGAGTTCTTCTTGAAATGGTTTGATTACGGGATTCCACCTCACGCAGGTTTCGGAATGGGATTGCAGAGATTCATGCTAATGTTAACTGGGTTACAGAACGTAAAGGAGGTCTCCCTATTTCCAAGAGATAAAAAGAGACTGATCCCATGAAACAACAGGTTTAAGTCTGATCTTATTTTTATAGATGCTTTTTATATATTTGTACTAGTTTTGTATATAAAATTCACGTGAAACTTGCTGGATCACTATTTAAAAGCTCGGATAGAACAACCGTGGCGTACATGCCGCGGTCAAGAGAAAAAGAAAGCACACCATCCTTGAACTCTAGAGACTTCACTCTCATGAAGGCGTTCCTTCTCAAATTATTCAGGTTAACCTCCAGCTCAGGTATCTTGAACGAATTTTTCCCTATGTTTTCCTCCTCATAGACCTCTCTGCATTCATAGTCGCAAAGCGATGGGTCTGTGTAGAGGGTAATAATATCGTCCTCCTTAGCCTTTTCGTAGATCAGCTTCCGTGAAAGAACTCTATTGAACAAATAACTTTGGTAAGCTTCTACCATGAAGCTCAAATCCTGCGGAAGAAACCTCTTTAACGCCATAAGGCAATCTCCGCTCCTGTCTAGCTCTAAGTAAACTTGCCTCTCCCTATAGGGAGCTCTAGCGAGTTGATCTTTAGATATGGTACCTGACATGAAGTCTTTCCTAAATTTTATCATAGTCTCACTCTCCTTCAAAAATGGGTAACCTAACATGAACTTCACGGCTTGACACCAATCCCTTTGAGTAATGGCCTTCCCAATCAGGTGAGTAGTGGGCCTCCTCGTTCCAAACCTCTGATACCCAACATAGGCTGGGAGCATCTCGTCTTTTAACGTTCTGACCCTTTCCTCAAGCTCGTTTGTCTCCTCGGTGACGAGATTTATCTTAAATATATTTCCCGTATGATCTAGCTTTGCATCAGTGTAACCGAGAAATTTTATTCTAAGGTTTTTCTCAGTATAAGCGTCCAGTCTCTTGGATCTAACGTAAACGATCTGCATAGTAGTAGCATTGGCATCCTTTATACCCAAGTAGCTAGGTTTCTCTCCTAAGATTTTAGTGAGCCTTGAAATCAACTTAAAGTGATCCACTCCTCTCTTTTCAACAAGGTAAACCGCGAATTTTCCTTTTTGAGAACCAACCCATTGGTCACATGGTTTTCCGTTTACTTCCTCTATAACATTAAAACCGTCAGGTCTGGGAACGCTAACGTTAACCTCTTTCCAGTCGTGAACCTTAACCTCTATGCCAACTGCAATGTCCAATAAATGCAAACTACATCCTCACAGGAGTTTAAGGTCTCCAGTTATTCTATCTATTTCTTCTTCCGGACCCGGTCCTATTCCGGCACAAGTAATGGTTCCTGGCTCCACTTGGGTTTTCCCGGCATCTGAAATTACAGCTACAGGGAGATTGTCTCTCCTAGCTCTCTCTACCCTAGACAACAAATCTTCTAGGGAATTGATTTTAACTACTATCTTTGGTTGACCTTCAGATAGCCATGAGTCTAACCAGTCTCTCCATGTGCCTCCACTAAAGGCTTGTAATACCAGGCTCACAGCAGCGTGAGCAACTTGCGCTGCAATCTTTCCTTTACCCATATTAATGTCAGTTCTCACAATGATAACCATCTTCATTTAAACCCTATTTTGAATGAATGTCTTAAGGGTTTATCTACTACGATTGATTGAGTCTTTCCTATTAGAAATCAGACTTAGAACAACTATCCTCATTCAAACTCTATGGTCGCTGGCGGTTTGGTAGTTACATCGTAAACCACTTCTCCGACTCCGTTCAGCTCCATTATCCTTTGGGCCACTTGGATTAGTAGATCAGGCTTTATCTCTAGAATATCAGCTGTCATGAAATCCTCAGTGTTCACTGCCCTAATAACTACAGTGTACTTACCCTTCCCTGATCTCACTCTCATTAGTGCTCTTGTAAAGTCAAGTGACGTGATTTTCTTTGAGATCTGTCTTATCTCTTCATAATCTTCTCGAAAGCTGAAGGACGCCATCCTTCCATAGCTCCTTACGTCCCCCTTAACCCCAGTAGCTTTAGTCCTGTAGACGAATATCTCGTCCTTAAACTTCTGTGAAAGCGTATGATCTGTTTGACCTTCGTTTTCAAAGGCTGCGGCGAAGTACTGAGATGGATGAAGCTCACTTAACGCGTCTTCCACTATTGAATTGGCGCTTCTAACAACATCGAGCTTGTCTTCAGTTACCTTTCCCACACATCTGACTAGTAAACCTGGCCCTGGGAAGGGTTGTCTCTCGGAGATTTGCCTTGGCAAACCTAAATATCTAGCAAGTTCCCTGACCTCGTTTTTGTAAAGATCAGCTAATGGTTCAACCAGTGAGAAACCCCAAGTCCTCTCGGTATTAATACCTAGTTGAACTAAAACGTTATGCTGAGTCTTTATCCCCCCTTGAGTCTCTATCCAGTCAGCAGCTATAGTACCCTGTACAAGAAATTTTGAATTTTCTTCTCTCATAATAATGGAAATAGTATTGTAAAATGTATCCCTGAAGGTTTTCCTCTTCTCCTCTGCGTCTTCTAATCCCTTGACTGCCCCTAGAAACTCCTGACTCCTGTTCACTACCTTTAGTGGCATAATATCCTTTAGCATACTTTTAACAGATTCTGCTTCATCCTTTCTTAAAAATCCAGTATCTATCATTATTGGTGTAACTTTATTCCCTAGAACTCTGTACATGAGGGCAGCGGCAGTAGTGCTGTCAACTCCCCCACTTACCGCAGCTACCACCTTACTGTCTCCAACGACGGACCTAATCTGCGGAGTTATTTCTTCGAGGAACTTCTCTGGTGAGAACATCTATACTGAATTAGTTTCACTCTCCCTATAAATCTGTTCTATCAGGCTGAGGTCTACCCTATCTCTCAAAATTCTATAGATTAGATCGACCGATTCCGTTACCTCTTGTTTCAGAGAACCTGAGTAAATTTTTATTCCGAATCTCTCTAGAAGTTTTTTTCCACCTTCTGAGTACAGAGCACCGTGAATGCTAATACCTATCTTATCTCCAGCATCAGCACCGTCCTCCACTTCCACCGGTATATTATTTCTCTGTTTAATTGTCAATAATGGTACCCAGCCTTCATATTCTACCTTACCTCTTCTTATCTCATACCCCGTAATCTCTCCCACATCAGATACGCCTAAACTTAGGGAGACTACCTTCTCCTTCTGAAACTTCACATTCACGGGTAAGAAACCTAAGCCCTGATATTCAGCAGGCTCTCCAGCTTCTAATCCGTAAGGATCAATTAGCTTCCTTCCCATTATCTGAAAACCTCCACATATCCCTAAAATTTTCTTATTTCTCAATCTTTCTGGAAAACCATTTTGAATCAACCAGTCCAACGACGCCTTTGTATTTCTGGTTCCGGGCAATATTACTAGGTCCGCCTTGGACAATTGCGAGGGTCTTGTTACGAATCTTAAAGTTGCGTTAGACTTGGAAAAAGCGTGGAGTTCGTTGAAGTTGCTCATGTAAGGATAAGCTACTACTGCTACCTCTAGTTCCCCGTCCCCTAGATCTGATATGTTCATTGAGTCCTCCGCCATGATTTTCAACCTATGATCGTATGGGATAACGCCCATAAATTTCATGGAAGTTTTGTCCTCCAGCCACCTAACTGCAGGATCCAAGAATTTTTCCTCTCCACGAAACTTGTTAATGATAAAGCCCTTCAACGTATTTCTAATACTCGACGGCATCATGTTATATATTCCATACGCAGAGGCAAACGCCCCACCCCTATCAATGTCGAGGACTAGGATGGATGGTATACCTTCCCTCATTAACCTGTAACCTGAAATGTCCCTCTCCATGAAGTTGGGCTCCCCGACTCCCCCTGCACTTTCTATAATCATTTCATTTTTGATGAGACCTTTAATTTTTTCCCAAAACTTCTCAATAGAAGAGTAATACAAAGAGGGAGCTAGATTACCTAAGGAGTCTCCCATGAATATAACTTCGATCCCATTACCGCTTGGCTTGAGGAGAACTGGGTTCATGTACCTTTCTGGTTCTAAACCGCTACCCATAGCCTGATAGGCTTGGATGAAAGCTATCTCCCCTCCACTCCTGGTCGGAAAGCTGTTAAGCGACATATTCTGCGCCTTAAACGGGGTAGAACGAAAATGTTTAGTTAATCCAGCAGTTACTAGAGATTTTCCTGAATCGCTCATACTAGAAGAGATTATAATCGCCATATGCTCAGTATCAATGGATGCGTATATTAAAAGGAATCATCGCCCAGCTATCGTTCTTCTCAATAGTTCCCAGCGGTCAGACAGACTTTCAGCTGGTCATAGACTATTCTTACTTGTCCCCCATAGTTGTGGGTGCAGTCATGGGTGCGTTAGATTACATTGTGGTATTTCTAACCCACTTCGTTTTAGAAAATTTTTCTTATCTTTTACTCATTCCATTCGTGGAGATCATGAGAGGGTTTAACCATTTGGACGGACTGCTTGACTTTGGGGACGCGCTAATGATCAGAGGTTCTCCAAAGGATAGACTGAGAGCTCTCAAGGACGTGTCTGTTGGAGCTGGCGGTTTTGGACTGGCAATAGTCTATTTGACAATATTCTATATATCGACGCGACTTCTTACCGGTTACTCTCTAACCCTTCTCTATTACCTGGTTTCCGCAGAAGTTGTCTCCAGGGCCATAGGACTGTCTGTACTATCTACCCTCAAACCTATGGATGGGAGCCAGCTCGGGAAGATGTTTCACGAGAAATTGAGGAATAAGTTACCTGTAATTTTGCTTCAGGTTGTTCCCTTTATCTCCCTTTCAGTTGCAGTTCTTTTTATAGTTCTAGCGCTGATATTCTCTTCCCTTGGAAAAAAAATATTGGGGGGCTCTTCAGGTGATTTAATAGGGGCCACGATATCCCTCAGCTTCCCTCTACTTCTCATAGGTGATGTCAAGTGCTACCCATTTTGTTTGCCTCACTTCTTTTAGATCTACTTTTTGGGGAGCCGCCAGTACAATTACATCCAGTTGTTTACGTAGGTAGACTATCTGCCCTGCTCATAAAGCCATATAAAGGAAGACTTTACGGAGTACTACTGTGGCTGGCTTCAGTATTACCCGTCTTGATCCCAGTGACGTTGATATTTTGGGTAAATGTTCCACAATACCTCTTTATCTTAAAGGTTATACTGGCAGTATACTTTCTAAAAATTTCATTTTCTATACGAATGCTATATAAAATAGTTAGAAACTCTATTCCCCTTAGGGAAGAGTCTAGACATATAGTCCAGGAAATAGTCAGGAGAGATCTAAGTTCAGTTCCTCTAGGTTACGTCTCCTCAGCCTCCATTGAGTCCCTATTTGAAAGCACTGTGGATGGTATAACCTCACCAATCTTTTGGTTCCTGGTCTTGGGTCTTCCAGGGGCTCTACTACAGAGATTCTCAAACACCTTAGACAGTATGGTAGGGTATAAGACCCCTGAGCTGATAAGGGAAGGATACTTTTCGGCAAAGGTCGACACTTTACTGAATTACGTACCTGCTAGATTGACTGGGTTGTTCATGATAGTTTCTGGTATTCTTTTAGGGCTGGACTTCCGCAAGGCTTTGAAGGTTTTACGCGAGACAAAGATGGAGAGCCCCAACGCAAGGTACCCTATAAGTATCGCAGCAGGTCTGCTCAACGTAAGACTTGAGAAAAAGGGAGCCTACGTAGTGGGAGATGGGGATCTCCCCTCCACTGAACATGTAGAGAAAGCTATAAGGTTGTTCGAACTTACTCTAATTTTATATATTTTGTTCATTTCAATTTGTTATTACTACCTTTATGGCATTGGCTTGCTTAGCCACGTTTACGGCATCTTGGAATTTATCTAGACCATACCTATGCGTGATAAGGTCAGCTACCTTGATCCTTCTTTCAGCAATTAGCTTCAGAGCCTGCTCTGTGTCCCTATCGTCTGCAGCGTTACTGGAGACTATTGAAATTTCATTATTGAGTAGGTCACTAATGTCATAGTTTAAGATAGTCCCTTTATATGGAACTCCAAATAGAAGAACCTTGCCACCCCTTCTGACCGAGTTGAGCCCTGAAACAATGGCTTGGGGCGAACCTGAAGCTACTATCGCAACATCTGCCCCTCTACCCCCAGTAAGTTCCTTCAAAGTTTCCTCTACTTTCATCTTACTAGGGTTTATTGTATAGGTAGCACCCAACCTCTCCGCGTAGTTTAACCTATACTCTGATATATCTGAGACGTAGATCTCTTGGAGCCCCAATTCCTTAGCTTTAAGTAAGTGAAGCAATCCCATAGGTCCAGAACCAACTATTAAGACAGAATCGTCCTTTCTTAGCCCAACTCTGTTATGAGACCTGACTACGGTTGCTAGAGGCTCCACAAAGGATCCTTCTTCGAAGGAGACGCTTTGGGGTAGAACCAAAATCCCGCCTCTCTCAACGTTCCATGCAGGGACCCTGAAGTACTCAGCAAAACCTCCAGGATCTAAATTGGTTTTTCTATAATGGGGGCACATGGTGGTGCTTCCTTTTTTACAGTAATAGCACTCGTAACACGGTACGTGGTGATGCGCAAAGACCCTGTCTCCAGGTCTCACTTTATCCGAAAGTGATTCCTCTACGATGCCAGCAGGCTCGTGACCGAGTACAGGTTGAGAAGCGGTATATTGACCGCATATTTTCTCTATATCAGTACCACATAGTCCACAGGCTTTCATTCTTACCAGCACATCACCGTTGCTCAGGCGTGGAACTTCGACATCCTTGAGGTGAGCCTTCCCACCTTCCATTATGACGGCTTTCATTAAGTTCGATATACGATTGGGAAATAAAAGCGAAACTTTTACCCATTTCCTCAAGGTTAAATAGTACTACGCCTCATAATATCACATGGACATGATTATTTTCACAGTGCTCCCTCCCTTAATTATACTGCTTTTCTACGTTACTAGTCCGTTATTATTAACCAGAAAGTATAAAGGCGTAAATAATCGGTTGATCGATGAGTTAAGCGCTCTATCGAATACAGATGTGAAGGTTAAATTAAAGGATGACCCTGAGGTAAACGCAATTTCCTATCCTAACGGCGTTGTGGTAGTTACCTTAGGCCTGCTCCAAGCGGGCGATGAATATTTGAGGGCTGCGTTGGCACACGAGATTGGCCACATTAGAGGGAGGCATAGCCTTAAAACATTACTTTTAACCTTGGCCCTGGTCACTCTCTCCATTTTCCTTCTAACTAACGTAAGCCTGGCGCTTGGATTAACTTTGACCATAGGCAGTATTCTACTCCTCAGGTACGTTTCCAGAATGTTTGAATACTCTGCCGACAGCTTCGCCGCTAGGTTGGTAGGGGAAGCGTCTTATACGTCCTTGCTCCTACGTTACATGAACCCAAATGAGAAATCTTGGATACTTTCATCCCATCCCACTATTTACAACAGACTTAAAAGGATCGCAAGGAGTTCAGGAATGGAGATCAAATCGGAAGAGATCGGTCCCTTGGGTTAGAACCAGTTGTGATCTATTTACCAATAGTTTTGAAATCTTGTTTTAATATCTGGTATTACGTTTGAATATTACCGTAAAATGTTTTATTCATCGTCATCCTAAATAACAACTATGAAATACGTTGGCAAGGCTCTTCGGAGAATAGAGGATCCCAAGTTAATAACAGGAAAGGGAACTTTCGTAGATGACATTCAGTTACCTGGGTTACATTACGTGGCTTTCCTTAGATCCGAGTATCCGCACGCAATTATAAGGGTCAAACGCACAGACGGTATATTCACTGGTCATGATGTAAACCCTGGTAAAGACTTTCCTATTCCCTCCAACGAAGTGACCTATGCAGGACAACCCATTGCTGCCGTTGTAGCCAGAGATAGGTATGAGGCTTACGATCTCCTAGAGAGCGTAGAAGTGGAATACGAACAGTTACCATTCGAAACGGATCCCTTCCAAGCGATGGAAAACAAAGTAAAGGTTTACTCCAAGCTTGAGAGCAACATTTTCGTAAAGAAGGAGTTTTTTAGTGGAGAAGCTAAAAAAATCCTTGAAGAATCCCCTGTAGTTATATCAGGAGAACTTCATAATCAAAGGATAATTTCAACCCCAATGGAGACGATAGGAACGGTAGCGTGGTTTGATGGTCAAAGATTAAACGTGTGGTCCTCTACGCAGTCAGCACATTACTTGAGACGGAACTTGGCGAAATTTCTAGGTATACAAAACGTTCGTGTAATACAACCAGATGTAGGCGGAGCGTTTGGTAGCAAGATCATCACCCACCCAGAAGAGTACGCCTTGAGTTACCTTGCCTTAAAGCTCGGCATACCCCTGAAGTGGATACCTACCAGAAGGGAGGAGATGGTAAGTGCAGGTCACGGAAGGGATAAGTGGCTGAGATACAAGGTTGGGGTAAAAAGGGATGGCACCATAACTTCGGTGGTTGGTACCGTAGTGGGGAACCTAGGTGCACCTTACCAGGACGCCAACGATGATGATTCAGGTAATGTGATCAGCGCTGCTAGAATGCTTCCAGGACCGTACAAAATCTCCCACGGTTACGTTGTAGCTTACGGAGTAAATACCAATCTCACTCCTACGACCTCCTATAGAGGAGCAGGTAGACCTGAAGCAACATATTTCATCGAGAGTATATTGGAGGAAATCGCCACTGAACTTAATCTAGACCCACTAGATGTCAGACTGAGGAACGTTGTAAGACCAGAGGAAATGCCCTACACTAATCCGTTCGGGATAACCTATGACACTGGAAACTACGTGGAACTTCTAAATTTAGCAAAGTCCTACTATGAACAGTTAAAAAATGAAGCAAAGTCTAGCAACTCATGTGTAGGCTTAGCTATGTACGTAGAAATAACTGCCTTTGGACCTTGGGAGACCGCAAGGGTTTACGTTAAGTATGATGGTAAGGTTACCGTTATATCAGGGACCGGTCCTCATGGACAAGGGGATCCTACAGCTTTCGCCCAACTTGCAGCTGAGACGCTAGAGATCCCTATTGACTGGGTAGACGTTAGGTGGGGAGATACTGAAATAATAGAGGATGGTATTGGGACGTGGGGCAGTAGGACATTATCGATAGGGGGCTCAGCCGTCTTAATGGCGTCTCAGGAGCTCAAGAAAAGATTAACTGAGGCTGGCGCAAAGGCTCTAGATGCGGACGTAGAGGAGGTAATATATGCAGAAGGTAAGGTTACGCATAAGAAGACTGGGAAAAGCGTGGAGTTCCTGGATATTGTGAAGTCGGCTTACAAAAATGGTATTTCCTTAGATGTGACCTCAGTTTATACTGTGAAGAAACCAACCACCCCCTACGGGGTACATATGGCATTAGCGGATTTAGATAGAGAGACTGGAATGGTGAAGGTAAGGAAGTACGTAGCTTTGGATGACGTAGGTAATGTGATAAATCCGCTATTGGCTGAGGGGCAAATTCACGGTGGATCTTTGCAGGGAATTGGACAAGCTCTATATGAGGAGGCAGTTATAAAGGACGGACTTCTGGAGAACGGTAATCTAGGGGATTACAGTTTAGCCACTGCAGTAGAATCTCCAAAGATAGTTTGGAAGTACTTCACCATTGGTCTATCTCCTCATCCTACTGGCTCGAAGGGGATAGGAGAAGCTGGAACAGTAGTGGGAACTCCAGCTGTGACCAACGCAATAGTGGAATGCCTTAAACGCAAGTTCGATTCTATGCCTCTAAAACCGGAGAGGCTTATTGGTGAGTAATTTGCAAAAACATCCACTTTCCCAAAAGGAGACAAGAGAATTTCTCTCTAAATTGAAAGACATATATGGACTAAACATTACTGCAGAAAAGGTAGAGGTAGGCAAAGAGAAAAGGAACGTATATTATTTCATAGACGGGAAACTAAGTTTCGTGGAAGATGGTCTTATCCCTACCCTCTGCTTTCTTCAAGAACACGAGATTAAGCTCCCGTTTGTTGTAGTGGACGAGGGGGCAGTGAAAGCTGTAGCTAGGGGTGCGGATCTTTACGCTCCCGGAGTTTTAGAAGTTCAAGGAACCCTGGATACAGGAAAGCTGTTGCTTGTAAAAGCAAAACAAGGCCAAATAATAGCTGTTATGCGGATCTCTGAAGGTGCCGAGGAAGCTATGAGAAACAAAAAAGGAAAAATTGCCTCAAACGTACACTACATTGGAGACGATTTATGGAAAATGTGCAGGAGCAGGTAAACAAAACGAGGCCCAATTGGTGAGTTCAGCACTACTTTAAGCGTACATCTCCTCCAAACTCGTATATCCTCCTTCAGGATCTGTATCTTTTTTTCATTTTTTGTATTTCCTCCCTCATCTCCTCCAATTGCTTCCTAAGCAATGAAATTTCGCTCTCGTGGATTTCGATTATTTTAGATATTTTCTCCACAGGATCCTCTCCCTTTATGAGTAATTTGATGTTCCCTCCTTCATCAACCGTCACGTACCCAAGCCTGACCAACTCCCTTATATAACCCTTGGCTGTTTTAGGGGACACTTTTAAGTATAGGGCAATGTCCTGAACGTTGATGTCTCCCTTGTTTTTAATAATGTTAATAATGTCTTGAAGCCTCGGTGTCAGTTCCATATATGAGTGATTTAGCCCATTATAGTTTTTTAAGGAATAAGGCTCATGTAAACAAGGGCTCTGTTGACCTTATTTCTAAAGGAGAACCAAGTTAACGAACTATTAAGTTTCAAGGACGCTTATGACGCACTAAGGGAAGCTTTCGTTCTTGAAAATAATAAGAAAGCTGTAAACACAAAAAGGGTCAGAACGTCGTTCTCAGGTTCCACCTTGACGTATCAGGCAGGAGCAATTGAAGGGTTTATAGGATATAAGACTTACGTAAGGGGTAATTTCGTTTCGTTGCTCTTCGATCAAGACGGAAATCTCTTACTTTTCTGTGAGGCTGATAGGATGTCCCTATACAGGACCGGCGCACTCTCTGTCTTAGCTGCAGATTACATGAAAGGGAACTACTCATCAGTTGGAATTATTGGACTGGGAAAGCAGGGGATATCTCAAGTTGAAGCCTTCCACAATCTCAGGCCTGGTGTTACAATCCTGGGTTACACTAGAACTCCAGAGCGCGAAAGGAGAGCTAAAGAGACCCTATCAAGGGAAGGTATACATATAAGAACAGTTACTAATCTGAGGGACTTGTCCTCGCAGTCAGAAGTTATCGTAACTATCACTACCTCTACCTCTCCATTTCTTAAGCTGGAATTTTTGGGCTCACAAACTCATGTTAATGCGCTAGGATCGAACTTGCCAGAGAGGAAGGAGCTTTTCCCTGAAGTTATAAAGGCCTCAAGCGTTATTGCCGTTGAAGACAAGGATCAAGCTAAGGACGAAGCTGGAGAGTTCCATCTGGCTGATAAAATGGGCATGATGGACTGGAACAAGGTGGTTAAGCTTTCTGAAATTATATCTGGGAACGTTAGGATTGGTGAGGGATTAACTATTTTCAAATCTGTGGGTATAGGTCTTGAGGACGTAGCTGTTACGAGAAAGTTATACTCCTTAGCAAAAGCTAAGAGGGTAGGGACTGACATGGAGGTCGTAGGAAAGTGGTATCGAGAATAGGTAAAGAAATAGAGCTGTCCCCTGTAGAAATGGGTTCCAGGATAGGGAGAACAGTAGAGATCAACATGGCCAGTGGGACGCCTGACCCAAGGACAATACCGGTAAATGAAATCCGTGATACCTTTCAGGAAGTTCTGGACGAGATTGGATCTAAGTCCCTCTTTTACCCCGGAGCAGGTGGCCAACAAGACCTCATAGAAGAAATAGAAAAGTACCTTCCAAGGCTCGGCATATCTAAAATGGGTAGGGTAGTGGTTACCAGTGGGGCACAGCATGCCCTAGAGCTTATTTCGAAATATCTTCTACAGGATGACATCATTGCAGTGGAAAATCCCACATTCGTCGAGACTTTTATGGCACTCAAGCTCAGATCAGCAGTCTCCTTACCCATCTATCTTGATAAGGACGGTATCTCGATCGAGGAACTGGAAAAGGTTACTAAAATCGTAAAACCCAAGCTTGTTTACACTATCCCAAACTGTCATAATCCCGCAGGCGTCAATATGAGTGAGGATAGAAGAAAGAGATTAGTGGAACTGTCGGAGGAAAGAGATTTTTTCATAGTTGAGGATGATCCCTATAGACCCATTGCTGGCTGTTTGCCTAAACCTATAAAGGAATATGACAGATCCGGGAAGGTAATATACGTGAGCAGTTTTAGCAAAATCTTAGCTCCTGGACTCAGAATTGGATTTGTGTTTGCAGACGAAATCATCGGAGAGAAACTGAGTCTGCTGGAGCAGCTTGACTTCTCCACCTCAACCCTTAATCAGTACGTTATTGCAAAAATTTTAAGAAAAGGTCTTATATATTCAAGGATGGAGAGTCTGTCTCTGCATTACAAGGAGAAAATGGGGGTTCTTGTAGATTCTCTGATGGACGCTGGATTTCATAACTTTAATGTGCCAAAGTGCGGGTTCTTTCTCTTGGTCGACTTAGGTGTAAACGCCGACGTAGTTTTAAACGAAACGGCAAAGAGAGGGTTAAGTTTCGTACCCGCAAAGGCGTTTTTCCTGAGGGGAGGGGATACAATGGCAAGGCTTAGTATAACAATGCCCAGCGAAGAGCAAATAAAGTCAGGTGTAAAGATTTTAAAAGACGTAGTAAGTTCTATGCGAAACTAGATTACGTAAAGTTCCCTTGATAGGGAGTTCATTCTGTTTATTTTTTCGTTCATAATTACCATGTCTTCAAGTCTTATCCCAAATCTTCCTGGAATGTATATTCCGGGCTCTATAGTAAATGTAGAACCTCTTTCAACTACCTCTAAATTATCGGAGGAAATGTATGGATCCTCATGAACATCGATTCCTATTCCATGACCTGTCCTATGTATGAAATATTTCCCATAGCCCTTCTCCTCTATGAGTTTCCTTGGTATATTATCGATCTCTCTTCCAGACAACCCAAATTGGACCTTCTCGGCCAGATTCACTGCTTCATCAACTATAGACCATATCTCCATTACTTCCTTCGACGGGCTTCCCAGGCTTAACACTCTTGTAGTATCGGTGGAGTAACCCCTATACTTAACCCCAAAGTCTACAATAATAATATCCCCTTTTCTTATTCTCCGGTCAGTACACCTAAGGTGGGGCATTGAAGTGTTCGGGCCGGAGGTTGAGATTGTCGAGAATGAGGGGACTACCCCGTGTTCTGCAAAGATCATTTCCAATTTCCTGCCCACCTCACACTCTGTTTCGCCCTCCTTGATCATGTTAATGAGATCGTGAAATGACGCCTCTGCGATACCTAACCCCTCCATCATAATTTCTATCTCCTCTCGATCCTTAATTGCCCTGAGTTTTTTCATTAAAACTGAACCACGCAATAGATTTGAAGGCAAGAATCTATTTACGATCTCTATCAGGAAAGCCGACCATAGGCTATCATCCACAACGAGCGATGCACCCTTTCTCAGGTTAAGGTAAGAATAAGGATCCTCTCCGTCATTATAGGTTTGCAACTCTATAGGTAGGTCAGACAGCTGCTCCATATACATTCTCGGAGCCAACATGAAGTCCCTGTCACCTAGGACTAGTAAAATGGGTCTCTCCATAGGCTCCTCAACGAAACCTGTAAGGTACAGCATATTGCTCGAAGGACCCACTATTAGATAATCTGCCTTTCCTTCCATCATCTTTTTGACTTTCTGAATCCTTCTATTGTAGTCCACATGCAATGTTAAACAGCGAAAAGAAATAAGTTAACATGTATAATAACACTTCAACGCCAGATTATACGCAGCGTTAAAGTCCCTGTCCACCTTGTATCCACAAGCGGGACATACAAAGATAGAGCCAAGTACTTCGCCCTTCTTGTAACCACAGTGGGAACACACCTTTGAAGTGTTCCTAGGGTCTAGTCTCTTAAACCTGATCCCTTTCTCCATGAGCTCCCTTTCAAGCTCGTCCTCTATAATCTTCAGACCTCTCCCAATTCTTGCATCGTAAAGTCTTAGATCTTCCAGTGCTACCATTTTCGGATTTATCTCATTTAGGAATGCAATTAGCTCTTTCATGGCTACCCTAACCTTCGATTTAATCTCAGCTACGTATGAGAGACCCTGAGACTCGCTCATGTACTTAGTGAACGTGTCGAATATTCCGCTACTACCGATATACTTACTCTTGTACACCTTTCCGTCTCTCACTACAGCCACTACAGTGAATATGTGCCTTATCCCCAGGTCAATTCCTACTATTGGGTCGTCAAATTGATAGGCTAAAAATACTTTAATCCCGTTGGTGAAATCCACCAATGCGTAAATGGGCTTTCCGTATTCTTCTGACTCCACAACTGCGTTCAGTTTCTCCAGTCTGAACGAAGGTCCGTCTCCTATGAGTTTCACAGGCCCTAGTCTAGGCTTGCTCAGTATGACGTTCATCTCCTTTAGATATGGGGGTGGAGAAGGCTTCGTCTTTACTCCAGACTTTTCAAGAGCTTTCGAATATTCAATATAATACATGATATCACTATATATTTGCTTGAGTTTTCCGTAATCAACAATCTTTGCCTCCACTAGCTTTTCTTTCATAAGAATAATTATCTCAATTTGTCCTTATGAACTTAAGCCTAATATCTTCTATGTCCGGTTGGAAAGAATTCTTGACTTTGTCTAGCTTAAAGGAGATTGTATCCCTTAGTATATTACTTTTTAAGTTTATAAAATAAAATATAGAAAGTTTAGGTTTTACTTGATTGTATACCTCCTGACCTCCACCACGCCCTAAAGGGCAAGGCTTTCCTCACTTCGTAAAACTCGCCTAGAAGAAAACCCATCCCTTTTAGGACTGGCTGAGACAATTCAGGAAGAAGCATCCCATTGATTAGAGACTGGGAAGCGAGTCCGTGAAATCAATGCTATCCAACAGAGAGCGCTAAAAGATATTAGAATCCGTATCCTGATAAGTAATATGACCAAGGAATTTTTAGACGCTAAAGCTAGACAGCCCTTTGAGTTCTACGCAGCTTACTACCCACCCATATACGCAGGTAAGAAGGCACTCACAATAGAAGACCTAATTGACGGCTTAAGGAAAGTCGACGGGTTTTCCGTCTTTTATCATGTATTTCATCCAGTCTTTTCAAGCCATGTCATTCCATATGATCTCCATAACGACTTCGCTTTTTGGATAAGGGACGAACTTCATGACCCCTCCTTAGCCTATCGCGTCTCCGACGTGGAAGCAGTTGAGCCTAAAACTGTTGAGCAAGTTAGAGAAGATATTATAAATATTCTCGAGGAGTCGGACAACAAAAACAAAGGTAAGCCATTTCACTTCAACACATGCAGGCCCGTAGTCTTCGACACTGGCATTAGGGCACATTCCATAGGTGAACTAATTGATATCCTTTCAAATATAACAATGAGATCCATAGTCTATCACTTGGTTTTTAGGAGGGTAATGGGGTATGCTGAGACCAACGACTTCTCGGCATGGCTCATTCGTGAATTTCAGGCTGATAAAGTGGCACAAAGCATATCGATGCTGGATCCACAGACATACAATAGCGAAGAGAAGCTAAGGAGCGATATCCTTTCCACACTCGAGAAGGTGATCTTTTCATGATAGAAAAGTATGGAGAAATAATAGGTGAAAGCGAACTCGATAGCGTCTATAAGATAGCAGAAAAATTGAAAGGCATATCCGTACTCCACGTTAATTCTACACCCAAAGGGGGAGGTGTAGCTGAAATTCTTAGCAAGATGGTGCCCATGATGAAGGAGCTGGGCATAAACACTGACTGGAAGGTTATAAGGGGTGACAGTGAGTTTTTCAACGTTACTAAGTCGTTCCATAACTCTTTACAGAACGGGGTAGGGAATTTGCCTCCCTCAGCCTTCGATATATATAATAAGTGGCAAGAAATTAATTCGTCTGAAATTTCAACGGATTATGACGTGGTGTTTATCCATGATCCACAGCCTGCAGGCCTAATTAGGTTTAAGAGAAAGGGTAAGTGGATATGGCGTTGCCACATTGATATATCTAACCCATACCCTCCAGTCTGGGAGTTCCTCAAGAGATACATAGAACTATACGACTCAATGGTTATTTCTTCCCCTGTGTTTGGTCGAGATGATTTGAAACTACAACAATTTATTATTCCACCGTCTATAGATCCCTTCAGTATAAAAAACAGGGATATATCAAGATTTACAGTAGAAAGAATATTGAGAAAGTTTGACGTAGACCCAGATAGGCCTTTAGTGACCCAGATAAGCAGATTTGATAGGGCTAAAGATCCATTGGGAGTCATAAAGGCATTTAAAGGCCTCAAACGTCATATTGACGCGCAGTTGGTTTATCTAGGAAGTCCAGCTTCAGATGATCCTGAAGGTAATATAGTGTATCAAGAAACTTTAAAAGCGGCTGAGAGTGTCAAGGATGTTCATCTACTTCTCTTACCACCTGACAGTGATCTAGAGGTTAACGCTTTTCAGAGAGGTTCAGACGTAGTCATGCAGAAGTCTATAAAGGAAGGTTTTGGGCTAACTGTGAGTGAAGCCATGTGGAAAAGGAGGTCTGTAATAGGGGGCAATACTGGTGGAATTCCGCTTCAGATAATCCATGGATACACAGGATTCCTAGTAAATACGCCAGAAGAGGCAACCCACTACTTAATATACCTAATGAGAAATGAGGAGGTAAGGGAAAAGATTGGAGAAAGTGCAAGGGAACATGTTAAAAATAACTTCCTAATGATAAGGGAACTAAGGGATTACCTAATGACTTTTGCACTTGCTCTTCAAGGAAAATGAGGTTGAAGGCTATAAATTGGTCATTTCGTATATATTTGTAAATTGAAATTTTCCATTCCCAAAGTATTCTATGACGTACCCCATCAAGGTTGAACCGATAGAGACCACCGTAGACCCATGGAAATCGGCCACGCTCTGAACCTCCGAGTGACCGTGAAACAATAACCTAGGTTTGTGCGCAAGTATTCTGGCCCTAACCGATTTGGATCCTACCATAACCCCATAAATCATCCCAGTTGAACTTCCTAATGGTGGAAGATGAGAGATGACAAGTGGGGTAGAGAAATCTACTGAGAGGTCTAGAATTCTTTCCTTGACCAATAAGGAGTGGTTCTCCATGTATTTCATGGCAGTAATATTGTCCATCTCTCCCAAAATACCTCTAAAATTCTTCAACCTTTGAGGACATTCTACGTCCCCAAGACCTAGTATTGGCTTATTTAGACTATTAAGTCGTTCTATCACATCCTCTTGGCAAGGGAGGCCTGATATCATTATCAAATAACTCACCTATCTCGTGCAATGCAATTCCTGCAGCTATTATATCAGCAGTAGAACCGGGATTTATTTTCCTCGATCTAAGGAAGTCGTTAAATATCTGGAGTTCCGTTTCCTGCGGGCAAGGTGGGATCTTGGAAGCCATTTGAGATATTTTTATTGCTATTGAGTGTCCCCATTTCCTCGAAATCAGACCATCGGGTTGCTTAGAGAGAACGTAAATGAAAGCCCACTTAACGTTGGACGAAAAGGATCCGCAGGGATTCTCCCTTATGATATTGTAAACCTCCTTAGATAAGGGATATCCAGCTACAATTTCCTTTGCTATCTCATCGTATACTGCAGACCATCTTAAGATCTCCCCCATGGATACACTGGCGTTTCTGTAATCCATCCTATCTGTTCTTCCAAGATAACTCAAGTTCAGCTTCGTGAGAGCCTCCCTGAACCATTTCCAGTCCTCTGAAGTGAGCATAACGCTGACCAGTGAAGCGTTATGGATTAGCTGTTCCACGTCTGTGGAGAACGTAGATGAATAGGCTATGGGAAAAAGGAGGAGTGCAGTGCCTAGCAAGGAGAAACTCCTATCCGTTACCTCGCTTAGCCTATCCATTATTGGAAGTCTCCTTTCATAGCCTCTCAAACATACGTTGTAGTAAGAATCTTTCAATCTTAGCGCAGAAACAATAATATCTCTCAAAGTTACAGTTTCTATGTCCTGTAGAGGGCTGGCGTTTCCTGGCTTAGGTATCGATGACTCTAAAATTGAAGCCATTGAGAGTCTCTCTGCGATTTTAGTGCAGAACTTTGATGTAACCCTGGACGTTTCTGTCTCCAATAATTATCACCCTCTTGCCTGAGCACGCGAGCTCAATCCCTCTAACCTCGGCTTTCCTTCTCCCATACATAGAGGAGGAAAAAATACCTTCCCACGAAATTAACTCATACTCCTCATGGCTATTGAACTTAGCTCTGGCAGGGTAAAATAGCGCTTGACATTCTCCTTCGATTTCTCCTTGCAATCTGATATCCCCCTTTTGAGTGCAAACGTCCATGCAGTATCTACGAGGCGTCTCATCTACAAAGTGGACGGAATACTTTATTCCCTTAAATATCCCTCTAATTCTTGAGTCGTAAAGATCTTTAACTAGATCTTCCTCAAGAGAATAATTTATAGAAGTCTCCCTCAACCAATCCTTATCAGGTTCTCCGCCTCTAAATTCTGTAAGGAAGTCCTCAGCTCTCTTACAGCCGTAAACCAAGATGTCTATATCGGAATTCTTATGCTCTATACCTAGAAGAAGGGACCCTGTGACTCCAAGCCTAGAGTTGGTAACAGGCTCCAGAAGCCCTAGTAGGTAATCCGTTAGAAACGACTTTCTCTCATTCGTTAGTAAGTGCCTGAATGCCTGTTCAGGTAGGAGGTGCTTCCTTATGTCAGACGTCATTATTGTGGGGAAATCAACGTTCTGGCACGGGTCAAACATGAATTTCTGTTGGGACTTAACCAGATTATGGACGCCGTAATTTCTCAGTACTCTCTCGTATCCTTTCCATAACCCGTTACCAGTAAATACGTATTTCCTGTACGCATAGACAAAGCCAGGCCCATTAACGTTGGAAATAGTGAAGTAAATATCTCCATTTTTATCTATAATTCCGTCTTTATCCAGGAAGTAACTTCTTCCCATCCCTCCAGTTTCACATAATCTATTGCCGTCCCTGCGCTATTAAGCATTTCAAGGAAATCCTTGTAGGCGTTTCCAGAGAAAGCGGAGGCGATGTACGCCGCACCGACTGCGGCCTCTTTAAATCTGAAATTGAACTTTAGACCAAACTCCACTTGGTTCTTGTTCCTTCCCGACACTATTATGGGTATGTTATACTCTTTTGAGTAATATTGGGCAAACATTTTAGCTATCTCTATCCCCCTCTTGAAATTCCCTCCTGAGTAGATGGACGCTTTAGTCAACTTAGAGAATTGAGACATTAGGTACGCTATCTCCCCGTCTATAAAGCCAGCGGAGCCTGGAAAAGCTGAACCGCCTAGCCCATCTATTATATTCCCATTCACGACAACAATTACTGCAATAAACTTTGATCCAGCCTCAACTAACACGAAGCTGTCAAACATGGTCCTGTAAAAGAAAGCCGAAGATACTTTGTCGGCTGTTCCTAAGTCTATGAAGTTTTCCTTTCTAAAACTCGGGACGCTTGCCAACTCTATGACTGATGGTATAGTGATCCCGTTTAGCTTTCTCGAGTTTTGCAAGAACCTCCTTAGTGGACCCTTTCCCGATCTGCTTAGAGATACCATGAAGAGGTCTTTCTCTGTGAGACTATTACTTGACTTAAACGGTAGACCGTGACCTGAAGGAAGAGAGATGAGGTAAGGTCTTTTGCTCATGATGTAGTCTAAAATGATATTCACGTCCTTTTCGACCATATCTGTAAGAAATTCCCGATATGCGATTAGCCTACCTAGATTATCCACAAAGGCCACAGCGTAACTTGAAGATCCGGGGTCCACTCCGGCGAAAATCATTAAGCGTTTATATCAATCTTCGCTTAAAGAGATTTGATGATGAAGCTTTTTCCTGGATTGGTGACAGGAGCGGGCAGCCACTGAGGAAATTGTTTATATACTAATGTATACATAGCGATCACATGTCCCAGATTGGAAAGAAGGGAAGGAGACATCCATGTTTTATGGACAGGGAACTCCACGCCAAGTTGCAAAGGGAGGCCGACAAGAAACACATGAGTCTCTACAACTACACTAATTACCTAATTAAGAACGCCTTGGAAGTTGAAAGCGCTGGAATCAGATTACAGGACATCAAGGAATTCGCCGTAGTAATGGGCAAACTGGCCCAAAACTACAAGGGAACTGTGGTAATTGCACCGTTCTCAGCGGTCGAGAAAGGGGAAGGATGGAGAGAGTTAGGCAAAATGATGGGGATAGTGTCAAAGGGAAGCTTTGAGAACGTAGAAAATGCAATCTTGGAGGTAATAAAGACTCTCTTAGAGGTCATTGGCCACGTGGAGATCAGTTCAGACTCCATTAAAGTAGTCTCTCCTCATTTGATGTCTGATATCGTGATGAATAATCTTAGGAATCTAATTGAGGGGTTATTGGAAACGTCCGAGATAAAAGCGAAGATAATACAGGATAAAGGAGTTATAGGATTGAAACTAGATATCAGTAACGTATCAAATTAACGGTTTTACCTTTTACCGTTGTGACATAACGCACGGAAGACTCGAATAAATTATCGAATGAGAGCTAACGGATTAGATTGGAAGTTAATATAAGTATAGTTTTTAACTTAAATAACATATATTTATATGAATACAAAAAGTTTATGAGAATTTAGGATAAAACCTATAACCGATACTTATAGACGTAGATTGGTAACTATAATACAGGGCGTTAAAGTGGCGAGAGAGAAGACGGATTATAAATACGGTAACTATATCATTCGTGGGATTAAAGGGCAGTATTACATGCATGAGCTAGAGAACGTCGACAGCGAGGTGAAGGAACATTACGTAAACCCTTAATCGACGTTGTTGAGACTTACATCAAACTGAAAGAAAACGTAATGTGGATGCCCCCACATACGACCGCCTGGATTTTTACCCTGAACCTTTGACCTGGCAAGCCGAAAAATCGGCTTTGAGAGGGGCGTAAAATAGCGTTAGTTACCAATTTACGCCAATACGCGACAGACGGTAACGTTAGGGCGTTCTACGACCGGTTGTTGAATAAACGCAAAATGTCAAAAGTACTTCTAGAAGTTCGTTTCGGCGTAGATCGCAACACTACAGGTACCCTTCGACGTGATCGATTTTATTCAAGGAAGGAAACTTACACGCGTGTTAACGCGACGCTACATCTCGCTCTTTGGCATAGCGAAACAGTACTATCAAAAATATGTCGAGTGACTTAGGACGAACGTAGAGGCGTAGGAGTGGCAGGGGATGATGAACAGAGTTACCCGAGACCCATGAAGAGCCAACCGGCAGCTGACCCACCACTCCCTAAAACTTTTTACGCAGTTTTGGGTAAAAAAGTCTTTCCCACGCTTTATCAGACCTTCTTGACGATAAACTCCTTGTACTTCTTTAAGCGTTCGGGTAGTATTGTTCATAGAGCAAATCGACAGACAGAACATAAACTACTTACGTGGAGTTATGAGTGAATGTCAAACGCAATGCTCTAGGGAGAGGGCGTTAGCGAAAGTTTCGAAGCGAAGGCGACAGTGACGTATGCATTGAGCGAAACGCCCTTAGAACGCAAAGATAAACGACGAAGTTGTAAGGGCGGTCATGGAGTTTAGAAAGAGTTCGAGGGGTTACGTGAACAATATCGGAGTTTTGAATGGAGCGACTGAGAGTTGAGGAACTTATTGAAGTCGTACGCAATCGAGATTTAAGAACGTAGTCGACATGACTATTTATAACGCCATCGTGGGCGAGTTCTATGACGAGGTATTGTTTGACGTCTTAGGACCCACTGAAAGGGACATTGAGTTCTTACACTATGTTAGGGACGCTGAACGCGAAAATGCGGACGTATTGCCTAAGACTGGCGACGTTGTGAAAATAGCGAAAGTAGGCAAGCCTTACATGATAAACGTGTTGAAGTCCCTAGAGCGCAAAGGGTTAGTATCTAGCGAAAAGCTTGACAACGCTTTCTGATGGAGACCGACGGATTTGGGGAAAGAATACTCGACTTCGTCGAGTCTGTTGAGAGTGACGATAGCTACGTTAAGGTCGAGGGTGACGTCGTTAGGGTAAGACGCCAAATGTTGAAGTACTCGCAGACAAGGACTTTTTTCGAGGGGCTGATGGAGGAGGAGATAAGCCAAATGCCGTGCCAGGCGACAAAGGAGGAGTGCGAGAGGGCGACGGAAAAGCTGATAGAGGCGTTGAGGGCGTACCGACGCGTCGGCTGAGGATAAAGGTGGAAAACTTGACCGTTTCGTATACTTCTACAGTTGCATCACTGACAACCTAGAAGAGTGCGAAAGAGCAATAGAGCGGTTTAAACGTAATTTGTGACCACTTGCACTAGGCAGGCTGAGAATATAGATAGGTCCGCGAAGTTTTTACAAGTTTCGCAGACTAGCTAACATTTATTACGAAAATAGGATTACAACGCATACCTTGAGTAAAGTTCTTATGCCAATTCCGTTTTTTATAAATAATGAGGGTTAAAACTCTAGTCCTCCTCTCAGCAGCAATAATTCTGATAGTTAGTGGTATTGCACTCCACTCAATGGATAGACCAATACCACTAAAGACACCACCACTCTTTTCGATCTACTACCTACCGTCAGGGCGTACAACAGTCGTCCAAGTCGTTAACTCTAATACATCTAACTTTACCCCATATACGGTGGCCAATAATACGTTTAACTTCGTGCCGCTCACTAATAGTGTAGAAGTCATGATGCCCTCTAATACGTCTTACTTTGTTGCCAACCCGCCGCTCTACGCCCAACTGTGGTTTTTGCCACTCGCTGCCGGCCTAGCCATATTGGCTATACTAGCGGCTAAGAGGTCTAAGCTATAAGCCGTTTTCTAATCCTCTCTCCTTTCCCAGGTATGCAAAAGGCCTGCTATTCCTAATACTCATACCAGTCGTCCCAGTTATCCCTACCTCTGCCCTAGTACCAACGTTTACCAGGAGTAGACTGAGTTTTTGTCACAATAACGCAGTCTGTCGTTTGTGTATACCTGGGGTAGGACGTTGATAATTCTGCACGTATGTGAGTCTAACTTCTCTGTTATTATTACTGCCGAGGAATTATTACCGATATCTTTCAACTAAACTTGGATTCCCGTAACTTTTTACAGGTTACCAGTGCATATAAACGCGTTTTGGTAACCATTATACTGGGCGTAAAAGTGACGAAAGAGAAGACCCGATATAAATATGGCGACTATATTATACGTCAAATTAAAGGGAAGTATTACATCTATAAATTGGAAACGATAAACGGTGAGGTAAAGGAAACTTACGTCGCTCCCTTAGTTGACTAAGTCGAATCAGGTTTAAAATTGAAAAAGAGTGGGGTACCCCCACATGCGACCGCCGGGATTTGAACCCGGGATCTCTGGCTTGGGAGGCCAGCGTCCTAATCCAGGCTGGACTACGGCCGCAGTATAAAGAATTGATCTAGAGATTATAAATTTCACCTGGTCCCCAAACGAGCTGCTGCGCGAATCATAGACCGAATATCCACAACTATCTTCTTGCGTACTTCTAGAAAGTCTTTGTATGCCGCCGCGGGGACTTGAACCCCGGACAACCCGGTATCTGCAGGAGTCTTCAGCCGGGTGCTCTCCCGGGCTGAGCTACGGCGGCACATTCATTATTGAAGTATCTAAAACTTAAAGCTTTTGCCTGAAATGCATATTTGGGGTCCGGCGACACCCGAGGAGTACCCTTATTAGGGTGTCTGTGAATTAGGGTCTCCAGGGACCCCTACAGTGGAAACTCTTTTGGTAAATATCAGTAAGAACGATAGAGTGTTTATTGAACTAATTCGCGACACTTTGGAAAATCATGGAATTAAACTGTATGTTATGACGGAAATAATACATCTTAGCCTCTCCGCATACAATTGGAATAGCAATAGATACGATGGGAGGAGGATCATTAATAGTCTTCAAAGAAGGCTATCCAATTTTCCTTTTTCTTCAATTATCTTGTTATTTTTTCCCGAAATCGAATATGAAGGAAAGGAACCAGAGTGTATAGTCTCTGATAAACTAGTTCTGATCTCTATCTCCAATATTAAGAAGGGCGATTTAACTCAACTTATGGCCGAATTGCGAGGGTTAGCAGATAAGATAGCTGAAAATGATTTCAACTCTTGCACAAAGATAATATAGACGCCAAGATGATATTACAACTCATTCTCTAATTATTGTACTATAACTTGAATGACCTCTTGATAACGAGAATTTGAACTGTCGCTTAGTTCCTGCAAGGTGGTCGCATCCAAGCTTGAGCGAAAACAAACATGTTTTACCAGACCGTATCCAACCCGCATAATCTATATGTCAGGTAAACGGTTAGGAAAAATTTAAAGGATAAGTAGTTGTACTAAAGCTTGGTAGGGTAGAACAGCGGCGTAGGCCAGCCTGGTAGGCCGCAGGGCTCATAACCCTGAGGTCCCTGGTTCAAGTCCAGGCGCCGCTATTAGTCCCCTACCTCCAGATCTTAACTTTCATTTCATCTAATTTTCACGGCTTTCCTGATTAGTACTAGGCTAATCTTAAAGTGTTTGTAACCCTTTGGGCATATCTTATCTTAACTCAGTTTTAGTAAACAATCATATTATTGGTGGTAAAGAGGCGACAAACCTTAATAAATATTTCTTTAAACGTATATGTATAATTCCAAAAGTAAAAGTTTTTTAAACTCTTGAAACTACATTCTTTGATTCAAAATGCCACCTTTCGGAAAGGTATTGGTAGCGAACAGGGGCGAGATAGCGGTAAGGGTTATGAAAGCAATAAAGGAAATGGGAATGAAAGCTGTAGCTGTTTACTCTGAGGCTGACAAGTATGCAGTTCACGTAAAGTATGCAGATGAAGCTTACTATATCGGTCCCTCTCCTGCCCTAGAAAGTTACTTAAACATACCCCATATAATAGACGCAGCTGAGAAGGCTCACGTTGATGCCGTACATCCAGGATATGGCTTTCTGTCTGAGAACGCTGATTTCGTCGAAGCCGTGGAGAAGGCCGGAATGACTTACATTGGTCCTTCAGCTGAAGTGATGAGGAAAATAAAGGATAAGCTAGACGGTAAAAGGATAGCGCAACTCTCTGGAGTTCCCATAGCCCCAGGATCAGATGGACCTGTTGGATCCATAGATGAGGCTCTAAAGATAGCTGATAGAATAGGGTATCCCATTATGGTGAAGGCTGCTAGTGGGGGAGGTGGAGTGGGCATCACAAAGGTTGACTCCCCTGATCAGCTTATGGACGTCTGGGAGAGGAACAAGAGATTGGCAACTCAGGCATTCGGTAGATCAGATTTATACATAGAGAAGGCTGCAGTAAACCCTAGACATATAGAGTTTCAGCTTATTGGTGATAAATACGGAAGCTATGTAGTAGCGTGGGAAAGGGAGTGTACAATTCAGAGAAGGAACCAAAAACTCATCGAGGAAGCGCCGTCACCCGCTATTACCATGGAAGAAAGATCTAGAATGTTTGAACCAATAATGAAGTTCGGACAACTTATCAACTACTTTACACTGGGTACTTTTGAAACTGTATTCTCGGATTTGACAAGGGAGTTCTACTTCCTTGAATTGAATAAGAGACTTCAAGTTGAGCACCCAGTAACAGAGCTAATTTTCAGGGTCGATTTGGTGAAGTTGCAGATAAGACTAGCTGCAGGAGAACATTTACCGTTTACTCAAGAGGAGCTCAATAAGAGAGCGAGAGGGGCTGCTATAGAATTTAGAATAAATTCTGAAGACCCAGTGAACGACTTTAGTGGGAGCTCTGGTTACATCACTTACTACAAGGAGCCTTCCGGTCCAGGCGTAAGAGTGGACAGCGGAGTGTCAACTGGAAGCTGGGTACCCCCGTTTTACGATTCGCTTATATCCAAGCTTATTGTATACGGGGAGAACAGATCCTACGCTGTTGATACAGCAATAAGGGCTCTGAATGACTATATGATAGGAGGCGTGAAGACCACTATACCCTTATACAAGCTCATTATGAGGGATCCTGACTTCCAAGAGGGTAAGTTTAGCACTGCCTACATTTCGCAAAAAATGGACAGTATGGTGCAAAAGATGAAGTATGCCGACGAGATGCTGGCTTCAATAGCGGTAGTTCTGCAGAGTAGGGGGCTCCTGAGGAAGAAATCTGAACCAGTAAAGGGGCAAACCCGATCGGGTTCCAGCTGGAAGAGTTACGGTTTGAGTATGCAGAGCACTCCTAGGGTGATGTGGGGATGAAACTTTATAGGGTCCATTCGGAAACCGGAGACGTATTCGTAGTTGCTCAGGATCAGAAGAATAATAAGGACCTCCTAAAAACTGAAAGTAGCAGTTTCGAAATAGAGTACGTAGGGCAGGGAAGAAGAGAGGGAGAGATAATATTAAGGGTAAATGGGGAGGAGAAACACGTTTTCATAGAAAATGGTTGGATCGTTCTAGACAATCAGGCATTATTCAGGGCTGAAAGGGTCACAGAGCTTCCAACGCAGGAGGGACAGTCTCTTGAAGAGATGATAAAAGGCAAGGAGGGAGAAGTTATATCGCCTTTACAAGGGAGAATAGTTCAAATAAGGGTAAAGGAGGGTGACGCTGTAAACAAGGGACAGCCATTACTATCTGTTGAGGCAATGAAATCTGAAACTGTAATATCAGCCCCAGTAAGTGGGTTAGTTCAGAAGATACTGGTAAAGCCAGGACAGGGAGTGAAGAAGGGAGATATACTGATAGTTATAAAGTAATTTTACCATTAAGGTTACATTTCAAGACTCTAAAACGGTAGACTGAAAGCCTTCTTTTTTAGAACGCTACTTACGTATTTTGCAAGCTCCCTTGAATAGCCGCCTCTCCCCCCGTCTGTTATTATTACCTTAGCCTTTGAGTTATCAATGTAGTATACCAAATCATCAAAGTCCGCGTGGTCGCTAAAGGATACGGAAAAGGAGCTCTTATCTATCCTCTTCACAGCTAAATTGAATTCCCAGCCGCTGAGTAGGAAGTTTGCAAATTTATTGTCCCTGCTTTTAAAATTATTGAAGTGCTTGAACTCTACATACCAGCCATCTTTCATTATTCCTTCTTCCATAGCTTTAGGGAGAGCGTAAAAGTCGCTTATATTAACACCATGTTTTACAGCAATTTCAGTAATCCTATGAATCTTCTCGTCAACTACAAATGGGGCAATCACTCCCATCTCCCTCAGAACCTTCATAGCCTCCTGGATTTTTCCGTGATACCCATACATCCTTACTGGTCCTCTGGATAAAGCGTCATTAACATAATCAGCTAACAGTTGGTTCACTTCCCGCTTAAACTCCCTTCTGAACTCCGGTTTTCCGTAAGTGGATTCAATTATTAATACATCTGGATTAAGAATGGGGGTTCCTTCCCCAGGGTTCTTAAAGTCCCCTGTGTAGGCAACTGTTTCCTCTTCTCCCTCTACCTCTACCTGGGCTGAGCCAAAAACGTGATCGGAACGGTGCAGAGTAAGTTTTTCACTATCAATATCTGTTGTCATTCCATAAGTTAATGGGATCCTCTTATTCTCAGGTACGTTATACCCCAATGCCTCTAGAACTTCCAAGGTGGGAAGTGTCGAGATTATACCCATACATTCCTTGATACTGCTTTTGAGCTGCCCAATGTGATCAGCGTGAAAATGAGTCACAATCCTGAAGTTTCTCTTCCAATGGCCATCTACCGTGAAGTTCCTACCTATTAATACGGCTCCATTGTCATCAATACGAACTTCCATTGGTTGTCAACTGGATGTTATGGTTAGATATTTTCATCTATAGACTTTTCCTCAACTTTCTTAAGCTGCTTTGAGTACATCTCCTGGATCTCTAAGTTAGTTGTTGCATCGTCAGGACTTTTATCGTCTCTCCAACGCAAAAACCTGGGAAATCTAATAGATAGACCACCCCTATCATTCTTACAACAAGTGTGGAGGGGGGATATGGTAATCTCAGCTCCTATTATTTCAGCCACTAAGGAAGGAGTTATCCACACGTCTGGCACCATTTGTGATACAACCCTGGGATGTTTATCGGCTCTCTTGAGACTCTCCAATTTCGTCTGCATGTCCTCTAACTCTTGGTCGCTAAAGCCAGACGCGACCTTACAGACAGTTTCAAAGACGTCCTTTTCTGGGTTGTAAGCAGCCATGAGTAAGGAGCTATACTTTCCTCCCCTCTTCCCTTTACCGTAGAATGCACCAACTACCACTAGATCAACCGTGTCTGCCATCTCGCTTTGATAGTCTCTCTTTAGCTTTATCCATAGCCAGCCCCTTGATCCAGCCTGATAAACGGACTCCTCAGATATGGATTTCACCATCACCCCCTCCGAACCGTCTGAGATAGCTTGATAGAAATAGTTCATTAGATCTGTGACATTATCGACAATAATATGGGACGCAATGTGAACCTTATCGTTAGTCTCCAAAATCTCCTCAAGTGCCCTTCTTCTATTCAAAATAGGCTCGTTAGTGAAGTCCTTTCCATCGAGATACATTAGATCAAAGAGAAACAAATTCACTGGGTATTCCTTAATAGCCTCATGAATTTCGTTCTTTCTACGTCTGTGCATTAACTCTTGAAAAGGCCTCATTTCTCCGCTTTCAGGGTCTATCGGAACTATTTCCCCCTCAATAATAAGATCCTTGCTTTTGACGTAGTCCTTCACATAGGCTACCACATCTAGATACTGCGCCGTTATGTTTTCCATCCTCCTAGAGAATATCTTTATATCATCTCCGCTCCTGTGAATTTGAGCTCTCTCCCCATCATACTTGTAATCAACCAGGGCTTTACCTTTCACCTTATCCATGATTTCCTTTGGGTCTGCTAACCTCTCTGCTAACATTGGCCTTATTGGAATCCCTGGGATTGGGGTTATGTTCTTTAACTTCTCAATTCCGTCGTTAGCGATAACCCTGGCTATATTCCCAAGGTCAGCTCTCAGGTTATAGGCTCTCTCTACAATAGGCCTATAGTCGGCAGACCCTCCAAAGGTAATGGCTAAGGCGTCAAGAACAGTAGCGTCCCCGATTCCAAGCCTTAACCTTCCCTCGACAAACCTGACCAAATACTTGGCCTCTAAGGGAGAGGCTTTCTTGAGGAGACCAACAAAGATCCTTATTTTAATGTCTCTGCTTCCCCCTCCCATACTCGTAGCTATCTTAGCTAGATCGTCATAAACCTCCTTTACCTCCAGCTCGTTGGTTTTCTCTGGGGCTTTGATGAAGGATAAAATATTCACCTCGTTATGCTTGGTCTTTAAGGAAAGGGCTACCTCACCTAGATCACCTATTGATTTATAGGTTCTCTCGACCTCATCTTCCTTTATACCAGTTGCCATGGCTATCGCTTTTATCAAGTATTTTTCGCCCATTCCTATCTCTGGAAGGCCAGTGAAGTCGGGCCATAGCCTTCCCTGAATTAGATATACAACCTTGTCAAGGAGATCCCTGTCAGTTTTAGAAAAGAGTTCAGATAGAAGTGACGTCAATTGGATTCTGGAGGTTATTTTCTCTAGCTTATCAAAGTACTCAGCTATAAGCTTAAACTTCATATATTACTAATTTTAAAATCAGGTTAAATAGGGTAGATGATGAGCAAAATGCTCAGATGGGTGAAGTTTCAGAGTTACACTGATTAGGTTAACCTATGTATAACCTGAGGAAAACAAGGTTAAAGGATTCCGGATCTCCTTAAAACCTCATGGACAAGTTAGAGTTTAGCAGGTCTTCAGCAGGTGTTTACTAAGGTCTAATTACTTGTGCCCTAAGATAGAACTTAAAACCTCACGTGAACGATTCAAAAAACTCCATTCCGTAACATGGATTATGCTAACTTAAAAACTGAAGGAGAACAAATATTTTCTAGATGATTTTAGGAGATAGAGATCTTAGATATTACTTAGAGAAAGGCTGGATCTCTATAGAACCTTTTGTGGAAGAAAGCGTCAGAGAGAACGGTATAGATATGAGGATAGGAGGCGAGATAGCTCGATTTAAGTCAAATGAGATTCCATACGAGGAAGGTATGGATTTATCAGAATATTTCCAAGTAGAACATGGAGATTCCTTCATCATTTATCCAAATGAGCACGTTCTGCTCGTTACTGAGGAGTACATTAAACTCCCTCAAGACGTTATGGCTTTCGTTAACATAAGATCTAGTTTTGCTAGACTAGGTCTGTTAGCTCCCCCGACCATAGTCGATGCAGGATTTGAAGGCCAGCTCACTATAGAGGTTATGGGTTCAGGGTTCCCCATTAAGGTTAAGAAGGGCACTAGATTTCTTCATCTAATTTTCGCTAAGACTTTAACACCAGTAGAAAAACCCTACAAGGGAAAATATCAGGGACAAAGAGGTGTAACTTTAGCTAAATTTTTGACGAAGCATTGGACGTGAGTTTCCATGACTTACTCTGATTATCAAAGTATATACTACCTGCTTTCCTAAGCTTCTGAAAGAGCTCGTGCTCTTCAGCTGATAATCGTTGTTGAACTTCGGTTTCATCGGAAGTGTCAATTTTGCTTAACTTGTTTACAAAACTATCATAAAACTTAGGATCGACTGCTATCCTTTCTTCTGGAGTGTATAGGACTTTTGCTCCATTCCTCTCCAGCTTCTCAAAGAAGGAGTCCGGATCCCTTATACTTCTTAGTTTTCTCTCATACATCACCTTTTGCTCCCTTAGGTAATCCATAACGCTCTTCTTCTGCTCTTGCTGAATAGGCCTTTTTTCTTCCCTGAACTCTCTTCTCGACTCTTGAACCTGTGTTCTTTGTTTGCTTTCAGTTAATTCAGACTCGATTATATCTACCTTTTCTGCGAGCTCGCCTAGTTTTTTCTTAAGATTGAGGAGTTCGACCGTTATTGGGTTAAGCGCATCCTCTACACTAGTTGTGGAAGAACCTCGCTCCTTAGTGGGTATTGCGGAGGAGCCAAAGAGCTTGAACTTTATATAATCAGTGATAAGAACAAACCCCTCACTTCTAGCTTCCTCCTCAAGTTTTCTAAGCTCATCGTCAGTCAGTCTTATGATAACATTTCTCATTTAAGAAATAAGTCCTTAAGCGTTACATAAAAATCTAATTGTAAATAAAGTGCTTTAACTTTGCTTCTCTAGCAAAGTACTAATGAAGTTCTCTTCTTGAGGAACTCCTATGAACTCTACCGATTCGTTAACTGCTACTGTAGGGACTGACATAACCTGGTATTTCTCGGCTATGTCTGGGTTCTCGTATGACTCTACCACATCGGATAGTACGTTGCACTTCTCAGCTTTGCATGCCTCAAATGCGACCATATGAGCTAGAAGAGCTGCGTAAGGGCAGTAAGGGCACGAAGGTGTGACCATTACTTCAACCTTGACCTGACCATTAAGTTTCTCCCTTATAGTGCTCACTGTCTCGGGGCTTAGACCACTTTCGTTTTGAGATAGTCTAACAATTGTTTCCACAAGTGCTCTAATTTCCTCACCTAGAGGTGCACCGCTCCACCTTATTTTCCCGTTTAAGAAGGCAACTGTGGGGACTCTTTTAACATCGAACTTTTCAAACATCTCCTTATCTTTCGTTAAGTCAAACAGCTTAATTTTTAACAGATAGTCTCCATCCCTCCCTTTTGGGGACGCTTGCCTTACGAAGTCCATGAACTTTATTGTGACGTTGCAATATTGACAACTGGTGTTAGAGGAATCCACAAAAACATATCCCTCTACTGGTTCCTTCATATCTTTTAGGGCATCAACCAGAGCATTTTTTACGTCCTCTGTGAATAACTCAGCATATTCTTCCTCCATTTTTATCACTCTTTATACCTCAGATTCGGGGAAATAAAAGTTTATTATAAGCTTTAGAAATTGAGTGGCATTACGAAAGAATAAATTTAATTTCGCAAGTAAAGTCCTTCTCAGATTGATGCCTCCTCCTCGGCCCTGCATTTCACATCTGCAGGTTGCATCATCACAACCTCTCCTCCAGGCCTGGTTTCCCTGAAGATGACACCTTGAAACTTCTTCACCTTTACTGATGGGTCTAGCCAACAATCGGGCATCAAACCAGCCTTCAGGCAGGTCTCAGCCAGGAAGGTTTCTGAGTCCCAACAATATTCCTTTGGAACTTGCGGTAAAAGAAGGCCAGAGTGAGTAATGCCCTTTTCCACAATAAGGCCATCTTTTCCGACCTCTATGGAACTTGGAAGGAGTTTCCTATCCTGCGTCTCAACTACTTCTGGTTTGGTTAGAACAGTGACTTCTACCACTATGCCATCAATTTCGTCTTTCCTCAAGGGAGGGAAGCGTGGATCCGAAAAAGCCGCAGCAGTGGCTGCTCTCGCCACCACGTCTCTTATAGGTGCTACTGCCTCAACGTACCCTATACATCCCCTAAGTTCATATCTATTACCTAGGTAAGTCTCGAGGGTTACAAACGCCATTCCGTATTTCTGTAAAACCTCTTCATTTGAATTTACATTATCTTCAACATTAATTTTTAATTTTCTTTTTATGGCTCCTTTAGCTATCATTACCAGTTTTTCTCCCACTTGTAGGTTTAGATCCTCCAGCTTCAGCAGTTCCATAAGAATCTTTTAGAGCTTGAGCCTTAATAAGAATCTCAGTAATTGTCTCCCAATGCTTTCCTTTCCAATATTCTTTTCTACATTTAGTACATATCCAAAGATTCTTATCCTTCTTTTCCAAGATCCCATTACAGGAAGTACAACGAGACGCCTCTGGATTGACATCAAGGAATATCTTATACTTTCTTGAGAGATCGGCCAATATTTTCTCGATTTCTTCGTTAGGTATTACGAAAAAACAGTCTACGTCATTTTTCCTAGCTCTAACGCAAAGTCCTCTGTCCCTAGTTATGAGAATCCTCCTCTCGTCTTTCGCTTTTTTTAGAATTTTCCAATCTTCAGCGTCTCTATAATAGAGTGTATCATAGCCTAAGATTCTCAACCACCTAGCTAGCTTACCGAGCATTGCATCAACGATGAACTTCTGAGTAGCCATTGCGTCATAAACTAAAGGTTGTATGTAACAATCAGTATTAAAAACCATGCCACAACAAGAGTTATAATTCCCTTGGTAAGTACGGTTCTAGTTTTATTTCCTCTGAAGAATAGAAATCCTATAGCCAAGGATATTAGATAAGCTGAAACTACCACGAGAACTGATACGTAAAATGTTGGAACTTGGCTTGACAATACTCCAGCTATTCCACCCAGAACCCCTCGAATAATCAGTAATTTATCTTCGCTGTCCACAATGCTTTCTAGGTACTCATGTCTATAAAGTTGACAAAGAAAGAGTCAATGAGCTACGTTGATCTTTTAGCATGGCTTGTAGAAAGTAGATCGAAGCTTGAGGGATGCAGAGTTGACAATATTTTCTCCACAGATAGGGAAAATACCTATCTCCTGGTGATCCACTGTCCTAGTGGGGACCATAGTCTGGTAATAGAGCCTTCCAAGAGAGTTCACTTTACCAACTTTGTAAGAAATAAAGGCCTTTCTAACAAGGCTAGGATGTTGAGGGAACTGATTCGGGGCAGCGTAATAAGGAGAGTGGATGTGATAGAGAACGAAAGGATCCTTAAAATGGAACTGTCTAACAATACAATAATTTACATTGAATTACTTCCAAAAGGTATTTTAGTCATTACTGACATGGATAACAAAATAAAGTTTGTGACCGAGCATAAGGAATTTAGAGATAGGGTAATGAAACCCGGTGAAATGTACGTTCTTCCACCCAAGCAAGAAGGTTTACCGAGAGAAGAAATTGAAAAGTTGATAAAAAAAGGGGCTATTGCAAGAATATTAGGAGTACCACAAGAGATAATCTCTGCCTTATCCTTGAACGTAACCTCATTGGAAGACTTAGAGAGGGCCAAATTTGAGGTCGCAAAAGTTTTAGAAGACATTAGAGAAGGGAAAATCACTCCGTGCATTGATCTAGAGAAAACCGTCTTGCCCATAGAGTTTCCAGGTTGTACGAAGAAGGAGAGTTTCAATGAAGCCTTGGACGAGTACTTTACCAATAAGGAAAGGAACGAGATTACTGAGGATAAGAACGAGGGCGAAATTAAAAAGCTGGAATCTACAATTTCTAACCTCAACCAAACGATTAAAGAGCTGAGAGACAACGCTGAACAGTTCCGTAACTATGGGAGACTCCTAATGGAGAACTTCTCTCAAATAGAAGCTGAAATAAAATACAAAGGTTCAAATGAGGTTCAAATTGGGAACTACAAGATTCAGGTAAATCCCAAGTTATCTGTGACAAAGAATGCCGCAATTTACTTTGATAAGGCGAAGGAACTAGAGGCTAAAGCTAGGAAGGCTGAGGAAACGATTCAGCAATTGACTAAGAAAAAAGCGGAACTTGAGGCCATGGTCAATGAGAGTAAAGAGGGGAAGATAATCTCCCTGAGGAAAAAGGAATGGTATGAGAAATACCATTGGAGTATTACAACCAATGGGTTTCTTGTAATAGCAGGAAGGGACGTGGATCAGAACGAAAGTTTAGTCAGAAAACTACTGGAACCTGATGACATATTTTTGCACGCAGACATACAAGGAGCTCCAGCTACTATTATAAAGAATCCTAAAGACATACAAGAAATTGACATAATAGATGCTGCCATCATTGCCGCTAGTTATTCAAAGGCCTGGAAATTAGGGCTAGCGAGCGTCGATGTCTTTTGGGTTTACGGAAATCAAGTCTCCAAGTCGCCTCCAGCAGGAGAGTATTTACCCAAAGGTTCGTTTATGATATATGGCAAAAAGAATTATTTGAAAAATGTGAAATTAGAGCTAGCTATTGGGATTAATGAGCAGGGAGGTCTGCGCCTGGAGGCCGGCTCTATAAACGTCATTTCTAGGAGATGTAAGGCTTACGTGACCATCACTCCTGGGGAAAATGACCAGCAGAAGCTTGCAGAAAGAATATTAAAGATTCTTTCAAGGCAAACTGGTCTAGAAGGTATCAAGGTGTTCCAAGAAGATTTAGTTCGTTTGATTCCAGGAAAGTCCCGTATAGCTTCCAGTAGCGACAAGCTAAAAGATAATCTTTCCGACCAAACATGAGAATAGCTGTATTGTCTAGTTCATGACTTCTGTTATATTTCGTATTTTTCGGATTTTCAATGTAGCCTAGATCCAATAATGTTAAAATTTAATTTCAAATATAAAAGGAGGTTTTGAAGAAAGTTCTATTGTTCTAGAAGTGATCGTGTTGAAAGGTTTAGGTTCAAGAAAACAAAAATAGGCCGATTGAGTAGAAGTAATATAATTAATCATGAATTCTCTTACTCTTGCAGAGAGAGTAGCCGTAACGGACAAGTTAGATTACCTAATATTGAAGTTTTTAATACAGAAAAGGGAAAAATATCAGGTCATACCCAAAAGCATCATAAAGAATAGTCTCAATCTAACTGAAAACGAGTACGCAGTTAGCTCCCTAAGACTACTGAAAACAGGGGCGGTCACTAAGACACGTATTAGGGGGGAGGAGGCACTCTCTATCACTTTTACGGGTCTGGACATAGTAGCTACTAAATCCCTCTATACTAAAAAAATACTAAACAGGTTAGGTATTGTTATTGGAGAAGGGAAGGAAAGTAAGGTTCACTTTGGGTACAGCTTTAGCGACGACACTGTAGCAGTGAAGTATCACAGGATAGGGAGGAGAACTTACAAACGGAAAATCGATGAGTTTTATAATGGAAACTGGATTTCAATGACTTTAGAAAACGCAAAAAGGGAATACGAAAATTTGGAATGCGTAAAGAGAAATATGGGCAACGTTCCGTCTCCTCTAGGCTTCTCGGTCAATGCTGTAGTAATGGAATACTTTGAGGGCATACCTCTTTATAGGACGGAAGTTCAGGATCCTGAGAACGTACTAGATAAAATATTGGCTACTTTACGCATATCACAGGTTTACTGCGATGGCCTCACACACGGAGATCTCAGTCCTTACAACGTTCTCGTAGATGAATCACAGAACGTAATGATTATTGATTGGCCTCAAGCAACAAGAGATAATGAAGCTTTGGAGGCCGATGTGGAGAACATTTTATCTTATTTTGATAGAAAATATTCCATATCCAGAGATTTCGAGGAGGTAATAGACTACGTAAAGGGGAAAACATGAAAGTAATGGGAATAGACATAGAAAAGGGGTCTCCAAATTCTAACGAGCAGCCAAAATACTCCATAGTTATCATGGATGAAACAGGGAACATAATACTGAAGGCAGAGGAAGTAAGTAGAAGTAGAATAGTTAGGTTGGCCTGGGAATATGAGGTCTCGGCCATAGGGACGGATAATGTCTACGAACTGGGAAGTACCGATAAGGAGATTATATCACTTCTAAGCCTGTTACCCGAGAACGTTGAGGTTATCCAAGTAAACGTGAAGAACGGGGCGTTCATGGATCTTAAGGAAGTTGCAAAGGAATACGGTATAGATGTCCAAGGAAAGCCTACATCGTCCAGAACCGCATATATTGTTGCCAGTCTAGTCCTTAAAGGAGCAGGTACTAAAATTAAGTTTGTTGAGAATAGAACTAAGATTATCATTTCCAAGGGTCGAAGATCAGGACCTGGAGGTATGAGCTCCAACAGATATAAGAGGCATCTAAGGGGATTAGTTCTCAGGGTATTTAAGAGAGTTAAAGAGGAGCTAGATAGGCATAACTTTGACTATGATGTTGTGGTAAGAAGAACCAAAGCAGGCCTAGAGAGTGCCATGTTTATTGTATATGCGCCTAGAGAAAGTTTGTACGGTATAGTCAGAAAGATGAGCGGCCATGATGTAAACCTTGAAATACGCCCTATATATAGAGACAGGATTGAATTTATAGACAGTAAGAAAGCGTCGCAAAGACCCATCATAGTCGGATTGGATCCTGGACTGGAATTTGGTATATCCGTTCTCGATATGTATGGCAATCCTCTGCTCTTGAGTACTAAAAGAGGAATAGATAGAGAATCTCTAATCGAGCTTATCCTTGAGATTGGATCCCCAGTAATCATTGCGACGGACGTAAACCCAGTTCCCGATACAGTAAGGAAGTTAGGGGCTATTCTTAGATCAAGGATACACGTACCAGAGAAGTCTCTGTCTGTAGAGGAGAAACAGACCATCTTGGAAGATATCTCTAAAAAGTACGGAATGCATATCAGCGACCCTCACGTCAGAGACTCACTGGCTGCAGCAGTCATGGCGTTTAGAGACGTAGAAAGGAAACTACGTCATGCGGAAGGTCTAATAAACAGGTTCGGTATCGACATGGACAAGAATAATGTCTTCAGGTGTATAATTGACGATAATACTATCGCAGAGTGTATAGAAAAGGAAATAGACAAGAAGATAACTGAATCGAAAAAGCCAGAGATCTCAGTTCAAGACCTAAAGGAGACAAACCAGAACATTCAGGATAGCAATAAGCTGAACGAAGAGATCATGTTTCTTAAACACGAACTTCTAAAGATGAGAAGAATTTTGTCGAAGGTATTAGGAGAGAAGTATGAGCTAGAGAGGAAAATTGAGGAGATTAAGCTTTTCTACAGGAAGGAGACTGAAAGGGATAGAAGAGTAGAGGAATTAAAGAACATTATAGACCAGAAGAATAAGGAGATAAGTAGATTAAGGGAGATCCTTAGTAATTACGATAAAAGGGCCTCCTCATTAGAAAAAGTCATTGAGGCATTAATCTCGGGGAAAGTGATAACTGTGAGGGGTAGTTTTAAGGGAATGGAAGTTAGAGACGGAAAATTGTACTACGGTGAGTGGGCCATTAACAATCAGCTAGCCCTGTATATAAGTAACGAAATAGCCGTAGTGGACGAGAGTTTAATAAAGGATTTACAGTTACTAAGAAAGGAATTGGAAATAAGTAAGAAAGTTGACGAGAGTTCTCTCAAGAAGCTCATAGATGAATATAGATCTTCTAGGACGCGTAGTTTAAAATAACATCACTTTTCCTTCTAATATCAGATGGGTTATCTTATCAAACGAGTCCAGATATTCGTCTACTATACCAGATATCTCGCCTCTAGTGTCAGACGTAATTGATCCAGAGTGAGTTGCGACTTCAACGTTAACTATTAGGGGATCGTTTATAGGTCTTCCTATTTGGCCAAGGACCTCAATTTGGACATTCCTCACGTCCTTAACCTGATCTGCGGCTTTCTTCGCAATAAGGTTAGCAACAACGTTATACAGTTTACCTACGTGGTTAACAGGATTCTTACCTGCAGTGGCTTCCAGCGACATTGGCCTCATGGGAGTAATTAACCCTATACCCCTGTTCCCTCTCCCTGTCATACCATCATCACCGTGTTCAGCTGAAGTCCCGGTAACGGTCAAGTACAGAATCCCTTGATCTTCCCTATCTCCCGTGTTGACATTGACTTTAACGTTTAGATCAGGAGCAACCTTTGAGGCTAGACTCAGGACTTTCTCCTTCACCTGTTCCTTAACGGAAATGTAATGATTCTTGTCCTCTATTAGTGGACTTATGGCAGCCATAGCTATGGTCAAGGTTACATCTTTACCCTTCCTTAGTCCCATAACCTTTACGTCTTCCCCAACCTCAGGAAGCTCTACTTTCATCTGTTTTGAGTTAAGCATCCTTTCAGTTTGATAAACTAGCTCCTCAAGTTTAGAATAGGGTGCAAAGCCTACGCCGAAGCTTGTATCATTGGACAAAGGAGTGGACTTCTTTCCTTTATCGAAAATCCCCACAAGATCAGCAGATCCCTTGCCTATTTTATAGTCAACGATGACGTGCTTCTCGGCGTCCAAATATCTGAAGTTCTCTTTTATCCAATTCTTTACGCTCTCAACAATAATGGTACCCACAGGTATATTATCTGTCCCTTCTGATGTCCTGACTTCTGTAGTAGCTCTCCCAGCGACAACTATGTAAATTGGGTGTATCACGTCACCGCCCTTGAATCTTGGAGAAGCCTGCCCACCAACAAGGAGGGTTTTATCTAAGTTGTGATGAAGGATAGTCCCATATGTCTTGAGATAGTATAGTGAAAGTCTTCTGCTAGCCTCCTCAGAAGCTGAATCGGCCATATAGTCAGGATGTCCAGTACCCTTTCTCTCAGCCAACTCAACTGGTAAGGAATCTGGTTCCAAAGTCCTAAAGGATTCTATATTGATGTTTTTCATGTCTCCCTCAACTTCTTTGCTAATTTTAAAAAATTACTTCTCCGAGTTCAATACGTTCTCGTAGTCTATACTGACGAATAGTACGTTACTACCCCTAATTAGAACTCTTCCATACTTGGCGATGGGATCTGCTGTTCCCTCCCTAAGTTCCGTACAGTCTCTAAGTACAAGGTTCATTGTCCCGTCAGATTGCTCCATCTTGCCAATGTATTCTGACCCATCCTTTAATTTGACTAGAACTATCTTGTTCGTAGCCATTCTTAGACTTTTCAAAGGATTTTCTACTTTCGCTTGCAAGATTAAACCTCCTCCTTAACACTTGATGCTTTCAGATATAAAAGAATGTTGAAACGTTGAAACAGAGAGGCTAAACGTTTAATTTGGATTTCCATGCAAGTGTTGTTTATGGATCTGATAGTCTCTGATGTTGAGGACATTATTAAAATTTCAGAGGCATTATCTTCGATGACAAGGGTGAATATACTAAAATTGATTGCAAACGAAGAAAAAAGTATAACTGAATTGAGCGAGGAACTACATATGACTAAAGGAAATGTAAGTTCTCAAGTAGCCTTACTCGTGAGCTCTGGGCTTGTAGAGGTTAGATACACTGAAGGTAATAAGGGGCTAAAAAAATTAATAAGATCGAAATATTCAAAAATAGTAATATCTCTACTTTCCGATGATAGCCTTCAGGAACCCGGTAAATAGTGGTGCAGGTCTGAGAGGCCTACTTTTGAACTCAGGATGTGCCTGGGTAGCAACGAAAAATCTATGGTCTTTCAATTCTATCATCTCTACAAGGCCGTTATCGCTCACTCCAGAAACAATTAATCCGTGCGCCTGTAGGGAGTCAACGTAGCTAGGATTAACCTCATACCTGTGCCTATGTCTTTCATATATCACATCTTCACCGTAGAGACTGTAGACCAACGTGTCCTTCATAAGATGAATTCTCTGACTACCGAGTCTCATAGTACCTCCGAATTGAGTTACTTTCTTTTGCTCATCCAAAAGGGAGACTACTGGGAATGAGGTGCTTGGATCCACTTCAGTAGTATTAGCACCTGACAAGCCTAGCACGTTCCTAGCAAATTCTACCACAGCAAGTTGAAGACCGAAGCATATACCGAGGAAGGGAACGTTATTAGTCCTAGCGTAATGGATCGCCCTTATTTTACCTTCAGCTCCCCTCGATCCAAATCCTGGCAGTACGATAATCCCCTCGGCCTGTTCTAGAACCTTTCCAGCATCACTATCCTTCTCCAGGTCAGTGGATTCAACCCACAATAGCTCAGGGACTATGCCAAGTTGCGAGGAAGCGTGATAAATAGCCTCCTTGATGCTCAAGTAGCTATCCTTAAGCTTTGTATACTTACCAATTAAGGCAATTTTTACCCTTTTCCCTTCCTTATTTTTCACTGAATTTACGAACTTTGACCACTCCTCGAAAGAGGCTTGGTTCCTCTGATTCAAATTAAGCTTATAAATAATCTTATTTCCCAAACCCTGCTTCTCTAGTATCAAGGGGACCTCATATGGGGTCTGCACATCATAACTCGAGAATATATACTCCGGTCTAACGTTAGTGAAGAGAGCAATCTTTCTTCTAGTTTCATCGTCGAGTTCAACTATTGACCTTGCTATAATTATATCAGGCTGAATTCCTATCCTCCTGAGTTCTTGAACGCTATGCTGTAAGGGTTTAGTTTTCAGCTCACCCGTAACTGAAAGGTATTCCACCAGCGCAACATGAACGAAAATTACGTTGTGCTCTTCCTCATCAAGTCTTAACTCTCTCATTGCCTCTAGGAACGGTAAGCCTTCTATATCTCCAACTGTCCCTCCAATTTCACTTATTACAATATCACTTTTTTCTATTTCGCCAACCTTAGTGACCATCTTTTTTATTTCCTCAGTAACGTGAGGGATGATCTGAACAGTTTGCCCCATGTACTTTCCTTCTCTTTCCTTCCTAATGACCTCAAAGTACACCTTGCCTGCAGTTATATTGTTATGCTTACTTGTGTTTATATCAAGGAACCTCTCGTAATGTCCTAGGTCTAGATCAGTTTCAGCCCCGTCTTCCGTAACAAATACTTCCCCGTGCATGTACGGGTTCATTGTGCCCGCGTCAACGTTAAGATAAGGGTCTATTTTGATTATGCTTACCCTGAAACCCCTTTCCTTAAGAAGGAGACCAATAGAAGCTGAGACTGTCCCCTTGCCTACACTAGAAAGCACGCCACCTGTTACCACTATATATTTTGTCACTTTAAGTAATCACAGTAATCAGGTTTCAGCAACTTAGAATAAAAAATCAATGTAGCTTTCCGAGAGTAACACTCCATAGACTTTTTATAATAGGGCTTTCTGATAATTAAGGTCAGATTCTAACTATATTCCCTCATACTAATAATCTGATCATCAGAGATTTTTAATGTATAATTATTACTACAAAATAGTTTTCTAACCAATCTTTCTACTCTAGAAAGGCCAGGCTTCCAGTTAAATTCTACGCGATAGAGAGGTGGCAATTTTACCACATCAAAGTTATGAGCTTTGATTATCCATGTAGTGGATACCTCAGCTCCACCTATGAAAGTCAGTTTAATTATTGCCAAAAACTGAATGAGAGTTAAGATGAGAGAAGACTTACTAAACAAGCTGAGAGAGAAACATCTTCAAATAGCGCTAGATTTCATTGACCTAGATATAGCGTATGAGATAGCACGACAGACAAGAGACTTAAACAACGTTATAATTGAGGCAGGAACTCCTCTAGTTAAGTCTCAAGGAATAGCTGGTCTGCTGAAATTGAGGGAGACCAGTAAAATTCTCCTTGCAGACACCAAAACTGCTGACGCTGGAGATGTAGAGGTTGAAATAGCGTGGAGAGGTAAGGCAGACATTATGACAGTTTTAGGAATAATGGATGACTCTACTATAGAGAGCGCAGTTAGAAGAGCTAGGGAGTTGAAGCTTATAGTTCAGGCAGATCTCATAGGGGTTAAGGATACAGTTGATAGAGCAAAGGAGCTATTTAGACTAGGTGTGGATATAGTAGGTTTCCATGTAGGTCTAGATGTACAGAAGAAACGTAATATAACAGTAGCTTCTCTTAAGGAAGAAATAGCAGAAGTAGGCAAAAGTGGATTGGTGTCGGTAGCTGGTGGTCTAACACCGAATAGTATTGCTGAGCTATCGGATCTGCCGATCTCAATCTATGTAGTTGGAGGAGCTATAACAAGAAGTCAGTCTCCCAGAAAGGTGACAGAAGAAATAGTTAATATCTTATCGAACACTACTATACCAAGACGGTGATTAAATGTCGCAACCCACTCAAGGCGGACAGCCCGGAAAATCCAAAGAATTGAAGACAGCCTCCAAGCAAGTGATTTCCCCCAGTATTTTAAAGGAAGATAAAAGAAAATTGCAACTATTATATATTATAAAGACATTGGAAGGAGTTTCTGAGAAGGGTCTCATAACGCTTCTTTATGAAGGCTCGCAAAAGGGCTTGAACATGGGCCATCAGTTTAACACACTGGGGAATAACCTTTTCAGTCCCACTGTAAAGGAAGACGTAACATCTCTCCTTTACTTAGGATACATTGAGTCTGATCCCCAAACGAAGAAACTGAAACTTACCAACGATGGAGAAGAGGCCTTTCAGTCAAACAAGCAACTCTTAGAGGAGAACTTCATCAATACTGCAAACGCAGTTATAGGGGAGCTAAAGTCAAAGATAGTTTCGATAGATCAGGAGTACAACCTCAAGCTTAGATCGGGCGGACGAAGAAGAAGATAAAAACTTTATTTAAAGATTTAGAATCTATTTTAACTAAAAACTTTTATTCACATAGTAGTGAAAGTTCCTCTCCTGGTCTGAGTTGGCTGATCTTCGACTGGAGGTTTGCTCCATATTAGGGGATCAAGCTTTCCTTCTTTCCCGAGTTTTGTTATCAACTCCTTAGCTTGGCTAGTATGTCTCACATCAAGTTCCAGCAACTGTTCTAGTAAGGACCAACTAGTCCTCTTAACGTCCTCCAGCATCTCTCTTGGCATATGTTTAATTATCATTGGATCCTGAAGCCACTGATCGAACGCCTTCAAGGTTCTCATCATATGCTGGAACGCTACCCTAGATGCCAGTATAAGGTCTAATCGGTCCTGCTCTACACTTTCCTCCCTTTTCTCCATGTCCTTTATTGTCGATAAGAGGTTCTTTTGCATCTTTATCCACTCGTCTAGATTACCAATGAATGAGCTTTCCATTTAGTTACACCATTGTAAAATTGGGTTTGGCCATTAATAAGCTCATTTTAATCTAGTCCATAGCTTACAATTTTATCCCTTGATGTTGTAGGGTAGACCTTCATTGAGAACTTTCTCAGGTATTTTCATTTTATATTTTTCTAGGAACTTAAGATCATCGTCTCTCTTTCTTAGTTTATCTGGCAACATCCTGGGAATTTCATCTATTATAGGGTACCATCTTCCACATGCAGGGCATAGGAGGATCCCTTCTACAACCTCTTTCTTTATACACTCTTGACACGGTGGGTTCTCCAACTTCTTCACTTCCATGTTCCTGTAGCTACAGTAAATTTCACAAAGAGGAATTTGCTCTTTGACCTCTCTCTTTGGATACTCTTTCTCTTGAAAAACTATCAACTCCAGGTGAAAGTGCTTGCATATAGGACAAGCTAAAATGTCCATAAGTCTGTATTTCATTTAAATTTCACCTACTATCTGTTTAAGTTGATTTGCCAACCTTTCTGCAACTTCGGGTTCCTTAGCCTCTACCATAATTCGTATTATAGGTTCTGTACCACTCTTCCTTACAAGTGCCCAAAAATCTTTTCCTATTACTTTGACCCCATCTATCTTCACTATTTGGTTTCCACTCCCGATTTCCCTCTCCACCTTTTCATAAACGTTATTTATATCCATGTTAGGCTTAAGTCCAACCTTGGTCTTAACAAGATGGTACTTAGGTAACCTGTTGAAAAGTTCCGCAGAACTAGAGTTTTCCAACGCCATCATCTCTAGCATTAAGGCAAAACTCATGGCACCGTCCCTCACGTATTGGTGAAGTGGGAATATGAAACCACCGTTCTCCTCAAATCCCGCTATACCTTTCTCTTGATACAGCCTTCTCGCGATGTCCACACTACCCACTTTAGTCCAGATAACTTCGATACCGTAGTTCGACAGGAACTCTTGAACCAAGGACGAGCTTGAGACTGCTGTATATATCCTTTTTGGAAAATCTTCCTTCTTGGAAGACCAGAGACTTAGGAGTGTCCCACTCCTATCCCCCCATTGCACCCTTCCCATGGAATCAATGAATATAGCCCTATCTGCATCTCCATCATGAGCCACGGATAGATCTGCCTTTATTGACCTTGCAACTTCAGCAGTTTCGCTTAACGATTCGATTGTGGGTTCAGGATTCCTCGCAGAGAAGGTAGGATCTAGGTTTGCGTTGAAAGTGAACACCTTACATCCTAGTTCCCTAGCAACTATAGGAGTTGATATTGAGCCCACACTGTTGGCACCGTCTATCAGAACCTTGAAGTTTTTCCTCCTGATTTTCTCTACGTCAACGTGAGAAATTATCCCTGATACATATGTGTCGATAACTCTATCCTCCTTCTTGACATCAAAGGTTAACCTATGCCACGGGACTGTATTGAACTTATTCTCGAAATAAATGCTTTCTATAACGTCCTCCTTATCTCTCGATATCTCTATACCGTCTTTAGCCAAGACCTTTATACCGTTATGTTCCCTAGGATTATGACTCGCTGTAATTATGACCCCTCCATCATATCCTAAGGTCTTAACTGAGTATTGGAGGGCAGGGGTCGGGGCAAAACCTCCCTCATATACCTTAACCCCAGTCGATATTAACCCGCTCTCAACAGCTCTCATAATCATATCTCCACCAGATCTGGCGTCCCTTCCAATCAGCAAGGTACTGTTTTCTCCAAAGAACGTCCCTATAGCCTTCCCTAACCTCTGAGCTAATTCTATGGTTAGTTCCTGGTTTACTATACCTCTAACTCCGTCTGTACCGAAAAGCTTGCCCATGTTTAGTTATTAGGATTCTGTAATATAAAAGTCTCAAAAATTACCATAAAGGATCATATACGATTAGAGTCATAATCCGCTGAATGGTGTAACAACGTTAAATTACATAAAACGTGAAGTTTAAATTACCATCCTTTCATCCACTAGTTTGTTTCTCTCAAATCTATCAGGATTGAAAACGTCTAAGAACTTATTTTTGTAGCCATCGGCAATCAGATCAGCCATAATCTTTCCAGAGAAAGGAGCGAACATCATTCCATGTCCACTATACCCTGCATCGATGTAAAGACCTTCCGGCCACATCTGGGAGTAACCCATAATGTGGGAATGGTCAGGTGTCATTTCGTAGTAGCCGCTCCAACCCCTCAATATTCTTATGCCTTCTGCACCCTTGACTAACTTCCTTAGTTCCTTTAGGAAGATAAGAGTCCTCTCCAACGATACATCAAAGTTTGTAAACATTCTAGGGCTGGAATCTTCAATCCCACCAATAATTTCTCCCTTCAACGTGTGGGAAAAGTATATCTGGTCTGAAATGACGAGTGGTTTAACTCTAAATTTTAGATCTTCTGTAATAAATATTTCTTTCTTTTCAGGCTCTATCGGTACTTTAAACCCATTTTTTCCCAGAAAGTCCCCTGCCCATGCTCCTAGGGTGACCACCACTTGATCCGCCGGAAACGTTACCTCATTTACTCTTACTCCGACCACTTTTCCTCCCGATGTTAATATTTCTCTAGCCTCTCCATTAATTATTTTTACTTTCTCTTTAATTTCTTCATAAAGTCCAAACGTCAGATAGTCGTGATGAAAGGACCCGTCTTGGGGAGCTAGGTAACATTGATCTTGGCTTTTGAGATAGTCCATCTCAGAACAATCCAAGAATTTCCCGCCAACTCCAAACGATTCCCATAGCGTGTCCATCCTCCTTATGAAGTTAAACGTCTCGTCGTTTTTCAATATCCAAAGATATCCAGTTCTGTAACATACCGGATTAAGGGGTAGTTTCTTGCATAGCTCCAGGAGATAAGGTATAGCATGTTTAGCAAAATCTACATTTTCCTTGGAGTGAAAGTGATATCTATATCTGCCCGCATTTCTTCCGCTAGAACCATAATTTATTCTCTTCATCTCAATAATCGATATATCCTTCACTCCCTTCTTCGCAAGGTGATAAGCGACACTAACCCCATGACCTCCTCCTCCAAGGATGGCTATTCTCATGAGGCAGATCACCTACTTTCTATGTCACAAGTCAATGACGCATTTCCTACTCTCTGCTCTGGAAGGCTTGGAACTAGACGTCCCACTCCCCATTTAAACACAAACACTGAATCTCCTGCAGTATTAACTTTTATCACAAAGGTCATAATTCACAAGAAGTTTTTAAGAATAAAAGATCATGTACGATCTCTTATACTGTTTTTATGTTTCACTACGAGTTAATTCATAACTTAATCCACGATAACTAAACCATTTTTCTAACATCGACTTGATGGAAAGTCCAAATTATTCCTAGATATGGCTAAGCAAGTATAGGGTCTAGGTATTATAAAGGTAGCAGGGGTGATCTAAACGTTATCAGTTTTTCGCTATTCAAAATGCTCCCCACAACGTATGTGCAGACCTTACCTTGACACTCGCCAAGTCCAATCCCTGCCACTCTCTTAACCATCTCTACATCTTTATACCCCATACTCTGAGACATCAAAACATCTTTCCATAGAACGTCCTCACAAAAACAGGCGTACCCAGCATTGGAATAAAGATATGGACTACTTATAGCCACAAAGTCCCTTGTATAAAAGTTACGAAGTGGGGTATCCTTTATCTTAGCGTTAATTTCCGAAGAGGCATCAGGGTTGAAAGGAGTCTCCCCACTTAGAAAAGATAATTCCTCGTCCCATATCCCCCTCGCACCACCAACTACAAAATGACCGCAACTCCTCATATAACCATCCATCTCATGATCAGGGAGATATACTCCAAGGTTAGGATAGTACTTATAGCCGCATTCTGAGTTTGCTATGCTTTCTAACCTTGGTTGCTTCACTGGTGCGAAGACCACGGCGTCAACAATTGTGCTTCCCTTATCCCATAACACTTCCAACTTTTTACCGGTTCTCCTTACCTTTATATGCTCCACCTCCTCTATCTCGATTCCAGTACTCTCTGCTCTCTCAACGAAAGACCTAGAAAACAGTTTGGTACTCTTTGGCGTTAGTACCTTTGACTTTGCTACCAATCCTGTTTTAATTGCGTCATCAGTAGAGCCTAATACGATTACCTTTTCATATGATGATTTTCTCTTTAGGTAAAGCCTCCTAGATATAACATTGGGATAATCATTTCCTTCAAAAATTGGTGGAAGGTACCTAGCCCCTACGGCAAAAATTAGTTTCTTAGGGGTAACCAGTATCAACTTATTCGAGTGCCTAATTAGGTAACCCTCATTGAATTTCCCTAGGAAATCGCCAACAAGAATCCTTTCATTATTGGACTTTATAATGTCCTTTAATTTTTCTAGGATAGGAGAACCAAGATTCAGGGGGTCATCAAAAAAATCGGTATAGACACTATTAGTTATCATGAAACCATTTTTCGTATTATCTAGGGACACTAGACCCGCTATTCCAGACCCTACAATTAAAGAATCCACTTGTATTTTCTCTACAGAATACTCCTCGTTATTACTATAGCTGCCAGGTACGTTTAGTCTCCTAGCTACGATTTCGAGGATTTTAGGGAATCTTCTTATTATTTTCAATGTATGTAAATTCATGTTGCTAAAGTAAGGGAAAACGTTCCTGCCAATAGTCTCAATAGGCGCACAGTTCTCCAAACGACCCTGAGAAGTCACAACTTCAGTGTACGGAAGACCTTTCTCACAGTCAAAGGGAGCTCTTACTCTAAGATGTCTTTTGCTCCTGACTTCCATTTCTTAACGCCTCAACTAGAACTCTACCCTCGGTTTTAGAATTTTGAATACCCATAATTTTTAATATGGTCGGTGCAACATCAACTATCTTTGCTTTGATCTTTTTCCCCTTCGCGATTTCATTCCCACTCGCTATTATTATCCCGTACAAGTCTTCCTTTCTGTAATAACCATGATCTCCTGTGGTAGTAACGTAGGGTTTTACGCTTTCTATTTCGTTATCATGTTCCGTATTACTACTCAGTGAAAAAAAGTCTCTGGTACTAAGCTCAATGTCTCCTTGACGATCGACTGCTGGTGAGTCCCTCATATAAATTCCGGTGAAAATTGTCTCTCCACTTTCATCCTTAACCTCCTCAAGATTTTTTACTATATACCTAACCAGCCTCTGATATTCCTTTGAATTAACAACACCTGCCTCTTCCCTTTCCCTTAGATTCACCCTTATGATTCCTCCACCACCATAAAACGCCTTAGTCTTTCCCCAATTGATTTTCCCATTTTCAATTTTTAATACATTCAACCTCTCAAGTATTTTATTAATATATACTCTCTTCTTTATTTTTGTTATACCATGGTCTGAACACACAAATATATTGTCCGCCAAACTCCTATGCAACATAACGAATCTGTCAGCGATCTTGTACCCGTTGAAAATGCTTTCGAAGGCCCTACCATCATCTATACCGTAAAGGAGATGCTGAAGATTGTCCACTATGGGTAGATATGTAATTCCAAAGTCCCATTCCTCCAGTTTTAGAACGTAAAGTGAGTACTCTACAAAGAAATTAAACGCGAGATCCACAGTTTTAAGGTACTCCTCGAACGAGATTAGACCCTTGTTCAGAGCTCTATAGTCTCCATCTAGAATCATACCCACCTTTTTAACGACGTTTTCCCAGACTTTAGAGACCAGTTCTCTTCTGTTTCCCCACTTATAATTGAGAAAGGCCGGCTGAGTAACATAAACTCCTTCTTCCTTGTTGTGAAGAAACACGGTACCTAGTAGTTCCTCTTCTCCACATTTTCCTTTTATTTCCAGAGGGCCTATCCAATCCTGACCTTTCAACTCTATTTCCTTTCCCTCGATTGTAACTATATGCCCTCCATCAGTCTTCTTTACGACCCAATTTCCTCCCAAAACCTCATTTTCCCCTGGCTTTAATACAAAGCTCTCAGAACATTTCTTCACCTTGGCCTTATACGGATCGAACAGAACTACGTTATCTAGTTCCCATCTATCTGGTAAAGCTTGAGGAGCTGAAGTGACAACTACTTTAAACCCTTTCTTACCTAGAACGGACCATATGGGATCTACTAAGAGAGAGTTACTGGAGAACGCAGAGAGGCTGGACTGGATCTTTCTCCCTTTTATAAAGATTCTAGGTGCTACCACCCCATGAGTTTTCGGATTGAAACCGGTAAATAGAGAAGCTAGAGCTACTGGAGTTATAGATGGATACGAACTTTCTAACGATCCATAGACCCCTTCTTCTTCCATCTCTTGAAAGGTAGGTAAGTTATACCTGAACCTCTCCATCAAGTGGAAAGAAAGACCGTCGATCACGATCAACAAAATTTTCAATTAATCACCTTTTCCATGAACCTTTTTCTCCAGTTCGTCCTTTACCTTATTTGGGACTATCATGTTTACGTGCTCCCTCTTTATATTTCCCTTATGATCAAAACTTACGGCAAATTCGTATATTCCTTTACTATTTTTAAATTGACCAAAAACATCATATCTATCCTTAAAATTTTGCGTGAATTTGATATCTAAAGTCTCCTCAATTATAGTAGGATCTATTTTCTTCAACACCTTAACCAAGAGATCCCTTAGGTCCTCCACCTTTATTCACCTCCTTTCAATTCTTGTATAAGATTTAAAGTTCCTTCAATGGTGGATACTGGACTTTCAATGAATCTCAAGTCCGGTCTGATAAGCTTCAGTGAGGCAGATGTCATTGGCCCTATGGTAATTACTTTATGACAATCCTTTATGAATTTAGCTACGGTAGTGGCTATCAACGAGCTCGTAAGAACTACAATATCCACTGAGCAGTCCTCAAGCAGATCCTTCGCATACTCCATGTTTTCATGATTTTCTGTCAAGTCGTAGTCATATATCTCAGTATAACTTATAGAGGACAGTATATGTTTCATTTCTTGGGATGCCCTTAAGCTTCTTACGGAAGTCAGAGACCTAACTTTACTTTGTAGAATCAATGTGGCCAGATCTCTTGAAGTGTAACGCTCTGGCACTTCGGAGGATATGCCTATCCTCTCTAATTCCTTGGCGGTAGAAGGACCGATTGAGAATATCCTCTTAAACTTAAGGATTCCTATGTCCTTGAAGCATCTAACTGCATTAACGCTGGTGAACGCTATCCCCTCTCCCTTTAGGAGAGAACTATCGTAGGGGATACATGTCACATTAAACAGGGGGACATTAATTATTTCGATCCCTTTTAACGAGGGCTCCTCAGATCCTTCAGGTCTTAAGTACAATACCCTCATTTTTCATGCCCCTTAGCAAGCTCTCCCCTAATTTCCTTCCAGCCTCCTTTGGGTCATCTGAGGTAGAAATATCTACTGTGACTTTTCTAATACCATTACTGTAGCTGGCTATACCCTCAAGCTTGTTATCAATCTTACGAAATAGAACCCCCAACGGAGTGTGACATCCTCCTCCTATCAGTGAGACAGTTATCCTCTCTGCTATCGCCTCGGCCATAGTATCCTCGTGATTTAGACCTTTTAACGCCTCCTTTACGTTGGTGTTTTTCGACGAGGAAACTACTGCAATAATTCCTTGGTTAGGTTCTGGGGTGAAGTCCCTAACGTTAAGGGGATACCTTTCAATATTTATACCAAGCCTTCTCAACCCAGCCTCTGCAAGAATTAGTCCGGTATACGTACCTTCAAGGTATTTCTTTAGTCTAGTATCTACGTTTCCCCGAATATCACTCACGACCACGTCAGGTCTAATAGCCTTCAGGAAATACGCTCTTCTCACACTGCTAGTCCCTATCTTCGAACCTGACGGTAGATCCATGAGATCCGTATTGGCTATCAACACGTCTATAGGTTCCTCCCTCTTTGGCGTAGCTATGATTTCTAGACCAGCGGGTAATTCAGATGAGAGATCTTTCATACTGTGCACTGCTATATCCGCTTTCCCTTGCAGAATGGCTTCGTTAACCTCCTTCTCGAATACACCTTTTCCAATTTCAGTTAAAGGTCTATTATTAAATAGATCAGCTTTAGTTTTTATTTCAAGAAATTCAGTCTCATATCCGTTCTCTGAAAGGAAGTTCTCAACAACTTTGACCTGTTCTAAACTTAATCTGCTTCCCCTGGCTGCTATTCTTATTTTCAATGCACTTCCCCTAATACCCTTCTAAAGGCCTCTATAGTTCGATTTATAACATCATCATCGTGGGCTATTGAGGTAAAAAGCGCCTCGAATTGGCTGGGAGGTACGAAAACTCCTTCACGAAGAAGGGCTTCGTGAACTTTGACGTAAACCTCCCTTAAGGATTTCCTGGCGTCACCCGCATTTTCTACCTTTTTAACTCCCAGGAAAAACTGAAAGAAATTAAACACTCTGTTGACAACGTGCTCAATCTTAATTAAAGAGTCTATTTCCTCAGCCAAGATCTTCGCGGCTTTTTCCGATATCCTGTACGCATTACCTTTCTCTAGTTCCTCTATGGTAGCTAACCCTGCAATCATTGAGACTGGATTTGCGTTAAACGTTCCGGCGTTAAACACTTTCCCTGACGGAGTGAGATAACTAATTACATCTCTTGAACCGCAAATAGCCCCAATGGGAAAACCGCCACCGATAATTTTGCCTAATGTTGTTATATCAGGCTTAACACCAAAGTAGGACTGAGCCCCTCCTAGGCCTAACCTGAATCCAGTAATTACTTCGTCAAATATGAGTAAAGAATTAAACTCTCTTGTAAGGGACCTAAGATCTTTCAGGAAATTAGAGTTTGGAGGGATCACGCCCATGTTCCCCATAACTGGTTCAACAATAACCCCAGCTACATCCTCCTTCCTTATTGTCCTTTCCACACATGATATATCGTTGTAGGGACAGACGATTACAGTAGATGCCACTTCTTCTGGAATTCCCAAGGAAAATGGTACCCCAAACTCTGACGCTGCACTACCGGCATCCATCAGAACGTAATCGTGAGCTCCGTGATAGTTCCCGTCAAATTTGATTATTTTCTTTCTGCCTGTAAAACCACGACTAAGTCTTATTGCTGTCATGGTGGCTTCTGTTCCGCTGTTTACAAACCTCACCATCTCGGCTGAAGGGACATGTTTAGTTATTTTCTCAGCTAATTTGATCTCAGCAACGCTCGGGGTTCCGTAAAGCCATCCCTTCTCCAGTTGATTTTTAACCGCGTTCAAAACTTTAGGATGGGAATGCCCTAAAATCAGCGGACCGTAGCCCAATACGTAATCTATCAACTGTTTTGAGTCCTCGGTCTCTATATAGGCTCCTTTTGCCCTTCTGGTATAGAATGGATAAGGCTTTACTGCTGCTCTTACTGGACTGTTTACCCCACCTGCAAATAGATTTTTGGCCTCATTCCACAACTCGTAACTCAAAATGGAACACCTTCGGAGATCCATTCGGCTATTTTTGGAGCGTAATAAGTTAAAATCATGTTTGCTCCTGCTCTCCTGATAGAGAATGTTATCTCGAGCACGGTTCTCCTTTCATCCAGCCATCCGCTTTGTACCGCAGCCTTTATCATGGAGTACTCCCCGCTAACGTGATAAGCGGCTAAAGGATACTGGGGAAAATTCTGTTTGACGAGTCTTATTACATCCAGGTATGTATGAGCAGGTTTAACCATAAGTATGTCTGCACCTTCCTCAACGTCTAGTGAGACTTCCTTCAATGCTTCGAAAGAGTTCCTAGGATCCATTTGATAACTTCTTCTATCTCCGAAGGCTGGAGCAGAGTTAGCGGCTTCTCTGAAGGGTGAGTAAAACACAGATGCATACTTCACACTATAGGACATGATTAGAGTGTCCGAATACCCGTTCTTATCTAGCTCCTCCCTTATGGCACCTACAACTCCATCCATCATGCTAGAAGGAGCGATCACATCTGCTCCTGCCTCTGCCTGAGATAACGCTATCTTAGCGTGAACCTTTAAACTCTCATCGTTATCTATGTAGTATTTATCTCCCCTATAGTTAACTATACCACAATGTCCGTGGGAGGTATACTCATCGGTACACTCGTCGGCAATTAGAAGAATCTTCTCCCCAAAAGTATCCCTTAGGAGACGGAGGGCTTTCTGAATTACTCCGTCCTTACTAAATGCAGAGGTTGCGAAATTGTCCTTAAAGGCAGGTATTCCGAATAATATAACACTTCTAATTCCTTTCTCATAATTTTCCTCAATAAATTTTACAAGTAAATCGTTTACCGGATATCTTAAAATCTCTGGCATGGAAGGTATTTTCTCGGGTGTGGTTATGTTTTCCTTCACAAAAACGGGTAAGATGAGATTGTTAGGAGTAAGATCGGTTTCAGCTGTCGTGTCCCTTATATTCTTGTTCAGTCTTAATCTCCTTGGTCTTACTCTGGGATATCCCTTCATGAGTGAATAATGAAGTGACCAAGTTAATGTAGTTTATCTCGCCTCTCTCTGTGGCCCTCTTTAGGTTTTCAAATAGTGGCGAGAAGGTCTTCTTGTTCATAGATCTAGACATGGCATCTAAAATCTCCCTAGTTTTACTATCTCCTCCCAACATTTTAACTGCTCTCTCCACCTCTTCTCTCCTTATTTCTTCAATTTTATTCATGAATTCAGCTACAAATTCATCATATATTAAATTAAGACAGTCCTTCTCGAAGTCCTTTATACCTTCCTTGATTATTTCCTTTGCCTTTTGGATTTCCCTTTGACGCTCCTCAAGTCTTGCCTTGGAGAGCACCTCCAAGTCCTTGAGAGTGTAGACGTTAGCTCCCTCAAATACTGGTGGCGACCCTAGATCGACTATAACTGAATTGGATATATTTTTAATCTTCTCCGGATAAAATATAGCTGAAAATATTACATCATAGTTATGCAATCTATTAAAATCCAAAGGGAAATAGCTGAAACCATATTTAACGGCTAAGTCTCTTCCTCTCTCAAACGTCCTGTTGAAAATAGTGACATTTCTAGCACCTTCATTGTGAAGTATCAAAGCGAGTTTACTTGCAATCTCTCCAGCACCGACTATGGCAATTTTTCTACTTGAAAGATCCTTAACTATCGTTTTCGTAAACTCCACTGCAAGGGAGTGGACGCCCACCTTTCCCTTAGAAATAGAGGTCTCAAGTCTTACCCTTCTGCCAACTTTAAGAGCTCTTTCCATTAGGGCTCTCATGTGCTTTGACCCTATTCCTAACCTAATAGAATCCTTCAAAGAGTTCTTTATCTGACTTAGGATTTCATATTCCCCCACAGATAACGAATCAATTCCAGATGCCACTTCAAAAAGGTGTTTTATTGCGTCCTCTCCTACTAGGGTAATAGCGTCTGAGGAAATTTCCTTGCCGTGTACCTGATTTAGATAGCGAAGAATCTCTTGTGAACTGGCGCTATTTTTCGAAAACAAGTAAATTTCTATTCTATTACAAGTCTGCAATAATGCCATCTCTCCACGATAATACTTAGCTAGTTCCTTAACTTCTTCCCAACCTAAATAATGAGAGGCCAGCTTCTCGGTACCTATCGTTTTATAGGTGTAAACGATTGCAGAATAAGAGTTAATTAAACTACGAGCTAGACTCATTAATTATCTCCTCCGCTCTCTTCATTGCGCTATTGACATTTCCATCATTCACATACGTTTCAAACTGTTTATCTACGAATATTTTTTGATATAACACGTACCTTAATGAAGGATCGTTCACTTTTGCCTTAAGGAGATTTTTCACTTCACCCATTACCTTCACCTCAAACAATATCTTTGGGTCTCTGTTGATCAACTCCAAGACTCTGTCTAGGATAACCTTCGACATTATACTTGACTTACCCAAGGTAGTTACGGCGATACCTAGGTCTTCGCTTTCATAAAAGATTGGTACAATAAAGGAGGACTGGGAAGGATTTGTAGGGTTATTGCACAATTTCCTGAGTTGCTTCGCTCTCTCGCATAGTCTAGAGTTAACCTCCCTGTTATTGGTCGCTGTCACTATTATGTCAAATTTTGAAATAAATTCATCATTTAGACTATTTGCTTCCCCTTTTATCTTCTCTATATCCTCCTTCATCATGAGCTCGTCCGTAAACTCCAACGAAATGACCGTAACTTGAGAGTTAAATTCCCTGAATTTCAAAGCCCTCTTACTGCCCACTTTCCCTCCTCCTACAACTAGAACTTTCATTTCAGATATGTCAACAAAAATCGGAAAATAACGGTTGGAGGTAAGCGTCACACAGAAGTCTTTACTCTATAGATTTTAAATGTTCATTACTATTGGTTTATAACAGATTATTATTTTCCGTTTAACCTCGAAAGTACCTACTAGTATTAAATCTTGTGATGTATGGAGAACCTCCATTGAAGAACTTCTAAAACCACTGATCCAAACCAGTCTGTCTTCCAATCCCCTTAAGCTCTTTGATGGCTTTCTCCAATCTGTTGAGAGTGTTTTTCACCCTTTCTTCGTTAAAATCAAACTCTTTCACTAACATCCCTATCACCTTTTCTGCATCAGGACTTCCAAGCTCTAGGCTGGAGGAAGGGGACGATACTTGTGGTTTTAAAAATAGATCCCTTATTTTTTTATAGTCGAAATATATTTGCGAGGGATCCAAGTCCTTTTTGTTGATATTTTCGATACTCTTGTAGGTTTTTATTAGCTTGTAAGCGGTTTTTGGACCTATACCCTTAATGCCTTCAGGGTTATAATCCGTTCCTATGAGTATAGCTACATCAATAAGTTCCTCCCTTGTAATTCCTAGTTTTTTAAACAGGGTATCAGCCTCTATAACTTCAGGCTTTATCTCCACGTAAATGTCCTTGTTAGGTAGTTTCCTTTTACCGGTAATGGTTAAGTTACGAATTAATCTTGTAGCTCCAAAGAGGATAGAGTCGTAATCTTGACTAGCAGCTGCAAAGGTGTAACCACTGTAGTTTAAATATGCTGCCTCTGCCTCTCCTTCTGATGGTGCCTGAACTGTAGGAACTCCCATCAACTCTAGAAGCTCTTTACTTTGATGCGCCATTTCCCCAGTTAGCCTTGACGACATTTGAGAGTATTTTCTCATCTCTTCAATTCTTCCAATTTGTTTAGCTTTTTCTAACTTCTTTTCAGCTTCTTCCTTAAATCTCCTCCTCTTCTCTAGTTCCTCCGCCTTCATTTCGGGAGGTTTTCCATCAAAAACATATACTGGAATGACCCCTTCTTCTATAAGATTAACCGTCCTATAGAAAATTCCATTGAGATGACTAGTTACTTTACCTTCTCTGTTCATGAGTGGGGTACCATCTGGCTGTCTTATGGCAGCGAGGAACTGATAAATAGCGTTATAAGCATCAATACTTACCTTCTTTCCTTTAATTTCCGCAAAATTGAGCTCTCTTTTTACGTCTAGTACTAGGTCTGTTAGATCTACCCCTATTCCTTTTCACCTATGTATGTAATCATTCGTGTGTTTTCCCTTATTAATGATACGCTAATTATCCCTCTAATCTCCAGGGACATTAGGGCCTTTAGAAAATCACTATACGAAACCTCATAGTTCACGCTCTTCTTCACTTCCTTATAAAGATCCTCGTCTTTTATAGTTCCGTTAGTTTTCCTAAGCTTCTCCAAAACAACGTAAATTAACGGAGTGTCTCTCCACATGAGCCTCACCTAATCACTCTTATTTCTTGAGGACGAATCCAGTCATAATACTTGGGGATGTAAGGTAGTCGGCTCCGCTTTTTGCTCTCCCTAATAGTTTGTGAAAGCATTGAGCCAATACCGCCTGCGATCGATTTAAGTGAAATCCATGGGTGTAACTTCCTGTTTAGGCTAACACTAAGGATAGCGCATCGATCTCGAATCCGAAATTCCACCAATCCCTCATTAACGATAGAGAAAAGTTTCAATTCGACTACCTCAACAGTAAATGTTTACCAATTTAAAAATGTTGATTTCGGGAGAGGACGCCAAAAAGGAAGTTTAAAATTGGCCTAAGTAAACGTGCTGGGCTTAGCTGTCTGCCTAGGTAGCTGCTGTCTTGCCTTCTCTATCCAGGTCTGATAGAATTGTGTCATCTCTTGGGTTAACGATGGTTTAACTTTCTTTAATGCTTCATCGAAGTGTTTATTCTCCACTCTAATTGAAGCCCCTTTCATACAATCTCTCATTTTCGCATCCCTGCAGTCCTTATCGTTTGGTGCGCACTGGCTGCTCACCTTGTTCACGCAGTCTCTCATCCCTTCTCTTATTGCTCTCATGGCAGCCTCTCTAACCAAGGCTGCTAGGTCTGCCCCAGTATAACCCTCAGTCCGCTCAGCTAACTCTTCGAGGTTAACCTCATCAGACAATGCAACCTTCTTCGTATGAACCTTCAAGATATCATATCTTGCGTTTTTATCAGGTGGTGGGACGTACATTAGCTTCTCGAATCTACCTGGCCTCAATAACGCAGGATCTAAAATATCGGGTCTGTTAGTGGCAGCTACTATCACAACGTTATCTAGGTTTTCTATCCCATCCATTTCTGCCAAAAGCTGATTCACTAGCCTCTCCGTAACTCCGGAATCCGACGATATCCCTCTCATGGGAGCTATGGCGTCAATTTCGTCAAAGAAAATAACAGATGGAGCATACATTCTCGCTTTTCTGAATATCTCCCTTATCGCTCTTTCGCTCTCTCCTACCCATTTGGATAGTACTTCCGGTCCTCTTACAGCAATGAAGTTGGCCCCGCTCTCTGTAGCTACTGCCTTAGCTAACATTGTTTTACCAGTACCTGGAGGACCGAAAAGTAAGATCCCCTTAGGTGGTTCTACTCCTGCAGTTTCGTAATAGTCTGGGAATTTTAGAGGATACTCTGCTACCTCCCTCAGCTCCTCCTTGATGTCAAGTAAGCCTCCTATATCATCCCACTTTACCTCAGGCACCTCAATGTATATCTCCCTCATCCCGCTTGGTACAATTTCCTTGAAGGCGTTCATGAAGTCCTCCATCTTAACCTCCATCTTCTCTAAAATTTCTGGTGGGATCTTATCTTGACTCACATCTATCATTGGTAAATACCTCCTCAGGGCGTTCATTGCAGCCTCCCTTACTAGGGCTGAAAGGTCTGCTCCAGTATAACCGTGACTTATATCCGATAACTTCTCTAACTCGACATCCTTAGCTAGTGGCATATTTCTTGTATGGATTTGTAATATTTCTAGCCTGCCTTGCTTGTCAGGAAGCGGTATCTCTATTTCCCTGTCAAACCTCCCAGGCCTTCTCAGGGCCGGGTCTACAGCGTTAGGTCTATTGGTAGCTGCTATGACGATGACGTTTCCCCTACTCTCTAACCCATCCATTAATGTGAGAAGCTGGGCTACTACTCTCCTTTCAACTTCCCCTATGACCTCATCCCTTTTGGGAGCTATGGCATCAACTTCGTCGATGAAGATTATTGCAGGGGCGTGTTTCTTAGCATCCTCAAATATTTCCCTAAGTCTCTGTTCGCTCTCTCCGTAAAACTTGCTCATAATTTCAGGTCCGTTAATTGAGGTGAAATATGACTCGGTTTCATTGGCTACAGCCTTAGCCAGAAGGGTTTTCCCTACACCTGGAGGTCCATAGAGCATTATTCCTTTAGGAGGCTCTATCCCCAACCTTTTGAACAGCTCCGGATGTCTCAGCGGAAGTTCCACGAGCTCTCTGATCTTCTGAATTACGTTCTTCATTCCTCCTATGTCCTCATATGTGACTCTTGGATATCTGGTCTGCTCGATTGGCTTATCGGATATAGAGATACTAGTTTCATCAACTACCATGACAATGGACGCAGGTCTGACCTGAATTACAGTAAATGGAATTGCCTGTCCCAACACTGGAATGAGGACAGTATCCCCTTCAACCAAAGGGAACTCCTTTAATTTCTTCTTTACGTAAGCTACGAATCCTGGATCAACAGTTATAGAGAAATTCGAAGGAGCCAACTTTATTGAGGCAGCCTGCTTGACTGACGCTTTTCTAACAACAACCTTATCCCCAATGGATACACCAGCGTTTTTTCTCGTTATTCCATCCATTCTTATTATGTCCCTCTCTCCGGTTGCATCATCAGGAGAAAGTGGCCAGGCTATGGCTGCAGTCTTCCTAGTTCCCTCTATTTCCACTACGTCTCCTGGGCTCACATCAATTTGGGCTAGCATTTCTACGTCTATTCTGACCTTTCCCCTCCCGACGTCTTTCTGCCTCGCTTCCATCACCTTCAGCGTTAACTCACGCCTTGGTGGCCTTTGTTCTGAACTAGAACCAGCACTCAATCTTATCCAAGTACTTATATGTCAATCAGGATAAAAGAGATTAACTTATACTTTCATTTAAAACCCGAGCCTTGTTATACCCACTACCTCTGCGTGACTAACTCCCTCTATCCCGGAGGCAAGCTCCTCTAAAGTATCTGTCCCACCTTCAGTCCTCTCAGGCATGGAGATGTATACTATTAAAGCCTTTAGACCAAAGGCAATAGGTTCGGTCTCCTTCCTTACCAATTTGTACCCTTGAGGTAGTTTTGAAGTTAGTTCATTGGCCACTTTTTCCAAGTCGGTTTCGTCTCCCTCAGGAAACACTTTTAAAACTACCATTACATCAGCCACACTTAACACCTCATGGTCCGCTGAAGCCACAGTTGGGACATGTATAAGGAACTCCCTGAAGTCTACAATAAACGTCTCTGTTTATCGTTATCTCCCCACAGTTTGGGCAGTTGAAAATAGCCCCCTTCTCCTTAGGGTGAAGGATTTTTCCACAGCTAGAACATACTGGTGGTTCAACTTCTTCCTTAAGACTCAGCCTGAATGTCATAATTTTTCCTCTTTATTACCAACAAAGAGGAGTCTATTAAATCTAATACTTCTTATTGTTCGTGGGTTCATTTGTCCAGTTTATTTCAACGCTTTCAGGTCTCTAACGCATACCGAAATGAAGTTAACCTTACCCTTTTGGGAAGAAGATAAAATTTTCATATAATATATAATTTAAATTTAACTAGGTTTATAAAAGTACCCGAAATAAAAGTTTAAGTGAAGAACATGAGCGAGTTAACACAGTTAAGGATAGGGACCATTACAAACCAAGTCCCAATCCCTAGGCTTTAAGATAAAACCTAACTAAAAGAAGAGGTTTGGGGGCTTCATAGGATTATTAGCGCCATTTTTCATAGTTAATGAAGACATACTACAACTTCCCTAAAGTCTTCCCATAAAGTTAAAGCGGAAACTTGCACTTTGTGAGTCAATGTCACAAGTAGTTACAGGAGGAGCTGGTTACATAGGTGGGCACCTAGTCGACAAATTACTAGATCTAGGAAAGGAGGTCATATCCATAGACGACCTGTCCTTTGGAAACTATATCAATCCTAAGTCTAGGTTTTTCCGTACCGATTTAAGAGTTACCTTCCCCAAGGTAGAGGAGTGTGACACAGTTTTTCATTTAGCTGCGAACCCTGACGTGAGAACGTCCATGGAAAATATTGAGGATCACTTTGAACGGGACGTCAAGGTCAGCCTCAACGCTTTGGAAATGGCGAGAGTCTCAGATTGTAAATTTTTCATTTTCTTTTCTTCTTCTACCGTCTACGGTGAGGCACCTGTCCCTACTTCAGAAGACGTCGAGACCAGACCGATTTCCAATTACGGTCTATTTAAACTTATGGGAGAACAGATGGTAAAGTTCTATTCTGATAATTACGGTTTGAAAGCGGTATCTCTTAGGTTAGCGAATATTACAGGGGGTCGAGTATCTCACGGTGTGGTAATAGATTTTATTAAAAAGCTCCTGAGAAACCCAAACGAATTGGAAATTTTAGGAAATGGAAAGCAAAGGAAGAGCTACCTATACGTGGAAGATTTAATTGACGCGATTCTCTTACTACAAAATAAGTCTATAGACAAATACAACTTTTATAATGTGGGGAATGAGGACTGGATAACTGTAGAGGAGATCGCGCAGATAGTGGAAGATAAAATGAATCTAAGACCGGTTCATAGGTATCTAGACTCTGGAGATGGTAGGGGTTGGAAAGGGGATGTAAGATTTATGCTGCTGGATATTTCGAAAATAAAGGCGTTGGGTTGGAAACCCAAGTTGTCGTCAAAGGAAGTTGTACTAAGAGCTACAGAGGACGCATTAAGGTTGTTAAATTATGCTAAGAGTTAAATTAATAGGAACCTTAATGTTTGTAATCTCTATTTTAATTATTGTAATCTCATTTGATGCACTGTTTTTTAATTATAAAGTACCTTACCTTAACCTTAGGATTCCATCGCTGATTTTACATATTATTAACTTCCTTGTTATCTTAATAGTATTCGGTTACATTGCATATACAGGAATAGTGATGGCAACCTATTCTGAAAAGAGGTAGTAAAGAGAGTTCTCCATGGCCATAAATCTGAATAATTGTATGTGGCGGGCTCGCCGGGATTCGGACCCGGGACCTACGGGTGCCTCTCCGTGGTTAAGAGCCCGTCGCTCTACCTGGCTAAGCTACGAGCCCATGGTAAAGCTAATTATCTGTAAAAGAGATGTTGATATTTAAAGTCATCTTAGCAATATGCCTTCTTTCATCCCTATGAAAGCTGTAGGTTTAAGGCTTCCACCTAGTTAGAAGATTTTGAGCCTTATAACTTAAGTATTCGATGGATATAATTAATTCCAGTAACTGTAACGGCTCTAAATTTCTCCTAGGCAGAGACAAACTTAAGTTGCAGTCAATTCCTCTATCTTATCGTACTTCATTTCATGTCCAATACTTCCTAGATAATAATTAACAGTAGAGGAGAACGCATAAGACTTGTGCCTATACATTTTGTAGTAATCCTCTTTCTCTCTAATATTACTTTTATTATAATAATAATATACAAATAACCTAGGACCCTCCGCTTCATTGAAAACTAGAAGTGCAGAATTGAGACTTGAGCTGTAGTCCTTTATTTTTATCATGGTTTCGTTAAGGGAGTCAATGACGCCTTTTCCAGACTCCACCCCCTCAACTATTGTCTTAAGTATCATGAAACTGTCGGTATAGGGCAGGTTTGGATTTGAGAATTCTCTTCTGGATACTGAGCCGTTGTGAGCGTAAAAAAGATCATTAGGTCCAGCTCTAATGTGATATGGATGGGAGTGCGATACTCCAGACAGGAATTTCTTAGAGGCCTTTCTCACATGGATAATTCCTGTTAATTTTTCTCCCCTGATAGAATACAGCATGGCTACGTTATCGTCCTGAAAGATAGGTTTTGAGGAGTTGTAAAAAATTCTATTCCATCCGTTATTATATGCGTAGATAACGAATCCCCACCCGTCGTCGTGATGCCCGGAGCTAGAGTAAATATCCTTCCAAGCGCTCTTAATCATTGCATTAATAATTTCAGGTTTTATAGCCCCACTTTCCGAGAAAGCTACAAACCTACACATCTATGCTCATTCCATCTCTAGCAATTATAGCTTTATCTCCAACAAGGTTTTGGACTCCTTTTTCTATTTGTGATGGAATATGGGTAAGCACAGGTTTTTCAACGTATCTCAATGCTTCTTTAATGGAAGTGTGACCCCACGCCTTGCAATCATCTAGACAGCTAGCCTCATGAATCACCAAGTCTGCTCTGGGTATTTCATTGAGGATAGGCTCGCAAGGCTCTGCAGTATCCCCGGTGTAAATAACACTTTTGCGTCCGTCGGTAACTACGTAAGAGACTGCAGGGATTTTATGACAAGCCTCTATCGAGTAAATTTCGAGATCTTCTATGGTAGCGTTAGGGAACCTGCTTTCATGCACAATAGCATCAATATCATTACTGTTCTTAACAGCTTCTAGGATTCTGCCGAATTCTTTTAACGTAAAAACTCTAAGGGGTGAGATGTTATCGATTTTCCTTCTAACCAAATGGTCGAAGATTCCAGAAAAGTGATCTATGTGCAGGTGGGTGACGAATACGGCGTCTGGTATTACGCCCAGATCCTCTAGTCTCATATGTATTCCGGAACCAAAGTCAAGCACTACTTTAGCACCCTTACTTTCAATCAAGATACCAGATTTAAACCTAGCTGACCCTTTGGTACTCCCAGAACCTGTACCGAGAAAGGTTACCTTCATTTAAAATTCCTCTCCTCAACATCCTCTAGGTCACAAAGTCCAGGACAAGTCTCCTTACTTTTCCTGGAGGAGTTCCTTGACCTCTTCCCACTTTGGTCCAAGTGCCCCATACGATGTTACAGATATTGAAGCTATTATGTTTGCGTTCTCCGCTGCTTGCTCCAGGTCGTACCCCCTCTCAAGGAACAGGGCTAGGGCGGCGTTAAAGACGTCCCCTGCTCCAGTTGTATCCACTGCCCTCACCTTAATTGTAGGTATTCTAACTGACTTATGCTTAGTAAATATCACCGAACCGTTCTCTCCCAATGTGACCACTATAGCCTTTTTGACCCTCTTCAGGAGTACTTCAGCGCCATAAAGCATATCGTCAGAGTTACTTATTTCTTTGAATTCTATCTCATTAGGAGTAAGAATATCTACATTTTCCAAAATGTCCAAAGATCGCAATTCAGCGGGGGCCGGATTCAGTATCCTCAAGCCATTAAACTCCTTCAAGGCGAACCTGACTACCTCCTCCCTTATTTCCAGTTGAGTTAGCAACACGTCCCCCCTTAAGCATTGGTACAGATCCTCTGCAACAAGCTCGTAGTTGGCTCCCCTATCCACTATTATCATTGTCTCACCCTGACCGTTAAGTAATATATACGCCGACCCGGTTTGGGCTTCCTTTACCTTTACGCATGAGGTATCCACTTTTTCCTGCTGAAGAAATTTTAACGCAATGGTTCCCCTTTCATCATTACCAACTGCAGCAACCAGAGATACGTTGGCTCCCAAGCGAGCTGCTGAAACTGCCTGATTGGACCCCTTTCCCCCATGACTAATGAGTTTTCCTTGAACGAAAACCGTTTCCCCAGGGACAGGAAAACGCTCTAACTTCAAGATCGTATCTGTATTATAGCTACCTACTACAGTAATCATGATAGAACATCTCCTATCTTTTCCTCAAGTTCGTTCAAGGTATCAGCTACCAGAACTGCTACACCGTCTACGAGAATTACGTCACCATAGATTCCACTTTCTGATATTTTTAATTTTTTCTTCTCTAATACTTTTAATAACTCATCTCCTATAGAAATCGATATACCTATCTTCTTGTTTGCTAGTTTCAGTGCTTTGAAAATTGTATTTGTATACCAATTCACTACAATTGGCCCATCAACCTTAATCCATTCTATGTATTTTATGATTCCTCCAGCTAACGTAGCATAATCACCGTATTCGGTGAGATAGCCTACGTTGATCTTATCATCGTTAGATAGGATTTTTTTAATTTTATCTTTATTCTTTTCAATATACTCGACTAATTTTTCCAAAGATTCTCTAGCCTGATTTATTTCTATTACTCGTTCTACTGGAGCAAAAGGATCTACTGGTCCAGAGCCTCCCCCCAAAGAAAGGGAATATTTGATAGACTCAGTCACGAATGACTTAGCTTTAGTAATTGCGTCTTTTACGTTGTGCCCCATACTTAAGTAACCAGTTATGGCGGCCGAAAAGACATCTCCGCTACCATGCAAATTATTAGTGTTAATTCCCTCCCCAGAGAGCTCAAGTTCGTCACCGTTAATTATGGCAAAATCATGCCCATTAAGAAACTTTCCTCCCTTCACTACAACATTTATTCCCAAGTTCTTGTAGATGTGATGAGCGACTTTCCTAAGATCTTCAGTTGTTCTAATGGTGAATCCCGTAAGCCTCTCTGCTTCAAACTTGTTTGGAGTAATAAGTATGGACTTCTTAATTAATCTGCTCAAATTTCTGACAGTATCTTCAGAAATTAAAGGATAACCGCTTTTTGATATCATAACTGGATCTAGTACCAAATCCAATTTGTATTGAGAGATCTTCCTTTCCACGCAATCCACAACCTTGGTGGAGGACAGCATCCCCGTCTTTCCGTATTTTACAGGAAAATCTTCCATTATGAGGTCAAACTGCGATTCTATCATATCAGGAGGCATTTCCAAGATCTTTCCGACTCTTTTCGTATTTTGAGAAGTTATTCCTGTAATTACTGAAACTCCGAATACTCCCAGTGAAGTGAATGTCTTAAGGTCAGCCTGAACTCCGGCACCCCCTCCAGAGTCGCTTCCAGCAATAGTAAGCGCGACTGGTCTGACTCTCATTTTCAACAAGCATTTAGTAATAGATTAAGATAAATCTACGTTTTGGGAATTGCCTATGTGAAGCTTGCCAGACCTTTCAGTTTTATACCATGTACGAGGGGCTCCCGCAAGCTCTAAAACTATTGAAGCGAGATGTAAGGCAACCGTGAAATTCAAGTATATAGCTGAGAGGAAAATGTAAGCGGTTTCTATCATATGTTTTCTAGATATGATCAAAATCAAGAAGAAAGAAAGCGAAGAAGCGATAGAAATAAACGTAATGAGGAATAGATTGGGCTCGGAAGAATAGATGAACACAAGAGAGTAGTTAGCCAAGCTTAGTACCATAAATATCGGTGTCCCGACCAACATCACCGCATCTATCAACTTCCAACTGAATCTTATACTGGATAATTTTAGGCTTACTTCAAAATTTCCTCTGTACCATCTTAGCCTTTGTTTTATTAGACTAGAAAATGTAGTTGGTACTTCTCTCCACGCTATTACATAAGGAGAATAAGATATGCGATAATTCATACTTGTTAACCTCAAACTCAGGTCAATGTCCTCGGTAAGTACATTTTCATTCCATCCTCCTACCTTCTCTAGGAGGTCTTTTCGAACAAAGCTACAAGTTCCTTCCAGAGGAACGAAAAGTCCCAACCTAGCTCTCCCAGTAATAGTATATTCACTAAAGAGTTCCTCAAGAGAGGCTAGGCGTGCTACTATGCTCTCCCTAACATTAATGGGAATAAGTCTACCCTGAACTCCACCTAACTCTGGTTCAGAGATAAACTTTTGCGAAACGTATGACAGAATGTCCAGCCTGGGGACAGTATCCGCATCGAATACTCCCACTATTTCGCCCTTTGACATTTTAAGACCGTAGTTTAGGGCCCTACTTTTCCCGTTTATAGTTGGTGAGGCGTCAAGGTGAATACACCTTATGAGACTGTACATTTCTGCATACCTGTTGCAAACTCCCAAGGTATTGTCAGTAGATCCGTCTTCAATAACTATTATTTCATACTTCGATCTATCATACTCCTGATTCACTAGTCTTTCCAGAAGTCTTCCCAATACTTTCTCCTCGTTTTTTGAGGGAACCAGTAAGGAAAACGACGGTCCTGAAGCTGCCTTTCCTACCGTGGTATTCCACGTTAATCCCACAATGGCGAATATGGAATTGTAGATACTCCAGACAGAAACTACGATGCTGAGTCCAATGAGAATATTGTCAAACATTGATGTACTTTCTTGCTTCAACAATCTTTATATGTTTTCATAAACCGCCATGATTTAAATCTTGTTAATTTAAGTAAAAAATTATAATATGATCTCTTCGATAGGGAAAGTAAGCTTTAAGCTGTTTCTGACTACTATTTACGCTTAAGGACTCTGGCTCTAGACTCAGTTCATTTAAATATTATAAAAATCGTAGAATATTTTTAATATACTCTCGCATTAAAGGAGAAGGATATGATCAGGCTCAAAACATAAAATGTCTAACTACAGACAAAATAAAGAATATTAAAATCTTAGGGATCTTAACTCATCTACTAGATTTCTGAAGTCTTGTGTGGTTATAGCAATATCCACTTTTGCTCTTCTGATTCCATAATTACTTCGGCTTTCCATCACCTTACCTACTCCATATATCGCAAGTCCTGTTACCGTTGTTAAATGGAATGGGTCATCTAAACCAAACAAAACGAACTTGCCTATGCCCTGAAGTAGCCTCCCACGCGGCTCATAGTCTCCAAGAAGTTCCCTCATAGAATACATCTTATCTAAATAGCTTAAAAGTGAAATGCGATAACACTTCTGTATATACACATGGAAAACTAAAGAGGAAATACCTCATAGAAACTGTCTTCAAGATATTTCAACAGCTGTAGAAAACACTAATTAAAAATTGTTATGGTGGTTTGACGTCTATTGCAGCAACTGGGCAAACGTTGACGCATGCCATACAGAATATACACGCCTGCTCGTTTACCGGGTCTGCCTTCTTCTCGCTGGCAGGATGACCTGGCGTGTCATACCATTGGAACACGTTAACCGGGCATGCATTTATACAAGAGCCGTCTGCTATACATAAGTCGAAGTCGACGCCCACTATCGTTCCGTGAATTCCCAATGCCTTTTCCTTTGGAACAGGCGGTGGATCAGCAGGGGCGTAAATCTTATGCCCTGCATGATCTCCCTCTGTGGGTCTTGACCTGAAGTTCGGATCTATCCCCATGTTTATCCTTGTTAGTAAGGTTTGAAACCATAAAATAATTTGACCCCGAACATCTTCGGGATACTTTTACCGATCTAAGGGAACTATATCGAATAAGGTTTTTGTAGATTGTAAATCATAATTAGAGAAATAGCTAATTTTTGATAAGAAATTGAAAGGATAGCATGAAGAAGTTGAGGTTATTACTAATGACTTTCATAACGCGTGTCTTTTAGTTAATGTCTATATCCTACCTTTGGTAACTCCCATTTTTTAAACAGAGCTATTAGCCTGAGAGTTGTGACTAAAATGAACACTGATAAAGTGGAAGGACCTATACCCAATAAGGAAACCAACGGAGGAAAAATTAAACCGCCAATTATGGTAGGTGTTGCGTAAAAGTCTCTTCTTAATACTATTGGTATTTCGTTGGAAAGAAGGTCTCTAACAGCTCCTCCTCCAACTGCAGTTATGGAAGCTACTAGCGCTACTCCTACTATGTTCAATCTGTGATCTAATCCTATCTCAGCTCCTGTTGCAGTAAAAGTCCCGAGCCCAATTGCGTCTGCGATCAACAGAGCGTTATTGAAATTTCTAATATAACTATAAAAAACGATCGTTATTGCTGAGCCTAGAAGAGCGAATATGGGGTAATATACATTGCTAATATTTGTTGGTGGGTAAACTCCCAGGAGAACGTCTCTCATTATACCACCTGCGAGAGCAGTAGAAAACCCTAGGACGAAGACCCCGAGCAAATCTAGCTTCTTCTCAAAGGCCTTAAGAGATCCAGATATGGAGAAGGCCATTATTCCCAAGAAATTGAAAACCGTTAGCAAGTTTAGCATGGCTTTTCCAAAAGTTTTATCGCAATCAAGAAAAAAGTCTTCATTAGATCTTGCTTCTTCTGGGTATAAATTTGCAGGGCGAGCTTGAAGTTTATTTTATATTAAATTTCTTTAGTTTGTAAGGAATAAAAATCACCCCAATCTAATCTTGGTATCACATAAGTTTACGATATCCTCATCGTGAGTAGCAATAATAACGCCCCTTCCCTCCTCTTTCAGTAATTTTAACATTTTTCTAAATGCAATTAAACCGTCTCCATCCATGGCTACGGTAGGTTCGTCTAAACCAATAACCTTGGATCCTGAGGCGTAGGCTGCCGCGATTAAGGTTCTCATTTTCTGACCAGTACTTAGGACAAATGGACTCTTGTCCCTTATATCCCATAAACCGAATAGACGAAGGGCCTCAGTGTTACCCACTTCTTTCTCGACACTTTCCTGAAAGAACTGAAGATCTGGGTTTTGAAAAACTGAGTAAATCTTTTTAGAGAGCTTCTTAAGGAGCGTAGTTTTCCCTGAACCGTTTGGACCTAATAGGCAAACAATTTCACTCTCCCTAACCTCTATTCTCAAATCCTTGTAATCAAAATCCAATATCTTCTCTCCCAGTAAGCCATTATCTACATTGTCAAGGGTAAACCCCCTAAGACCATTCTTCCTCAAGAACTCCTCGTCCTTTAACTTTTCTTTTTCGATCTCTCTCATACCAGTTTCTTTTAAGAGATAGACTCTGTCTACTAACCCCGAAATCTCCCTCGTTCTGTGCTCAGCTATTAAACTGCCCTTGGGTAAGATTTCTAAGACAAGTTTAGATCCGTTCCTATCTAAGTTGGAAAGAGGTTCATCTAATAGGACGTATTTTGGCTGGGAGGAAAGTATGGATGAGATAACAAACCTCTTCTTATAACCGTCTGACAAGGTAAAGAAGTTCTGGAATAGAAAATCACCCATTAAGATCCTTGCCAACTCGAAGTTCACTTGATGGTAAAGGGAAATAATCCTAAGTTCGTCGTTTAATGTCTCAGCCAATATCTGAGAACTGGGATCTTGAAATACTGCCGAGAGTTCGTCATAACGTCTCTCATTACAGAAGTCCTTCCCATCTACGTTAATTTCGTTTTTCATCTCGCATAATATTGAATTTATAAGGGTAGTCTTTCCGGACCCATTTTTACCAACTATGGCGACAATCTCTTCCTTCTCTAGTTCTAATTTACCGGGAATGTATGGATGAGAAATGGTAAGCAAATCAGAACAACTCCTAAAATTATTGGAAGCATATCTCCTTTACCTGGACTTAACTCAAAATTACGATTAAAATTACCGTATAGCTTTACAACATATGCCTTGTAGAGATTTTCTGCTACCCTTACCATTTCAACTAGTATCGGTCTTGAGAGCTCTTCCAAGTTGAATCTTCTCCTTCTTGAATTCCTGTAAAAGAAAACATCTCTCGCTACGTTATAGAAGAAAGGAATATAGCTTAGGGTGACTACAATTGGAACTCCCCTTTCACCAGTTATACTCAGGACCGATACCTTATCAATATACTCAGATAGAGCTAAGAAGAGATCGATGTAGACGAAAGCCCTCATAACGTAAGTGTAAATCCCTAGATGGCTTAGAAAATATAGAGAGACAAAGGACACTGCTAAGGCTATTAGCTCAACGATTACGATTAATTTTCTCTTTACTAAGAGGATAAGGAGAGTTAAAAGCGACCAAAGTGGGAACACTAGAGTAGATATCACCACAGCCACTGCAAAAAAAAGAGCATAAATTGCTTTCCATTTCACTTAGCTACACCCGACTTTAGAAGGAAGTTACCTAGCTTGTTTGATATGATCCCCATTACTGCACTCTCCCCAAAATAAATTATACTAAATATCAAAGTCAAAAGGGCAATGTCGTTTATCTTTGCCGGTACCCCCAGAAACATAAAACCGAAAAGAACGCTCAAGACTCCTGCTAATCCCCCAGCTAGGGTAGTGTTTATTAAAACTGCCCTAAATCCCCTATATCCTACTATTCTGGATACTAGTTCCACTACAACTCCAGTGACGAGGAAAGTCGCCGCGAGGAAAAAGAGTCCAAATAAACCGTAAAGGATGGAGCTTATCACTCCCACCAAAATTGGTCCGTTCTTCCTATTCATTATTTGTATACCTATAGAAATAATTATTAGGGGAATAGTGAGAGTTAGAACAGGATCTAGAAACACACTAAGAGCGTAGAGTGAAAGAGAGAGGCTCATTACTGCAGCTACTCCAAACGAGGCAACAGAAAAGATAGAAGCGTAAATTAGTAGTTTAGTGTCCATAATAAAAATTAGGAGATGGCTCGTATAAGTTTGATTAGAACCATATAGGCATAATTTAAGAAATTTCTTGTGGCGGGCCCGCCGGGATTCGGACCCGGGACCTACGGGTTAAAAGCCCGCCGCTCTTCCTAGCTGAGCTACGGGCCCATAACCAGTCATTACAACGGTGAGAGAGTTATTAATTTTTTCCTTTCTCAATTTAAACGTAAGGACTTTAAACGCCTAGGCATTTCAACTTGTGTCAAAAGCTGGAAATGACCAGGTTTAATACGCAATGCCCATTTTCTGCCTGTGATCGCGGATTATGGTCTTTCTCTCGGCAGAAAGAAATGCGTTTATAATCAAGTGTAATAAACTGTGATGTCAAGAAAATCACCTTGACCTTAATCAACATTCTGAATAATTATACTAAATTAGAAAATAAAAGTGATGCGGAATATATTCCAACAGGGCTCAGGCCGGGATTTGAACCCGGGACCACTGGGTCCACAGCCCAGCGCTCTAACCGAGCTGAGCTACCTGAGCCACAACTTAGTAATCCTATAACAAGTTTCTACTTTTAAGCTCTTCCTTAACTGTATCCAGGAGTATTCGCGCGACAATGTTCTTCGAGCTCTTTTCGATCTTCTTGACGTAGTCACTACCGATTAGGAAAACTTCATTATATTCCGAGGAGAAGCCTATATCTTTTCTACCCACATTGTTAGCGACTATCAAATCAAAACCATGCCTCTCTTTCTTAGCTTTAGCCCTCTCTATTAATTCCTCATCATTCTCAACTGTTTCTGCAGAGAAGCCTACAATAAAGGCCTTTCCTCTTATAGACGAGGATATTTTTGGGGTTTTCTCCAATTCGACCTTAGGAACTTCGGTGTGACTATCTATTTTCTTATCCTTCTTTTGTTTAAATCTATAATCTGCAGGTGCTGCTGCCAACACGACTACTTTATATCCTTTTTCTACGAGCTCAGAAACTGAGCTTTTCATCTCCTCAGTGCTCTCTACTTGCACGCTCTTCCTTACGAAACTTTTCACTTTCGTGTTAAGGACTCCATGAACTAAATACACGTCAGCCCCCCTAAATTGAGCTTCGTTGGCAATCGCAACGCCCATAGTACCACTGCTGGGATTACTGATAAACCTTACTGGATCCATGTACTCCCGCGTAGGACCCGCAGTCACTACCATCTTCACTCCTTTAAGATCGTCTCCTCTTAGGAGTTGGGCTGTAAAATATGAGGCTATAAGATCTACGTCTGGATAATGAGCTAGGTCTCCGACGACTTCCGGCTCCACAATCTTAATAGACATACTTTCGAGTCTAAGCTTTGCATCCCTCACTGGAGGAGATATGTACATGGGAAGGTGCATTGCCGGGACCAATACTAGTGGTTTATTTAAACCCATAAAATTAAGCGCGGTAGCTACTAAACTTATATCTGCAATACCTTGAGCCAGTTTTACAATTATGTTAGCAGTGGCAGGAGCTATAAGCATCCCATCGTTATCTTCAGCTAACGTTACGTGTTCCAATTTTCCGGTTAGTTCAACAGTTACCTCTTCTCCTGTCGCCCATTGGAACATGTCTGGAGATATTAGTTTTGAAGCCATCTGGCTCATCATAACTTTAACTGTGGCACCTCTTCTCATGAGCGTCCTGGCCAAATCTATTGACTTATATAAGGAAACGCTTCCCGTTATTCCCAACAAAATTGATTTTCCGCTAAGTTCGTCACTGTAAGAACCTATGATTTTCTTGGAAGGATGCATTATATATCTTCACGCATCTATTTATTCCTCAATAATAAACCATTATAACATGGTAGAGTCCATAGAGGAAAAGAGAGAGTTTATTATCAGGAACGTTAGATCTGATGACATAGATGCTATAATAAAGGTAAACAGATTTACCTTACCGGAGAACTATCCGTATTACTTCTTTGTGGAGCACGTCAGGGATTGGGGAGAAGCCTTCTTTGTTGCAGTTGTTGATGGAGAAGTAGTGGGTTACATAATGCCTAGGATAGAGACTGGTTTCAGCAATCTCAGAAATTTTATTCCTCTAGTAAGAAAAGGGCATGTAGTCTCGATAGCAGTTCTAGAACAATACAGGAGGAGAGGCATAGGAAGACAACTGCTTACATCATCTATGCAAAAAATGAGGGAAGCTTATGGAGCTGAGGAGGTGTACCTAGAAGTAAGAGTAAGTAATGTACCTGCCATATCACTTTATGAGAAGCTTGGTTATAAAAAGGTCAGACTACTTAAGCACTATTATGCCGACGGCGAGGATGCATATCTAATGGCTGCACCTTTACAGTAAAATCTATATTATTCAGATATTAATGTGATGATCTTTTTAAAAACTAGTTCCCCACGTGAAGGTTTTCTTTTGTAAGTTTGTCTTTAAGTTATACCTAGATATTATATAAATATAGACTAGCTAAAACTTCTTTTCAAAGTTGGGGAGAGTCTTGCCCTTTAGGGTGAGGAAGTCAGATGAGGCTAAAACAAATATAATGGAGTTTTCCTATATTTGAGTATTAGAACTAGAGTACTTGAGATGAGAAGAGGGTCGCATGATAGATGATTAGCGCTGGAAAATCTGATATGATTCAAGGTTGCTAATAACTAAATTAAATGTTGATTATTTCTTAGATATTATATAATATACAACAAAATTGTTAGATATCTACGACGAAAGTGATTTCTACCTCACTGTTTTCTTTGATAGACATTTCGTGATAAGTCATGGCCTTTACAACCGTTCTCCTCTCGTGCCTACTTTCATCAAACTTCTCGCCGTAAACCTTTGCAGTTAGGTGAAGCCCGTTAATTTTTACTTTGAACTGATTGAAGATCAATAGCTCAGTGTCGTAGTAGACAATTAGCGACTCTATCCACCTATACAAGAGATTCTCGAGATCGTAGCCGTCAACCTCAATACTAATCTCTCTTTTGGGTTCTATCTTACTGGTATCGGTCATTATTTCGAATACCGCCAAAGCAGCGTTTTCAAACGCCTCTTCTAGTGTTCTTCCGAAAGCTCTGACCCCGATATCTGCCGTGTGATCAAAGAACTCGAACTTCATGGTAATCTTTTATTCCTGAGAACACTTTAACGTTTTAGATTAAGATGGGAGGCAGACAGAGAACTACCATATTCATGAACAAAGAAGTAAAAAAAGAGAAAAAACAACAGCCTACTCAATCTTCTTCGAAATAGCGTATATAGCTATGTAGATTACTACTGCTAACATGAGTGATATAAGGCTTAAAGGTATATTTTTTGTTTCAATATATGTGACTATCGAAGAATATATTAAAAGAGCAGAAACTAATATTCTTGATTTCATAATATATACCTCATAAGAAATCAACAGGTATAGGTAACCTGGAATAAGATCCGGATATTGCCGAGCCTAAACCTAGAGTTATTGACGTCAGGATTCCTATATAAGCCAACGGCATCAATACCGTACCTTCTATGTAGGCCGGAATAACTATCGTTGCAAGTCCCGATATAGAGTTAAGCTCAGATTGAGAAAAACCCTGTTGCAATATATTTACGCCGAAACTAGAAAGGAAATTAGGGAGAAGGGGTAAACCTAAGTAAAATACAATCCCAAAGGCTATCATGGAACCTCCAATAGACCTACCGATCCTAAAAGGGAGTGACATAAGGAGAATCCCTAGAGATATAATTAGTCCGGAATAATTCAATATTAATTGGGAAATCACTATTATGGTTCCAGTAACACTCATAAACCCTGATATCATAGACAACAGTAGCCCAATTGTAGCTAGAAATGGATTAAACCCAGAGTAAGGTGCAGATATTGCCACAGAGTAAATTGTTTTTATTGTAGTGTACACTTCAAGTTCCCCAAGGAGAAGCTGATAGATCCAATTCATATAGTAGGCCCAATTTACTCCTAGCATGTTTCCTAAATTTTCCATTAGAGTGAGGAATGACTCATAAAGGTTCACCAAAATAGACGCATATATTCCATCCACTATCATCCTTGGTCCCCATCTCTTTAAGCCATACACCGGTAGAGGCAAAGCCATTATTAGAGCTCCTATAAAATACGTTAAGGAAGACAGATCTTGGGAAATAGCTAAGATTTCGAATGCGTTCATAATATCACCTAGAATTGACCTGCTATGTAAGAGACTAGAGCAAATACAGTAGTACCTAAAGCCAACCAAAAGGCAGCCATAATTGCGTCCTCAATGAAGTCCTGGCCGGTTCGCTTTATCTTAAAGATGGGAATAGGGGAACCTCTTAGAGCCCAACCCACAGCCCAGGCTAATATGAACACGCTCCACGCTATTTCAGTTACTTGAGTAGTAATCTGTTGCACAAAAGATTCTATGCCAGTCATCATCTATAGTGCGCATATTTTACTTCCACGGGGTAGACTGAATGTAAGAGTCTAGAAACTGTGCAATTGTTTTTAGAACGTTATCTGGAGATAACTTAGAGGTATTAATAACTAAATCATAAAGTGAGGTGTCTTGTATATCTATTCCGTAATATTTCCAAAACCTAAAATAGTGACTTTGCTCCCTGCTTAAGATTGAAAGAAGAGCTTGCTCATAGGTAATATTGTCTCTTGAAGCTATTCTCCTAGCCCTCTCCTCCAAGGGAGCCCAGAGGTATATACTTAGCGTCGATTCCCCAGCCAGAATCCACCCAGCGATATGAGACTCGATAACCACATTGGATTTCCTAGCTTCCATCAAGATTTCTCTATCTACCATTCTATCTATGTCGAAGTCACGTTCTGCTTGTTTATTTAATGATAGTAGATCTATACCCAAGCTTTGAGCCTTATTTCTGAAAATCTGACCGCCTGATAGAAATTTAAATCCATACTTTGAAGAGAGGGATTTCGCTATTGTTGTCTTACCGCTTCCAGAAGGACCGCTCACAACAAGAATCATGAAATTCCTCTCAGCGAGACCTTAATGTACTTACTTAAACATCGATGACAAAGATATCCACCAAACATCCTATTCTCCGATCTGAGGTTACCCCTCAGTAACTTTTTACAGGACGCACAAGTCTTGGAGTTTCTCCTCCTACTCTTTAGCAATGTTTTACTTTTTCCTGAAGGAGTTCTTCTAGAAATTTTTCTTAAAGAACTAGTCCTTTGAAAGGGTCTCATCTAGCATCCCCTATCTGAGTTATGGAGCTTAGTTTATATTTGCTTTGGGTCTTCTAAGCGAGAGTGGTGTAAACAGAAGAAAAGATAAAATATAGATCAAAATAGGACCCTCAACTACCTCGAATCTACCCGATACTCCTACTGTTAAAACAGGGATTGCGAAGGGGAGGAACACCTGGAAACTCATCGGAAAGACCAGAAACATGCCCACAATATAAAGCGCTAGCAGCAAAATAGACTGCATCATTGAATAAAAATAAATTACATTATTATATTTCTTTATATCTTTAGAGATTTTTCTGTAAACCCTTTCCCTTCTTTTAGAGGCAACCTTGTTCATTCTATTTTGTAAGCTGTCTAACTTCCCAATGTATTCGAATAGTCTCCTAGAAATTAAAAATCTATAAAATACATATATAATTAGATTGATCCCAAGAGATAAAAAGAGAATTAAAAAGATTTGATATGACATATTACATCAAAGAGAAGATATTATCTGATTAGCAGCAACTGCTGGATCGCCTTCCACATTTTTCACTACTTTTACGGATGCTCCAACTAACACAGCTGAAGCCATAGCTGAGAAGCGAGCAAAGTCCATAGTTTCCTTTATTACAGAAGGATCCGAGTAGTCTGTTCTGGATCTGGTCTTATCATTAGATTGTCTCTTCAATATTTGCTCCGGTTCACTCTCTATAAGAAATATAACCTGAGGCTGTAAGATCTCTATTATGTGCTTAGGTAAACCTGGTAAATAACCACCAGGTGTTCTGACTACCGCATGCGTGTCCAAAAATGACAGTCCGTCACCTAATGAAGACGCATCCCTAAAAATGTTCCTTGCGGCTTCAAGTTGTAGTTCTCTTTGCAAATTCAATGGTAATTTTCGTATCTCATCCCTATTATTAACATACTTCAGCTCTATTGCTGTCTTCAGCATATAGTCGCCGTAATTCATTATGATAAATTTTGCATTATTTTTTGTCAATATCTCCTTTATGGTATTTAACACAGTTGTTTTTCCTACTCCTGGGATTCCGGTTACGATCCCCAGCTTCAAACTTATTCACCTATCAGTCTCTTTAATAGAGGATACATCTCTATAGATCTTTCGTATGCCAAAAGGCTATAGTACTGCATGGCAATTGATACAGCTAAGAGTATACCTACGCCAGTTCCATACACCCCCAACAACGTAGCTCCAACCGCTATAACGCTGACAATCAGAGAACTGAAAAATGCCAGAGGATATATATACTTTGCCAACACTGCCTCAATCATTTTTGGACTATTTCTCATTCCAGGTATCTCTATTCCAGCGTCTACTAGATTTTGAGCTTGAGTGGCTGGATCCAAACCTGAAACTTCTACCCAGACTATTCCAAATAATATCCCTAACACAATGAAAACAGCGGAATATATGATCGCACCAATAGGATCTTCAACTACCGCATATACGCTGTGAGGTATTGTAGTGTTGGGAGGTGGGAAAATAAACGCAGACTGAATAGCGTTAAGGAAACTGCTTGCAGAGGATGAAATATAAGATGTCAATGATGAAAATAACTCTATATCTGCACCTAAGACGCTCACAAAGATTACTGGGATGCTGCTAACATAAAGGAAGTTAAGTGGTATAGTTCTCCTTATCCCCCTGAGCTTTTGTGAGGTGATTGGAATCTGAACATTTATGGATGTGAGATATATTATTAGGAAAATGAGAGAAATGGTGGTGATTAGACCGACTAAATCAGGTTGAAATGGTTTTGTTGTGTTCACTATTAAAGATAACAAGTCCCCATGATCTACAATTGTAGTTACTAGGGATGGGAAAAACCCAACAGGCAAATTCTGAGACTGGACGTTTACTATACCAAACATATACCAGAATATGATCTTCATCGTCCCAGCTAGGATGAATAGACTAACTCCAGAGCCCAGCCCCCATCCCTTCTGTATTAGCTCATCTAATAAAAGGATGAAATAAGTAGCGATGATTAGCTGGCCTGCTACAATCAAAGGTATGTTGAAATTTGTCAGCCCCGAAGATCTGCTAAGTGCGAATCCGAATAGAAATGATTCTATTAGAATGAAAATAAATGCAAGACCCTTTTGGGCCTCTGTAAACTTCGCCTTGTCGTCTTCATTATTTAGATTTAAGTTCAACAATTTAGAGCCTACTAAAATCTGCATTATTAGACCCGCTGTAATTATAGGACCTATACCAAGTTGGGCAAGAGTTCCAGCAGTGGACGCAAATATAACTTGTTCCAAAAGAAAATTACTTAATGAGGTGCTTTGAATTCCGTATAAAGGTACTGAAGACATAAGAAGGTAAACTACAACCCCAACAATTGACCACAATAATTTCTGATTTAGATTAGGCTTTTGTTCTGGTTTCTTTACAGCTGGTAATATCTGCCCTAACTTAGATAGGACGTCCGTAAATGACATAAACTTATCAAAACAGTTAGCTTGGACTGGTTAAAATAACTTGTCCACCGGCGTTTTCCACTTTTTCCCTTACTTTCTTAGTAACTTTTTTCACCTTTATAATCAGTGGAGTCGATACAGTTCCTCCCCCAAGTAGTTTCTCATAACCAGCCTTATCAAGATCGATCTCTAGTTTACCATCTGTCTTAGAAACGGGTAGTTTTCCTGATTCTACTAGTTCCATAAGCCTCCTTATTGTAATCGCTTTGACTCTCACAGAAGTGGGATTTACAAACCCATGCTTACCATACCAATCCTTACCGTACTTTACAACCCAAGACCATTTTTCTTTGTGCATACCTATATGTCTTCCTCCTTCTGCTCCCCTATCTCTATGTTGACCCTTTGTACCCCAGCCCATAGTCCTATGTCCTCTCATCTTCCTTGTCTTCTTAGACCTACGTACTACCATTTACACCATCCTCCTGACCAACTCATTTATAGCCTCTCCTCTATAGCCCAATTCTCCTCCGGATCCTAAAAACGCATTGATTTTCCCTTTAAAGCCCTTCCGAGGTGGATGGAGCCTTATTGGTAGCTTTAAAACATCTATATCTGACAACTTAATTTTTCCCTCAACCATGTTTTTAGTAAACTCTTCTAATGATATGTTGAGAGATTCCCTTAGAATTTTTTCATCTAATTTTCCCCTATATGTTTCCATCCTATACAGTAGGGCCTTTGCACCGTCCATATTAAGCTCTCCCCATGTGACGTATGATTGTACTTTTCGAAGAGACCCAATAATGCTCTCGTCCTTAGGAAAAACTATGGCGTTATATTGATTCTCAAGCCTTAACATTTTCAGGACTTCCTGAATGTTCCAGGGTGCAGACGCGCTCCCTCTAATCCTTATTACCAAAAGTGACGACATTTTAATCACCTTCACTTCCTTCTTGCCCAATCTATTGGGGTAATGAATTTATATGAGTTGTAGAGAGCTTTATACCCAGCCATAATGAAGTTATCAGTAGTCCTGGTTTCTCCTCTAGTGAATGACCATACGTCCTTTATTCCTGCATAAGTAAGTAATGTCTTTAATACTCCACCAGCTACTAGTCCGGTCCCCTTTGGAGCAGGTCTTAAAACAACCTCAGAGCTACCAGCTTTCCCTGAAACCAGGAATGGAAGGCTATGGGACTCGCCGCAAGTGCATTCCCAACTCCCGCATCCCCTTCTTACTGGTATCACATGCATCTTTGCATCTCTTATAGCCTTCTGTATAGCTACCCTTAATTGCTTTGACTTGCCTACACCAATACTCACATAACCATCGTAATTCCCCATGATAACTAAAACTTTATATCTAGATAGTTCACCCGCATCAGTCTGCTTTTGCACCATTCCTATGTCTAATACTTCATATTTCATGTTCGGCAACAACGCATCTATAATTTCTGGTTCCGCGATGTTCAGGTTTCTTGCATAAAGTTCTACTATTGAAGTAATCTTGCCCTCCTTTACAAGCTGGCCTACCTTTGTTCTAGGTTTCCACTCTTCTACATTAGATATGGGAACTTCCTCTGCCATCATTTCTCACCTGATTTTATTGCGTTAAGAACTTCCTTAAAATGTGAAGGAATGTCCTTGGGATCCAATCCGTTAGCAAGGTATCTAGAGAAGACTCTCTTATACTTCTCAGGGTCTTCTGCTTCAAGTCGCTTTGCGTACTCAGCAATATGAACCCCTTCTATCCTGTCCTTAATAACGCCAACGTCTCCCATAGGGATCTTTACGCCAGCATCTATAGCTCCCTTCAACGCATAAAATATCCTCGCCCCCTTAGTAGGTGTATATAGTCCTATATCAGCACTGGACTCCTTTATCCCAGACTTCGAGGCCCTCAGACCTGCAAGTAGACCGGTTAGATAACATGCTGCAGAATTATTTTCATCTCCCTTCCATCCAAACTTCCTTAGTTCTCTCGAGTGAGCTACTGCTACTGTTACGTCTCCCTTAGGGTCAAATTTTACGAATTGGACTATGACATACTTATTCGTTAACCTCACTACAACTCTCGTGGCCCTATTTATGACATAAGTATACCTTCTGTAGTAGTTTGTTTTGCCTTCCCTTCTCCTTCTGAACTTGACCTTATAACTTGGACCATTTCCCATGCTATCTCACTCCTTTAACTTTCCCATCTGCATCAGCGCAGACTTAACATCGCCCAAATTCTTAAAAGTTCCTCCTTTGGCCTTCACATACATTTCCCTATACGTTGAACTATCAATGACCTTATTATCCCTAAGCCACTGAAGGTATCTCCTTATCTTCCTTATCCTATTCATCCATTCATCTTTTCTATCTATCCTTGCTCCTTTCCTTCCGTTCTTACTCCCCATTCGCCTACCTTCACCCTTCCTTTTTCTATTTCTCCTTCTGACCTTTACCCTACCTCTACTGTTGCCTTTCTTTGAGAGGATTACGATTTTTCCTTCCTTGATTCTCTTCTTTATATCCTCCCTTGTCAACGATTCTGCAACTTCTTCAATATACTCTACAGGTATTCTTACCCTAGATAACCCAGCACCCTTTATATCTGCAGCTAATCTTTTTTGTAACTGAAGATCCGCCATAATTACTCACCGCATACCCTTAGTCCCATCTCTTTTGCCTTTTTAATAATTTCTAGCCTCTTCTTAAGCCCTAGAGAGCTCGACAATCTGACTATTACATCAGCCTTTTGATTTAACGAATCTAAATCCTTTTCACTTTTTATGAGAACCTCCCTTAACCCTGAGGGGTGAAGATACCTGATTGACTTGGGTTTCCTGAATCCTACACCTGCTGGCTTGGGAAACCCTTTGACCCTCAGCCTCGTCTTATTGTCTTGACCCCTTGTCCTTCTCCATCTCTCCTGCCTCTCTAATCTGTAGTATTTATCCCAATCATATCTTAGAAAATCAGGTATTTTACTCTTATACTTTAGTTTAAGCTTATATACAGCTCTTCTTCTTATAACATCCGACTTTATCTCGTTCATTCAATCACCTCTTTTTTGTAAATATAAATTCCATCTGAAAATATTCTCCTGTCAAAACCCCTTATTTTGGAAGCTAGCTCTATGTTGGATGCAGTTTGGGCAACTTTTTCTAAATCTAGCCCCTCTACGACTATATCCTCTCCCTTAAGACTCACCTTAACTCCAGGCATTATTTTAGCTACTCTAACGTTTTTCTCTCCAATTAAATTGGTTATTTGAACCTGATCACCACTTATTTTTACAGATATTGGAAAATGCGTGAATATTATCTTTAAATAATATCTATATCCCCCTTGGACTCCAGTAAACATGTTTTTGATATGCCTCATAATGCTGTAAAAAGTAGCCTTTTCTCTTCTACCTAAAAAGGATGCCTCTAGGACTATCTTGTTGCCCTTTAAGTAGATATTAATGAACTTAGCAAACGAGAAATCCCTGACTAGCTCTCCTTTTTTACCTTTTACCTTGACTGTCTTCCCATCTATACTGACAGTAATACCCTGGGGGATCTCGATTTCATCCATTAAAGAGACAGCTTGCATTCTCATTCACCTAATACACATAACCTAATATTACTCCACCCAGCCTCTGTCTTGCGGCTTCCTTATGGCTCATTACACCTTTGGACGTAGATACTATGATGATCCCTATTTCCTTGGATGGTAGGTATCTCCTAACGTTATCTGGTAAGCTAATCATTTCCCTGTAGGTCAAGGAGATCCTAGGTGTTATGGCACCGCATTTGTTTATTCTACCTAACAGCTGCACGACGATTTTACCCCATCTTCCATCATCTATAAATTCGAACTCTCCTACGTAACCTTCTTTTTGCATAGTCCTCAAAACATTAATAATTAATTTCGATGAGGGCATTATAATAGCCTGTTTATTTCTTCTAGTTTCATTATTATACAACGTGCTTAAAGCATTAGATAATGTATTTATGACTGTCATCACCTTTCACCTCAATCTCTTAAATCCTAACGGGTACCCTACTTCCCTAAAACACTGCCTGCATAAGTATATTCCGTATTTCTGAATCACCGAATCAGTACTGCCACATCTCCTGCAGTACTGAACCCCCTTTCCATGTTTCCTCTCAGCCGGTGGTTTATATTTCCCCACTTATTCTCACCTCAAACAATAACCACTCCAAATTTATCCGCGAGGAACTTAGCCGATTCCTCTTTTCTGACCCTCGCAGAATCAGGTATACGTGACTTCTTTCTTTTCCTTTTCGATATTCTGAATCCAGGTCTTTCAAAGGTAATGGCTACATCGAGCCCAAATATACCCACTTCAGGGTCATATCTAGTGCCGGGTATTATCACATGTTCCGCGATACCAAAACTTACATTTCCGTGTCTGTCAAAACTGGAAGATTTTATCTTATAATTTACGGCAGCTAATACTTTCTTAAGAAAGTCCTCAGCTTTTTGTCCCCTCAGTGTCACCATAACCCCTATCGGGGCACCCTTTCTCACATCAAACTCCTTTATTGATTTCTTTGCCTTAGTATATACTGGCTTTGCATTAGTGAGCTCTTCCAGTAACTGAAAAGCCTTCTGTAACCTCTCGCCTGATTCGCCGAGACCTATATTTACTGTAACTTTAGCTATCTTAATCTGACGCATTGGATTGTTTTTTTGAAGCGTTTGCTCACTCATTTTACTCCACCTTAATTTCAGGTTTCTCTTGACCTATAACCATTAGATTTTCAAGGTTAGTCTCGTATTCAGATCCGTCAGCACTTTTAATTATAACTATCGAGTATCTTCGGGTTTTGTAGGAAGCTGATTGAAGCTTCTTTAGTTGGCCTATTATTCCAGCGTTCTTTCCACCTATAGCCATCACATAGGATTCTTCCTTGATGGGGAAAGTTCCCAAGATTTCCTGTTTAGGTATAGATAACTTTAACGTGGTTAAAGTAGGAATCTTAATCAGATCAGAGGAGCTATCGGAAAGCAAGATGTTCCTTCCATCCTCAAGGTTGAGCTGAAATCTTCCATTCTTGGTAAGGGTTTTGTTCATAAGCCTTACTAATTTAAAGCCACTTTCGTCCTCACTTATCTTAATGGGCTTAAGTAACCTCGCTTTATCTGGGATTACTCTGAAGTAAAGATTAGCCTTCGGTATGCTTATAACGTCCATCAGACCCACCGGAAACTTATAATCTCTCCTTATTCTCCCATCCACCAGTACAGATCCGTCCGAAATGATCTTCTTCGACTCTTTGAGGGTAGATGCTACTCTCAAGTAATCTCTCAAGAGAAGTCCTAAAGGAATTGACCTTGATATCGGATGAGGACCTGGTGACGCTCTTACTGTCCACTTATAGTCCTTCTTACTGGCCTTCAAGAACCAAGGTGCTTCTAGTCTTGTAATGTGGACCATTACTTCTTACCTCCTTCCTGTTGACCTTTAGTGCTTTGGGAAACCCTATTTATTACTTCCTTGCGCTTAGGATCGTCGAGAGTTAATTTAGTTATAACTACCTTAGAGGCATGAATCTTGATATATACCGGAGTACCGTCAGCCTTCTTTCTAGTAAGTCCCTCAATTGATATTCTCCCAGTCTCTGGAAAAACCTGAGTAACCTTTCCCTCAAATCCGTAATTATCACCTCTCATAACCCTCACAGTGTCATCCGTTCTTATCTGAACCCTCTTTCTTCCATACTCTTTTACTAGCTCTTCTGAAAGTTTAGCGGTCAAAGTTTTCTTCTTCAATTGTAAAGTATTTACCATTTCACTCAACCTCAAATTATAAAGGTAGCCAAGCTAGCTACCTTTGGCCATCTTTCAGCGGCTTCTCTTGCGACAGGCCCCCTAATCTCAGTACCTTTGGCTGTACCGTCGGGATTTACAATCACTACAGCGTTATCCTCAAAGGAGATCCAATTCCCATCAGGTCTCCTGAAAGGCATCCTCTGCCTTATAACAACTGCCTTAAACTTCTGCTTTCTTACCTCTGGAGTGCCCTTTCTTACGGATACCATTACCAAATCCCCTACGTTGGCATAAGGAACCCTTCTAAGAGCTCCTCTATATCCAAAGACATTTATAATAACTGCCTCTTTGCCCCCACTATTGTCTGATACCACAACATTCGTGTAGTTTTGAACAGCCGGGGTAAGACCCTTTCTCGATCCTAACATCTGCATTTTTTCGGGCATCTAGCATTCACCTCTTACCTAACACCACAAAAGATACTGATTTCGATATGGGTTTAGTTTCACCAATTAGAACCCTATCTCCTTCCTTAATGTCTAAACATGGAGGCACATGGGCATGTATTCTGCTAGACCTTCTTTCGTACCTTTTATACTTATGATCGTAGAATAAATAAGTTCTCTCGACAACTCCCATCTTATTAGCCCTATTTTTAACTAGGGTACCCTCTATGAGGATACCTCTCACTCTTAAACTCCCATGGTAAGGGCAATCCATATCATCGCACTCCTTAGAGGGAGGCGTAATCCCTGGAATGCCCACACTTTTCGGTTTTATTTGAGACATGAGATCATTTCACCCTTTTTACCGGCTTACCCACTAAGGCTTCGCCTAATATAGTAAATCGGTCTCTTTTAAAAGCTAACTCATAAATGCCAGATGCCTTATACACAATTATTTTTTTGGCTCCAGTGTCAAGGATAAAGGTTTTCTCGCCCTCGAATATAACCTTACCCTTTTTTCCAATAAGAGAAGAATCGGAATGGAAAAGAATTTTTATTTCAGAATTAATTATATCTAGTTTAGAAAATCCTATCTTCCTCATGTTGATTGTCTTTTAGATCTTTTTCTTTCTCCCATAATGGTTAAAATCTTAGCTACCTCTTTTCTTTTGTTTCTGATCAAAGATGTATTCTTTAGGGTACCCATCCTAGCCTCAGCCCTATTCTTAATTAGATCTGCCTCTAACTCCTCTAATCTCTTTTTTAATTCTTCATCAGATTTATTTCTGAGTTCCTTACTCAGCTTGCTCACTGCTCTCCTCCCCCTGTGATGGTCTCTGCTCTTCATCTATTATTCTCACGTTAGTTACCCTAACTTCTCCTCCCGAGGATTCAGTACCCTCCTTTAATGAGATCTTATCGATACTCCTTATGGGTTTAGTAATAACAACTTCTACACCATATATTCCCATTTTTAAGGTAGCTATCGCAATTGCCCTATCTACCATCACATCCAAATTATTACCCGTCTTGTAGACGATTCCTTCCTTTAACTTCTCGAATTTTGCTCTCTCTGACGTAATTTTACCGCTTACAATAACCTCAGCACCTATTGCACCTGCATTCATTATTTTCCTTATTGTGATAAACGCAGCCCTTCTGAAATGATAACCCCTTTCTAGAGTTACAGCGAGCCTGAAAGCCATAACCCTGGCGTTCAATTCAGGTTTCTCAGGAGGAGCTACAGTTATCTGAGGGTTCTCCAGATTGAAATACTTCTCCAGTATTTGAGCTAATCTCTTTATAGTTCTTCCATCCTTGCCTATTATTATTGCAGGTCTTCCCGCATATATTGTAACCCTCGTACCCATCGGCGTTTTGCTTATTTCAGTACCAGCATACTCAGCATTATAGTACTCTTTGGCTAGGAATTCGTCCACCATTACTCTCGTCATTGACTTCTGGAGAAAATACTTCTTTACATCAACCATGACTCACACCTCACCAACGATTACCTCTATATGGGAGGTCCTGTTGTATTTCTTAGTGGCCCTCCCAAAGGCCCTAGGTAAATACCTCTTTATTATAATTCCTTTATGGGAAGCAATATGAATTACCTTAAGCTTATCCTCGTCCAGACCTTTGCCCTGAGCGTTAGCCCGAGCGTTTTCCAAGGCCCTTAGCACGTACTTAATGGCCTTGATTGGATATCTACCACTTTTTACATTCCACTTTTTGGATATATTGGATTTATGGGAAGCCCCATGATTATATCTCCAATAAGGCATTGCTTCCTTTTTGTCTAGAACTCTTTGAAGAAATTCCTTAGCCTCGTTAACATTCATTCCCCTAATTGACCTTGAAACGTTATAAAGATCCTTAATAGATACTGGAGCGTTCCTTACAACAGCCTTTCCAATTCTGCTTTCATCAAGCCCTACATCCGGATATGTCCAAGATCCCATGAATATCACCCTTTCATTGCCATAAACAAGCTAGATCTCGTAGCCTTAAGTCCTGGCTCTCCATGTTCAACCTTTTGCAAGGTAATAGAGAACTCCCCGAGGTAATGTCCGATCATCTCAGGAACTACCTGGAACTCCACGAATTGTTTACCGTTGTAAACTGCGAATTTCAGACCTATCATTTCTGGCAGAATTACTAGACTTCTCACATGAGTCTTGATGGGTTTATCCACCTTGTTCTCTCTTCTTAATTTTCTGATCTTCTCAATCAAAGACCTCTCAGAGGGAGTGAAACCTCGCTTCAAGGACCTCCTCTGCCTTGATGGAAGTAGCTTTACAAACTCATCCATGGGCATCGTCAATAACTCATCAAGACCTTTACCCCTGTACTTAAACTTTTTCCACTCTGCAGGTATTTCTTGAGACATCTACCAATCAATCCCCTTTACATTATTTAAATTCACTTCCTATCCTTCCTCCCAGTTCTACGGGCCGCAATATGCCCAACCTTTCTCCCTGGAGGAGCATTTCTGGAAACTGTACTTGATCTGCTAACGCTTTGATGTAGACCTCCACCATGCGGATGGGATACAACGTTCATGGCAACTCCTCTTACGTGTGGCCACTTCTTAGCCTTCACCTTATACTTCCAGTAATTGTTACCGGCCTTAAGTAGAGGCTTTTCCAAGACCCCACCACCAGCAACCACTCCCACTGTTACTAAAGCGTCCTCATCCACTCCCTTAATCTTCCCCGAAGGAAGTCTAATTAACACTTTACCCTCACTTTTTCCTATAACGATTGCATATGATCCAGCAGATCTAGCATATCTCCCTCCATCTCCCCTATGAAGCTCTATGTTGCAAACATTTGCCCCTTCTGGTAATTCCTTGGCTGGAAGGATATTACCCATTGCTGGAGACGCACCTTCACCTATTTCCACTTTCTGACCAGTAACTAAACCTTGGACAGCAGAAATATAGAAACTTTCCCCAGTATCCATTTTTATCTTAGCAACAGGTTCTAACATCCCTGGATTATGTAAAATATCAACTACCTTTCCAATATGATGACCCTTAACCCTAGGATACCTTACTTCCCCAACTCTTAACCAACCTGGGTTCCTAAAATTCTTGTTTCCTCTTCCAGCTCTTTGTTGAAGTAACTTCTTTCCCATTTATATCACCTTAAATCATAATATACCAATCTTCTGCGCCACCTCGGATGCCTTAAACTCAGACGTCAACTTCACGTAAGCCTTTTTTTCTCCTTTTGATGTAATCAATGTATTAACCTTTTCGACCTTTACTCCAAAGGATTTTTCTACATCTCTTTTGATTGTGGTCTTGTTATCGTCAATATCCACTACTAGAACAAGCGTATTATTAGATTCTAATAGCTTTACAGTCTTTTCTGTCGATATAACTTCCCTTATCATTTTGGCGACATCCCTCCAAATCTATTTTCCAGCTCCTTAATGGACGACTCGGTATATATTACTAATCTGCCTGGATGACCGCCTGGTGCTAAATGTATAATACTTAACTCTTTTGCTGAAATTACATCGACCCCAGGTAAATTGGATGCTGCCTTGACAACGGGAAGCTTGGAATCATGAACTACTAGCAATGGTCCCCTAGTTCTCTTATATCTTCTACCTCTCATTTTTCCTTTACCCGCTCTGACTCTCTTATTTTTGGCTCTCTTGAGCTCTTCGCTTAGCCCAATCTTAGTCAATACATCTTCTAGATCTGATGATTTCGATATATTTCCGAGATCATCTGTAACAATCAGAGGTAGATCTAATTTCACTTTATGCCCTCTAGAAATAACAAATCTTGGTATAGTGGTGGAAGCTAAACCGCTTAATATGGCAAGCCTTTTTTCTTTTTCGTTGATTTCCTCTACTATTCTTTCTCTAGTCGAAGGGGGGAAAGCAAGCCTACCCCCAACCGTGTTGGGTGCTAAGGCTCCCTCTCCCGCACCCCTTATACGAGGTACCCTTGCCAAACCTAAGTTTATCCCGAAGCTCTTAGCTGTAGTTCTTTTGCCTGCAGCTGGATCTCGTCCCTTGGGTTGAAGACCCTTTGTAAAAGAGGAGTGGAAAGCTCTCCTGATAAGGTCTTTCCTAACTGGAAAGCTGAAAAACTTAGGTAAAGAAATCTCCTTTACTTTATTACCTGAGAGGTCAATTACCTGAGCCTTCTTTTCAACTAATTGGAAGAACACATTCTCACCCCTGCTTACTGTTTAAATCCACGTATGTAATTTTAGGAACTGCCAATTGTGTTGAATATGGCCTTATTGGATACCTTAGGAATAGTGGCCTCTTAATGCTCCCAATGGTTGATCCCTCAATCAAAACGTAGGTGTTCTTAACCAATCCGTACCTGACAAACCCTCCCTTTGGATTGACCTGTTGAATATCGTTGGAAATTTTTAGGATTCTCTTGTTATATTCGGTTCTTCTGTGATATCCCATTTGACCTGGTTGCGGAACGTAGCTTGGAGTTCCCAAAGATGGTCCCTTTGTCCCTACTTTTCTACTTCCCTTTCTATGTTTGTGCCACCTTGGAAGCTCCTGAACACCGTACCTTTTTATTACTCCTTGAAATCCATGCCCTTTAGTAACTCCAATAATATCTATTAGTTGTCCTTCCTTAAAGACATCGGTAATATTGATTTCCTTACCTAGCATTTTAATACCATACTCCACTTGACTCTTTACATCCGAACCGCCAATTTGGATTTCGACAATATCTGGAGTCTTCTTCCCTAAAGAGGGTATTAAAAAGGGTTTAGTCGAGACTAGTAATCTCAACGAAAAGATTTTATCAATTTTTGATTGAATATTATCAGCGGATTTCTTTATTTTTTCAGAATCAAGTTTTAGCGATTTAATCCTCCGCTGTACATATTTTTTTGTATTTTCGTCTAATTCTCCCCAAACTTCTCCTAAAACTGCTGGTTCCCCCATGGGATTAAACCCATAAGCTCTGAGTGCCAACACGGTTAACGGAGGAGTTTCCAAAACAACAGTCGGAACATAAATCTCCTTCCCAAACATAGATGAGGACCTATCCTCATCTATCATGAAAACATGCGTCATTCCCACCTTATAACCAACGAAACCCAATAACGTAGGATTTGATAGGTTTAAGGTAGGATAAGATCTAGGAGATGGTAACAGTTCCTCAGATCTCTTCCTTGGTCTTAAACCTGCCGAGCCTCGTCTAGGCGAAGATAGCTTCCTATGTCCCATCCTATTCCCCTTTTTCTATCACACACTAAGCAGACGGGTAATAAATCTAATGTCTTTGAATTCGCTGGAATCAAGTTACTTTCCATGCTTATGTCCAGAAGTTCGAGTAAGATACATATTTGCTATATCTTTAATAATATTAACAAATAAATTATCTAGAACCTATGATAATAAAATGTTCAAAATACTTAAACCGGCCATTAATGCTTCTTTAGATCTTACATCTGTTGCGCCCTGCTTGGGCAAAAAGTTAAATGAAGGAATTCCTGAGAACTTCCTCAATATCCCACCTTCTGGCGGTCCAACAAGAACCGTGATTCCAGTCCTGTAATACATTTCCCGTAGTAGTTTAGCCTTGTCCTGTGGATCGTAACCGGATCTGCTTGCCAAAATTAGATTATCCATTTGCTCAATTCTTTTACTATTAACGATTTCGAGTTGCGGCCCTTCATAAAAAATAGAAACATAATCGACAAATTCCGGCTTCTTCGAGTCTATTATCATAATGAAACTTGTATTTGGGCTATATGCCTCTATTCCTCGTATCCCAGTTTCATGATTTTCCGTAACCCTAATCTCGCCCTCCACTAGCCCATTGGACACTGCGTGGTAAGGAATATTGATGGGTTGAGTTAGACCTACCTTCTTTAGATCCTCATCAATAGGGATTAATTTCTTTAAATAAGGAGGTTTCAGTGTATATTTCAATAATTTAGAGAATAAAACAGTTATATGTTCTAATCCACGATCTTTGACAAGATATATTTTTGTGACTCTAGTTATGGAAAAAAATCTAATGAGGTCTGACATTTCCCTTGTGAGTAACGATAAATTACTATAAATACTAAACATTTGAGGGTAAATAACGACGTTAAGTTCATGTGACCTAGGGAAAGGATACATTTAAACTTCCTTCTTTATTCCTATTGTGTATTCTTCTCCCTCTATATCCCAACTATTTACCAGATCTCCACCTACTTTTCCAACTTCCACAGATTTGGCTCTGGTTTCCGACATCAAGTAGGTTCTGTATTTGTTTAGAACTTCCAGTTTGTCATCTGGTCCTTTGATGAACACAGTAACATAATCTGTGACGTTTAGATTAGCCATCTTTCTCATGTACTGAATCCTTCTTACAATGTCCCTGATTAGTCCTTCCTCTTCCTCCTGCTCTCCAATCTCCCTCGGAATGAGAATCATCCCGTCCGCAAAGGATGAGGATGAATAGTTTGATTTAACCTCTTCCCTTACTTTGATGTGTTCCCTAGTGAGAATTACTTCTGTTCCTTCAATCATTGCCTTATGTTGACCCTCTTTTAATATATCCTTAGCGATATTTTGTTTTTCACTCTCCACATATTTAATAACTTTAGGAGACAACTTTTTGAATTCCTTTCCAATCGCTCCCTTATCAGGCTCTACTATGAGTTCACTGAATTTATCTAGCATCGAAATGTCGTATAATTCTACCCTTTTTACATTTAGTAATGTCTTCAGCAATTCTATAGCTGGCTTTATTTTATCGACATACTCTGCCTTAGAGAACAGAATATAGGCGACCGAAATAGGCCATCTAAGCTTTATGTTGGCTTTAGCCCTAGCGTTCAAACTAGCCTCGGATATATTTTTGGCGATTTCAACAATCGATTCTATCTCTTTACTTATTAGCTCCTTTTTAGGTTCCTGTAAAATTTCCATTGAGACTGAGGGTTTCTTATCTGTTACAAACTTTTGATATACTTTCTCCGCAAAGAAGGGTATAACTGAAGACGAAATAATCAACCAGTCCTTAAGAACGTTATAAAGTATAGTATAAAGCGATAACTTATCTTTAGTAATTCCTTCATCCCAAGCTCTTTTTCTAGCTAACCTGAGATAGAATCTGCTGACATCCTCTACTAAAAATGTGAATAATTCGTTAGCCAAATCGTGCACTTTATAATCTCTCATAGCCTCATAAATTCTCCTTTGCATACTGTAAAACCTTGAAAGTAACCACTTATCCTCAATCCTAGCGTGTTGAAGGGCTTCGTCTAAGCTCATTTGGATCGGATCAAAGTTATCTAAATTCATGTACATTGAAGCGAATAGAAAGACATTCCAAGCTATCTGAAGGTCCCTAAGATTTAGTTCTAGATTTTTCCATGAAAATTTCGCATCTTCCCAAGTCGTATTCCTAAGTAACGTTAACCTTAATACGTCCCTTCCAAACTTGCTTATGACTGCAGAAGGTTCAACGTAATTTCCTAAACTCTTATGCATTTCTCTTCCCTGTTCATCCAGCATGAAGCCATGAACCAAAACAGACTCATATGGGGCTCTATCAATCAGAATAACTCCTGTCCTCAATAGACTAAAGAACCAACCTCTCAATTGATCATGACCTTCTAATACCAAATCAACTGGGCCCAACTCGTCCCATTTTGTTTTCCAATCTCTTCCAAGACTGGCAAAGAAAGCTACGCCACTGTCGAACCACACATCAGCAACGTCAGGTACACGTTTAGCATATTTGCCGCATTCTTTACATCTCACCACCACATTATCGATCCAAGGCTTGTGTAAATCCTCTGGTACTTGATTTACGGCCATTTCTTTTAGCTCCTCAACATTACCCACTACATTTAGGTGACCTTCCTCACATACCCAGATCGGAAGAGGATTTCCCCAGAATCTTTGCCTACTTATTACCCAATCCCTTAACTCAAGGGTCATATTTTCGATTCTCGTTTTGCCCCACGACGGTATCCAGTTAACTCTCTCTATTTCCTTTATCAGATCGCTTTTCAGTTGAGTTACTTTAATAAACCATTGATTGATAGCCCTCAATATCAGGGGCGACTTACACCTCCAACATACAGGATATCTATGGACAATCTTCCCAGAACTTAGCAGAGCGTTTTTTTGTCTAAGATCGTCTATAATGATCTGGGAAGCATCCCTAACGTTCAGACCTTTGTATTTACCTGCTTCCTCTATAAATTGACCTCGATCATCCACCAACATAACTACTGGCATTCCGTTTTGCTTCCCCTTCTCGAAATCAACATCACCGTGACCTGGGGCTGAATGAACTAGTCCAGTTCCTTCCTCTAAAGTTACATCTGCTCCACCATCTACAACTACGTGATATTTACCAATATTTCTCTGTGCACTAACCAAATCTTCTAAAGGATGTTCGTACTCTAGACCTAAAATTTCCTTGCCCTTAAACGTTCTAAGTATTTTGTATTTAGCTATACCAGATTCCTTCATTACAGTTTCTATTCTTTTAGACGCTATAATGTATACCTCTCCATTGGCCTCTACTTCAGCATATTCAGCGTTTCCGTTAATCATTGTGAAAACGTTTGATGGTAGGGTCCAAGGGGTAGTGGTCCATATTACGAGATACTTATTTTGACTTCCCCTTACCTTGAATTTCACGTAAATAGATGGATCCTCTATGTCCCTATACTCGGATACTTCATAATCAGAAAGCGTAGTTTCGCATCGAGGACACCAATGTAAAACCTGCACGTCCTTCTTAAGCATTCCCCTCTCGTGAGCTCTCTTTATAACCGCCCAGGAGTTGCTTATGAAAATAGGATCTAAAGTTAGATAGGGGTTCTCCCAGTCCATAAAAACTCCAACATTTTTAAAATTCTCAGTTAAGGAACGCAAATTATTCAAAGCAAAATTTTTGCACATGTTCACGAAGCTCTCAACGCCTACTTTCTCTAAGATCTCCCCTTTTCTGGAAACATTGAGCTGTCTCTCCACAGCCACTTCTATGGGTAGTCCATGGGTATCGTAACCTGGCTGATCGTTTACACGATACCCTTGCAACCTCCTAAACCTGAGGATGGAGTCCTTTATGACCTTATTCCAGACTGTTCCTATGTGAGGAACTGGGGCTGAAGGATAGGGTGGACCGTCTATAAATAGAAACTTCCTATTTAATTTTGAATTATACTCTTTTAATTTTTTATATATTTGATTTTCCTCCCAGTAGGCCAATATCTCTTCTTCAAATTTCCTCGGTTCAAACTTGGACTCCAATGGTTTAATGCTATGCGACCCTGACACGAGTGGGTATGTGTCCCGAGAATTTAAAAATACTACGTTATCTTAGAGTAAATAGCGTCTATCATATCGGTTAGCTTGGAATTTCCGCCGACATCAACGGTCAACTTTTTCCCTTCTTTGTAAACTTCGTTTATCGATTTATTTAGTGATTCTGCAGCATTAAGATATTTAAGATCCTTCGATATTTCATGCATCCTCTCTAACATCATTGCGACAGACAGCAGAAAAGCCGTGGGATTTACTATCCCCTTGCCTGCTATATCGAAAGCTGCACCATGAACTGGTTCAAATAAAGACTTAGTATCTCCTATGTTTGATGAAGGGGCTAGTCCTAAACTACCTGCTATCTGCGAGGCTTCATCGCTCAGAATGTCACCATAGACATTCGTTGTCACTATTACATCGAACATGTTTGGATTCCTTACTAGATTAGCCGCAGCGGCATCAACATACATCTCGTTATATTCTACCTTGTCCTTTAAGATGGATCTGCATGCCCTAGCGAATAAACCATCAGTAATGCGCATCACGTTAGCCTTATGTACTACTGTTACTTTTCTTCTCCTTCTTAACGCATAGTATAAAGCAACGTTAGCTATTCTAGAAGAGGCTTTGCTTGTTATCACCTTTAATCCTATCGCGACCCCATCAGCAATTTCATGCTCCATCCCCTTGTATAAGTCTTCTGTATTTTCCCTAACTATTAACACGTCCACATCTCCAAATCTATTGGGAACATTAGGAAGGGATTTAGCGGGTCTTATATTGGCGTACATATCATACATCTGCCTAAGCCTCACCACGACGTCCATTGCTGACTCCCCAACAGGGCCTTTGAGGATCATATCGGAGGATTCGATAACCTTAAGCGCAGGCTTGGGAAGAGCTTCACCATATCTCGAGAGAGCTGAATCCCCGGCCTCGATCTCAATAAACTCTACATCCAATCTATACATTTCAACTAGCTTGGATAGTATTTTTTTAGACTCGAAATATATCTCTGGTCCTACACCGTCTCCTGGAATTACGGCTACCTTGAAAACCATAGTGGAGCCTTATCTAGTCTAGCTTATAACCTTTTAACTCCAACTGACGCACTATTTCATCAAGGTACTGAGAAAGGGACGGATATGTCTTCCTTATTACATCTATCTCATAATTAATGATATACAGTAATCTAGACCTCTCATTCCCCGAGACTATGTCAAGTCTTGTCGTATGAACTAACATGTCTATAAAAAGTCCAGTACCTCTAGATATAGGGGATCGATCGCATGGCCCACTATCCTCTAGGAAGCGAACCCTAAACTCATAAGGATCTCCTAAGGAAACCAATTCACATCTAGCAATAATTGTACAATATATTTTTTCCGAACTGATAATTATTGGGAGACCGTAAAATAATTTATCTTGGTGCAGGAGTCCTCGTAGCCCTAAATAGAAAAGCTCAGGCCTATCCGTGATCATAATGGAACAGTAGGGGTACTGAAGAAGATTTTCAAGAGAAATCGAACCTCTGTACACCTTAAACTTAAACTCGTCCATGTATCTGAGACCTAATGGGGATATATTTGGAGATTTTCCTGAGGTCCCTACTAGAACCTCATATATCCCCGTAGCAGGAAATACTTTCTTAAATCCTTCCATTGGTCTAACATCCAATTAAGTGGAATATATGCAATACCACATGCTAGCTGGAAGTCCCTATGAGAGAAGATTTATAGATGAGCTTAAGGGACAGGTGGAAGACTCATCAGATGAGGTAAGAACTTATAAGACTGAAGTGTTATATTGGGAGTCCAAGTACCTTGAAGTAATTATTAATGGAGAGAAAATAACGTCTAGTGCAATGCCTTATTCAAAGAGCTTAGTTTTTAAGGGAAATTTAACCGTTGACCCATTAGGCTGTAGCCATAACGAGATTCTTTTATCTGTTAGAACCTCTTTAGCAGATATTTATTACGATATTATTGTTGCTAGAGAGAAAGGATGTCAAGGTGTAGTACTGAAAAATTTTAACCAAAACTTAGTCTCCGTCTCCCCTCCTTATCTTCAAAAGGGCCCCACTGAACCTCCGTTGCCCTTGATCGTCTTAGGGAACGGAAACGTTAAACATGGAGATAGAATAGAAATTTATCTTGACTCTGATGTAAAGATCTCTGAAGCGTTTTCCATCCATGCCATAAAGAACGGCAAAAGAAGAGTGTGTCTAGTCACTAATCACGATACGTGGATTAGTAGAGATAACTTAAGGAGATACACATCGCACCTTTTCAAAAATCTGTCGAGGGATCCAGAAGTCCAATGGGAATATCTATCAATGTCTGGAATTGAAACAGGTAGACCAGGATTTTCCTCACTGTATTGGAACTCTACAGTAGAGAAACTAATCCAAACCAAGAATTTTGATATTGACCTTGCCATAGAAATTAGAGGAGGTGAATGGGGTATAGAAATAGGGCCGGGATTAAGATCGAACCTGGGAAAAAGGGTGCCCGTCGAACCCTTATCGATCTCATATGAATTGGTCAGGGCAGGTATTCCTTCCATAATATATCATGTAAACTTTACTGAACCGAGTTCCTCAGATAATAAAGAAGCGATAACTAAAGAGACAAGAACTTTGGAAACTATTTCAAAGCTAAATTTCAATTTTTCTAATAAATCTATTTTAGAAGATTTCGTAGACGATATTAAATTATTGCCACCCGAGATACGCTCGTTTCTAGTGAATTTTAATGATAGAAAGTTAATCCAATCCAAGATAATTCTAAGCTTCTTGGGTAGGTATTGGGGATTACCTGGGAATATTAAATATGGAATTTTTCACTTGCTTTTAGCCAATAAAATATCTAGAAAATTCAAAATAACTTTCGCTGAGGACTATCCTGCCCTGTCAGTTAGGTATGAAAGTACGGAATTCCATAGACTTTTCAGATCTGAACTGGAAAAAACTCTTACAAAAACGTATTTAGATAGAATGTATAACGTCCTACAAGAATTCCTCTAACTCCTTCAGAGTTCTGATAACAAAGTCAGCGTACAGCTCAGGGTACTTCACCGATGATTTTCTATCTAGTAAAATAGACTTTAGCCCAGCCCTTTTGGCTGCAAGGCAGTCCTTCACCGGATCGTCTCCTACCATAACACATGTCTCTTTATTTGCCCCAACTCCTTCGCAAGCCACTATAAAGGGTTGTAGGCTAGGTTTAGGCTTAATATTATTTTCTCCACCTATTATGATTATATCGAATTTACCTATATATGGGAACCTTGAAATTCTAGACCTCTTATCCCCCCCTTCTCCATCACTATTTGTTATTAGACCTAATTTGTAGCCCTTTCCCTTCAAGTAATCTATAATATCAAGCGCATCGTCGTAAGGATAAGCCTCTCCTGCTACAGACCAGTACATGTTAGTCCACTCATATAGTTGTTCCTTCTCAGTGATTTCCAACCCGATTTGCTTAAGTGTCTCTGACCACCAAACGTTCCTGTCGTATACCCCTTCAGAATCTAACTTTTCAGCAATAAAGATGAGCTTTTCCTTTAAGTAATCTGGAGAAACGGATGTTGAGCCATTTTCTCGAATAAAATTAAAAATGTCTGACGAGACCTGTTCTAATGCTTTCCTTGATTTTTCTTGAAAATTTACTAGAGTATTATCATAATCGAAAAAAACTGCTTTAGTACCCGCGAATAAATTAAAATCCTCCATTTCATTTCACGACAAGAAGTCCTCAACCTTTGGTAATTCCTTGGGTAACCCCTTTCTTTCTCTTATCTTTAGGATTACATCAGTTAGGATGCTATCTGGAACAGGAGCCCACTTACTGAACTCTGTACCCCAGAATGCTCTGCCTCCAGTGGAACCTCTGAGGTCGCTGGCTAGCTCATAGGATTCTGATACAGGTATCTCGGCTAGCACTCTAGCGACGCTGCCTGACTGAGTCATATTTAGAATCTTACCCCTCTTTCGGCTTAGAACCGCTGTGACGTTACCCACAAACTCCATTGGCACTCTTATATCCAATTTTTGCAAAGGTTCCAAAAGCGTTGGCCTTGCCATTAGTAGTGATGCGAAAATGGCATTCCTAACCGCTGGATATATCTGTGCAGGACCTCTATGAGCTGGATCTTCATGAATTACTGCATCGTGAAGAACCACTTTCACCCCTCTTATTGGTTCGTGGGCCAAGGGACCTTCTCTCATGGCCAACCTGTAACCTTGAAGCATAGTATCAATGATCTCTCTCAGATGCTGAACACCGCTGGTCATATCCACTAGAACGTTAACGTTTTCATCAATCGCAATAATCTTCTTAGCTTCATCGTAATCCCACTCGGCCTGATCCCTTAATATTTTGGCCATCTCCTTGGAGTCCATATCCTCCTTTATAGTCCCATTAGAGATCAGTTCTACTGTTTTCTCGTTCAATGGTTCCACGCTAATGTAAAACTTGTTATGTTTGTTAGGAGACTTCCCTTCGAATACTTCGCTCTTATTTCTAATACTTTCCCTATAGACTACAATAGGTGGAGTAGTTACAACATCCACTCCGTAATTGTCCTTTAATAACTGAAGCGAAACTTCAACATGCAGAAAGCCCATACCTGAGAGTAGATATTCTCCAGTTTCTTCGTTTATTTTCACCACAAGGTTTGGATCCTCTATGCTTAGCTTTCTAAGGGCATCAATCATTTTGGTCAAATCCTTAGGATTCTTAGGCTCTACCGCTATGGTTACGACTGGCTCGGAGACGTAATGCAATTTCTCAAAGCTTCCCTGTAGATCCTTAAACCTCATGTCTATAAGCGTTTCACCAGATCTCGCCCTTTCAAGACCTAGAACTGCTGCTATGTTGCCTGCAGGTATCTCGTCCGCCAGTTCCCTGAATTGTCCCATGTAAATACTGACCTGTAGTACTTTTTGTGGAGCTTTTGCGTTTACCAACCATACCTCTGAACCTGGTCTTATGGTTCCAGAAAACACTCTACCAGTTGCTACCAACCCTGCGTGTGGATCTACCTTCATATCAGTTATCATCATGACTACTGGCCCATTGGGGTCAGCATTTAACATGGCTTTTGCGAGCTCGTTATCTAGGTCTCCTTTCCATATTTTGGGTATTCTATACTTTTGGGCATCAACTGGATTAGGAACAAATTTGATTACTGCATCCAATAGAGCTTCATTAATAGGAACTTGGGAGGCCAACTCGTTGATTTTAGTCTTATCTGTAGTGGAGTAAGCATCTATTACATGCTTCATGTTAATTCCCTTTTTCTGGGCCATGGGTATGCTAAATCCCCACCTATCTTTAGCCGAACCGAACACCACGTTTCCTAGGGTAGGATTTATGGACCACTTTTCCTTTAATTCTGGCTCCGCATAAATATTTATTAAATTATTAACTTCTTTGATAATATCCATTAATTTTTGCATCATCTCTTGAGGTCCAAGCTTCAGCTCTTTTACTAACCTGTCCACCTTATTGACGAACAAAATCGGCCTTACTCTCTCCTCTAGACTCTGCCTAAGAACTGTTTCTGTTTGAGTCATTACTCCTTCTACTGAGTCTACAACTACTATTGAACCGTCCAATACTCTTAAACTTCTAGTTACCCTACCGCTAAAGTCTACGTGACCGGGGGTATCAATCAAGTTTATTACGTAACCTTTACCTTCCACTTCGTGATATAGGCTTACGTTTGCTGCCTTTACAGTTATACCACGCTGCTGCTCTACAGAAAGATAGTCCAACGCTAGAGCTTCTCCAGCAACTTTAGGTGAAATTATACCAGATGCGGCAAGCAATTGATCACTGGTTGTTGTTTTACCGTGATCCACATGGGCTATAATACCAATGTTTCTTACTCTAGTTCTATCCTTCATTAAGCTTAGAACTTGTTCCGATGTTTTGTACTTGGGCAAACTGTATCACCTAGTATCGTAAACATGTAGTACTTTATTTAGAAGTATTAAAGTGTGATCATGAATTGTAGACAAAATTAGAACTTTAAACAAGTATAGAAGCCACGAAAGGTATTTCTTAAAAACCCTCATCAACCTGTTTTACATTAGAATATAAATAGTTCTATTATAACAAATTCAACAAGCTAATGGGGCTAAATTATTAATTTGCTGTGTGGCCTAGACATCACTAATAATGTGTTAAACATTTAGAAAAATTATCCTTCAATCTTCATTCATTTTCGTTTACCTGATCCAAAACTTAAGGTACCTTACGTCTTATCATTATCTATGAACTCAGAGAGAGAAGATATCTTATTGGATTGACGAGTGGAGTAGGGAGTATTGAATATCTTATAGATAAGTTCAGCCGTTTTCCTGCTTCCTATGGCTTTCTCGATATCGGCTACTGAGGAGTTACAAAGGTCTTTTATGGTATTGAACTCCGTCAATAATTTCACTGCGGTTTTACCGCCTACCCTTGGCAAAGACTCTACCACATAAAGCTGAATTTGGTCAATAGTCTCAAATTTCGGTTTATCGTGGAGAACAATGGGACCCTTATTGTTCGTCCCGTTTTGATATCTTTTAATAATGGAAAGAATTACGTCTGCGCTGTCCTTCTTGTTGGCAGAGTAAATAATCTTGGCGTCATAATCTATTGCTGCCGATACTAAAGCTGAATTAAGGATTTTCCATTTCTCCGTAACTGATCTTACCGCTTCTAAGCTTCCTTCAATTAGAAGGAATGTATTAAGATAGGTAGTTTTCAGTCTTGCTAGCTGATCAAAGAATCGCTTGTCAAAAATCGAACTCAATAAGTCAAAAACGTTCTTTCGTTCTATCACAACGTCCTGAGCTATTACGTAATCCCCTACAGATAATTGCTGGAAAAAAACCGTTACTCCATTTTCCCTAAGTAAATCAGGAATGCCTGACTGAGCTTCCCTTGTGTCAACATAAATTCTCAACACAGCTATGTAGTACGCAAGAAAAACTTTAAGCCTTTGGAGGCGCAGATCCCGGAGTTCCCTGCGGATAGTACTTCTGGACTAGCTCGTTGACTTTCTTCTGAAGATCCTCGAATTGCTTTCTAAGAAGACCCTCCTGTTTTTGATATGTCCTGCTCTTGAGCTCAAGTAGTTCTTTTCTTTCGTTCAACTCATTTTGAACATTGCTTATATTCTGTTTTACTAATAAATTTCCTACTATCTTGTAGATCGGTGAGTCTTGGGGAATACTTGCTAACTCCTTTAAAACTTCGTTGACTTCCCTTAGCTCGCTCTCGATTACGCTTTTCTCATAGGTGAGCCTCTCTAATTGACTTTGAAGTTGTTGCAACTTCAACAACTGAGTTTGTAAATCAGGTGGGATTCTTTCTGCCATCACGTTCTACCTCTTTTAGAGTGCTTAACACACTGTAAATCCAGAATATATAAGAGTTCATTATTGCCCTACATCGTGAAATCGTTTCGCATGTAAAAGATGTACCATCATCTTCGATGTTTACATATTTCTTGTCCATATCTTCAATCAACAACGAACTTGATAGAAGACTCTTTGTCTCTTTATCCATATCTTGGAAAGTAATTTTTATTTTTATCATGACTCTAAACCTAACATCAGTAATTCGTCTCCTTTTTTATTTTTGAACTTAATTTCGCAAAAGCTTGTTTCAGAAACTTCAGCAAAGGTATCGCATATGTTTTTATGCCTCGCTCCTGCGTCAACTAGAAACGAATTGACTTGATAGCATCTAGCTGTACTACTCTCAATACAGAGTCTCCTCCTTGTAACTCCATAATAGGGTACTTTATAATCGCTCATTAATCTCATGGCCTTGATACTAAAGCTATACATCCTCTGGTTGGAGGGTATACCGTATACGTCTATGACCGCAGGGTTACCTTTTCTTACACTAACTAAGATTAGTAGCCTTGCCCCAATCGATTGGGCAATGGAAAAAATTTCAACTATACTCCTCCTCCCTCTATTGACCTTCAAGGAGTTAGGGAGAACGTATTCCAAATAGTTAAGTAAACTTCTTGTCCTCGATGAGGGATCCCTAGAGCTTGTTATTAAAGTTTCAACTCGGCGTATATGCCGAGCCGGCCCATTTACTACCACACTTATTGCAACTCCAAACCCCAGAAGCTATTCTGTAGACTTTTCCACTGGTTTTACAAATGGGACAAACGTGATCCGAATATCGTTTTTCCATTATTTCGTTCCATCTTTTTCTAAGGGACGATCCATACCTAGGACCAAACCTGCCTGCAACACCCACAACTTTCTTACGAGCCATCAGCTTTCACCACCTTTAATGCCTAACTGGTTTTTAAGCTCTTCTAATAATTTCTGACTTCCCACCGAAGCCATGCTTTCAGCTATTTCGATCTCTTGTTTACTAAAACTTCCCTCTCCTGATTTCTGAATTCCTACTATGTGACCGCTAGGAATATATGAAAATGAAATTTTTGCATCCATAATTCCCTCTTCCTCAAGATCTGGATCCAAAACTAGAAACTTCCCTATTTTGGCCAAAGTAGAAGTAGCTACTGGATATCTTATTGGAAATGGACTTACTTTTTCCTCTTTTATTATGTTTATGGTACCGTTATCGTTGACAACCTTTGGCAATTTAGTATCATATAATGCGGCCACAGCAGCTAATGTACAAGCGTCTAGCACGTTGCCCCCATAATCGAGCACGGATATGTCAACCCATACTGTCCAAACCTTCTTCCCTGGGTCTATAACAAGTGAAGTCAAATCTATGGCCTTTGAATCCCTCAGGCTTCTGTCTACAACTCTGGACAACTCTATTGCGTTTTCATCTGGAGGACCAGGTTCAAACGTTTCGTAAGCTAAGGGTAATAACTCGGCATTAACTACAAGATTTCCTTGATTTGGAGTATCCGGATAAGGTTCATCCTCCGCTATTTTAACCCCAGCTAGGACAGTAGTATCGCCCAGTTTTACCAAGGCAGAACCATCGGCTTTTTTTGCGTAATTAAGAGTGATTGAAATTTGCCTGTAATCATTAAATTTTCTACCATCTGATCTAATTCCTCTCTCAAGGAGAGTTATTATGCTCTCCTTCTTAATCAAAGGTACAACGTTTTCCTTAATAGGTGTCATAGACATTTACGTTCCCTCTTCGTGAATTTCTGAAAACTTGTTCTTCAGGACTTCTTTTTCCATACTATATATAGTTTCTATTCCTTTATAGGCTAGATCAAGAGCTTTTTTAAATTCGTCCTGCGTCATGTGTCCATTGAGCTGAATAAGACTAATTTGCCCAAGAGACGGCATCATTGCTACGGGCATGTCAGCTTCCCCCCACATGTCTTCCGGTTCATTTAGATCTAGAACGATGACTCCGTCCGCCTTCCCTACTGCTACAGCAGCTATAACGTCTCTAACAGGTATCCCTGCGTCTACCACAGCAAGGGAAGCAGCCATTAATGACGCCAGTCTCGTCCCTGCATCTGCCTGAATAACTTCCATAAATATATCAATAGAGGATCTTGGAAACTGTTCCACCAAAATTGACGATTCTAGGGCCTCTCTTATTACCTTTGAAAGCTCTATCTCTCTTCTACTTGGAGCTGGACTTTTCCTCTCATCTGTTGAGAAAGGAGTCATGTGATATCTAACCCTTAATGTAGCTCTGTTGGGAAGTGCTAAATGCCTTGGATGCATTTCCCTAGGGCCGTATACAGCCGCCATTATCTTAGTATTTCCAACTTCTACCAAAGATGAACCGTCAGCGTTCTTTAGGACTCCAATCTCTAGTTTCATCGGCCTTAATTCGTCTGGTTTTCTACCATCCAGCCTTCTTCCATCATCTAAGATTAATTTAGGCTTCTGAACTTGTAACACTCTTATCACCTAATGATTCTTTTATCAGTTTTTTAATTCTATCAGTTAGTCCTTTAGTATGGGACTCTTTTTCTATCGTCCTAATGGCTATAAGAAGTACCTCCTCCTTCTCCTTTGAAGGACAGTTAGCCCAAACCCTTCCATTTTGTCCAACCAAAACATCACAGCCGGTCTCAGTTGTTAGCGTCTCCAGCATACTTTTACCCTTCCCAATTACCCTTGGAACCTTTACAGGTAGTATATCCACTACTGTTCCTGAGGTAACTCTACCTAGTCCCTTTCCCTTAACAGATATCTGCGGATCAGACGTCCTATCAAAACTGTCTACCTTGGCTATCACGTAGTCGCCTATATCAATATATCTTCTTAAATCCTCTCCGACGTTTGCTGGTCTTCCCAGGAGAGACGACGCTGGAAGATAAGCTGAATACGGTGCCTTGATGTCAGTTCGCCATCCATATAACTCTATATCCTCAACTAAGGCAATTACCGTGTCTCCTATCCGTGGATAGTAGTATGAACCTTCTAGAGGTATTACTTCAAAGAACGAATCCTTAACGTCTAAGATCCCTATTACAGATGCATAATATTTGTTATCTTGTTTTATAATGTAAGGAGACCAAGGAATCTGGAAAGATCCCTCTGCTATTAGATCTCCTGGAACTACTACTGTCTTATCCTGAAGATATATCTTGGTGTTTCCCGACATTTCACTTCACTTGAAGTACTCTTACCTCTACTTCCCCCTTAGTTATAGAATTTAACTTATCAATAATATCTTGTTGAGCACCAGCAGGTATCTCAATTTCAGCTAATAAACTTCCGTCAGACAACCAATTGGATCTCTTTACACTCCCTAAAGAAGAGAGGCTCTGTTTAACTTTTCCGGCGTATTTCTGGGACACCTTAATTTCCAGTAACGCTCTTGCTATCTTAATGGGTATTATCTTTGCCAATTCATGTATTATCTGTTGTGCCTGCGCTTCAGCGTCTTTATTGATATCAATTTGAACTTTAGCCTGTTCCATAGCCATCTCAAGCCTAGTTGGCGGTATAGGAAGATTTGTCTTGGGATCTATCGCATTCCTGTGTATGAAATCAATTATTTGCTTCCTCTTACTCTCCATGATCTCCTTTCTTTGTTCCGCTGTAATTGGGATCTCGCCCTTTATAATTATCTCCCTGCAAATTGTTTCAAAATCAGTAGTCCCAAAAACCTTTTTGAGAGATGAGGGGGAGGCTTTTAGTCCCTTTTTTACGTCCTTATATATAGTGTCAGAAACTACAGCATCGGATAAGGATACGTTTTTCCCCTCTCTTATGAGGGAAGCCTCTTTAGGTTTAGCTAAAATTTCAAATCTTTCTCCATGGCTCTCATACTTTATTACTACGTAATCCTTTGGCCCCATATATTTTGATCACCTTATATCTTTTGGAGATACGCCGTCCTCTCCTCAACACTCATCTTCCTGAAGATACCATCCTTGGTGGCAAATCCTATCTCCACGTTACCTGGCCCTATTTTCTCTCCTGGTTTCAATGTAGCCTTCAAAGCATTTAAGGCTAAAACGATAGTGTCTTCTGTGCTTAAATCCTCCCTATAGTTTTTCTCGAGGAAGTCAGTTGCGTTATAACCTCCTTGACCTATAGCAACAGCTTGGTAAGGCATGAATTGACCGCTTGGCTCAGTCATGAAAAGTTTAGTCGTGCCCCTATCTACTCCCCCAATAATGAGGGCAACACCGAAAGGTCTAACTCCTCCATGTTGAGTGTACATCTGTTTCACATCGGATATCAGCTTGGTTAGATAGTCAATGCTAATCGGTTCGTCATAAACGAGTCTGTGTTGCAAAGAAGAGTTCCTGGCATAATCTATTAAAATCCTTCCGTCCGAAGCCAATCCAGCAAAACTACATCCTACGTGGTCATCTAATAGGAAGACCTTTTCTATGCTATCGACATCCAGTAGCTGAGAGGCTTTTTTCTTCTCTCCCAAAATAACAACTGCGTTCCTTGTTCTAACTCCCAAAGTGGTCCATCCCTTCTTTACTGCCTCAAAGGCATAGTCCACCTGGTAGAGTGAACCGTCTGGAGAAAAGATTGTTATAGCCCTATCGTATCCCATTGCGGCTGGTCCAAATGCCATATTTCATCAATTTATACGACGCCTAGAGGCTAATAAAAGTGTCATAATTTATCAGATCGTCGCAGGGAACATCACCTAGCAGTCTGGGACGGCATCATCATCTAGATTCTATGAGGCTTCTTGCCTTTTTTAAACTTCCGGTTGTTTTAAAAGGTACCAAGATAACCTCCTCATTTCCAATTGTCTTGATGAGAGGCAAAGAAGCGATAACTACCTTATATCCCAATGTGTTAGTCGAGATTATGCCACTTAAGGAAGACTCGTTGTAAGCTATAATACGAGGATTCGAAATTTCTAGCCAGATCTTACCAAGTAACTCCTTAACAGCATTCCTCACCGCGAATTCAATTTGTGAAGGGTCTATACTCTTTGATGAAGTCAATATCCTGAATACTACATATCTTTTTTTATTTTTTCGAATCTTTTTTTCTTTATACGATATTATGGGAATTCTAGAATTTCTAGTTCTATAAAAAATTATAACAGAAAGTAAAGTTAACCATACTAGAAATCCTAGATCAATATACATTTGTTCCATTGATGAACAGCTCCGATGGATATGTGAATAACCATGACGCTACGTAACTAGGTGATGCACCGTGAAGTATCAGATAATTAAAGACACTGAGGGGCGACCATATGTCGGAGACTTTTTCTACACATATTGAAAAAATAGTCCTCGCTCCTCTATACCCCCACTCTATAGCCCTTCTTATAACCTCCGATGATGAACTATTTAGTATAATCTCTAAATATTTCTTATTCGATATCGATAAATTTAATAAATTCTTCTTAACTAACTTGTAATTAGAATTGTCAACCGAAATTCCGTTCACCCTGGGATCGTTTAGAGCCTTTATTATGGCAGATCTACTTGAAGGTTTAACGAAGTAAATTGTATTGGAATTTTTTGAAAAATACCGATTAAATTCCCTCTCATGAAGAAATGTCTTTCTCATCCTTACATCATTTAAAGTAATATCCTTCACTTTCACTTTGGATTCCAAAAGGTACGCATTATAGCCAAGCGAGTCTAGGACGCCTTTAATGTCAATGTTAAACAGACATGTTTCCACTAGCAAGTTGTTTCAGAACCTCCATAAATTCCTTTATATTGTCCTTGAGACTTAGAACTATTTTTATGACATCCTCTCCGTCCTTAAGTAGGACCTTCCTTTGAGAGATTAGAGCCTGCTTATCTACCCTAATGTAAATCCTATTCCCCTGGCTCCTGCTAGTAATCGTAGAGAGAAGGTAAACTATGTCCGCAGTATCTAGCTTAGACAAAAGATACGAAGTAGCGTCTGTAGCTCTTTTACCCTCTAGGTCGGCTTTCAGGGTAATGATTGGATCACCGTAATGACCTTCCACTTTTATCCTTAGAATTTCATTGTCCTGGATCACGTTATTAAAAAGAAGTAATAGAGCATCTCGTACCCTAGCCTCATCCTCAGTCGAATAGCAAAAAACTGAGGCTGAAATCTTGTTTATTCTCATGATTTACTTTCCTGGAACTCTATCATAATTGGCTAGCCTATAATACCTAGAAGCTTCATGTCTTTTCTTTTGTTCCCTCTCCTTCAACTTTTTAACTATCTTCTGGTGCGGAGTACCCTTCAGACCTCTGGATCTGAGAAGACCCCTGCTTCTTCTTCCAGATGAAGTCAACCCTCTAAATACCCTTCCATTGTTAGCGGGATTTCTGACCCATTTTAATGTGGGATCAGAGGCTATAACTGGATGGTTGGGATCTACGAGTATTATCTCATAATATTTATATAAACCATCTTCTGCGACATAATAACTCCCCAACACCTCCAAATTAGGATACTTTTTGGCTGCCTTCTCCTCTGCTATAAATTGCAGACTTTTGGCTGGAGAGAAACCGTAAACTCCCATTCTTTTTGGTCTCCTTCCACTATTCGGTCTCTGCTTTTCCATACCTCCTTTCTCGACCTTTACTCTAACCACGACTATTCCTTGCTTAGCCTTGTATCCCAGAGACCTCGCCCTATCAATTCTAGTAGGTTTATCAATTCTTGTAACCGTGTTCTGGCTCCTCCAAAGTACTAACCTCTTCTTCATCACATTATTCCAGCCATCGCTAGACCACGTTTTCGACATAAATGAGTAAGCCGAAGCTACCATAATCTTTCTCCTATAGTGGTAATCATCATCTACTTAAAAACTGAACGGTACCTAATTATGTCTAGAAACACCATGATAACAGTTGGATTAATAGGGAAAACTAACGTTGGAAAGAGCACGTTCTTCGCCTCTGCAACCATGTTAGACGTCGAAATAGCTAACAGACCTTTTGTTACCATTGAGCCCAACGTTGGTATCGCTTATGCTAAGAAAAAATGTGTCCATACTGAACTGAAGGTAGTCTGCAACCCAAAGAACTCTATTTGCGTAGAAGACTACAGATTCATTCCAATCAAGCTAGTGGACGTTGCTGGGTTGATACCGGGCGCCCACGAGGGAAGAGGACTTGGGAACAAGTTCCTCGACGACTTACGGAAGGCCGATGTATTAATACATGTAATAGACGCAAGCGGTTCCACAAACGAAGAAGGTGTTGCTATACAACCAGGTTCGAGGGATCCTGAAGCTGATATTGAATTTGTTACCAAAGAAATAGATGAATGGTTCTTTTCGATATTAAAGAAAGACTGGGAAAAGTTTGCTAGAACAACTGATCTCAGCGGTAAGGATATTATAGAATCACTCTTAACTAAAGTCTCTGGTCTCTCCGTAAACAGAAAACATCTCATTAAAGCTCTCAAGGCAAGTGGTTTAGAGAACGTCAAGCTTCTTCAATGGGGAGAAGAAGGACTAAGAAAGTTTAGCTCAAAATTAAGGGAAGTCTCTAAGCCAATAATAATAGCGGCAAACAAGGCTGATGTTACAATAGCAAGGGAGAACATAAAGAGACTTCAGAGCAAATACCCCTTTGTAGTTCCAGTAAGCGCAGAATCTGAGCTAGCCCTTAGGAAGGCTGCCAAGGCTGGCATAATAAAGTACATCCCAGGAGATGGAAACTTCAAACTAACGGGTAACTTGGATGAGAGGAAAGCCAAGGCACTCGAATATATCAAGACTAATGTTCTTGAAATATACGGAAATACCGGAGTTCAGCAAGCAATAAATGAGGCAGTTTTCGGTGCTTTAAATTTGATTTCGGTTTATCCTGTCGAGGACGAAAAGAAATTCACAAATAAAGACGGAGACGTATTACCAGATGTCCTATTGTTGGAAATGGGCTCAACAGCTAAAGATTTAGCATATAGCATTCATACCGATCTCGGCAAAGGGTTTCTGTACGCTGTGGACGCAAGAAGGAAAACCAGATTGGGCGAGGATTACGTTCTTCAAGACGGAGACGTAATCAAGATAGTATCTTCTCTAGCTAGAGCGTAACCCTTTGAAAAATTCAGCCTTATCGACATCTCTATCCACAACAGATCCTGGATAAATTTTAGCGTATGCTCCTATTTTTATTCCTGGAAGAATCGACACATTAATCCCGGTTCTAACGTGAGCTCCAACTATAGTTCCAAATTTCTTCCGGCCTGAGCTCTCCTTTCTTCCCTTAATGTTAACATATATCTCCTTCTCGTCAAACCTCAGGTTAGCTACTAAAGTTCCTGCCCCGAAATTAACATCTTCTCCTATTACGCTGTCACCTACGTAACTTAAATGTGGTATCTTCGTATCTTCCATGATGACTGATTCTTTTACCTCGACAGATGTTCCTATCTTAACGTTACTAGCCATTACTGTAAAAGGTCTTATATAGGAGTTGGGACCAATTGTGCTGCCCCGTCCTACATACACTGGACCCTCTATTCGAGTCCCAGAGAGTACTTTGGCTCCTTCATCTATAATTACGTTTCCATAGATCTTAACGTTATCCTCAACCTCCCCTTTCAAAGAAGTCTCATGCCGTTCAAGTTCATGCTTATTTATGTCTAGTATATCCCAGGGTCTACCCACATCTTTCCAATAACCGTCGTATTTTACAATCTTTACCTTAGACGTTAAAGCTAACCTAGTTACAGCATCAGTTAACTCGTATTCTCCACGTGGAGATTTTTCTAGTTTATCGATGAAACTAAATATGTCGGAGGTTAACTTATATACTCCACCATTGACGATATTTGATGGCGGATTTGGGCTCTTCTCCACGATTTCAATCAAGTTGCCTTCGCTATCCATCTTCAGAGACCCATATTCAGAAGGATTCTGCACGCGGACCCCGAGAATCGCATTACCATCAGTTTCGAATATTCTTCTTATCCCCATCTCTTCGAGATAAACATCACCGTAAACAACGACTACTTCATCGTCAATTGATTGGAGAGACGACAGTGCTCCTCCAGTACCTCTTTTTTCACCTTGCTCAACTAATTTTATATTATGGAGCCTGGAGAAGTAGGCATCATACTCATTTGGTCTGTCCTTTGGGACTACAATGAAAAAATCCGATTTTGGATCAGCCTTACGTATAATTTGGATAGTTCTTTCAACTAAAGTTGATCCTAGAACTGGAACAAACGGCTTTGGCCTAGTGTGGGTTATAGGTTCTAGTCTTTCTCCTTTACCCGCTGCTAGGATTACTACTTTCAACTACCTGCTGAACCTCCTTAACAGAGGGGACTGCAATCACTTTCGATTTTTCTATCTCCGCTTTCCTAAGTGGAGCTATCTTCTTACTCTCATTAAAGATATTATTAGCCAGGTTTCCGAATATCATATCTTGAACAAATTCATCGAAAGTCTTGCTTTCCGCTGACTTTCTAACAATATCCTCCATGATTCTCCTTATGGCAGTAGTCTGCTCTCTGTGAATCCTGTAAGCGGTGAGGGACAAAGCCTTGACCCTAAGTACATATCCGTCCTTAGTGGTAACATCCACTACTTTGTTTATCTTCGAGCTTTTCCTTCTCACCAGTGATCTAACATAATCCCTTGAAAGCTCATGCCCTGCAAAGTCTGTAAATAATTTATCGTTCTCATTTCTGGATATTTTGAAGTAAAGATGAACGTAAACAGTGCTCAGGTCTCCTGTAAGGTCGTATAATGTGACTTCTACTTTCCTTCCGATAGCTTGAGAACTATCAAAGGCTGGTGTAGACCCTAAAGATATCTCACCAAAAACTTTCGGAGAGTAAATGGGGAACCATTTCTTCATCTTCCATTTATCTTTTAGAGCACCACTGCCACCTTTAGCACTGGATCTAGCTGACATTGATGAAACATCTACTGTAAAAGGTATAAAAACTCATTCATTGCTATGTATTATTTTCATGTAGGTCTTTCTGAGGAATCTCACTATAGCTCTACCTTCTTCTTCGTCCTTTAATCCTCTAATAATGGATCTTTTTAAGGCTAAGTACATGTCTCCGTCACTGTCTGACTTTCTCACTAAGTCGTGAAGAGCGAGAAGGTACTTATCTATCAGTTTTAGAGTATCTGATGAAATTGCGCCATGATAAATCCCGGAATTTTCCTTGCTAGTTAACCTGGATCTCCATATTTCATATAGGATAATTCCTACAGCATGGGATAAATTAAGTACTGGATAGTCTGGATTCCCAGGAATGTGAACAAGAAGATCTGTCATAAAGATTTCTTCTCTCGTTAAACCTACACTTTCTCTCCCAAATATCAACCCTATTTTGTTTTTATCTAAATAATTTATCATTTCCCAAGGAGAAATGGACTTCCGTAACATGTCGCCTTTTGAATCTGCTATGCTCGACGTTGATATTTTAAGATCCAAATCGTAAATGGCGTCCGTAAACTTATCAACAACCTTAGAGTTAAGTAAAATACTTGAACCCTTAGCGGAAAATTCTACTGCTTTCTTTAAATCACACTTAGGATTCACTATATATAGTTCGTCTACTCCAAAATTTTTACATAATCTTGCTATAAATCCCACATTATACTCTCCTTCAGGCTCCACAAGGACAACCCTCAACAACTACCTCCACCGCCTTTAACACTTCGAAACCCTTTACAATCTCTTTTCTTTTAACTAATTTTAGACTCTTACTCTCCAACAGTTTATTGAGTTTTTCCTCATCAGTGAAACTGGAGTAAACGAAATAACCCCGCTTTGCCTTAAAATCATTCAATATCTTCTCAAGAGCCTTTAACCCTCCTTCTCCACCAGACCAACTGAATCCTATCCATTCCTTTGTTTCTTGAACAGGTAGGTATGGAGGGTTGAAAACTATAGCATCAAAAACAATACCATCCCTTACGCAGGATAGCCCATCACAGTTAATTACATCAATATCGACATCGTTGATTTTAGCTGAACATAAGGTCTCTTCACTAGCAAACGGATTTATATCAATCGCCAGGACTCTAATATCTCGTTTAGACAAAACTAAGCTCAAGATTCCTGTCCCTGATCCCACATCCACTACTTTTTCCTTCTCTGTCAGGTCTAAAATGGAAGCTAGGAGTTCGGAATCCTCTGCGGGCTCGTATACATTCTCGTTTAAGCATAGTTTAAACCCAAGGAATTCAATAATTCTTCTATCTCCCATGGCTTATACTCTCTTACCTTTTTGGAATTGGATGAATTTAAGCCACAAAGTCTCGATACGTTTCTGAGCGACTTATTTCTATAGAAGGAGATACACTTAATTATGCTATTTATTTCTGGAATAAATTTCCTTTTTCTTTCAAAAATTACTAAAGATGAAAAAACTTTAGGTTCTGGTCTAAACGCAGACGGTGGTATTGAATATACTTTCATTATGTTAAAGTAAAAATTAATTAGAAATGAAATATATGTAGGGTATTCTAAAACCTTCTTAACGAAGTCCTCTTGCAATATGAGAGTGAGCCTAATAATATCACTAAATTGAGTGATTTGGTCAAAAAATTCGTATGTTATCGAATACGGCAAAGATGAAACGATCTGTCCCCTATTAACAGGGAGGAATCTAGCATCGGCATGAACTGGATTGTACTCCTTTAGGAGATAAAGGAGATCCTGGTCAATCTCTATGCATATGTCCGGATTCACGTATGCTGACAAATATCCTTTTCCACATCCTATCTCTATTAAAGGTCTTAATTTCGATATATAATTTTTTATATCAGAAAGAATTAATCTATTAATCAAAAAATTTTGTGAAAGCCTCATTTCTCCTTAACTTTATCGAGGTAGCCTATATAAATATGCTCCTGTTTCTGTTTGGAATCCTGGGTCTGTTCTTGCATCCTCTGTTTACTCTCCTGAGTCTTCTGTTCCGTTTCGGTAGGATATACAAACAAGTAGTACTTGTCCTCTCGCTTCATCTCGGTCAAAATACGTTTAATTATAATTTCTTTAACATCTTTAATTCCTACTCTGTTCTGGATATCTTGATAGGTCATAAAAGGGGACTCCCTTCTCTGCTCCAGTATAACTCTTAAGGTCTTTTTTCCTATATCTGGCAGAAGCTCTAAGGTGTGTAACTTTAGTGTGAGAGGTTCAGCCTTATTGAAGAAAGCTACGAATTCCTTTTCCTTCTCCTCCACTATCTTTGCAATAACTCTATTCAAAGTGTCTTTTGCTACAGAGGTAAGATCATCGTACTCTATTAACACGTCCACCTTGATTCGAGGAGGATCCTTATCCCTATCTATCTTCTCCTCTATTTGAAAGGGTTCTCTCAGGGGAATGGCCTCCATGAGTATAAAGAAGTCCTGCCCGACCACTTGAACTAAGGGCTTGTTCTTATGCCATTGATGTTTATCTACCGGATTGCCGTTTCTAAGGTAGTCCAAAACGTAAACAAACCTCTCTCTTGGCCCTTTCTTACTCATACTGCCACAATCTATGGTTATGTAGATAAAATATTAAAGACAATCAGTTGTTCTTATAGCTTTTTATCAGATTCAAAATTTTTTCTATATTCTCTTGAGATAACGTTCTACCCTCCATAACAAGTATTGCCCTAAGCTCATCCGCATTTTCGGGGCATAAACTGCTTATCATAGCCCTTACCTCTTTTTTTTGGACGAATTGAGAGAGGTCTTCCATCAACTTCCTAGCATTCTCTGGAGTGCACTTCTCTAGCGCATTGAGGTACTCAAAGGTCTTCTGTAACAATGAGGAGGAAGATACTCCTTGTATAAAACTCTGCAAAATTTCCTTAGCGACTGAATACGGAATATCGTTCTCCTCTATTATGTGAAAAGAAGACATAAAAATCACATCACGACTTAGTAACACGTAAATGTTCCGGTCTCACTATAATTGTTTTCTCCTTTTTTCCCAATTTAATTTTAATTTCGTATGACTTTCCTCTTTTATTTAAGACAGTTCCAATTCTTCCCTGATATCTCCTATGTGGCATCCCATTATGAATTGATGGATTAATATCAACTATTACTGCCTGCCCTTGAGATAGATCCACCATTAATTTCCCTAGAGATGGGACACCTCCACGTTCTCTAGGGGACTTCTTAAGGAGTTTCCTGCTTCTAGTCCTGTTGCCTCTAGAATGCTTTACCATTATAAACCCGGCAAGAGTAAGGTAATAGAACTAAATAAGTTTTCGGATAAATCTTTAAGGGAGAGTAAGATAGAGTATGCTAGTGCGGGGGTGCCCGAGCATGGTCAAAGGGGGCGGACTTAAGATCGCTAAATGGGAGATCCGCTGGAGTAGTCCTGCGCGGGTTCAAATCCCGCCCCCCGCACCTTAATTTGGTGATAGGAATAGGATCGAGATACCGTTTGTGGGGAGGTTAAGGTGGTCTGCACAAGGTAGGCTAGAGGTACATATTGACGACAAGTCCTACGCACATATACCGGTTGACGTAGGTAGGGTTACAACAAAGAAGACTGGTAAGCCAATGAAGGAGTCACTCATAGTTCACGTTGAGAGGGATAAGATACAGAAAGCCTTGTCTAAAGGTAATAAGGTAGCTTCAATAGACTTAGGCATTAACATGTTAGCAACTGTTACCGTAGACGATGGTACTGTTCTGTTCTACCGTGGTTCTACAGTAAAGGAGCACTACTTCTTTTTCACTACTTCTTTTTCAGAAGAAGGTCGCAGGACTAGACAAACTAGAGGCTGAGGCAGAGAAAATTCACGAGACTGGAGCTAGGGAAGAAGTGCTAAGAGAAAGGGAGAGACTTTCTAAGAGACTGTACAGTAGACTTCTTCATTACTATAGGACTTTAGCCTCTCACCTCATAAGACGTTATGGCAGTTAGGAGTCTCAACAGTCTACCTTGGTTACCCTTACTCCATCTCTCAGGACAAGGGTAATAAGTTCACTTCAAACATCTGGTCTTATCCTAAGTTAATTGAGGCAATCGTGTATAAGCTCCACAACCACGGTATAAAGGCGTCCCTAGTCGTCGAGTACAACACTTCGCGTCTCTGTTCACTTCACGAAGTTTCAGATGAGAGGAAGCCTAGGGGAGTAGTTAACTATCCTACGCCATAAGCTCCACAGTGACGTTAACGGTGCTCTCAACATAATGAAATTAGGGATAAAGAGAGTTGTAGACAAGGTGAAAAGACCTGTCTCCTTCCTCCTCTCTTCAAACGGAGTAACTCCCGTGAAGGGAGTAACGCCTTAGACCTCAGTGATACCCTCCTTCAGGGCGGGGAGGAGGTCAGTTTCTTAACAGAAGTCTCTTAACGCGATCTTCGACACTAAATCGATACTAGTTCAATCAGAGTCCCCACTGGTCAAGATTAGGGATGTCTTTTTCCCTCAATTCCTCCAAGACTTGAAAACCCCTCGCATAACGTTTGACCGTAGAAGAAAGATGAGATCTCACAGATAAGCATAACTCCTGTTTCTCCCATCTTTCCGATATTGAACTTGACCTATATTAGTTAGAGGCCTAAGAACCTCTACCTTGCATAAAAGTAACAATTCTTTTGGTACTTTGCAACTACTTCTTCTGAGATTAACACGCTCGGCAGCCTTAAAACTTATTATCAATACTTACTTTAATTGGAAAGCTATCAAACCGTAGATACATATGTGGAAAATGATCTTTCAAGAGTCCCACCGCGGGGACTTGAACCCCGGACCACCCGGTAACTGCCCCTTATCTACAGCCGGGCGCTCTAAACCGGGCTGAGCTACGGTGGGACAAGTTAGAATTCCATTGTGACCATAAAAGTTTTCCGCTGTTGTATTTAGTTTCATTTTCAAAGGGAAAAGGCTACACCAGCTTTCAAAATACAGGATAAATTGAAATGAGCAAAGCCAGATGTACCTTCTCGAGAGTAACAGAGAACCTAAACAGGACAAAAATCAACAACAGCTCTTATGCTGGCAATGATCCACTCAATTTATAAACAGGATAAAGACCATCTCTTATAAGGGGTCATAGTTAATGGCTGAAACTGCACATAAGCTACTAGCTGAGTCGGTTGGTAGCTTAGTCTTAGTAAAGTTAAAGGGGAACAAGGAAGTAAGAGGGATGCTAAAAAGTTATGATCAACATATGAATTTGGTTCTCTCTGATTCCGAGGAAATCCAGAGCGATGGTGGTGGCAAAAAGATGGGAACGATCGTCATCAGAGGAGATAATGTAATTCTTATCTCCCCTATTCAACAGTAGGTGGGTTTAGATGAAAGGAACACCGTCTTTTGGAAAAATGAATAAAGCGCCTAGCCATATTAGATGCAGGAGATGCGGAAGGAATTCATACAATCCCACTAAACACAAATGTGCTGCATGCGGTTTTGGGAAATCCAAGCGAATTAGCAGATACAGCTGGAAAACTAAAAAGGTGAACGGGGTAAGGTTAAAGTAATGGACTACGGTTGGAGTTGGCATATAGAGTGGCAGTCGTCATTTGAATTTCATGCACATCACATAGATCAAGTTATTGAGGATCGGGTCACTAAGTATCAAAGAGTAATGGTAGCTAATTTAACCAGGTTTGGTAAATCCCTTATAATTGATGGTAAGGTACAGTCTACAGTCTCTGACGAGTTCATATACCATGAATCACTGGTTCATCCTTTGTTGCTCTCGGTGAAAAATCCCTCCGAAGTTTTAATTCTAGGTGGAGGCGAGGGAGCTACCCTAAGGGAAGTATTAAAACATAAAAGCGTAAAAAAGGTCGTAATGGTCGACATAGATCAGGCTGTTGTAGATTTTGCCAAGAAATATCTTACGGAATGGCATCAGGGAGCTTTCGATGACATTAGATCCAAGATAGTGATCGGTGACGCTCTTGACTATGTAGATAATAGCCGCGAGAGTTTCGACGGTATAATCCTTGATCTAACTGACCCAATTAAGGGTAACTCGTCTTACAAACTCTATACTAGAGAATTTTACAAGAGGATAAGCAATATAGTCAAAGATGATGGCGGAGTTGTTACGCAGGCAACTTCCCCTTCATTCAGTGTTGAAACATTTTCTGCAATATATAATACAATGAAGACAGTATTCAGAAACGTAGCGGTAGCTATCACATACGTACCTTCTTTCGATGGTCTATGGGGATTCGTTTATGCTAGCAATCACACAACTCCTAACACTCTATCTTCAGATGCTGTAAACGAACTTTTGAAAACCAGGATTGATGGAAGACTGAGATTTTATGACGGTGAGACGCACTCGATGCTATTCAATATTCCGAAACATATCAGAGAAAGAATACTCAGTGAAACAAGGATCTCCACAGAAGCCAATCCAGTCACAGTTCCTGCTTGATTTTTTAACTCTACTTTTCCTTAGTTATATGCCGGGGTGCCCGAGTGGACTAAGGGGGTAGGCTCGAGACCTTTTCCAGCAAGCAAGCGTGCGACCTACTGTCTCTCCGAGACGCGCGGGTTCAAATCCCGCCCCCGGCGATATTTCTAGGGTTCTGCAACACGCATGATTTTTTAAATAGAAACAAGCTTATGATCTAATGTGCGGGGGTGCCCGAGCATGGTCAAAGGGGGTAGGCTCAGGACCCTTGGTGAGACCCCTACTGGAGTAGTCCTGCGCGGGTTCAAATCCCGCCCCCCGCACTGTCTTCTCTTAGGAAATAGTGACTAACTCTATATCTCCATAAACATGATTGATCATTTGTCAAATTATTTCTTAAGAATATATAGCGAGTCTAGAGCCTCTGTTCTTATTATTCGTTTTCAATATTAACCGACCGGAAGGTTATGTACAAAGCGTTTTATCAATTCCATGAGTAATTTTAAATCTTCTAGCTAGTAACTGCTTTGGTTATTATGTTCAAGGACAAGGATTTCCTACTAGTTGATTATGTAGGGAAAATTAAGAACACAGAAAGGGTTATAGACACTACCATTGAGGAGGAAGCTAAGAAGGCTGATATTCATAGTGAAGACAAGAAATACGGGCCTCAATTGGTCATCCTAGGAGAGCATAGGTTAATCAAGGGACTCGAAGACGCGCTCTATAACATGAATGTGGATGAGGAAAAAGAAATAGAGATTTCACCTGAAAATGCTTACGGAAAAAGAGATCCGTCCAAGGTGAAAGTAGTCTCTTTGGGAGAGCTGAGGAAGCAGGGTATGACCCCTTATCCAGGTATGCCTGTCAGATTTTCCGATGGGAACTTTGGAATCGTAAAAAGCGTGAGCGGTGGCAGGGTGTATATAGACTTAAATCATCCATTGGCTGGGGAAACCTTGGTTTACAAAGTCAAGGTGGTAAAACACATAACGGAGACAAATGAAAAGATTCAAGCTCTCATAGATAGGTGGTTCCCCACCTCAGATAAGCCGGGTTTCGAACTACTCAACGACAGTAAGGTTCTGAAGGTTCGTGTACCAGACAAAATATTCCTTCTGGAAGACCTACAGACAAGGAAACTTTTACTTGCTAGGGAAGTCATAAATTACGTGCTAGAGGACTTCCAAGTCATATATGAGGAAACGTACACCAAACAGCTCCTCACTCGATAACGCCAGTATCCCGCGCTATTTTTTCTGCCGATCCCCAAGTTAGACCTCTATCTCCTAGGATGGTATATCTTTCCGGCCTAATGGTGTGGGCAATAGTCAGCGCCTTAATTATTATATCATTGGGGATCCCTAGTTGTCTTGCAGTAGTTGGTGCGCCCACTTTATTTAGGGCGTTACGTATCTCTTTCCAATTAATTCCGTGTACATAGGCCATTAGTATCGTTCCTATCCCAACTAGTTCGCCGTGCATGGCTGCGTTAGGCTGCAGTAAATCTACGGCATGAGCGAACAGATGCTCCGAACCACTAGCTGGCCTAGTACTACCAGCCATACCCATTGCAACGCCACTGCTGATTAAGGCTTCTGTGAGTAACCTGACACTATACTTCAAGTCCCTATGTATAATTTTAGCACATGCTAATGCATGCTTTGCTGAAAGAAGGGCTAGCGAAGCAGTATAGTCACCGTAATACTCTCCCGTGAGTTTAGATGCGAGCTTCCAATCTCTAATAGCCACTAATTTTCCTATCGTATCACCTATGCCAGCGTTTATGAGCCTTCTTGGAGCTGAACTCAACACGAGTATATCTGCTATAATTGCGTAGGGAGTCTTTGCTTTAACCGAAACAGGTTTTCCTAAACCCTTTATGGATGCGAACGGAGAGGTTATTCCATCATGAGATGGGGCAGTTGGAATACTTATGAAATTAATATTTAGCCTATACGCAACGTACTTTGCTACATCAATTGTTTTGCCTCCGCCTATCCCAAGAATAAATTTTGGATTGACCCTCTTGGCTATTTCCTCTGTTCTATTAACTTCCTCAATGGATGAATTGTTTACTTCTACCATTTCAACTTTCCCTAACCATGTTATTTTATTCAAAATCTCTCCTAGTACCAATTTCCGTACAGTCGGTCCTATAATTACTAAAATAGGATCTACCACATTTAGTTGATATAAATAGTCTCCGAGCTTCGAGAGTATACCGTTGCCAACGTATACCTTCTTCGGCAGGTCTATTACATGCTCTTGTAACTCCATATAATGAAAGAAGATTTAAATATAATAAAGGATTACCTATTGTTGTTGTATTTCTTGGTTTTTGGTGAGACGAGTGTCCAATTTTAGACTAGGTATAATATCATCAATATACAACGGAATACCTAAAGAGGCCGGAATAACTAGGATAGAATTTGAAGGGCCAGAGATAGCCGTATATGTAAAAAACCCTTCGGTTATGAACGATAAAATGGATATAGTAAAGAAAATAGTGAAAGAAATAAAAAAGAGGATTGTAATCAAGGCCGACAGCAGCGTGAGAAAGGATGAAAAGGAAACCATCGAGATAATAAAAAGCTCCGTTCCTCCAGAGGCTCAAGTAACAGACATTAAGTTTGATGATGAGTTGGGAGAAGTTCTAATAAAGGCTAAGAAACCCGGTCTTGTTATTGGAAAAAGAGGGCTAATCCAGCAAAAAATTTTCATGGAAACTTACTGGAGACCTGTAATTATACGGGAACCTCCAATAAAATCTAGAACAGTTGAAGGAGTACTCACTCATATTTACAACGAAACTGAGTATAGGTCGAAGATCCTGAAAACCTTCGGAGAGAGAATCCATAGAGAGCTTTTATTTAAAGATAGGTATGTTAGAATTACAGCTTTAGGCGCGTTTCAGGAAGTAGGAAGATCTGCCGTACTAGTAGAAACTCCAGAAAGTAGGATACTCATGGACGTGGGGGTAAATCCAAGCGTGAATTTCGGAGAAAGGATGTTTCCTAAGCTGGATATAGACCAACTTAGACTTGAGGATGTAGACGCTGTGGTATTAACGCATGCCCATTTGGATCACAGCGGAATGATTCCGTTCCTTTTCAAGTATGGATATGAAGGACCAGTTTACACCACACAACCTACAAGAGATATAATGGCTTTAATGCAATTGGACTTATTGGATGTTGCTGAGAAAGAGGGAAGACCCTTACCCTATTCTGCGAAAGAGGTGAGAAAGGAACTTCTTCATACCATTACTCTTGACTATGAGGAGGTGACAGATATTGCTCCTGACATTAGGTTAACTTTCTACAACGCTGGCCATATCATAGGTTCTGCAATGGCTCATCTACATATAGGAGAAGGTGTTCACAACCTAGTTTATACCGGCGATTTCAAGTACGCCAGGACTAGATTGCTGGACAGAGCTGTGTCTGAGTTCCCTAGAGTTGACACTTTGATCATGGAAACTACATATGGAGCCCAAGTTCAAACAAATAGGGAGCAGTCTGAAAGCGATTTGGTGGATGTAATAAATAAGACAGTAAGGAACGGAGGTAAGGTGCTAATACCAGTACTAGCTGTTGGCAGGGGACAAGAAATAATGCTGGTGATAAATGACGCAATGAAAAGGAAACTAATACCTGAGGTTCCAGTTTACGTTACTGGACTGTTCGATGAGGTCACCGCAATTCATACCGCGTATCCTGAATGGTTAGGAAAGGAAGTAAGGGATTCCATCCTATTTAGAGATGAAAATCCGTTTACCTCTGAATTCTTTAAGAGGATAGAAGGGTACAGGGATGATATAGCGGAAAGCGGTGAGCCTTCAGTGATTCTAGCTACCTCTGGAATGCTTAATGGAGGGCCTGCCGTTGAGTTCTTTAAACAGCTAGCTCCAGATAGCAAAAATAGCATTATCTTTGTGAGTTACCAAGCAGAAGGAACCTTGGGCCGAAAGGTAAGGGACGGAGCTAGAGAAATTCAAATAATAGGGAGAGATGGGAGGATTGACAATATCAAAGTAAACATGGAAGTTAAAGCTATTGATGGCTTTTCTGGGCATTCGGATCAGAGACAATTGTTAAAGTTCTTGGAGGATATAGCGCCCAAACCGAAGAACATTCTTCTGAACCACGGAGAGCCCACAGCTATCAGAGAGTTCAAGAAGAGGATCAGTTTCAATAGAGAGAAAGAAAGACTAGGCTTAAGGACATCTTCAATCTATGACCCAGGTATTCTTGACAGTATAAGGATAGTTTAAACGGGACTCTGAGCATAATAAAAGAATTTTACTCCTTACCTACACAAGGCTTGAGTTTCATCGGATCTCATAATGGGATCTCATAATGTTTGATATCAACCCTCAGCCCTTTGGCTTCACGGGGGTCAAGCGGGGAACTCGCTCTCATCCCTCCGCCCCAAGGGGTAACCCCGACCCACCTAGATGGTGGGGGAACGCGCATCTTCGACTTTTCGCATCTCTTGCCGACCTGTCGGGATACAGGCCCACATCTAGGGCAAGACCCCTTGTGGTATATAAAGTCCTCAACAATCCAGATTATATAAACATGATGGTCTCACGGAAACTGTTGACTACGGCTTGCAAACCTCAATTTTTTAAGTTAGGTATGACATGATACTGACTTGGGGGCCCGTCGTCTAGCCTGGTTAGGATGCCGCTCTGACACAGCGGAGGTCCTGGGTTCAAATCCCAGCGGGCCCATCTTTTAGCGTCTCCCACTATGCTAGAATAAATAGCATAGCTAAATGAATTATAATTTTATCCTATTTGGTGTAGAAAAGTTCGGAGAAGAAAATATACAATATAAATCAATTACTTTTAAATCACATTAAGTTCCGTACTTCCACTGCTTGCTGTATTCTACTTGCTCTTTTGTTAACTCCTCTATTTTAATACCCATTGCCTCAAGCTTCAGTCTAGCTACCCTCTCATCGATTTCTGTTGGGACATCATAGACTTTCGGTTCAAGAGTTCCTTTTTTCTTTACTATATAAAGAACAGATAATGCCTGATTGGAAAAGCTGAGATCCATCACTTCGCTAGGATGCCCCTCTCCAGCTGCTAGGTTGACTAATCTTCCATCTGCAAGTAGATATATTCTCCTCCCATCTGATAAGACATGTTCCTCTGTGAAAGGCCTTATAGTCCTCCTCCTTGTTGCTATTGATCTTAGCCCTTCTACATCAATTTCAACGTTAAAGTGACCAGCGTTTGCTAAAATGGCTCCGTCCTTCATTTCCATTATATGATCCTTTGAAATTGCCCTTATGTTTCCTGTAGCTGTTATAAATAGGTCGCCAATCTTTGCCGCTTCCCTCATTGACATAACTTCAAATCCTTCCATTATTGCCTCTAGAGCTCTTAGAGGACTTGCCTCAACGACAATGACTCTTCCGCCGAGGCCCCTAAGACGCGAAGCTATCCCCCTGCCTACCCAACCATACCCAACTACCACACAAGTTTTACCGGCTATCAGTATATTTGTAGCTCTTAGTACGCCGTCGATAGCGCTTTGTCCTGTTCCAAATCTATTATCAAAAAGGTATTTTGTAAAGGCATTGTTTACTGCTATTACTGGATATTTTAGAACCTTTTCCTGCTCCATAGCCTTTAGTCTTATAACACCTGTAGTGGTTTCCTCTGTTCCTCCAGCCATGTTCTGGAAGAGCTCGTTTTGATGTATGTAAGCGTGGAGATCGCCTCCATCATCCATTACTACCTCTGGCTTGAATTCCATCAATTTTTTAATATTCTCATAATAGTCCTCCTCCGTTTCTCCCTTCCAGGCAAACACGTTGATCCCATAATACTTTACTAGGGCAGCTGCAACATCGTCCTGGGTAGACAAAGGATTACTTGCAGCTAGAGCTACCTTAGCCCCTGCGAGTTTCAAAGTTTTCGCCAAAACTCCAGTCTCCTTGGTGATATGCAATACCGCAGCAATTGATACTCCTGATAGAGGTTTATTCTTTTCAATCTCCCTTTGGATTGACATCAGGGCTGGCATATGCATCTCAGCCCATTCCAGCTGAGCATGCCCAGCTTCAGCTAATGAAATATCCTTGATTTTATACTGCATGAATCTGAACGAAAGTAACAAGTATAAATATATATCATATTATGATCCTTACATGGTTCCCTGGCCTATTGAGTAGATCCTTTAATATCAACATTTAAATGAACTACTGACCTCCTCCCCGCCCTAAAGGGCGAGGGTTCCACCGAGGTCTGAGGTGTTACTCCCCTTTACGGGAGTTACTCCGTTTGAAGAGACGAGGAAAGAGAGAGGCTTTTTCAATACGTTAACAGTCCTCTTTATCCCTAACTTCATTATGTTTAGAGCACCGTTGATGTCGCTGTGCAGTCTGTGCCCTAAAGGACAACTGACGACTCCCCTAGGCTTCCTCTCAACTACAACACCGTGGAGAGCACAGAGACGTGAAGTGTTATACTCAACTGTTAAGTATGCCTTTATACCATACTCGTGGAGCTTGTCCGTGATTGCCTCAACCAGTTTGCGGTAAGACCAGATGTTTGAAGTGAACTTATTCCCCTTGTCCTGAGAGATGGAGTAAGGATAACCAAGGTAGACAGTTGAGACTCCTAACTGCCATAACGTCTTAGATAGGTGGGAGGACAAAGCCCTGTAGTGGTGGAGGAGCCTGCGGTATAGTCTCTTAAATAGTCGTTCCCTTTCACTTAACACTTCCTCCCTAGCTTCTGTTTCTTGGACTTTCTCAGCCTCAGCCTTCAACTTATCTAGTTCCGCGACCTTCTTCTGGAAATAGAAGTAGTCAGCCTTCACGGTAGAGCCACGGTAAAAGAGGACAGTACCGTCGTCTACGGTGACTGTCGCTAACATGTTTATGCCGAGGTCAATTGAGGCTACTTTCTCGCCTTTAGGTGTTTTCACCTGTACCCTGTCCCTCTCACCGTGTACGATGAGGGACTCCTTCATTGGTCTTTTGCTCTTCTTCGTCGTGACCCTACCCACGTCAACAGGGATGTGGGCGTAGAACTTGTCCCCGTCTATGTGTACCTCTAGTCTACCTTGTGTACCAAACCACCTTAGCCTACCAGCAAACGGTATTTCCATCTTCCAGTCCTTGAGGATGAGTACACGTCTCTCTTCGTCGACCTCATAGCGGTCTTGCCTAACAACTAGGATTAACTTCCTCTTCTCATTCTCTTTCCAGTAACCTGGTGGTGATACATGTTTAGTGAAGGGTGGTAGGCTATCTTTATTCTTCAACAACGAGAAGAAAGATGACCAAGCCTCGTTGTCCTTCTGTAGTACAGCTTGCGCGTTAGCAGATCCTAGGATCCTCTTGTACTTCTCGTAGTACTTGTCCCAAGTGCCCTTGAAGTCTACTCTCTTGTCCTTGAAGAACTGTTGCCTCCTCTCATAGTTTACCTCGTTGTACAGCCTCGCTGAAGCATCTGCTAACCTCCTTATTTTCTTCTGTTGTGCCCCACTTGGAAATAGCCTAACGACGGTTGTCCTGACATTCCCCTCTGGCATTGCCGGAGAGATCGGCTCCCGCTCCTCATGGTATTGGAGTTGACCAGAAGGGAGTGTCATGAAGAAGAGTGTGCGCTAAAGCTTAAAAAACATTCACCCCGCCCTGAAGGGCGAGGTTTTCTTTTCCTTTTATAACTACGTTTCAATGGATTACTAAGATTTGGTCTAGTTACACTATTTAACGGAATAATGCGTTTATATTTACTCAAGACATCCAGGTAAGACGTAAGCCTTAAAAACAGGGATTAAGTATGTACAAAAGATTATGAAAGTTGAGTGGGCCCGTAGCTCAGCTAGGTAGAGCGCGCGGCTCATAACCGCGTGGTCGAGGGTTCAAATCCCTCCGGGCCCATGAACGAGTTTTTCCCTATGAGACTATCTAATTAAAAATTATCAATATAACTTCATTCAGCCTAACAGTTTTCTACGCAAGATACTATACATTTCCCAATGATCGACTACAATCTAGAATACTTTTGTCGGATCATGGTTTTGATACTTGACGAAAATTATAAGTACTATTCAATTAAGGAAAGATTGGTGCTTGCGTTGATGGAAGAAGATTGGGAAGACATAGAGGAAGAAGATTGGGAAGACATAGAGGAAGAAGATTGGGAAGAGGATTGGGAAGAAGAAGACGAATGGTAAATTAAGGAAGAAGGAAATTTTTTATTTATAAGAGGGGTGTCTTTATTGAGAGTAGCAGTAATCAACTACGAATCTTGTAAACCCGACAAATGTTCTCTGGAATGCGTAAGATTTTGTCCAATAAACAGATCAGGCAGCAAGGCCATAGAAATAGTCCAAGAAAATAAAGGCAAACCCGTAGTTTATGAGGAGACGTGCATTGGGTGCAACATTTGCGTTAAGAAGTGCCCATTCGAGGCCATATCCATAGTCAACGTTCCCGATAATTTCAGTAAAGAGGTAGTACATAGATATGGAACTAACGGCTTTGAATTGTTTGGTTTACCTATTTTGAAGAGTGGATATATTATCGGCCTTCTTGGAAAGAACGGAGCTGGGAAAACAACTGTTCTTAGAATATTTAGCGGGGAGATAATTCCAAATTTTGGAATCTTAGACTCTCAACCTTCAATAGATTTCGTACTTAAACAGCTAAAGGGAAAGGAACTCTATTCATATTTTTATAACTTATATAACAAAAAAATCAAAGTCGTACATAAAATACAATACATAGAATACACATCCAGGTTACTTAAAGGAGAAGTGGGGGAGCTGCTAAAGAAAGTAGATGAGAGAAACAAACTAGATGAGATAAAAGAGCTGCTTTACATGGAAAAAATTTGGAACAAGGATGTTAGAGTGCTTAGCGGTGGGGAGCTTCAGAAAACCCTCGTAGCTGCTGCACTTGCAAGGGAAGCCGACGTTTATGCTATAGATGAACCTTCATCATACTTGGATATCAGGGAAAGACTAAACATGGCTAAAGCCATAAGAGAGCTAACTAAGAATAAGTATGCCATAGTTGTTGATCATGACCTTATTGTTTTAGATTATGTGGCAGACTTTATCTCTATATTATATGGAGAAAGCGCTGTTTATGGAAAGGTGTCAAAGACCTACTCCGCCAGAGTAGGAATCAATAACTTTTTAAATGGATATTTGCCTGCAGAGAATATGAGAATAAATGATACAAAAATAGAATTCTTTCTTAAAGAGGTTACTGATATAGATTTTAATAAAAATGTACAAGATAAAATAAAGTGGAATGAAATTAGAAAAAGCCTAGATGGGTTCGATTTAGAAGTCGAAGGAGGATCTGCCAGAGAAGGGGAGGTGATTGGCATAGTCGGACCCAACGGCATAGGTAAAACTACGTTCATCAGAATACTTGCAGGTGATATTCAGCCCGATTTCGGCGAAGTACAACCTCAGGGACTTGCACTTTCCTATAAACCACAAAGGATCGTTCCAGATTATGACGGAAGCGTTAGAGAGTATTTAGATTCTGTTAGCAAGGATACCCTTTCCTCTTCCTCTTGGTTCTATACTGAAGTTACAAGAAGATTAAATCTTCACAAATTATTAGACTCTCACGTTAAAAATCTAAGCGGAGGAGAACTTCAGAAGCTTCTAGTCGCAGGAGCTCTAGCTAGGGAAGCGCAGATATATTTACTAGATGAGCCTTCATCATACTTGGACGTGGGAGAGAGGTACATCGTCGCCAAAGCAATAAAAAGAATTACAAGGGAAAGGAAAAGCGTTACATTTGTAGTGGATCATGATCTGGCTATTCATGATTATATAGCCGATAGGATAATTGTGTTTTCAGGAAATCCAGGGCAGTCCGGTCATGCGTCGGTCCCATTATCAGTTAGCAAGGGAATGAATAAGTTCTTGAGGGAGGTTGGATTAACCTTTCGTAGAGACTCAGAAACCGGCAGACCAAGAGCCAATAAGGTGGGAAGTTACCTGGATAGACTTCAAAGAGAGAAGAACGAGTTCTATTCGATGGAGACCATCACAGAATGATATTTCTTATGCTAAATTTTTTGAGAACATTAGATGTACTAAGACATGGTAAACAAGAACAATACGCTCTCTATTCCACGCTTCAAATTTACGCCGCAGCGCCAAGGTTATTTCGGGAATCGAGCTTATCCTTTAAAAACTACTATACTTTAAAAAGAAAACTGAAAACTATTCCAATCCCGTTTTCTACAACAAGATTTTTAATACCATATAAAGAAATGTCGTAACATGAGAACTACCGTTAGCGTAATAAAGGCTGATATAGGTAGTTTAGCTGGTCACCATGTAGTTCACCCAGATACCATGGCAGCAGCAAATAGGGTTCTAGCTGAGGCCAAGAGACAAGGAATAATCCTAGATTATTATATTACCAACGTTGGGGACGACCTCGAACTCATAATGAGCCACACCAGAGGAGAGCTCGACTCCAAGGTTCATGAAGTAGCTTGGGATTCCTTCAAGGAGGCAACAAAGGTATCCAAGGAATTAGGGCTATATGCAGCGGGCCAAGACCTCCTTTCGGACACCTTTTCAGGAAATCTGAAAGGAATGGGCCCTGGAATGGCCGAACTGGACATAGAAGAAAGACCTTCTGAGCCAATAGCCATCTTCATGGCAGACAAGACCGAACCAGGAGCGTTCAACTACCCCCTGTACAAGATGTTTGCTGATCCGTTTAACACCGCAGGTCTAGTTATTGACCCAACGATGAATGAGGGATTCAAATTTGAGGTCTTGGATGTTTATGAGGGGCAAAGTGTGGTTTTGAATTCTCCTGAGGAGATATACTATTTATTAGGACTAATAGGTACCCCTGCTAGATATGTCGTTAGAAGAGTGTATAGAAAAGCGGACAATATGATTGGTTCTGTCACGTCTATTGAAAGATTAAACCTTATTGCAGGTAAATACGTTGGAAAAGATGACCCTGTATTAATAGTCAGACTACAACACGGTTTTCCTGCTCTTGGAGAGGCATTAGAGGCTTTTTCATTTCCCTATCTCGTTCCAGGATGGATGAGAGGGAGTCATTATGGTCCCTTAATGCCTGTATCTCAAAGAGATGCCAAAGCCACACGATTTGATGGACCGCCTAGGTTAATAGGATTAGGATTTAACGTTAAAAATGGTAGACTCACTGGACCCTCTGATCTATTTGATGACCCAGCCTTTGATGAAACTAGGAGAACAGCTACAATAATTACTGATTATATGAGGAGACATGGACCTTTCATGCCACATAGACTAGAACCCACAGAAATGGAGTATACTACATTACCTACCATAATCGAGAAACTGAAGGATAGGTTTAAGAAAGAAGAGAGTGTTGCTAAAGCAAAGCCTAGTATATACTCTTCCAAGGATCAAGGGATGGACTAAATTTTAATTTCTTTCCTCACTTAAGAGGAGATGGTGATGTAATGGGAAATATCTACACGAGGGACATCAAAAGGATCGGACAAGAAATATTCGAGAAATACAAGGATCAGGTCTCAACTGACTATGGAAAAAATAAAGAGCTCGTGAAACAGGTAGTTGACGTTTATTCTAAGAAAGTCAGGAACAGAATAGCTGGCTATATTACAAGAAGAGCCAAACAGACTCAAAGAGCTTCTACTCCGCAGGAAGACCAAGAGCAGTTAGAGGAGTGAGATGACAAAGATAATCCTAAAGGGGCCTCTATCAAATATTTTCGGAAGAGAGGAACTCCAAGTCCCTTCCGGGTCATTAATAGATGTACTTAGGTTCATCGATAAAACAGGTGTTCTCTTAAAGGGTAACAGGATCAGATCCGGCTTCATGGTATTAGTAAACGGAAAGGATATTAGATTATTGAAGTCGTATGACCTTAACTTAGGCAGTGATGATTTGATTGAAATCATCCCAATTAACCACGGCGGATAGGTATGAGAGTGATTAAAGCTTCACATATCGGAAGTAAGTCTGAGCTGATATACTATGACGGGAATTGCGTAAGTCAAGCTTTGATTAATTTGCCACCCGAGTCTGTAATAAGACAAGCATGCTACATATTTTTCCAAAATTTCCAGAAAAGGAGGATTAAAAACCCTACACTATACTTCCTTTCTCTTCTAAATTCAACAAATCAGATAAAAAAAGCAATGGAAAATTCAATTCCAGATGGATACACCGGGGAATTTTATATCATACAATGTTGCAAGGATGAAGATATTAGTGATGTCATTAGTATAGAAACTTATGAGGAGAGGCTAGCGTTATCTAAAAACTCTATATTTTCAATAGAGTGAGAGGTTCACTTTATGAAATCTAACCATATCCATGAATTCCCGTTTACCACCTTTAATCCTCATATCTGTAGGAGTCGCTCTACTATTATTTCAGATATATCATCTCCCGTTAGTCCTATTAGTACTCCCAATACTGTTAAGTATAGTTGCTGTATTATCGCAATACTTTCTCGGACGGAACAATATCATTTCAGATACAGTTAATAAACATCAGATCTTTGAAATTAAATCCAACAATAGAACATTCACGGGGGCCGTTCTAAAAATAAGCGGAAGAATTGAAGTAGACAAAAATAATGTGGGATTTCAAAAAGAATTAGAGAATCTGATGGAAACCATTGGCAGGCGTGACGTAGGTTTTGAATATTATGTAATTACTAACCTTTCTAAGAAAAAGGCCTCCTCTGCCCTCGTGATAATTAAAGAATGTTCTTCTTGTGAGGATGATATCTTGAATGAAGTTAGAGATCTGCAGGACATTAGCAAGGCTGTATCTCCTCACTTACACCTGGAAATTTCTCCAACATCTGAGAAATCAATACCCGTACCAACTTCTTGGGGGAACTTAGGTTATGCGAAAGTTTACCATAAGATAATAGACTCCCCGACTAACCTATCATTAAGCAACGATTATGATATTGAGCTAGGTGAAATGAAAACAGACCTAACATATGTAAAAACAGGAATAAAACTCGCCGATCTTACAAGACATATTGGGATCTTTGGTAGCACAGGGAGTGGGAAATCCACCACGGCATCTATTCTAATTAAAAGGTTATACGAAAGAGGTTACAAGAGCATAGTTCTGGACTGGCACGGAGAATATATTGATAAACTAAAATTTCTAAATATTAGAAATCAGGACAATATCTTTAAGATAAACCCCTTAAGGCTAGGAAATATAGAAGATATAGTCGAAATATTAGGTGACGTGCTTAACCTGACCGACCCCCAAAAATTCCTACTATATACAGTTTTGATACGAATAAGGAAAGTTGGTAAATTTGATCTTAAAACGTTAATACGAATCCTGCGAAGTGTAGATGAAACATCAAATTGGATGAGGGAGGTCAAGTATGGACTACTGAGAAAGATCTATCTTCTATTTGTAGGCGATGCTAAAAAAATATTTGATAATCAAATTGAAAAAATGGATCCAAATGAGCTCCTAAATTCGGTTATAGATTTAAGTTTTATTTCTAACTTGAGATTAAGAAGAATTTACAGTATGTTTATCATTAAAATAATTTCAGATTACTATATAAGAAATAAACCTAGTCAGAACGCTCTCTTAGTCATAGAGGAAGCCCACAATTACTTTCATAAAGATAATGAATTTCTAGAAAAACTCATAACGGAAGTTAGAAAATTTGGCTTAGGTTTGTGCATAATTTCACAATCGCCTTCCTCAATTACTCCAGAAGTTCTTAAAAATACAAATACTAAAATTATTCATAGCATAAAATCTGACTTTGATAAGAAAATACTTGCGGAGTCTCTTTCATTAGACCTTTCGCTTTACAATGCAATGGACAAATTAGAGATAGGAGAAGCCATAATATCTGCGCCTAATATAAAAATACCTGTAATAATAAAAATAAAAATGTAAAAATTTTAATCCTCTTCGGAAGGCTTATTTTCGGGTTTTGACTCTTTGGATCCGGCTCCTCCGGACTTCTTCCCTGCAGCTACCAGATCATCTATTCTGAGGATCAATGTGGTAGCTTCGGTAGCTGCTTTGATGGCATTCATCTTGACTAGAGCCGGTTCGATTATCCCCTTATTCCAGTTGTCTGCTGGTTGTCCAGAGTTCAAGTCAACTCCGTACCACTTGTTGGCCTCATTCTCATGTAAAGATCTTAGCTTCATCAACTGGTCTATTGGGTCAAATCCTGCGTTCTCTACTAGTATCATAACAAGACTCTCCAAGGCATTGGCATAGGCTTCTATGGCTAACTGCTCCTTGCCTCCTACTTGAGGAGCTCTCTTCCTTAGTCTCTTAGCAATTTCTATCTCTACTGCGCCGCCTCCTGCAACGGCCCTACCGTCTTTTATTACATCTGCGACAGTACCTAAAGCATCTCTTAGAGCTCTTTCCGTCTCATCTACTACTCTCTCAAGGCCACCTCTTATAAGTATGCTAATCGCTTTTGGATTCTTAGCTCCTTCAACAAATACCATTTTGTCCTCTCCTATCTTCCTTTCCTCTACAAGAGCTGCATGACCTAGATCTTGTTCTGAAATCTCTTCTATGTTAGAGACAACTCTGCCACCAGTGGCTCTTGCCAACTTCTCTAGATCACTCTTCTTTGCCCTCCTCACAGCTAATATACCCTTCTTTGCTAAATAGGATTGAGCTACCTCGTCTATCCCTTTCTGACAAATAATAACGTTTGCTCCAGTTCTAGCAATTAGATCCACTTTCTCTTTTATTATGTTCTCTTCTTCTTGTAAGAATTTCTCCATCTGAGTGGGGTCATTTATTCTTATTTCAGCGTCTAGCTCAGGCTTTTCAACCTCTAACGGAGCGTCTATCAAAGCTATCTTGGCATTTTCAACTCTCTTAGGCATCCCAGGGTGTACTACCTCTTTATCCACTATTATACCATAAACCAATGTAGTGTCGTTTATACTTCCACCTGCCTTCTTTACAACCTGTACATTGTCTAAGTCTACATACCACTTGTTCCCTCTAAGTTCTGCTACTTGAGAGACAGCTTTCACAACCACGTCAGCAAGATATTCCCTCGACCCAGCTACTGCCTTACTGCTTAGAGAAGTTATTGCGACTTTTCTCAATAAGTCCACATCATTTATCGTTACCTGTTGGGCAATTTCTTGGATGGTTTGAATAGCGGTTTCCTCAGCCTTCTTATACCCACTAATAATGATAGTTGGGTGAACTTCTTTGTATAGAAGGTCCTCGGCCTTTCTAACTAACTCGCCTGAAAGAATGACTGCGGTTTTTGTCCCATCTGCAGTCTCTTCATCTTGACCCTTAGCAATCTGCACTAGCAGTTTCGCAGCGGGGTGCTGTAAATCCATCTTGTCTAGTAGAGTAGCACCGTCGTTAGTAATAGTAATGTCTCCTAGACTGTCAACTAACATTTTATCCATCCCTCTAGGCCCATAGGTTGTCCTTAACGCTTCCTCAACGGCCTTCACAGCCGCTATATTTGCCCTAAGAGCTTCCTTTCCAAAGGCTCTACTTGAACCTTCTTTTAAAATTATTACGGGGATACCTTCTGGGGTTGTAGCTACTGTAGCTTGTGATGCCATAACGATCACCTTTCAGCATCTCTTAGAAAGAGGTTATATAAAAACTTTTCTATCCTCATTCTCCATAGTATTTGGGTCGTATTTCGATCATTCTCTAGTCAAGTATTGTCCATAACTAGTTCATTGATCCTTATTCTCATGTCGTAGGAAACTCTTTTTGACACCTTTTTGAGATTAGATAGATCTACATGTAAGTCTTTAATAATATCTTTTATTTTATTTAAATCCCCATTATTCAATAAATAGAAAGCTAGTATCACCCTATTTTTAAACTTCATTCCGCTGAATACTCCGTTGTCACTAAGATACTTATATATCGCCAAAGCGTTAGGGTTCTTTTTTAACATATCCATTGCTATCAAGCTATCCTCTGTATATAGCTTGAAATGAGCTAGTTTTCCAAATACATTATGATTTAAATCTATCTTTATTTTTCTTACTTTTCTAACTTTCTTTGTAGATTTAAAGATATATTCGAATTCCTTAATCAGTCTTGTATTCTGTTTATTCTCATTTATATCAACTGGGCTCTTAAGGGTTAAAATATCTGGATCGACGGGAGGAAATTGATATGAGTAAATCCGATCCAAAACTGTCCCACAACTCGAGCAAATGACCTCCCCTCTCTTTTCATCGTGGATTATATTATCTGATCCGCAAATCTCACACTTCTGTTGCATATGAAATCTTTTGAGATCGATATTATTAGCATGTATTTTCAAAGGTTAAAGTTGGGGGATTTGAGCGAAAGTAATTTAGTACCTAAGCTGAATTGAGCAATCAAATGGAAAGTAGCCAGTTAGGCAACATAGCGGAAAGAATATTCGAAGGCGACACTGATACTGTTCTTGATAGCATAAGGCAAATGCTTAATTTTGACAATATGATATGGAACAAATTAGTTGTATATTTGGATTTAAGAATGAAGGGCAAGAAGGTATCTTTTCTTAACCTTGGATCAAGCCTAGGAATTAGCGATAAGTCAAACAAGCTTAATGCCATTGTTTTCACTATATCAGAAAATGAAAACATCGATTTAAATAAAGTAATAGAGGTGCTTAGCTTTGCTAAGACAATGAGAATTGAGGCATTGATGGCAATTGTGGATAAGTATGGAGATATAACATATTATAACCTTGAAGAGATCAGCTTACACAAGTGAATGGACAAATGATTGATTATGAACCTGTCAGAGGAATGGAGGACTATTTTGATGAAAAGGCAGATATCATAAGATATGTAGAAAAAGTATTTAGAGAAACTGTAGAAAAATCCGGCTACAGCGAAGCCATTACGCCCATTGTTGAGGATTTTGAATTATTTTCGATAAAGGGTGGGGAAGAGCTTAGAAAGACAATGTACGTATTTAAAGACAAGGCAAATAGGGAATTAGCTCTCAGACCTGAAATAACACCGAGTATCGTGAGACTATATTTAAAATCCTTACAGCATTTCCCTAAACCTGTTAGACTCTTTTATATAGGCAGAGTTTACAGATATGATGAACCACAACTGGGAAGATATAGGGAATTTAGGCAAGCAGGTGTGGAACTCCTTGGATCAGACTCAATTTTAGCTGATATAGAAATTATTCATATCCTAGAAAATTTTTACAATAATCTCGGATTAAAAGATAAAATTTCTATTAAACTCAATAATATTGGGGTTTATAGACATATATTTAATGTAATCTCTCTCAACGAAAATGATCAGGAACACGTACTTCATTTAATGGATAAGGGTAATCTAGATGAGGCCGAGGCCATTCTTAGACCTAGATTGGAGGGTCAGCCTAAGCTCAAAGAATTGTTTTTCTTACTGACAAACAGAAGTTCTCCACCAAAACTAGAAGAGCTAATAGAATTTACAGATAAAAATAATATAGCACAAATAAAGGATGAGTTCTTAAAGTTACAGCTCTTAACGCAAGTGATAAACTCACTTAATATTAGATACGAACTTAATTTTTCATTTGTAAGAGGATTGGCGTATTATACTGGTCCTATTTTTGAGGTAATCAAGAGCGATTTACCTTTTAGTATCGCGGGTGGAGGTAGGTATGATACACTAATTGAGATTTATGGAGGGCAAAGAACTCCTGCTGTTGGATTTGCGATAGGAATAGAACGAACTATACACGCCTTGTCTAAAGATTATCATTTACCTAAGCCAAACGTTAAGGTAGTGGTGGTTATGCTAGATAACTCTGTGGTAGATTTCGGAATTAAGGTCTCTTCCTTATTAAGACAGGAGGGTTTGGTTTCAGTTCTTGGCGTAAAAGATCTCTCCCTCTCAAAGTTAGTTCCGTACTATGCTGAACAAGGCTTTACCCACATGGTAATTATAGGCAAAAGGGAAAAGGAAGAGGGAAAAGTCACCATAAGAAATCTTTCCACTAGAGATCAAAAAAGTCTAAAGATAGACGAATTAACAAAAAATATTATAATATAATGAAATGGGACTGGACGCAACACGTGGGCCCAAAACCACCTAAAACCAATCTGCGTCTGGTCGGTTAAGACAAATATTATAACCCTGACTCGATGTAGATTGGATAGGGGAATATATTCATGGAAGAGTTACCTTCTACCGCAGTAGGTCTAAAGGTTCAGGACGGTATAGTTTTAGGTGCAGTGAGAAGGCTAAGCTACGGAGGATATGTGCTAAGTAAATCTGCAAAGAAAGTTTTTCCTATCAGTAGATTCGGTATTGGTGGAGCAGGTCTTTTTGGGGATCTACAGGCCTTAACTAGAATAATGAATGCTAACATTAAATATTATGAATTATACAATAATAGACCAATTACAACAAAGGCTGCTGCAAAACTCCTTTCCATATTACTCTACCAATACAAGTACATGCCATTTATCTCAGAGGTTCTATTTGGTGGAGTAGATGAGGGTAAACCAAACCTATTTGTGCTAGATCCTCTTGGTTCTCTACTTGATGACTTATATGCAGCTGTTGGCTCTGGAGCTAGAGTGGCTATAGGAGTTTTAGAAGCTGAGTACAAGGAATCAATGAATTTGGCTCAGGGAAGGGAGTTGGCTATTAAATCACTAAGGGCCTCTGCCGAAAGGGATGTGACTTCAGGAGATGGTATTGATATTTTATCAATCTCGCTAGACCAGAAAATACATACTGAGTTTATCTCATCTTAAACTTATTTAACTCTCCAGCATCATATATTTTTATATAAAATAGTTATTAATTGATATACTCTTCAAAATATTCTTTATACCAATAAATCGACTTTCGAAAGGCTCCGTCAAGTCTGTGGTGAAGTACCTAGAAACTATATTTTTATATCTGTATTAGAAAATTCATTTTGAAAGAACTACTACTGACTGTTTCTTTATACAGAAGTAAATGTGATCCATGATATTTAGTTTATACCGTTCCAGAAAACTAGTTTTAGATGAAATTCGTAATAAAGGGCCGAAGAAAGAAATTATTGTCACAAAATTTTCCTCATTCTCTATTTTTTTCCTTTTTTCAGTTACCACGTAACCATGGGCGCAGAAATCATCGACCCCGAATTCTGGTTTACTAGCAGAAAAGATCACATTAACTTTCTCATTGACGTTCAGAGTATTAATGGACGATATCATATCTAAATTCATTGATAGGTTGTTGCAGTCTAGGTTAACTATAAGTAAATCTCTTAGTTGGCCCTTTTCTATAGACCTTACAACGCATTCTTCTGAATATATGAACGTATCTGGCAAGGAAATCACTTGACTATTTAAATTCCCCTATTTTAACTTTATGTGGGTTAAACCTTATGAGCAGTACAAAAAGGATCATGGGTGACATGAATACCTTGCTGGACAAGACCGTGATAGTAAAACTTAGCAATGGCCGGAGTTACTCAGGTCTCCTCTCCTCATACGAGCTGAACCCTTTTATAATCGGTTTAGCTAACGCAAAAGACAACGAAAATAATGTCTACTATAAGGTTTTTATAAACGGTCTTATGATATCTGAAGTTATCGTAAAATCTCCACCTTTGTTTGACGTTAGGGAATTTGCTGAGATGTTACAAAAGACTTTAGGATTAAGACAGGGTGACGTGAAATTATATGAGGAAGCCGGAGTCATAACTGTAATGGAGAAAATAAAGGTATCAGAGAGTGGAGTCGAAGGAAGCGGACCAATGGCCCAAAGAATTTATGATCTCTATAATGATTATATCGCAAAGAAGAAAAAAGGAGACGTTAAATGATTGGAGATTTTGAAACAAAGGATGAGGATCTAGCTGGCAGGATTGGATTGTTAGAGACCAAGACCGGTAAACTCGAAACCCCCGCATTTTTCCCAGTTATTAATCCCTCAAGAAACGACATCACTGTTGAGGAAATTAAAAATTTAGGATTTAAAAATTTTATCACTAATGCATTCATTTTAAAAAAGAATAATTTGATTCCTGATAAGATTCACCAGATATATGGAAAGGATTCAATAATTATGCTTGATTCTGGTGCATATCAGATTCTGGAGTACGGAGAAATAGAAATTTCGAACAGAGAAATTGTTACATATGAAGCCAGTATAGAGCCTGACATAGGGGTCTTTCTTGACGTTCCGACAGGTGATATTGATGATTGGGATGAAGCCAAAAGAACTGTGGACTTAACAATAGCTAGAGGCAAAGAAGTCTTGGACATCGTAAAGGAAAATCAGAATGTAATTTGGGTACATCCAATTCAAGGAGGTTCATTTCTAGATCTTGTTGAACATTCTGCAAGACAGGCCGATGCTAATTCTGAGTTTTCTATGCTAGCCCTAGGAAGTCCTACAGTTTTAATGGAGAGATATAAATACGCAACCTTAACGAAAGCCATCTACGCTGCCAAAAGAAATGTGAGTAGAGGGAAGGTATTCCATCTCTTTGGAGGAGGCGTTCCGCACTTGATTCCCTTTGCAGTAGCGTTGGGCGTAGACAGCTTCGATTCAGCATCATATGCTATTTTCGCTCGAGATGGAAGATACCTCACAAGGGAGAGGACATATAGGTTGGATGATTTGGATTACTTCCCCTGTAGCTGTCCCGTATGTTCTAGATATGACCCCAAAGAGCTAATGGAGATGGAGGATAAACAGAGAACTAAGCTTCTTGCTCTACATAACCTTTGGAAAATAAAGGAAGAAATCAATTACGTAAAGCAAGCTATAAAGGAAGGAAGATTATTTGAATACATACAACAAAAAGCTTACTCTCATCCTGCACTATACTCAGCTTTCAGGGAAATAATAAAGATGTCGGAGTACTTAGAAAAATACGATCCAAGGGTTAAGGGGGAAATAAAGGGAATAATGTTATTTGATCATAATTCAGCCGCAAGACCTGAGTTGCTAAGGCATTCAAATTATATTTCAAAATTGCGCACAAAAAAACAAAAAGCTCTAGTGATCTGTGCAGATAAATTAAGTAGTCCATTTATCTCCGATCCAAAGGTTAAATCAATACGGGCTAAAAACGAAAAGGACTATGACATTTATGTAGCGTTGCCTTTCTATGGAATAGTTCCTGTGATGCCATCAGAGAGCTTTCCAATGGCTCAATTCGAAATGCCGGAAAGTATAGACGAGGAGACCATAAATAATACAATTGCGTTCATAAAGAAGTTCATTGAAACTAAAAATTACAAGGAGGTAAAGTTCCAGGAGTGTGAGAAATCTATTTTATCACATGTAATGTCTATCTACTCCGGATTTGGATAACTCTTTCTGTATCATCTCCAGTTGTCTCTGAAGCTCTTGCTCTATTTTTTTGGCGTCTTCATAAAGTTCTTTTGTATCTACCTTAAATCCTACAATATGATTCAACGTTTCCACAGCTATCGCTGCGGCTGCAGGATCCAATCTTTCCCTGTCAGCATAAGGGAGAAGGACGGTAGCTGGAATATCCTCAATTTCTGCATATACTGTGAAGAGCGCTAGAGGACCTACTACTATAAGCTGCTTATTAAGCAATGGATAGTTCAATTCTATATTACTTTTACTAGTTTTCATCCATTTTATGGGTTGGTTGATATCTTTATACCTCTTATCAAGACCCCCTACAAGTACTGCGTCTTTGACCCTTATTTTCTTCAACCACTTAACTATCCCATGACTGAACTCGCTCCACTCCCTCTGGAATGGAAGTAAATGGTTTAGAAGCGCAACTGTATGAAACTCTTCATCATAGAATAACTCAAATGGAGTCGCTATACCATAATCGTCCAAGAACGTTACATCGCGCAAATACTTAGTTATCACGAATCCTATTCTCTTCATTTTCCTGCTTAGAATTAGATGCCTTATTGAAAGATAACCCACCTCTCCTAAAGTCCTAAAGCCAGAAATGAACATGGCATCCTTTAGCTTCTCCTCTGTTATCTCTTTAAGGACTATTTTCGTTTCTTCCACCTCTCCCTAACTGATACTGCAACCCCCCTTTTATATTCCATTACCTCCGATCCGGACAACCTCATCTTTCCAACACCTATTAACTCGTCATCTTCACTAACTATAATAGCTTCGTCCCCACTACGGAGTGACCTATCGACCTCTACCACATGCTTTGCGAAAACGTTGCCAGTTTCATTCTGTATAACGTCTTTAACCTCTCTTTTTACCGCGACCCTATAGTCAGGAAATGGGGCACACTGCTTTATAAGAGAGGCGGATTTTAAGGTTAAGGAAAATAATCCATCCTGCGGTCGAAGAACTAGAAAAAGTTCACCGTCATAAAGCACATTTCTAATTCTCCACGTGTTTACAGATCTTTGAATCTTGAAAAATTGGTTATCCCTAAATACACAGTCTGAAACCTCTTCCCCGAATTGATATCCGAAAATGCTTTTCAGATATTCAAAGTGAGAACCTACGTCTTCTGGGTCTGTCACAAATTGCTTTAGTCTATTCATACATACTTCTCTCCTCTATCGATAACATCCTTACTTATTTTTTTAGATCTGAGCCTATCTATTGACGCTTTAAAGTGGGTCATGTTTATGAAGTGACTTCCTTCCCTTATGGCAATATATCCCGCTTCAGTACATAGGTTCTTTAAGTCAGCTCCACTGAAACCTTCCGTAATTCTTGCCAGCTCATCCACGTCAACAGAACCATCAATTTTCATATTTCGTAGGTATATTCTTAGGATTTGCTTTCTTCCTTGTATGTTTGGTAATGGTATCTCTATGAGCCTATCGAACCTACCTGGTCTGAGCAGGGCAGGATCCAATATGTCTATCCTGTTTGTGGCACCTATGATCTTTATATTATCAAGTGGTTGAAAACCATCTATCTCCGCTAGCAACTGCATCAAGGTTCTTTGGACTTCCCTCTCACCACTTGTTCCTAAGTCAACCCTTTTTGCCCCTATTGCATCAATTTCATCTATGAATATAATTGAAGGAGCTTTCTTTCTAGCCAATTCGAACACGTCCCTGACAACTCTAGCACCCTCGCCAACGAACTTTTGTGCGAACTCCGATGCCACAACATGAATGAAGGTGGCTTCGCTCTCTGCAGCCACAGCCTTAGCCAACATAGTCTTACCGGTCCCAGGGGGTCCGTAAAGTAGTATGCCCTTAGGTGGGGTTATTCCCAATTCCTTGAATAAAGATGGTTTTTTGAGAGGCAGTTCAACGACTTCCCTAACTTCTAGGATCTGCTGATCTAAGCCCCCTATATCGTTGTACTTCACGTTAGGTTTTTCTATTATTTCCATTGACTTTATCAAAGGATCTTCTCTATCCCTTAATACTTCCACAATGGCAGAGCCTCTCTGATTGAGCGCAACATATTTGCCTGTCCTTATTGACTTAAAATCCACGGTATCTGATACATTCACAACGAGATTTGGGCCAGAAGTACTTTTCACTATAACCCTACCGTCTTCCAGAACGTCTAAAACTATAGCTTCAATTAAAGGTGGGCTGAGTAATTTTTCCATTTCAGATTTATAATAATTTAATTCCTTCCTAAGACTCTCCGTCTCAATCTGCATCGCCCTTATCTTCTCTTCTAAAATCCTGATGGTGTGCTCATCGTTCACAGAAGTATCTCTTGGTATATCCAACTCATCAGACAAACTAGATCGATTACTATCTTAGTGAAGTTAGACTAAAAATGTTTATCACTATCTATTATATATGAGTCCAGTGAAGAAGGACGTAGAGAATTATTGTGAGATGTGTGGTGCTAGGATAAACGGATCGTCCTATTCCGTAAAATTTGAGGGTAGTACCATTACTGTATGCAGAAATTGTTACGAAAAAATAAGGAAACATGCTACCCTGGTTCCCAATCAAGCTAAGCAATCTCCCCATAGAACTAAAACCGTAAAACCTCGTATCGAAGAAGTAGAACTGGATGTAGACCCCAGTTATCCCAACATAATACGAGAGGCAAGGGAAAGATTAAAGCTAACCACCAAGGGACTCGCAGAAAGGATGAAAGTTCAGGAGAATGTTATTAAAAGAATAGAACAGGGTAAACTTAAACCAACCGTAGAGGAGGCGAGGCAACTGGAAAAAATTCTAGGAATCAAGTTGATAGTAACAGTAACCTCAGGAAAAGGATCAACCCCAACAAACGAGGATCAGTCACTCACGCTCGGAGACATCATAAAAATCAGGGAGGGGAAGAAGTGAAAGCAGTGCTCTTTTCCTCTATGGAATTCATAGATGAAGCTAAATCTCTAGCCGAAACCGCAGGATACTCTGTAGAAACCATCCTCCCTTTACCCAATAGACCTAATAGACTATCTTATATCTCACAGGATAAAATTCAATTAATAAAAAATAATAATGCTGATACTATTATAATATTCGATCTTCTAGCCCCTAGGCACTTCATTAACCTTAACAAATACCTAGAGGAAAAGAAAGTTGTGGATAAGCTTTTCCTACTTCTAGAAATATTTGCGTTACATGCAGGATCTAAGGAAGCCAAGTTACAGATAGAACTAGCTAGATTGAAATATGAATTACCGATAATAAGAGATATTTATAGTAATGCAAAGAAATCCGAACAACAGGGACCTTTAGGGGCTGGAACTTATGGTGTTGAATCTACCTTAAAACTTTACACGAGGAAAATATCTAGAATTACTAGAGAACTGGAACACCTTAGAAAAGTAAGGGAGTCACAGCTGGTCAGAACCAGGGAGAATCAGATTCCTTACATCGCAATCACTGGTTATACCAACGCTGGAAAGACCTCGATATTTAATGCCCTTACTGGGTTAAATCAGGCAACAGACCAATCAATGTTCACCACAACGACCCCGAAAAGATATTCTATAAAAAATAATGCACAGAAGGTAATGTTGGTGGACACTGTAGGTTTCATTCGAGGAATACCTCCTCAAATTATTGAGGCCTTCTTCGTCACTTTATCCGAGATAAAGTACGCCAACGCTTTACTCCTTGTCATGGATATATCTTTGGATACCACTATGCTCATCGATACCGCGAGATCTTCCTTTGAAATACTGAGAGAGCTTGGGGTTACGGGAAAACCTATTATAGTAGTGGGGAACAAGGCTGATCTGGTCAGGGAGAACGGTAAAGAAAAGCTGCAAATTGTTTTGGAAATCAGTAGGCAATATTACTCGCCCATTGAAGATGGTATCTTAGTATCAGCTAAAAAGGGGCTCAACATAGAGTCACTGAGGGAGAAAATATTCGCCCTATCGGATTGAAGAATATTTACGTCCTGAGATTAGGACATAGGCCTGAAAGAGATAAAAGAGTTACAACCCATGTAGCGTTAGTTGCTAGAGCCTTTGGAGCCAGAGGAGTATTCATAGAAGGGGAAGATAACAGGCTAACCGAAAACATAAAGAAAGTGCTTGAGGAGTGGGGTGGTGGTAGTTACTTTAAAGTAGAAATGATAAGTGATCCTAAAAAAATTGTTAATTTATGGAAGAGAAAGGGTGGAAAGGTCGTTCACCTGACAATGTATGGGGTAAACTTACCGGACATGATAGATAGGATTGAACATGAAGATAACTTGTTAATAATAGTTGGAGCACAAAAGGTAGAGGGATGGTACTATCACCACGCAGATTATAACATTGCCGTATCTAATCAACCACATTCGGAGATCGCATCTCTTGCAATAATTCTAGATAGAATATATAAGGGCGAAGAACTAAATATAATGTTTGAAGACAACAAAATATCTGTTATACCAATGGAGAGAGGTAAGAAGGTGATTAGACGTGACGGTTGATAAGGCCACCGAGCTGATGAAAAGTATAGCAAAAGATCTTCTAGGAGACGACGTGCTAGATGTGTTCTCATTTCTTTTAGACAACAGATCAGAACTTACGGATGAGGATATGGCTAACAAACTTAACATTAAAGTTAACGAGGTCAGGAAAAAATTATACTTACTAGCTGAGCATGGACTTGTAAGCTACAGGAGAACTAGAGACAAAGAAACCGGCTGGTATGTCTACTACTGGAAAGCCAATGTGGATCAGATAAACGAGTTACTTCTCTCTAGAAAGAGAGAGATCTTAAACAAGCTTAGGGCCAGGCTAGAATACGAAAGCACGAATGAGTTCTATATTTGCCCTGAGGATAAGAGCAAATACACGTTTGAGGAGGCGTTCGAGAATGAGTTCAAGTGTCCTAAATGCGGAGTTCAGTTGACGTATTATGACTCTGCTAAAATGAAGGAATTCCTAGAATCCAAAATAAGAGAGATAGAAGAGGAAATCGAAAGGGAGACTAAGATTGGGAACCCCGAAAGTAGTTGACCTATTTTCTGGAGCAGGAGGGTTTGGAAGAGGATTTAGAGACGCTGGGTTTCAAGTAAGTTTATCTGTGGAGATTAATCATGCTGCAGCTAGGACATACTCAGCAAATTTTCCTGATTCTACTGTATTGGAGGAGGACGTTAGGGATATCACGGGTAGGGATCTAGTTAGAGAGTTGGGGAGAGAGCCAGACGTCCTCATTGGTAGCCCACCGTGCGAACCCTTTACCGGAGCCAATCCGCTTAGATTGGACAACCCGTTAGATAGGTTGTACCTGGATGAAAGGGGATCGCTGACTCTCGAATTCATTAGATTGGTAGGAGAGCTTAGACCTAAGGTCTTCGTTATGGAAAACGTACCCTCTATCGTAGAAACTAAAGAGTTGAGAGAAGCCCTTGTTCATGAATTTAGGAAAGTAGGGTATGAGCCATTTTTTAATTTTATGAGGGCAGAGGATTACGGTAACCCTTCCAAGAGGGCTAGAATCTTTATTTCGAATGTTAAAATCGAGATCCCCTTTAGGCAAAGGAAGAGTGTATGGGACGCTATAGGAGACCTAGAGTCAAGACACGACGTTCCAAATCACGAAATAACGGAGGTAAATGAAAGAAAAATCAAGGAAATGGCAAATCTTTCTTACGGGGATTACATGACAATGTTCAGAGGGCATAAAAAAGACATACCGCTTCACATTAGGTTAGACCCATTCGATATTTCGCCCACTGTATTGGGCAATTCTAGGTTTGTACATCCCTTCCATTCCAGATATCTTACGGTAAGGGAACAAGCTAGGCTTATGTCTTACCCGGACGATCATATATTTTATGGAAGCAAGGAAGAGCAGTACAATCAAGTGGGCGAGGCTGTACCAGTAGTCTTATCAAGAGGAATAGCCTCAACTATAATGGTGCAGGTATTTGGGATTAATGGTAGCAATACATAATGTAACCAGTGCTCAGAGATTAGTGGATTTCGCAAAATTGACTTTTGGGTTTAACATAGATAGGCTAGTAATAACCAAAATAGGAGGGACAGCTGCGCAGGCAGGAATACCTGATGTAGGAAGAATTGCTGTGAAATTAGGTAAGTCAATCATGGTTTTACCAGACCTAAAGGACGCAATAGAACTACTTAGTCCAAGGAAAGTTTATCTGATGTCTCCCTTAGCCGAAAGAGAGATCGATTATGTAGATTACAAGGATAATTCCTTGATAGTATTCTCTGGAATTGAGAATGGGTTTACGAAGATAGAACAGTCTTTAGGAGAGTACGTAAATATAAAAGGTATGAAAGGTGATCCAGGTCCCATAGCTTATGCGGGGGCTGTACTTTACTGCACTTTAGCTCTGCAAAAATAATCTTAACTGTATCTATGTTATAAATTTAACAATAGATATTAATTTTAATTAATAAAACTGTTTAGAATTTAAATGGTATCGATCTCATATCTTCTGATTGAGGAATTTATTGGGGAACCACTCACACTAAATTTTTCCATCATAGAATAAAGAGGCGTGACTAAGCTGACGTAGAACACTTAGTTTTATCTCTTTTCTCCTAACAAGACGTTACCCAGTTAGGATCTGTAGAAGTATGTCAGAAACTTATTAATACTATTATCTAACAATTCACATAGCTTAGCCTCTTACAGCACATATCTGCCCAGAGTGCTGTAAGATGGAATGGGCCCGTCGTCTAGCCTGGTTAGGACGCTGGCCTTACAAGCCAGAGGTCTTGGGTTCAAATCCCAACGGGCCCACCTCGTTTAGTTAAATTCCAAAGTGTTGCTAATGAGTTAGACTTGTTAGAGGCGTTTTACGGCATGAATCTCATATCATTGGCGAAGTTTTAGCGAACTTTTAAAGCGGTAAATTAGGGCATCGGAAGACCGGAATATTAATGGCTTCATCCATACCTTAACTCTTGTGTTTAGATCTTTCCAAATCTGAAAGAATTAATATGAACCTGATCAAGATGCGGACCCGGGGGGATTCGGACCCCCGACCTAGGGCTCCGAAGGCCCTCGCTCTATCCTGGCTGAGCTACGGGTCCGCGGGTTGTTGTCGTAATTTATTTTTTAAGACTATTTAACCTAAACAGTCAAGATGTATGATCCCAAGGAGGTTGTAGCTAAATACGCCCTATCCTTAATTGAAGATAGGAAAGTAATAGGTTTGGGAACCGGTAAGACTGTTCGTAAATTAATAGAGCTCTTAGCTAAGGAGGGATATTTAGAACACAGATCTTTCATAACAAGTTCGGTCGATACTGATCTCCAAGTCTCTAAAATATCCCCTACGTCGGTTATTTCACCCTTCTCCGGAGTAATTCCAGAAATATACATTGATAGTTTTGATTTTTTAATTGAGGGAGAAAAGGGTAAGATCCTTATAAAGGGTGGTGGCGGTGCCCTATTAAGAGAAAAGGTTCTATCATTTTTTTCTAAATATAGAGTATTTATAGGAGAAACTAGTAAAATGTTTTCAGGAATCGCTGTTAACGTCCCTGTGGAGATAGTACCTGCGGCTTTCTCGCTAGTTAGAGATAGGCTCTCCTTCTTAGGTTTTAGACCAACTCCCAGAGAGTCAAATGGAAAGATCGGACCCTTAGTTACAGACAACGGAAATGTGATAATCGATATCTATCTGCCCACAGATGATTTGTGCGATAAGGAGAAAGAATTGAGAGGTATACCGGGCATTGTAGAAACAGGTATATTCTGTGAAAATTTATATGATACGATAGTTGTTGGTGACGAAGAGGGAAGAATCCAGGTATTCCAAAGAGGCAGAGATGGCAGTTAAGGAGGGTAGGATAGTCCACCTGAGAAATACAGATAATGGTTCTTCAGTTTTCATTTTTTTATCTAAAGAATCAGGTTTCCATAAGGACCACATCGTCGGGGAGAGAAGTTGCGATTGCGAGTATTTCCTATTCTCTACCATATACAAAGAAAAGGACGTCTGCGTACACATTAAAACCTTCATTATTGCCTCTAGACGAGAGGATTTTGTGAAGCTCTATGTTAGCGACCTGGACTTTAAGGAGATATTGACCGAGATATTTGCATACGGGAAATCCTTAAAACTAAGAAAACTACTCTCTCTTCGTGAGTGACTTGGCACTAGACTTGGCACTTATTCAGATAACGCTCATAGGGGCAGTAGTGGTAGTCCTTGGAAGTGTCACCTACATAGTGTTTGAAGATATACTTATTGGGATTCCTAAGAAACAAGAGGTTAAAGTGAAAAAAGGAAGAAAAGGTGGCTCAAGTGGGAGGTAAAAGAAAAAAGAGAACTAAAATAGTAAGAGCGAAACCTAAGCTTCCCAAGACCTTTGAATGTCCTAGGTGTGGTAAGATATCGATTACAGTGGAGTTCGAGGATAAGGACTCCAGGTCTAAAATGGCTGAGATAAGATGCGGTTCTTGTGGTCTGAAAACCGAATTAGAAATACCTTCTATTTATGACGAAGCCAACGCTTATGGTAGATTCATTGACCTCTATCTAGAGGGAAAGTTGGAAATAAAAGAGGATGGAGAGCATATAGTGAATGAAGGCAATGAAGACGAAGGGAAAGGTAGCGAACTATCTTCAGAAACTAATTGAGGATGGTCATCCAATTCATTTTTCTTTAATTGACCCTGAGAAAGTCACAGACATAGATCTACTGGATAGGGTAACTTCTAGACTGTATAAAGCAGGAACTTCAGCTTTTCTCATAGGAGGAACGCTAGGTGTCTCTAAGGAGAAAATGGACGCAACCTTAACCGTTCTTAGAAACTACGATATACCGAAGATAATTTTCCCAAGTAACATTAACCTAATAACTGAGAAAGCTGATGCCCTACTCTTCATGTCACTCCTCAATTCAGATGATTTATATTACGTAATAGGCGCTCAAGTTTCTGCATCCTTAATAGTCAAACTAGCCAAATTGGAGGCCATTCCAACAGGTTACCTGATTGTTGGGCACGGTGGAACTGCTGCCCATATAGGAAGAGCCAGAGTAATACCATATGACAATCCGGAGTTGGCCCTAGCCTACGCCTTAGCAGCAGAGTACATGGGAATGGAGTATCTATACCTAGAGGCAGGTTCTGGAGCTCCGGAGACAGTTAGGCCAGACATGATTAGGATTGTATCGAGCTCTTCTGGGATAAATCTAATAGTTGGAGGAGGAATAAGATCCCCTGAAAGGGCTACTGAACTAGTCAAAGCTGGTGCTAAGGCCATAGTAACTGGAAATATAATTGAAAGCGATAGCGAAAGAGCAATAAAAATAATAGAGTCGATACAGAAAGTTAATGTGAGTTAGATGCCCTCCAGTAAGAAGAAGAAAGAAAACGTGCCTATGATGTCAATGGCCGGTTTAATAAGGTACTATGAAGAGGAACACGAGAAGTACAAAGTTGACCCTATCTATGTAATAATAGGTAGCGTGATCCTGGTAGCAGTGATCGTGGCTGTAACTAAAATAATTCCACCTTAGGTCACCTAAATTGTTTCCTAATTTTTCTGATATCAGAAAAATGAGGGAGATGGCTGGTCTAACTCAGTACGAGTTAGCTAGGAGAGTAGGAGTGTCTCAGTCGCTTATTGCAAAAATAGAGTCAGGAAAGATAGACCCAAAGCTATCCATTATAAAGAAGATTTTAGATGAACTTGTTCCGTTAGTAGAAGTTAACGACTCGGCTGTGAATATTATGCATAGACCAGTGATTTGCGTAAAGACCAGCGAAACTATAAGAAACATAGTAACCATGATGGAAGAGCATAACATATCTCAAATACCTGTAGTGAACTCCCATGACAAACTAGTGGGGATGATTTACGATTTCATACTCATGAGAAAACTAGCCCTTCCTTCGTCCAAGGGATTTAGGGCATCAGACGTTATGGCCCCACTCCCTCCACTTGTCAGTCCTTCAACACCCATAAGTCAGATAATGAAGCTCCTCACTAAACATTCAGTAACCTTGGTGGTTGAGGGAGATTTAATTCCGGTAGGAATCATAACCAGAAGCGATTTAATAGGGTACTTATCAAGAAAGTAGTTGGGAGCCCAGCAGGGGGTTACGGGAAACTGAGGAAACTCCAGCCTCTAGCCTAGGGGGAGTCCCATGAGGGACGTGGGTAGCCCCTACGACAACCGCACAGAAACGATACCCTCCACTGGCGAAATGAAGATGAACACTGGTCTCAATCTCGGTGACGAGATGGGACGTGGGAGACGTCATTGGAGGGTTGAAACGGCGGATCTCCCCTTGAGCAAGTCGAGGAGGAGATAGGTCAAGGTGACTCCTCAAATACGCAAAGCCAAATCCCCCAATACAGAAGCTGGGTTATTGCTGTGGCTCCCCCTTTACCTTCTCCAAAAATTCCCTCTCAACCTCGGCTATGTCTGACTCCTTTTTCCCTCTGTAAGCCTCCAATAGTTCCTTATTTATCTCAAGAAAGGTCCTGCCCCACTTCATAACTGAGGCTAGCCTTAGAGAAAAATTCACCTCGTCAATGATATAAAATGATGCTATGGAGGCCTCCAAGGACGAGAGCCTATAGGGTTTGAAGTAGTTAACAGGGTTTCCAGCAAAAAGGATTGGAAGCCTTCTCCCGTTCCTAAGAAATTTCTGGAAGAACGATCCCTCAGATCTGTTCCATGAAGAATCTAAGATGGACAGTCCCTTGGTTAACACTATCTCCTTGTCTTCCATAGATAAGATCTTGTCGGAAACTGGATTTAGGACGATCCCTCTAGGCCTATCAACCTTCTTCGCAAGACCTAGTCTTACCATTTTCCTACCAGTACATTTAGAAGGATCGTCCTCCCCAAATTCTAAAACGAAGATAGACAATAAGTATCGTAAAGTTCTTATAACTTTATATTTATTAAAACTTGTGGGAAAGAACTTGGTAACCGCGATCGTACTCATAAATACAGATCCTGGAGGAGAGGAAGAGGTGTATAATAAGTTGAAAAGTATGAACGAGATATCAGAGACGTACATAGTATACGGAGTTTATGATATTGTAGCTAAGCTAGATTCACCAGACATGGATAGTTTGAGGAACTTTATTAGTAATAATATCAGAAAGTTGCCTAAGGTTAGATCAACCCTTACTATGATTATTATGGAAGGCAAGGTTCAAAAGAAATAGATTGAACTAAGATGAGCAGGTATTACATAGGTATTGACGACCACGACTCCCCAGAAAGAGGCTGTACAACACATTTTTCATTTATTCTTATCAAAAAGCTTGAGAAATTGAACGTGAAGTTGGTTGGGTATCCCAACCTGGTCAGGCTAAACCCAAATATACCTTGGAAAACCAGAGGGAACGCTGCGGTCTCCTTAACCATAGAGACCGATAGGGATCAAAAGGAACTTCTCGATATAATCTGGAACGAATCACTTAGCTACGTTCATGAGATATCTAAGGGACCGCTCTATAAGAGGTCTCCTGGAGTCGCCGTAGTAAGGGGAAATAGGGAATCCCTGAATTCTTTTTACTGGAAAGCCGTTTCAGACGTGGTTACTCCTGAGTATCTTAAGATAGTTTTGAACAAATTCCAAATCTCTTGGATTGGAGGAAGAGGAGTTATAGGATCCCTCGCAGCAATTGGATTTCAAGGTACAGAAGGGACATTTGAGCTACTGACTTACAGGAAAGAGACCAACTGGGAGAGGAGGCGGGACTTGGATCTAAACTCCCTCGTAGAGTACGACGAAAGGTTTTTCCCTAAGGTCTACGCCAACGTTGACTATGTGGAGAAATCACCTATGATTCTATCCCACGGTAAAGACCCGGTCTTTTTCGGACTAAGAGGAACTGAACCGGACATACTGCTAAAGGGAGTCCAAATGTTACGGTTTAATGAGGAAATCGAAGGATATCTAATTTTCAGGACAAATCAGGGATCCGATGACCATCTCAAGATCCTAGGCTCCCATCCCTATCAAAGTGGAGGAGAAGAGTTGGTTGTAAAGTCTACGAGAGTGTTGGAGGGCGGAGACAGTGAAATTATTACAGATAAAGTTCCAGTTATTGTTTACAAAGAAACCGGGGAGTTAAATGCCGCATCAAGACTGCTTAAGACCGGAGACGTAATCAGGGTCTATGGTGCATTAAAGCCCTCGAGAAAATTCGGGTTAATTTTGGAGGCTGAGAGGATGGAAGTCATCGATCTGAAGAGGGACCTAGTATATCTAAACCCTAAATGTCCCACCTGCAACGGTTCCTCTGAATCTTTGGGGAGAGGGAAGGGTTTTCGATGCAGGCGCTGTGGTTTCAGATTTCATGGTGAGAAGCAAGTTAGAGAGGTCGACAGGAAACTTTCATTGGGACTTTATCAGACTAGGAAGTACAGGCACCTAACTAGGCCTATCTTTTGGATACAATGAGGTGGACATTACTTCAGAAGAACTATAGTTCCATTTTACCTCCTTAACTCTTATTGTGGGATCCAAGATCAAGTTGAGAAAGAAGAGGAACAATGTGAGTATACTTTCCAATCTCCACCTTAACGAGGTTGACTACGTTATATATCAATTCTCCTTCTGTAGCCACATAATTTCGATATATAAATATCGTCAAGTCTAGCCTAGGCTTTAGGTTAAGTATTAACTAGTTTTTACCCAAAATTAATTGTGAAATAAACATCTTTAGTGGACCGGCCGGGATTTGAACCCGGGACCTCGCGGATGCCAACCGCGCACTCTTCCAGGCTGAGCTACCGGCCCATTAATACATCAACCTCTTCAATTTATAAATTTACGCATGGTCACACAGTAGGGCAGATCTACCCCTCAGTTTCCAGTGGAAACTCCTATGTCTGGCCTAGACTCTGTCTAAGTTCCGCTTTATACAAACCGATAAACTCTCCCTTACTAACCAAACCTTGACAGATTATGCTCTCCAGTGGAAATAGAGGGGTCCATGAGAATTCTTTAGGTTCTCCAGTGGAAATAGAGGGGTGTTTTACTCCCCGGTTATAATTAAACAGGCACTAACGTTTATAGTGTCTCTAGTTGAAGCAACCTAGTGTATGAGTGATATAATAGACGAAGTGCTGTCTTCGGTAAGGGAATCCTTCATATTCAAAAATCGAGAGTACCTTCTTCCTGATTACGTCCCTGAGGAACTCCCGCATAGGGAAAATGAGATTAAGAAGCTCGCTAGTATTTTAGTTCAGTTATACAGAGGGGAAAGACCGAGTAATACGTTTATTTATGGGTTGACCGGGACAGGAAAGACGGCTGTAGCTAAATATGTTTTGGCAAATCTTCAGAAGAAAATTAAAAATTTTGATTACATATATGTCAATTCTAGGCAGAGTGATACACCGTATAGGATTTTGGCAGATATCATTGAGATATTGGGGAACAAGGTCCCATTTACAGGGCTCTCAACAGCTGAGCTTTATAGGAGAATAGTGAAATTATTAGAAAGGACTGATAAAAACATAATTATAGTTTTGGATGAAATAGACGCACTGGTTAAAAAACATGGGGACGACATCTTGTACAAATTAACTAGGGTCAACTATGACATACATAAAAGCAAGGTGTCCATTGTAGGTATAACTAATGACGTGAAATTTATTGATGGATTGGATCCTAGAGTAAGGAGTAGCCTTGGTGAGGAAGAGTTGGTCTTCCCTCCTTATAATGCTGACCAGCTGGAAGAGATACTTAAGAAGAGAGCTAACATGGCCTTCAGAGAGGGGGTGATTTCAGATTCCATAGTAAGGCTTTGCGCAGCCCTTGCAGCCAGAGACCACGGAGACGCCAGAAGGGCCTTAGATCTACTTCGAGTTTCTGGAGAGATTGCGGAGAGGGAGAAAAAAAGGGAGGTTTCTCATGAGGAAGTTGAGAAGGCCAGAATAGAAATTGAGAGGGATAGGGTATACGAGGTCATAGCAACTCTCCCATTTCACTCTAAGTTAGTCCTCCTCTCTATTCTAAAGGGGTTATCTAAACATGACAGTCTGACTACTGGAGAGATCTACGAGATCTATAAGGGCCAGGCCCTCTTTACAGGATCTGAATTCGTCACTCAAAGGAGGGCTAGTGATATTATTAATGAGTTGGATATGCTGGGAATAATTTCAGCCAAGGTAGTTAATAGGGGTAGGTATGGAAAAACTAAGGAAGTTACGTTAGCTGTAGACAGTAACATAGTTCTTAAGGCTTTGTTGGAGAGCGATGAGAGATTTGTTGATATCTGGCGTAGATGACGGTTTCTTCCCCCTTTCCTATAAGGGAAGGAGAGGAAAGGCTCCCCTTATTGTAACCCTCTATGAAGACCTGTACTTTAAGGACGTGAAGATAGACTTCATTACAGTTGACGGGGATGACGGCACTGAAGTGTTTGAGAGGATTAGCTGGGGGGTTACAACAATATTTGACGGAATTACTTACGCCGGTTTCAATTATATTGTACCTAGGAGGAACTACATTCTATTTTATGGAGGGAAGCCTAATCTACAAAAGGTAGAGCTAGCCCTGGAAAAACATTTCCATGATAGAAGGAAGGAGATTATACTAAACTTCATAAAGAACTTAGTAAGAATTGAAACAAGGAACGGACCGGTGTATATAGAGTCCGACCTAGAACTTAGGTACGCCAAGGGAATAATAGAGAGGTATCAATTAGTCTCTAAGTATCCAGAACCAATCAGGTTGGCCCACGTTATAGGTAGGACTGTGGGTCACTGGCACTCCCGCTGCTGAAGTGTCTTCCCTATCTTTATTCTTTCCTCCCTTTCCTTCAATCTCATTTCCATGATTCTCCTTTCGTATTCCGATGCTGGTTCAAGCTTATTAATTGGTCTGGGCTTTCCTTGGTCATCTATGGCAACGAATGAGAAAACAGTTCTTCCCACTAAAGTCTTAGTGCCTCTGAAGTGATTTATAGCGAATATCTTAGCCCCTACATCAAGAGATGTATTTCCAGTATACTCTATGGCCCCCTGGATTTCCAAGATATCTCCTATCCTCACAGGGTTGAGAAAGTCCACAGCTCCTGCACTAGCGGTGAAGGTGTTTCCCTTGGAATAGAGTTTTGCTACGATGGCCAACGCTTCGTCAAGCATGGTATACATCTTTCCAGCGTAAAGTATCCCATTAGTAAACCCATGTTCAGGGTAAATTGTCCTAATGTAACTCCTTCCAAAGGTCATGCCGGGGAGAAGTTCCGATGTATCCTCTGCGGTTAATTTTTTCCTCTCCAACCTCCTTGCTCTCCTGAGCTCAGCATCGGGATTGGACGGTATCTCAGCCTTTATGGGTCTAGGTCTGCCGTTTTCATCCACTGCCACGTAACTCATAAGACCGATGGCACCAAGCTCTTCCTTTCCGTTTCTCTTTATGCATCCCCTAACCTCGATTTCGACCGAGCTCCTCCAGGAGGCCTTGGCTTCGGCTATTACTCTGACTACATCATCAATTCTAGCGGGCTTAACCAAGTAAAGGTAATCCACAGAGGCCAAAAGATAATTCCCCTGGCTAACACTGGACATTAATATCCCAGCGGAGTCGATTAGCCAACTCATGTATATTCCTCCATGGAGAGAGCCAAAGTGGTTTGTATGCCAAGGAAAAACGTTATAGAACGTCTCAGTCCTATACAAACATTTCACCTCTTATCAGTACCTGTTATTTCCCTTAATCTTTCGTCACCTTTTATACTTTTTATGAAAGTATAGACTTCGTTGGGGACAAGGTCGCTCCATTCCTCTCCGGTTATGATGTACTTTCTTATTAAAGTTGAATTATATTTCTCCCGTTGGAAGGAGGGTGGAACTAAAATATCGTTTCCAGCCTCCCTAAAAAGCCTCAGAACCAATGGGTTTCTGGCCACAACGGTTTGGAAACTGGGAACGTACATCCTTACGTGATAAGCCCAAACATTATTCATGAGAATGTCGGGGATGGGGATAAGGTAATATCTATCTCCAGGAATTCCCTCATTATTCATTGCTTTCCTAATCATTTCTACTCTCTCGCCAGCGGTAAAGGGGTTGGACAGAGTGTGACTCTCTTGAGCACTCCCTATCAAGATGATAAGTTCATCTACTCTCTCCAAACTCCACTTGACTACACTTAGGTGCCCTAAATGAAAGGGCTGAAATCTTCCAGGATAGATTGCTCTACGCAGATCTCATCACCTTCTTTCACATTAAGGACTACTGAGGCATCTGCCTTATTTAATCCTAGTTCAAGAAAACCGTAACCATTTCTGTATAGAAGGAGGTCTTTTTCGCTGTCCTGAAAGGTCTTAGCAGTTAACACAACGAAGCGTTTTCCTCCAGTCTCAATCTCTGCCATTTGACCTTGCTTGACCTTTACGTTTTTGATCCCAAGGCTTACGTTCCCAAAATGGTCAACGTAAAGCACTTTGGTGCAGATCTTCTCGTTGTTTCTATATGACCCTAAATCTAATTTTTGGATTTGCTCTTTTTTAAGCTGGTTTCCGAACGTGTCCAACGGGACCTTCAAGGAAATCAAAGCTGCTGTGATGGAAAAGATGTCCCTTCCGTGGAAGGTGTTTGATATCTCTTTGGCGAGATAAATTTTCCTATTACTTATTTCTACTGCACTTATAATTCCATCCTCGATCGAGGCGGGGTAAAGGACTCCATTGTCAGGTCCAACGAAGTGATAGTTGTTAGTTCTGATTATGATCGCCTTCCTACTGGTTCCAACTCCAGGATCTATAACAGTAAGAAAGATCGTATTCTTTCTGAAGTATCTGTAGGATGTATATAGCAAATATGAGCCAGCAATTACGTTAAAATTCTTAGCATTGGGAGAAATATATGTTATATCTACATGTCTATTAAACTTCTTAATTACAGCCTCCATAACTCCATTGTAATTGTCTGAGGCACCAAAGTCAGTTAATATTGCTACTGTCAACTTTTTCCTACCCTCATTTCAAGATATGATTTATATATTATATCTCCTTTTATTTTAAATTTTTCTCTAAAGTTGTTAAAGAAGTTCATCAACTCATCCTCCGATACATTGATCCCTTCAATCTCAAGGAAGTCTCCAAGATCCTCTACAGAATCTATACAAACCGTAAATCCGTTCTTTTTCAGGAGTTTCCTTCTCTTCTTTATGGTGAAGACTGCTCTATACCCCAATTTCTCAAGTATTTTAAGCATCCCGTTCTTATCGTCCAGGGTAACTGTGACCTCCTCCCTAGACTTGCTTTTGGTTCCTAGTCTAGGTCCCTTATATGTGAGTTCAGCTCGACCGTTCACTAACCTAAGTCTAAGTGCTTCATCAGTTTTCCTGAAATCTTTGTTCTCGCCATTCAAGTATATGTCCTCATGAATTTCCTCTCCTTCATAAGTGTAGCCTTCCTTTAGAAGGGTATTAAGGAACGCTTCAGGATCTATTGTTAGTTTTACTTTTATCTCCCTTTCTACAACATCGGTCATATGGTGAATGGGATTGAGTACTATCTAAAAAAGAATGAGGAAAAGCTGTTTTCCTATAAAATCGGAGAAGAAGAGGAAAAACTAGCTGAGAAGTACGGTGTACTAAGTTACATGGTAGATAGGTACCTAAACTTTCTGGGAAGTAAAACAGAGGACTTCCTTTCGTCCTGCTCGGTACCGCTGAAACAAGTGGTGAGGTGCAACACCTTGAAAACCGACTGTGACAAACTAGTCGATTTATTAAGCGAAAGAAAATTTTCGCTCTCAAAAATTGGTTGGAGTAAATTTGGCTATGAGGTAAAGAAATCCCCTGAGAGACCCTCTTTAGGAGCTACCTTGGAATACATGAAGGGGTTCTATTATATTCAAGGAAAAGCCTCTTTGATACCACCCGAGGTTCTATCTCCCAGCGAAGAGGATATAGTTCTAGATATGGCGTCCTCACCAGGGGGCAAAACAACCCATATGGCCCAGTTGATGAAAAATAGGGGTCTGATAATAGGACTTGAAAAAAACCAGAGAAGGATACAAAAAATAAAATCTAACTTGTCCAGGTTAGGTGTAGCTAACACTATTCTGTTTCAGATGAATGGTGAAGATGTACTTAGGTTAGGATTATCCTTTGACAAGATTTTGCTGGATGCTCCATGCTCAGGAGAAGGTTTAATGCCACTTGATCCTCTTAGAAAGACGAGGACCCAACCAGAAGATTTAAAGAAATTTCTAAAGACTCAATTAGAGCTTCTGGTCTCAGCGTACAAAGCGCTAAAGAGAGGTGGAAGACTAGTATATTCTACATGCAGTGTAGCCCCTGAAGAAGACGAATTTGTTGTAAATTTTGTTGTAAAATATATGAATGCAAAAATAGAGAGGATAAGCGGTTTTCCTGCAGAGAGGGGCCTAACGGTGTACAAGGGAATAGAGTTTGAGCGTGAGATAGAGGACTGCATTAGAACATATCCTCACTCCAACGGGATGGAGGGATTCTTTGTATGTTCCATAAGAAAGGAATAGATTTTGAGGAAGTTGACTTAGGAGCCATTAAATCAATACTACACACCATAGGTTTAATCTATGGTTGTAAAGAAATAACAGAATTATACTCATTTAACTTTTATAAACTTAACGGAATTATATACGGGTTCAACGGAAAAGTTCCTGATATCATCAAGCAGAAGGTCGGGTTATCGGAAATCCCAAAACCGAGCCAGTTGGGAATACCTTTGCTAATGGTAACTGAACGAAAAGTTGTTCCCATGTTGCCTTTAGGTCAATACATGGTGAAGGCATGTCACAACGTGATACATCTTCCTGAAGCTTTAGCGAGCAAGGTGCTATATGGTAAAACTGTAATTATCAAAGATAGCTACTCTTTCTGGCGGGGCCTACTTCGGGACAAGAGAGGGGACTTCTTAGCTTTCTTGAAGCTAAGGAAGTTAGGAAATGAAACGGAGATAATACCAGAATTAGATATAGGATGGTATTTAAGGGAGGGAGGATAGTATAGGATAAGTATTTATTGTTATGGTTTAATGAGTATGAATTAGAAGATTGAGTGTGATAAGAAATGGCAGACCAGGTAGAGGAGAAGAAAAAGATCAAGACCATTAAAGATCTTTCTGGAGTTGGACAAGCGTTATTGGGAAAACTTACGGAGGCAGGTTATTCAACATTGGAGTCAATCGCTGTCGCCTCGCCGCAGGATCTAAGCACAGCTGCTGGAATACCGTTAACAACAGCACAGAGAATAATTAAGGAGGCTAGAGATGCGCTAGATATAAGGTTCAAAACGGCCCTAGAAATAGAACAAGAGAGAGCCAACGTAAAGAAGATAACCACAGGGAGCCAGGCTTTGGATGGCTTGCTAGGGGGTGGAATAGAGACCAGGACCATGACCGAGCTATTCGGGGAGTTCGGTTCAGGGAAAACTCAGATCTGTCATCAAGTCTCCGTTAACGTCCAGCTTCCCCCCGAGAAGGGAGGATTGTCTGGAAAAGCGTTATATATAGACACTGAAGGTACCTTCAGGACAGAAAGGATAAAGGCCATGGCATCAGCTATAGGCTTGGATCCAAAAGAAGTACTCCAGAACATCATGAGCATCAGAGCCATTAATACTGACCATCAGATTGCCATAGTTGAGGAACTACAAGATATCATAGCGAGGGACGAGAGTATCAAGCTGATCGTAGTGGATTCAGTTACCTCTCACTTCAGGGCTGAGTATTCAGGGAGAGAAAACCTCGCAGTTAGACAGCAAAAATTAAACAGGCACCTTCATCAACTTGTTAGGCTTGCGGAAATATATGACCTAGCAGTAATAGTTACTAACCAAGTTATGGCTAGACCTGACATGTTTTATGGCGATCCCACAGTAGCAGTAGGTGGGCACACGTTATACCACGTGCCGGGAATAAGAGTTCAAATAAAGAAAAGTAGAGGAAATAGAAGGATAGCCAGGATGGTTGACGCACCTCATCTCCCAGAAGGAGAGGTGGTTTTCAGCATAACTAATACAGGCATAAGGGACGCCGAAGAGTAAAAACAGCTTTATAGTCCTTCACTTCAGATTAATGAGGAACATGGATCATTTATGGGCTCCTTGGAGGTCTAAGTACATCGCCGATGCATCCAAGGGTAAACAGGAAGGTTGTTTATTCTGTAGGGTAACTCAAGAGACAATGGATAAGGAAAACTTGTTAGTTTGTAGGGGGAGGAAGTCGTTTATAATTCTCAATAAATATCCATACAATCCAGGCCATTTGATGGTAGTGCCTTATAGGCACTTACCTTCGCTCGAATTGTTAGAGAAGGATGAAGCAATGGAGATATTCGCCTTTACTTCTAGGGCATTAAAAGTCCTAAGGGAGATATACTCTCCCGATGGATTCAATGTTGGAATAAACATAGGAAGAATCGCAGGTGCAGGTATAGATCAACACGTTCACGTTCACGTGGTTCCTAGGTGGAGCGGTGATGCTAATTTCATGCCTGTTATAGGGGACACCAAAGTTCTTCCTGAGACATTAGATGAAACATATAAGAAATTGAGAACCTCATCTATATGTGGTGAAGAGGTCTTCGATCGCTGATAAATGATGAAGGCAGGGTTTTCCTGATGGAAATAAAACAAATTCAGCAAAATATTCGCAAAACTAGAGAGCTAATAAGCCCTTACATTCACGAAACGCCAGTGGATCACTCAACCACTTTTTCGAGGATGACTGGATCTCAAGTTTTCTTGAAACTGGAGAACCTTCAAAAGACAGGCTCTTTCAAGGTTAGGGGAGCGTTTAGCAAGATCTTGAACATGAAGCAAGAGGAAAGAGAGAAAGGGGTCATTGCAGTTTCAGCTGGGAATCATGCCCAGGGAGTTGCTTACGCTTCTATGTCACTTAATATCAGGTCAGTTATAGTGATGCCCGAGACAGCACCTGTGTCAAAGTACAGGGCGACGAAGGGATATGGAGCCGAGGTCATTCTGTACGGTAGGTATATCCACGAAAGCATGAAAAAGGCTGAGGAATTAATAAGAGAGAGAAATCTAACATTGGTTCACCCTTACGATGATCCATACGTTATTGCAGGTCAGGGGACGCTTGGATTAGAAATAGCCAAAGAGAAACCAGATGTAGTGGTGGTTCCCATAGGGGGTGGAGGACTAATATCTGGAATATCGCTAGCGTTGAAGGAAGTTAGTAATAATATCAAGGTAATAGGAGTACAGTCTTATGCCTCTCCGTCCTTGAAGATCTCCAAAGATCTAGGAAGGCTAACTGAAATAGAACCGTCATACTCCATTGCAGACGGAATTTTAGTCAAATCTCCCTCTAATTTAACCTTTGATATTATTTCAAATTATGTAGATGATATAGTTCTTGTGGACGATGATGAAATTGCTTCAGCCCTGGTATTATTGATGGAAAGAAATAAGGCGGTAGTGGAACCTGCAGGCGCCTCCTCTCTGGCAGCTTTGTTAAGCGGAAAAGTGAATATAAGGGACAAGAAAGTGATGGTCGTCTTAAGTGGAGGAAACATTGATATGTCGTTGCTAGCTAGAATTATAGACAAAACACTTTATAAAAGTAAAAGAATTGTAAAAGCTAGAGTTATTGTCCCAGACAAACCTGGCTATCTCAATAGAGTTCTAAGCCATATTGCGCAGATAAGAGGTAACATAATAGACGTTATCCATGATAGGGTAAGTAGCGATGTTCTGCCAGGATACACGAAGATATACGTTATGTTCGAGGTTGCTGAGCAAGAAGTCTTAGGGAAGTTTATTGTAGATCTTCAAAACGAAAATATTGAAGTCAAATTAGTGGAGTGAGTTTCATAAACTGACAAAGTGATAACTTTACTGGATCAAAACTTATGTAAAAATTGTTTCAGTTGACTTAATATTAAGTTATATATTCTCTATAAAATTTTAATAAACTATATAATCAGCTCGTCACTGATAATAGAAAGACAAACCTTGGCTTTAAAGGTGGGGTTAAAGTTTTTAAACAATTTTCCATATACTCCTAGGCTAGAGATACATATTGAAGGGAACAAGTTCTAGGCTTGCATCCATGTAGACGTTGGGAGGGTCACTGCTAAGAAGAGTAATAAGCCAATTAAGGGCTCCCTCATCGTCCACGGTGAAAGGGACAAGGTTCAGGTCGAGACACCTAAAGGTGATAAGGTAGTGTCCATAGACCTTGGTGTAAACATGTTAGCAACAGTTGTAGTCAACGATGGAACTGTCCTATTTTACCGTGGTTCTACTGTAAAGCCAGACTACTTCTACTTCCAGAAAAAGACGGCTGAACTAGACAAGCTAAAGAGAAGCAGAAAAGATCCAGGGACTTAACGCTAGAGATGAAGTGCTAAAGGAAAGGGAAAGAGTATTTATGGAGCTCTACCGTAGACTCCTTCACTACTACAGGACTTTAGCTTCAGACCCAGCTAAGATGTTATGGCGACTAGGCGTTTCAACAGTCTACGTAGGCACCCTTACTCCATCTCCCAGGACAAGGGCACCAGGTTCACCGTGAACATCTGGTCTTACCGTAAACTTGTCCATGCTATAATGTACAAGCTCCACCGGTATGGTATAGAGACATCCTTGGTGGTTGAGTATAACACCTCAAGGGTGGTTGAGTATAACACCTCAAGATCCTGTGCTTTCCACGGCATTAAGACCGAGAGGAAGCCTAGGGGGATGGCCACTTGTCCTTTAAGTCACAGACTAGACAGCGACGTCAACGGTCCTCTGAACATAATAAATTCGGGAATAAAGAAAATACTAGACAAGCTGAAAAAGCCCTCTCCTTCTTAGTCTCATCCAACGGAGTAAATCCCGTAAAGGAGAGTAATGCTTTAGACCGTGGCAGAACCCTCGGCCTTTAAGGCAAGGAGGAGGTCAAATTTAAGAACCCTATTTATTTGCAACTAGGTCAGGTTTTTAACTTCCACCCGTAGAATATATTTTATGAATATCGATAACAACCAGGCAAACCTTTTGATGGAACTTCAGTATAATTTTCCGTTAACTACGAACCCATTTCAAGTAATAGCTGATAAACTGAAAATGTCTCAAGATTATGTAATAAGCCAGACTACGGCACTTATTGACGCTGAAGTGATCAAGAGAGTAGGAATGTATGTAAATTTTAGGTCTAAGGGGATGGAAGGCGCATTAATTGCAGCCTCCATTCCTCTAGAAAACTTAGAGAAATTTAGGAGGGAAGCCCTTCATATCAGGGAACTTACACATAACTTCGTAAGGAATCATCCTAGATATAATGTATGGTATGTCCTTAAAGCAGATTCTAAAGAATCTCTAGAACGTAGGGTTAGAGACTTAATGGAAGATGTTAGGGCTGAGGATTATGTTATTCTTTTCTCTAAAAAGAACTTAAAGTTAGCTGTAAAGTATGATATTATTAGGGGGATATCATGGAGCAAGAGTGAGAGAACCCCTGATAAGATTCCTACTGCCGAGGAATTGGGCTTAAACATGGAATTTTTGAAAGCCTTATCGCTTCCTTTGCCAATCACAGAGAGACCATTCAAACATCTAGCTGAAAAGTTTGCATACACTGAGGAGGAACTAGTGGATTTACTTCAGGAGTTGAGAAAGAAGCATGTAATAAAGGATTACGGCGCAACATTGAACGGTGACAAGGTAGGAATAAACGAGAACGCCATGCTATTAATAAATACGGAGAATATTGAGGACTCTTGTACAAGGATTGCTGACAACCTCCACGAGGCAACCCATGTTGTGCTAAGGGAAAGCAACAAACGTTGGGACTACCTTTGCTACTGTATGTTACATGGAAGGGATAAGCAGGTTATTAGGGAGGCATCGCTCAATGCTATACGGATAACCGGAGCAAGGAGTTATATGCTACTTTACAGTCTTGAAAACCTAAAGCCAGGGATAGTCATGTAAACTCCTTCCTAGTATTATACTGACTTCCTCTACGTCCTATAGGCCGTGGTTTTTCGTCAATTGTAAGGTTAGAGAGACGCTGAATTGGTATAGAGTAATGATTATATTTATAAGTCGCACCGTTCTTAAAAAGAAAAGAATTTACTAATCGTGTTTTACACTGTTAAGCATTTTGTAACTACCTCTTATCTTGAGCTCATTTGTAACTTCCTTTAGCTCTCTAACTAAACCCAGCTTTTCCGCGGTGTCCACATCCCCCTCAAACTCTAGGTAAAAGTAATAGTTCCACGGAACTATTTTAGTAGGTCTAGAATAAATCATGGACAAATTAATATTATATATATAAAATTTTTCTAAAACCTTGTATAGGGCGCCTGGAACGTCAGGAATTGTGAATAGGACGATTGTTCGATCCCCAATAGACGTGTAGTTTTTTGATATTACAAGAAACCTTGTTATATTAACTCCGTCCTCTATTCCGCTCAATACTGACTTCAGTCCATATATATTTGCAGCAAATTCTGAGCAAATAGCTGCAGAGTCTCGTTCCTCCGAAGCTAATTGAGCAGCTTTTGATGTACTTTCCACTGGTATGAAATTGGTCAGACCCATTTTGCTCAGGGTATTCCTTGCCTCGTGGATCGCATGACTGTGAGAATATATTTTCTTTACATCACTTAGCCTAGTTCCATTTCTAACAGCCAATACCAGCTTTATTCTCATATCGATTCTATAATTTACAAATACTCCATTCCATTTATACAAGTTATCCAGGGTCTCATTGACTGGGCCTTCCAACGTATTTTCTACTGGTACTACCCCAATCGAGCCTTCATTGGCAACCTTCTCAAATATTTCAGATATAGACTTTGCTTCCACATGCAAACCGGACATGTTTAATGACGCTTCATGGGAAAAACTACCCTTAGGTCCTAAGAAGTAAATTCCATTTGGATCAACCAATAGCGTAGAAGATTTAATAATATATAAGAATTTTGTGTCTCAAGACAGGCTAAGCAATATACAGAAAGGTGTATCACAACGGAAATTTCATGCCAATTTCTTTAAAGTCATGATATCTCTTCTGTATTGCCTAACAGTATCCATTATTTTCGGATTATTTTATCAAGTTTAGGGATTACTATCAGATATTTTCAATTAAGACAGTGGATGTTATGCGAAATTTTTCCAAATAATGTAGAACACTGAAAAGTATAAAGAAAGATTATGGGTTAGACTATTCAGTTCCTCATGTAGATTCGGTCATCCGAAAATGTCTTCAATTTAATTTGATTTAATGCCTACAATTAATATTTTTAAAATAATAAAATATTTAATATCAGTAAACATTTTAGATCAAAAAGATCTTAGTTTCAGGACACATTGGCCGAAACTTAATAGGAACACTTTATCATTACATATTCCTGTGACTCAATTGGCTAACTTATCCCTAATTTGCTAATTATTCCCCTAGCAGCAAGTATTCCAGTAGCAGCGGCAATATTTATTCCCCTAGATAGACCTGCACCATCTCCTGCCACGTACAAATTGTCTACCACAGTTTCCATATTGCTATCTACGACAGCCTTCATACTGTAATATTTTATTTCTGGTGCGTAAAGTAAAGTGTTAGAAGAATATATCCCAGATGCCATGTTGTCCAATCTTTCAAGACCTTCTATTAGGTCAGCCACAACTCTGTAAGGCATGCCCATGCTTATATCTCCTGGAGTTACGTCTTTTAACGTAGGCTTCACTGTAGAACGGCTTATCCTATCCCAAGTACTTCTTCTTCCCTTTTCGAAATCTATTAGTCTTTGAAGGATAGGTTTCTCCCCACCTAATCTAGTCATAAGTCGCGCTACACTCTTACCATATTCTATGGTGTCCTCCAGTGGATCCGAGAGTTTAACCGTAGCTAGGAATGCAAAATTGGTGTTTCTACTCTTCTTATCTACGTAAGTCTCGCCGTTAACCCCTATAGTACCATCATCATAAACTTCTTTCATAATATATCCTCCGGGATTGACGCAAAACGTTCTAACCTTGTCGTCATATTTCCTGGTGTACATGATAACTTTTGGATCCCATACTGCACTGGTAAGGTCTTCCATGATGAACGATTCTACCTCAACCCTCACTCCAATATCCAAAGGACCTGAAACCATATCAACCCCAAGTCTCTTAGCCTGATCGTAAAACCACTTAGCTCCAGATCTACCGGGCGCTGCCAGAACTGTCCTAGCTTCTATTTCTCCCTTATTAGTCTTGAGGTTAAACATGTTTCCCTTTTTCTCGATCTGGTAAACCTCAGTAAGCTCAGAAATTTTCACTCCGTTTCTTTCAACATAATTTGTAATTTCCTCAATAACCATAGGACTTTTATCCGTGCCTATATGCCTCTGTAATATAGGAACGAATTCAGCTCCAGCTTTTGCTGCTTTTCTCTGAACTTCCTTTACCTTCTCCTCATTAGGTCTGAATAATCTGTCTCGAGGTGCTCCAAATTTTACGAAGATATCATCAACGTAATTTATCATGTTTTGGGCTTTCTCCCAACTTCTCATTAATTCGTGGAGCTCTCCTCCTATATCTGGTCTCAAGTTGATTATTCCGCTACTAAACGTTCCTGCTCCGCCAAGGCCGTAGTTTATATGACATGGAGTGCAGAAGGTGCATTTCTCCTTTGGCGATAGAAGAGGGCAACTTCTCTTGGAAGCCTTCACCCCTTTATCCACAAGAAGTATTTTATAGTCTCCATTTTTCGGAATAGCGTTAGCCATCTCATACGCAGCGAAAAGACCTGCTGGACCACCACCTACAATTACCACGTCGTACTCCATTTCAATCACCTATTTTCTCGCTTCTAAGATCAATGGTCTCGATTGCATCCTCCCCTGTACCGATTAGGGTTATGGGAACCTTTAGTTCACTTTCAAGCTCTTCTATCCATAGCCGTGCGTCTCTCGGAAGTTTAGAATAGTCTTTAATCCCCTTAGCGTCCTTAAATATAGCGTCTAGTTTCGTTATGGCAACCTGAGTAGCTGAATTCAATCTTATTGCCTTCTTTGCCAAAGGTGTATTGAAAGGAGATACTCTTCTGACCCTACCAGTAACCGTTCCTCTTTCAAGCAATCCAAGATGTTCAGCCTGCTCTGGCGTGAGTTCATTTTCTAGATAGCCTTCGCCTACCCTAGTGACAAACGATTTAAAAACAACTATAATTTGACCAACGTACTTTGGTCCCACTCCTACCTCGCTCAGCACACCACTGGCCGTTGTGTTCCTGCTAGTTACGTATGGATATTCACCATGATATAAGCTAAGATAGGTCCCCTGAGTACCCTCAACCATAATTCTTTCTCCAGCGTCTAATCTTTCTAAGAGCATTTGAGGTACATCAGTAATGTATTTTTCTAATTCCTCAAAATCTTTTGCCAATTTTAATTTCCTTAGGATTCTCTTTGCTTCAGCCATTCCCACTCCCTGTCCAGTGCTTCCAATGGTTTTCATTAAATGTTCGTCTTTCCTCTCTTCCTGGATTTCTTCTTCTGTAATAATACCTACATGTTTATCTATTACTATTCTTTCACTGGAGCCAGTTTCAATCATTTCCTTTCTCAGCTGTTCCACACTTGTAAGAGCTCCAGGTCCAATTGCCAGGGTTACTTTAGGATTAATGAAGGCGGACGGGATTATTCTAATTTTCCAAGTAGAACTGTTATATTTCACTGTGTGACCAGCATTAATGGAACCAGTTCTAACTGAAACTGTGTATCCTCCCATGAGACCAAGGTAAGAGGCTATTTTTCCTTTGCCTTCATCTCCGTAAAAACCTCCAACGAGTATATCGAGCATTAAACACCGTTTTGATTAGTGATACTTCATGGTATAAAAATGTCTCGAGTCAATACTCTATAATTATAATTCTTAACATTGGTATAGAACTGAAAGAGATTGTTACTAGAATTACTAAAATTTTATAATTATAAATCAGCTTACTATAACGTCCAGCTCTCTCTTGATTATGGCCTCCTTAATCTCAATTGCTATCCTTCTACCCAAGCTGATAGGTTTCCCAAAGTAAAGTTTGGAGTACTGACTGCCTATCCCCATGTACGCATTGGTTCCTCCTCCAATTCGAGGCGCTACATCAAAGACAACTATGTCTAGATCTGGGGTAACTGCCAATTGTAAGGTGAAAGGTCCTATTATACCAGGTTTTTCAAGTTTCTTCGTAGCTTCGACAAACGAGTATCCTGCGTCAAATAGCTTTTCCAGTAAACTCTCGCGAATAGTAGCAGGTTCATGACCAACTTCGATAAGCCTTGGATACTTTTTGAGTTTGATTTGTATTTCTGCGGGTAATCTGTAAAAGGAGTCCCAATCACTCTGAATTCTTCTATCCACACTAATTATCTCCACTCTATCAAATATGGGTGAGTAGAAATAGTTTACATTAAAGTACGCTCCGAATATGAATTGCTCTATTACCATTTTAGTTACGCTTTCCTCATCTATTACACCGTCCTTGGTTAGTTTTTGGAGCTTTTGCTTGAAATCTTCAGAGTCAGATGCAAAAAAGAATCCCCTCTCGACTCTACGCCTAGCCTCAGGTAACTTTACAATAACAGGGTCCTCAATTTCCTCCGGTTTTATTATTTTTGGATATTTTATTCCAGCTTCTTTAAGAATTTTGTAATAATTCTTATCTCCACTTCTCTCTTCCCATCTAAGCATCATTCTGTTCCCGAAGAATTTGACTCTCATTGATTCTATTGCGTCGTAACCGAGGTAAACTGCCATACTTCTATTAGGGACAATCAGAGTGTCTTGCTGTAGTAGTCTGCTTTGAACCTTGTCCGTGATAATTTCTTTAAAATCATCGAGTATAATACATTCATCCACTACCCTTTTAAATTCAATATAAGGTCTTTCTCTACCTTTCTTACAAAGTGCTACTGTATAAAATCCCTCATCCTTTGCACCGTCAAAAACGTCTAGGGCCGAGTGGCTGGCTACGGAAGCGATCCTCACTATGTGGTCACCTCACTGGTTCTATTGTTTTCCTTTGCAAGTTTTATTTCTCTAGATATCCTTCTCCCAACGCTCATGGGTTCATCCCAATAGAGCCAGCTGTAGGGGCTTCCATCTATGTATAAGTTCGTCCCCGCTACGATTCTACCTGAGAACTCAAACACTATCACGTCCAGGTTTTCAGTAACAATTGACTCTAAGCAGAAAGGTCCTATAATCCCTGGGGGTACAACTTCCCTGGTCGTTGCTACGAAGCTTTCGGCGTAGTCGAACACTGCAGGTAGAAGACTTTCTCTAGCTACAGCCGGGATATTACCTGCTACCACGAAAGAGGGTTCCTGAGAGATCCATGAGGGAAGCCTTTTCAGACCATCTATGTTAGTTTCGTACCTTATATCTATTCCAGTTAATTCCACCCTACGAAAGATCGGACTATAGAAAAACTGGAAGTACATAGGAATTCCGATCACATATTCCTGGATTATTATTTCCCTTTGGTCATTTACCATTCCTTTGTCCAATAACCTCCTTATTCCATCCTTCACCTCCCCCTTGCTCCTAGCTACGAAATACCCCTTCCCACCCTTAGCTCCAGGAAGTTTCACTATCACTGTTCTATCAACTTCTTCCGGGTCACTGAACCTGGTGGGGGTTTTGATTTTGCTCAATTCTAACAATTTCATTTTCTTCTCTTGATTAGACTCCCAAGGAAAGAGAGATCTGTTCCCGAAAATGGGGATCCTTATTTTAGAGACTCTCTCCATCCCTATATACTCTATAAGACTACCGTGCGGTATAAAAATAGAGTCTTGTATATTATTGATAAGTGAGACGGCTTCATCCTCGTTGGAGTAGACATGAAATTTATCAATAAAGGGAAATCTTTTGTAGAAGCTTTGTCTTTTTTTATCCACTACTATTTCGGTCTGGAATCCCTCCTTCTTTGCTCCGTGAAGTATTTGAAGAGAGGAGTGGCTAGCTAGGGTAATAATAGACATTTTGAGCAACAAGTGTTTTTGAGAAGAGGTATTATTTTAAGCTTCTCTGAGCTCTCAAAGAATATGGATATTGTATGTCCAATAGATTGGAGATATGGAAGCGGAGAGATGAAGAGGATATTTACGAGAGAGTCGTCACTCCAGTACAGAATAAGAGTAGAGTTAGCAATTTTGAACGCATTGAGTGACCTAGGATATGTATCAAAGGAAGATGTTCAGAAAGTCAAGGAAGCTTCGAAGAGTCTTCGAATAGAAGAAATAGATGAGCTAGAGAGCAAGTTAGGACACGATGTTATGGCAATGGTAGTAGCTCTAGCAGAGAAATCAGGGGACTCTGGCAGGTTCATTCACTTTGGGGCCACTAGTTACGATATTGTGGATACGGCCAACGCTCTTATCGTCAAGGACGCGTTGAGCGTAATAAAGAAAAAGATCAGAAGAATATTAGAAAAATTAAAGGAGTATAGTATTACATATGAAGACGAAGTGATGGTAGGGAGAACTCACGGGCAGCACGCTGTACCTATAACTTTGGGTTTCAAAATGGCTAATTATTTGTATGAGATGTCAAGAGCACTGGAGAGACTTTTGGAGACAGAGAAAAGAGTAGTTTTAGGCAAGATGAGCGGAGCTGTGGGTACTATGGCTGCGTGGGGAAGTAACGGAATTGAAGTAGAGAAACGAGTTATGGAAGAGTTGGGTTTGGAACCCCATGCCATATCAACGCAGATAGCGCCCAGAGATGGTTTTGCAGAGTTGATTAGTAACATGACGATAGCGGCTTCAGTAATGGATAGGTTTGCCATAGAGGTGCGCGAACTCATGAGGCCAGAGATCGGGGAGCTTGCAGAGGGTGTAGGTAACAGGGTAGGAAGCAGTACAATGCCTCATAAGGAGAATCCAGTAACGGCGGAGAAAGTAAGCGGATTAGCTAAGCTAATGAGGGGTATGGTGATACCGGCGCTTGAGAATATTCCATTGTGGCATGAGAGGGATCTGACCAACAGTTCCAGTGAGAGATTTATCATTCCTCATGTCTTTCTGATAATGGATGAGATGTTAGATAGTTTTTATGATTTACTAACTAACCTGAGAGTTTATCCAGGATCATTAAAAAGAAATCTCCAACTGACAAAAGGTCTAAATATGGCCGAAAGCCTTATGATCAACTTGACCCTAAAGGGTATGTCTAGGCATAAAGCGCATGAAATTGTAAGTCGTCTGTCTAGGGAAGCTAAAACGGAAAATAAAACGTTGTATGAGGTCGCTAAGGATAACGATACCATAAAGAACTTATTTAACGATGATGAACTAAAAGAGGTTCTTAACCCCCAAAAATACTTAGGCGAATACAAGGAATTAATAAGGAGGGCTATCGCCTATTACGAGACCGTAGTTAAGGAAGTGGAGAGGTAAGTAATTTGTTTTAAGCATTGCTATGAAATTTTCTTACCGATCCTCTAGGCGTTATGGGAAATTTGAAATCATAAGTTATATGGAAAAATAGCTTTGTGAAGAGTACGTGAAAATTAAATTCCCAAAAAACCGTTGGCAGTTTTACCAAGTGGAAAGGACAGTAACGCATTAATATCATTTGTTAACATCATTGATTATGCCGCTGTAGCTCAGCTGGTAGAGCGCCGGCCTCGTAGGCTTCCGTGGGAGCCGGTGGTCGCGGGTTCAAATCCCGCCGGCGGCTTTTATCGTTAGGTGATATAATGAAATTAAAGGAGATTGGAGAACATGGCTTCATCAAGGATGTGATCTCAAGATATGTCTCAACTGATGTAAATCTCGATGTCTATGTTCATGACGGTATTGTACTCAAAGTAGATGGGTTTCCTATAAGTAACACTCTTCCATTCATGGATCTTTACGATATAGGCTGGAAGGCTGTAGTGGCAACTTTTAGCGACCTAATCTCCTCAGGATCGGTTCCTAAATTTATTCTTTCCTCTGTCGGTTTGAATCCTGAACTGGAAGTTGATGAAGCACAAATGTTAATGAAAGGGATTAAAGATGCAGCGGACTACTATGAATCTTCCTATGTTGGTGGGGATACAAACTCCACCAATGGAAGTGGTTGGATAGATATTGTTGGATGCGGGGAACTCATATGCCATGACAGACCTAAGCCAGAGCCCGGTGACATAATTTTTATCACAGGAAAGTTAGGCTACACCACTAACGCATTTTTATGGTATACCTCTAAAGGTAAAGTCCCTCTCCTTAATGAAGCTAAACAGAAATTGATGCACCCTATTGTTAACAGGACATTAATAAAATTACATAAAAAGGCCTGTGGGGTTGTCGCATTCTCAACGGACATCAGTGACGGATTATTGGTTACTTTGAAGAAAATGATTAATTACTTAGGAAACGGCGTGAATTTACACCAAATACCTTTAATTGACTTTACTCAAGAGTTGGTTGATAATGGGACCTATGGAATCGAGGATATACTCAAGTTCAGCGGAGAAGAGTATGAGACAATTTTTGTAGTAAAGAAACCGAATTCAAAAATGTTTGAGGAAATTGCAAAATCCGACGGGTTGAATGTCATTAGAATAGGTGAGGTCATCGAATCCAAATCAATAACTCTTAACTCCAAAATGTTAGAAATTCATGGCTGGGACAATTTTAAAGGTTGGTTTTAACCAAATAACCCGTTTATTGGGTGAATAGACTTATATATAGTGCTAACAATTGATCACTAGATCTGCATGGCTCAAGTGGAGGAAAAGAGTAATGGCTTTAGATTATTACCAGCGCCTTCTAAGTTTGAAGACGGAGTAGTAAAGTTTGGGGATAGGGATATTAAAATAGGCGGACCCTTACCTAAGCTTTCAGAAGATGAGAAGCTAATTAGAGTTACCCACTCCCTTTGTCCGGCATGTTACAGACTGCTTCCTGCTACAATTTTTGAGAAAAATGAAAAAATGTATATTAGGAAAATATGCCCTGATCATGGAGAGTTTGAAGACCTTTATTACGGAGACGTAGGGATGTATTACAAGTTCGACTATTGGGAGTATGAAGGTAAGGGGCCGAAGGTACCTTACGTGGATTTGAAATCGCCATGTCCCTACAATTGTGGGCTATGCCCAATGCATCATCAGCATTCAGCCTTGGTTAACCTTGTAATAACCAATAGATGCGATTTGTCTTGTTGGTATTGCTTCTTCTACGCAGAGAAAGCTGGATATGTCTTCGAGCCGACCCTAGAGCAAATAAAGTTCATGGTGGATCAGCTTAAGAGGCAAGATACAACTTTGGTTATCCAAGTGACTGGAGGAGAGCCTACTCTTAGAGAAGACATCATCGAGGTAATTAAGCTATTGAGGGAATCTGGAGTAAAACACGTCCAACTCAATAGTTGGGGTGGTACATTTGCCAAGATGTATATGAGCGATCCAGACAAGGCCGTAAGATACGCTGTGGCTTTACGTGAAGCCGGAGTAAACACTGTCTACATGAGTTTCGACGGAACTACTAGAAAGACTAACCCTAAAAACCATTGGGAGGTTCCATATACTTTAGAAGTATTCAGAAGGGCAGGAATGACCAGCGTTGTTCTAGTTCCTACAGTTATTAAGACAGTAAATGATCATGATCTAGGAAATATTGTAAAGTTTGCTGCCAGAAATATGGACGTCGTAAGAGCTATCAATTTCCAGCCTGTGAGTTTAACGGGAATGATGAAGAGAAACATGAGAGCTAAGTTCAGGATAACAATTCCAGAGGTTCTGAAGAACGTTGAGGATCAAACGGATGGAGAAATAACCAGAGATAGTTGGTATCCCATAGGAACTTCTGTTGTGTTCTCCAGGCTCGTGGAGGCCTTAACAGGAAAGGAGCAGTTTGAGATGGCCAATCACCCAAGTTGCGGTGCAGGTACTTATGTGTACGTGGAATGGAAGGACAACGAACCTCACTTCATACCTATATCCAAGTTTATCGATTTAGAGGGATTACTAGAATACTTCAAGGAGAAGTCTGAGGAACTGAGAGAAGGGACCAGCAAGTATTGGGTCGGGTTGAAGCTTCTTTATAACATCAGGAAGTTCATCGATAAGGAGAAGGGACCTAAGGACTTCGACGTTTACAAGATGCTCTATAATGTGGTGGTTAGTCATAATTACGAGGCACTTGGAGAGTGGCACTATAGGACATTGTTCTTAGGAACTATGCACTTTATGGATCTCTATAACTATGATATCAATAGGGTAATGAGATGCGACATACATTATGTAGTTCCAGATGGTAGAGTTATCCCCTTCTGCACGTACAATGTACTTAACGACCTTTACAGGGATAAAGTATTACGAGAATATCAGATACCTCTAGATGATTGGATAAAGAAGTATGGTGAGAATAGCCTAGGCGATGCCATGAAGTACAGAAGAGTAGCAAGTGCTCTTGAAAAGGGAGAAATATACAAGCAGACCTATAAATACTTCCAGGAGTAAAATATTATTTTTTATTAATTTTTTTATACGTAATAACTATTTCTTCTCTACATTGGCAAAGATATGCAGAAAACAGTTTGAATGTAGGGGATAACGCTCCAGGAAATCCCTCTCCATCGAAAACTGATACTCCAGCCCCAAATATTTTAGGGGATATAGTCAGCCTTATCTCGTCTATGCAATTCTCCTTTAGGAGGGACCAATTGAGTTTTCCTCCACCCTCAACCATAACCTTCTTAACCTGAAAGAATGAATATAGATCCTCCAGAATTTCACATGTCTTAGAGAAAATTCTTATCTTAACCCCTTTCTCTACAAGATGATCTAATTCCTTTGGATTTTTTGTGTACACGACAGTTGGTGGTGGAACCTCAAATACCCTTAAATTCTCATCTAGCTTACCAGAAGCTGTTACTATTACTCTTAGAGGATTTTGGCCCATAGAATATTTAATCGTCAATTTAGGATTATCTATCCTTGCTGTATTTGCCCCAACCATAACGGCATCAACTTCGCTCCTTAAAATGTGTTGTCTTTCCTTGTCATACCGGCAACTTAGTTCACTATATGAATCTCTAGACGCTAACCTTCCGTCTATTGTCATTGTGCTAGATAGGATAACATAAGGTCTCATGGTTTAGGAATTGGCGGTCTCAAGGTATAAAACCATACTCTTAAGTCGCACTTATCCCTAAGTCTGCAAGTAGTGCAACAATCCGGGCACACGTTGATTTCTCTAATTTCGCAGAACTTCACTAACTTAAGCCTAAAACACGAGCCACATAGTTCTTCAAAAACCATGTTTGTTAGACCTCGAGTATTCATAAAGCCCGAAAACATACTTAATTCTTTTTGTGTCTAGAATCGAAATCCTAGATGAGCCTGAGAAAAGATAATCTCCTTTGATCGTCATTATGGAGCCTTTGGTTGGAGTTCCAGTTCGTAGAATTAATAGATCCCCTATTTTTTCTATATTTCCTCTCAAAACCATAAAGGGGGAGACAGGAGGATATTCTATTCCCATGCAGTTCCCTTTCCTTACCCAGCTGGCGTCTAATTCATGTATCAATAACTTAACTCCCAAAGTCTCCGCTAGGAATTTTGCACCTGCAGCGGCATCAGGGATGCAACTGGTTAAAATCAGATATTTCAAGTCTTTCCTTGAAACTACCTCAAGTACATTTCTGGCCACGTTTAATGGGTCACTTATCCCCCCAGAGTCTATTATTACGAAACCTTCATTGAAGCCCACAAGATATGAATTCCCGTTATTTCCTTGCTCTCTACTACCCACTAAATAAACGTTGGTTCCTAACCTTGCCACGGTCAAAGTCTAAATACCGCCTCTACTTCAACATCTTCTAAACTTACAGGAGCTTTACCTACTGTTACCATCACGAAAGCTCCTTTTACTAATCCGTTTCCTTTCCTAATTAGCTTAGTTGTAGAAATGATGGTCTTTCCGGTCTTCATAACGTCATCGACAATTAGAATCTTATCGCTTTTAGAAATAAAGGATTTCCTAACATATAGATTCGATACTATGCTATCTGACTCTCTGAGGCTCTCCTCCAAGTATTCAAGATAGACCGAGTCTCGATGTTTCTTTACTACTATCAGCGGTCTATTCAAGGTAACGGAAACTAATGTAGCGAATGGGATACCATTGTTTGCTATTCCTACTACCTTGTTCACTTCGCTGTATTTTGATAAGTAGTCTTCTAAAAGTAGTCTTAACATGTTGGGGTAATGAAGAAGTTCTGAGGTATCTATGAACGAATCTGGAAAAGTCTTAATTTTGTTCAAAAAGAACTTGGTAATAAAGTTCTTTTGTTTTATTTTTTCAATGAGATCTCGAGCTTGTTGCTCGCTGGGAACAGTTGTCCCATTAACATATCTGCAAAGGAGACTCTCCTGTAAGCCTAATATTTTTGACAGTTCCTTGTAAGTGTAACTTGCCTTTAATTCTCTAAGTAAGTCGGTCGCGAGTAATCTGTCCCTTAAATCCCTATCCTTGCTCACACCCCTATTCAATTAATAAGCCACCTTCCACTTGAATTATACGGATGATTGGGATCTTAAGTGCTGAAAATTTAGTGATGAAATTCAATCTACTGACCTAATAGGTTAAGTTTCTTTCTGATTAATTCATTTACTATCTTAGGATCAGCCCTCTTGTTGGTGTTTTTCATGACTACGCCTACTAGGTAATTGATAACCTTTGGATCTCTCTTGGCTTTCTCATAGACATCAGGTTCCTTAGCCAAGGTTTGATCTATAATATCCTCTATTAACTTCTCATCGGATATTGTAGTAAGATCCATTGATTCGACGATCTCTTTTGGCATTTTACCCTCTAACACAATTCTAGGAAGTATTTCCTTCACGATTTTAATCGTTATAGTTCCCATGTCCATCATCTCCATGAGCTGGCTTAAGTGAGCTGGAGTTGCTTTAGACTCAGTTATTTTCATATTTCTATCGTTAATCCATCTCAAATAATCGTTTATTATAAGATTAGATAATTTTTCATAATTTTTATATTTTTTACCTGTTTCTTCAAAGAGGTCAGCAAGAGCTTTATCCATAACTAGAACAGTAGCATTGTACCTACTTATTCCGTACTGTTTGATCATTCTCTCCACTCTAGCGTCTGGTAGTTCGGGGAGAGTTTTCCTTATTTCTTCAACGTAACTTGGTTTAATTTCATATGGGGGCAAATCAGGATCTGGAAAATATCTATAATCTTCATCGGTTTCTTTAGCTCTTGAAGAAACAGTAATCCTTCTCGCTGAATCCCAATGCCTAGTCTCTCTGGTAACTTTTTGGCCTTGGAGTATAGCCGCTCTTTGCCGAGCTACTTCATACTCTATAACGTCCTTTACGTCCTTAGGGGAACCAACGTTTTTTACTTCGACTCTCTCCCCACCTTCCACAGATATATTTACGTCAGCTCTCATTGAGCCTTCAACGTCACAATCGCATATTTCTAGATGCTCCAGAATCGACTTTAGCTTGTCTAGAAAGAGCTTTGCTTCTCTAGACGTTTCAATATCAGGCTCAGTTACTATCTCTAACATTCCCATTCCAGACCTGTTATAATCTAATAACGTATAAGTACTCGTAAGCATGGAGCCAGTTGGATAAATGGTCTTAGCTGGATCCTCTTCTATGTTAATTCGTCTTATTCTAATGATTTTGTTATCTATGATGACGTAACCGTTCTTGGCTATAGCCATACTACCTGGCCCATCGTATTGAGATATTTGATAATTTTTAGCCATATCTGGATAAAAGTAATGTTTCCGTGTGAATATGAGATAACTTGGATACTCGCAATTAAGAGCTAATGTAGCCATCAATGCTTTTCTTAGAGCTTCTTCATTTAGGACCGGTATTGCCCCTGGGAGCCCTAAACATACAGGACAGAGGTCCGTGTTAGGCTCGAGGTCTGTATAGGTGGATGAACAGGAACAAAATAGCTTGGTTTTAAGAGTAGTCATATGCACATGGACTTCAAGCCCAATTTTCGCTCTTGGTTCTGTGTTCATCCATGGTCACCTCTTAAATGAAAATGATTCAGGTAAGAGTTCATTCAGCTTATATTCGATAATATCCCCATTATTATTCCTTGTTACTACTATCACATCTTTCGAAAATTCTGCCAAGACCTGTCTACACGCTCCACAAGGCATTATTCCTTTACCATTTTCTAATGAAATTGCAATTTTCTTGAATTTATTTAGACCTCTAGTTACAGCGTTAAACACAGCAACCCTTTCCGCACATATCGATAGACCGTATGATGAATTTTCGATGTTAGTCCCTACAATTACCTCTCCGTTCTCCGTTAAGATAGCTGCACCTACCTTGAGCCCTGAAAATGGAGAATATGAGTTTTTGGCTATACGTTTTGCATGATTTAAAAGTTCCTCATCCGAAGGATCTATCACCGGCATCACCTAAACCAGGGACAATGTATCCGCTTAGGTTAATCTCCGGATCTATGGAGACAGTGAAGATATCTACGTCAGGGTAATGGTTCTGAATTCTACGTATTCCGTAACTCGATGATATTACAGAAGCTATAATAATACGCCTTGGATTGGCGTAAGATACCCTACGCAAAGCGCTCAACATGGTACTTGCTGTGGCTATCATAGGATCTGCAATAATGGCTATATCTTTACTTGAAATTTTAGGCATCTTTTCATATGAAATCTTAACATCCATTTCTGTTGGAGGACTGGAACTGGTCTGTGATTCGCCAATCTCCATTCTAGATGCTGCAATAACGCCTTGCTTAGCTGCAGGGAATGCCTTGAGTAGTCCCTCTACCAGAGGCGTCGCTGCCCTCAGAATATTCACTATTAAAATGTTATCTATATCCCTAATAACAAGTCCCTTAGTGCTAACCCCAATAGGAGTTTTAACTTCAACTATTTCAAAGTCCAACCTGTTAGCTATTTCGTATCCTATGAGTCTACCTAATCTTACCATTCCTTTCCTGAAAGCTACTTGATCGGTTCTTTCATCCCTTAGTTGCGTGAGAATATGTAAAAACAAAGGCTTATCTAATAAAAATATAGCCATATAGTTACCTCTTAGTTGTGAGCTTTCTTGCCTCCCTTTCAGTTTCTCTAAGGATAACTATGTCACCAAGTCTTACAGGTCCCTTTATGTTTCTTGTTAGTATTCTGCCTTTATCTCTTCCCTCCAATACCCTCACTCTTACTTGAGTGACCTCTCCCGTCACTCCGGTTCTATCTAAGATTTGGATTACTTCTGCAGGAAACCCGAATTCCTCTATAATGGAGGACTGTTGCTTTTCACTCATCTTTCATTACCTTATATAGTGGTCACAGCAATTCACTTAAATACTTCACTCATATTGAGAATTAGGTTAGATCAATATGGTTACCTCCCACAAATGTAGTTTCTGTGGTGGCGAAATACCGCCGGCTACCGGTATAATGTATGTGAAAAATGACGGAAGTATTCTTTGGTTCTGTTCAAGTAAATGTAGGAAGTATATGCTAAAATATCATAAAGACCCAAAGAGGCTGAAGTGGACGGAATCATATTCGAGGGTAAGGTAAATTGGTCCTCCAAAGAACATTTGTAATGATAAAACCCGATGGGGTCAGGAGAGGATTAATTGGAGAGATAATTGGAAGGTTGGAAAGAAAGGGACTCAAAATAGTCGCTATGAAGATGACAAGGATTGATAAACAGATAGCGCATAAACTTTATGAGGAGCATGTTGGGAAGCCCTTCTTCAACGACTTAGTTGAGTATATTGGTTCAGGACCGGTTGTATGTATGGTAATAGAAGGTGATGAAGTAGTAAAGGTTATGAGAACAATGATAGGCGCAACGGATCCTAAGGAGGCCTTACCTGGAACAGTAAGGGGAGATCTAGCCATGAGTAAGGGTGAGAATGTAATTCATGCTTCCGATGCCGAAGAAAAAGCTAAGAAGGAGATGTCTCTATTCTTCTCTCCAAGCGAGATTATTGGATAGTGATACCGTAGAGTGGATCTTCTGATCTCTTTATTCTTATTATTTCTTTGACCACTTCCATCATATCTTCGGTAATGGAGTCTTTATAGTTTTTAAATAGAATTTCTAGATCTTCCTTAGGTACGTCTGAGTAAAGGACATCGCCCTCCTGAACATGTCTTCCCACCATTATATTTCCCTTTATGGACATTGATACTTCCATACCCTTGGTTGCCCTTTCCACGTTTTTCTTGTTGTCCTGAATTCCCAGAACTTCTCCAACCCTTTTACCATCCTCTTTAATTAAGGGATATTTCGGTTTAATTACGCCTCCTAAAATCTCAACTCCAACTATAACCGGATCGCTTCTTCTAAACACATATCCAGGCAAGATCTTCAACTTCCCTGGAAGGATGAGTGAGTCCAATGTCCTTCTCTTCCTTCTTTCCCTAAGATCTTCAATGTATTTTTGTGTTTCATCTATCAATTGATAAATTATATCATTATAAATAATTTTGACTTTTGATGTGTCAAGGCCAGGCAACGGCTTTACTCTAAACGCAGCTATTATTCCGAATTCCTCATTCTCCTTAGCTGATAGTTCTGCCTCTATTAGGTCTCTTTTAGATATAGGCCCTATGTCAGCCATTCTTACAGGGATTCCTATTTTTTCAAAGCCCATTATTAGCGACTCCAGGGAACCTAAACTATCGGCTTTAACTACTATTCCTGAGTCGTTTTTAGAAAATCTTACCTTAGAAAGCTCATCCAAGATAGTTTTGGTGACATCTGATAGTCTATCCTCTGTATCAACGCTATAGAGCGGGGATCCTGCCAGAGCTTCCTCTAAACCAGGCGCGGAAATTTTGACTCCCGCTGCAGCAACTATCTCATCAATAGCTCTATATCCTGATTTTGTAACTCTCATATCTTGTAGAGGTGCAGGTAATAGTATGTTTCTTATCTTGGTAACAATGACTCCGTTCAGACCACCCAGTACTATAGTGTCGTTTTTCCTTAGTATTCCATCATATATTATGACGTCTATAGTATGACCTAAGCCCTGCTCTTCCTTTACTTCAAGCACTACACCTTTGGCTGGCCCTTCTGCAATTTTTAATCTTGTCTTAAGGTAATGCTGAGTTAAGCCAGCAAGTAAAGCTAGAAGCTCTGGTAATCCCTCCCCAGTCTTTCCTGAAACTGGGACTATAGTGATATATTTCGTAAAATCCTTTACTCTATCGAATCTCTCTGCGTTAAAGCCTAGCTCAGCTAATTGCATCACAAGCTTGTAAATATAGTTATCTAAAGATTTCTGAACGTTTTGAGACTGAGACTTTAGGGAAATGGTGAAAGGTTGGTTTTCTAATGGTCTCCACCCAGGAATTCTATCAATTTTATTAGCAGCGACCAGGAAAGGGACCTTCCTTTCTTTCAATATGTTAATAGACTCTGTGGTCTGTCTTTGAAATCCTTCAGTTATGTCCACGACTAGAATGGCGATGTCGGCAACGCTCCCTCCTCTTTTCCTAAGGTTGGAGAAGAGCTCATGCCCAGGAGTATCTATAAAGAGAAGTCCTGGAATCTCGAGTTTTATTGGTATAATGTTTCTAAGTGGCTCAGCGACCTTTTCTATGACGCTGCTCGGAACAAAACTAGCGCCTACCTCTTGCGTCATTTCCCCTGGTTCTTTCTTTACCACTGCGGTCCCTCTTATCTTGTCCAAAAGAGTAGTCTTGCCATGGTCAACATGACCCAATACTACTACTATAGGCTGTCTTAACTTAACAGTTGACTGAGACAATTAGAATCACCACACTAAGTTACTACATGAAATAATGTCTATTATTTTTAAGCAAGTTTAGTCTGAGATGAATGGGAAGTATGGTAGCTAATTTCGAAGATAGAGCCTTGGACATCGCGAAGAAATATAAAGGAAAGATACAGATGATGCCGAAAGTTCCTGTTAATTCTTTGGAAGATTTTTCGGCTTTATATACTCCAGGCGTGGCCGCTGTTTCTCAAGCAATAAGGAAAAACCCTGAGCTTTCATTTCATTATACATATAGATGGAATGCCATAGCAGTGATTACAGACGGCTCAAGGGTTCTTGGTCTGGGGGATATAGGTCCTGAAGCAGCGATGCCTGTGATGGAAGGCAAAGCTCTCATTTTCAAGTTTTTAGGGGGAGTGGATGCAGTTCCATTGCCTGTGGGTACTAAGGATGTGGACAAGATAGTAGAGACTGTGAAGATATTAGAGCCCTCTTTCGGAGGAGTGAATCTAGAGGACATAGAATCCCCCAAGTGTTTTTACGTCCTAGAGAAACTCAAGGCAATAATGGATATACCAGTCTGGCATGATGATCAACAAGGTACTGCTGGTGCGACGTTAGCCGGTTTGATAACCGCGCTCGAACTGGCAGGAAAGAAGATAGATAACGTGAAGGTTGTCCTTTTTGGAACCGGGGCCGCAAATATAGCCACTGCCAGACTTCTTAACAAGTATGGTATACCGTACAAGAATATGGTACTAATCGATTCTATAGGAGTCCTTCATAAAAGTAGAAATGACTACGAAAAAATGAAGACCGAAAATCCCTGGAAATATGAGCTGATGAAGGAAACTAATGGTGACAATAACATTTCTATAGATGACGCGTTTAAAGGGGCCGATGTTCTCATAGCTGCCTCGAAGCCAGGTCCGAACGTCATAAAGAAAGAGTGGATAAGACTAATGAACGATAACGCAGTTATATTCGCCCTAGCAAACCCGGTTCCAGAAATATGGCCGGAGGATGCAAAGGAGGCGGGCGCCAAGATAATTGCTACTGGAAGAAGCGATTTTCCGAATCAAGTAAACAATTCCCTAATATTTCCAGGGGTTTTTAGGGGAGCTTTAGACGTGAGGGCCAGAGCAATTACAGATGAGATGGTCATTGACGCAGCGAGAGAACTAGCCAGTCACGTCAGAGAGAAAGGTATTTCAGCAGACTATATCATTCCTAAGATGACAGAGTGGGAAATCTATCCGAGAGTAGCGTCAGCGGTGGGAATGAGGGCTATTCAACAGGGAGTTGCTAGAGTTACAAAAACTTATGAGGAGCTGTTTGAGAACGCTAAAGCTCTAATTGAAAGAACTAGAAGGCAGATGTCTAGCATAGCTTAAATTTTTATAAGCATACTCCATATGGTGGTTTGCCTAGTATACTAGGGTGTAATGGTTATGCGTTCAACTTCTAAAAAGATAGATCCTAGGGTGCACGCTCTCGTTCCTAAGCATGAAGTTCTCTCGATTCAAGAGGCATATGAGCTTCTAAAGAAGCTCGGGATTGGGCCAGAGCAGTTGCCTTGGATTAAGGCCTCCGATCCTATGGCGAGATCCATAAATGCTAGGCCTGGTGATATAGTAAAAATTACTAGGAAAGGTCACACGATAGAGGAGTCTGTAGTTTACAGATACGTGGTGAGTGGTTGAAAATGCTATCCATTGATGATAGATGGGTTATAGTAGAGGCTTACTTTAAGTCCAGAGGTCTGGTCAGGCAACACCTGGACTCCTTCAACGACTTCATTAAGAATAAACTTCAAGAGATAATAGATGAGCAGGGTGAAATTGCCACTGAGATACCTGGCCTAAAGATTAAGTTAGGTAAAATAAGGGTTGGAAAACCCAGGGTTAGGGAGGCAGATAAAGGAGATAAGGAGATAACTCCCATGGAAGCCAGGTTGAGGAATCTGACCTATTCAGCACCTGTTTACCTCACCATGATACCCGTTGAAAACAACATCGAGGGAGATCCAGTTGAAGTTCATATCGGAGACATACCTATAATGCTAAAGTCGACTGCAGATCCCACATCCGATTACAGCCAAGAGAAACTGGTGGAAATAGGGGAGGATCCAAAGGATCCCGGGGGTTACTTTATCATTAATGGAAGTGAAAGAGTTATTGTAACTCAGGAGGACTTGGCAACAAACAGAGTGTTAACTGATGTGGGGAAAGCGGGGTCAAACATAACTCACACCGCAAAAATAATATCTAGTACATCAGGTTACAGAGTTCCTATAACTATTGAAAGACTCAAGGATTCCACAATTCACGTTTCTTTCCCATCCGTACCAGGAAGGATTCCCTTTCCAATAATAATGAGGGCTTTGGGATTAGAAACCGATCAGGACATTACCTTGGCTGTTTCCTTGGACGTTGATATCCAAAATGAGCTTCTTCCCTCATTAGAGCAGGCAGGCTCAATTTACACCAAGGAGGACGCTTTGGACTTCATCGGAAATAGGGTAGCTATAGGTCAAAAGAAGGAAATGAGGATTCAGAAAGCAGAGCAGGTCTTAGATAAGTATTTCTTACCACATATAGGTACAAATCCTTCAGACAGGATAGCCAAAGCGTACTATTTAGCCTTTGCTATCTCTAAACTAATTGAACTTCATCTTGGCAGGAGATCGCCTGATGATAAAGATCACTACGCAAATAAAAGGCTCAAACTCGCAGGGGACCTCTTCGCAAGTCTCTTTAGGGTAGCGTTTAAGGCCTTTGTGAAAGACTTGGTATTTCAATTGGAAAAATCTAAAATAAGAGGCAGAAGGCTGGCCATTAACGCTTTAGTTAGACCTGATATAATTTCTGAGAGAGTTAGGCATGCGTTGGCTACAGGAAATTGGGTTGGCGGTAGAACAGGGGTAAGCCAACTCTTAGACAGAACAAACTGGCTATCTATGTTAAGCCATCTAAGGAGAGTCGTTTCTTCATTGGCTAGAGGGCAACCTAACTTTGAAGCTAGAGACCTTCACGGAACTCAATGGGGTAGGATGTGTCCATTTGAGACGCCAGAGGGTCCAAATAGCGGACTAGTAAAAAACCTCTCATTATTGGCCCAAATATCTGTAGGGGTGAATGAGAAAAATGTCGAGAAGGTTCTCTATAATCTAGGAGTCATACCAATAGAAGAAGTAATAAAGAAAGTCAAAAATAGCGAGGAGAATGTAGAGGACTACGAATCGTGGGCTAAGGTTATACTTAACGGTAGACTTGTTGGTTATTACCCAGATGGAAAAGAATTAGCTGAAAAGATCAGGGAGAAGAGAAGGGAGGGAGAGATAAGCGACGAGATTAACGTGAGCCATTTAGTCACAGATACATTCAATGAAGTTTACATTAATTCAGATAGCGGAAGGGTAAGGAGGCCCCTAATCGTCGTTAAAAACGGGAAACCTTTGGCTACCAAAGAAGATATAGAAAATCTTAAGAAAGGAAAAATAACGTTTGACACTTTAATCAAGGAGGGGAAAATAGAGTTTCTTGATGCAGAGGAAGAGGAAAATGCCTATGTAGCCCTAGAACCTAAGGACGTCACAAAGGACCACACGCATTTGGAGATATGGACTCCTGCCATACTTGGGATTACAGCTTCCATTATACCCTATCCTGAACACAACCAATCGCCCAGGAATACGTATCAATCAGCTATGGCTAAACAAGCTCTAGGTCTCTACGCTGCAAACTATCAAATTAGAACAGATACTAGGGCTCATCTTCTTCATTATCCGCAGAGGCCAATAGTACAAACTAGAGCTTTAGAAGCCATAGGATACACTGAAAGGCCTGCTGGAAATAATGCAATTTTTGCTTTGATGTCATATACTGGATATAATATGGAAGACGCAGTTATAATGAACAAATCATCAGTTGAACGTGGTATGTTTAGGTCAACGTTCTTTAGATTGTATTCGGCAGAAGAAATTAAATATCCTGGAGGGCAAGAAGATCAAATTCTCCTTCCTGAGGCTGGAGTAAGGGGATATAAGGGTAAGGACTATTACAGACTTCTTGAAACAAACGGGATAGTTCCACCAGAGGTTGACGTTAAAGGTGGAGATGTACTTATTGGGAAGGTCAGCCCGCCAAGGTTTTTACAGGAGTTCAAGGAACTATCTCCTGATCAGGCCAAAAGGGATACATCCATAATAACACGTCATGGAGAAAGAGGCACCGTAGACTTAGTTTTGGTCACTGAAACTTCAGAGGGAAATAAGTTAGTAAAAGTGAGAGTTAGAGACTTAAGGATACCAGAAATTGGCGATAAGTTTGCAACAAGGCACGGACAAAAGGGAGTAGTGGGAATGCTAATACCACAGGTGGACATGCCTTACACAACGAAAGGCCTGGTGCCTGATATAATTCTAAATCCCCACGCCCTTCCGTCAAGGATGACCGTAGGTCAAATTATGGAAGCTTTAGCAGGGAAATACGTTGCTGCCTCTGGTAAGCCTATAGATGCAACGCCATTCTATAATATTCCTATAGAAGAGATTCAAAGGAAGTTGTTGGATCATAACTATTTAACTGATGGATCCGAGGTCGTCTACGATGGAAGAACAGGAGAGAAATTAAAGGGTAGGATACTTTTCGGGATAGTATATTATCAGAAGCTACATCATATGGTGGCTGACAAGATGCATGGACGTGGTAGAGGTCCTGTCCAAATACTAACGAGGCAGCCTACTGAGGGTAGAGCACGAGAGGGTGGACTAAGGTTTGGGGAGATGGAAAGGGATTGTTTAATTGGATATGGGGCCGCAATGCTGATTAAGGACAGACTATTGGATAATTCCGATAGGGCTACAGTTTACGTATGTGAACAATGTGGATATGTGGGCTGGTATGACAGAAGTAAGAACAAGTATGTCTGCCCGATACATGGGGATAAAACTACCCTATATCCTGTTGTAATTTCATATGCATTTAAGTTACTACTTCAAGAGCTAATGAGTATGGTAATTGCACCCAGGCTCGTTCTAGGCGATAAAGTACCTGTAAATGGTGATTCCAATGAGTGAAAGATATAGACTTGACGAAAAAATCATAAAAGGTATTCGATTTGGGATATTATCCCCGGATGAAATAAGAAAAATGTCGGTAACCGCAATAATAACTGCCGACGTTTATGATGAAGATGGTACTCCAATTGAAGGAAGTGTAATGGACTTTAGGTTAGGAATAATTGAGCCAGGGCAAAAATGTCCTGTATGCGGAAACGTGTTGGGTAGTTGCCCCGGTCATTTCGGTCATATCGAGCTAGTAAGACCTGTAATACATGTAGGCTTTGTAAAACATGTTTATGATCTCCTGAGGGCTTCATGCAGAAGATGCGGAAGAGTAAAGATAAATGAACAGGAAATACAAAAATACAGGAAGATTTATAACGCAATAAAAAGGAGATGGCCTTCAGCAGCCAAGAGATTAATCGATCACGTTAAGAAGACATCAATGAAGGCAACCAAGTGTCCCCATTGCTCTGAAACTCAACTTAAGATAAAGCTTGAGAAGCCCTATAATTTCTATGAAGAGAGAAAAGAAGGAATAATTAGGTTGATGCCTTCAGACATTAGAGAAAGACTTGAAAAAATACCAGATCAGGACATAGAGCTTCTAGGTTACGATCCTAAGAACAGCAGACCTGAATGGATTGTGTTAACAGTATTACCAGTTCCACCCATTACCATCAGACCTTCCATAATGATCGAGAGCGGAATAAGGGCTGAAGACGATTTGACCCATAAACTTGTGGATATTGTCAGGATAAACGAGAGGTTAAAGGAGAGTATAGATGCAGGAGCGCCTCAGCTCATTGTTGAGGATTTATGGGATTTACTACAGTATCATGTAGCTACCTATTTCGATAACGAAATACCTGGCTTGCCTACATCGAAACATAGATCAGGGAGACCTCTGAGGACTCTGGCCCAAAGGCTTAAGGGGAAAGAGGGCAGATTCAGGGGTAATCTTTCAGGAAAGAGGGTAGATTTCTCGGCCAGAACTGTTATTTCGCCGGATCCTAACATCAGTATAGATGAGGTAGGGGTTCCCTACGACGTAGCCCAAATATTAACCGTACCAGAGAGAGTTACGAAGTGGAACATAGAAAGAATGAGACAGTACGTTATTAATGGACCGGAGAAGTGGCCAGGAGCTAACTATATAGTGAGAGACGATGGTAGGAGAATTGATCTTAGGTACGTGAAGGATAGAAAGGAGTTAGCTGCTGCCCTTACTCCAAATTACGTGGTAGAAAGACATCTTGTAGATGGAGACATAGTAATCTTTAACAGACAGCCTTCACTTCACAGGATATCCATGATGGGGCACAAGGTGAAAGTTCTTCCAGGGAGAACCTTTAGACTTAACCTTCTAGTGTGCCCGCCCTATAACGCAGACTTTGACGGTGACGAAATGAATCTCCACGTACCCCAGTCTGAGGAAGCCATAGCAGAGACCAAAGAGCTCATGATAGTCCACAGAAATATCCTTACTCCTAGATATGGTGGTCCCATTATAGGTTCAGCGCAAGATTACATTAGTGGAGCTTATCTGTTGACAGTGAAAACTACCCTACTTACCGAAAACGAGGTTCAAACGATACTAGGGGTAGCGGATATAACCAAGAAATTAGGGGAGCCCGCAATACTCTCTCCCAAGAGGTTGTACACAGGCAAACAGATAGTAAGTTACTTCTTGCCCGAGACCTTTAATTTCCATGGCCCTGCCAATATCTCCAGCAGTGCCAGATCGTGCAAGGATGAGGATTGCCCTCACGATTCTTACGTCGTTATAAAGAAAGGTAAATTGCTTGAGGGCGTATTTGATAAGAAGGCTCTAGGTAATCAACAGGCAGAAAGCATACTTCACTGGCTGGTTAGGGAGAACCATGAGGACTATGTCCTTTGGTTAATGGATAATCTCTTCAAGGTATTCTTAAGATATATTGAACTTCACGGACTGACAATGACCTTAAGCGACGTCACAATTCCTCCTGAGGCATCCACCAAGATCTCTGAGAGGGCAAGTGAGGCTAGAAAGAAAGTTTTAGAGCTAATTGAACAGTATAAACAACGCAAACTGGAGCCGGTTCCCGGGAGGACTCTAGAGGAGACCCTAGAAAGTCACATCCTTGACGCATTGGACAAATTGAGGAATGAGGCTGGAGAAATCGCGACTACCTATCTAGACCCCTTTAATAACGTGTATATCATGGCTAGAACAGGAGCTAGGGGAAGTCCTCTTAACATTACCCAAATGGCCGCTATGTTGGGCCAACAGTCGGTAAGGGGAGAAAGAATAAAACGCGGATATTCAACAAGGACCCTATCTCACTTCAAGCCTGGCGACATATCGCCAGAGGCTAGAGGGTTCGTCTACTCCTCTTTCAGGAGCGGTCTTACTCCTGTCGAGACCTTCTTCCATGCAGCTGGTGGAAGGGAGGGATTAGTGGATACCGCAGTAAGAACGTCCCAGAGTGGTTACATGCAAAGAAGGCTAATAAACGCTTTATCGGATTTGAGGATAGAATATGACGGCACAGTTAGGACTTTATACGGTGAAGTAATTCAGACCCTTTATGGGGGAGACGGTGTTCATCCAATGTATAGTGCACATGGCAAGACTATAGATGTGGATAGAATATTAGAAAGAGTTGTGGGTTGGAAGAGGTGAGAACATGATAAGAGAAGAGGACAAAGAGTATCTGGCACAAAAGATTTCCCAACTTAAGGGGTTGATGCCAGATGCTGTGATCACCAAGTTGGAGAGCTCAATTCAAGGTATGCAAGTCGAGATTACTAGAGATGAAATAGATGAGATACTGAATTTGGCCGTATCTGACTATTTATCTTCTCTAGGACACCCTGGAGAGGCGATAGGAGTAGTCGCTGCACAGTCCATCGGTGAGCCTGGAACGCAAATGACGTTAAGGACTTTTCACTTCGCTGGTGTAAGGGAACTTAACGTTACGTTGGGGTTGCCTAGATTAATAGAGATCGTGGATGCTAGAAAGGTTCCCTCTACACCTATGATGACAATCTATTTGACAGAGGAGTACTCCAAGAATAAGTGTAAGGCTCTTAAGGTTGCAAGAGAGTTGGAGTACACTAGAGTAGAAAACGTAGTCAGCGGGGTAAATCTAGACGTTGCTAGTATGAGCATTATCATCCACTTAGATCCTGACTTAGTAAGTGATAAGCTGGGTAGGGTAAGGGATCAGAAATTGGCAAATAAAGATAACGAATGTGCAGAAGATAAAGAGAGTGAGGAAGATCCTATAGATAGAATAGTAAAGGCTATAAAGAAACTAAAACTAGGCAAGTACAAGTTGGAAACAAGCGATGACACCATAGAAATTACGTTTGAAGACGTGGACAGCATTACGGGTTTGTTTAAGTTGAGAGAAAAGATTCTTTCGGCTAAGATTAAGGGAATAAAGGGAATCAAGAGGGCCATAGTTAGAAAGAGGGATGAACAGAAAAAGGAAAATCAGACTGAGGAAGAGTATATAATAATCACTGATGGATCTAACCTGGAAGGCGTTTTAGGGGTTAAGGGTGTCGATATTTCAAAGGTAGAGACAAATAACCTCCATGAAGTGGAGAGCGTTCTAGGAGTCGAGGCAGCTAGAGAACTTATCACAAAGGAAATAAAGAGAGTTCTAGACGAGCAGGGTCTAGACGTTGACATTAGGCATATAGAGCTAGTCTCTGACATTATGACAAGAACAGGTGAAGTTCGTCAAATAGGTAGGCATGGAGTTACCGGAGAAAAGACTAGCGTCCTAGCTAGAGCAGCCTTTGAGGTTACCGTGAAACATCTTCTTGATGCTGCGGCAAGAGGTGACATGGAAGACTTTAAAGGTGTAGTAGAAAACATTATTATTGGCCAACCGATTAAGCTTGGTACTGGAATGGTTGAACTTTTAATGAGGCCTGGAAATAGGTGAAAAGAAATGTCACAATCAGTAACGTTCGAATCGGAAATTAAAGTTCTTCTCAAGACAGGGAAAGTGGTACTTGGAAGCGACAAGTCAATCAAATTGCTTAAGATGGGAAAGTTGAAAGGAGTAGTAGTAGCTTCTACTCTAAGGAGCGATATAAAGGAGGATATCATGCGCTATGCATCATTAAGCGGAGTTCCGGTAGTTGAATACAAGGGTAGTGGATGGGAACTGGGTACTCTGGTAGGTAAGCCTTTCCTCATTTCTACGATAGGAATAGAAGATACTGGCGATTCCCGGATACTGGAGTTAGGAAATAAGTAAATTGGTGGTAAAATTTTGCCTGAGATAAAGTTAACACCAGAAGAAATGCGTTACATGTCTCTTTTTCAAGATGTCACAAGAGTTACAGTAAAGGACTGTGTAATTGACGAGGAGAGCAACAGAATAATATTTCTAGTCGATCCAGAGAATATGGGAATGGCCATTGGTAAAGGCGGAATTAATATAAAGAAACTCAGAAAAATTATAGGAAAAGAGATTGAAGTTGTAGCATACAGTGATAATCTTGAGGATCTCATAAAGAATCTAATGTCTCCAGCTAGAGTTAGGAGCGTAAAGACTATTGATAGCAATTCAAGGAAGATAGTTTATATCACGGTTGATCCTCAGGACAAGGCTTTAGCTATTGGTAAAGCGGGTAGGAATGCCAATAGGGCCAAAATAATTTTAAAAAGATACATGGATATAGACTCGGTGATCATTAGCTAAGAGGTGTCCGTTTGGCAGGTAAGTCTCCTAAAGGAATTTTCGCTGCGAGAAAGCTGAAACTTAGAAGGTTGAAGTTTAGGTGGAGCCAAAGAAGGTTCAAAACCAGAGTTTTACAATTGAAGAAGAGATTTGATCCTCTTCAAGGAGCCCCAATGGCTAGGGGAGTTGTTCTAGAGAAAGTAGGGATAGAGTCAAGGCAGCCCAATTCCGCAGTGAGAAAGTGTGTAAGGGTTCAGTTAGTAAAAAATGGCAGGGTAGTAACGGCTTTCGTGCCCGGTGATGGAGGCGTAAACTTTATTGATGAACACGACGAAGTTATAATTGCAGGTATAGGAGGTACTTTAGGTAGATCTATGGGCGACTTGCCGGGCGTAAGGTTTAAGGTAATAATGGTAAATGGGGTATCCTTAGACTCATTATATAAGGGAAAGAAGCAGAAACCAGTGAGATAATCTAATCTCAGTCGGAAGATTTCTCTACAAGCTCTCTTTTTACCTTTATAGGTTTGTTAGTGAGAAGGGCTAAATATATGGCGTGGCTTGGAATCATCCTCTTCTGAATGACTAGCCCGCCGAAGTTCAACTCAACAGTAGCGATGTAAATGTCATCTAGTATCCCGTCTATAACTACCTTAGTGATCCTCTTCTCCAAGTATTCTGCAATCTCGGGTATGAATGATATTATGTCGTAAACAGTCTCTCGTCTCGCTTTTTCAGATAGATTAAAATCTGTTGATTCATTCTTCATTAGTTTATTAATTGCATTAACTATATCTGGAGGAACATAGAATAAATTGAATTCCCTCCCATCCTCTAGATAACACACAATGACAGGAACTCCACTGGTAGGAGATATGAAAGCGTCTACCTTGCTTACATTGATGAAATCTTGATCGATCATTATATACTAAATTATTTCATCAAGGCTATTAAACCCTTCATGAATAGATATTTAATCCGTTAAATCCTAATAGCGGTGAGTGTGGATATGGATAGTTACGAATTATCGAACCTGGACCTAAAGATATTTGGTAAGTGGGATACTAAAGTGGAAATCAGGGATCCAAGTCTGAAAAAGTACATATCTCTGGTTCCAGTCTATCTACCTCACTCAGGTGGTAGGCATGAACACAGAAGGTTCGGAAAGGCTAGAGTGTCCGTTGTGGAACGTCTAATCAATGAGTTGATGAGACCAGGAAAGAATAAGGGGAAAAAGATACTTGCTTATAACATAGTAAAGGCAACCTTTGAGCTAGTCCAAGCTAGGACAGGGCAAAATCCCTTGCAAATTCTAGTCAGGGCTATAGAGAACTCTGCGCCTAGAGAAGAGGTGACTAGAATTATGTATGGTGGTATAGTATACTATGTAGCTGTGGACGTCTCTCCTCAAAGAAGAGTCGATATAGTCCTTAGAAACCTAGTTGATGGTGCTAGGGCCTCGTCCTTTAATAATCCTAAGCCCATTGAGGAAGCTCTAGCTGACGAGTTAATAGCAGCCGCAAGCGGTGACTCTAGAAGTTTCGCCATAAGGAAGAAAGAGGAGACAGAAAGAATAGCCTTGAGCTCTAGATAAATAGCTAAACTTTTATTAACTGAGTGTCTTTAAAGTCGGTAGGAGTTGAGCTAGATGTCTCAAAAGCCACATTTGAATTTGATAGTAATAGGTCACGTAGATCACGGAAAAAGTACGCTCGTGGGAAGGCTGTTGATGGATAGAGGTTTCCTAGATGAAAAAACAATAAAGGAAGCTGAGGAAGCCGCGAAGAAGCTTGGTAAGGAATCAGAGAAATACGCTTTCCTTCTAGACAGGTTAAAGGAAGAGAGAGAAAGAGGTGTAACAATAAATCTTACTTTTATGAAATTTGAGACTAAGAAGTACTTCTTTACTATAATAGACGCTCCCGGTCACAGAGACTTCGTAAAGAACATGATAACTGGTGCAAGCCAGGCTGATGCGGCTATACTTGCAGTATCAGCTAGGAAAGGTGAATTCGAGTCTGGTATGAGTCTCGAGGGACAGACAAGGGAACACATTATACTTGCGAAAACCATGGGCCTTAACCAAGTTATCGTAGCCATAACTAAGATGGATGCGACTGATCCTGCGTACGACCAGAAGAGGTACAACGAAATAAAGGAAACAGTAGAGAAGTTCATGAAATCCTTTGGATTCGATATGAGTAAAGTGAAGTTTATACCTATAGTATCTATAACTGGTGAAAATGTCACCAAAAGATCGGAAAACATGAAGTGGTACAACGGCCCTACCTTAGAGGAGGCTCTGGACATGCTTGAGATCCCTCCAAAGCCAGTGGACAAACCTTTAAGACTACCAATTCAGGAAGTTTACTCCATATCTGGTGTCGGTACAGTACCAGTAGGTAGAGTAGAAAGCGGAGTAATGAAAGTTGGGGATAAGATAGTGTTTATGCCTGCAGGAAAATCCGCGGAGGTCAGATCCATAGAGACTCATCACACTAAGCTAGAGAAGGCGGAACCTGGAGACAATATCGGATTTAACGTGAGGGGTATTGACAAGAAGGATGTCAAGAGGGGAGATGTTGTAGGACATGCTACTAACCCACCCACTGTTGCCGACGAATTTACGGCGAGGGTTATAGTTGTATGGCATCCCACTGCATTGGCAGTTGGGTATACTCCAGTCGTTCACATCCACACTGCAAGTATTGCTTGTAGAGTTTCAGAAATAGTATCTAGGTTAGATCCAAAGACAGGAAAAGAGGCCGAGAAGAACCCACAGTTTATCAAACAGGGCGAGTCAGCTATAGTTAAGTTTAAACCCATAAAGCCGCTGTGCGCGGAGAAGTTTAGCGAATTCCCGGCATTAGGAAGATTTGCAATGCGAGATATGGGTAAAACCGTGGGTGTAGGAGTAATAAACGACGTGAAGCCCTCCAAGATTGAGATCAAGTGATAAGCGCGGTGCAGCTTAATGCCAAATAAAGCTAGAATTCGGCTGTGGAGTACCGACGTCAAGAATCTGAACTACGTCGTTAATCAAATAAAGGCTATAGTGGACAAGACTGGAGTGAATATGAGAGGACCCATACCCCTACCCACCAGGAGAATGGAAGTCCCTGTGATGAGGTTGCCACATGGTGAGGGAAGAAAGAAATGGGAGAAGTGGGAAATGTCTATCCATAAGAGGATAATAGACATATCAGCCGACGAGAGAGTAATGCGCCAATTAATGAGAGTAAAGGTTCCGGAAGACGTATATATCGAAATACAACTGATCTAATTTTTTAGATTTTTCTTTTGAACTGTGCCGGGGTGCCCGAGCGGACCAAGGGGCTGGCCTGGAGTGATCTCCTGGTTAGCCAGTGGGGGTCAACCCTGCGCGGGTTCAAATCCCGCCCCCGGCGCGTTTAAGTTTTATACTCTTGTTTTATGACTAATTTTGTATGATTCAACCTAGGGTAATCATTTCTTCTGATCGAAGTAATTCGGGAAAGACCTTAATCTCCTCTGGTATAATGATGGCTCTATCGAAGCGATTTAAGGTTAGGGGTTTTAAGGTAGGTCCAGATTACATAGATGGCGGATATCATAAGATAGCCACAGGTCAACCTTCCATAAATTTAGATCTATTCATGATGGGTGAGGATGGAGTTAGGGAGTCTTTAGCTCGATATTCTAGAGGCTACGATATTTCCGTTATAGAAGGAGTAATGGGGCTGTATGACGGCCACGGCATCGAATATAGCACTTACGAAGTGGCGAGAGTTACTGGAACGCCGATAGTCTTAGTCATCGATTGTTCAGCCATGGGCTCCACAGCGGCGGCGGTAATTTATGGGCTTAAGCAATTTGGAAACGCTGATGTGAAGGGCGTAATCTTTAACAAAATAGGTTCAGAGAAGCATTATTTGTACTGTAAGGACAAACTCCGTGATGTGAAAGCTCTAGGTTACATCCCTAAGTTAAGTCAGGAGATCCCATCAAGACATTTAGGGCTTTTCACAGTGGAAACGTATGACAAGGCTAAAGAAGCTATAAATCTCGTATCCAAATATGTAGAGACTAACATTGACATGGATTTACTAATGGAAATAGCTTCCCAAGCATCACCGATCAAAACCGATTTCCAACATGCAGAGCCCACCAATCCTATCGGAAGGGGAGGAAGCAGAAGGATAGCAGCTGTGGCCTATGATTCAGCATTCTCGTTCTACTATCAGGAGAATCTAGATATATTAGGGGAGAAATTCGAGTTAAAATTTTTCAGCCCCATTCTTAACGAGAAGGTTGAGAACGCAGATCTTATCTATCTGGGCGGGGGTTATCCTGAGCTATACGCCGAGGAGTTATCAAAGTCCTTCTCGACAGCAAAATGGATAAAACAAGCTGCAAATGATGGGAAAAAGGTTCTCGCAGAATGTGGGGGCCTAATGTACCTTTCTAGATATCTAGAATATAACGGCAGAAAATATCAATTAGCTAACCTACTGGATGTTGGAATAACTTTTCAAGGCAGACTCACTTTAGGTTATAGAATAGCTGATACCATAGAAGACTCATTCATATCCCGTAGAGGGGACACTATTAATGGCCATGAGTTTCATGTGTCACTTCCAGAATATGTGAACGAAAAAAGATTCGTTTTCAAGTATAGGAACGGAAACGGTATAGAGAACGGATATGATGGTATAAAAGTAAATGATACCTTGGCTTCTTATCTTCACCTTCACTTTTCCAGATTAAGAAGAAGATTGTCTTTTTAATTCAAGCCTCTTAACTCTCTCTAGCATATCTAAGAGTTTATCTAAGTCCTTAGCGTACAACCTTATCTTGTATGGATATTTAGCTTCTACTGAGTCTATCTCAACATATCTCTTTTCCTTATTTACTATTAAGTTAGAGTTAAGCAGATGTTTAGCATGAAGGAATACCGACATACCACCAGACCCAATGATCCCTTTCTCAGTTACCTTGTAACTCAAGGGCGCCATAGTTGACATCATACTGGGTTTAAATAGCCTTCTATAGACAAAAAATCCGAAAAGATATATTATCTCAAAGTATACCAGATACACACCTAGTCTGTAGTAAGGATCTGTCTGGGCGGAAGCAAACTTTGAGATGTAGCCGTAAACGAAGAAGAGCACCACTATGTATATTAGATATGAGAAAAGCATAGTCATGTTTTTCTTAGCAAATTGCATGTACTCTCTCTGATAATCTTCGTCCTTTGTAATTAGATCATTTGCATTCTTTTCTTCATAAAGTGTGTTAGAGTTAGCAACCTCGACCATTAATTTCCTGTCCCTTAACATGGGATTTGACTTATAAGTCATCGAAAACGTAATTCCCATCATTACAATAAAGTAAGTTATGAATGCAATTAAGAAGTATTTTGGATAGAATCCCAAAACAATCGATATTACTACAAGATATGTTTGACTAATCAGTGCAAATTTCCAGTTATAAGGATTAGGAGTCGCTGACGACATGCTATAGTGTATATAACGGTGTAACTTAAATACTTATATAACAATGCATCTATCAACCTTATTCTTAACTCTAATGCTCCTCTTTGCGTCAACGTCTCAAGTTTACACTTACCACTTCAATTCTCTAAACCAGGTTGTTGAGGTGAACCTCATAGTGACCCCCAAAGCTCAGGTTAAGGCTCTAAACCTTTCAGATGGAGTATTGCTGGTAACATCAACGAACATAATTAACGTTAGTGGGAACGTTAGTTATGAGAGACTTAATTCTACCAGTGTTCTTGTGCCAATATTTGACTTTAGTTCTAATTCTACATATTTAATTAAAATCATAATGAATTCTTCAAATATAACTGTTAATATCGTCTCAACCATATATTTTGATAGTACCAGTTATTCCAATCTTTCCTTTCATCAAAGAACTCCAGGTGCTAATGGAAGCGATTTATATAATTATTTATATTATATTATTTATATAATTATTAGTATTACAATATCCTTTGTGATATCTCTTATTAAAAGACATTAGTATATACGCTTTTATACCATAGTGAACTCTTAGACATGATGTTGAATCGATCAGTTTTAAAGAAGGAGTTGGAATCCGGTCTTCCCATTCTAGTGTACGACTTTGATGGTAGGGAAGAGGAGGTAGATATGGTCTTTTACGGTGGAGCTGTGAGCTGGAAGAGTATAAGAACCCTCAGGTCAGTTGCAGGTGGTCTAATTTGCTATGCTACAGGCATGAAAGAAGCAGAGAGCCTAGGTCTGCCGTTTCAGGTCGAAATTTTAAGATCAATAAAAGGACTGGATAGACTAGTAAAAAAACCTGTATACAACGACGAACCTGCATTTTCCCTTTGGATTAATCACGTAAAAACTACTACTGGAATTTCGGACAGAGACAGGGCACTAACAGTCCAGTCCTTACATGAGATAATAACAGGCCTTAATGAAAAAGGGAGCGATTTCAGGGAGAGATTCTATCAGGAGTTCTATTCGCCAGGACACGTTCCTCTCCTGATTTCTAGAGGGATAGGAAGAAGGAAAGGACACACTGAGTTAACAGTAGAATTGATGAATCTACTTGGGCTAGAGAGGAGTGTCGTATTTGCAGAGATGTTAGATGAGGGAATAAGTATGAAGAAGGATAAAGTCATGGACTTTGCGAAGTACAGAGGGTTCATTTTTATTGAGGGAAAGGAGATTCTGAAGGAGGTGAGTTCCTGATGGAAAGGGTATACGGAGTGGTTGACACTACTTTTTCGAGGATCAATATGGGTGAGATAGCCGTAAGAACAATTCGAGCTGAAGACCGGGACGCTAAGATAATGAGGTATACCGTACCAGGAATTAAGGATTTGCCTGTGGCAGCCAAGAGGCTTATAGAAGCTGGTTGCAACGGCGTGATTACGTTAGGATGGGTGGGGAAGTCACAGTTGGATAAATATAGCTATTTGGCAACAAGTATAGGTTTGATCACCGTTCAGATACTAACGTCTAAGCATGTAATTGACGTCACAGTTCATGAAGATGAAGCGGAGGATGAGGAGAGTTTAGTCAAGATTGCAGAGGATAGGGCAAGGAAACATTCACTAAACCTCGTCAAGTTAGTAAGGGATGGGCCAAATTCTCTTACCGCACAAGCTGGAAAAGGCCTTAGGCAGGGGTATGAAAATGCAGGACCAATTGGTTAGAATAGGTATAGTTGTTGCCGAATTTAACTACGATATAACTCATTTAATGCTCAACAGGGCGACAGCCCACGCCAAGTTCCTCGGAGCCGAGGTAAAGGCGGTTTTCAAGGTGCCAGGAACCTTTGAAATACCTCTAGCAGTTAAGGAATTACTTTCAAGAAACGATATAGACTGCGTCATCACCCTTGGGGCCATAATTAAGGGGGAGACAAAGCATGATGAAGTGATAGGAAATCAGGTTGCTAGACTGGTCTCGGATCTGTCCCTGGAGTATTCTAAACCGGTTTCCCTAGGGATAATAGGTCCTGGTGCAACCCACGAGCAGGCAGTAGAGAGGATCGAGGAGTATTCGACTAGGGCGGTTGAGTCTGCAGTAAAGATGGTGAGGAGGATAAGGGTGAACAGGGAAAAGGGAGAGTCGCAGGTGACTATCGAGTGAAGATGTTGGTGTTGGAGCTATACAACTATAGAGAATGGACAGAGATTCTTGGAAATGATAGGGAATGGAAGATCCAACTAAGCCAACACTCGTTAGTGTCTAAACTTCTTGAGAGAAGTTCGCAAATAGGAGGAATACTCCTTCCCATGCGATATGATCTTTTGCTAATACCTTCTGATGGACTGAGGAAGTCGAGCCTCATGAACCTTTTGAGGTACAGCTCCAGACTTTCTCCTGTGGCTGTTAGGGCTTGTTTAGGGTATGGTAAGAACCCTCAAAAGGCACAAGAAGAGGGCTATAAATGCGTTAAAAATCTGGATCCTGGGCAGTTCAGACTAGATTCATATCCTGACTCAAATGTAGTCGTAGCTCACTTCGACCTTAACGGTTTCACAGATCTAACATTTAGAACCAATGTATACGATTCTTTTGTCGAGGCGCAAAAGTTCTACATGGATATTCTCTCCACTACATATCATCTAGGAGGAGTAGCTCAATATATGGGCGGAGACAATATTGTGGCTTTTCTTAGCGAGGAGGAGATAGATCAAGTAGCTTCTATCGTAGAGAACAATCCAAGGATTAAGGTCGGGATTGGAGTTGGAGTCAATGCTAGGGACGCCCTAAGGAAAGCCACTAAGGCTCTGACTGAGATAAGGAAGGAAAGGCGAGGAGTTTGGAAGATACTACAAGAGTGATAAATGTAGAATACGCCTTACTAGGTCAAGAGCTCGAACTTGCCAACAGGGTTCATCTGGAAATAAAAAATGATAAAATAGAACATATCGGGAAAGGATGGGTAAGTAAAGGGGAAATTTACCCCAATTCGATTCTCATCCCAGGTTTCGTAAACGCTCACGTTCACACTTTTGACGGACTAATTCCAGAGTTTGGGACTAACTTAAGCCTCAAAGAGGCAGTAGGCGATCCAAATAGTAAGAAGTACGAGTTGCTGATCAATAAATCAATAGATGAACTGAAAAGAGCGACCAGAGACTTCCTCAAGAAATCCCTAGAAGTTGGCGTTATGATTGTTCTAGATTTCAAGGAATTGGATTTAGTTGGCGCTTTGGCAGCCAAAGGGATATTTACTGAATATCCAAATAATTACATCCCTTTGGGTAGGTTAGATGAGGAAGTAACAGAAGAACGACTAATTAAGTTACGAGAGCTAGTACCAGGCTATGGCTTAAGTAGCGTTTCCTCCGCCAGCCCAGAAGAATTGCAATTAATATCCAAGGTCTTTAATGATCGGATAAGGGCAGTTCATATCTCAGAGAACCTTAGGCAAAATCTATATAACGACCTAAAACTAGCGTTATCTTTATTCAGAGCCAATATACTAGTTCATGGGACGAACTTAAGTAACGATGAAATCAGGACAATAGCCGATCTAGGGATCCCATTGGTGGTATGTCCCAGGAGTAATCTTTGGTTTTCTTCAGGAGTACCTAACATCCCTGAGATGGTGAAGAGCCATGTGAACCTTCTTATCGGGACTGATAATGCGAGCTGGATCGATCATAACCTCTGGAAAGAGTTAGAGGTTGCTCTCCTGATTTCAAGATGGTTATCTCCAGGTATCGATGTGGCTAGAGACCTTCTTAAGGCTTCAACAATTAATTTCAAAGGGATACATCCAATAGAAGAGGGAAGGTATATCACTGCAGGTATTTTTAACGTAAGTTCAAGATTCGAGTCGGCTGTAAACAAGTACTCAGCTCTGATTAAAGAACAGGGAAGTCTGATCAAAGTCTTGGGGCAACCCAGAACCTTAGTGTAGCCCCTTTTTCTAAGACCGCTGATACCTTGAGCGGAATTCCTGATCCGAACGCAACCTCAAGTTCCTTAGAGAAAGATAAGGACGAGGTAATTTTTTCCAGAACAGGTAAGCTGTACCTGGAATCAGTATCCCTAATTATCTCTAGCCTCGATAGTGGCTTTTCTGGCCTCAGTAAGGCTACATATTTTTTACCAGCATCCTCAACGTTGAACTCCACTGCCTGATCCTTGGTCCTAATCTCTGCTTCCTCTCCGATCTGCATTCCCTCATCTATAAGGGTTCTTAGAACTTCACCGTCTATACTAAGGTTTACATTATGTGAAACCCCTGGTTCCTTCATGTTTTGGACTTCTCCCTTATCAGCTTTCAAGTTTAAACTACTTCTAGTTCCACTCCTTTCATCTCTAACAATTATTCTTATACCGCCCTCAGTCTCTAAAATTTCTATACTAGATCTTCCTTTCATCTTCGAAAGTATCTTTTTTAGATCTCCTAGTTCTAGTTGCACCGAAATTGGTTTCTCTATGGAGTATTCGTCGAGTGCCTCTCGTGTGATATCCACAACCCCCATCATAACTTTATCTTCAGTAAGGTATTTACTATTAATTCCGCTATCAGTAAAATTTAATATCATTTTATCAGTGAGTCTGGAAATTGCAGAGACTATATAGTAAAAATCCTTTGAGCTACTATAAATCGCTCTAAACATTACTATCCTCTTCTTCCTTTTTCTTCTTCATCTTTTTAGCTTTCTTTTGGGTCTTAGACTTTGTAGATCTAGACTTTCTCCGTTCGGGCTTAGTCTGGTAAGATGAGAAGTTGCTATTAAACTCCTTCTCTGCTTCTTCTAAACTTATCTTACCTGAAATAAGCTTATACCACACCTCTGTATTTTTAGTGAGGAGTTCTATATCTTGTAAAGATAAGGCTGGAATCCCGTCTTCTTCATCCTCAGTTTCGATTTTCTCGTCCTCTGATCCTGCGCTTTGAATCTCATTTTCTTCTTCATAATCATCAGATGAAGACATCAACAATCACCTCTAATTTAGACGAAACACTATTACATCGCTGGTTGTTAAATCTCTTGTTGCAATTAAACCTCTTTCAAGCCTCATAATCATCTCGTACACGGTCCTTTGCGCTTCGCCGTGCTCTCCACCAATTACCTTAGACATATACTCCAATTCGCTAGGTTCTCTCATACCTAGAGATAATACAATTGCCGAGTTATTTATAACCTTATCTAATTCCTTGGAGTACTGAGAAATAATCATGGTTCCATAACCAAACTTTCTCCCTTCAGCAAATATTCTATCCACCAACATTCTACCGCTCTCTCTGGATAATATGAACGGTGCTTCGTCTATTACTATAAGGTTTCGTAATTTATCAGATTTTTCCTCATTAAATCTACTAAAAATTAAATTAAGAATAGACTCTATTAAAATATATTTTATGTATGATACAGAGATATTTGAAAAATCTAGTATAATTTTATTATTGAAAATTTTATTGAAATTATAATCACTATTAAAGATATTTGAGTCAAGGAATCTAATATATGACTCCAATCCCTCAAGTCTGTTAATCATTTGGGAATTATTATACAAACTCTTCTTTTTCTCGATAAGAATTATTAGGTCCCTGAAGTTTGGCGTTCGTAACAACCAGCTGTCTGGATCCTCCTCATAAATTCCCTTTTCCTCGTATGCCTCCAGTAGCAGGTTTGAGATCTCCATGGTCTGCAAACTGCCGAGATTAAAAATTGATTTGAGCATTGTAGCTACCTCTAACGATCGCTGCTTTGGGGATTTCCCAAAAAGTGAGAGAGGGTTTATACTTGTCTTTGAAACATCTATTCTCTCTCCAGGAATATCGGAATACTCCCCATGGATATCAAATATTATATAATTCGCATTAAGTTTCGAAACAATTTTCTTAGCTACAGTGGACTTACCATATCCACTAGAACCCACTATAGTCGAGTTGTAATTTTTGAGCTTCGAGTAGTCTACGCAATACTCCCCTTCTGAGGGGATCCATTTATACCTGTAATTTCCTTGGAATATTCCAGGCACTAGATTCCTCAATAGTTTCATTTTTATTTCACCTATACATAGTCCCTTACTACTCGGCTGGGGCTCCTGTAATAAGAGGTATGGTGTAGCTAACCAAGATAGTGCCGAGAGGGGGATCATGGATACGTTTCTTAAAAACGAAATAAGCACCAAATCCACTATTGATCCTATGAGGAGAAAGGGAGATTTGGAGAGAAGGAAAGTGCCCACAACAAATATGGTTGACAGTAAGAGACTTCTAATGTCGACCTTTAATCCTCTTCTACTCCAGGACCTAGACGTTATTTCCCATAGGGATCTGAGCAATACTAGGAAACTTATGGCTACTGCTAGGCCAGTATAATATAGAAGTATATATTCAGGGCTTAGATCCCTTTGGAGTAGAATTAGAATAGTAACAATTGTCAGTGGAAATGCTATACTGGCTATTACTGAGTCCAACAGAAGAGGGGCTAAAACGCCGTCCATGAAGAGAAATAACGAAAATAAGAGGAGCTCTGTTAGCGTTCCAAATAAAGGGATTGGAACTATGTCTCGAAGAAATATAGCTGATATGGATTGAGTTATTATGACAAGGACCAGTATTAAATATCTCTTGGTGTAGCGCATGCGCTTAATAGAGCACTTATTAATAAGATATAATATTTCTTAATGTCATCAGTGTCCCAGGAATTCGTATCTAAATTAAGGTCGCTGGGCTATAATGATCTAACTTCTATCCAAAAATTGGCTATACCGAGCATCATAAAGGGATTCCACACTTTAGTTATAGCTCCAACAGGATACGGAAAGACGGAAGCTGCAATCATTCCAATCTTTTATTCCATGTTCATGAAAAGACCAAAGAAGATATCTGCTCTATACGTAACGCCCTTGAGGGCATTAAATAGGGATCTGGAGCTTAGGCTAAAAAGACTTGCTGAGGCCTTTGAGATCAAAGTGGGAACTAGACACGGCGATAACTCCAGAAAAGAGCGAAAAGACGTCGTTTTAAATCCGCCCGACCTTCTCCTTACGACGCCTGAGACGCTGTTATATCTGATCGTAGACCGTAGAATGAAACAGTTATTTAGGAACATAAGATGGGTAGTCATAGACGAACTCCAGGAGATGCTGGATGAAAAGAGAGGTTATGAGCTATCTGTGGTCCTTCAACGTCTAAAAAGACTCTCCAACGACAGAATTCAGTTTATAGGCCTGTCAGCTACAATAAGCGATGTCGATATTGCAAAGGCTTACCTAAGCCTGAACGAGGATGTTGAAGTTGTCAAGGTTGACGGAAGGAAGGATACTGAAATATCCATAGAAATACCAGAACCTAGTCAAGACGATGTTGAAAGATCTATAAGATCCAAAATAGATCCAACACTTCTAGCCAGGCTTAGAAGGCTTAAGGAGATAATAGAAAATAATAAGCCAGTATTAATTTTTACTAACACGAGAGAAACAGCGGAATATCTCTCTAATCAACTTCAGACCGTTTATGGCTTGAAGGTGTTCACGCATCACGGATCTCTCTCAAAGGAGGTGAGGATAGAAATCGAGAGGAAATTTAAGGAGTCGGAGGTCGATGCGATAGTAGCCACATCTAGTCTCGAGCTCGGAATCGATATTGGAAGTGTATCGCTAGTTGTTCAATATATGTCCCCTAGACAGGCTACCCGACTTCTCCAGAGAGTTGGAAGAAGTGGCCACTCAATGAATAAGGTATCGAAGGGGATTGTGATACCCGGAAACTACCTGTACGACGTTCTAGAGTGCAAGGCTATAACGGAGCTGAGCAGAGAAGGGTATCTGGAGCCTCTTCAAGTCGAGAAAAATCCTCTAGACGTTTTAGCCCACCAGCTGGCAGGAATGGTAATTGAAGGTCCAGTAAAGATAGGTGATGCCTTAGAGGTGTTTCGTCAGTCTCCATACTTCAGAACATTATCTGAGGAGGAAATAAATGAGGTAATTTCTCAGTTGGAGGCTGAGAGGATCGTGAGGAAATCTGGAGACTACGTAAAGGCATCTAGGAGGACGTGGAAGTATTATTATTCAGTAAACATGATACCAGATTCCAACTTAACTTATTCCGTAATAGAGGTCGATGGCAATAGGAAGGTAGGAAACTTAGATTTTGACTTCGTCTTGATTCTAGATCAAGATAGCGTGTTTATTCTTGCTGGAAGGCTATGGAAGGTAATATCAATAGAGGAGGGTAAGGTATTTGTCTCCTCCACCGAGCTCAAGAAGGGAGACCTACCAAGTTGGTTTGGGGAAGCCATAGCAGTTGAAAAGGAGGTATCCATGAGGGTTTATGAGTATCTGTCCGAAATGTTTTCTTCTACACTCAATGCTACTGATGAAATAAGGAAAAAGGTTGAGGAATATAAGAGGAGAGGCTATCCAATTCCTACCAAGAACGAGATCATTGTTGAGTTGGTCAACTCTGACTTAATAATTATTCATACTCCATTCGGGACAAAGGGAAATAACACCTTGGGCTCTCTAATTTCTGCGATGCTGGCAGAGAGGGGAATTAGGTCATCGTATAGGTCAGACTCTTATCACGTTGTGATAACCACCATATCCCCTTTAAACAAGGGAGAGGTAACTGATATTCTAAATAGATTAATACAACTAAACGAAGAAATCGCAATAAGATTGATAGAATCAAATATTGTTAATTCTCCACAATTCAAGTGGGCCCTCCTAATAGAAGCTCAGCGTTTCGGTGCGATAGATAAGGGCGTCGAGATGAGGCTAGGACAATTACAACTCAAGGCGTACTCAGAGACAGTTATAGGAAAGGAAGCAATTAAGGAGTCCCTGCTTAAACTTCACGATTTGTCAATAATTGAACTTCTGAATGGCGTGTCCTGGAAGGTTATTGAAGTACCGTCTCCTTCTCCGTTAGCTCAGGAATTCCTAGAGAGGCTCATGGCTTATACGCGCTCAGATGAGGGCCCCATTATGACGGAGGTGTTTAAGAGGAGACTTTTAACTAAAGAAATACGGGTGATATGTCTACTTTGTGCATGGAATTCCAATATGAAGGTTCAGGACGTACCAGAGAGGTGTCCAAAATGCGGATCAATTTTCATAACTTCAACTTATACTGACGATGAGGAGGCCGTTCAACTGATAAGGAAAAATATCAAAGGAGAAAAGTTAACGTGGAAGGAGAGGAGGAAGTTAGATGACCTAAACCTGATCTCTTCACTATTTTCCAATTACGGTAAAATAGCTTTCGTTGCCCTGGCAGTTAGGGGTGTAGGCCCTTCGAATTTAGGAAGGATTATGAGAACTCTTTCGCAAGGAGAAGCCACTTTTTATCAAACCCTAATGGAAGAGGAGAGAAAGTTTATCCGGTACAGGAAATACTGGCAGTAAGTTTTTAATATACATTAGGAACTTTTCTCAGGTGTTTCTGTATGGCAGTCATAGAAGTAGGCAGGGTCTGCGTAAAATTAACAGGAAGAGAAGCTGGAAGTAAGTGTGTGGTAGTAGACATAGTTGACAGCAACTTTGTCTTGATAACAGGTCCAAAGAACTTAACTGGAGTGAAGAGAAGAAGGGTCAACATCATGCACATAGAGCCCACCGATAAAACCATAGAGATTGAAAAGGGAGCTTCAGACGAAAAGGTCGAAGCTAAGATAAAAGAGCAAAACCTGACTGATTTCATGAAAGAGAAGGTGAAGGTAAATATTTCAGTGATATGAATGAGTTTTTCACCTTTTATTTACAAGATAGATGAATTTTGTGGTCATAATAAAAGGTGGATCGTCTTCAGGGAATACGAACCCACGGCTGAGTACGGTACATCACCAGATAAGAGAGACATAAGGTCGCTCATAAACACTTCCATAGTGAACGTTGATAAACCTCCGGGTCCCACTAGCCACGAAGTGGCTTTTTGGGTAAAAACCATGTTTAACCTCAACAGGGTGGGACACGGTGGGACCCTAGAGCCTGAATTGGCGGGGCAATCCCAAGGTTACCGGGGTTCTACCCATTGGGTTGGGGAAAGCCACAAGGGTAATGAATCTAGTCACAAGATCTTTGAAGGAGTATATGTGTCTGATGGAGGTGCATTGTGAATTCAGAGAACAAGACGTTTTGAAAATCGCCAGCGAGTTTGTGGGGACAATATATCAGAAACCTCCTGTAAGGTCCTCTGTTAAGAGGAGGGTTAGGAAAAGAACAGTGTACTCGCTGGACATTCTGGAAGTTAGCGGAAGAGAGGTTTTGATGAAGATTACATCTGAGCCAGGGACTTACATGAGGAAGATATGTCATGATATGGGAACCTTACTGGGCTGCGGCGCACATATGAGAGAGTTGAGGAGGACTAGGTCTGGTATATTCGGAGAGGATAAGCTGGTCACATTGCAGGAGATTTCGGAAGCACTATATTTATACAATAAATGCAAAGAGGAGGAAGAACTGAGGAAGATATTAATCCCTATGGAGATGGCCTTCTGCGGGTTATCTAAGGTCATAGTTGACGATGAGGCGGTCAACTCCATAACCTACGGCTCTTCTCTAATGGCACCCGGTATCGTCTCTTATCAGGAGTTCAAGAAAGGAGATACTATAGGTCTGATAACGCGTAAAGGTGAAGCTATAGCTATCGGGAAGGCATTGGTTGACTCAGAGGGTATGGGGAAAAAAGGCGAGGTCGTTAAAACGGAAAGGGTACTTATGGATAAGGACGTTTACCCAAGGGCATGGAAAAAATGATGTTTGTAATAACCGATGTTGTTAATGGCGTACCGCTTAGTTTAGTTAGCTTTCCCGGGTTATTTTCCAAGAAGAGGCTGGACACTGGAACACGAGTTCTTCTTGAAAACCTAATTTTGCCAGATTCAGGAACAATTGCAGACGTTGGTTGCGGTTACGGTCCTATAGGGATTTACATTGCTTTGTCCAATCCCAAGCTCAAGGTATTCATGTTAGATGTGAATCCCCTGGCAGTTAAGGCTACAACTCTTAATGTCGAAAGGTACAGCCTAATGGATCGGGTCAGGGTCGTCAAGAGCAACCTACTTTCAGAATTAAACGAAAAGGTTGTAGCCATATACTCCAATCCACCTCTTTCCAAGGGATTGGACACGCTTACTGCATTGGCGGAACAGAGCGTTGAGAAATTGGAGAGGAAAGGCTTCGTTCAAATGGTATTATATAAGGGAGAGAATAACGCAATAAAGACTTTCAAGAACTATTTCCCAACAGTTGATATCATAAAAAACACAAAGGGATATTCGATCGTCTTAGCCGTAAATGATTAAAGTAGGCAAATGAATTATAATCGTGCCGGGGTGCCCGAGCGGACCAAGGGGCTGGCCTTGAGAGCCTCCTAGTTAGCCAGTAGGGCTTCACCCTGCGCGGGTTCAAATCCCGCCCCCGGCGTTTATTTACCGTTAGGGCTTCAAAGCTGATACTTAGTGCACTGATATACTATTCGATTATTATAACCCTTTGAAATACGATGGCCTACCTGCGACTTGTATAATAACATTAAATGCATTGAAAGAGTTACAGAAAAATTTAATAGATGCAAGAACAAACGAAGTTGAGTAAACTTTAAATAGTCATTGAAATAATATTAATATGCCGCAGTAGTCTAGCCCGGTCTAGGATGGGGGCCTGTCGAGCCCCTGACCCGGGTTCAAATCCCGGCTGCGGCGCTATTCATTACTTTGTGATTGGGGTGTATAAAACCAAAATCTAAGCATATTTCATTTCTTAGTAGATTATACATCTTTCCAATTCTTTGTCCAAGAGGCAAAACGCCTTTCTCATACCTCTCAGTTATGCTGAGGAGAGGTGGGGGATCTCATTAACTGTAGCTCTGACGTCCCCTCTTTCTAACCACCATAGCAGAGGGATAGAGAATGGCGTTTAAATACTTTCTATCTATAGCCTAAAGGATCGAGGCTTTTCCTCAAAGTTGTATCACTTTAGACTCAGTTGAATCCTCGCTTTTTAGGGCAGGGAGAATGTTAGAAGGCTTGAGTTTAACTTTCCCATAGCTACAAGCTACGTAAGAATGGTATGGTTTTTATCTTAATTGTTAACTAAAATACTAACTAGATAAAGTGAAGAGAATGATAGCTTAATAGTACAATCCTTATAATATTCAACTCGATATGGGAGGCTGGTATAATGAGAGTGACCTATGTTAACGCTATGGATTTTAAGGTTGTGATTGACGCTATATCAAAACTCATAGACGAAGTTACTTTTAATTTCTCAACTGATGGATTAAGCCTAGTAGCTGTGGATAGAGCTCATATATCTCTAATCAAGTTACACTTTCCAAAGGAAGCCTTTGAAGAGTACGATGTACCAGAGGAGTATAAGTTCGGCTTCAACACGCAGTACATGACAAAAGTGATGGGAAGCGCTAAGAGGAAAGAAAAGCTGGAACTCGAGTCTTCAGATATGTCTGAGATTACCATAAGAATGCTTGGAGAGCCTCGCAGAGAGTTTGTTATCCGAAACATTGAAGTTCCTTTGCAGGAGATCCCTCAACTATCTTTGAATTTTGACGTCAAGGCAAAGGTTGTTTCTAATGGGTTTAAAAAGGCAATCTCCGAAATATCATCAGTTAGTGACTCCGTTGAAATGGAAGGTTCGGACGAAGGTCTCAAGTTGAGATCCAAGGGAAATGTTGATTTAGAGGTGGAATTCTCAAAAGAAATGGGGGGTCTTCAGGAGATTGAAGTGAAAAAGCCCTCAACCTCCAGTTACTCTGCGGAGTATCTTAATGACGTTTTAATCCTGACCAGGCTGTCTGGATTTATTGATGTGCTCTACTCTGAGCAGAAACCTCTACAGTTAGAATTTAATATGGAAAGCGGTGGTAGTGTAATGTATCTCTTAGCTCCTCAAATGGGGTGATCAAGTTTAAGATAAGCATTGTAGGTAGCTATCCACGTTCCATATCTCTAGGGAAGGTTTTTTCTAGATATAGAAGTGGGAAAATAGATAAGACCACTCTAGATTCGGAAATATCAAAAAGGACAATTAGCTTTCTGAATCTCGCTAAGGATATTGGAGCCCATTATACAACAGACGGTCTTCTAAGATGGGATGACATTATGGACATTACCTTTTCCTACATTAAAGGTCCTAGTAAAGGCGAATTAATGAGATTCTTTGACAATAATTTTTACTATAGGAAACCTGTAATAAAAGAGGAAATTAAGGGTTCTTCAGAAGAATTTAAGAAAATTGTAGAAAACGATTTGGAATTAGTTAAAAAGTCTGGTTATGAGGGGGTTCTAAAAATACCCATAGTAGGTCCTCTGACTTATGCCAGACTTTCAGATAATAGGTACTATAAGACGGAGGAAGACCTTATCTTTGCCTATTCAAAGGAGACCAACTCAGTTCTCAGATCGTTAGGAGACTTAGTGAAAGCTGTGGAAATACACGAACCGTCCTTTTTCGAGAAAGGGATTAAGGGAGCTATCCTATCTAGGCTCACAGATGCTTATGCTGAGATGTTAGCTGGGGTCAATATGGAGAGACACCTAATCTCGTACTTTAACATAATCAGCTCTAGATTGAATCTTTTCCTGGGGCTGCCTGTTGACATTTACGGGTTTGATGTAATAGAAAACCTTGGTAGTATTGCGCAAGTTTACAGAAGAATAGAAGGCAAAAATGTTTTCTTTGGAGTATTAAACACAAGGAACACTAAATTGGAAAAAGTAAGTACGATAAGACGAATTGTAGGAAAAGGATACCAGAAAGGAGCCAAAGAAGTATATATAGGAAATGCTGCACCAATGGACTTTATACCTGAGATTATAGCTGTAAGGAAGCTGAAACTATTAAAGAAGGTAGGTGAAAATAAATGAATTTACCCGCTCTTCCAACCACTGTAATAGGAAGCTATCCAAGACCAAAGTGGCTCAGGGAGGCAATCTCACTACATAAAAATGGAAGAATTGCGAAAGATGAGCTTCAGGAAGCCTTTAATGACGCTGCAGTAGCAGTCATGAGAGATCATCAGATAGCAGGTATAGACGTTCCTACAGACGGGGAAGTTAGAAGGGACGAGATGGTTGAGTTCTTTGCAGAGAGGATGAAGGGTTTCAAGTTTTATGGGCCTGTAAGGGTTTGGGGAACTGCTTACTACAGGAAACCGTCTATTGTGTCTAAGGTGGAATATGGGCAACCTATGCTTGTCGATGAGGTCCAGTTCACAAAGAACATATCTTACACTCCATACTTTAAGGTGACCATTACGGGACCTTATACCATGGCCTATTGGTCGTATAACGAATACTATAGGGACAGAAAGGAAATGGTTTTTGATTTGGCCAAGGCCATAAATTCTGAGATAAGAAATTTGGTAAGTGCTGGGGCGCAAATAATACAAGTGGACGAACCCGCAATTCACTCTACGCCAGAGGAAGTGGAGTGGGCTGTTGAGGCAGTAAACGAGTCAGTAAAGGGAATAAACGCCAAGCTTATGATACACATATGCTATGGAGATTACAAAATTATAGCACCATATCTGAATGAGTTCAAGGTTGACCAAATAAATTTTGCATTGAAAATTTATAATTATAAACCCTTAAAACTCTTTAAAGAGATTGGCTATGAAAAAGAGATTGGAGCAGGCGTTATAGACGTTCACAATAGAAACGTTGAGACGGAAGAAGAGGTTTACAAGGACATTAAGAGACTAATGGAATACTTCCCAATGGAGAAGATATGGATAAACCCAGATTGTGGTTTGAAGCTATTGCCAAGGAGCATAGCGTTTTCTAAGATGGTTTCAATGGTCAAGGGCGTAGAGATGGTAAGGGAAGAACTTAAAAAGACAGGAGCACTATCTAAATGAGGAAGTTTAGGGTGATACTTTGAATAAAAGACGAGCCAACGGCGCTTCTCATTCCACTAGACCTGCGAGGGCAGGGTCACCGAAGTGGGTTAGATTCTCTAGAGAAGAGGTTGAAATGCTAATAATGGAATTAGCTAAGAAGGGTTACACCCCATCTATGATTGGTATTGTGTTAAGGGACCAATACGGAGTTCCGTTAGCCAAGCAGATAGTAGGGAAGAAGGTGAACCAGTATCTAAGGGAAAAGGGATTGACGCCAGAAATTCCTGAAGATCTGTTTAATCTAATTAGAAGAGCTGTTAACGTAAGGAGGCACTTAAATGAATATCCCGCTGACAAAACTGCAAAGAAGGGGTTAGAGGAGATAGAATCGAAGATAAGAAGGTTAGCATACTATTATAAGAAAGCCAATATATTGCCCGAAAACTGGGCGTATGATCCAGCAAAGGCGGAACTTTTAGTAAGCGCTAGTACCTAGCCGATTAAAATATTTTTAGTATCTTATTATAAAAATAGTTCTTATTTTATTTTGTAAATTATTTCGTAAATTGTTTATTTTTGTGTGTTTGTTACAGAGTGTCACGACATCCGACTTTCTTGATTTCCCCCTTTTTTACCATCTCATATGCTATCCTGGAGAGCCTATCAGCGTCCTTGTTTTTATCCCGAGGAATCCAGCGTAGTTCTATCTTTTTGAATTTCTTTATCAAGCTAAGAGCAATACTATATAAAGGTTTAACTCTCTCCGATTTTACACTATACTCTCCTGTCAACTGTTTAATAACCAGTTGACTGTCCCCTTCTACTATAACTTCATCAACTCCAATGGATAGTAATTTTCGTAGGAGACAAATTATTGCGACATATTCGGCAACATTATTCGTGGAGTTCTCACTCCAAGGTTCTTCAGCAAGCCCAAAACCTTCAATGACCTCATTGTCCAGGTAAATTACGAATCCGTAAGTTGCTATCCCACCTGGATTTTTAGGTTCGCATAAACCGTCAAATCTGCCTAGGGCCTTCAATTATTTGTTCTACCCTCTCCTTTAGTATCTCTGCAACCCTTTTATCTACACCTATGGGCCTAGCAATCGAGATGCTAACTTTTTTCTCATTTATTACAACCTCTCCATTTTCATTTACCCCTATTAGTCTAGGAATGTCCCTGTAAAAGTGAGCTCCAGCTGCGAAGAGAAGAGGAACTGCTACTATATGCGAGGCCCCTGCTGATACTAGATTTTCTGTCGCTTCTCTTAACGTCGGCTGATTGAATTCTATGAAACCATATTCTACCAATTCGAAATATGAGTTAAGTAGCTCTTTATACTTTACAGCTACCTCTTTCCACTCATTTACCCTGCTCCCATGTAGGACAAGTAGTATTCCAACTTTCATATTAATGGTATTAACCCTGAGTTTATATACTAGTGTCAGTATAGCATTGTGAAAAGGGGAAGAGGATTGGCTGACTTCAAAATCGTTGTATCGGATCCTGCAACGAAGACGACAAATGTAGTCAAGGTGAAGGTCAAATTAGTAGAAACAGTCCAGCAAGAGGAAGGAGAGAAGGAAGGTAAAGCGTTACCCATTTGTTTAGTCAACCCAAAGACTAAAGAGAGCCTTGGGGCTGGGGAGTTCATTACTGTAGAAAAGGAGAAACAGGAGGGCGATAAGAAGATAAAATTGAAAGTTCATTTTGTTGCGAAGGAATCTGCAGATGTGCCTTTGGGTGAAATCCACGCTAGCAAGGGCTTAGCGGAGAAGTTCGGGGCCGAAGAGTTCGAGGCGTCTGCATATAGGACGAAATCTTTTCAGCTAAACGTAGATCAGAGCAAGCTCAGTGCTGTTGGGCTTAAAATAGGAGATAACATCACATTGTCGTTCTCTAATATTACGTTAAAACTTCTAATTAGGGGCGGTTCTGACAATACTGGTTTTCCCATGAGGCCTGACGTTCAGGGTGCAGCTAAGAAAAGATTGCTTTTGGTCGGACCCCCGGGTTATGTTCCAGAAGAGAAAGGCGAAAGGGCCAGGAAGGTCGTGAGGGGTAACATCGTTAGTCCAGAGATTATCCAGATCAACTGCGTGATTGTAAGGTGATTTTTTGCCCTGGCCAACCGTACAGCCTGAGGTTAACATTGGAGTAGTTGGGCATGTAGATCACGGGAAAACTACCCTAGTTCAAGCTCTAACAGGAGTATGGACGTCGAAACATTCAGAAGAACTAAAAAGGGGTATGACAATTAGGCTTGGGTATGCAGAAGCTAGTTTCGGTCTTTGCAAATCCTGCAGAAAACCAGAGGGTTACGTGAACGAACCCTCGTGTAATACATGCGGTAGTGATGAGGAACCTGAGTTTCTAAGGAGGATATCATTCGTCGATGCTCCAGGGCATGAAGTGTTAATGGCGACCATGTTGTCAGGAACAGCAATACTGGATGGAGCTATTTTAGTAGTAGCAGCTAACGAGCCATTTCCACAACCTCAGACAAGGGAACATTTCGTCGCTCTAGGAATTTCCGGTATTGACAAGTTGGTTATCGTTCAGAATAAGGTGGATGTAGTGGATAGAAGCGTAGCTTTAGCTCAGTATAGAAGCATAAAGGAATTTCTCAAAGATACATGGGCTAAGGACGCCGAGATTATTCCAGTCAGCGCTCTTCATAAGGTGAATATTGACGCGCTTATAGATGCAATAGAAAGAGAAATACCGACTCCAAAGAGGGATCCAACTCTAGATCCTTACATGTTGGTCATTAGAAGCTTTGATGTGAATAGGCCTGGTACCCCATATAACGAGCTAAAGGGAGGAGTGGTGGGAGGCAGTATAGTCCAAGGCGAGTTTAAGATAGGGCAAGAGATAAAGATAGTCCCCGGAATAAGGATGGAAGAGAAAGGTAAAGTTTCCTACAAACCTCTATTTACGAGGATATCTTCTCTAAGATTTGGAGACAATGAGTTTAATGAGGCCAGGCCCGGAGGTCTCGTGGCTATGGGTACGTACTTAGACCCATCAATCACTAAGGCAGACAGCCTCATAGGAAGTGTAGTTACTGCAGCCAACGTTGACGTACCAGTACTCTGGAAGATAACCACAACCTATAACTTGCTGGAAAGGGTAGTCGGTAGTAAGGAGATGACGAAAGTGGATCCCATAAAACCTAAGGAAACTCTTTTGATAACCATGGGCTCCGCGACTAGTCTTGGTGTTGTAACAAGGGCTAAATCGGACGAGATAGAGATGGAACTTAAGAGACCATTAGCAATATGGGATAAGAAAGCTAGATTAGTTATAAGCAGACAGGTCGGCGGGAGATGGAGATTAGTAGGATGGGGTCAGGTGGTACTTTAGGCGTTCTTGTGGATACTAACGTATTAATCTACGTGTATGATAAGGCTGATCCCTTCAACAATGTGATTGATTTTTTTGACTATAAGCCCAATTTTTACATTCATAGACTTGTGCTACAAGAACTAGAGATCTTAGAAAATAAATATAAGAATTCTACTAAAATGCAATCTAGAATATCCTTAGCAAGAAAGTATTTAGATACATATAAAGCCTGGTGGATTGTCATTGATTCCTTCTCAGAGCTACCTACTGACGATGCTCTATTAAAGACTGCAAAGGAGTACAACCTCTTTCTGTTCACGAACGATGAATTGTTGAGGCAGAGGGCAACAAAAAGTCATGTAAGAGTTATTTTTCTAGGCAAGCATGGAAAGTTACATATCACACGTGAATGAGTTACGTTATCCTAAGCCGCAAAGGAAAGAAATCCTGAATGTCGAATTTCAACAGCTGAGGGCTCAAAATCTGCAAATTCTGTGAACTTCAACCTGATTACGAAACGAAGTTTTTATACCAGATTCCTTAAATAGACTAGGTCAATCTATATGCCTCAGTGCTAGGCATTGAAGAGATAAAGCAGTTTGGGCTTTGGAGGAAATCGGTAAAATTATAAAATCTTTTTACACAATAGAGCCACGATTCTTTATGTTCAAGCTCATAAAGGCTAGAGGGATTGTTAGGGTACCACCAGAATTCTTCGGGGAGCCTCTAGATAAGATTGCTATTGAAATACTTAACAATGAATACAAGGAGAGGCTATTTAAGGATTTAGGCCTTGTTCTTGGTGTTATAAACGCAAAGGTGAGCGAGGAGGGCATGATTGTATTTGGAGACGGGGCAACTTATCATGAAGTGGAGTTCGACCTAATCACTTTCTCCCCCATAATTCAAGAAGTTATAGAAGGGGATATAACTCAAGTGGACAACTATGGAATCTATGTCAATATGGGCCCTATGGATGGGCTGGTCCACATATCTCAAATAGGTGATGATAATTATAAATATGATTCAGTAAGGGGTATTCTAGTCGGGGAGAAGTCAAAGAAATCATTTCAAAAGGGCGATATTGTCAGAGCTAGAATAATGACCATTTCTTATGCCACAGGAGGAAGACTTCCTAGGATCGGCTTAACCATGAGACAACCTGGCTTAGGCAAGATAGAAAGGAGAGGGTGACAAGATGTCCTCTAGAACTCTTAAGGCATGTAGAGCTTGTAAGGCGCTAGTTACAAAGGAAATTACTAGGTGCCCAGTTTGCGGGGGAAATCTGTTCAGTGATGAATGGGAGGGGATGATAATACTATTAAGTGATAAATCCGAACTTGTTGAAGCTTTGGGTGCTTCAAAGCCTTGGAGATACGCGATAAATATAAAGTAGATCTCTGTCTCAAGCCGTCCCCTCAAGTAAGAAAAGAGTTGTCCAGACCCTATGGGATACTGTTCCAAAACGATAACAAATTAGCTTCTTACGTTAAATCATTCAATAGAATTATATCCGTGGGGGATGTAGTTACATCTCGTCTTCTAGATTTAGGCATAGTTCCTTTCTTGGCTATCATTGACGGTAAAACGAGAAGAACAGTTAACATGGGGACAAATAAGACAGAACTGGTGATAAATAATGAACCAGGAGTTCTCAGGTATAGTGTTATGTCTAAGGTTAAAGAGATTCTGGAAGGAGAAAAATCGATCTCAGTTTTTGTAAATGGAGAAGAAGACATGCTAGTAATTCCAGTTATCCTCTTCGGAAAGGACGGGGACGTTATTGTGTACGGCCAGCCAAATGCGGGAGCAGTGTGCCTCGAGAACTGGGAAGGGTCTAGGTGGAGAGTATTGGACATCTTGTCTAAGTTTATTGTCGAAACATGTTAATCAGACCTGCGCGAGTTCTTCATCAGTCCGACCTTTCGAGCCTCATCAAACTTAAGCTCCGTATTTTGATGCTCTGTTTGAGTAGTTGAGCAAGAGGTTTATTATATTTAATCCGATGATTTTTAGACTTCCATGTCTGGCTTGTCTCTCATCGAAACCACCGAGTTCATCTGGTATAATGTTGACTGGAGCGTAGAGAAGGATTGGAACTGGATCCCCAGAATGTTCTTTTAATTCTACAGGAGTTGCATGATCCCCAGTAAACAGCAGGACTAGATCAGTACCGTAGATATCAAAGATCTTTCCAATAACCCTATCTATCATTTCTATCGCCCTGACCTTCTCGCTAACTAGACCATCATGCGAAGCTGCATCTGTAGCCTTAACGTGAAGGAACACTAAGTCATAGTCCGATTCTAGGAGCTTAATAGCTGCATCCGCCTTTGCCATGTAATCTGTATCAATGCCTCCTGTGGCACCTGGGGGAGTTATTACTTCCATGCCCAACGATTTAGATACTCCCTTTATTAGGGCCGTAGCCGACACTGCAGCTCCCTTTAGTCCGGTATAATCTTTCAATTTGGGTAACTCGGAATGGATCGATGCCCCTCTTAAGAGAATTATATTAGCAGGGGGTAAACCTTCTGCCTTTCGCTTATTATTAATTGGAGACTCAGACAAAACCTGGTATATTCTCTGTGTAAGAGCGTTGACTATCTTCGCGGTCTTCTCTGAACCTGGAGATGAATCAATGGGTCTACTCTGTAAGACTCTTGACCCCACTTCATGTGGGTCAGTATCTGAAACTTTATCGCTCATGGCATCGCCTGAAAGAACTACAGATACTCTATGTTCGGTTCCTTTGTAAAATCTCACCTTCACTCCTTCTATCTCATTTATTTTATCGTTAAGCTCACGTACTAGATCTGCTGCTTCATCTATCTTCCTTCCAGCTCTTCTGTCTATAATCCTCATTTCAGAGTCAACTGTTGCAAAGTTTCCTCTAAACGCTACGTCTCCCTCGTTGAGGGTTGCACCAGCACCGAGTGCCTCAAAGCTCCCTCTTCCCTTATAGTATTTATATGGATCTAGTCCGAAAATAGCCAGGTGAGAGGTATCGCTGCCAGGTACAATACCGGGACCTATAGGATCCATTAACCCCATGATTGATGAATTGAGTATCGATTTTATGTTAGGCTTGTCGGCGGCCTCCAGGGGAGTTTTTCCTTTTAGTTGGGTAACTTGCCTATCCCCTAATCCATCCCCAACAATTAGCAATATCTTGAAACGTTTCATTTAAGCTCAGCCCAAGGCGCTTCTTTTAAGTTCCTTTGCCATCCTTTCGTATCTATCAATAGTTGCTTTGGTAAGGCTCGGAGTCACTACTTTCATAGCGTCTTCGAAATGTTTAGATGTAACCTTAGGTGGCTCTGATTCTATACAAGATTTAACTGCTCTGTTATAGCACTCAGTAAACCCATCCTTATTTTCCTTACAGTTCTGCTTAGCTAGGCTATCGCACTTGGAATATATCTCCCTAAGAGATATCATTGTGGCTTCCCTCACTAGGGCCTCCAGGTCAGCACCAGTGTACCCTTCAGTTTTCTCCGCTAAAGACTCCAGATTAACGTCGGATCCTAAAGGTACGGTCTTGACGTGTACCTTTAAGATGTCCAATCTAGCCTGTTTATCGGGAGGAGGAACATATATGAGCCTGTCGAATCTCCCAGGCCTCAATAGTGCAGGGTCCAAGATATCGGGTCTATTGGTAGCTGCAATGACTACAACCTTACTTAGAGGTACTATACCATCCATCTCTGATAGAAGCTGATTTACCATCCTTTCTGTGACTCCGCTATCTGTGGTCACTCCTCTCATTGGGGCAATTGAGTCGATCTCATCGAAGAACACTACAGTTGGGGCAGTCTGCCTAGCCCTCTTGAATATTTCTCTTATGGCTTTCTCGCTTTCTCCAACCCACTTGGATAGGACTTCTGGTCCTCTCACGGCAATGAAGTTAGCACCGCTTTCTGTAGCTACAGCCTTAGCTAGCATTGTCTTGCCTGTCCCAGGGGGGCCGAACAGGAGTACTCCCTTTGGCGGTCTGATACCCGATTTCGAGAAAACATCTGGAAATCTCATTGGCCACTCTACAGCCTCCCTAAGTTGTTGCTTTACTCCTTCTAACCCTCCTATTTCGCTCCACCTTACCCTAGGAACTTCCACATATACTTCTCTAAGCAGTGTAGGTTGCACGAATTTCATTGCATTCATAAAGTCGTCCATAGTAACCTTCAATTCCTTTAAAACCTCTGGAGAGAGCCTCTCTTGTTCCAAAAGCTTCTTCCTCTCTCCTGTATTTATAAATCTACGAAGCGCATGCATAGCCGCCTCTTTAGCTAAAGCGGCTATGTCTGCACCTGTATATCCATTTGTCATCTCGGCTATTAGGTCTAGGTTAACGTCTTCTGCTATGGGCATGTTTCTGGTATGGACCTGTAGAATCTCCTTTCTTGCCTTAGTGTCTGGCGGTCTAATTTCAATTTCCCTATCAAATCTACCCGGTCTTCTTAGTGCCTGATCAACTGCGTCAGGTCTGTTTGTAGCACCAATAACTACAATTCTTCCTCTTCCTTTGATACCATCCATTAGGGTGAGAAGCTGAGAGACTACTCTTTTCTCAACTTCACCCGTAACCTCCTCTCTCTTAGGGGCAATGGCGTCTATCTCATCTATGAAAACTATCGATGGTGCGTTCTTATCGGCATCATCAAATATTTCCCTTAGTCTTTGTTCACTTTCTCCATAGAATTTGCTCATTATTTCAGGTCCATTTATACTAACAAAATACGCTCCAATTTCATTTGCTAGTGCTCTGGCCAGCAAGGTTTTACCAACACCTGGTGGTCCGTAGAGTAGCACTCCCTTTGGTGGCTCAATTCCTAAGTGCTGGAATAGCTCCGGATGTTTCATAGGAAGCTCAATCATTTCCCTTAGCTTCTCCTTGACCTCCTCCAAATCGCCAATATCTTCCCAGGTTACTCTAGGGTAAACCTGCGCTTCTCTAACCGGTTCCTCCTTGATATTAATTTCAGTGTTTGATGTAACGAACACGTAATTTGCGGGTTGAGTATTAGAGACTACAAGGTCTATGGTTCCAGTATATATGGGGATGGAGATGGTTTCTCCCTTTATCAGAGGTTTGTACATTAAGTAATCCTTAACATAATCTACAAAACTTTGGTCAAACCGAATAGGTTGTGTCGGGGCTAAAGTTATCTTCGTTCCAGGGTCCACCTTGGCTCTCTTTACGCTCACTTCATCCCCTATGGAGACGCCAATGGTTTTCCTTACGTAACCGTCGACTCTGATCTCGCCATCACTTAGGTCGTACGCAGGCATTGCCTGAAGAAGTGCTGTACCGTTTGGACCGGTAAGCTCGATATAATCTCCGGTTTCAATTCCTATTTTTCTCATAGTGTTTTCTGTCATCCTAGCAATTTTTCTACCAACGTCCTTCTGTCTAGCTTCCAATACTCTAAGTCTTAGCGTAGAAGACATATGTCTACTACTATAAAACATTAAAATAAGTCTTTTTGAGATGGGTAAGATAATGGATATTTACGATTCTATCCCGGACTTAGTGTACATGCATTCATGTCCTAACTGTAGCTCTGATATTTCCTCGTCTAGATTAGCAAAGGGTTTGGTATGCGACAAATGTGTTAAAGAGGAAATTGAGCCAAGGAATTTGGTAGATCTTCTGAAATTTCTGGAGAGTTCAGGCTCTTTGAAATTATTGGAAAAAGAGAACTCAATCCTAAAGGAGCAGTCTAGGGTTTTCGACTTTTTCAGAAGAGGAGTGGGCTCTGAACCCATGGGACCTCAAAGATCTTGGATCTTGAGAGCTTTGAGAGGAGAGAGTTTCGCCATAGTGGCTCCACCGGGTCTAGGGAAAACTACCTTTGGGATACTAATGTCACTCTATTACTCTACTAACAACGAGAAGTCCCTAATGATATTTCCTACCAAGACCCTTGTGAATCAAGTAGTCGGGAAAATTCAAGAAATAAGCAAAAAAATAGAGTTAGCTCCTAAGCTCCTATACTACACAAGTGGAATCTCGTCGTCGAAAAAGGACGAGTTAAACAAGTCCATGTCCGATGGTGACTTTGATATTTTTGTTTCCACTTCTAGATATGTTATTACTCATTTAAACGAAATAAATAAAATAAATTACAGATACATTTTTGTAGATGACGTAGACGCAGTTTTGAAATCGAGTAGAAGCTCGTTAACTATTCTGAAATTAATGGGCTTCACAGATGATAATGTGATGAAGGTAAGGGAACTGCTCAAGACTGCTAGGGAAGACGGTAGGTCATTTGATGAGATACGCAAAATTAGAGAGAGGTTTGTCCTCAATAGGGTAGCAGTGTTCTCATCAGCTACGGTGACTAGAAGTAATCCTGTATTCTCCATGCTTATGGGCTTTAAGCCAGGCGGGGCTAATATCTACCTACGAAACGTAGTCGATACGTTTCTGGAGAGCCAAGACATAGTAGGCGATACGGTAAACGTTATAAGGAAATTGGGACCGGGTGGATTAGTTTTTGTACCAATTGACAAAGGTCTCAAATTTGCCCGAGAAATTGCAGATAAGTTGGATTGGTTAAGGAGCGAGGTAATAGCCTCAAACACATCTAAAAAGGTGCAAGAGTTTGAAAATGGTTCCATTGATGTTCTAGTGGGTGTAGCCACCCATTACGGTCTCTTGGTTAGGGGATTGGATATACCATGGAGAGTTAGATACGCTATCTTCGCTGGGATTCCAAGGTTTAGGTTCAAACTGGGAGAGGCTATGCACCCTCTGGCAATGCTGAAGATCCTTACCCTATTGTCTCTGTCTCTCAACGATCCGGAGATTAACAGAACCTTGAGAGTAGTTCGTCATAGGTTAAGGAGAATTTCTCCTGCAGCCCTAGTAATGTTGGCCAAATCTGTTAAGGAGGGGTCTATAGAAGATCAAGCTATAATCAAGGCATATCAGATAGTAAATTCTTACCTGAACGATAGGAAAATAATGGAAAGTCTGTCCAAGTTTGGAGACGTTTCTGTTTCTGACGGGTATATCTCAATTCCTGATTACTTAACTTACATTCAAGCTAGTGGGAGGACATCAAGGCTTTACGGTGGCCGTCTCACCACTGGTCTTTCCGTACTTTTAGTAGATGACAGTATACTTTTCAATCTACTCAAAAAGAAGCTCTCCTTCATTCTGGAGGACATGAATTGGAGTCGATTAGACATATCCACAGGTAAGGTAGGGGATACCGATCTGCAGGATATTATTAAGGTGATAGATTCTGAGAGAATGGAGATAATCAAAAGGAAAAGTTTAGGATCCATATCGATGCCTCTTCAAAGGATCAAGACGGTGCTTCTTGTAGTGGAGTCACCTAACAAGGCTAAGACTATTTCCAACTTCTTCTCCCGCCCAAGCATTAGGGAAATAGGAGATGTAAGGGTGTATGAAACTGTAATAGGAGATAGAATATTGATGATTACAGCTAGCGGAGGTCACGTGTATGATCTTACTACTAAGGATGTGGGAGTATATGGTGTAAAGGTAGTAACTAATGGAGATATTAAAACTGTACCACTTTATAATACAATTAAACGATGTGAGAACGGTCATCAGTTCACCGACTACGAGAACGGAAAGAGCTGCCCAATATGTTCCTCACAGCAGGTCAGGGATAAAAGGTCAGTTATGGAGGCTCTTAGGAAGTTAGTGTTAGAAGCAGACGAGGTCCTCATCGGTACGGATCCGGATGTTGAGGGGGAGAAGATAGCGTGGGATCTCTATCTTAACCTTAGACCATATAATCCCAATATCTTTAGGGCAGAGTTCCATGAGGTCACAAGGAGAGCCATAACTGAAGCGTTGAACAACCCAAGGAGGCTTTCTGTAAGTATGCTAAGTTCTCAGTTAGTCAGGAGAATTGAGGACAGGTGGATAGGATTTAAGTTATCTAGCAAGCTCAAGGAAGAGTTTTGGGCAGAGTACTGTATGAATATATTGAAAAATGACTCCTGTAGGGAGGGGAATAGAAATTTAAGTGCAGGGAGAGTTCAAACTCCTGTACTAGGTTGGGTAATAGATCGATACAAAAATTATATGTCCACAAAAAGAAAAGTTTATATTGCTAGAATAGGAAATATGTCGATACTGATTCCTAAACAGAAAGGTATCAGGAAAAATTCGTTTCTAGATATAATTATAGAAAAAATAGACAAGAAAACTGAAACAGTAGGACCATTCCCGGCCTACACAACAGATACCTACCTGGCTGACGCATCCGCATTTTTCTCAATATCCGCTCCTGAGGCGATGAGAATAGCGCAAGAGTTGTTCGAAAATGGTTTAATAACGTATCATAGAACAGATAGTATTAGAATCTCCAACACTGGGATCAGTATAGCTGAAACTTTTCTTAAGGATCTTTTGGGAGACAGATATAAGGAAGTCTTCGTTCCTAGAAGTTGGGGGGAGGGAGGAGCCCATGAGGCCATAAGGCCTACAAGACCCATTAATGTGGAGCAGTTAAGAGCTCTTATTGAGCAGGGAGAGTTAGAACCAGCCAAACAATTAACCTTCAATCATTATAGGCTTTACGATATGATATTCAGAAGATTCTTGTCCAGCCAACTGGTTCCGTTAACAGTAGAAAAGGAAGTTGTAAAACTGAGTGCTAAGAAGGGAAATGAAGAACTGGAGGTGGAAGATAATCCCATAGAGTACGTAATCAAGGTTTCATTACCTTTAGGAATTGCTTTGTCAGTTGAAAATCTTTACATACCCTTCAGAAATATGAGCGATTCCGTAACCAAGCTTATTAAAGGCGAACTACCTGCTAAAATTGAAGTACAATTGACTCGTTCTTTTCAGAAAAGCGACTACTCTTTATACACCGAAGGTGAACTAGTCTCAGAGATGAAAAAAAGGAAAATCGGTCGTCCTAGCACATATGCGTTCATTATCTCGACACTATTGAGGAGAGGATACGTCTTTGAGACAATGAAGGCGAAGAAATTGTTGCCATCCAAATTGGGTCAGTACGTGTATGACTTCTTAGAAACTAAGTACTCTAATTTCGTTTCCGAAGAGAGGACAAGATCACTTTTGGAAAGGATGGACTTGATAGAGGAAGGAAAGGAGGATTATAGGCAAGTATTAAAGCAATTATATACCGAGATACAAGACATAAGGTGAAATAATAATGTTGATTTCGCTTACCTACCTGAAGCTCAAGGAGATGGCTAAAAAGCATAACATAGAAAAGGCGAAGAAGTTGATCAAAACCGCCAAGGAAAGAGGAGCCAAGTTAGTAGTTTTGCCGTCTCTGTTTCCTGTGGGTAATGGTTTTGAGATATATGATAACGAGAAAAAAATCAAAAGCATGGTTAAGAACCTAGCGGAGAAAATCCCTGGAAACACTTCAGAAATTGTAATAAAGTTGGCTATAGAGGGGCAGATTCATGTTATAGCTGGTCCTTTACTTGAGCAGGCCGGTCCAAAGGTATTTCTAACCACGTTGGTTATATCACCAGACGGTGAAATCATAGGGAAATACAGGAAAGTGGCGTCGTCAGAGAAAGACATAAGATTGGGCATTTCCAACGGAAAGGAACCCATGCATGTGGTTTTGGATAAGAAATACGGCTTAATTGCAGAGGACGATCTCATGTCACCCGAAATTAACAGGCTTCTCTATTTTGCCGGTTCTCAAGCCGTTATTGGAACTATGAAGGCTTACAACAAGAGACAAGACTCAATAAAACATCTGGCCATAGCAAGGACTGTGGAAAACAACATGTCCTACCTGGTAAACGGGGAAATTATAGAGAGCGAGGAAGGGGACATAGTGGGTTACTCTCCTACCTTTATAACTACTCCAGATTCGCTGATATACAAGGAAGCAAATGACGAAGATAGCATTGTCCTAGTAGAGAGTTCTATGATAACGACGCAGCATGAAAATTTAATGTCAAAAGCCGGAGATCTGGAATCAATAATTTTCGGTCTCTGCAAAAGTGTAAAAAGAATAAAAACGGTAAATAATTCCCACATTCAAGAGGATTAAGAGGCAATGTAAACTGCTGTCCTTCTATTTCTGAAAGCTTCTTTGATAACTCCTTGTTCATTGAGGTCCTTTAAGATTCTCTTTGCTACGCTTATGGTTATGTTTGCCTTCGTTGCGAGGTTATACGGCGTTATTATTTTCTCCTTCTTTATCTCGTCCTGGATCCTCTTGACCATTTCGTCGCTTATGGTTATATTTTTAGAGATTACTTCATTCCCTGTTTTAGATACCTTTTTCTTCTCTTTCTTCTGTTGCGAAGCTTCAGCTTCCTTTTTCATCCTTTTCTCGACGTTACTAATAGGTTTCTTTGAGGCTCCTCCCAACAGTATCACCTTCTATTCATTTATAGATGTGGGAGGTAATAATGTTTAATGGAGCAGGACTTCATCGACGATATCTTAGCTAAGGTGAGTAGATTTGCCTCCATATTGGGGATTTCCAAAACTGAGTTAAAGATATACTCAACCCTTTTAATAGAAGGTCAAAGTAACGCAAGGGAATTATCTAGCAAGCTCAACATATCGTACACAAAGATTTACACTATTTTAAACAGGCTTGAGGAGAGGGGATGGATTAGGAAAATTGGAAAACGACCAGCGACTTATGAGGCAGTCTCCCTTAGGGATCTGTGGTCTAATATTAAAAAATTATTAGAGATAAGAGTTACACAGTTCGAGAAAGAGTTCATTGAACCTCTTTCATCAATGATAGACTCCACATCTGCGTATACGGTCATGGTGGTTCCGCCCAATAACTTAAGGAGAACATTGGTAGAGGTCTTGAATGAACCAAGTAAGAAGTATCTTTTAGCCATAACAATTCCTGAACTTTTAGACGAGGAAATCTATCAGTTGGTGAACTCTAAGGCATATAATTCAGAGGTGAAGGTCATAGTGCAAAGAGGGATTAAAGTACCCGATAAGGTATCCTTCGAGCTGAGGGTCTTAGATAGTATGTTTGGCAGTGGAGTAGTAACCTCCTCATCCGTTATGCTAATAATTAGATCCGCACAATCTGTATCAAGCATTATTTCAAATCATAGGTATCTTGTAGATATAGCCCAAGTTTATTTCAACTATCTTTGGGAACAGGCATCTAGAAGCACAAATCCTTAAAAGATAAGGCGAGGTTATGAGACATATTGAGGGTAAAATGAAAATAATAACTGTAAAGTTACCTGAGCAATTTCTAGAAGCGATGGACGAACTAGTTAATACAGGGAGATATGAAACTAGAAGCGAAGTCATAAGAGCTGCAATAGGAGACTTTATTAGAAAGGAGCTTTGGATTAAGGATCAGTGATGAAGGCTGGTATTAATGAATAGATGAATAGAGACACCAATTCTGAGAAGAGAAGATTTTTTATGGAATACCCATCTAGGGAACCGTGGCTTTAAGGGAAGGAGATCTGGTCGTAATTTGGATTGATCCTAGAAGAGTGTATTTAGCTAGGGTAGAGGGCGGAAAGAAACTAGAGACAGATAAAGGCTTCATTAATTTGGGGGACCTTATTGGAAAGGAGTACGGAGATGTCGTAAAAATTAGCAAGGGACTGGCTTTCGTAATGAGACCTAGTTTAGACTACATATATGCTGGTCTTCATAGACCCTCTCAAGTTCTTTATCCCAAGGATATTGGGTATATGATATTTAAGTCGGGGATCTCGCCAGGCGATATAGTGGTAGAAGCTGGAACAGGGTCCGGCTTTTTGACAATATCCTTAGCCCATTTTTTGGGTGACAGGGGTAGGGTAATCACATACGATGTGAGAGAAGATATGCAGGAAAAAGCCAGGAAGAACGTTAATTTCCTTGGATATTCGGATAGGGTCGAGTTCAAGATCGGCGATGTAAGGGAAAAAATAGAGGAAAGAGATGTTAACGCTGTTTTCTTGGATATGCCAGACCCTTGGCTGGCTGTAAATAACGCGTATAAGGCTCTGAAACCGTCTGGAGTATTGGTAGTCTTTGTTCCAACCACTAATCAGATAGAGAAGACATACTTCTCAATGAAAGAGATTGGATACGCTAACGTGGAGGTTGTAGAGCTCATATTGAGGGAGTATCAGGTTAAGGAGAATGCTACCAGGCCTAGAAGTATAGGTGTGGCACATACGGGGTACATAATTACGGGTAGAAAATCAATAAAAGGGAGTTCTGAAATAACATAAGCGATTAAAATGAGCGAGACGAAACTGAGCGTGCTGACGAGAGCGATAGTAGAGTTTGAGGAGAATGTGAAGAGGATTAAGCACGATACCTCAGATAACGCAAAATATCTAATTAATAGGGCTGAGGCTCTCTCAGGTCAATTTGACCAAGTAGCTAGGGCTATGCTTGAAGAAGTGGAGAAGTCCATTGAAAGCGAGAAGGCTAATACCATAAATGAGATGCGGAAGAAGTTTAACGAGGAGAGGGAGTCTCTTCTCAAACAGCTCAGACAGAGAGCTGAGAAGAATGTGGATAACGCTGTGGAGGAAGTTCTTAAGGTCTTGGAAGGTGCATATAAGTGAGCTCTACAGCAGCCTACATCTCTTCAGTATCTAGATATTTCAAATCATTTACACTGACTAAAGGTTTTTTCAATGAATTACTTTCCTCAAAGGACTGGAAAGAGGTTTTGGATATCCTAAAGGAGAAAGGCGTTATTGACGAGGCTCCTAATTCCTTAGACAAGGCCGAAACACTCATAAAGACAAGAGCCATAAGACAATTACAAGAACTTTATGGTCTAAGTAATTCACTAAAGCTGGCCAGGGATATCGTTGCAGGTTATATCTACAGGGTAACGCTTGATGAGTTTACATATTTAACATCTTGCATATGGAACAAAGTCAGTATTAACCTTAATAGGTTAATCTACCTTAAAAACAAGGTAGACCAAACTCCAGCTTCTCTTGAGGAACTGGCCTCTATCTTGCAGGGGACCATACACGGGAATGCCATTTCCTTTGCGCTCTCAAAAAGTCCTAAGGATCTCTCTCAACTAAACTCACTGTTGGAATACTTCTTCATTCATTACATTTCGACAATAGTTGAGGGACTCAAGGGCGATTGGAAAGTCTCTGCCAACAACATAATGTGTACCTATAAGGACTACTATAGTGCCAGTTTAGCGGTGAGACAAAAAATAGTGGAGGGTGTTAGGTGCCGCTTGGCAGACGACGATATCAGAGATTTAGCGACTTCTAAAACACCATCGGAGGCCTTAAACGTAATGAGGAGGCTATACTACGCTAAGAGCTTAGATTTAGCGGACATGTATACTGCTTTGACTTCATTCTATAACTTGGCAAGGAAAAGCGCTAGATCAGGCGCACTGGGCGTATTTATGGGATCCCCATTCAACCCAATCGTAGCTATGGGAGCATCTGAGCTGATCAAGCTAGACACGGAAGACGTTGTTACTGTGCTAAACGGAATAAAACTTAAAGTCCCTCCAGAGTCCCTAAAACCCTCTATATCTATCCAACTGGTTTAGAAGAGAATCATCGAAAGTGTAGCTAGTTTCGTCTTTCACTATCGTGATCTCGGGTAATTGTGGAGGATCGGGAAGTTGCTCCATAGGTTTAGTCTTACCCAGATAGATCCACTTCAGTTTTCCATTAAATTTCTCTAATTTATACCAATATTTCCCAATATATATGTATTTTTTCCCATTCTTATAAACCACATGAAATGGTTTCAAATACACATTATACTGTTTTATTTTCGAGTTGTACTCATAAACCAGGGATTTAAGAGAGGATAGAATACCATCAAACTCTTTTTCCAACATCCTCACTTGCATGATTTCAGTGAAGGTCTTTAAATATAAAAAATCCTAAATATGTAGAAGATGGTATGACATGATACAGAGGAATTTCGGTGATACTAAAATAGCTGTCTCAGCTTTAGGTGTAGGAATGTGGAGTCTAGTTACTGACTGGTGGGGGGAACCGGATAAAGCTCAAGAAATTATAAAGAAGTCAATGGAAATTGGTGTAAACTTCTTTGATACGGCGGACATGTATGGAAACGGAAAGGCTGAGGAAATACTTGGGAAGTCCTTGGGCTCCAACAGGGACAAGGTTGTCATTCTGACTAAGATAGGATATGACTTCTATACAAATAAATTCAAGCCAAAGCAAAGATATGACCTAGAATACCTAAGATTTGCAGTTAACGAATCCCTGAAGAGACTGTCAACAGACTACGTTGACGTGTTAATGCTGCATAACCCAAAACTCAAGGATATTTCCAACAAGGAGCTGTTGGATTTTATGAGGTCGCTGAAATCAGACGGATTAGCCAGGTCTGTAGGAGTTGCATTAGGCCCTACTCTGGGATGGGAGGAGGAAGGCCTGAAAGCCATTGAAATGGGTTACGAGGGTCTAGAGCATATATTCAATTTAATTGAGCAGTACCCAGCTAGGAAGTTTCTTCAATTTAACGTAGGTCACGTAGTTAGAGTACCGCACGCGTCAGACGTTTTAAATGACTTGAAGTGGCCCTTAAAGGAAGACCCGAAGCTTCACAGACACTTTAAGAGCATGGACTGGATTTCAAGAGCAGTTGAAAGAAGTATAGAGCTGAAAAAATACGCTGAGAAAAGAGGAATGAAACTCAGAGATCTGGCAATAGCCTTCATCCTTTCACACAGAACCGTATCCTCAGTCATACCAAACATCACTAACCTTAAGGAGCTAGAAGAGTTCTCGAAAGCCTCAGATTTAACTTTAGATGAGAGTGATTTAGAGTTCTTAGAAAATTATTATAACACTAATTATAAGGATCTCAATGAGGAAAGCATAAGGGAGACATTAATTTATAAATAATTATTGATCTCTTCATAGTATTTCAAGAATTTCCTAAAAGCCTGGCCCCTATGTGAAATAAGATTCTTCTCATGTAAAACCATTTCGGAGAATGTTTCATTTCTCCCCTTAGGAATAAATATCGGATCGAAACCGAACCCCTCCTGCCCACTCATCTTCAATGCGATAGTCCCCTCCGTTTCTCCCTCAAATAAGGCTAATCTATCGTGATCTACGTAAGCTATCACAGATTTGAAGGTCGCATTCCTGTTCTCAACATTTTCCATTAGTTTCAATATCCCCATACAATCTAAAGTTCTCTTAACGTAGTTAGTATAAGGCCCAGGAAACCCCCTTAACTCTTCTATAAATAGACCACTGTCCTCAACTATTAACGGGGACCTAAACAACGAGTAGAATGTTACTGCTGAATATCGTACTATCTCCTCAATACTATCTGCCTGGATCTCTAACTTTGGAGCATCTACACGGCTTAACTTAATTCTATTGTTGGCTAAGTCCAAAAATTCTTGATACTTATAATTATTACTAGTTACGATTTTTATTTCTTCTTTCATCAACGTACCTACCTCTCATTCTTATTTCATTTACCTTTTCCTCTATCTCTTCACCCAGGCCAGTTATATTATGGTAACCTTCCATAAAATACGAGAAAATCTTATCTCTTAGTTCGGGATGGATGCTTTCTATGGATCTTAAAAAAACATGAACGTCAGTTCCTAGATCTTCAATTTCTGTCGACCTTTTAGCTAGCCCGAAGTCGATTAAGAACACTTGATTATTGTGAAGTATCATGTTATTTGTGGTTAAGTCGCCGTGAACAATTCCATGATTATGCATCGTCCCTACCATAGAGCCCACGTTTCTAAATATAGTCAGGTCTTCGTACTGCCTTAGTACCTCCTTCATAGTAGGGCCTCTCAAGAACTCCATTATGATTTCGAAGTTGTCCGGATCCACATAAAGAATAGCCGGAGTGTTCACGCCCACGCTGAGAGCTGAGTACATAAGTTTAGCTTCGTTAATAGTCCTTTCAGAGTTAATTTTTTTATCAAGTTCTACATTTCTATATTTTTTATTTACTCTGATCTTAAAAATAGATTCTATCCCCAAGAACATTCCACGGTAAATCAGTGACTCGGAGCCCCTTTTCAGCAAAGTCAATTTCTCCAAGGTATTTCTACCTCGTCCACCCTCCATCTTGGTCTTATTTTCGACTCGCTTACTTCTATACTTACCCCATGTTTGACACCAAGCATGCCTGCGTACGCTATCATTGCACCGTTATCTCCAGCTAGGGATGGAGGGACTATCTTTAGCTCGATATTCCAGTCCTTAGTTAATTCTTCCAACTTGGCTCTCAAACTACCACTAGCTGCTACTCCACCAACTATCATGATCTCTTTCTTTTCGGTCAAAGCCAACGCCCTCTCTGAAGCCTCAAGTAGCATATCAAAGGCTATCTCTCGGAGACTGTAGCAGAGATCCTCCAACCTATATTTCCCCGCCAGTCTCAATGCTGCTGTGAGTAGACCAGAGTAGGACATATCTTCCCCTTTTACTATGTAGGGTAAATTAATTATTTTGGAGCCGCTCTCCGCACAGATATCAATTTTATGTTTTCCATTTTCTATATAAGGCGGGGCTAATCCCATCTCTCTTACGAAGGTATCCATCATGTTACCTAGTGCAATGTCTAAGGTTTCTCCGAAAACCCTGAACTTTCCCTTGTAAAAGGTCGTAATTATAGTATTCCCTCCAGATAGATATAGAATAAGTGGATCCTTGGAACCCGTAGTGAGATACCCTATTTCAATATGGGCAATTCCATGATTCACTGGTACTAGGGTTTTCTTAAACTTGAGGGTCAAAGCTCTCGCAATTACTGCCCCTACTCTAAGAGTAGGTCCCATTCCGGGACCTAGGGCTACAGCAATTGCATCAATGTCCTCTATGGATAGATTTGCCTTATTTAAGGCCCTCGTTAGAACTTCATGAGCCAGTACTGCGTGATGTCTAGCAGCATCACTGGGTTTCATTCCTCCTGTTTCTGGAACAAAGGTGTCCCTTTCATTGGATAAAATAAACGGTGGTTTATCTTCTACAATTCCTACTCCAAAGGTATGTGCAGTGGACTCTATTCCAAGGACTTTCATGACTTCGCTTTACCCACGACAAATTCTGTGTAACCGCATTTGCCACAAGCCCATCTTTCCTTAGGCTTCATATGATGGGCCATTACACTGCCACATCTTGGACATTTTTTATTCTTGAGTTTGATCTTCTCTCCGCTAGTGTCGTAATACAATCTCGCGGAAGCTTTCTCTTCTCCTTTAGCCATTCTTAGCTTCACCTGCTCCCTCAGCTTTAGTGCCCCTCTTAATTAAATGAATTGGTTCAAATCTCTCCATCGTCTCTTTATCGCTGTAAACGTGTAAAACGGCCTCACTAATTCCTGCCCCGTAACTTGTGAAAATTTTCCTTACAACTACCAGATCTTCCTTAGATCCAAGAAAATTAGAGATCGCCTTCTTTACGTCTACTCTGGATGGAGTTCCACTCCCGATATGATATATCTTAATTTTTACCTCTTTCCTCCCAATAACTTTATTCTCAGCTACGTTGTCTAGTAAAGCTTCAGCCTTCTCTGAGACCTTAATCTGTTGAGCTTGAGACATCTCTTCTCAATCAAAATTTGCAGATTTAAGTGTTGTGGCTTTCTTAATGAGATCAGCTTTTGGTTATTGGGATAACTTTGTGATATCAAAAATACTCGTGTTATGTCAAATTAGATTCCTATTTTGTAGCCAAGCTTATTTTTTCTATGATGTCATCGGCAACCTTTTTTCCTGAAAGTAGCATGGCACCAAATATCGGGCCCATTCTTGGCAGAGCTTTAACCTCTGTTACAGCCATTCCGGCTGCGAATAGTCCAGGTGCGACCTCGCCTGACTGTTCTACAGTCAGCTGTTCAGCAACCTCACTATAGGCAGACTTCTCGCCCGGTATAACTATCCCTAGCTCGGGTATTTTCCTAGAAGCTACGGAGATTACCTCAGCGTCGTGTCCAGTAGCGTCTATTACTGCCTTTGCCGAGATAAACAAAGGATCTACGTGAAGTCCTGCCATCTGGGTAGCTGTCCACTCCACCGCAACTCCGGTGACTCTAAGAGGGTTTTCTCTGAAAATGACATCGTCAACTGTTACACCGTGAACTATCTTTGCACCTGCGTCTATAGCAGCTGCAGCCAACTTAGCCATAAACTCAGCACTATCAACAATATACACCCCATCCTCATAACTCTCTAATTTTACTCCAATTTCCCTTAGTATTTCATCAGCAGGCGATTCTATTACTATTTTATGGAATAACATTGCTCCACCTCCAATCCCACCACCAAAGCTCAGCCTTCTTTCAAAAACTGTAGTTTTCAGCTTGGCCTTTGCAAGGTAATAAGCTGCTGCAAGACCTGAAGGTCCCGCTCCTACTATTACTACATCATTTTCGGAGAAATTCATCCAGTCTTGAAAAGTAGCCTTAAGAATATACTTTGTTATCTTTACTTCATCTACCTGTTTAACTTTCATATTATCTTTTCCTCATAACTAACTTATAAGCTAGATTATATATATTAAAGGGTAGAAACTATTAATTACGATGAAGTAGAAAGAGATGCATGCCGTTAGAGTTAAACGATACCACCAGAGCACTAAGATGTGACGTATGCGGAGGGATAATAAGAGCGAAGCCAATTGTGATTAAAACATGTTGTAATAATAGACCATGGACATTTTGTAGTAACAGGTGCTATTCCATATGGATGAAGGACTGGCTAAGGAAGCAAGAGCAAACCAAGGTAAAGGGAAAATCATTATAGGCATTACCGGTGCTAGCGGTACCATATACGGTTTGTACTCGGTTCAGATTTTGCGATCACTCGGCTATACTCCGATTGTCATAATAAGTAAAGGAGCAGAGAGGGTAGCTAGGGCCGAACAAGGGCTTGATCTTTTCGAAGAGTTAAGGAAGTTATCCTCTGAGGTTTATTTAGAGAACGAGATAGATGCTCCACCTTCTAGTTCAAGTTCTATAACTAAAACAGCAGGCATGGCTATAATTCCCTGCAGTATCAAGACCTTAGCCCAAATAGCTCACGGGATCTCGTCCAATTTGATCTCTAGAACTGCAATAAATATGCTACGGGTCAGAAAAAGGTTAGTATTGGTGATAAGAGAGACCCCTTTGGGCACCATAGAACTCAAAAACGCCTTGGAAGTGTCGAAAGCTGGAGGAATAATCCTTCCAGCATCTCCAGGCTTTTACATAAAGCCGAGAAGCATAGAGGACGTAGTTAAATTTGTAGTTGGGAAAACTCTCGATGTCTTGGAAATAGAGCACGATATCTATAAAAGATGGACTAGATAAGATCCAAGTCCCTTTTGCCGAACTTCTTTGAGATAATCTCCTTTATCTTATCATCTTCGTAGAGCTCGTCCTGCTTGAGATCCTTCTCTAGATCCTCTCCTCCATTTGATCTACTCAGGGAAAACGCACACTTGTTTCCAGGCAATAGGGCACGTTTTTCACAGTAAGCGTACTGGCACTCCCCAGTTATACATGTGTCCCCTACCCATCTACAGAACCCGATCTTCTGAGGGTTTCCCTTGACATATTTTGTCTGTATCATCAGTGCCCTCTTATTGCACCTGAAGTAGGGACAAAGGTAATTACACTTATCCCCGAGGGGAAGAGGTTTGGGCTCTCCGTCATTTAATCTGTTTTTTTGGTCCCGTGGTGGATTATTTCTTTGGGCGAAATTATCTCTCAAAGTTATTGGACCCCCAATTAAACCTTTACATGTTTAATTTCATATCTTCACCCATTTAAACATTATGTACTTGATTTCCCTCATTCTGAGGTTTACAACTGCAAGAACTAATCTTTTTCTAGTGCTATGTGACACTCTTCCGTAACTCATTAATTCATTCACTGATATTTTTTCCGTGGCGTCTATAACGGAAATTACAAAAGGTGCATGTTCTACTCCAGGGCCTAACGTATATATTGCATAATCAGCGCCATACTTAACTCCAGATCTCACTACAAACTCTCTCTTCTTTAGGTCTTCGTACACAAAGTAGAGTGGTTTAAATCTAGGTATAAGGTTTACCGCGTAGGACTCTAGCTTAGCCCTGTCCACAACTCCATCACGATTCCTGACCTCCAATACCCCTGTATTTACCAGGTACAGTCCTTCCAGTAGTGATAGTTCCAGAGGTCTATTGGCATCTTCAACAGACTTAGGTTTAGATATTCCCAGAGGTTTTCCATAAAACCCCATTTTGTATATGGCCTTAGCCTCTTCTTTGTTAAAAACTACTATTCTATCCCCTAGGAGTTCCCCTGTATAAGTCATTAGATCCTCCCAAACGCAATGTAAGTTATTGACGTTGCCGAATCTCGAACCATATCTTCGCTGTCCTCCAGACGGTCGGCTATATCCTTCATTAGCATCACGTATATTAGGTCATCGTAATTTTTCTCAAAGAGTTTAAGTTCTAAACTCCTGTAAAGGTCGTCCACCTCTTCCTCCAGTTTCATGATGTTTCTGGCTATTTCCACAGACTTTTGGGCATTAACAGAGAGTAACCTTAGAGATTCAACTAGATGGGTCAGCGATGCTAGCAGCTTCTCCGCAATTATTATTATTAGTTTGTATAACAGTTCTTCAATTTGCCTCCCTCTGGAAACTAGCACACTTAACCTATAAGATGCCGCGTCTAAATTTTGAGATATCTTTTCCAAGTCATTGAGAATATCAATATATAGATCCTTATCTTGAATACCTTCTCTTATTCTAATAATGTATTCCCCCAGCATGAACTTGTCCGCTTCAACGCTGTTCTTAAGGCCGTTTATTTTAGAGTACACTTGCATGGGGGTCACGTTGTCGCTAGCCTTCATCATCTCATATAAAGTCCTAACCTGATCGATTACTTTAAGGGATATTTGCTGCAGTCTTTCCTCGAGGGCCATGTGAGCTATACTCATTGTTTTGTTAATGTAATAATGGTTTAAAAACTAAGCTTGGAAGTCAATTCCATTAACACGTTTAACTGTTGGATGTCATCCCCTATATCGATCTGAGCTCCAGCGTTCTTCATCTGCTTTTCGAGGGCCTTAAGCAGTTCCATCTCGTCTGAGAATCCAATTAGGTTAAGGTAGCTCACAATGCCCAAAGTTTCCTCCCTTATGGTCTTATCTGAGATGGAGTCAAAGTGCTCTATAATTATCTTTAGTCCATCTGAAAGTTCCTTTCTTGTTCTTCTGACTCTCTTAACTATCCTGTTGCATCTATCCACATCAAGCTGGTTTATTGCCAACATATTTTCTAGCTGGGAGAGATTATTAGAGTGATTCTCGATGATCTCCTCAAATTTAGTTAAAACTTCTCTTACTCTCCGTTCATGATCCATCATAAAGACCTCAGGCTCACAGTACTATTATCCTCGATTCCTAGTTTCAGCATGTCCTCAGGGCTCGCCCATACCTCTATCTCTGGAAGACTATCTTGCATAATCGCCTTGAGCCTTAACCTTTTACCTTTCACGGAGAGCTCGACATCGCCTTTCACGTTCATTGTTTCTCTTAACTTAGATGATATCAACAAAGTACCGCTCTTTACCTCAGGCCTTTTTCTGACCTTAACTCTCTTCTCCCTTAGCACTGTCTTCTCTCTACCCTTCAAGGCAGAGGCTGGAGGAATAATATTAACCAAGGATTTTATGTCGGTCTTTTTCTCCTCCTCTTTTTCAGGGCTCATTTTTTCGCCTCTCCTGATATCATAGTAAAATCTTGTCCACTAAATAACTTGTTCATCATTACCATAAGATCATCTATTTTAACCCTGACTTGGTTCCACGTGTCCCTATCCCTTACCGTTACGGTTCCGTCATCAAATGTCTGAGGATCCACAGTTATTGCATAGGGGACGCCTATTTCATCTACCCTGGCGTATCTCTTCCCTATACTTCCGCTATCATCGAAAAGAACTTCAAAACTTCCTTTTAACAAATTGTAAATTTCCAACGCCTTATTTCTCATCTCTTCCTTATCTAGCAGTGGAAAAACTGCTACCTGATAGGGAGCAAGCTCCTTCGGTAAGGCTAGTACTACCCTATCTTTCTTCTCCCTATAAGCGCTCAATAAGCTTAAGTACAGACACCTCTCCACTCCGAAAGACGGCTCTACAACGTGCGGATAGATTTTGATACCGTGTTCCTTTTCTTCTCTCTCCATGACTTCAATGTACTCGGAAAGTTTCTTCCCTCCTATCTCAGTGGTTCCCAGCATTTTTTCGATTGCTTCAGGGGATTTGTTGGCTATTATCGACATCACCTCCTTCTGAACATCTGGGTTATCCTTGAATCTATCCCGTTTTATTACAATTGTTTTCCTCTTTATGGTTCTAGGTTTATCGTATTTTTTAAAGACAGTGAGGTCCTCATTACTATATCTCGAATGCCTACTTAGATCGTAGTCACCTCTGTAGGCGTGACCAGAGATCTCCACCTTTTCCCCCATTACTTGGACTATTTGATCGAAGGTTTGGGAGGAGTAATGAGCGCGCTCATGGGGTAACTTCTCTTCAAAATAGAAGTTATCTCGGTTTATCCCAATGGATTGAACAAACCTGGACGCGCTAGCCATCCAAAAAGCCATCCATGGGTTCACTACAAGCCTCTCTTCCACCATCTCCTTCACTTTCACTACACTAGGGTTTTCTCCCCTTTCCTTAGCTTCCTTGAAAAGGACTGGAAAGCTGTCCTCTAGGTATCTCGTCAACCAGGGTACCTCCTTGTCCTCAGGATCTATGAAGAACTCGACTTCCATAATGGTGAACTCCCTCATCCTCACCAGACCTTGTCTCGGGGAGATCTCATTTCTTCCTACTCGCCCAACTTGTGCTATTCCTAGAGGGAGCTTCTGCCTAGAGGTTTCGTAAACCCTCTTAAACGCTGTAAACATTCCCTGAGCCGTCTCCGGTCTAAGATACCCTGTGCTTCCGGTATAAGGTCCTATATTAGTCGCGAACAGAAGATTGAAGCTCCTCACTTCTCCAAAATCTCCTCCGCACGCTGGGCATTTCAGACCTTTCTCAGATATTAATGCGGTTAGCTCCGAAGGCCTTAACCCCTCAACGTTTACCTTTAGCATGTCCTCTACTAGATGGTCTGCCCTGTATATCTTGTGACACTTCGTGCATTCGACTATTGGGTCAGTGAAGTTCTCCACATGTCCGCTTGCCTCAAGAACCTTTGAAGGAGTTATTAAAGGGGTTTCAATTTCAACGACAAATTCACTATTTTGTTCCACGAAGATTTTCCTCCATAGGGCAACAATTTTGTTCTTTATTTTGGTGCCCACTGGCCCTACGTCATAAAGTCCAGCGACCCCTCCGTATATTTCATAGGATGGCCAAAAGATACCTCTCCTTTTAGCAAGCTCAATTACTTTATCAGACTCTGGCATATGGCTCATTTCATAAAGCCGAGCTTATAAACTTCCTCAAGCTTATGCTTAGATATGGCAGACGTTAGACTACTATATTTGAACGAAAGTGTTCAAAAATTTGGAATAGAGAGAAAAACCTCTAGATTTGGAGTTCTAGGAGTACCTATGGACATAACCAGCAGTTTCAGGCCAGGCAGCAGGTTCGCCCCTCACAAGGTTAGGCAAGTATCTCAATTCATTGAGTTTCTTTCCCTGAGAACTGGGGTAGATATGTCTGAGGTGGGGTTCGCAGATTTCGGTGATGTCATACTGCATCCGTCTGACGTTGCTGAGAATGTTGAGAGGATATCCCAAGTCGCAAGTTACATCTCTGACCAAGGCAAGGTGCTAATCTCAATTGGAGGAGAACATACGATCACTGTAGGGACCGTCCTTGGGGTTAAGGCTGACTGCGTATTAAGTTTTGATGCCCATCTAGACCTAAGGGATGAATATATGGGCTATAAATACGATCACGCATGCGTCCAGAGGAGGTTAAGCGAAAGAGGGGTGAGGATAATGGAAATAGGTAATAGGGGGATAGGTAGAGACGAAATAGAGTATGCCAAATCGATGTCCATACCATTCATAACTTCCCATGAAGTTAGGGTTCTAGGTCCTAAGGAAGTTGCAAGGCGGACCATTAATTTCCTGGAAACTTGCAACAGAATTTACATTACCTATGACATGGACGCCATCGATCCAGCGTACGCTCCTGGGGTGGCAACTCCAGAACCTGAGGGGCTAGACCCATCAACAGTCCTGGACATAATGAACCTTGTGATAGATAAAAGAGTGGTAGGCTTCGACGTCGTAGAAATAACGCCATCCTATGATCCTACTGAAATTACCTCGGTGCTGGGAGCAAAAATAATACTAGAGACCGCAGCGGCTTTAAAGTCTAAATCGCCTTAACTGCTTTGATCGTGGGTTTTCTTATCATGTAAAGTATGTTGTAACCACAGTAAGGACATCTTACTCCTGGCAAGACCTTAAGCTTATCGCTATCAAACGTTTTCCAACATTTTCCGCATCTGAAAAGTTCTCCCATACCTCAAGCTAGCAGTCTCTACAATTTTAAATCTTATCTTGGATCCCTTGGGAAGATTTGATAATGAATCTACGACAGAATCAACTTTCAATATCGTAACAGGTTTAGTCAATATGTGGTTCCATAAGTGAAATCAGATTTGATATTATGGACTTGATCGGAAGTATCGTTGCTAGAGTTTACCAATTTTTTGATGATACGGCACTATGAAGCTTGATCGAAAAGCCTAAAAAGGACACTACAGAATATTATGTTACAAAATGGCAGACAATTTGTGTGGAGGACTTCCGCCAGAAGTATGCGAAGAGTTGAATAAAGAGGAGCAGTTCATAAAAATTAAACTAGAAAAGAGAAGATACGGGAAAGAGGTCACTATTATAGAAGGTCTTGGCGATGACGCAGATCTGAAAAAGATTGCGTCTGAGCTTAAGTCTAAACTTGCAGCTGGCGGTACAGTGAAAAATGGAAAAATTGAGATTCAAGGGGATCACAGAGAGAGGGCAAGAGATCTATTAGTGAAGTTGGGGTTTCCTGAATCTAACATCATGGTTATAGAATAGGTAGGAAAAGGAAAAAAGAAATTAATGTAAAAATTTCATAAGTTAAAGTTACTGGTTTTGTATCTCTATTTTTAACTCCTGTATAAGTTCCTTATACCTATTTCTTACTGTCACTTCAGTAACTCCTGCGACTTGAGCTATCTCCTTCTGAGTTCTCCTTTCATCATTAAGTAATGCGGCAATGTATATGGCAGCTGCTGCCAAGCCGGCAGGATCCTTGCCTGCTGTCAATCCTATATTTTTGGCCTTCTCTAGAATTTCAGCAGCTAACTTCATGGAGGCTCCGCTCAACCCAAGCAGTGACCCCATTCTAGTCACGTAATCTTTGGGATCGCTAACTGGTACATCTACATTGAGCTCCCTCAATAGCAGCCTGTAGCACCTAGCTACTTCTTTCCTGTTTGCCTTGGTGTATTGTGCTATCTCGTCCAAAGTCCTGGCTATCTTCATTCTCCTACATGAAGCGTAAATAGCTGCAGCCACGACGCTCTCAATAGATCTCCCCCTAACTAACCCTTTCTCAACAGCTTTCCTATAGATTAAAGCTCCCTCGTCCTTCACCGACTTTGGTAATCCCAACAGGTTGCCGATCCTCTCCAACTCATTCATTGCCTGGGCCAGGTTCCTGTCTATCGAACTTTGGATTCTGGCCCTTATCTGCCATTTTCTCCACCTTAAAACCTCCAGTCTCCTCTTAGGATCCAGATTTCTGCCTATGGCGTCCTTGTCCTTCCAGTCAATTAGGGTTGAGAGACCTCTATCGTGTATAGTTTGGTTGAGTGGACCGCCGACTCTACTTCTCTTTTCCTTCTCTTCAGGCGTGAAAGCTCTCCACTCTGGACCTTGATCTACGATTCTCTCTTCTATAACTTCTCCCGTCTCGGTGCATATATATTCCCCCCTATCAGCATCGAAAATTATTTTATCAGGGGGGCATCTAGTATCTTGAGAATTTTCTTTCTCCATAATACACCACAACCCAGAACCTCGCGGATTATAGAAACATTTAAAAGTCTTGCTATGACCCCTTATAAATCTTTCTATCATGAATCACTTGGGAAATATGGTAGTATACATGGTTCAAACGTATTTTAAATCTGTTTCGAAAGTATTACTAACTGTTGTTATACAATCACTCAATTAAGCCTTTAGAATTTATCTTTGGATAATAAAGGTATTTCAGTAAAGTTATCAAGGCAATATAGGATGTTTAGAAATCATCATTGAAACTTATGTAAAATTGAAATGTAGTTAAGGGAGAATTAAAAGACTACTCTATGATACCACAAAGATAGCCGGGCAGGGATTCGAACCCTGGTCCCAGGGGCCAAAGCCCTGGATCCTTGGCCGCTAGACTACCCGGCTAATGATAAGATTATATTGTCTCATTTTATAAAACTTCTGAGCAATCTCCGCGTGATAGCGTGAATTGTTACTATTCTTTTCCCGCTTTTCTGATAAACCATATGGAGCTCAGAAAGAAGATAACGGAGATTACGGTGAATATCAAACCTATTATTATGAGTGGGATCACCTCACCTGAATATCCCTTTCCGAAAATTATGGGAAACGGTCCAATGAGGACTACTCCTCCTACTGCAGGTGATGTGGAAAATGACGTGGAGGTAAAAGCTCCGATGAAGGTTAGAATGAAACCCAAGAAGATTAATGCGATTCCGACCAACGTTAACCTCATAATATTAAAATCTATGTTGGGCTTAATAATGGTGTCTTATAAATGTATCAAGGGAACATCATTTCTGTTCTAACCAAGGATAAGGACAAGTCTAGGAATCTTGCTGAAAAACTAGGGAAACTTCACGAGGATGGGAAAGTAAGGATATTTTACAGAAGGAATGGGGACTATATCCGTTCCGTACTCACACCGTCCGAGTATCCTGAGAAAATACTAGAGGCTGCCGAGGCTGCCTCTCTCTCATCCAAGGTATTCGTCCATGTAGGAGACGAGTTGAGTTGGGTAGATGGTGAGATAGCTCTTCTAGCTACCGCTTTAGGGAAACAGGTCTTTCTGGTTACAGAGCTAGATGAAGGTAAGGTTAGGAAGGTATTCAAGGGTACAGCTCTAGAAACTGCAGAAATAGTACGAGAGCCCATGGACGATGAAGCCAAGATGAAGGATAAGGGATTGGTTTACGTGGATCGTGTCTTTGTAGTTAAGGGGGTCGGAGTTGTCCTAACAGGATTCGCTTTAACGGATCTGAAAGTTCATGACAAGTTGATTTCCCTCCCATCTGGAAAGGAGGTGGAAATAAAGAGTATCCAAGTCCTTGACGAGGATCAGGAGGCAGTCGGGGCAGGTGTTAGAGTAGGCTTAGCTCTACGTAACGTGAGAGAAGATGAGCTAAAGGACTCTTATCTACTGATAAAAACGACGGTAAAAACTTTCAAGGAATTTTCTGCAAAGGGGGTGATATTCCCCTGGAGTCAGGTAAGCGAGGGACAGTTCCATTTAGTTTCTAATGGGAGTTCTATAATTGGAAATATTAGGACAGACGGTGAGATATTTAGAGTCACCTTAAATCAACCCATTCCATTACTAGATAGGCTAGTGTTACTGAACGTTAATACCAAACCAGGAAAGCCCAGAGTAGTGGGGTATCTTGAAACTAAAATAGGCTAAATTTTCTGAACTTCAGTTCTTATATAGAAGACAGAACACTTCTCTTCCTTTACCTTCAGTGTAGCCCATGGGCTCTTCATATTCCGAGAGTTTAATTTCCCCAGACTCGGTGATCTCTTGGACTGAGGTTAGAGACCTTATTTTATCCTTCTCTGCCTCGATGATTTTTTTCAATGTATCGACCTTTTCTTTGTCCCCTACTACTTTCACTTGATCGTCACTCATCTCTATCCTGAAGTTCTCCCCAAACTTATCGTAGTACTTTCCCTGGATGAGGTAGTTTAGATCTTCATAGACTTCGTCTGGAGTCCAACCGCACTTGCCAAACGCCAATGGGCATCTAGGGTGAAATGTGCACCCTCTTGGTGGGTTAATTAGGTTGGGCGGATCTCCCTTCAGGATGATCCTGTTCCTATTCCCTCCAATTCTTGGGACCGAAGAAATAAGGGCTACTGTATAGGGATGTTTTGGGTTATTTAACACGCTCTCTTTATCCCCAATCTCCATTAACTTACCTGAGTACATTACAGCTACCCTGTTAGCCATGTAGCTCACTACGGCTATATTGTGGGTAATTAGGATCATTGTAATCCCCTTCCTCCTTTTCAGTTCGTTCAGGAGATTCAGTATCTGAGCCTGCACTGAAACGTCCAGAGCACTTGTGGGTTCGTCCAAGACAAGTAAATCTGGATCCGTAGCTAAGGCTCTAGCAATAGCTACCCTTTGTCTTTGCCCTCCAGATAGTTCGTGGGGATACCTCATCGCGAAGTTCCTTGGCAGACCCACTTCCTCCAGGAGGTCATAGACCTTCTTCCTTGCCTCATCTCCCTTAAGATACCCTGTGGATATCATCGGCTCCATTATTACGTCCATTATCCTGAATCTTGGGTCTATGGAGGAGTATGGATCTTGAAACACCATGTTCATTCTCGTTCTGAGTTTCCTCATTTCAGAAGGGGACTTGGACAGTATTGAGTACTCCCTCTTCATCTTCTCAACTTTTTCCGTATCTTTGGATAGTATAGCTTGTCTAAACTCGTTTAGTTCGTCTAGCGACGCGTCGAAAAGAACCTCCCCTGAAGTTGGCTCTATGAGTCTCAGGAGGAGCCTTCCTAAGGTAGATTTACCCGAACCGCTCTCTCCAACTATACCTAACGTTTCTCCCTTATCAACTATTAGGCTCACGTCGTCAACTGCCTTTACGTGTACGTTCCTTAATGCCGACCCCCTTACGGGGAAATATTTCTTTAGGTTAAACGCTCCCAGCATGTCTGCCACCTCCTTTCACTAACCAGCATGCTACTTGGTGATCCTTAGAAACTTCCACCATCCTAGGGTCCTCAGTCCTGCACCTATCTATGGCAAAGGGACACCTGGTTGAGAAAGCGCATCCTGTTGGAGGATTTCTCATGTCAGGTACCGATCCCGGTATAGTCTTCAAAACGGATTTGTCCATGCCTGGTATAGCTTCCATCAGCATCCTGGTGTAGGGATGAAGCGGTTCTTGAAATATCTCACTGACAGGACCAATCTCTACTAACTTTCCAGCATACATTATCCCTATCCTGTCCGAAACCTCAGCCAGCACAGATAGGTCGTGGGAGATAAAGATGAAAGATATGTCTGAGTTTCCCTTCAAGTCCTTCACCAAGTCCAGAATTTGAGCTTGGATGGTTACATCTAGTGCACTGGTGGGCTCATCCATGATGACAATCTTAGGATTATTGGCCAACGCTATGGAAATCACAACCCTCTGTCTCATTCCACCCGAAAGTTCGTGAGGGTATAACTTTACAACCTTCTCAGGGTGGGGTATTCCCAGGAACGTAAGTATCTCGACGGCAAGCCTATACCCCTCATTAATGAGGGAGTTTTTAGCAAACCTCGACAAGATAGGAAATCTGTGAAGGCCGTGCATATAGATGGTCAAACCCAGCTTGTCTATACTCTTGAGCTTAACGTTAGCTAGGCTTAGAACGATTTTTTCCTTCCTTGCCTCATGTATGTCCTTTCTCCTCCATACCGACAGTATCTGCTCGTCCAAACCTTCAAGCCCTCTGCTCTTCAGTTCCTGGATCAATTTTTCCTCGCCATCAGTCTTCAATATGTTTAGAAATTCCCTCATATCTTCCTGGGTGACCTTATCCCTACTCAGTGCCCTCCTGAGCAACCTATCAGGATCGTGGAAGTAAACAGCTTCAGCTATTTGATAGCCCACTGGTAGTACGGGGTTCAAGGCAGTTAGTGGCTCTTGAAAAACCATGGAAATCTTATTACCTCGAACTTGCTGGAGCTGTTTATTTAGCTTCTTAATTATTTTTTCGTTCTTCTTAACACTAAATTTGGAGGTGTTTTTGCCATAATCTCTTAAGGGTTGTACAACATCAATACCGTCCAGTTTTACACTCCCATCCTCTAGCCTGGCGTTCCTAGGTATCAATCCCATAATTGTTAGCCCCAGGGTTGACTTCCCTGATCCACTCTCTCCTGCCAGTCCCAAGACTTCTCCAGGATATAGGTTCAGATCAACGCCCCTGAGAGCGTGGTACACACCTCTCCTGGTGTAGAAGCTCAGTTTCAGGTCCTGGACTTCCAAGACCTTCTCCTTTGTTTGAACTTTAGACATTCTAACTTCTCCTCCTAGGGTCTATCACGTCCCTGAGACCATCCCCCATCAGGTTAACAGAAAGGGCGAAAAGAGTTATCGCCGCACCCGGAAATATGACAGTCCAAGGGGCTGACTGTATGTAGTTTAGCCCCAGGCTTGTGAGGTAGCCTAGCTCTGGTATATTGGCATTGGGAATAAATCCAATAAATGCTAGGGTAGCGAATATGCCCACCACTGATCCTAGATCTAGAGATATCTGAACTAATATTGGAGGTAGTGTATTGGGTAATATATGCTTGAACATTATCCTAAGGTTGTTTGCACCAGAGGCCTTTGCAGCCTCTATGAACGTGCTCTCCTTAAGGCTTAACGTTAGGCTTCTGGAGTACCTTGCGTATATTGGCCACCATACTATAATAAGGGCAATAACCATGCTGGATAAGCTCCTTCCCAGGACGAATCCAGCAGCCAACGCTAGCACGAGATATGGAATACTGAAAAATATGTCGGTCACTCTCATTAGAATTTCGTCGAAATAACCCCCTACGTATGCTGCCAGAATCCCTATCACTGCTCCTATTACTGCGCCACTTATGACGATGATGAGGGAGAAACCTAGATCTACTCTAATGGCTTCCAAAATGGCCTGAAGGAGGTTCACCCCTGGGTATGTAGTGCCGAGAGGATATTGTGGAGATGGAGGTTGAGGGACTGGATTAACGAAGTTATATGTCAACACGTTTGGATTCCGTATTCCTAGAGCCTCCGGGTAAAACTGCATTAACAGGGCATCTGCGACATACATGAGGAATATCACTAACCCTGCTACTGCAGTCTTGTTGGAAAAGAATACCTTCAAAGACAACTTCAGGTTGTAGAATCTCTTTTCCTCTTCCTCTTCCATTTTCTCATAGCTTTGCATCTTCTCACCTCAATACCTTATTCTCGGATCCAACAAGGCGTAAATTATGTCGAGAACTAACGTGGTTACAACCAAGATAATTCCGAATATCAAAGTTGACGCCATAACACCACCTACGTCATTGTTGAGGAGGGCTTGTGTGGTCCAGTATCCTATTCCAGGAAAGTCGAATACTGTCTCTACAACCACCACTCCACCTAGGAGTCCGGCGACAGTGTAACCGAAGGAAGTCACTACAGGCAACATAGCGCTTTTCCGCGCGTGTAGGTTATTTACAATTCTCTCAGGCACACCCTTAGCTCTAGCCAGTTTGATATAATCCTGCTCCAAAGTCTCCAACATGCTTGCCCTCAGTATTCTAATTATTCCAGCCATCACTGCAAGGGCCAAAGTGAAAGCCGGCATAATTAGGTGAAGGAATGCGTTCCAAGCAACTTGGAAATCGCCATGGATGATTGCGTCTATCAAAAGCACGTGGGTGGGATATGAAATCCCGTTTGAATACCACGAGAGTCCCGAAACTAGCTGGGGGTTAACTTCCCCACTAAAGGGTAAGACCCCAGCGTATACGCCTAGTAACAGAATAAGGGCTATTGCAATTAAGTAAATGGGCATGGAATACAGGGTGAAGGAGAACACCCTTATGCCTTGATCTGCAGGAGAGTCCCTATTCACAGCTGAGAACACACCAAGCGGTATCCCAATCAACCATATTAGTAGGGCGGCGAACAGGGACAGGACTACCGTATTAGGTAGGAATAGCTCTATTGCTGTGGATACGGGACCGCTAAATATGGGGGTGTTGGTGTAACCGAAATTTCCGGTCAGGACTTGCCCCAGCCAATAAAAGTACTGAATGTAAACGGGTTGGTTGAGATGGAACTCTTGCGTTAACCTTTGTATTTCAAGTTCCCTCGCCTGACCGGTCAAACGAGGATTTAAATATTCAGATAAAATTAGATTATTTCCCTGTAAATGAATAAGAATGAATACCAGAAGAGTCAAACCAATCAGTGTGGGAATGAGTATTGCAAGCCTCCTTACAATATACACCCACAGTTTCATACTTTAACACCACAAAATATTTAATTAAAAAATAGAAAAACTTATCCCTTTACCCACCAGTAGTAAAGGCTATCTCCTGCTCCTCCTATCATTGGGTTCTCTTCGTACGAGATGTGTCCTTGGTACCCGGTCATGTAAGGCTTAATTACCCAGAAATAGTTGGGCTGTTGAGTGTATACGTACATGTAAAGGTTAATGGCTATTTGTTCAGCCTGCTTGTAGTCCATAGCAGCTAGCGTGGAGTTGGTCGTAGTATCTGCCACCTGTATATAGTTGTTGAGTTCCTGGTAGAGGTGGGCCTGGTTTACGTGACCTAGTGACTGGAGATATTGTACAGACCACCCGTCTGGCGCAGGATAAGTTCCTCCTTGCTCATACATGGCATTGACGAAATCTGATGGATACGGATAGTCGGCGATCCATCCTAGATAGTAAATGGGCATGGGGTTCTGTCCAGGTACCTCAAGCCCGATTATTGTGGAGAATGGAAGGTAAAGAGGCTGAGCTTGAATGTTAGGGTCAATCTGGCTTAGAGCTTGAGCCCACATCTGGGCCGCAGCGTAGTCAACTGTGTCTCCGGAGGAGACAATTATTGGGATGTTGATAGAGACGTTATACATACCAGACTTTATGAGGAGCTGTTTGGCGTAGGAGAGGTTGAAGGTTGGTACGTTCTGGAATTCACTGGGAGGAACGTAATATGGAAGGCCTGGGATAATAACTCCAGCGTAAGGAGACGCGAAATCGAAGCCGTACTTCTCATTACCCACTATGTTGGCAATGTAGTTGGAGTAATTGAATGCGTAAGTGAACGCTTCTCTGACGTAAAGGTTAGCGAAGTAGTTGGAGGGGATGTGATATTGAGTCCCTAGGGTCTTCAGAGAGGAATTGCTTACGTTTATGTTGAAAACGAAGAAGAATTCTGACAGTGTGGGGAACTGGTAAATACTGGCCTGATTTTGAGCCTCCAGCTGTTTTAGAGATGGGAAGTAGTTTGTCGGAAGATTTGTGACTATATCAGCTTTTCCGGAAGCGAAAAGTTCATAGGCAGTTTGAGGATCCTTCACCCAGTTGATGATCACAGTGTCGTTGGGTGCTGGAATCCCTGGGACTCCGTGGAAGTATGGATTTGGAACTAACACCACGTATTGGCCAGGAACGTAGGTCTTAATCATGTAAGGTCCGGATGTTACCGGATTATTCTGCACCTGTGTGTTATAATCTCCCTCATTTCCGTATTGTTCATATTGTAAGAATCCTTGAGGTGTGAATGTAATCCCAGCTCCGACTTGCTCAAGCCACTTAGCGTCAATTATTCCAGATCCAAGGGGATCTGCAACGGCAGTGAAGAATAGCTGAGGTGGAGTTGACTTGACCAGATGGAAGGTGACCGTGTTCGTTTGGTTGTTGTAAGTTACGGCATTCATTATCTCTTGGAATGTTTGGTTCATGTTAGTTGAGTTAACGATAGGTACACCTATCGTTGCACCAGGAATTAAGTACTGGGCTAGTATCCAATCTGGGGTTCCAGGCGCTCCTCCAACAAATAGGAGAGCCCTTATCACAGAGTACCATACGTCATAAGCCGTAAGGTTGTCCCCATTGGAGAAATGAAGGCCACTTCTTATGTGGAAAGTGTAGACTGTGTAATTGTCTTGTATACCCCCATTTTGCACAGTAGGTATTTCAGTTGCAGCAAAAGGTATGAAGGAGGTCGTACTGGAACCGTTATATATAATAAGGGTGGCAAATATGTTTGAAATTACTTCGAACCCTACGCTCTCGTAATCTATTTGAGGATCGAAGGAATATGGTCCTCCAGGCACGTTCTCTGCTACGGTTATTACGCCAGGGTTAGGAACCGTCCCATTAAATAGTTTTAGAGCGAAGGGAGATATTGAACTCTCAACTGCCACTGTTTGTGCTGTTGAGTACTGGTAAGTTGCACCAGAGGAGACGTTTTGGGTTACTATGGTTAGGGTCACGGTGTAAATCCCTGGTGTTGAAAATGTTGTATTGACTGGGTTAATGCTGGGGCCAAGAGTTGAAGAGTTAGCCTGTACAGTGAACGTATTCCCATTGCCGAAATTCCACACATATTTCTCTATGGTCATGTTTTGACCCGAAGGTGGTTGTAAGTATCCTCCGTAGAAGTACACAGGGACGTTTGCTTGTACCACGGGGGCAGTTGGGTTCTTTGCTGTGTCGAAGGAGATGACAGGGATTGAAAGAAGCTGAGCTTGAGTGGAGTTTAAGTTACCAGTTACCTGGATCTCTAGGAGGGAAGTACTTGTGTTCTGAACAGGTTTCCCGTTTATATATTCTACAGCGTAGACCAGGAAGGTACCAGGTAAGTTGTAGCTGTAACTGAACTCTACAGCGCTTGAAGTTGCGGTCTGATTGAGAGTTTGTCCGTTTCCAAGATACAGAACAACTTGGGAATTGGGGGTAACACCATATACAGTAAAAGTTACAGGACTTCCCTGCTCAGTAGCGAAGGATGTTGGTGCAACGGAAATCGCTTGGGCAGTTATTGCCTTATGCTGAGATGATGTAATGAAGTATATTCCAGCTATGGCTGCTATGATGATTATTACAGCAATTACAATTGCAGCTGTTTTTGAAAGAGCTCTTACTAGCTTATTCTTTTTCCTTATATACATATCAATCACTTTCAAGAAGTTTTAAACCTTTTTAAGGTTTACTTGCTTCGTATGTTTATACTTTCAAAGAAAATCCTTTGTATACTTATCAAATAAATAATAAAGAATTTTTCATATCAAGCAATAAAAAAAGAAACATAGTAGAGCCAGGGGAAATTTTGGCTAAATATCTCATCTATGATGCTAGGGGCTCGAGGTTACTATCCTAAAGGGCAAGATTTGTCGCTTTTTTGTGATAACAGGAGCTTCTTGATGCTGGGTAATTCACTGAGCGTCATAAGGTCGATAAAGAAATACAAGATTCTATAATATACTTGTGTAAGATAATAGAATTCTAGGCTAGTATGAAGGGAATATGGTGCCGCAGCCGGGATTTGAACCCGGGTCACGGGCTCGAAAGGCCCGCATACTGTCGGCGCAGAGCATGACCGGGCTATACTACTGCGGCACTGAAAATAATACTACATTTGTATATAAAACTTATCTACAGAAGAGTAGGTCGTAAACATTTAAAGTTACCCCGTAACAGCCTCGGATATCTAAAAATTAATAGCTAAAGGGTTTAAAGGTAAAACCGATATTGTTTCATGTTCTTTTTTCCTAAAATTTTGCTACGCATATTTCGTTCATTATCTTCTATTAAGCTCAGCTACGGAACTGACCCCTCCCACCCCTAAAGTGCGAGGGTTCTACTAAGGTCTTGAGCGTTACTCCCCTTTACGGGAGTTACTCAGTTAGAAGAGACGAGAAAGGAAAGAGGTCTTTTTAATACGTTAACGACTTCCTTTACCCCCAGTTTCATAATGTTGAGGGCACCGTTGAGGTCACTGTAGAGCCTGTGACCTAAAGGGCAGTTAACAACTCCCCTAAGACGTCTCCTCACTCCGACGTCGTGGAAATCACAGAGACGTGAAGTGTTATACTCAACAACGAGGAATACCTTTTTACCATACTCGTAGAGTTTGCCCCTGATTGCTTCAATTAACTTACGGTAAGACCAGATGTTTGTAGTGAAGTTGATACCCTTGTCCTGAGAGATGAAGTAAGGGTAACGGAGGTAGACTGTTGAGACCCCTAACCCCCACAGCGTCTTAGCGAGGTGAGAGGATAAAGTCCTGTAATAATGGAGGAGCCTGCGGCAGAGCATGGTGAAGACCCTTTCCCTTTCTCTTAGCACCTCTTCCCTAGCCTCAGTCTCTTGGACTTCCTCTGTCTAAGCCTTTAACTTGTCTAGTCCTGCTATCTTCTTTTAGAAGTAGAAGTACTCCCTCTTAACGAGGGAGCTACGGTAGAACAGCACGGTACCGTCGTCTATAGTTACTGAAGCCAACGTGTTAATGCCCAGTCTATTGGAGCTACCTTATCACCTCTCGGTGAAGCTAGCTGTACCTTATCCCTCTCGTCATGGACGATGGGAGAGTCCTTGATCGGTCTTTTGCTCTCCCTTGCGTTAACTCTACCTACGTTGACAGGGATGTGGGCGTAGAACCTGTTGCCGTGGATGTGTACCTCTAGCCTACCTTGAGTACCAGACCACTTAAGTCTTCCTGAGAAGGGTACCTCCATCTTCCAGTCCTTGAGGACTAGCACGTGCCTTTCCTCGTCGACTTCGTAGCGGTCTTGCCTAATGACAAGGGTTAACTTCCTCTTCCCCTTGTCTTTCCAGTACCCCGGTAGCAAGGTGTACTGGACGAAGAAAGGTAGGCTGTCTTTGTCCTTCAGTGACGAGAAAAAGGAAGACCACGCCTCATTGTTCTTCTGTAGTACTGCCTGTGAATTAACCCTAAGCACCTCCTTGTACTTCTCGTAGTACTTGTCCTAAGTCCCCTTGAAGTCTACTCTCTTGTCCTTGAAGAACTGTAGCCTCCTCTCGCAGTTGACCTCGTTGTATAGGCTCGCTTCTGTTGCGCTCCATTAGGGAAAAGTCTAACAGTGACAGTACGGACGCTCCCCTCCGGTATTGCGGGAGAAATCGGCCCCCGTTCCTCATTGTCTTTAAGTTGACCAGAAGGGAGCTCCATAGGAAAAGATGAGGAAAAGGAGTGTAAAAAACGTCCCCCCAAAGGACGAGGTTTGCCGTTATTTTTATCAGACGCCTCTTGGTCTTCTAGTTGCATATATTCATGTAAAACGCAGATTTAAACAAGCGATATTTTAAACGTTAATAATCTAGTTTTAACAGATATTATATAATATTTAATTAATTTTTTATTTTCAAAGAAATATAACCAATTGCTGAACCTATGACCAGGAGAGCTGAAAAAAGCCAAAGGACAAAGTAGTTAGAGTATCCCAAGATTATTGAAGCTAGCACAGGAGAGGAGATTCCACTACTCTGCCAAAACAAGTTGACGGTCCCGGCTACTGAGCCAGACTTATTTCCTCCCACCAAGGAGACAGCAGTTGAGTTGGCAGGAGTTATTACAAACCTGATAAACCCCATTAGGGAAGCTATGACAAATACTACTAAAGGCTCGTGTAAGAACGCTATTCCCACAATTAAGATACCATAAGCTAATTCAAAGACCATGAGTGTCCTTTTAACCCCAAGTCTGTTTATGAACCGACCCGAGATCAGGGTGGAAGGAATTCCGGTCAACGCTAGGAGGGAGTATGAAATACCAGCAAGATAAGGGTTATTGAAAATAAGCAAGAAATACTTGTATGAATACAGCGTTATTATCCAGTATGAAGAGAAAAATAGAAATCCTGAGAAGCTCAGGATAGTCACGTCTCTGTTAAACTTAATGATAAACCCGGATTTCCCTTTAAGGTTATTACTAGGGTAACTCACTGTCAGTGTTCCTATAGCCCCTACAATCCCCAAAGCTGCTAAGATATAGTATGGCCACCGCCACCCTAGGTTTATAGTCAAGTAGGGAATAGCTAATCCGGCTATCGTGATGGAAAGGGGCCACGCCAGGCTGTAGTAGCCCATGGCTATCGCGAGCTCCCTTCCCTTATAGGTCTCAGAGATGACTTTAAGTGTGGCTGGGTATATCCAACCGGCTGAAAGTCCCATAATCAGGCTAGCTATGTACTCTAGTTCAATGTTATTTGCCATACCAGATAGAAAGAGGGAGAGGGAGAGTGGAAGCAGAACTAAAGAAGTTATCAGCTTAGCTGACTTCATATCAGCAAGAATCCCAGCAGGTATTTGTACAATTACATAACCTAAGAAGAACAAAGTGAAAATTAAACTATCCTCCGCAACTGTAGGTCTTAGTGAGGAGTAGGGTGATGTTACGCTCCACGTTATCCTAGCCAGGTAACCCATGAAAAACGCTAGAGCCGAGAAAATTATGTTTCTACGTAATTTCATGGTGAAACAGAAGGAGATTTCTAAGTTAATAGTCTTCCACAAGAGTCCTTAATCAGTAGCAAAGAGTCTTACTGTATGCGGAAAGGTAAGGGAATCCTACGTTGAATCCTTTGTTAACGTGGTCGAGACTTACGTGAAATTAAGAAATAGAAGTGAGGGTGTAAGGTAGTTATTTTTATGTCAGGACATGCTATTCTAAGGTTCTATATTTACGCTCGATTTTCTGCATTTTTTATACAAGATAGACAATAAACTATACCAGCAAATGATTGATAAGATCAATAAGGTGAAGGAAAAGCTAGGAGACTTAGTAAAGCAAATGAAAAATGTGGACTTGTCAGAAATTATGAGAAAGTTTTCCGAAAAGAAGAAGGTTGACTACTTAATAGAGTACTAGGCACTCTTCTTTACAGGTTTAGGTTTTAAACCGTTGACTCCCGTAGAAAGCAACAGGCTAGACTACGGCCGCAGGCAGATATATTATATAATAATTTTTCTTATTTAGATAAGCGTATAGAAATGAAGTATCTAGTAATATCATTTCCACTCCGTTATTGCTTCAGCGAGTGAGTTCTCTTTTCTAGGTAGACAAGGGTACTTAATACTAAACTTTTCCCTTTCAACTTCTATTAAAGAACCAATAATATGCCCTATGGTTAACCCTATCGCACTGCCTAAAACTGTTTTAGCAAGTTCAGAGAGGATAGAAATAGCCTGTTGGGCCGGTTGTTGGTTTAGTTGCTGGACTTCATATGTACGTGACGTCAGTGGGACTAAATAATATCTTCGACTCCCAGATACTATAGCAAGGCACATATAAATTTGCTGGCTTCCTCTATGCCGACTAGTCTTATTACTTCTTCATCTATTCTGTTTGGTCTTCTTCAAAAATCCATACTCTCTAACCTATGTAAAAGGTTAGCTTCCTATACGTCCCCTATAAGCACTGATTATCCGGTTCCTTATAATTGAGTATCTAATGTAGTCAGAGTAGCTCCTGTAAACATGAATCAGGGTTCACTGACTACACACTGATACGTTTGAAGGCTAACGAGTTAACTGATAAGTTTCAAGAATAAGCGAAAAAATATTTTTACAAAAATTTTGTAAAATAGCTTTGATACAGAAATGGAGGAGAATAAACTAAGCGCATCTCCCTCAATTTTAAGGAAACGTTAGGAGCCTTTGTATAACGCAATTATGTACGCTAGCAACGAGAAGAGGATCAACAATACGTACGAGTAGAATAACAAGGTCGAACTAATCTGGTATAAGTAACCTGAAAATGCCAAGGTAATAGCTGTAGATGAACTTGATATGCCAGACAAAATCCCAAACTTTACTCCCCTTCCTCCAATTTTAGCCACTTCCCCAAAAAACGACACCTCCCAAGCTATTGCTGAAAACACCAAGAGGGTCATAGTCATAAAGCCAACATCTGTTGACCCCGTCACTGTGAGTAAGTAAAAAGAAATCCCCTCGAGAATATACGCTAATACCAAGATTTTCCGTGAAGCGATCCTCCCTATCAATGGAGGTACGACTGTATATAATAAGGTTTGGACTGAATAGAATATGCCTAATGTCGTTTTACCAAAGCCTAAGTGGTCAACGCTGTAGATTATCAGTATGTAACTGTCAGGTGAGGCTATAAGGGAAAACAGACCCAAGGAGATGGATAAAATCATTAATCTTTTTTGTTTAAGCTGCATGAGTGCCGAGATTATTCCGCGTTGGTCAATACTATTTCCTTTCACTTCAGAGACCTTTAACCTCAATGCCGCACTAACGACATTAATAAAAGAGGAGATAAGAAGGGACAAGCCATTACTGATCAGAAAAGAGCCTAGGAATGGTCCTATAATGCTTGGCGTTGAGGCTATAGATAAGAATAACCCATATGCCTGGGCTGGTCTCTTGGACTCAGCCAGTATTACTTTAGATGCTACCGAAATGAAAGGAGGGATTAAACCCAAATATAGGATTACACAAGCTAGTAAAAAATCCCTTAAATTGTAAGTTATTCCGAAGTACAAAATAAGGTTTAACAAGGAAGCTAAGGTGGTGAAGGAAAAGAGAACTAGCCTGGCGGAGTACTTGTCCACCAATATTCCTGAGACTGGAGACAAGATAATCCCCAGTATCGTTGCGATTGAGTATATGATTCCTTGCAGTGTCACGTCTACACCAATTTTCAGGAAGATTAATGGTAGATAGAAAATCCATAGAGAATTACCAAAGGTTGATAATGAAGTGGATATTGATAAGTAGAAGAAATTATCTTTTTTGATCAACCTTGTTCAACCTAGGGCATCCAGGTATAACTTCAAACAAATCTCTAGTTAACAGATACGTAATAAACCTTGACCCTCCCCTATATAATGTTGTTAGCTCACAAGTGGAGCGCTTTGCAGGATATTTAAACTCCCTAATCTTTCTTAATAAATCACTATTCTCCCAAATTTCTCTTAGTGTTGCTTTCTTTATATTACCTAGACTTAGCTCTAGAAAGAAAGAAGCCTCCTCTTCCACAAATACGTCCCCATTTGGCTCTACTATTAAACTATGCCCCCAAGTATTAGGAAAAGGTCTAAGTCCTTTCGCAATTTCATGATTAAAGTCAAATAAAATCTCTCCTTTGTATATATCACTTAATCTTTGTTTTATTCTTAACACCCTGTCTATGTCTTTTTCATCTGAAATATTTATAAGTTCATGATTAAAATATGCGTGATCCACTTTAAGTAATTGATGAATCTCCACAAACTCGAACCCTAGGTCTAATGCCTTTCTAACGATTTCCTCTACATAGTCTAAATGTGGTCTTATTATTAATTTCAGCAAGAATAAAATCACTTCTTTTTATATCTGTCCATACATGAGATGTTAGACTAATTCTAGCTATTTGTAAGCCACTTTCCCTAAGCTTTTTCGCTCTGACACTATCAATGGGAGTACCACTGGTTAATATATAAGGATAAAGTGGTTAATATATAAGGATAAAGATCCTGCTTAACAGCATAAGATAAGAGGTCTTCCAAATCCCTTCTGAGTAGTGGTTCTCCGCCTGTAAATCCAAAAAGATTGGGTTCGATATCTTTAACTTGTCTTATGGCATTATTCCATTCTTCGGTTTTAAGCTCATTTAAATATCTCTCACTTGTTTTGCGTATAAAAATATTATTATATATGTAAGGAATTTTAGTTACAGGGTTATGTCAATATAGACACGAGAAATTACATCTATACGTTAATTCTAAAAAAAGGTAGTATGGCTTATCGTAATTCATTTATGTTACCCTAGGGGGTGTGGGGATGTCCCCCACTATGCGACCGCCGGGATTTGAACCCGGGACCTCCTGCGTGGCAGGCAGGCGTCCTAATCCAGGCTAGACTACGGCCGCATGACTACCATAGACCTCATTTTTTAAAAGCCTTTCGGAGTTAACAACTATGTCTATTCAACGGTTTAGCCAATAGCACTTGGTCTATGGAACTTTCTGAGCCTCGAACCAAAACCATTTCCCTTTTTTATTTTATAGATAATTTAAATCTTGACTAAAAATTCTAGTATAAGCTTTCCAGTATAAGCTGATGAAACGTTCTTTATCTCTTAAAATTTTAGTCTCTCATATAGCCTAACATACTACATTTAGCTAAGGTGATGATAACAGTAGGGCAGATGAGTGAAGAGGGTCTTGAGTCCTGAATTCCCTTGTGCCACGGAGTGTCTGTTTCCATCTTGAAAAGTTAGTCCAAGCGAGAAGAATTAGCTTCGCTGCCTGGAGTCGTAAAAAGGAACCCACTTAGTTACCCATGCTTATCTATTACTGTTTATACATTTACGTCCCTTACTAGATCTAGATTCTTGGTCTCTTTCAGAGGTATAGTTGAGACTAGGGAAATTAGACCCCAGGCTCCTAGGAAAGTTGCAACTTCCCAAGATTTAATCAAGTATTCCGATGGGTTTCCAAGGAGGGCTATTAATAAAATTGGCATTAGACCACCCTCCAGGGCTGCAGCTAACTGTAGGCCGTAGCTGGATCCGGAATATCTAAATTTTACAGGGAAAATCTCAGGGTAAAACGCGGCCATGGAGGCGTATGGGGCATAGGCTGAAAAGCCTATAAGAAATTGACCTATAAGAAATTGAGCTAGTAACATCTCATTCAAGTTGCCTGAGAGGAACATGTACACGTAGGGTACTGACGTAATGGCAATTAGCAAGTTACCTAAGATCAGGGACTTCTTCCTTCCAACTCTGTCAGCTATCATTGCAAATAGTGGCATTGATACTATCCCTCCAATAGAATAAACGTAGATCAGTAAAGACCTCAGTGGTACAGCAGCCCCTAAAAGGGTTATTAACGATGGTATATGAGTCTCTTTCTGTACCTGGGTAAGGTAAAGGCTCGGCATAACAGTAGCAGGTATGTAGACACCTATGAACACTCCCCCCACAGCTAGTGTTAAGAGCAGTATCTCCTTCCAAAAGTTCTTGAACACCTCTACGGACGGAATCTTTGCTATTTCTCCCTTGGTCTTAATTTCGTTGAAAGGTAGGCTCTCAGTTGCTAGGTACCTAAGGAGCGCACCTAGAAGAGCCGCAATACCTCCGGCAATGAAGCCTACTCTCCACCCTATGGAAGAAAAGTTAGACGGAAAAATAAGAAGAACAGTTGCCGCTCCAATAAATCCCAAAGGAGACGCTATTTGGATGACGCTTGTAAACGTGGCTCTCCTTTTACTCAAGTGCTCGCTTACCCACGTGGAAACTCCTCCCCATTCCCCGCCGACTCCAAGCCCCTGTACGAATCTAATCGCAAATACCAGTAAAGGGGCAATAATCCCCAATACGGAGTAACCGGGGAGAACCCCAACAAAGATCATTGCTAGGCCTACTAAAATTAAGTCGAAGCTGAGAGCGTGCCTTCTTCCTATTCTGTCACCTAGGTGACCGAAAATTGCAGCTCCTAAAGGTCTTGCAAAGAACGCTATAGCATACGACGAAACCGAAGCCAGTAACGATATTAAGTACTCTTTCGAAGGAAAGAAAATCGACGGGAATGCCAAGAGTGCTGCATAAATAAACAAATAATAATCATACCACTCTATGGTAGTACCTATTAGTCCTAGGGCAATTACGCGCCTCATATACTGTGAAAAGTTAAAGTAATATATAAGTTATCAATGAGGAACTGTAATTTGAAAATATACCAGATCATGAATTCGTTTTAAGTAAATTATCTCCTCACTGATATTAAATTTAAAAATTCAATTGGAACTTCATGATAGAGCCAATAGGTGATGGTTAAACACAAGGGTCTCGTACCAAGGGTTTAGGAAATGATAGACATAGTTTTACATTTTTAAGTTGACAAATTATAATCTATGTTATGACTATGACCGATGAGATTTACGCTAAGGACGCCTATGTTAAGACCTTTAAGGGGAAGGTAACTTCGCTGGAAGGTAACGGTATAATTTTGGACAAGACGGCTTTTCATCCTAGGGGTGGAGGTCTCGAATCTGACACAGGCGAAATTATTTCTGAAGGGAATCATTATAGGGTTCTAGAAGTCAAGAGAGTTGACGGTAAAATTATCCACGTTCTGGACAGGATTGAAGGGTTAGCTATAAACGCTGAGGTAGAGGGGGTTATTGACTGGGAAAGAAGGTACAGGATGATGAGACTACACACGGCATCGCATATTATAGCCTCTATTGCCTATACAAAATACAACGCTTTGATCACAGGCGGAAACATAACTCCAGAGTATGCTAAGGACGATTTTGACCTGGAGAACAAGGATCTACTTCCAAAAATAGTTGAGGAGGCTAACCAGATAGCCAATAAGTCCATTCCAGTGAAGGTTTACTTCTTATCCAGGAGCGAGGCTATGAAAATTCCAGGAGTGGTAAAGCTAGCTGAGAAGATGCCACCCGATGTACAGGTCTGGAGGATAGTGGAGATAGAGGGAGTGGACTTACAAGCAGACGGAGGTCCTCACGTCGCAAACACAAAGGAAATTGGGACAATTGAAATAATTAAGGTAGAGAATAGGGGTAAAGGAAAGAAAAGGCTCTACTATACAGTAAAACCATGACTTAATTCAACCCACAAGTATTTCCTCAATTTGTTTTAGAAGCTCAATGAAATTGTTAGAGAGCGAAAATCTGAAGTGATTTGATCTTAAACCTACAAAATTAGAGCAGTCCCTTACATAATACCCCCTTCGTAGGAGTTCCCTGTTTAGATTCGCTGTAGGTATTGTTGCTTCGGCAAGAACAAATGGAGCATAGGATCGATAAAATTTCAATCTAGTTCCATATCTACTGATTTTATCCAGGTTTTCCTTGGTCTTCTCCTTGCTGTAATTGAAGAACCTCCTAACCTCCTTTGGATCTACGTTGGCAAAAATGTAGTACGCAATACTATTGACTCTCCAAGGTGGGGACGCCCTTTCAAGGAGCTTGCTCTTCTTACCAATCGTAAACCCTATCCTTAAGCCAGGGATGGAGAAACTCTTCGTAAATGAAGACACTACTAATAAACTGGGGAAGTCCCTGACTAATGGGATGAAGGAATCTACGGGGCTTATGTCAGCAAATGACTGATCTACTATTAGTTCCTTACCGGCCTCAAGGAAATTGACCACTTCCTCCTTACGTAAAGGAGAACCGGTGGGATTGTTCGGATGGCTCGCTATCACTGAACTTCCTTGTAATGGAAAGTAAAACTCCTCCGATCCCTCTGAGGCTAAGTAAATTGATCCCCTCGGGTACTCCTGATAATTTGGCTCTGGGACTGAGAGCGCTCTATCTAATCTAGAGATGGCCTCGCTAGCTCCATTGAACACGCCTACGAGGTCGTAATCTACGTCATAAATCTCTGCAATATTTCTCTTAAGAGTGAGATAGTCGTCTGGATAATAGAGATATACTTTCCTTCTCATGGATTCTTCTAATATCTCCTCCAAGAACTTGGGAACCCCTACAGGGTTTAAGTTGACGCTGAAGTCCTTGATTGGGGACGGTTTTCCGTTCCCCCAGCTCAGTCCTCCGTGCATTATAACCCCTTTTCGTTGAAGTAGTTAACAATAACGTTCTTTTCAGCCCTTCTTATTATCTCTGAGAGAGACGAAACGCTGAGTTCTAGCTTTTCAGCGAGGGCCCTTATGGTTATCCTCCTTGGGAATTCATAGTATCCAGCTTCCAGGGCAATCCTTAAGATTTGTTCTTGCCTAGCCGTTAGAATGTCCTCAGATTTGTATTTTGTCACCTTGATCACCTTTACGTCCACTAAAGCTTCGTGGAGCTCCTTGAGAAGTTTCTTTAATTCTTGATACCCGTTCAATATGACTGTCCACAATGTTGAGCTCTCGCTAACGACGCCGTTAACTATAAGATATTTTGAAAGTATGTTCTCCACGACCCCACTAACCTTGAGCGTCCCAAGATACTTTAGCTTTGAGACCTTTGTAAAATTTCCATGTAATTGTTGAATTAAGTTTTCGTCACCTTTAAATTCCACAAGCAGTCGTTGAACTTCTCCCTCTGCCTTTATGTCTAGAATAGTCAGCGTGTTATTGCTTAGTTTAAGCTCTATGGAAGGGTTAGTCTTTGTGATGAAGGTTACCCTAAGTATCACGTATAGATGTGGTAAGCCTCGATATTTAGCTTTTAAGTGATATGGGCCTAAAACTCCTAAATGGTTGATGTCTCCTCTTGTGTTAGATCGATTTGAGAGTGGAGTTTAATCCCTTCATTCATTATTAGTACTAGTGTCTTACTGTACCCTTCTCAAAGGTCAGCCTATTTTATCAAGGGTGAGTTTTCATGATCTTGAACGATTTTCAATTATCTAGTATGAGGAATAGCCTGTCTTTCTTGTGTACTCAGTCGTAGAACCCGCATAGACCTTGTGCCCGCATAAAAATTACGGTCTCCAATCTCTCCATTCTAGCCTGGTCTCCCTTAGTTATCCTGTAGAGGTTTTGGACCTTTTGGGTTCCTATAGGGACTATTAGAATACCTTCCCTTTCCAACTGTTCGTAAACTAGGCATGGCATAGTGGGCATGGCTGCCCAGATTATGGCCCTTTGGTAAGGCGCCTTTTTCGGAAAACCAATTGTGCCATCAGTAGTTTCGACTTTTATATTGTATTTACTGAGCCTCACCGAGGCGAAATTTGAAACCCAAGGGTCTACCTCTACGGTTGTAACATTTTCGCTACCAACCACCTCCGCAATAATTGCTGTGTAGTATCCGCTCCCAGTGCCCACTTCAAGAACCCTTTCCCCCCTTTTCAGGTTTAGATAGTCCAACATCTTGATTCCTAAAGATAGCGCCGTCATGTTTACTCTATCGTTGAGCGGTATGGGCTTGTCGATCCACTCAGGGTCGTAGGCAAACCTAGCGTTTTTTTCCGGCAGGAAATCTTCCCTATTAACGCTCATGTAGGCGCGCTTTAGTTCCTCATTTTGTATCATGGGGAGGATTAGTTGATCCACTTTTCTCAAGTTCGTTCCTTAATTCAGTTAAGTTATTCGGGGCATTAAAGAATACTGGAACATCGTGAGGTAATGATGCCTTGAAACTTACGAGCAACCATTGTCCCACTTCTAGATCTAGCGTTCTGTCCAGTAAGGTATCGTTGATTCCGAAGGTCTCTGAGATCAACTGTCTATCGTATGGTCTCGGTAGCACACTTATAAAGTATGTATGAAGTTGTTGAAGGGCATTGGTGTTCAAGTAGGCTAACCTCTGCGTGCTGATTAGTCCGTGAAGGTGATATTTTCTCCCGTGGCGTAACAGCTTCTCTACTGCGTTGCTTGAGAGCTCGCTCTTATCCTTTTGTCTAGTGTCAAAGGGTATGAACTCCTGAGCCTCATCTAGGACGAACAGTATGGGAGTGTTACTGAAAGACCTTTTTCTCCTATTCATTACCTCATCTATTAGGTAGGCAACTAGTTCTCTGGCCTCTTCTAGATTTGACATTTCAAGGATGAATAGCCTAGGAGAACTCTCCTCTCTATCAAGGATATCTATTGCCAATTTCTCCACATCATATTCCTCAGTCTCGACAGTTTCAGAGTTAACGTAAGACCTTAAGGTCGAGAGAAACGAAAATATGACAGCGTTGTCTTTCAAACCTGCAGTTTTTCCTTCACTTTCGATCTCCTCTATAATGGGAATAACATCGGCGTCAAGAAGGGCTTCCTTGCTTACTTTGTTTTCCCTCATAAACGCGTCAAGCTTTTTCAGCATCAGGCTAAATAGTGGCTTTTGCGAGAACGCGGTGTATTTATCCTCAATCTGATCCTTTACAAGTTTCAGAAGGTCACCATAGGTCATATTTATCACTCCCTGAGGAGGTACGTACAAAGTCTGAACTTTTCCCTCGCGGAGAAGCTCTTCGAAGGACTTAGTTAAGTCTTTTCTGATCTCTTCTAGGTCTTCAGGAATTACATGAGTTCTCATGAACTTCCTTGTTGAGAGGGATAGGTCTGGAGGATACTTGTCAGTGGTAAGTATCTTGGAATTTCGGGTCAATAGTTGGTCTAGGAGTAACACTGAGTACTCCATCGATACATCGAAGATTACAACTTTCGCGTTAGTGTAGCGTAATATTCTCCTTATGAGTGCAGCTGTCAAGTTGGACTTACCAGACCCGGTAAAGGCGAAAATCCCAATGTGGTATATGAGGGCTTTATTTAGGTTTATTGTGAGTGGAACGCCTTGTCCTATTACGGTCCCTATATCAACTCCATCCTTTGCGCAGACGAAGTTTTTAAAAGATTCTTTGTTCAAGATCCTAACCATTGAGCCTGGAAGTGGAGGAACGTATCCTTTCCTGAACCCTTCTGGGGTGGCTAGGTATCCTATTGGGTACGTGAAAACGTCTATCCACATCTCTGGATTTTCTTTCCTCTGCCAACTCCTCTCGACCTCTTCCATGACTTGGTCCCTGATTTCCTTGGGTATTGAGCCGTCCATGTTAATCATGCCGTAGTGAACAGGCACGTAGTCAGCTACCTCTAGGATAAGGTAAGTATCTGGTCTCATGGTCTCCACAGCTAGAAGAGACCCGATGCTAAGGTTCAACTCCTTTGTGAAAGGCATCTCTACAACGAAATTCCTGAAGGAGATGGAGCTTCTGCCATCTGCGGTAGGTCTGGTGATGACCCTGACTTCCCTTAGTCTTCCGGTTACTGGTTCGAACTCCATGAGTTTCTCCTTCCTTCAACTAAACTTCTAAAGCTTCTATATCTAATCAACTGCTTATTGGACAGGAAATCTAAGGCTCTCTTAGCCCGATCCCTATAAAATTTAGCCATTTTATCAACTAAATACAGGGGGTAGTTGTAGCCTAAAGCTTCTGGTATAGGCTCTCTAGATAGCAGGTAAAGTAGCGCAAGAATTTTCTCCTTGTCCCAACGGACGTTTGTCTCGAGCCTAAATACCCATCCTCCTTCCTTTAATTTTACATAGCCTTGTCTAATTTCTCCTTCATCGAGAATAAGCCAAGGCGCTTTAGGAATGTTGGTTAGTTTTCTTCTCTCAAGCTGATCGAAGTCCTTCACAATTGCAATTACAGAGTCTGGAACTTTCAACCCGAGCGAAACGTCCATGGTTAGTTTCCTATCCATAAATATTACTGAAGTATCAGAAATAGAGTTTGCCTCCTCATACTCGATTCTTCTCATGGCTTCCTCTCCCTTTCCGTTAACTATCATCTCCCTGACCTTAGAGCCCAGGTATCGAATTAGATTTCCCTTTAAATCAAAGAAAACCACGCAAGCGTTAACGTAGGAGCTGAGGCCCTCCTCAGTATAAAACTCGTGCAGGCTCCCATCAACAGCAGCTACTTTGTCAAAAATGTAATTATTCTCGTTTTCTAATCTCACTACTGTGTTAGATACTCCACTTTCGCTGATCACGGACATTCTTCTACCTAACGTTAGAGGTTTAGTGGCTAAAAGGCTTAGAGCTCAGGGAATGAGCCAAAACAAGATCTCCTATTTGGTAGGAGTGACCCAGCCAGCAGTTAAGCAATATCTTGACGAGGACGAGGAACAATACATCGACAAGATCGTGGAATTGGGACTAAAAAAGGATGAGATAGATTCACTTGTTAGTACCCTCGTTAGTCTGGTTTTGAATGGCAGAGGAGAAGAGGTGTCCTTGTATATTACCACGTTAGGTCTTCTCCTATTGAGCGAACTGAGGTTTTGTAATTTCCATAGATCGTTAAACTCATCGATACCACTAGACTGTAAGATATGTCAGGGTCTATATAAGGAGGAAGAGGAAAGTGAGCTTGGGTTAGCCATAACCGTACTCAAGAGCAAGGAGGTCTCAAAGCTAATTCCAGAAGTTCTTAGTAACATTGCCTTCTCCAAGAAGGATCCTAAAGACGTGTTAGACGTAATCGCAGTTCCTGGAAGGATTACGGTAATAGGGGATCTCCCTACTCCAGCTTCTAAGCCGATGTGGGGAGGTAGCAAACATCTGGCAACAGTTCTGCTCAAAATAAAGGATCGATGTAAGAAATGGCGATCCGTGATGAATGTAAAGTATGACGATAAAATAGAGAATATCCTAATTAACGAGGGATTTACCTATAAAAAAGTGGGTCCCTCAGACAGAAGAGATGACGACGCCATTGCCCAAATGATTGCCAAGGAGATGGGGGATTGTCCCGAGGTTGTCGTTCATTTGGGAGGGAATGGATTAGAGCCCAATGCCTACGTTTTCGGTCAAAACCCACTGGAGGTAGCAACTAAGGTTACAAGGATAGCTAGGCTCTATTCTTCCTAATTCCGGGCCACCAATTATACTTCCCTAAAATCGACATTATGGCCGGTACTATCAAAGGTCTCACAATGAAAGTGTCGAAGAGAATGGAAAATCCGACAGAGAACCCTATCTCCCTCAAGAACATCATATTAACAGCTACCAAAGAGAAGAAGGCTCCACTAAGGATAAGGCCCGCTGCAGTCACAACTAGTCCTGTTTTCTCTACCCCTTTTCTTACTCTCTCATCTTCCACCCCTGTTTCTTCCTTTATTCTAAGCACAATGAACATATCGTAATCTATACCTAGACTGAAAAGGAGGGCGAATACTATAAGTGGAGAAAGCCAGTACGTATTCCCAAACACCAAGAACATGACAGCTACCCCAACTAGGGAACTGAAGAGTAATGAAAGGACTAGCCTAACTGGCAGAGCTATTGACCTTAGAAGAAGTCCAAGGTATACCAAGATTAGAATAATTGTCATGGGCAAAGTGAAACTATAGTAAACGTGAACAGTATTAGACACTATGTCCACTCTCTGAGCGTTACTTCCACCTACTAAGAGGTTGGTTGAAATTATCCACTTTGTAAAATTGATAGCTCCATTACTAAACACGGGATAAGGTATTAGAAACTCAATTAGTGTGTACCCGTCTCTGTAGAAATAGTTTCCGAGAACGCTTGGAGAGCTAAAAACTTTGTCTCCAAACGACGCTGGACCGTATACCAGTGCCCCTCTGTCAATAGCCTCCTTTGAAATATTGAGTATGTAACCATAGGAAGAGTTGGGGTTTCCCCTTAGAATCCCGTAATCAGTGCTATAATTGAACATCTTGGAAATCTCCTGAAGACCAACGATGCTCTCAGCATTGGAGGGAACTATCTCGTTAGCGTTGACGTTGGTCTGGTGGGTCATAAATACCGCGATTGACAGTACTGATAAAACTACCATTGCAAGGACTACTAAGTATTTCTTGCTTATGGATAGATTAACCATGAAGCTCAAGTATTTTGATCTGGAATCTGATGGGTTCGGAACGTTCTTCCTAGGGAAGGCGAGAGTCTTAGTGGACATACCTAAGAGGGCTGAGTACGTGAAAAGTACAGAGGGAAGTAGGGAGGAAATGGAGCTTACGGTGAGAGCAACTCCGATGTTTTTAAGCAATGGTGAGGATGATATCAGAAAAGACAGAAACGCAAGGGTTATGGAGAGACCGCTAAATATTGCCCCTCTACCTGCTGTCCTGAATGCTTTTTTCAGGGGGTCTTTGGTACCTTCCCTAAGCTCCTCGAAATACCTGTATATGAAGAGAAGTGAATAGTCAATTGCTATCCCGAACACAATGGGTGGTATGACTAGACCTGAAATGTAGTATATATGATACCCGAAATTTCCAAGAAAGATGAGAATAGCGTATGCGACCTCTATTCCCACCACTGCGCTTCCCACGAGTATGAGGATAGGTGCCAAGGATCTCAGTAGAAGTACCAATAATATCCCCACAAGGGTTACGGTGACAAAGTCAATTATCCTAAGGTTTTGATCTGTGTACATCTCCGACTGAGCGTATATGGGAAGGTGCCCTGTAACTATACCGTTGACCTTCCCCATAAAGAGGTTCACGGCATTAAGACTCTCATTGCTAGGTACCTGGACAATGAACAGCCAGGAGTCATTTCTATGGAACTCCTGGAGGGATAAGTTAGGAGGAGGTATCTGTTCTTCGATTAGACTAAGAGAAAAGTTCCCCGGATCCTCCAGGGCATCCGTTGGTAGTTTCTGTCCAGTTAAAAGATATATTAATAATGAATAATTGGAAAAATTTTTCAGAAAACTTATCGCCAGGCTCTTGTTGGTATAGTTGTTAAACCCAAAGAAAATAACGTAAGGGTCTTTGAACGTAAGGTATCCTGCCAATCTCGAGGCATTTATTGTAGATTGGTTATTCAAGGCTAATAGGTAATAGGTCTTATACTCTTCGATCACCTGAGGAGGCGCATTCACGTTTTTGCCTAAAGGGATACCATAGGTGACGTTCAATTGGTAAAGAAATGTTGAAATATTCTTTAGTAAATCAGATCTTAGTTGCGTGAGGTTCAGAAATATCATGTGTGCGTAAGTCAATTTAGATTCGGTCTCATTTAGCAGGGGTTGGATTTCTTCAAGATACTTTTCATTATACTGTTTCAATATTTCATATGGTGTTAATATTCTAGCTCCAGGTAAATACTTCGTCACGTTCTCCAATGAGTCTAGGGAGTGATTATAGGTTCCATTGATAATGACGTAGATGTCGCTTTCAGAACTTACGTTAAAATAGGTTTTTACAATGTTTTCAGCCACCACGCTTTTGTACTGTGAGGACAAGAAAGGGGAATCGCTGTAAACGAAATAGTTTTGTGCTTGAAGTGCAATTGGAGCTAGCAACAGCATCAGCAGGATCCATGGTATAACGTATTTCATGTCTAATGACTATGGTATACCATGGTAAATATGGTTTGGGAAATACCAATTTTACGAATGTAACCTATTTATTCAATGCTAAGTTATCATTAAGCATGCAGTCTCTAAAAGACGCACTAGCTCTCTTGGAACAGGTGGAGAAGATATTGAACAACTATACACCAAAGAGCGAGGAGGATAGGAAACTACTCAACATGTTAATATCCAAAAACATGAAAATAGAAGCTGAAGCGTATGCAAAGTATATAAGGGTTTAGTCAAAATAATATTTTTCGTGGTATTTGAAGTCAGTGTAGATATGTTGTGTGAAGGTAGGAAGGGAGTGACCGCAGGAGGTCACTTCTTTTGTATATCTACCTTTTTGCACAAGGAGCTGGAGCAACTTAAAGTTCCAGACTCTGTCTTGGTTGAGGCTATCGTAGATTTCATGAACGATAACTCTGTAAGTTACTCTGTTTATTGGGGTTCCTCAGTATCGCCTGGCCACTCTAGGGTATTGGAGGTTTGGGTGAACACCTCCGAGAAAACCAGAAGAGTCTTCTTAGTCATCTCCAATTTAGATGGAATAAATGAAATAAGAGTCCTGGAACCTTTCTATTTCTCCGAAGTTGCTGAAAGAATCCTAAATTATGGTAAGAGACTAGATAGTTATAGAATGACCATGCCTTTCCTGTACAAATTTGTAGTTTTCGAATCGTTCAATGTATTCAGAAAATTGTCAAATATAGAATTCCAGGGAATAATTTCCAAGAATAATGAAAAATATATGGTTGCCATGGAAAATGAGAAGGCTCTCCTTTGGAAAGTAGAATCCACAGGAGTGGATCTCGTAAAGAAGGACAGTATTATGCTCATGCATTTAAACTCTTAGGTTACTCTCTAAACCGGATGAGTTTTGTCGTGGTTGAGAGAGTGGGAATGGAGGTTCAGCAGACTAGGCGAGGTTGAATCCTTCGCGCTCGCTATACTTTCCATAGCCGTTAAGGGTATTACCCTCTATCACGCTGGACTAGGAATAGCTATTGCAGTCTTAGCAGCTACCATAGCCATAGTACCACATGAATTGGCCCATAGGCAAACAGCTAGGCAATATGGGTGCTACTCAAGGTTTACCTTAAATTTTACAGGATTCCTATTCACGACTATTATCAACTTATTACCTTTCTTCGGTCTTGTATTTTTCTCCGGATATACCTTAATTTCATGCAGGTTCTTCTCAGCTGATAAAAGAATTGATGGAATTACAGCTGCAGCCGGTCCCATAACCAACTTGGTAATTTCTGCCCTATTCCTAGCTTTGGCTGCATTCACGCCTAACTTCCTGCTGTCATTTATCTTTCAAACTATTGCCGGCTTCAACGCTGTAGTTGGCTTCTTCAACCTGTTGCCATTCTGGATTTTAGACGGATTAAAAGTATTTAGGTGGAACGTGGTAGTATGGGTAATATTAATAGCAATGTCTCTAGTAATGATGTTCCTCACAGGGGAGATCTAAAATAAAGTTTAATGCCACACTTGTTCTGATGATATTCATTCTTATAGGATTTTTAATTGGTATAATAACTTATACATATTCTCCCTATTTGTTCTCACTGCTCATTCAAATAAACTACCTGGTTTTGAGAGGCAACTACACCGCGTTAGTTACGTCAATATTTGTCACAAACAGTTTCACTGATTTTATTTTTAATTTTTTCTCAATGGGAGTAATATACTATCTTTTTGGTTCCAAGGCTGGAAAGTATGAGTATCTGGTCTTCGTAATATCTGGAGTTGTGGGGAACATCTTGACCCTAGCGTTTTTCTCCCCATTTGTGGCGTCTGCTGGAGCTTCAGGTGGGATTTTTGGAATACTTTCGTTTTATATCGCCGATGACATGTTAGAGTTTAACAGGATAGATAGGAACGGTATTATTTTACTTATAATCGTTTTTGTCCTGAGCGATATCATACCCAACGTGAATTATGTAGCTCACATAGGTGGAATATTAGCTGGTGTGTTACTGGCTATTACGAGGAGACGCCTTTTATCTATTTTCAGGGAAAATAGGAATATATGAATACTATAGAGTTGATTATGTTAATTATTGGAACCTTAATGTTCCCCTATGGTGTATACGAGATACTGAAGTCTGACGGCACTGTTAAAGTTAAACTAACCTTAGTCGGAATATCAGTAACGTTATTTAGTTTGGAAACCCTCCTTGTTTTTAGATGATAGTTGTTATTTCAGGTTCTCCAGGTACTGGAAAGACGGCAGTAAGTTTGGCTCTCTCCAAACTAACCGGAATGGATTACCTTCACGTATCCAGTTTCGTTTTAGAAAAAGGACTTTACGTGAAATACGATGAAGCTAGATCCTCTTACGAGATAGATGACGAAACAGTTGCCCAGGAGCTGGAAAAGTTCCTAAAGGACAGGAAGAACATCGTTATCGAGACGGTCTATCCGTCCCTAATTAACAACGCCGATAGAGTCGTAGTCCTACGAAGGGATCCAAGAAGACTGTTTGAGGAATTAAGTCAAAGAGGATGGAGTAAACTTAAGATAGTTGAGAACGTAGAGGCAGAAATTTTGGGTTATGTGTCCACGGAGGCTAAAGAATGGTTCGGTAAGGTATGCGAGATAGATACTACTAATCTCTCAGTGGATCAGGTTGTGGGAAAAATAATGAATGAGACATGCGATCACGACATAGATTGGCTAGATAGGCAGGATATCCAAGAGTTGCTTTTCTACTTAGATAAGATTATTAATTAATCGCTAACATATGTTAATTGAGAATATGAGTTCCAATCCATTCAGATTGCAATCTCCTCAACCGGCTAAACAGCCTAGAGATTTAAGAAAGGCCCCAGCAGCTCCTCAGGTGCAGGGTGCTGACCTAAAGGTCCAATCCAGAATGAAGAACGTGAAATATAAGATTGCCATACTTAGCGGTAAGGGTGGTGTAGGGAAGTCATTCGTCTCGTCGAATCTAGCAATGGCCCTGGCAGCGGCAGGCAAAGGGGTAGGGATTATAGATGTAGATTTCCACGGTCCTTCAGTTCCTAAGATGCTGGGAGTAAGGGGTCAGATGCTTACCGCCGACGATAACGGTATAAACCCGGTAAATGGTCCCTTCGGGATAAAGGTTGTCTCAATTGACTTCCTGTTACCAAGAGATGACACTCCAGTAATATGGAGAGGATCCATAAAACACTCTGCAATAAGGCAATTTCTTGGGGACGTTAACTGGGGTCAATTGGATTACCTTCTAATTGACATGCCCCCTGGAACAGGGGATGAGGCTCTGTCCGTGGCTCAGCTAGTCCCCAACATAACTGGTTTCATCATTGTAACAATTCCATCAGAAGTGTCTACACTAGCTGTAAGGAGGTCCATTAACTTCGCTAAGACAGTCAACACCAAAATCCTAGGTGTTGTGGAGAACATGAGCTACTTCGTGTGCCCGTCGGAGTCTAAGAACTACTACATCTTTGGGCAAGACAAGGGTAAGAAAATGGCTGAGGAGTTGGGAGTCCCCCTACTAGGTCAAGTACCGTTGGATCCAAGGATAGCTGAGTCCAACGATTTAGGAGAACCGTTCTTCCTGAAATACCTCGATTCACCCGCATCTAAGGAGTTCCTTAGTATAGCTGACAAAGTAATAGAAATGGTAGAGAATCAGAAACTACCAGACCTCAACTTGAAGTAAAATTTCCTCCTTTCGTAATCAGGGGTTTTCTCTACTGTACCATCCCTAACCATTGAAGCTAAGGTCTCCCTGAATTCCAACGGGGAAAAACGAACCCCCTTTTCCATTAATTTGTCTCTAAGCTCCTCCGAGATCATGGGTCTATTTTTTAATAAATTGATTATCTCTTCCCTTAGGTTCATTATCTATCCTGCAAATAATTATATGGGAGCTTTGGGATTAAAAATTTAAGGCTTGAAAGTAGATAAAACTTTAAAAACAATAAAAACTAAATGTCAAACGGTGCAATTTAATTGATAAATGAGGTAGCTGAAAGAAATATCCTCCTAAAGCGTTTCCTAATGGTGGGTTACGGTCTGTCAGAGGCTGATGTAGAGGCTTTCGTTAAAATAATAAGAAGCAACAATGGTAAGGATGTTGACTCCATAGCGGAAGAGTTGGGAATCAGTAAGAGCAGGGCGAGCCTAATATTGAAAAGGTTGTCTGACGCTGGGTTAGTATCTAAGCAAAAAAGTTCTGGATCTAAAGGGGGAAGACCAAAGTATATCTACAATGTAGATAAGAGTGAAGTTATTGAGAAGATGAAGATAAGAGCCTCAGAGCTATGCTCAGACCTGTCTGGGATTATAAGTGGGCTATGAGAACTATGCCCTCTATGAGGACGTAAGAGCCGAAAGCCAATAAAATTAGGAATGATACTATTTTTATAAGATGCGAAATTCCTTTTCCATATCTATGCACAAATATTGGAAACACTGTGATCCAGATTACTATGCCTCCAAAGAAACCGGGGATAGCTAGAATCCCAATCTCTTGAACCATAAAGAGACCACTGGTAAGCCACCAAGCTATTTGAAATGGGTTGGTAAGTCCCATGAGGAGCCCCGTGATATAGTTCCCTCTGGTGGTCCTTGAGGACATGGAAGACTTTAGAACTTGAATGGAGAGCCATATCATGAAAATGCCTCCGACAATGTAGAAGACGTATCTAACCTCTATTGGAATGAAGTTTCCGAAAAAGAAAGTAAGGAGGAAAAAGGTAAAATCCGCTGTCATAGCCCCTAAACCCACGCTCATTCCGTGGAGCTTCGACCGTAAGGACTCGGAAGCAATAACTGAATTAACAGGTCCTGGAGGTGCAGCTAGAGACAAACCCAAAATAAGACCAGTAAGGGGTACTAGGAAACCTTCCACAACTCAATAAACCCTATACGGTTTAAGAGTTTTCATCTTCTTTCCATCAAAGAGGTTAAATCATGGAACTATGTAACTATTAAAAATCTAAACCAATTCCAGAAAGCTACGCTCATTCTTAAAGTTCTAAAAGTGTGTAGATATCGTCATAGGATCTGCTTTCAATAATTTCAGGAAATATTTTTATTGTACCAAAATATTAGAACGGCTATAATAAACGAAAAAGAACAACTCTCTACCTCTAAAAGTTATAAGTAGATTAAAAAAGATTTTGGGAAAAAATATAAAAAGATACACCCACTCCTTTCTATTATGCAAGAGGACATTACTGAAAAAGTAAAGGAAATGTACAATAGAGGGAGGTCAATAAGGGAGATCGCTAAGGAGCTCAGCATGAGCTACTCAAGAACTAGGAAAATACTCAAAGATAGTGGGGTTCAGTTCCGTGGAAAGACTCCCCCTCAACTAATTCAACAGGTGATTGAGTACGGAAAGCAGGGGTATAGCGCTAATAAAATTAGCAAACTTCTCAATATGAATTCCAACACTGTATTGAGAATACTCAAGAAGCACAACCTTGTAAAGACAAAGAGAAAACTAACTCAAGATAAAGTGCAGAGAATTGCTGAGATGTATAAAAGTGGAGCGTCCATTTATAAAATTGCCAAGGAACTTGACATATCCACAAACCTAGTAGTGTATTATCTAAAGAAGTTACATCTTAAAAATTAGTTATTCGTGAATTTTCTCCCACATGCTTCGTGCTAGCTTTCCTTCATATTTGAAGTCTTTGACCATTTCTTTGGCCTTCTCCCTCCTTTCCCTATGTTTTTCAAGGAATTGATTTAATTTTTCAGCAAGTATTTGCTTAATTTCCCCTGTCAACATTTTGCCCGTTCTGTAATCCTCCTCTATCTTCTTAATCCTCTCATCATCTTCCTCGAAAAAGTAGTATAGCCATTGGAACGGCACGTCTATGTCAATGTTTGCGCCAAGTTTTCTTTGTAATTCAATAGTGGGTTGACCCCCAGAAAAAGCATACTTCATGATCTTTCTTTCAACAGTCCTTGGATCATCTACAAGGTAAATTGCAGATTCAGGATTGGATGAGCTCATTTTTCCCTCAGGACCTGTAAGAGGAGGTAAGAATTTGCTGTGTATTTGAGCCGCTTTGTAATACCCAAGGCTCTCCGCAATATCCCTCTGAAGCCTCCAGTAGGGGTCTTGGTCTATCCCTGCAGGGATCAAACAGCGCTTTTTTTCGAACATAGTTGGGACTATCTGAAGGGCTGGATAGAAGATAATTCCAATATTGGAGGAAACGTCAAGGCCAAAAGTAGCTCTAACCTCTGAGAAAGTTAACTTCTTGGCTACCTTGATGGCCAGAGTATACATGTTCTTTATGTACTCCGTGTCCTGGAATATGAAAGTCTTATCTGGATCAAAACCTGCTGCTATTATATCCAGGATATTGTCGTAAGCCCACTGTCTAGTTTGTTCAAGCGTATAGTCTTGGTTCCGCATGAATTTCTCGTCATCTGTTATCTCTATGTAAACGTTAACTCCAAACTCACGTTGAAGCCAAGCTGTAAACAGGAAGGGTATCATATGTCCTATGTGCATTCCTAAGGATGGTGCCCTGCCTGTGTAAAGGAAGAACCCCTTTCCACTCTTGTAGTCGTTGAGGACCAGGTCTAGATCTCTATGGGAGAAAAACACATTCCTCCTCAACATCACGTGTAGTTTGTCGTTTATGGCAGACTCGATGCTCTTCCTAAGCTCGTCAGTTATCTTCTGGGTTCCAAATTGGACAATTAATTTGTCATAATCGACCTTTCCCTTAACTTCCCATGGGGTTACGGTAAAGTTATCCTCGGCCACAAGAAGAAGTGAAAACGGTAAATAAAATATCTTAAGTCCAGAGAGCCTTTACGCTCTCTGGGCCAGGGCGTTGACCGGCAAATCTGGGAACTTTTCCTTCATTCTCTGCTCTGCGATAGCGGAGGCCTCGTCCAATATCCTCCTTGCCTCTGGTGAGGCTGCACCGGTGTATGAGTACCCTCCAGTGAAGTCGCCAGCCTCGATTACTACACCTTGTAGGTCTTCTGCCAATCCAGAGAGCTCAATTGATATCTCGGGCATAACTCCTTTGAGCACTGATCTCAATTCGCTGATGACTCCAACGACTGGTATCAGATTTACAAATACTTCACCAAGCTCTCCGACGGTCTCCAATCTCAATTGGACTTGCTCAAGCGCTATTTGGGTAGTGATTAGTTGTTTGCTCATTTTCCTTATCTCAGCTACTTCGTTAGCGTACATCGCAGCCCTGTTAGTGTCCTTGGCCATTTGGGCACTGACTACTCTTTCGAAGAGTGTTCTGTCCCTCTCTTGGAGACGAGATATATAAACGTCAAGTCTGTTTATCATTGAACCTAATCTGTACCTGGCTTGAACGATCTTGTACTTTAAAGGTTCCTTACTCTTGAATGCACCTTTTAGTCCACCAAATGTATCCCTATCTTCAGATCCAGCCCAATACTTTTGGAAGTCTTTGCCAAGCATGTTATTATATATCTTCCTTGGGTATCCTTATAAGGTGGAACATATAGTATTATTTACTTCCTTAGTCATTTTTAATATTTCAGTACTATTAGAGAATATAATCGAAAATTAGTCTAACACTAAAACTTCTCTAATACTCTTCTGACAAAATTTCAGGGAAATCGAGAATACTGTTGTGGTTTATCTAACAAACTAAAGACAGAACATACAACATCCTCAATAAATGGAGTAAAGAGGTAACACATACAAATTTAATGGGCCCACGGGGATTCGGACCCCGGACCACTGGGTCTCTCCATTCCAGATATATTTCATCCCCTTTCGGGTCGACAGACCCAATGTTTCGTATCTGGAGCCCAGCACTCTAACCTGGCTGAGCTATGGGCCCATTACCGATCACGTAATTATCATTACGTCTATTAGGTAATTAAACTTGACTCTCGAAGAGAGTTTTTAGAAGACTATCCACATCATCCGGATGTAGCGAGATGACAATGGATAAACTAAAATAATTACTCTTGTTAAATAAGAATGGTCGGGTAGGGTGTAGGTCTCGCCAGCCTATACACCCGCGTGGCGTAATGCGGGCACCAGTAACCATTATGCGGTTCATATGCAGGTGAGGAAGTCCAGAGATTACGATGAAGACCGCCTAGCAGGGCTGGCGGATGTGGTCCTTTCCTTCGGAGGAAGGAGAGGAACCACATTAGCTGGGAGAATCGACGAGGCCCGGAAGGGAGCAGTCGTACCCGGACGTCGGCGCTTGCTAGTCTCCGGTCCGAGGAGGCTTTGGGTATAACTTCCCCATCTGTATAGGACCGCATAATGGAGCCGACCGTTAAGTGACTGGGACTGAACGATCAGCTTAAGTTTATATTTTGTAAACTGATGTGGTTCCTTATGAAGTGGGACGAAAGAAGGCTTAACCTCCTAAATGAAATGAAAAGTGAGGGAATTAACCCTTATCCTCAGAAGTACGATTTAACCCATACAATTACTCAGCTTAGAGAGATTGGAAAATCCAGGGAGGACAGACCAAAGGAGCCTTTCCTTACTGGAGTAAAAACGGCAGGCAGGGTAGCTAATGTAAGGAGACACGGTAAAGCGTCATTTGTAGATTTATTTGATGATGGTGAAAAATTGCAAATTTACCTGAGGATCAATGAACTTGGGGAAAAATATGAGAAGTTTTTCAAGTACGTGGATAGGGGAGACATTGTAGGAGTAACCGGAGATCTCTTCTTCACAGCTAAGGGAGAGCTCACCCTCCTTGTGAAGGATTTTGTCATGCTCTCTAAGTCATTGATAGAGCCGCCAGACTGGTCTGTGATGAGCCCAGAGTTTAGGTACTCCCACAGATATGTGGATTTTCTGTACAACGATAAGGCAAGGAAAAACATGGAAATTAGATTTAAAATTCTCAAAGAGATAAGAAATTTTCTAAATAGCGAGGGTTTCATGGAGGTCGAGACACCAATATTGCAACCTGTGTACGGTGGGGCGTTAGCTAGGCCCTTTAAGTCTCACATAAACTACCTTAACGAAGACTGGTACCTACGGATTTCTCTTGAACTTTACCTGAAAAGATTCATTGTCGGTGGATTTAACAAAATATTTGAGATAGGAAAGGTGTTCAGGAATGAGGACATTGACGTTACCCATAATCCTGAGTTCACTCTAATGGAGCTCTATTGGGCTTACGCAGACTACATCGACATCATGAATTTAACAGAAAGGCTGTTCAAACATCTAGCCGACAAGGTTCTCTCTGGGACTAAAATTTCGTATAAAATTGGGGAAAAGACCCACGAAATCGACCTGTCAAACTTTAGAAGGGTAAGCATGTACGACTCGCTCTCAGATCTACTTGGGAGGAATGTCGAGACTATATCTGATGAGGAATTGAAAGCTTATCTGGACAAATATGGGCTAACTCCTCGAGGATCCCTTTACGTGAGGGGCTTAATGATAGAGAAGCTCTTCGATAAGTTAGTTTCCCCCAACTTGATACAACCAACCTTCGTTATGGATTACCCGTTGGAGACCACCCCCCTTTGCAAACCGCATAGAACTAAGCCAGGTCTAGTTGAGAGGTTCGAGCTCTACATAGCCGGTGTTGAGTTTGCCAACGCTTACACGGAGCTAAACGACCCAATCATGCAGGACAAGTTGTTCAGGGAGGAGCAAGAGATGATGAAGAGAGGCGACCAGGAAGCGCATCCTTACGACAAGGACTTTATTACCGCATTAAGTTACGGTATGCCTCCAACAGGAGGTCTAGGGATAGGGATAGATCGGCTTGTGATGCTCTTCACGGATAATCAGAGCATAAAAGAGGTCATACCTTTCCCCATGATTAGCTCTAAGCTTACTGAGGAATAAATGAAAAGGATATAGCAATTATTAGTAAAAGGACAAGTAGCCCCTGGATTGCCATTGAAATGTTTTCATTTATATGTATTTTCTTAAGAATTTCAGTAAATATTTTACCACCATCTGTAATTATAAGTGGAGCGCCGTTTAAAAGAGCTAAGCTAAAGTTTACAATAAACATCCACACGAAGAAAGTGACGAATGGAGATACGTAAGAAGGAAGATAGTAAGTTATGTACACTCCCAAAAAGTGAGAGGGTGAAGTGAGGTTAAGATTTACTACACCGTTTGGAGTTAGGAGTTTCAGGTGATATTGGGTAGTACTATCCAATACGTTCTTAAGCTGGGTAGGCGTCGTGACCTTAATGCCATTAACCGACTCTATTACGTATCCAGGATGTATAGAGGAGTTGTAGGCTACCGTGTTGGGAACAGTTCCCTCTATTAAAATACCTTGAGATAGGATAGGCGGTAGGTATATCGCTAAAGGAAGGAAAATTCCTGCCAACACAAGGTTAATGGCTATCCCTGCTGAGATAACTTTCAATTTAGATGAAAGAGGGGACTCCTTAAATTGAGATTCCTCTGGCTCCACGAACGCTCCAGGAAAGAAGAACAGAAGAATGAACCCCCCACTTCTAACAGGAATTTTATTTGAGGTAGAAGATATGGCGTGCATTAGCTCGTGGAGCACCACAGAAATTCCAATGCTCAACAGAATATATGGGGCTTGGTCTATGTTAACTGTAACTCCTGGGATAATCGGCTCCAGCTTTACAGCTGAGGGCTTCGATGGAGTTAAAATTGACGTCAGCGCGGTCATGATGAGATATATCCCCCCAAACATTGAAACTATTGCCAATACTATTGCTAGAACCTCGAAAATTTTGAACGTTCTGGAATTGGCTACCCTTGGAAACCAGCTTGTTCTAGTTTCTTTTCTCCACATGAGAAGCAAAGGATACACTGTGAACCCCTTTTTGGCAAGGTAACTCCTGAATAGCAGCACGAGTGCCCAGAATACTAATAATCCCACAAAGAACTCTATAGCTGACATCGACTCGCTTAAATTGTACTGCGTTTAAAAAAATCTTGTGCAAATAGTCTACGATGAGGTTCGCTGGAAAACCTTAGGAAAATTAAGAGAGCGGGCAATAGGAATACTAAAGAGGTTAAATGAGCTCTCAATGGTAGGTTACGTTTACGGATCTGTAGCTAGGGGAGACGTAAATCCTACTAGCGATATTGACATCGTTGTACTGAATCCAAACGTGGTTTTGTTGGATCTAATCCACGTGGATCACAAATTCATAATCCAGGCAACTCCCACATCAACGCCTAAAGTTTATCTTGCTTTAGACAGAGATGAGAAAGAGGTCATTTCCTTCCCTTTGGTGAAGCTAAGGGGAATGGAGGAGGAATTTTACAAATTTGGGGGGATGATAGGAATGGAAGACTTAGAGAGAGGCTTAAGGGTTGTTGGCGTAAATAAAAACTTGGACCTTATAGTTCCCAATAAGGAGGGGCACGACCAAATACCCTTGAAGGGCAACGAGGACATAGCCATTAAGTACCTCAAAATATCACCCATGACTTTAGATCAGAGGGAAAAGTTACTGACAAGGAGGAGAGAACAGGGAAGGACAGGCACGTTTTTGAGGTATGAACTCTCCTCTGAGGAGAGCGTCCAAACAGCAGTAAGAGATTTGATGAAGGAGAACAAATTCTTCAAGAGGTCTATTGATAGAGGGTAATATAAGGGGTAAACGAATTCGCTCGGATAATATCAGTTCTACTCACATCAAGGAGCTCAAGGTTTTCGATCTCAAGCTAGATGATAGGCTTGTAGGTAAGTGTCACTACTTTACTGGAAGGGATTATTACCCGCCTTGGATAGAGCTTGACTATAACCCATGGCCTAGGGAAGAGGGTCTTGAAATAGATCTGTTTAGGGTAATTTATGAGAGACTGCCAGATGGAGGAAGGTTCTTCGTAACCTATTATAGAGACGAAGATACTTTAAGAGGTATAATGAACGGTCTGTCGGTAGCTGATACGCCCCTAGGCGTTTCGCTTTTGACCTCTGGCTTTACATGGTTTAAGAACTGGTACTTTCCGGAAGGTGGGAATGAGGGAGGAATGAAAGTTCAGGCAAATAAGACACTCTCTAGATCAGAAAGGCTGAGACAACTTGAAGAATTACTAGCAGAAGTTAAAACCCCCAATGGGAAGAAGATTGTAACTGATTTGATTGCTCAAGGGTAATCCAGACATAGGGCTGTATAATAGGGCTCTACCTAAGGGATGCGAGCTGTGTCGTTTGGGAGGTAAAATGGTAGTATTTGTTTCGGGAGAGTGCGGGGACTCTTGTTACTACTGTCCAGTGAGCGAGGGAAGGTTTGGTAAGGATAATCTATACGCCAACGAGTTCAAGGTCGAGAACCTATATGACTTCATCTATGAGTCCTATAGAATGAACGCAATGGGAGCGGGCATTACGGGAGGGGATCCAATTCTGCACTTGGACAGGGTCGTGGAATTAATACATCTTCTAAAGAAAGAATTTGGGAGCACATATCACATACACCTATACACCTCTGGACGATATGCGACTAGAGATTCCTTAACGGAGCTGATGAAGGCTGGACTGGATGAGATTAGATTTCATCCGGTGAAGACTGAATATCTCTCTGCAGTGGAATTAGCCGTGAAGTTAGGCATGAACGTCGGAATAGAGGTTCCGGCAATACCCGGCGAGGAAAGTTGGCTTTCCTCACTAATTAAGTGGGCTAAAGATAAGGGAGTGAATTTCGTCAACATAAACGAACTCGAGCTCACAGAAAGGAACTCTTTCAACCTTAACTCCAAAGGGTTCCGTGTTTCCCACGGCTTAGCTGGGGTTAAGGGTAGCTTTGATACGTCTTTAAGGGTTCTAAAGGAATTTTCAGAAACGGAAATCTCACTACATTACTGTAGCTCAGTTTATAAGGACTTGGTGGAGACCAGAACAAGGTTTATAAGAACCATGAGGGCTAGTGGAAAGCCCTTTGATGAGGTTACAGGCGAAGGTACTTTAGTGAGGGCTGTTGTTAAAACGTCTGAGGATCTAACCGACTACGGGGAGAGGAAGGGAGACATTTATCTTGTATCCCCTTCAATGGTAAATGAACTCCTGGGCATGAAGAGCATAGATGAAGTTTGGGTTATTGAAGAGTTACCCTACGGACAGAAAATTGCAGAAAATCTAGTTTATTCTAAACCTAAGAATGGCCAATAAGCCCGTGAGGTTCTGAAGTTGGTGAAATATGGGGGAGTCTTTGGGTACTATCATCACTTTCCCTCCTTTATTTTCAACCTCCTCCATTATCATCTCTATCTTTTTCCTTCTCTCTTCATCCTGCACCGAAAGCATTTCATCTGTAACCAAAAGAGTTTCGACAGCGCCAAAACTAGCCGCTTTTTCAACTTCTTCCTGCCCATATATTACTAGGGAGGAATTTTGGGCAAGCAAACCAAGAGCTTTTTCTAATTCCCTCGTGGCCAATGATATTTCGTAGTCCCTGATCACCTGGTCTATAATGTCCCTCTTCATTATTTCGGCTAGCCCTGATCTAGAAGCGGAGGAAACGCTGTCCAAATATATTTTAGATTTTGTCTTTAATTTACCCTTTAAAATCTCTTTGAAAGGACCTGGACCAGCAATGATAATCGCTTCTACGGGATATTGACTTAGGTATAACTCTATTTCTTTCGCTACTACACTAGCTAAATCCTCAAAGGAGCCGTCCTCCTTCGAAACTCCTGGAAGGTTCCTTTCTGCTAAAACCTTGATTCCTTGCTCCATGGGTAAGGCCACTAGAAATTCGTCCTGATCCGCCAGGACAATCATAACTTTCCTATTCTTTTCAGTATGTTTTTTAATTCTCTCCAAAATTGCCTTGGGCCAACTGGGCTTTATAATAACTATCTCATCCCCCAAATTGAGGTTAATTGTATGATGGGATCCCTTTATTCCGTATTTTTCTGGAGCGTCCCTTACAATTCCGTGTATTCGTAAGCGACTGGTGAACGGTTGAAATTCTGTGAACTCTACCTCTAGTTCGATTACCATAGGCACTCTCCTACTTTCATTACCCATGCTTACATCTCTAGTAGTTCTAGCCACTACCCTATCTCCCTTGGCTATTATCATATGTATTAACCATAGATCATCTTCGTTCTCTACATAAAGTTTAAGGGCACTAGTCCGCTCGTCATATTCTAATATCTTCATTATTCCTTACTTAAGTGTCATGTCATCAATAATTATTTCTGACGCAACGGCCCAGGATCTTCAACAAATATATGAAATTGAAGAGGAATCCTTTGAAAATCCTTACCCATTATCCCTACTAAGGGCCTACTTGTTCCTGGCGGACGGGTTATATCTTGTAGCTAGGGAGGATCAACACATCTTAGGCTATACCATTGGCATGAGGCAATTTCAAACCAGAGGCCACGTGGTGTCCATAGCTACCAGGGGTACGCAGAGAAGGCGAGGTGTAGGCTCCTCACTCTTGAAAATTTTAGAGAGTAGATTTGAGAAAATAGGATGCAAGTATGTCTATCTGGAAGTGAATGTAAAAAACCGCGATGCCATAAATTTTTACTTGAAACATGGGTACAGCATTGTAAGGACTAGAAAAAATTATTACGGCAGAGATAAACACGCGTTCGTTATGCTAAAACCTTTCTCGTCATCTACTTCCTTCGAATGATCAAAATAATAACAGGTTTTGACATATACAATAGACAATGATTGTGGACGTTTACGTTTTAGATCTGTCCTATGATGTAGATGAAAGTAGCCCAGAGATATACATTTGGGGAATAGACCGGGACGGAAGGAGAGTCGCTATCATTGAAAATAATTTTAGGCCATATTTCTATGTATTACCATCAGATGAAAATTATAGTGATCTAGCTGAGCAGATAAAGGCGTTAAGTAAACAAGAATCCCCAATAACTTCTGTTGAAATTAAAGAAATGAAATACTTCGGAAATCCAGTCAAGGTACTTCGCGTGGAGACCGTTATACCAGCCTATGTGAAAATATACAGAGAACAAATTGCTAAACTGAAAAAAGTAAAGGAGGTACTTGAGGCCGACATAAGGTTCTACATGAGGTATTCCATAGACACAGGGATAAGTCCTTTCCGGTGGATTAGGGCTGAGGTTGAACCCCTAGACGCAGGGAATTTGAGGGTTAAGCAACTCTATGAGTTGAAGAAAATAGAAAATATTTATCAAGACAACCCACCGAAACTCAAGTTTGTAGCCTTTGATATAGAAGTCCTAAATAAGTACGGTTCTCCGAATCCTAGAAGAGATCAGATCATCGTAATAGGAGTATGGACAGATGATGGACCTAAGCAGTTCGTGAACACCGAAGGTGACGATCTAAAAATAATCAGGGAATTTTCTAAGTTCATGGTGGAATATGATCCAGACGTTATATTAGGGTATAACTCCAATGGTTTCGATTGGCCCTACCTTTTGGAAAGAGCTTCAGCTAGGAACTATAAATTGGATGTTGGCAGGAAGGCCAATTCCGTGCCCAATCAAGGAACTTACGGGCATTACTCCGTTATAGGTAGGTTGAACGTGGATCTTTACGGTTTCGCCCAGAGTGTAGAAGAGGTCAAGGTAAAGAGCCTAGATAACATAGCCGATTATCTAGGAGTTCTACCAAAGAACAAAAGGGTCAACCTGGAGTGGTATCAGATAGCGGAATTTTGGAGTAATCCAGAAAAAAGAGACTTAGTGCTCAAGTATAATCTAGACGATGTGAAAACTACTTACCTGCTAAAGGACGTATTTTTCCCATTTGGTGAACAACTAACAGAGATATCTGGCCTCCCTCTAGATCAACTGTCCATGGCAAGCGTAGGTTATAGGGTCGAGTGGCTCCTGATGAGGGAATCAAAGAAGTATAACGAGTTGATACCGAACAGGGTTAACAAGGAATACGAAAGTTACAAGGGAGGATTAGTCATAGAGCCAAAACCTGGGATTCACGAGAACGTGGCCGTGTTGGACTTCTCTTCAATGTACCCTTCAATAATGATAAAGTATAACATAGGCCCGGACACCCTGGTCAAAGGAGACTGTAGCGACTGCTGGGTAGCTCCAGAGGTCGGTTTTAAGTTCAGAAAGGACGTAGACGGATTCTATAAGACAATATTGAAGACCCTTTTGGAAGAAAGGGCTAAGGTAAAGGAACAGCTTAAGATGGCTAAGGATGAATATGAAAGAAGAAGACTAGAAGAGAGGCAGAAAGCTCTTAAAGTCATGGCCAATGCCATGTATGGATATATGGGCTGGCTGAATGCCAGATGGTACAGCAAGGAGGGAGCAGAAGCGGTAACTTCATGGGGAAGACAGACAATAACTGAGGCTGCTAATATAGCTTCCAGACTCGGTTTCGATGTGATTTATGGGGACACAGACTCCATTTTTGTGAGAGGAGATCGTAGTTTGTTAAACACGTTGGTCGAAAGAATAACGAAGGAACTTGGTTTAGAAATAAAAATCGATAAGAAATATAAAAAAGTGTTCTTTACTGAAAATAAGAAAAGATATGCGGGGCTAACAGAGGATGGAAAAATTGACATAGTTGGGTTTGAGGCAATAAGAGGGGATTGGTGCGAACTCGCTAAGGATACCCAAAGACTAGTTATAGAGAAAATACTGCTATTCAATCTGGACGAGGCAATTCGTGCAGTGAAGGAGGTAATAATGAAGGTAAAGAGAAGGGAATTCAGAATTGAGGATTTTGTGATTTGGAAATCCTTGGATAAGAGCTTGGAGGAATATGAGGTTGACGCTCCTCACGTATCCGCAGCAAAAAAAGCCTTGAGTGCCGGATTTACCATCTTTAAGGGCGGTAAAATAGGATATGTAATAGTGAAGGGACAAGGAAAAATATCGGACAGAGCCGAGCCATACTTTAATATCAAGGATAAGAACAGATTAGACATTGATTACTACGTCGATAGACAGATCATTCCAGCAGTAATGAGGATATTAGAACCATTTGGGGTAAAAGAAAACAGTTTGAGGACTGGAGGAATAGATATAATGAGCTACTTTAGGGACCAATAACGTCTGCTAGGGTTAGTATTTTAACGTTCTCTGGTTTCTTATTTATCCCTCCAATCCTCACACCTACAACTAACTTCACGTTTTTTGATGCAGCTAGCTCTAGGAGCCTTTGGGTGATTACGCCGTCGAAAATTATGAAGGAGGCATTTCCGTTGGTTATAGTCTCCAGCTTTGAAATAATATCCCGTACTTGAACTCTTTCCACTGGATTCCACGTTTCGTCAAATATTATCCCTTCAAGGGTTCCAGGCAACTTCTTTATCTCCTCCATGACAGTGCTCGGTATTTTAATCTCAATTTCCTTCCTTGGTTGTTCTATAACTTGAACAGCCTGCTGCTCCTTTGCTTCAGTTATTACACTTTCAACACGTGGTTGGACTGAGATTGTAGACTCTTGCTGTTTTTTAAGATATTGTGAGAAGGGAACCATGTTTGATAACGATTTAGCTATCTCCTTCCCTGTGAGCTCTTCCACTTCCCTCCCTACAGGAGCCCGAGCAACGAAATCGATCTTGACGTTAGCATTTATCAAATCCTTGAGTATCATATCACCGCCGTGATCTCCATCGAGGAATGCTATGACGGTCTTTTTACTCTTTGAGAGCTCTACCACTGAATGTGGGATTTTCCCGCTGGCTCCCTCCACAGCCACCGTGTTCTTATAACCATATCTTAGCAAGTTTATTATGTCAGCTCTTCCCTCTACTATAATTAGGTTAGGATCACTATATACATCGGGCCCAGCAGGAAGTCTCTCGGGTCCAAACTCTATTATTTCACCAGTTTTTACAGCACCGCTTATTTCATTGATTACCTCTTTAATATCAAGGTTCTTCTCCTTAGTCCAGGTTGTAAGTATCTCCTTTGCCCTATCTATAATCTTCTTTAACTTTTCAGCTCTTACGTCTTCTATCTCCTTAAGTTCGAACTTGGCGTTATAAGGCCCTACTTTCTCTACACTCTCTACCATGGATGCAATCAAAACCGTTTCTACTCTGTCTAGGTTCGATGGGATTTCTATGTAACCTTCTATCTTACCTCCTTTGTTCTTAATGTCTACAATTATCCTCCCTAATCTTCCTTTATCTTGTAACTCCCTCAGGTCGAACTCTTGACCGAAGAGGTTCTCAGTTTGCCCGAATATAGCTCCTATTACATCGGGCTTATCAACCGAGCCATCTACCTCAAAGTTTAGCTTTACAATATATTTCAACGTTGTCACCTACTGACGCTTTTCGTTATTTCTTTTACTAGTTTATCATATTCGGGTTTAGACTTAATAGCATTTCTCAAAGGTTCAATTACCCTATTGAGCTTCCTTGCCGTGGCCGCCTTCAGATCCTTTGGGTGCAACTTACCCTCAGCGAAAGCCTTCTCAAGTTCATCGTAGGTCTGGAATTGGATGTCCCCGCCGAACTTCGCCTCTCTCTCAACTTTTAGCCCTGAATTGTCTGAGGGAAACAGTATGAATTTATTTATTTGTAATATAGGGTTATTTTCAATTACGCCTCTGGGGCAATAGGCCATCATTATTTTGGCGTCAACCTCCTCTGCCTCATCATTTATGAATATTGCAGTCTCAGGTTTAGACTTACTCATCTTTATGTCCGCCATTATCTCGTCCTCGTCTGCCCCAACGTTCATCCTTTGCCCCCCTTGAAGCCCAACCAAAAGCGGAGTGTGGATAGCTACGACTTTCTTTTTACCCAATTTATCCGCGACGTCTCTTGCTAACATATGTGCCTTTCTCTGGTCAGTCCCACCAAGTGCTATGTCCAAGTCCATGTAAAAGATGTCGCTCACTTGCATTGCTGGATAGATGAGCTTGGAAGAATCCAATTCTGCCTCGTCAGATTTCCTCCCCATTATAGTTAAGGCCCTCTTCATTCTGGCAAGACTGGTGTTCTTGGCCACCTTGATGACAAGGGACCAATAATCCTTATCCTTTACCATTTCTTCCGCATCGACAACGTTTATGGCGCTTCTGCTAATCCCGAAAGCTTCTAGAACGCTTATAGCGTACTCTCCAGCAAGTTTTATCTTGTCTAGGTCTCCTCCCAACTTGTCGTTTATCCATGCGTGCCAGGTAGCCACAAGGATGTTCATCTCAACACCTGCTTGTAGAAGATCCTTCACTTTCTGAGCCCAAATCAGCCAACCTATATGGAAAAGACCGCTAGGCTCAAAGCCGAGGTAACCTTTCAACTTAGTCCCCTCATCCAGTTTTTGTTTTAATTCCTCGTAAGTTACAACTTCAGCTGTATTTCTGGTTATCAGCGAGAGCTTACTCTCCATGTAATTATCCCCTGCATAAAAAGGAGAAATGAAGACTAAAAAGTCCATTCGTTCATAAATTGCTTTAAGAAAAGAACTACAGGATGGTTGTTGCCGAGTCTACTTTTAAGATCCTCAATAATGATGGATGGATCAATTTCAGCTTCTGAAATTCTATGCAGTAGGGCTTCCGTGAACAGGTAAGAGTTTGCCACCATCTTTTCATCCGTTGCCATGTATTCCTCTCTGAATAGTGAAAAATTTCCTCTGCCCGAAGCGAAAAGTTTTAGATATTCATCAACCACTTTCTGGATACACTCCCTTGTGTCGCAGTAACTTAATTTTTCTAGTGGAGAAAGAGTGATTGGAGGCAATATAATCAAGTTAATAACGACATACTAGAATAAAAGTTATTATTCACCGATTACCTTCACCTGAACTTTTCTAACTCTGGGTCCGTCAAACTCCAGCAGTATTACTCTCTGCCAAGTTCCGAGGTCTAGCTTTCCCCCAGCAACTGGAATAACCCTAGAATTACCTATGAGCATGGCAGATATGTGAGCATGACCATTATTGTCAATAATGTTATGCTTAAATTCACCATCAGGCGGTACGATTTTTCTCATCCAGTTCAAGTAGTCTTCCATGAGTCCGCTTTCGGGCTCATTAACGATTATGGAACAAGTGGTATGCTTTACGAATATGTATGCTACCCCCTCTTTGACTGAACCTATCTCAGCTTCAACTAAATCTGTTATATCCATACTCTGAAACTTTGATGTCGTTCTGACTTCTATCTCTTTGGTGACAACTTTCATGACTGGTCTAATCTTATCAGTTGGCTCACCATATTTAGGATTATGGATCTTGAGGGTTTAGCTAGAAAAATGTTGGAGAAAGGTATAGAACGTAATATTGTGAGACAAAGGTTAATCGAGTGGCTGGAGTTCTATAAGGGGAAGAGGAATCTCAACTCGTCGGTAGCAGAGCACGTGATAAAGGAAGTAGAGAACTCCATGATGTTCTCAAATTTGGGGTTCTCCAAGGTTGGACTAAGTGCCGGGGATGGAGGCTTGGGCTCTAGAGGGCTGGGAGATAATATCATTCATCTGAAGCTGTTCGAACTCAGCAAAAGGGCAATTGAAAGTTTTGATGACGCCGGTGTTTCCGGAGACATTATAGTGTCGGTTGATGGTATTCATTCTCGGCTGTCTTTTTTCCCTTATTTAGCCGGTTTTCATGCCACTAAGGCCACTTTGAGAGATATTATGGTTAAGGGAGCCGATCCCATTGGTCTAATGGTCGACATTCACCTTTCTGATGATAGTGACATATCTATGCTCTTTGATTTCGAGGCAGGTGTTTCCACCGTGGCGGAAGCTATAGGTGTACCAATCTTGGCTGGGAGTACTCTCAGGATCGGTGGGGACCTTGTTCTTGGTGAAAGAATAAGTGGGGGAATAGCGTCGGTTGGAAAACTTCGGGGTCAGGTTCTCTCTAGGTCTAGGATAAGTAAAGGGAACAAGATAATAATGACCGAGGGAAATGGAGGTGGTACCATATCAGCTATGGGAATTTTCCATGGAATTGACGGGATAGTGGAGGAAACTCTCAAGATCAAGGATCTTGAAGCCTGCATGGCTGTGAAGGATTTAGAAAAGTATATCGTATCGATGACAGACGTGACCAACGGTGGAATAAGGGCTGATGCCCTAGAGATAGCCGAGGTAACCAATTTGAGCCTAGTTATAGATGAGGAGGCCTTTCTTAGCTTAATTAACCCTAAGGTTAGGTCTGCTCTGGAAGAACTGGGCTTGGATCCTTTTGGTTTATCTGTGGACTCAATTTTGATATTCACGAATGAACCGGACAAGATTTTAGAAGCCTTGAAAAACCATGGAATAAAGGCTGATGTTATAGGAGAAGTTCAATCTGGGAAGAGTTATCCTATTGTCACTAAAGCCGGTAAGGAGATGAGACCTTCCTTTAGGGAAAGCCCATATACTCCAGTTAAATCTATTATAGGTAACACGTCCCCATTCTCCCTAGATCAAATAAGGGAGAAGGTACAGGAAGCCTTCCTACAGGCCCAAAAAAAGAAAGAGAAGGTATTGAAAAACTTAAAAACGGGGACTGGTTAGTGCATTAGACGATATTAATGTCTGAATATCAGTTCAGGTACATAGTTAGGCTGTTCGGGCAAGATGTAGATGGTACCATGAAAGCCCCTTATGGACTCGCCATGGTAAAGGGAATAGGTTACAACACAGCGAGGCTCATATTGATGAGGTTAGGCATAGATAAGGACAGGAGGTTAGGTGAGTTGACAGACAGTGAGCTGAAGAAGGTGGAGGAGATGCTTTCCAATAAGTCAATAGAGTCTCTCCCCACATGGGTTTATAATAGGAGGAAAGATGTGGAGAGCGGATTGGACTTGCACTATGTAACATCAGATTTGGTCTTTGCAGTGAGAAACGATATTGAAAGGGAAAAGAAGCTTAAGAGTTGGCGTGGAGTTAGACACTCTTTGGGTCTAAAAGTTAGAGGTCAGAGAACTAGAACCACCGGAAGAACCGGGACTACAATAGGTGTTAAGAGATCAAAGGGTGCTCAACCTGCTGGAGGTCAGCAGGCTCAGAAGAAGTGAGGTGATTAAATGGGAGATCCTAAGAAAAGCAGGAGGAAATGGGAAGGTCCAGGAATGCCATGGCTTTCCCCAACCCTCAAGTCTGAACAGGAAATTATAGGGAGATACGGTCTTAGAAACAAGAGGGAGATCTGGCTAGCTAGAACAATTGTAACGGGCTATAGACATATGGCTAGGTCTCTTTTAGCCCTACCTCCAGCCGAGAGGGCCCTTAGGGAGAAGCAGTTATTGAGCAAGTTATACAGGATTGGGCTTCTCAAATCAGAGCAATCCTCAGTAGATGATATTCTAGGGCTGAAGGAAGAGGACTTGCTTGAAAGAAGGCTACAAACTATAGTTCACAGGAAAGGTCTGGCCAGAACGATATATCAAGCTAGGCAACTAATTGTTCATGGACACATTGCGATAGGTGGTAAGAGAGTTACGTCCCCTGGTTATATTGTAAGAAGAGATGAGGAGGATTCAATAGACTTTTATCCCATATCGCCATTTAAGACTCATCCTCCAACAAATGTTGAAGGTGAAATGAATGTCGAGCAAAAGGGAAATTAGATGGGGTCTTGCTAGGATCTACGCCTCCCAGAATAACACTATAATCACTATTACTGATATTACTGGGGCTGAAATAATATCCAGGGCATCTGGTGGAATGATGGTGAAGGCCGATAGGGAGAAACCATCTCCTTATGCGGCCATGTTAGCTGCCGGAAAGGCAGCCGGAGAGGCTTTAGATAAGGGTCTCATGGCCATTCACATAAAAGTTAGAGCACCTGGTGGAGCCGGACCGAAGACCCCAGGTCCGGGTGCTCAGCCTGCAATCAGATCTTTAGCTAGATCCGGCTTCATTATAGGAAGAATTGAGGATGTAACGCCTATACCTCACGATACTATACGAAGGCCTGGTGGAAGGAGAGGAAGGAGAGTTTGAAATGTCCATAGAAGTTATAAATAAGACAGACAATTTTATCTCTATATTAACAAAAAATTATCCCTTGGATTTCGTTAACGCAGTCAGGAGAGCATCGATGCTTTATGTCCCCGTTATGGCTGTTGATGAGATTTACGTCGTTGAAAATAATAGTCCCCTTTATGATGAAGTTTTAGCCCATAGGCTAGGAATGATTCCCTTTGATAGCAGGGATGCCCTAGATTATTACAGACGTCCTGAAGAGTGTATTAATTGTGTAGATAACTGTGATAGATGTTTCAGTAAAGCTTACATTGACGTTAGTTCTGAGGAGGCCCAGAAAATGGTGTATTCCAGGGAAATTAGGACAGAAGACCCTCACGTAGTACCAATTAGTAAAGATATTCCCATAGTGCTTCTCGGGAAGAATCAACGGGTCTCACTAGAGATGAAAATGAGGCTAGGTTACGGTAAGGAACACTCTAAATTTAACCCTGTTTCCACTTCAGTGGTTAGGTACAAGCCTAAAGTTGAGGTTAGGGAGGATTGCGCCAAAGCAGTTGAAGTTTGCCCTGAGCATGTTTTTAGCTTTGAAGGTAACAAATTAAAGGTCATTAATGAACTAGCTTGTACCCTATGTGAGGAGTGTATGAAGCACTGCGAGGGGGTAAAGGTAAGCCCTGTAGAGAATGAGTACATACTGGAATTAGAGTCTGTAGGTACTCTCGACACGAGGAGAATTTTAATAGAGGCAACTAAAAGTATACTCAGCAAGTTTGAGGAGTTGAGAGAGAAGGTGAAGTCTCTGTGAAGAGGACCGGAAGTACTAACGTGGAAGTGAGGAAGTTAATTAGGGCCTTGCATAAGCAAGGGAGACCAATATGGAGAGCAGTTGCGGAGGAGCTAGAAGCTCCGTCGAGGAAAAGGAGTTACATCAACTTATATAAAATAAATAAGTATACGAAGGAAGGCGACTTTGTGGTAGTGCCAGGTAAGGTGCTGGGTATTGGTAACATCAATCACAAAGTCACAGTTGTCGCATTAGATTTTTCGCAATCAGCTTTAAAGAAAATCCTCAATAGTGGGGGTAAAGCTCTTTCTCTTGTTGAAGGACTCAAGGAGTTGGAAGGCAAGAAAAATGTGAGGTTGATGAAAGGATGAGTGAAGTTGTAATCATTGACGGGGAAAATCAGATACTAGGTCGTCTTGCTTCCAAAGTGGTCAGATATATAAAGGAGGGAAAGAAGGTGGTCATAATTAATGGGGAAAAGATTGTAATAAGTGGGCCTAAGGCAAGAGTGGTGCAGGGTTATAGCTTACTTTTTGGCATTGGCACTCTTTTCAATCCTTACAAGTTAGGAATGAGGAGGCCAAGAAGCCCTATAAATATAGTCAAGAGAACCATAAGGGGCATGCTTCCTAAGAGTAATAAGGGTAGGACTATGCTTAAGGCGGTTAAAGTTTACGTTGGTGTTCCAGATGAGTTTAAGGGTAAGCAAGCTATAAAGTTCCACGATGCAAGCGTGGAAAGGTTAAACGGGAAATACGTAACAGTGGGTGAGTTATCCAAAGTTCTGGGGTGGAAAGGAAATGTCAAGTGAGAGCAAGGTTATAATTTCAGTTGCAAGAAGAAAAATGGCTAGAGCCAAATGTTATCTATATCCTGGCAAGGGAAGAATATTTGTAAATAATGTGCCTGTGGAGCTTATTCCTATAGAGGTAGTTAGGATGAAGATTATGGAGCCATTAATACTAGCAGGTGATGGAGTCCTATCAAAAATAGATGCTAAGGTTTTCACTTCAGGTGGAGGAATTTTAGGTCAGGCAGACGCAGCAAGAATGGCTTTGGCTAGGGCCTTGGTAAGGTTCACGGGTAGTGTGGAGTTAAAGGAATTGTACAAACATTATGACAGGACTATGATTGCAGGGGATCCAAGACAAACAGAGGCTGAGAAGTGGATGAGATACAGCGCTAGGAGATGGAGACAGAAATCGTACAGATGAGGTGGAGTTAATGATTATCCCTGTTAGGTGTTTCACTTGTGGTTCTCTTATAGCAGATAAGTGGGAAATATTCAGCACGAGAGTAAATGCAGGAGAAGATCCAGGAAAGGTTTTGGATGACCTGAATGTTAGGAAACTGTGTTGCAGAAGAAGCTTACTTACACACGTAGACATTATAAAGGAAGTAGTTAACTATACTAGACCGATTTAGGTGGTTTTGATGAGCGAGAACGAAAGGGGTACTCAATTAACCGAGGAAGAAAAAGAAGAGATGCAGAGAGGTGAAAGAGGAGCAACAATAGAGCTTCTTGTCCATTTAGATAACTATCTCTCTGCAGGTGTCCACATAGGGACCCATACTTGTACAAGGTATATGGAGAGGTTCATCTACAGAGTAAGGCCAGAAGGTCTTTATGTCTTGGACGTAAGGAAAATAGACGAGCGATTAAGGGTCGCTGCGAAGTTTTTGGCAAGGTTCCAGCCTCAGTCAATACTCGCAGTAGCGTCCCGTCCTTATGCCTTTACTCCAGTCCAGAAATTCGCCGAGGTAATAGGCGGAAGATCTGTAGTAGGTAGGATGGTTCCTGGTATGCTTACGAATCCCTATCTAGAAGACTATATTGAACCTGAGGTTCTGTTAGTTTCGGATCCCAGAACCGACCTTCAGGCGATAAAGGAGGCAGCAGATGTGGGAATACCGGTAGTGGCGTTTTCAGATACTGATGCTAAAATAGACTACGTTGATCTGGTAATACCATCCAATAACAAGGGTAGGAAATCTCTAGCTCTGTTATACTGGATATTGGCTAGGCAAATACTTAGGGAGAGGAAGGAGATCCCATTAGATGGAGACATACCTGTAAAGGTTGAAGAATTCGAGGTGAAATTATCTCAGTGATTAGGAGGCCTGCTGTCGCTGGATCTTTTTATGAAGACGATCCCCTAAAGCTGAGAGAGAGAATAAAATGGTCCTTTTTGCATCCTGTGGGTCCAGGAAAGATCCCACAACTAGGCTCCAGATCCGGTCCTAGAGAGAACCCGATATTTATCGTACCTCACGCAGGCTACATTTATAGTGGACCCGTGGCAGCTCATTCTTACTACTACCTTGTCTCTGAGGGAAAGCCAGACCTTGTTATAATATTAGGTCCAAACCATACGGGTTACGGTTCTGAGGTTTCAATATGGCCTGAAGGAGATTGGGAAACTCCTCTGGGCTCAGCCAGGGTACAACGGTCTTTAGTCAAGGAATTGGTCTCCCTTTCGGAAGTAGTGGATATTGACGAGAAAGCTCACCTTTATGAACACTCCATAGAAGTCCAGCTACCGTTTATGCAATATTTCTTTGACTTGAATATCCTTCCAATTACCATCCTGATGCAAACTCCTGAGATAGCTAGTTTCGTAGCAGAAGGCATATGGAGATTTATCAAAGCACATCCTGATATGGATATAGTAGTGTTGGCGAGTTCGGATTTAAATCATTACGACCCTCACGAGCAGACCTTAGAGAAGGACCAGTTGGTGATAAATCAGATCGTTGACCTGAACTACAAGGAGCTCTATAGGGTTGTGGAAGAGGACGATGTTACTGTCTGCGGGTACGCTCCCATAATGGCATCTTTAATTCTATCCAAGAAGATGGGAAAGAAACCTCATATCCTAAAGCACGCGACTTCTGGGGATACTTCTGGTGATAAGTCCTCTGTGGTAGGTTATCTTGCGGTCAGATTTGGAGATTGAAGCGCCACTTCTTCTTTCAGGGTTAGGTATACAGGGTATAAATAACCCTTTCCTGATTGTGAAATCAAAATTCATTTCAGAAAGAGTGGAGAAACCTAGTTGGTGGGAAAGGTTCAGAGACACGTTTAAGGAGGCTACGGGTTTCTCCCCGCTTGAGGTAAAGCTCCCCCAGATTCCCATGCTCTCCCAATATGTTTACGGATCCCTCATTGCAATGGAAGACCTAGCCAACAAGATCTCATTGGCTAAGAACGAGATCTGGGATGTCCTTGACTTGATCGACCAGGCATTATTTGACTTGGGCGTCCTGAGAGGAATGAGAAAAGTGCAGAGAGAATCGACGTCAATTTTATACAGAGAGGGTGAGGATCCCATCGAAGTAAGGATTAAACTCCCCCGCGTTAAGTTCTTGTTCAAGTACCCATTACCCGAGGCACTCTCCTTAGATAACGCTCTCACTCACTTTGCGGGCTTGATCACAGTGAAAATGAGTGAGGGGTTGAGTGATGATCTGATCAGATCAGAGAACGGCTTATGGCACGTAATTTATGGTCTACCTACCCCATACTTTGGAAAATGGAAATGGATATGGGATTCTATATGGGCGTGCCTCGTAGAGTTCTTAAGTTAGGAGGAAGCGTTTTAACGTGTAAATCTGTTCCATACTGCTTAGATGTTGCTGTGACGAGGCAGTGTCTAAGTGAGCTAAGGGACTTCTCACAAGGTCTAGTTTTAGTTCACGGCGGAGGTAGTTTCGGTCACTATGAAGCGTCTAAGAGAGCCCCAACTAGGATACAGCTTACTGCAGTCTCGATGCAAGAACTTAACGCATACATCATGAGGGAAATCTCGGTTCTAGGGATAAGAGCTTTCCCAATACCTGGTAGATATTTTAACATGGAACACTTGGAGCGAGTGATTGAACTGGGGTACATGCCAGTCATTTACGGCGATGTCAGGGAAAACGGGGAAATAGTTTCAGGGGACGACCTAACCATAGCTATTGCAAAAAAGTACTCCTTGACAGCCCTCTTCGCTACCGACGTTGACGGTGTAATTGTAAACGGGAAAGTCGTGTATGAGCTTGATAGGTTGGAGGACTTTGTAGGCTTAGAACACGACTCCTACGACGTTACAGGAGGGATGGCAGAAAAATTGAGGAAGATATTTACCGCTAACGTGAATTCCTTAGTATTTAACGGAAAGAGGAAGGGAAATATTTTTAACGCATTGAAGGGAGAGAGGATAGGCACACTTATCAAGGTGAGGGAATGAGCTTAATAAATAGGAAACTAGAGCACGTTGAGATATGTCTTTATGAGGACGTCGAGGAAATTGTTTCAACTCTTCTGGAAGACGTCGTCTTAATTCATCAAGCTATCCCAGGGATAAGCGTAAAGGATATCGACACGAGAACGAGCTTTCTGAAAAAGCAAATCTCAATGCCTTTGATGGTCACAGGGATGACTGGGGGACACCAGGAGTTGGGTAAAATAAACTCCACAATAGCAGAGGTAGTTGAGGAAATGGGATTAGCTATGGGAGTAGGGAGCCAGAGGGTAGGGATAGAAAAACCAGAGACTGCAGAGAGCTTCAGAGTTACCAGGAAAATGGCGCCAACTGCCCCGCTGGTAGCCAATCTAGGACTTCCCCAGGTTGTCAAAGGGTACGGTATAAAGCATTTTAAGGATGCGGTCCAGATGATCGAAGCAGATGCCATTGCAGTACACCTTAACCCGGCTCAAGAGCTGTTTCAACCTGAGGGAGAACCGGATTACCCAGTATCAGCCCTAGGTACCTTAAGGGATATTTCCAAGGAGTTGGGGGTCCCTGTCATAATTAAGGAATCTGGGACCGGAATCTCGATGGAAACAGCTAAGATTCTTTTCGATTATGGCTTCTCCATAATAGATGTATCCGGTCAAGGTGGCACGAGCTGGATCGCAGTGGAAGCTGTCAGAAATAGAAGGAAAGGAAACTGGAAGTATAACAGCTCCAAACTCTTCTCGGGTTGGGGAATACCCACAGGTGCATCCTTAATTGAAACTCGCTATGCAGTTCCAGATGCCTTCTTGATAGCTAGTGGTGGAATTAGGACCGGGTTGGACGTAGCTAAGTCCATAGCTTTAGGGGCAAATATAGCTGGGATGGCAAACCCAGTACTCCATAGGGCAACTCAAGGCAAGGCCCAACTAAGAAAGTTCTTTGAAGAGGTTCATTTTGAACTCAAGTCAGCAATGTTTCTCACAGGGTCTAAAGATATTTCAGCCTTGCGGCGAGCCCCCTTAGTCATATGGGGAAGGCTAAGGGAATGGGTTGAGAGCAGAGGATTAACCTTATCTACATATGAAAATATAAGAAAGAGAGCGTAATGGGATTAAAGGAATATTTTGAGGACATAGCGACAAAAGTTAATAGTGTAATGTTATCTTTTCTGCAAGGGAATATCCAAGAGCTTTATGGGGCCTCCAGGTATCTAATCGAAGCTGGAGGGAAAAGGCTTAGGCCTATAATGGTAGTTCTAGCAGCCGACATCTTAGGGGGCGACCAGACCAGAGCCCTGCTAGCAGGTGCAGCGGTGGAAGTTTTACATAACTTCACCCTGATTCACGATGATATTATGGACCAGGACGCCCTAAGGAGAGGCTTGCCCACCGTTCACGTGAAGTGGGGTGTACCCACAGCCATATTAGCTGGAGACCTCCTCCACGCTAAGGCCTTTGAGATTTTAACTGAGTCCGTAAAGGGACTGGATTCGGACAGAATCTACAAAGCTTTCAGCTGTTTCTCGAAATCAGTAATAATAGTTTCGGAGGGGCAAGCTATGGACATGGATTTTGAAAAGAGGTGGGACGTCAAGGAGGAGGAATACATAGAGATGATAAGGAAGAAGACAGCACAACTTTTCGCATGTTCAGCCTATCTGGGAGGGCTGGTGGCAGGTGGATCTGAGGAGAACTTGAGGAATTTATATGAGTATGGAGAAAATATAGGTATAGCATTTCAAATTGTCGATGATATTTTAGGCCTGACTGCTGACGAAAAGGAGCTTGGGAAACCAGTGTTCAGTGATATAAGGGAAGGTAAGAAAACGATCTTAGTTATAAGGGCACTGGAAGTAGCTAACAAGAAGGAGAGGGAGGTAATACTAGAAGGACTCGGTTCCAACGATCCAGTAAAGATAAAGGAGACAGCACAGGTACTTTCATCCATATCCTTAACCTATGCTCAATCTCTAGCTTCTCACTATTATAATAAGGCTTTGAGTGCACTAAATAGTGTAGAAGCTAAGAACACGAAGGCTCTGGAAGGTCTAAAGGAGATAGCAGACTTGGTAATAAAAAGGCGAAAATAATTGATGGATGTAATAATACCAGTCGTAGTGGCAATAGTGGTCACCTTTTTATCAACCAAGTGGGTAATCAAGGCCTCTGCAAATAGAGGATTAGTAGGTAAGGACGTAAACAAACCGGATAAACCGGAAGTCCCGATTCTGGGCGGAGTGGGTATTCTATCTGGCTTCATTGCAGGTAACTTCGCGCTTTTAGTGTTGGATCAAGAGTTCGCAGGAATAATAACTTCAGTTCTGTTGTCGTCTCTCATAATAGGATTTTTAGGTCTATTAGATGACATCCTTAACCTTAAGCAGTCAGCCCGTGCGGTAATGCCGATTTTCGCTTCAGTTCCCTTGGCAATATATAGCGTAGGACACTCAGTCATTTCCATTCCTTTTGTTGGATTAGTGAATTTTGGTCTTCTCTACTACGTTCTAATAATTCCCATGTCTCTTACTATCTCATCTAACGCATTTAACATGTTGGAAGGACTTAACGGTCTAGGTACAGGAATGGGTCTCATAATGGCTTCTACACTGGCTGTAATAGGTTTAACTAGAGCAGGTGTAACAGCAGAAGCTGGCGAGATCGCGCTTATATTAGCAGTTGTACTAGCGGTATTCCTTTACTTTAACAAGTATCCTGCTAAGGCATTTTTAGGGAATATTGGTACTTATCTTATAGGGGCCGCTATTGGCTCTATTGGAATATCGGGCTACATGTATACAGCCTTAGCTGTGCTATATCTTCCGTACGTCGCTGAGTTTATATTAAAGGCCAGGACGAAATTTAAGGGCGTATCATTCGGTAAGGTAGGGAGTGACGGAGCACTATATTGGGACACTATCCCAAACTCTTTGACTCATGTTGTAATGAAAATGGGGAAATTTAGGGAGTACCAAATAGTTGTAGTTCTATGGAGCGTCGAGATAATCTTTGCCGTATTAGCTTACGTATTACAGACAGTAGTTATTAGGATCTGAGTCACTTTATTTGTTTTATTAAGTTATTGGATGATTTCAAGACTTTTTCTAATTTATCACCCTTTACGTTAGTCTCACACATTGCTCAAGAAGTACCTCACCGGTAATACCGTTAAATCCTATACACCCCTCAGTAGTCCCATGGATGCTGAAGTGTTTTAGTTGAACCATCATACCTTACATTGAATTTAGGAGTAACTATTCATCAACCTCCTCATGATACCTTGTGGTTATGGTTCAGTCTTCCATGGTAGTAGCCCTTTTCCTCTCTTGATTTTCCCTTCTCGAAATGTAACTGACCTCCTCCCCGCCCTAAAGGGAGAGGCTTGTCGTTCTCCTTATCGAGGATATAAAAACACTTTTACTGAAATCTTTTGGAACGCAGTTAAACCGTAGCTTTCAATGTTTTATAAAAATTAAAAGGTCTATGAACTTGACGTTAAAACGTTGCATTAAAAATGTGGGGAAACCCCACAACGCCGCGGGACGGACTCGAACCGTCGACCGCCCGGTGTCTGCATTTAGTTAACAGCCGGGCGCTCTGCCGACTGAGCTACCGCGGCATAGGCAATTATCATAACTACAAATCCCATTTAAAACTTTCCCCACAGATGCGAGAAATCTGACCATCTCGAGAAGCATCTAAGTTGATCACACCCTAAAAATCAATCCTACCTTTTCTTTAAATTTTGGGCTAGAAGGCAATTTATATTGTATTAATAACTTTAATTAGAAACATAACTCATTAATCATATGTCTTAAAAGATCATAAGTGCTCTTGAATATTGATAGGAATTCATGGAATATCAATTCCTGATTCGATAATAAGGACGTTCTTCCCTTTCCATGGAGCTCCTAAGAATGGGGCCGAGGGGATTTGAACCCCCGATTACCAGGGCCCAAGCCTGGCGTCCTGGCCCAGACTAGACGACGGCCCCTTATTGTAAGACTACATAGCCTCTCGCATTATAAACTTATTCCCTTGAAAATGGAGGAGTCCAAGTACAGAGATTAGGTCAATCCTTTTCCCTGAGTACATCTAAGGGTCGCGTCAAGGGGCAAGCAATCAAGTTATATTTAGATTCCCGCGTTGGGCTATAGCCAAAATAAAAGAGTAAATCTTTTTTGATAGACCCGTAGTTATATGCATGGACCCGTAGCTCAGCCAGGATAGAGCGCCGGCCTTCTATGGGCCGAAGTGAGCCGAGGGTCGGGGGTCCGAATCCCCCCGGGTCCGCATAATATGTATCCGATCCGACTTCTGGTCTTAAGTATTATAGTCTAGTAAATTTTATGTTATTGTAATTTTCTAGCTAAAGAAGACGATTCAACTATAAAAAATTATACAGTGCCTTAGAATTCTAGAGGAGTTATAATATTCTAAAAAATCAAGATTTTCCTACTATTTCTGAAACTCTTCTTAGTACTTCATCCAATACATCCTTTCCTTGCCCGGGATCAACTATGGCGGCTGCTGAGGCTCCAACCTGGAGTCCGCAGGCTTCACCAATTCCCTTCTTGGAGGGGACGTAGATGTATGGTATTTTCTTTTCCTCGCACAGAGGGGGTAGATGTGCTACTATCTCCTCCGGTTGAACGTCTTCGGCTATCAGTACTAGTTTAGCTTGCCCCCTTTCTATTGCTTTGGTAGCTTCGTTAGTTCCTTTCCTAATTTTCCCGGTTTCCTTTGCCTTTTTCAACGCTTCAAGCGCTTTCTCCGCCAACTCGGGCGGTACCTCAAATTTTACATAAGATGGTTTGGACATTGCGTTCATCCTCCTTCTTGTGTCGTCACGCTAGGTGGATTAATAGTATGGAGTTAAAAAGTTACTCATGTGAGAATATCATCTCATACTTATCTTGATCAGCTTTGTCAACCCGAGCGAAGCCGTATCTAATTAGTTGTACTATATCCCCATCTTTAAGCCTCCTGAAATAACCCTCACCGTATCCTTCCTTAACTTCAGTATTGGAATTAGGCTCAGCTCTCAAAAGTCTGACTTTGACACTCTCGCTTACCTTAACCCATTGCACAATATTGGCTCCCAACTTCTTGGCCGAGTCTAAGTCTTGGCTGACGTATTCCAATGAGTTACCCATTATTTTGACATTACACAAATCCATCAATCTGACAATCTTTCCTTCTCCTTCTTTGAGATCCCTCTCATCTAAGTAAATTTCATCTCCAGGATTTACAGTAATCTCTCTGACTTCCTGTTTTGATGGGGTTAACGGTATAACTGCCCTCATGGGTTGGGGTATGTTCAATTTAAGTGAGTTAGACGGAACTACAAACATCACCCTCTTGGCAACTGGGTCTAAAAGCTTCCTGTTTAGGGAGGCAACATTCATGAAGCTAATCGTTGCGTCTGTAACCTTAAGCCCCACTTGAATAATCAGTTCTCTGATCGTCTCAGGAATGATGCCCCTTCTTCTAAGTCCCGCAATGGTAGGAAGTCTTGGATCGTCCCTCTGGCTTCCAGTCTCCATCATACCCCTTATCTTCGACTTGCTCATCATAAATCCCTCTAGCTTCAATCTGCCGAACTGGAGGATCTCTGGGACGTTCCATCCCAAGTATTTATAGACCCACTTCTGTTTCTCGGTATTTGACATGTGCTCTTTCGCCCTCAATATGTGGGAAATCTCGTAATCATGATCGTCCACTGCTGTTGCGAAATTGTAAGTTGGCCACACTACATATTTATCTCCAGTTATGGGATGTGGGTTCTTCTTTGTGTTTATCACTCGAAGCATAACCCAATCTATTTGTGAGGGATCTGGATCATTGGGATCGGTCTTTATTCTTACTACAGCTTCCCCTTCCTGGAAGGCCCCTTTCAGCATCTTCTCCCATAATTCCAAGTTCTCCTCTACAGAGTTATTTCTAGGCTTGTATGGGTCCCCTTTTTTCGCCAAATTATCTCTCCACTTCTTAAAGTCCTTGTCACTTCCAGTGTCAATGTAGGCGTGACCTTTCTCAATTAGCATCTTAGCTACTTCATAGTATCTATCCATTCTACTGGAGGCAGAGAACTTGTAATCCCACTTTATTCCCAACCATGCAAGATCCTCCTCTATCCAGTTGTAGGCTTCCTTTAATGGTTTCTTTATTTTAGGGTCGGTGTCATCGAACCTCAATATGAATTTGCCCTTATACATTTTAGCATATTCGAAGGAGAGGACTGCAGCCCTTGCGTTCCCTAAGTGAATTGGGCCATCAGGATTTGGGGCAAACCTAGTAACGACCGTCCCCTTAACGTTGGGAAGTTCTGGAAGGGTCTTTTTCTCCTCGACTCTTCTCTCCTCCAAAAGTTCAGGATATTTCTTTTCTAGCTCCCTTCTTTGGTCCTCAGGAACCATGGAGTTGACTTGTTGGACTATTTTGTTAGCAAGCTGAACAATTTCTTTCGCTCTCGACTTAAGCTCAGGATGCTCTGCAAAAACTTTGCTGACAACAGGTCCTACCTGGGCCTTCCCTTCATGTTTTACAGCATTGGCTAGAGCGTACTTATATATAGTTTCTTCTAGATCCATTTCCACTCATCCCAAAATCATTTCAATGAATTCCGTAAAGCCGGCCCCGCTTTTTAATTTGAGCTTTACGTTAGCTTCTTTAACAAGATCTGGATCAGCGTTGCCTACCGCAGCTTTTACTTTGGCATACGTAAACATCTCTATGTCGGTCCTTGAGTCCCCAATTGCACCAACTTTCTCACTTTGTACTCCTACTAACTCTAGGAGCCTTTTCACACCAGCTCCCTTTCCTCCAGGTTTTCCCGCTAAATGTAGGGCATACCCGCTACTTTGAACAACAAGGCCTCTCTCATCAGCCCAGGCCTTAATCTCCGGGGTTATTTGAGCTGGAGTGAAACCGAAGTCTGACTTCCTGAACTCGTTCTGCCAACTTTCCCTTAAATTGAATTTATTGCGAAAATCCTCCACTACACTCCTGGGAATTGTTTCGCACACCCTTTCAGTCTGAAAGTTATAATACACGAAACACCCATTCTCGGCTACTATCCCTCCTGTTATTCCTAAATAGTTGTAGAGCCCCCTTAGAACTGGGTATGAGTTTCCGCTTACCAATGCGACCCTTATTCCAGCTCTCTCAGCCCTTCTAAGGGCCTCAATCGCTCTCGTGTCCAACAAGTACGTGCCCCTATCCATGGTTAAGGTTCCGTCTAGATCTGTTAGAATTAGCTCTATCACATGAATTCCCTAGCTCTATCTACAAATCTTCTATCCACATAAATCCTTCTGATTACTAGCTTTTCTGGAATAGACTGCAAGAGAGTAGGGTATCTATCAACTGTCACCTCAACTTCCTTAGAGATAATTGAGATCCTACTCTTGTCAAAGATAGTTATTGACTCCTCATACGGATAAAGGAAATCCTCTGGAATTACTCTGTTTAGTGTTTCTGTAGCCTCCCTAAATTTACTGTCATCCTTTTCGTTATAGGATATTTCATCGAATACTACTTTTGGGCCCCTCCTGTCTAAGAAGTCCTTTATCCTCTCTGCGAAATCGCTGTTGGGGTTCTCTCTATAGCATTTGTAAAGTGATCCAAAGACCCATTCGTCATCCCAATAGGGAAACGTCTGATTGGAAATGGTTTCTCTCACGTCTTTGACTTCTATGCTTTCGCACTCCTCCAACAACCTAGAGTAGAGGTTCGTCAGAAATAATTCGTAACCAAGTATAGTTTTATGATAATAAACGGCTTGGTACATATGTAACCTTGACAGGTAAAAATTTTCAAGACTTATTATCCCTTTATCTCTCACCGAGATCCCTTTTTCCTTATACATGATGGTGAAAATCAGTCTGTCTAGATCTATCCTTCCCAGCTGTATTCCTGTGTGAGTGGAATCTCTAACTAAATAATCCATTCTATCGACGTCTACGTCTCCATCTATGATGGATGTCAATAAACTCGATCCGGAAAAAATGTCAGATATTTCTCTTGGATCAAATCCATAATTTGAAAGTGAGTCACCAAACGACCCACGTAGTAGCAGGTCCCTAACTTCCTTATTTCCCAAACCTTGCTTCAAGTAGTAGGCCTCTATGGCATGACTAAAGGGAAACTGACCTATATCGTGGATTAGGGAGGCAACTTTCACTACGTTTAATTCGTCCTGGTTTATTATCCCCTCATGCACTAGTCTTTGTCCTATTTTGTTGGTTAAATAATAGGTCCCCAAAGAGTGGCTAAATCGGGTGTGAGTAGCCCCAGGGTATACTATATAAGCAAGGCTAGTCTGCCTTATTCTTCTCAGTCTCTGGAACTCTGGCAAATCTATTAGGTTTACCGAGGCATCGTCAAGCTCAATAGTTCCATAAACCTCATCAAAAATCCTTTTCATGTACCGAAAATCTAAACACAAAATAATAAGTCCATCCCAGTTTGGAGTAGCTACGGGCCCTTTCGGATCCCACAGCACCTCCAACGCGGAGGACTTAACTTCCGGGTTCGAGATGAGACCGGGTGTTGCTCCCCCGCTATGACCGGGTGGACAATTATATATTGGGCTACCTTCTTAAAAAATTATTTCTTAGGTGTTACGGACTCAGCATATATTCCTGCTATGTACAACGGTCCATTATCCTTGGGGCAATTCCCAACCAGTTTTAACACAAAGTCCCCTACCTGAAACTCCCTTTCTTGAGTATAGTCGCACTGAGTACACTTTATCACTGTTTTTACCTTGAGGGTTTGTTTGGAATCAACACTAATTGCCATAAAATATCACTGGGCTATCCCGGCAGTATTTCCAACGCCGACCAACACTACTGTGCTACCTGGTTTGGTTCTCTCAAGTATTATCCTCTTTACGAACTCTATTGCTTTGTCCGCTGCCTGGTAAACTTCTTTCCTCATTTCAGTGATTGCCTCTTCCATACTCATCTTGACTATAACTGCATCTATAGGTATTCCGTACTTTACTGCTACTCTCTCTATGGCTATCTTTTCGGGTCCAGGGTCGCCCATCGCAACACCCATACCCTCCGCAACGCTTCCCGTCTCCTCCCCTTCTAATTTTAGTGCAGCGTCCACTGTGATAATCCTCGATATCCTGCCATTCTCCCTCTCAATGACGTTCTGAACACCCTCCCCGGGCGTTCCAACGGTAGCCATAGGTCCCTCGGCTTTAACTATGATTAACTTTCTTCCCTCGAATTCTAGGGTTCCAGCAACTGTGTCTTTGCTTACTGTAAACTTTTGATCAGCCTTCATCAAAAATCTAGAAGCCACTAGTGGACCTAAGCCGTCTCCTATAGGTATGCCTTGGAGGAATACCTTCTGTGCCTTAGCATATGCCTCGGCATACTTAACGTAAATTGGGGCAACCATCTGTAACTGATACATTATCATTATACTGTTTAGCTTCTTAGCCATTATTAGATAATGCCTTATGACTTTGTAAATTAAGTTTAGAGCGTTCACAACTTCAGCCGAGATCTCAATCTGACTTCTCGTCATTGGATCGATATTAGGGGAAACTGTAGTTATCATCTCTCTAACAGCGTCCTCGTTACTTCTCATTAGAAGTTTCATTCGATTTATTATGTCAGTTGGCTCCACGCTTACTGGGTCTATAACAAATCTATCTATAACTCTATCAATGAAAGCCTTAGGATCTGAAAATCCTTTATCCTTCAATAACTTCTCTGTTAAACCCCTCGAATCCTTAAGGAAACCCTCTATCATTTGTAGCTTTTGTTCCACATCTCTGCTCAAAAACATTATTTGAGTCTTCTGCTGTACTCCAGGGAAGAAAGATATTGCTAATAAAGCAATGAAAAATATGTAGAATATGTATGAGAACGCCAAGGCAGCGCCGCTCTGGCCTTGACTGCTAGTTTGCGCGAGAGCAATTATCAGACTGTTCATAATCTTCGTATAGAGTCGCGATTGTGAGAAATTAAACTTTTATCAAAGTATCCAAAAGCTCATGTTAAAACCGTGGTTTCCTTTTCGCTAACGTAGACAGTATGCTCAAACTGAGATACCATTCCCTTTTTAACCTCCATTAGGACAGGATATGAATGAAGAACTCCTCTTTTGCTAAGTGTCTTAAGGGTTACTTCCACTTCCTCCTTGCTCCCTAGATCTTTTAGCCATCTTTCTGAGAAGGGAAGGGTTTTAAAACGTTTATCTATTTCTTCTATGAACTTTTTTTCGATCTCAGTAAGGCCTTTCGACGTCCTTGATCTGAGGGCATATATGGTAACATCTTTGCCTTCCACCACTTCTCCGCCACCGTCGGTTGCAAAAGGTTCAATGGCATAGGTGTAACCACTAGTTATTTTCCCAGGAATTCTTTCGTAAACGTTGGGGACGAAAATTCCCGCATGAAGCTCATATCTTCGGACCAAATGTCCACCCAGATTCCTTACAGGTTTGAATCCGTACATCTTTATCGTCTTTTCTATTACCTTACCTATCTCTGAGAGCTGTACCCCTGATCTGAAATTTGCAATAGCAGCAGTTAGAGCGTCCTTGGCCGCCATCGCTAGTTTTTCCATCTTTTCGTCTAAGTAAACCGTAACTGCAGTATCTGTAATGTAACCATCTATGTGAGCTCCTATATCAAGTTTCACAACGGCGTTCTCTGGGATGACCTTCTCGTCTCCTATAACTGGGCTATAATGTGCTGCCTCATTGTTAATGGATAGATTACAAGGGAACGCAGGTTTAGCTCCCTCATCAATGATGATTTTCTCTACGGTCTCACAGACATTTATGACCTTTTCAGAGGGTCTTATCATCTTGGCTCCAGCATCTCTTGCTTTAGCAGCTATCTGTCCGGCCCTTATTATCAGTTTAAGTTCTTCCTCAGTCATATGGAGAATATGATTGACGAAATTTTTATTTTTAGTCTCATTACATCTTAAACATGCCTCAATTAAGATGGCTAGGCCATGCGGCTGTGGAAATTACTTTAATGGGGAAAAGGATTGTGATAGATCCCCTCATTAAGAACAACCCGTTATCTCCAGTAAAGCTTGGTTATTTCCAAGGAGTTAATATCGTCGGTGTAACCCATGACCATTATGATCACCTAGGGGACACAGTGGAGATTCTTAACATGAACAAAAACGCTGTCTTATACACAACCTTTGACTTGGCAATGTATGTTGCAAACCAGTTTAAAATTCCAGAAAGTCAAATAATTCCAGCTAACATAGGTGGGTATGTAGAACACGAGGGTATACGCTTAGCTTTAACTAAGGCTGTACATTCAAGCGAGCATAGTGACCCATCAGGTATTATAGTTTCTGATGGAAATAGAACAATATATCACGCAGGAGATACAGGACTGTTTAAGGATATGGAGCTAATTGGGGAAACTTTCAGACCCGATTACGTACTTTTACCTATTGGAGGGAGGTTTACAATGGATCCTGTCCAGGCCATTAAATCTGTTGAGATGCTAAAGCCCAAGAAAGCGGCAATTCCCATTCACTTCAACACCTGGGATATGATAAAGGTAGATCCACAAATTTTCATAAAAGGAGTTAAAGAGAGGGGTTATGAGGCAATCCTTCTTCAACCAGGCCAGTCCATAGAGTTGTAGAGTAATGTTAAGCGATTCAGAGCTAAAGATTATTTCTTTCTTAAAGTCAAAAAAGGTCGCCACATCTGATGAAATATCTAAAGAGACTGGATTACCCCTAAGCACGGTTTTTAGTAATCTGGCACTACTGGAGTCCAAAGGCATTGTTAAAGTAATTTCTGATAAAAAAATACAGTATATATCCCTAACATCTGAGGGGGAGAGCAGGCTAAGGGACGGAATGCCTGAGGACAAATTGTTAAGGCTCTTGAACGGGAATGTGGGAAACTTACAAGAGTTAAGGTCTAAGATGGGTTCGGACTTCGAGATCGCTCTGGGCTGGGCTAAGAGAAAGGGGTTGGTTGAGCTTAACGGAGAAGAAATCAAGCCTCTTGTTAAGGATTATTCGTCGCCTGAGAATACGTTGCTCTTAAAACTCAGAAATGGAGACTCACTGAACGAAAATGAAATTCAAACGCTAATGAAAAGGAAATTAGTTGAACGCAAAGAGCGTCGACTAGTTGAGGTCGAGCTTACCCAAGATGCAGTATCGAAACCACAAGAGCTGTATCTTACCCATGAGATGCTTGTAAGTGGATCATGGAGAGGTAAGGAGTTTAAACCGTATAACGTTGAGGCATTGCCACCTTTCTATCCTATAGGAAAATCCCATTATTTTAGAGATTTTATTGAAAAAGTGAAAGATCTTATGATAAGTCTAGGATTTAAGGAAGTGGTCAGCGATTACGTGGAAATGGAGTTCTACAATTTTGACATGCTATTCCAGCCACAAGATCACCCAGCAAGGGAAATACATGACTCGTTTATTGTTAATGGACACGGAAGCCTTCCCAATGAAGAGTTAGTGAGGCGAGTCAAAGATACGCATGAAAAGTGGTGGAAATACTCTTGGAGTGAAGAGAATGCCAAGAGGTTGGTGCTAAGGAGTCAGACCACTGCAGTTACAGCTAGAGTTCTCTCTAAATCCCCAAAGAACGCGAGGGTATTCACAATCGGTAAGGTATTTAGGCCAGACTCTATTGACGCTACTCACCTGGTTGAGTTTCATCAGATGGATGGCCTAGTTATAGAAGATGAGTTTACCTTCAGGGACTTGCTTAGCACCTTACGTGATATTTTTTCAGGACTTGGAGTAAAGCAGATTAAGTTTAAGCCAGCTTACTTCCCATTCACAGAGCCCAGCGTAGAGGTATACGGTTTTGTAGACCCGTTGGGTTGGGTAGAAATGGCCGGAGCAGGTCTTCTTAGGGAAGAGGTGACCAATCCTTCAGGGGTCTATGCGCCAGCTGGTGCGTGGGGTATTGGAATAGACAGGTTAGCTATGCTTTTCCTTGGAGTTAAAGACATTAGGGATCTCTACTCGACAAATATTGAGTATCTGAGATCTAGGAGGGTAGTCTAATGCCAACTGTGAACCTCAATAAGTGGATCCTTCAGTCCATGACAGGATTGAGTAAAGAGGAAATATCCGATTATCTGTTTAAGCTTAAATCTGAGGTTAATGAGATAGACCAGGACACAATTTCTGTAGAAGTCAACGCAGATAGACTTGATATGTTAGGTCTAGGAGGGATAGTTAGGGCCCTGAAGGGAATAAGCGGAAAGGAGAAGGGAGAGAGAAAATACTCGGTAAATGAGACCGAATATGTATTAGAGGTCGGTGATGTACCTTCAAGACCCTTCGCTTTGGCTTGCGTGATCTATAACGTCAGACTTAACCCAGAATTTTATCTCAAAGAATTGATACAATTCCAAGAAAAGCTTCACGATACTATAGGTAGAAGAAGGAAAAAGGTTGCCATAGGTATACACGACTTGAAGAAAGTGAAGGGGAAAATTATAAAGTACATTAACCTTCCACTGTCATCCACTTTCGTACCGCTGAATCAGAGTAGAGAAATGAGTGTGGCTGAGGTTCTTAAAGAGACAGAACAAGGAAGGATATATGGGAATATCTCTGTGAGAAATGGAATGACACCGGCAATAGTTGACGTGGAGGGGGTACTAAGTATCCCTCCTGTTATAAATTCAGAAAGAACAAGGATCAGTGGAGAAACTACCTCACTACTGATTGACGTCACTGGAACCAATTTTGATGCGGTTTATCAAACCTTGGATCTTCTATCCACAAATCTTGCCGAATTGGGAGCGGAGATAGGATCAGTAGTGGTCAAGGGAACCAAGGAGTTTAAGTCTCCTTTATTAAATCACGTCAACGTGTCAGCAAATGTATCCAATATTAATCGCCGATTGGGTACTGACCTTGATGGAGGAGAAATTGTTAGGTTAATTCAGAAAATGAGGATGGACGCAAGTTTAGACGGAGACGAAATAAGAGTAATAGTTCCACCATACAGGGTCGATATTATGACTTATGCCGACTTGGCTGAGGACGTGGCAATGGCAGTAGGGTACGATAACTTTTCTCTTACCCAGGGTAGCAGTCAAGGGTTAGGGACGCTTTCGGAGAGAAGCTCATTCTACAGGAAATTGAGGTCGTTACTGATAGGTGCCCAATTTCAGGAGATCTACACCTTAGTTTTGATGAAATCCTCATATCAGCTTGCAGGGGACTACGTTAAAGTTGAGAATCCCATATCAGTGGATTATGATTCTGTTAGAAACTCCCTCATGTGGAATGTTCTGCTTTTCCTAGCTAATAATCAACACTCAAGGTTTCCAATTAGAGTGTTTGAGATTGGTGAGACGGTGAAGGCTAAGGCTGAGAGTGACACCTCTTATTTGAACGAACTTAGGGTTTCCTTAGGAATAATGGATAGTAAGGTTAGCTATGAAGGCTTACAAGCTCCTTTACATGAGGTTATCTCTAACCTTACTGGGAGAACTCCAAGTTATCAAGCAGTTGAAGATAAACTCTTTATAAAGGGTAGGTGTGCAAACATATACATGGAAGGTCAGCAAATTGGAATTCTAGGAGAGGTTAGCCCAGAGATCTTGTCGAATTATGGAGTTCTCTATCCCGTGGTTCTTGCCGAGCTTTACTTAGATAAAATAATGGGGATGGTCTAAATTGCCTATTCTAGAGCTTAAAGACGTAGACATTTACTATGAAGTTGAAGGGAGCGGGTCTCCTGTTGTACTTATCCACCATTTAGCTGGATCTACCAAGAGCTGGAAGTACGTTAAGCCTCTACTAGCCTCACGATATACTGTGATTTCCTTCGATCTGAGGGGGCACGGCAGGTCTTCTGTTCCAAACTATGGTTACACGATAGAGGATATTGCAGTTGACCTTGTGAGCTTACTTGAGTACCTCAATGTGAGGGATGAAACGCTAGTAGGGCATTCGTTGGGTTCCCTGGTAGCTCTTGAGACCAGCCTAAGAAGGGGATCGGATTCTCTAGTCCTCGTGGGCGCCCTTTACAAGGCACCCGACCCTATACCCTACCAGTCATATATGGATGTCGCGTTAAGATATGGTATGGAGGGATTGGCATATTACAGAAAGATTAGGGGAGAGTTTTCTGAGTTACTTTCGACCAACTACTATATGTGGAGAGATTTAGTCGAACTCTATAAGGAGACCAGCGTTTTAGGATACGTGAATGCAGTGAAAGGTCTATTATCGGCTAAAAATTACGAGTCCTTAATACCTCAGTTAGATAAGGTAACTCTCGTCTACGGAAGTGAGGACAGATTAAAGGGCAACAGTGAGGTTTTTTCTAAAGCAAAGAGGTATATATACAAAGAACTGGAAGGTATTGGTCACTTCGTAAACTTGGAGTCTCCGGTTGATCTAGCATCTATCATAAACCTTCAAGCCAAGTGAACCTCGAAACGTCTTTTAGACAACGACTCCTCCCATAGACTTTACCTTATTTTTAATTTCCTCTATCGCACTTTTGACCTTGTAAACTGCCTCGTCCTTTGTTTTTCCGTTTGCGCTCACTTGAATTTCCAAGCTAGGACTAAGTGTCTCGTGACCTTTGGGATGAGTTTTGATGTAAATGTTGGTTTCCTTAACTAACCTTTTGATAAAAGGGGCAAGTTCAGACTCCATTACCCCCTTAACTGTGAAGAACTCCTCGTAGTAATATATGTCGGGTTTGAATCTGAGATACTCCTTTAGGTATTTCTCCAAGATACTCTCCATTTCCCTAGGAACACCTGGAGTGAGTAGTATATCTGTGCCAGGTAAGGAGATCAAAACTCCAGGGGCTATTCCAACTTCATTTCTAATTGCAATAGCACCGACTGGTAACATTGCCATTTTTAACCTTTCTTCTGTCAACTGTAGTCCTCTACTCCTATACTTTTCCAAAATCTCTGAATAGGCTTCCTTATTCAGTTCTATTTTCAGGTTTAACGCGTTCGCAACACCTTCCACTGTCATATCGTCATATGTAGGGCCCAATCCTCCACTGGTAACTAGGAGCATTGGGTTCCTGCTTAAAATTTCCTTTACCGCGTCATGAATGTCCTTCAAGTTGTCTCCCACTGTGGTTATCCTCCTGACTGTGAATCCCAACAGTGTTAACTTAGATGCTATGTGGGTAGCATTAGTGTTGACTGTCCTTCCATTTAATAGCTCATTTCCTATTGTGAGGATCTCGGCGTTATACATCTTACACATAATAATAAAAACTAAGTTGTAATATAGCTATCATGGGTAAATGGGAAAGTTTCTTCTCAAAAGATACTCAGTTACTAAAGTCGTCGGAAATAAGGGATTTGCTTAAGCTCACTGAGGGAAGAAACGTAATAAGTTTTGCCGGAGGACTGCCAGATCCTTCCACTTTTCCTGTTGAAGATATAAAGAAAATAACCAACGAAATCCTTGAGTCAAAGTCCTCGCAAGCCCTTCAGTATACTGCGACGGCAGGAGTATCTGAACTCAGAGAACAACTAGTTTCCTTCTCAAATCTCCGAGGGATATCAAATATCACCCAGAATAACATTTTCGTTAGCGTAGGTAGCCAAGAGGCTCTTTATATTCTTTTCAATGTTCTTGTAAACCCAGGAGATCATGTCTTTGTAGAGAAACCCACATATTTGACTGCCCTTAACGTGCTCAGAACCAGGAGGCCTGAGTTCCATGGCGTTCCTATTAGCGAGAGGGGTCCAGATCTTCACGAAATGGAAAGGCAGTTGAAGAATCTTCAAAGTGAGGGTAAGAAAGTCAAGCTTCTGTACATAATTCCTACAGCTCAGAATCCCGCAGGTACAACAATGTATATGGAAGACCGAAAATATGTCATGGAATTGGCTTCCAAGTACGATTTTCTAGTGGTTGAGGATGACGCCTATGGATTTCTGGTTTTCGATGGTGATAATCCCCCACCACTTAAAGCTCTGGATAAGGAGGGTAGAGTGATATATCTGGGAACTTTTAGCAAGATACTCTCCCCAGGTCTAAGGTTGGGGTGGATCGTTGCAGATGAAGAGATAATCAGGGAGGTTGAACTGTTCAAACAGAACGTAGATCTTCATACACCATCCTTTAATCAATTCATAGCAGCCGAAGCCATTAGGAAGGGCGTAATACAAAACAATTTACCTAAAGTAAAGTCATTGTATAAGGAGAAAAGAAATCAGATGTTAAGTGCAATGGATGTATACTTCCCCTCCAATGTAAAAAGAACGAGACCAGTGGGAGGAATGTTCGTGTTTGTATGGCTTCCAGGTAACTTAAACACCACGCAATTACTCCAACAAGCAATGATGCAGGGTGTAGCCTACGTCCCTGGAAATAGCTTCTACTACGATTATTCTGGCACTAATACCATGAGAATAAACTACAGCTTCCCATCGAAAGAAGAAATAAACAAGGGAATAGAGATACTGGGCAATCTAATCAAATCTAAGATATAGAATTTATTCTATAATTGCAGAGATATTTATTTTATCCCATACCTTCTTTACATCCACGATTATTCCAGGCTTTGTGGTAGGAATCGATGACAGTGCGTCCTCCGAATACCCTAAGTAGGTCTTTATAACATGTTCTACTTCTTTGCTGTTGAGGTATTCTAGCAGTTCGCTTCTATACCTAGGTCTAACGAGGAACGACCTTTGCGGTATAAAAGATGGCCACGAATTTACGAACTTAGGAATAAATATATGTCCGCTGGGCTTCACTAATCTTTGAGCTAAATGCCTAGCCCAACCCCTCATGGTGGATATTACAATGTTATCCCATTGCTTATCGATGTTAACGACTTTGTTGTTATTGGATAATCTAAAACTCCCATCGTCATACATGATATTTATGTCCATATCTCTACCAAAAATATGTATAAGGACTGCAGTAAGACCTGATCCAATTATGAGAGTTGACCCATCACCTATTTTCTCCATTATATCCAAGGCTACTGATAAATGTGGGAGAATCAGGTACCTATCATCAATATTTTCTGAAAATGTAATTACTGAATCGACAGGAACCACCGCTCTCTCGCAAAGGAGACCATTAACTTCAGTTCCTATTCCACCTATGGCTTCAGATAATGGGAAGACCAAGGACCTCTTCCCTATCATTGATTGAGGTAAGTCGACCCCAACGTCCCTTATTTTCCCTATCCCTATAGATCCTAGTATTGTACCTGGCTTTACCCATAATAGACCTAAAAATATGGAGTTTTCAATTCCATCAACGAGGACTTTTTCAGGTAATATCTCGACACTTTTAGATCCTATGGGGGTCTCTGGCTGTTCAGAAACGATAATACCTTGGTTAAAAACTATCGACTTCATTTAGGATTAAAGTAGTAGAGAAGTTAATAGATTTTGGGTATATATTCTATATAATGAGGGCGGTACACAATCTCAGCAAAGAGAGTAGAGAAAAGATAGTTTTGACCCTTCTAGAAAGGAGAAACAAATCTGAGCTAGCTAGAGATCTAGGAGTATCCGCTGCCTCCATAGTGAAGTTCTATAAGGGGAAAACTCACCCAAGCGATGAAACCATAGTAAGGGCCATAAAAATAGCAGATGAGAAAGAAAAGGAGGAGATTGCGCAAATTATGGTAGAGGATCTTATTGACAGTTTATTAGAAATATTTGAGAACTATCCCAATATCGACACCAAGAAACTAGATTTGCTTAGAAAGGTCCTAGAAGAAAGGGATAAGAGAAAGATATTAACTTCTCTTGGCCTTAGCTTCGTATAGCGGACACGCGATACAGAAATTGGGAAACTTATCCACAATTACATGTTTTGAACTGTTACTATCCACTTCTATGACTTCGCTCGGCAATCCCAGTTTCTCGGGTTCATTCACGTTCCACGCGTTGCACTTCCCGTTATCTGAGTACCTACAAGTCTTCGATTTCCATATTCCCTGAACTTGAGCTATCTTCAGCCATTCCACAAAGTTCCAGAGCCTTTGCACGTCTTCCTTAAGTTTTAATATCTTGTCATCACTATCATTATGAATAATTTTCAGTTCTTCCTCTATTTTTTTAATATCAGACTCTATATCGGAAGGAGATATCAATAAAATGCTTGGTTTGAGGTTTTCTTCTACGCTCATGTTTCTTAGCTTATTGTGTATCCTTTTTAAGGCTGAATGCATATTAAATCTCCGTGGCATAGGATGGTTAAGGAGCTCTATAGAGAGAGAATGAAAGTGCTTACGGATCTCTGGGGAAAGGTTTTGGATATGTGGGAGAGCCTTGACAGAAACAGCTTACTTTCTATGGTTCAGCAAGCGTATGAGGAAAGGGAGATCAGACCGTTTAGAGGGTTTAAATCCACCAATCTCTACGAGAAGGAACTGATCAGTTTGTTCGTAGTTGGGAAGGAGGGACTTGGGTTATATGAAGAGCATAAGCAAGTATTTGATAAATTATTACCTCAAGAAGAAAAATTTCACGAGATAGCCTCCACAATAATAGAGAAAGGACCAGACGAGGCGTACAATTTATCTAATAACGACAAGGACATTTTAGCCAGGGCTTTACGTTTAATATTCACTGAGGTCGTCTTCTCGTTTTCATCGGAGTCTAAGCTTATTCAGGCTCTAAGAACATTGGAGAGCTCTCCCAACGACGCAGTAAAACATACAGCACGGAGCTTCTCCCGTTTCTACACTGCCTTTAAGCTGGCCGAAAGTCTAGCTGAAGGATTAATTAGGGATAAAATGAACTATATAGCGATGAAAAAAGCTATTTCTATTAGTATTGGAATAGAATATCCTTTGCCTAAATCCAGTTATGTAGCATTAATTTCAAAAGAAGTTTTCAACGTTAGTCCAAAGATTATACGAAAAGTCCTTGAGGTCTCAGTGCAACCATAGATATTTTTAAACACTGATTAAATGATAATTTAGTATGCAGAATTTATCATCTACACAAAGAGAGATCCTCCTAGCTCTCATAGAACTTTACAACAGAGAGAAGAAAATGATAAAGAGTAAAGAAGTAGCCGACATGATAAGTAAGGATGAAGGAACGGTAAGGAACATTATACTGAGCCTCAAGGTCTTAGGCTTAGTGGATTCAAAACCAGGACCTAATGGCGGATATCTACCGACATTGAAGGCTTACGAGTTCGTCAAGAATCCTACAATTCTCCCTTTACTTGATAAGTTGAGCCTTTATAGGGGAAACATAGAGACTGACGTGAAAGTTGAAAATATTGAACTTCTGGATATAACTAATCCCTCAGGTAATAGAGTAATCCTAAAAATTTCTGGTGATCCAAAGAAAATAAGGCCTGGAGACTCCGTAAGGCTAGGTCCGACTCCTTACAGCAGATTGGTAATAGAAGGCGTTGTTTTGAACACTGAGGAAGAAAGGCGGGAAATTATCATAGACGTCAAGAGGATGATAAGCATACCCAAGGAACGCGTTAAGAATATAATTAGTAAGAGACTTATATCGCTCAAAACTATCATGACAGTTAGGGAAGCTGCTAGAACTCTATATAAGGAGGGTATTAGGGGTGCACCGGTTCTGGATGATGCAGGAAATGTTGCTGGAATAATTACTACGGCTGATCTAATGAGGGCCTTTTATGAGGGCAACTTTGACGCTAAAGTAACTGAATATATGAAGAAGGAAGTGATCACTATAAGGGAGGACGACGATATAATGGAGGCAGTAAAGAAAATGGTTACCTATAACGTGGGAAGACTTTTAGTAATGGATCCAGTGAATAGGGTTAGCGGTATGGTAACCAGAACTGACATCCTGAAGTCGATAGCAGGTTTAGAGGGACTCTGGTCCACTTGAGGGAGAGATGCGCACTTATTGTTAACGGAGAGGTAGTGGAGATAACTAACATCGCAGAGGAAGATAGCGAGTTTGTAATGGAACCTGAAGAGTTATTGAAGTATATAGACGAAATTGAGGCAATAGTGCACACTCATGAGAGCACTTGCGCACCTAGTTATAAAGATGTACTTGGAATGAAAATTTGGAGAGTCCCTTGGATAATTCTTTCAGGAAATTGCATTAGAGGGTTTTCATTCGTTGACTCTCGTGTAACTGAGATCAAGATTGATCCCCTTCTCCTTAAGAAACTGAAGGACTTTTTCGTGCATCTTCATTAAGAACTCCCTTTTATCGCTAGCCAACACTATGTCGCTGTATTCTCTAGCCAGGAGTTGATGGGCAAACGGGCTGGGAACCTTAGTAGGTCCTATAACCGTAAGCTTAATCTTGTCCGTTCTGATATCCCTTAAGATTTCAGTTGCACTAAAGATATCCATGTAGTCTTCTAGGATTTCCCTAACTGTCTCCTTAAGGATAGGGAATCCTGGAATTTCTCTTATGACATTCATGAGAACTTCCGAGTTTAACTGCCTCCTATCGACGTTAGTTTCCCTTCCCTTGTATCTTTTCAGTAGCATAAATGATCTCTCCGCTGTATGTCTGAAGCGCCGCTTAACCATTTCAGTATGTAATATAATGTCGGAAAGGAGGGAATAGACTTCATCTGGGTCGATATCTTTTACGGCCCTTGTCACATCATAATTGACTGCGTTCTCCACCGTGAGGATAAATCCATTGTCACTTATTGAGGTTCTTACGTCCATGTTCAGATCTTTTCCTAATTTCCACGCTATTACTCTGGATAAGGCGTCAAGAGCCCTTCTTCCAAAAAGGGCGTGGAAAATGAAGTTTCTCCTTCCCTCTTCATCATCGTATATTTCAACTAGAATCTCTCTGTCACTTGGAACTAACCCGTCTGTAAAGTAGTATTGCTCTCTGATGTATTCAAAAAGGGATCTAGCTGCTGTCTTTGATATATCAAAGTATTCCTTTATGAAGTCCACAATTTCCTCAGCTTTATTACCTCTTCTAATCATCTCAGCTATTACACCTCTAAATTCAGATATTCTTCTAGCAGACTCTATGGATAACGGTAACATTTCTGAGAACCAGCTAGGAACGGTAGGCCTTTGACCCTCAGCTGGCCTAACTAAGATCCTATTCCCTCTTGATGTTAGGTATTCGAAGGTCTTCCCGCCTAGGATGAAAATATCCCCAGGCGATAGGATCTCCACGAACTCCTCCTCTAAGTTTCCAACATATTGATTACTCTCCGTAAATACAGGGATTAAAGGCTCGTCTGGTATAGTCCCACTGTTCATGTAAAATATCATTCGACTCCCTTTTTTTGGCTTCAGCCCTTTCTCACCTTCTCTTAACTTGGGATAGACATTGCGAGAATCAAGACCATATTTCCCCAGTAAATAATTGAGGACTGAATCGAAGTCCTCTCTCCTTAGGTTTGAGAAGGAATAAGATCTTCTAACGGTCTCATAAAGAAGGTCTGGTTGCGGCTCTCCCATAAGTGCCGAAGCTAAAATCAATTGAGTTAAAACGTCCAAAGGTGACTTCGGGATGTGAACGTTGTCTATCTTCCTATCCTTGGCTAACTTGGTAAGCATTGAACATTCCAGAAGATCGTCCCTATCAACAACAATGACCCTCCCTTTGCTTATCTGTCGTATGTGATGTCCTGCTCGCCCAATTCGTTGAAGCATTCTTGAGACACTCTTAGGACTGCTTAACAGGATTACAACGTCAATATAGCCTATGTCTATTCCCAGCTCTAGGCTAGTTGACGATACTACGACCTTTAACTCCCCATTTTTCAGTTTATTTTCAATTTCCAGTCTGACATCTCTACTCAGACTGCTGTGATGGGCCCCCACCAAATCCGCATCAAATAGTTTTTCTTGTTCTACAATTTTTCTGAGCTTGTATGAAACCCTTTCAGCTGCACTTCTAGTGTTGGTAAAGATGAGGGTAGTCCTATGCTTCTTTATTTCTTCTACGAGAGTCCTGTAAATCCCATTACTGACCTCGTCCTCGGTTGAGTGAATTAGATCCCTCACAGGAGATATAACCTTGAGATCTACACTTTTCATAAAACGAGCGTCGATTATTTTACAGTCTCTCTTCTCGCCCACTAGAAACTTAGCCACTTCGTCCAGTGGGGATATGGTAGCGCTTAGCCCAATTCTAACAGGACTTTTCTTTGAAAGGAATGAGTCGTACAGCTCTAGGAATCCAGACAGAAACGCTCCCCTTTTGCTTCCGGCTAATTCATGGATCTCGTCCACTACCAGCCATTCCACCTCCTTCAAGTTTTGGCTGAATTTGGGCGAAACTATCGAAATTGCAAAGGATTCAGGAGTTGTGATGAGGATATGTGGAGGGGTTTTCAGCATTTTCTGCTTTTCGTAAGAAGTTGTGTCGCTAGTTCTTATTCCTACACGTACTTCCTTTGGTAATTTAACCCTTGCCCTAATCTCCTCCAAAGGTAAAAACAGATTCTTGTACATATCGTTATTTAGCGCCCTCAAAGGAGAGATGTAAATGGCGTAAACCTTATCCTCAAGGTTTCCGGTCTCGGCGTAATGGAGAAGAGTGTCTAAAATACCTATGAATGCGGCCATAGTCTTTCCGCTTCCAGTGGGGCTAGAAATAAGGACATTATGACCATCCTTTATGGCAGGTATTGATGCACGTTGAGGGGGAGTGAACGAACCATATTTTTCCTTAAACCAATCTGCTACGTAAGGTCTTAAGAGCTCGTAGATCTCGTTGTCTGAAAATTGTTTGGCCTCTGTAATCATTGGAGATGAGTGAAATCCGCTTAAAAAAAGCTTGAGTTCTAAAGTTCTCTTTTGAATGTGAAGAACGTGAAGAGGAAACCCATAGAATAGTACAGGAGCCATAGGGATGTTATGTAGGAGTGGTGTAGGAAGTATATTAGTGAGGACGAGATAAAAGCTAAGCCAAAGAATAGAATAGGATATTGTATCCAGGTGGTAACCTTAACCCCCTTTGGAGTAACCACGTATTTCCTAGTTCTTCTTAACCCTGACAATAGGCCAATAAGGATAAATGGAGATATGGCAACGGTATAGGAGGATATCTTACCGAGAGCCCTGAAAGCTTCCACTGTTTTTAATCCCAAATCCTTTGCTTGTTTGATGAAATTGTAACCATACAGGCTAAGGGCTGTGATCCAGACCAATATTAAGGGAGATTCCAAGTAGTCATACCATTTTCCTATGACCAAAGGAGTGATGACTAATCCTGCCGCGGCCACGAATGTTAAGGCTATAGGTATATACTGTAAAAGGAAAAGAAGGATATCAATTTTCTGCCTTACGGAAAGATTTTTGCTCATTATTTCTTTAAAACGCCTTGTAAGAACCTCTATACTTCCCATAGCCCATCTAGTCTGTTGGACGTAGAACGCTACCAGGTTATCCGGCACTTCTACGTAAACAGACGACGAGGAAGAGCAAACCCTCTTACCTTTGCTCAAAAGTCTAGCCCCAATTTCTAAATCGTCCTGAATCATTCTTGGATCCCAGGGACCTACCTCCTCGATTGCCCTTCTGGAGAACATAGTTCCACAACCTACTGGAAATATTTTTAGTCCAATAGCGTCTCTACCCCTAAGTAACGACTTATCCGCTATCGACGTTGATATGGCTAGGCCCTTGGCTAGTGTCGAATGTTTATTGTTAGTGTATCCTACCCAATTCATTGTAACTGCGTCGCAGCCGAACGCCCTCATATGATTGTAGGCTTTTACCAAAGAATCCTTGTCTAGCCTAGCGTCAACGTCAAGGGTTATCACCAGTTCCCCCTTGGAAATAGAGAACGCGTGAGCTAAAGCTCCACTCTTATAACCTACGTTCCTCTCTCTTCTTACAATTTTCACGTTTAAGTTAGGAGGTATTTGAAGATTTTTAGTAATATAAAGGAACTGTTCTGGGGAATCATCTGAAACAATTACCACTTCTAATCTATCCTTATCCCATTGTACTGAGCTCAAGTTGTTCAGCAAACCCTGTATTACCTCTACTTTTTCTCCTCGTGTAGGGACTAATACTGAAAGAGTAGGAAGTTGGCTGTCGTAAATAGGAAAGAGGCTATCCTTCCTTCTGACCCCCTGTTTGAAAAGAACATATTGATACATCAAGACGGCGCTGGGTACTAGCAAAATGGCAATTTGAAAGAGTGCAGCGATAAACGAAATCATTGTAGTTTTACTCTTTCCTTAGGGATAATAAAATCATACGTATGTCTGCTCGTTTTGGGCGGCAGCCTTAGCCCCTTCTTTGCGATATCAAGTATTACATCCTTATCTAGATGAGGTGGCGAAAATCCCTCGCTCGGATTTCTTTCCATTGCCGACCCAAAGAGCTTCAATTTTTGTTCAAGCCATTGTAATTTCCAGTACGCTGAGTACACACTTTCAGAGCATATCTTGAATTCCGAAATCGAGAAACATATCTTTCCTTCACTTTTCAATGAGTTTAGGAATAAACGTGAAACAGGGTTAAGCTCAACTTTTCTATACCACACATCCACTGTAATGCTACTGTCTTGATAGTCAACAGCATAAACAGGTATCCTCTTGAACCCTAGCTGCATCATAGCTTCCCTTCGATGATGTCCATCTATAACCAATAAGGACTTCTCATCTATCAATATCGGGATGACTGATCTGGTCTCCTTTACTGCTATAAGCGTATTGTTCATTTTACGCCTCAATACATCCTCATGAGGAAGTAGATCCGACGGATCCATGTAATCTAGCGTAATATTTGCAGCATCCATTAATGACACATATGTTACAAAGCGGCTTATTGGCTTTACATGTTTTCCTCCCGTGAGTAATAAGGAGAAGATGGCTCAGCATGTTTTTCTTGTTTGAGACTTTTAGCCAGAACTTACTCACCTTGTCGTAATTACCTACAATACCAAGTCTTTCGGAGATCCTGAAGATATGGGTGTCTACAGGGAAAACCTCATAGTTCTTACAGGTCAATAAAACAACGTCAGCAGTTTTTTTCCCTATTCCGGGTACAGAGGTCAAAGATTTACGAGCTTCTTCCACACCTAGGTTCAAGATCTCTTCTATATTTCCACGGTATTTTTCTTGGATAAAGGAAGATATTGCCTTTATGGTTTTGGACTTGCTGTTATAAAGCCCTATTTCCTTCAAGCATTCTTTAATAGACTCTAAGGAGGCGCTGGACAGTTTAAGAGGTGTAACTCCTATGGTATTTTCCAATTTTTCATAGGCCCTCTTAGCTCCCTTGTCAGAAGTGTTCTGGGTCAGGATAGTAGCAATTAGAACCTTGAAGGGATCAGATGTCTTCAGCCACACCTCTAGAGACAGAAAGTCCTCAGGGACTACCTTGTAAGCTTGATCTAACTTCGATATTATATCTGAAGGATCACAAGATTCCATGCCTTTGTTGACCCTACTAGTCTAAGAGCCATGGGGCTTAAAAGCGCTTTAAATAAAATCTAAAACTGATGTACGAGCTAAAACTGGTTCTTGAGGCTATATCTGAAGGTGCGCTAAACCCAGGGGAGGTAGTGGTTAAGACACGATTGCCTAGATATGAGGTCTTAGCTATATTTCATGTTTTGGAAGGATTGGGTCTCGTGGAGACGATTTACTCAAAAGGATCTCACAAAGTATATAAACTGACGGAGAGAGGAAAGCAGGTTCTGGATGGACTCGAAAGGGGAGAGGTTCTGGAAGTAAGAACCAGAACCGAGCCTGTTACGGCTTAACGGATAATTCTAAAATTATCCTAAAACTTAGAAACTAGACTATTCAATTGCAGAATTAAAACAAAGGCTGTGACATGTCTGCTGAGTTTGCTCTTATTTTACAAGTTTGTTTTAAATTAAGTCTTTGTCGTATAGAAAATGAAAATTGGATTCCTCGCTATCATAAGGGTGCTATCTCCTCTTCTCTCTCCGACGGAAATTTGAACTTGCAACACGTTGTAACTTCCGAAATATTTTTGGATGACATGCCCTATATTTCCTATGCTTTCAATAGTAAATGCGTTTACTACAAGGCGCCCTTCTATAGTTAGTAGATCTCTAGAAAGTCTTACACTTTGCTCTAGATGCTTGGTTCCTCCAATGAATACAGAGTTGAACTGAGATTGCCTACAATTAAAATACTCGGATGAAGCCTGAATGTAATCAGAGTAAGATGTGATTCTTCTGCCTGGTGCTCGTTCTATGTAATCCTCTATATCGATACTTACAACGTAGCAACCTAATCTCTCAATCTCTGCAGTCAGGGAGCCCGTCCCAGTTCCGATCTCTAAAATTTTACATCCAGGGAATATCCTCATCTTGGACAACACGATGGCTCTAATTTCCTGTTTGGTTGGTCCAGGAATCTCATGGCTTTCGAAGATCCTATCATCTAGGAGAGGGAACATTTCTAACCAAGGTAGTATAGATTGTTTACCTTTAATATTATTGTACTATTAACTGTTATATTTCCAACGAAATTCGATAGCCTTACGATATTTCCTGGATATAATGGTCTGTCGACACTAAAGGTTTTATTTCCTATTATAATTTCTTGGATATTATCTTTCTGTTGTCCATAATTATAAAGAAAAATATAGAAAGAATTATTATTTATTTTAATCACCTTTATATCTATTTCTGTTAAAGCTAAATATGAGTTTACTTCGTAACTTACTGTCCCCCTTTGCTGAGTCTCTGTGCTATAAACGTAGTATAATAGGGGACCCGTGAGAGAGAGAACGATTAGGGTAACTAGGAGTGCAGAAAAAATTTCTGAAATGCCTTTTACATACCAACTCCTCATGATTAACTCGCCGCCAAAACTGAAGAGATGGTATCATAGATTTGCCCGTTTTGTAAAATAGCGTAAACAATCACTGTGTAGTAGTTACCTGAGACTAAAGTTCCTGGAATCCACGTAACGTTCTGAATCTGCTGGCCTGGCTGGAGAGTCTCATTTATATTGATCTTGTAAGGTTTGGGAAGATTTGAACCATTTAAAACAATATATTCCAGGTGAAGCGCTACATTACCATCATCTTTCAAAGAGTATAGCAAGTAACTTCCAGCTGGAGTCACCTGTAACTGGAAATTAGTTGTTAAGTCTTCATTGGTGCTTAGGTTACCGAAGAGACCCTTGCTGTAACCGTACAGTAATCCCCCCAGAGCTAGCGTTATTGAAATAATAAGAATTGTTCCCAGTATGGATGAAACCGCCTTTTTTGACCTCATTTTCCTCAAATAATATCTCAAAATATCAAGGAAGGGGGGACTATTGAAAGTATTAATGATAAGGCTATCACAACCATATATAGAATAGGGTTTAATAATGTGAATTTATATATCCTTGAATAAATAGTGGAAATAGCTAAACTATATCCTAAATTCACAAGGTTAAGATATTCACTATGAACCCCTGAAATTGAAGATATAGACGTTGTTGCAAACCAGAATAGTACAGGTGAAATTAGAGCTAAAACAGTAAACGTTCTTAGTTCACTGATCAGTTTTTGTCTGCTTGTTATAATATTATTTATTACAAGCGTAAGGTCATGAATTACATTAGCTCCCTCAACACCTTTCTTATCCAGTATGTTCAAAATTTCGAAAAATGAATTTAGCAGATTTAATCTAGCGATATTTGAAGGAATTTCTAGTCCGAGCTGTATAGAAACTCTGATCTTGTCGAATACTCTAATAGTTTGTTTATGTATTCCTATGCTATTAAAGTCAATTTTCTGAATGGCAGTCCTTACCCCGTAACCTAACTTACTATAATCAGCGATCTCGGATAAGACCTTAGGTATATCGTTCAATATGATCTCCTGATCTCTAATTTCTAAATAGGACGGGATGAGACAAGCTAGGCCCCATAAAAGTAGTATGGCTAGCTTCTCTTCCATGTTTATTGGGACAATCAGCAAAGGTAACGACGCTAAAATTCCTATTGCTTGGTACTTGCTCATATGTATCCGAATTCCCATATTAGGTTGAGATGTTGACACCCAGAGAATCATGAGTGGAGTTAGTAGCAAAGGGGCAATAAGAATGGAGTAGTTATTATTCTTCTCTAAAATCTGGAAGCTTATGGCTACCAAAGGGAACAAGAGGAAAATTGAAAAGGTCACCTCTACTATTTCAGAAGACTTATTAACAAAGTTTTGATATTCCTCTTTTATAGAGGACAGTATATTGTTAATTAACTCATGTGATCTCTGAGCTAGGGAAACCCCAAGGTACTGTGCAGAAATCGTGCCTGAATATACTTTGGCTAAAGGATGGTTCCCTAGGGATTTAAATCTCCCTTGAACGCCTTCCATGAAGCTATGTCCTTTGAAGATACCACTTCTTTGAATAATCTCGTACTCTTTTCTTATTTTATTGAAAAAATTACTATTTGCCACATCATCAAAAGCCTCTTTAAGCCCCCTTCCCAAAGTGGCGTTAAGGTACACTAGAATAGAGAAAGGCACATATTCGTTTTTTAACTCGTTAATATACTCTTGTTTTCTGAGCTCAGTAACAAAAAGTGGATAAAGATAGATGGCTACCGGTATTATGGCTAGAGACGAGAAGTACAAGTTTCTGATAGTTAGAAAAATTGCGAACGCTCCTGATATTATAAGGAAAATCCACATTCTTCTAGAGTAGTTTTCTAAATAGAGTGGATTTTCTCCTATGAATTCATGAACACTCTTTATTCTAGAGTAAAATAAAGAATAAGGAGAAATCTTTGTTAAAATAGCTAAACTACCAAATCTATCTAAAAATTTTAAAATTGAATGATATAGTTTACTATACCTAGATACTCGTTTGTACATGAATATCACCTTTCCTATAAAAATCTCCAATAAACTTTTGTATAGACTGATTATCTACGATATTATTTAGTAATAGATTTTTTAAAAAATTGACTCTTAATTCTAAATTATTTATTATATCTTTGATATCTATTTCATAAAGTTGCGATAAATATCTTATTTTTATAGAATTCTTAATGATAAAGGATATATCAACAGGTTCATATCTTTTCTGCCTATTAGACCACCATATGACTTTTTTGAATTTCGTTCTATTATCCACTCTTACAGTCTCATATATTGAACTCACAGCCTTCACTACCCTTCCACTATCGTCGACTCTTCTTCCGACCATGATAAAACCCCAGATGTTATTTAAGAACATTAGGGCTTGCTCCTTAGGTAAAAGGCTTATAATTCTGGTCACAACGTCTGAGGGCCTCCCACCATGGAAAGTACTCAAAGACGCATGGCCTGAAGCAGAGGCGTGAATTAAAGTTTCAATTTCCTTGCCTCTAACTTCTCCGATTATTAAGTAGTCTGGTCTATATCTTAGAGCCAACCTGGATAAATCATTTAGAGTGACGTCGTATGAATTAGTCCCTGTAGATCTCGTGAAAAACCTTATCCAATTTTTCCCAGCCAAGTTTAATTCTGGAGTGTCCTCTATACTTAAGATCTTTGAATCTGGGTTGGTAAAATTTAGTAATGCGTTTAAGAACGTGGTCTTGCCAGACCCAGTGGAGCCCACTACAAGAAAGAAAGGTCTATAATCCAACAAGAACCATAGATATGAGGCTGCTTCAACACTTATGGATCCTGACATGATTAATTTTACTAGGGATATGGGAGATAAGGGGAACTTCCTTATGTCGAAGGTTGAACCGGGGCTCGAGATTTCGTTGGATATGGTTGCCGCAACCCTGTGACCTTCAGGGAGGGAGAACTCCATGTAAGGTCTCGCAATGTTTACAGATTTATTACTTTTTATAGCTAATTTCTCAATAATTTTAATGATGTCCTCTTCTTTTCCTAATATAATGTTTGTATAAAGCCTTAGATATTTTGAGTGTTTCCGATGAATAACAGTAAGCGGAAAGTTCGGTCCAGTGCACTCTATTTCTTCGACGTCAGGATCGAGGAGGGGGATAGTAATTTGTTCAAAAAATAGTCTCTTTTTTAAAATATTTTCAATCTTTTCAGCTGTATCTTGATTAATATTTCGTTTCTTAATAATTTCGTGAAATTTGTTTTCTATATCTCCTGCAGCATTAGAAGATAGGAATACCTCATCTAGAACTCTGTTAATAATATCTCTTTCCTCATCTAGGACTTTAGGCTCTTCAATTATGTATAACCCTCTTCCATCATCGTCTATAATAGATACCTTGTTTCCCAGTATATAGTACTCTTCTACAACAGTTCTCATTAATTTGGATCCTAGTTATAAAAGATCTCAGAGTACGCCAACACTTTCGGTCACTTCCTTGATTTTCATTGAAGAGGCATTTGCGATAATGAAACCTAGATTTAAGGAGTCTATTCTGTACCTTTCTTCAATTTCGGTATTACCAACGAAAACCCTGATCACAATTAAATCGTATATTGGATCAAAAGGAAAGAGGACACGTATTGGTAGCCCGAAGTAAGCCGAAGTCCCATAAAATATTTGAACAGGAACGGATAAGGAAATGTTTGGGTCTACATTGAGATAATTTCCCTCTATCCATATTTTAGGATTTCTTATTAATTTATATAAAAACATCCTCATGACAACAGTATTATTGGAATATTTGTAATCGAATCTGACCCTGCTTTTCTTTGAATTATCTAGTACACTGTTAACTATTATTTCAACCGGTTGCTTATATTTTGGATGCACCTTTACCGTGTCAAAAATAAAGTTTTTATCCTCTGATCGTAAAATTTCAAGAAATATGTGACCCTTATCAATAAAGAGTTTTTTAGTTTCCTTTGGTTTTTCAATTTTGACAACTGGCACTAACGCTTGTAAACTGCTTATCTCCATATCATTGACAAATAGGCTAAAGCGTATCTCCTTATGGCTTTTCTCCCATGCAGGGACACGTAAACTCTCGTTGAATACAAATCTCTTGTCGGAAAACTTAGCCTTTATTTCTTTATGCAGTGAATCGAGAGAAATTCTTAAAACAGCCTCTGATCTTATGTTTCTGTTTATTAAAAGTTCCCCGCTAAGTATTGCGTTACCATTGTTGTCCTTAGTTCGTCCGAAACTATCTGCTACTAAAAGATTCCCCTTAAATCGTAAAATGATGGGCTCCTCGTTTAATGAGATAGGTATTTCAGAAGAAATGAATTCAGAAAGCAGGTTAAAACTCATTCGAGGGTAATTCCCTAAATATTCAAATTGTTCCACAACATATCCATTTACCTTACGACTGCTTACTTTAGGTAAAAATTTATCGGTCTCAATAACGTAGCCTTCAGGAACTCTTATTGAGATAATGTTCTCGGGTCGGTTTTCTTCTATCTTGACCTCTAACAGATCGCTGAGATCTATAATTGATACGGTCTTTTTCCTGTATATAACAACCTTTCTTCTCCCAACTCCTACCGTAGCGGGCTTAAGCTCATATAATAGTTTAAAGTTGTTGTCAAAAATTTCCGTTTTCCCTTCTGAGACTAGAGCCACGTAGTTTTCGCTACCGTCACTTTTTGTTGGATATATTCCAGTTCTGACTGATCTCCATCCATCCCAGAAATACTGCCGAACCAAATTCCCACAAGAGATTAAATACCAACCATGGCCTCCAGCTATAACATCTGCGTTCTCCTTGCAAGTGCCTATGGTTCGATCATTAATAACTAATTTATCCTCTGGATCCTTGAAGATAATATCATTAATATTATGATACAGAATAATTCCCTCTATCTTAAACTTTTGAACTGAATTGTCCCAGCCCAATAGCGTTGTTTCCCCCTCTCTTATCAACGATAAGCCAGCCCTTGAGGTGCCTATCAATTTTAGATCCTCGAAGTCAAATATCTTTCCATTTTTGAAAATAATCCCTTTCCCTTTATTCATGAGGCAGGTTGTACCGAAATATGAAATTAGGGTCTCATACTCGTCATTTTTGAAGACGTATTTATTGTTCAAAAAGTAGATCCGTTCAATCTCACTTCCAACTTTCACATAATGCACGCCCCAAGCCTTATTGCACTGATTTGTGTCACATTTAATTACCCTATGAGTATCGCCCTCAATTTCCATAAGGGAGCTTCCTATTTGAAAAAGCCAGTAATCTCCAATTACGTCAACCTTAGGATATACCCTTATTTTAGGTTGAATCAGGGCGGAAGTTAAAAGTTCAAAATGATCTGTAGTTTTCCTAAATGTAGCTTCGAGACCGTCTGGAATATCAATCTTTGAAGAATATTCTAATCTAGGGACTTTCACGTGATAAGGAGAACTGATTAAGACGGAGAGGGTTCCACGAAAATTACCTTTAGACCATTATCGTCAAGGTTCATGAAATCTTCGACAGAGCCAACGTAAACTCTCTCTGTATCCAAAGAGACGTCAATGCATATGTGAAGTCTCAGTTTGTATCCAACATTTGAGGCAATCTTTTTTACAACCTCTGAGACAGTAAGTTCAGGCTCTGGCAGAAGGTACACGTTCAATCCTAAAGCTATTAAATGCGAAATTTTACCATAGTTGTTCTTATATCTCGATGAAATAATAGCTGAGTCATTTATGGGCTTGTGAATCAATGAGGCGCATTTCTGTATTGAACTTATACCAGGCTCTATCTCTGACTCGGGAAAGAATTTTCCTAGACCTGAGACCATAGGATCCCCTGTAGATAAAACGTAAGTACGTTCCTTACTTTTGATAGTATTAAGGAACTCGTAAAGCTCTCCTCCCTTAGGCAGTTCTATCAGTTCTGCATCCGTAGCACTAATTTTCTTGATCTCTTGGAGAATTCTAGACGACGCCACTACCGTCTCTGCGTCCTTCAAACTACTTAAAAGGATCGTTGTAAAGTACTTGGAACTGCCCGGACCTGCACCCAGTACCTTAGGCCAGAAATTTCTTTGCACCTTCTGACTCACCAACAATTTCCCCCTCCATATTAATTAAAATACAATATATGTCGGATTTATTGCTTATTAATTCGCGAGAGTTTTTTACAATCCTATTAGCTATATCATTAAAAATTGAGAAATAGTCATATTTACTTAAAATTTGTATTGCATCGTCAGTAGTTTTAGCGCTGAATATTTTTTGCAGATCCTGAGGATCTATTCCATGCTTGGCAGCATATGCGGTGATGGTCTCTAATCTCCCGTCCCCATATTTATAATGGGTATTCCATATTCCAATCGCACTCTTTATGAGTTTTCCTACGTGACCATACAAAAGAATTTCCTTAAATCCTCTCTTAGCCGACGCCTTCAACATTCCACCAGTGAATATAGCCATTTGGACAATTGATCTCTTATCCACAGCTAGCTTTTTCCTTGCACTCGTCTCGCCTATATTTCCTGGAACCAAAACTACATAGTCAAGTCCGTAACTTTTCACGATATCTAGTTGTTCTACCATAGAGGCGTACCAGGAAACTAAGCTCATTGGCTTCACTATTCCGCTTGTCCCTAGGACTGAAACTCCTCCTTCAATTCCAAGTTTAGGGTTAAACGTTCTTTTGGAGATCTTTTCGCCTTCCGGTATAATGATCTCGAGCTCTGCACCGAACTCATTTCCTAAAACTTCCTTTAGATTATCTATTAATTGTTTTCTAGGAACTGGGTTAATGGCAGGTTCCCCTTTTGATACCGGGAGACCGTGATTGGTCGCAACCCCCATACCCTTCCCTGCTTTTAAAGTCAAGAAACCAATATCATTATTGAGCTTCATCCTAACAATGATCTCCATCCCATTCGTATCATCTGGATCGTCTCCTCCATACTTGGTAATTGACGCTTCACACCACTCTCCAATCCTCTTGACGTAATTCAAAGGTACTTCTATTCTCAATCCTATGGGTGTAGAGACAACCACAGAGCTAATAGTACCTCGCTTGAACGTGATGGCACAAGCTTTAGCAGCTGCTGCCACGGCAGTACCTGTAGTGAAGCCCATTTTCATTATTTTTCGGCGAGCCGATTTTGCGTTGGAGAGGGATGGGGAGGAGGGCTGGTAAGTCAAGGGAATTCTTACGCTCAACTCACTCATTTCCCTTTAGTTTTCCTATAAAAAAGTCTTCTGTCTTATGCACGAAATTAAAATATCTTACCCCCAATCTACCTGACTCAAAACTAGTGTACCCTTTGGATCCAGGTATGTCGGTGGGGAGAAGCATATCTTTAAGTTTATCCAAAAGCATTTCAGCTTCCTCAGGGAAAATAGAGCAAACGGAGTACACTGCCCTCTTAAATTTAATGGAGAACAAATCCTCTAAAAGTGATTGTTGAACTCTTGAATATTGTTTTACTTTCGACTTATTTCTAAGGGATAGCAAAATACTTGGGTCAATTGATATAACTCCTGAAGTTGAGCAAGGAGCATCGATCAATACAGCGTCAGCGTATCTTATGCTACCGTATCTTGAGTCCTGGTTAACGAAGTGAACGTTCTTAAAGTCGACACCAAATTTTTTCAAAAGGTCTACTTCTTTATCAAGTCTACGCCTGTCGATCTCCGCAAGGAACAGCTCTACTTTTCCTTCAGTCTTCTCGTATATTAACTGAGATTTGAGCCCAGGGGAGGATGCCATCTCATATATCTTCTCATACTCTTTCGGTTTTAACGCCTCTACGACGGCAACACTCGCTTTGTCCTGGATTATTATCTTAAAATTTTGAAATTCTTCTGTTTTACTTACATCTTTAGAAAGAGATCTGTATATATAAGGGAAATCTGGATCCCTCGCGAATTCTAGACCCTTCATCTCGAGACTCTTTAGGATCTTATCTTCGTCAGCTAAAATTCGATTTACCCGGAACCACTGCGCCTTTCCATTCACTAGACTCTTTTTATACTTCTCGATGTCGATCAGAGTATTAAGTTCCCTCTCCATCCATGCTGGAAGTCCAACGTTTACCCCATCCATGCTCAAAAATTCCTTCACCTTTTTCCTTCTAGTCTTTCCATTTAAACTAAAGTAGCTTAGAACCAGTTTCCTTGAGATTTCATACAGATCGTCATAATTAGATTTTACTCTCTTAGTAGACTTGGCTTTTGAGAACGCTACAGGGAGAGGATATCCATCTTCCACGTAAAACAATACCGTAGAAAGAAAATCAATCTCATTCAATTTCCATCAAAGCCTTTACTAAGCTTACTCCTAGGGAAACTCCGCCTTTAACGCTTATGTTTGTGATATACTCCACCGAATTATTTTTTGATAGCATATATTTTAATCTTAAAGCATTAACAAATCCCACAGGTACACCTATTACAAGTCCTGGCCGAAACCCCTCGTTGATCAGTTCTAGCAACTTCCCCAAAGCCAAAGGGCTAGTTCCAATCATTACCGCTTTTCCATTCATAACTTCCCTCCAAGACTCAACAATGTCTTGCGAGAAGTACTTATTAGTCCTGGTTCTAGGCTCTACATATATCCCAAGATTGCCTAAACCCGCTTTCGCCATTCGGGTATCAACAAGAACACCTTTCCTTACCAATTCCGGTCCTACAGTAAGGGCATTTTTTGAGAACCTAAGCGTACCAACGAGGTCAAGGTCTCCTATGCTCCTAATGACTCTCCTCATGACGTGAGCCTCTCTAGGGTTCAATAAACTTAGAAAATCTCCAAGTAGAAAGTCTATTTTCATATCTCCTTCTTTGCTGATATTATCTACGTCTCCCATGATGGGATCATATCCATCTTAATGACTGTCTACTATAAAACGTCATAAGTTAATAACATACAATGAAGGACGAGCTCGCCTTACTAGCATGTATGGGTTTTATTTTCCTTTTTAAGGGGTCTTCGTTAGTCGATTTGCTATATATTCCTTCGGTGTATTTTCTAATAAAAATTCTTAGAATTACTTTATCCTCTAGGAAGATCTCTAAAAAATGGAAAAGGAGTTTTTAGAGCATAGTTCAGCCTCTCGGCATTTAGTAATAAAACATTCCACAGCCTGTCTGCCTTTCAATCCTAGCTCTTTGGAAAGTTGGCTTGTATATCCGGTGTTAGCCACAATCGAGGCTGACTCCCTAATCGCAATTTTGATCTTAGGTATTACATCATCATTAACGTTTACAGCTATCATTTTTAGTACAACCGGTAAACTCCCGCATCTCTCATGCCAAGACTGGGTCAAGTCCACATTTACGTTATCAACCCCGACGGAGCACTCGCAGTTTTGTCCAATTGTAACTGAGTATTTTTGATTAAATATCTTCATATAATAGTACTCAGTGGAATTCGAGTTCTGTACGCAAACTTTAAGGCCACTACACTGCCCTACTAACCCTATCCTATCGGCTATTTTTGCCCCATTGGAGATGAACTTAACGTCTTTTATGTAATTCAGCAATGGTAATGGTAGGTAAACTAGATCGTACCTGTAGAACTCAAACTTGAGATTATCCTCCTTTATCCTTATGGGTTCAAGTACTATATCTCTGTCGACAGCTCCTTCCAACAAGGGTCTAAGAGGTACGAGATCCTTATCATCAGAATAGGCTAGAGTAAATTTCACGATTAGACATTTAACTAGCTCTGATCTATTAAGCTTAGATGGAGGATAGGTCAGTAGATACTCTCATTGTGGGTAGCGGCTACGCAGGGCTCAACGCGTTTTATTCACTTAAAGGAAAGGCGCTGCTAGTGTCAAATTCCAAGACTTTCAAATTTTGGACGGCTGAACTTCGAAAACTTGTGGATCCTAAACTTCGGAGCGAGACGGAATTGGGATTCGTGGAAACCAAATCTGTGAAGGATCTGGATTTCTCATCCTTAACTGTAAGGGTGGATAATGGCATAATCCGTGCAAAAAGTCTTGTCCTTTCGCCTGGGTGCGTAAGACCTAATCTGTTACGGGTACTGGAAAATGCAAGGAAGTCCTCTGATGTTTCCCTCGGGGCTCAAGATCAATATGACGAATATTTGATCTTGCAATTGTCATTTTATCTAAGGAAATTGGGAAAAAACGTTAAGGTTTATACGTCATACCTCAGTTGGTTAGGAGAGCCAGTCGAAAATGAGGTTAAGAGAATGCTCGATGAAGTTGGGATAGGATACACTGAAAATCCAGAGGATGTATTGGATTCATGCACACCTGAAAGTCCGTTTGAGTTCTATCAAGCCAATCAATTCCTTCAAACAAAGGATAACGTGTACGTTGCAGGAGACATCATAAGGGGCTGGCCCAAGCTCGGAGAGCTTGCTATGAGAAGCGGAAAATACGTAGGCGCCTCCATCAATGGGTTCAGTGGATCCTTTAAGCCTATTTTTATATATATTCTAGACAATGGAAAAAATATCGGGCTTCACATAAGGTCAAATATACCCTGGGGTGGTAGTTACGTGACGGTGAGGAGGTCTTGGGTGAGGTCGGTTTTCAAACGGTTCATTGAGAGGTATTACATCTGGAGAAAAGGTAACATGGGGTTCCTTCTAAAAGTTTAGGACACCCAGGGACCTGGGGGGCATTCTGGGGGAATCACCGCTCTCGATAGGTCCCTGAGAGTCCATATATAAAACTAATTAAAGGGGTTTATTTACTTACCGAAACCCTTACATTATTTGGGTAATATTCTGCAAACGTACTTTGTAAGGAAAAAGTTTTATCTAGTTCTGATTCCTCCTTGTCCTGAAGGGCATAGGTCTGAAATCTTTCTTATCGGTATCAAACAGGAAAAGGAGCTTTTACGGTTCGAGGTTCAATGGAATTTTCAAGTAACGAGCTAAGATTCTACGTTAACGATCTTGAATCTAAGTGAATGGTATTCCCAACAATATGTCTAGGTCAATTCCAAGCCCGAGCACTATGGAAGAGTAGATATTGTAATAGAAAGCTTTACCAAACATGTTTTTAGTGGCATAATAGAAGGCCACTGCCATGACAAGTCCGTGTAATATTGTAGATGCGTATGCTACGGGACCTAAGTTATAAACCGAGTCCGCTAAAAGGTCTAAAATTACTGAGAAGAGTTGGTTAAGACCTGCAAACAATAGGGCTTTACTACCTAATAGCACGGCAAAGCTATGAAGGCCGCTTTTTCTGTCGAATTCTGCATCTGGTATATGATTGTACAAATCAAATCCAACGGCCCAGAGGATTGTGGCAATCACAAATAGCCAAGGTACTGAAGTTATAACTTTGATTAGCGATACGTCACCTACCCCCGCGCTTGCAACTGCCCCACTAAACACAGCCAGCCCTTGAACTGTTGCAATCTGATAGTTAGCAAATGCGGTAAACCTCTTCATATAAGGGTAAGTCATGGTTACAAGGGCAACAATAGGGGAGAACAAGAAGGCCCATCTATTAACAAGGAATGCCGAAACGAAGAATCCTGTAAGCCCAACGATTATAAGGATTTTAGCCTCTCTACTGGAAATTGCGCCAGTCACAAGAGGTCTGGTTCTGGTTCTAGGATTAACAGCATCTATTTCCCTATCGGCTAAGTTATCGTTAGTCATCCCAGCAATTCGCAAGAAAAACAGGGCGAAGAATATAAGGATAAGGACGTAAGGGCTCGGAATTCCCCTTATTGCTATGAAAGCACCTAAATAGGCCATAGGAAGGCTGAAGAACGTCTGCTCCATCCTAAGGAATTTTAGGTAAATGTAAAGTTTACTCTGGCTTGAAGTTGCTCCTCCAGGATCCCAAGACACGAGTATCAGATAGTAAGCAGAGGTTTTAATTTCTTATTAATCTGGAGATAGTAGTCCAGACCATCCACAAGAGCCATAATTGAGGCTTCTATGACGCTCTGCGAAACTCCTTCGGTTCTCCAAGTGTTTTTACCATCAGTGAACTCTATGGTTACTCTGACCACGCTCTCAGTATTCTTTATCTCCCCTGGAAGGACAACTCTATAGTCCGTTAATTTAACGCTCTCCAACTCTGGAAAGTCCTTAACTAAACACCTTCTGAGAGCGTTATCCACTGCATTTACCGGTCCATCACCCTCCGCAGCCTCTATCCTGGAGTTAACCTTCACAACAGCTAAAGCTAGTCCGTTTTCGTTTATGACTTTCCAATACTTCATGTCTATTAACTTCTCGTAGTATCCAAGCTCTTTCAAAACAACTAACAGCGCAGATTCGGGAGCCAAATCAAAGCTATACCCCTTAGCCTCAAGTTCCTTGATGGTTTGTAGAGCCCTTTTTAGTTTCTCTTCTTTCTTCTCTAACTTTAACCCCAATCTGTCAAGGTAATTTACCAGATTCGCTGTACCTGATAGTTCGGAGATTACGATCTTTCTTTGATTTCCAATAATTGAAGGATCTATGTGTTCGTAAGCCCTTGTATTTTTCATTACTGCGTCCGCATGTACCCCTGCCTTATGTGTGAAGGCATTGTCACCAACGTATGGCTGGTATGGATTAGGATGGATACCAGCGAGTTCATAGAGAGCGGAGGACACTTCTTTCAACCGCTTTAGCCCATCTGGGTTCCTAAGAACTTTGAACCCCATTTTCAGCAACAGGCTTGGAATTATTTGAATCAGATCAGCATTTCCTGTTCTTTCTCCTATACCATTTATGGTGCCTTGAACATGCCTTGCTCCCGCTACCACTCCCATAAGCGAATTGGCCACTGCGTTACCTGTATCGTTATGCATATGAACACCCAGTTTAGCCTTTGTCCTTTCAGCGATGTATCTAGTTATTTCTAACACTTCATGCGGTAATGTTCCGCCGTTAGTATCTGCAAGAGCCACTACCTTTGCTCCAGCCTCGTAAGCTGTATTTACAACTTTCAGCGCATATTCCTTATCTTCCTTAAACCCCTGGTAAAAATGTTCAGCATCGAATATCACTTCTATGCCGTGATCCCTCAAGAACTGAACACTATCAGATATTATTTGAAGATTGTCTTCTAACGTAGTCCTAAGAACTTCCTTAACGTGTAGCGTCCAGGTCTTCCCGAAGAGAACCGCTACGCTGGTGTCAGCGTCAAGAATTGACTTAAGACTAACATCTTCCTCTGGTTTAATGCCTTTCCTCCTTGTGCTTCCAAAAGCTGCAATCTTCGCGTTCTTCAGTGAGTAGTTCTTAATCTCCTTAAAGAACTCATAATCTTTAGGATTTGAACCAGGCCATCCTCCTTCAATATAGTCAACCCCTAGTTCATCTAGGAGAATAGCAGTTTTTATCTTATCCCTCAAGGTGAATGAGATAGATGCCGCCTGAGAACCATCCCTGAGGGTAGTATCAAGTATTTCTATGGATTTCTTGACCACCGGCCATGATAACAAATGATTTGACAAATTATATAAGCTTGTCTATGAGTACCATCTCCGTGGTTTCTTACTTACTTTTAGCTGGTGTAATTTTATTAGTTGTTGGTTTGAGCTTATACGTTCTCATTCCTACCTATTTTTCAGGCTATCAGACAATTAATAACGTATTCAGAGCCAATCAGGGATACGTTAATTTACCTCCATTGGGAAGTCAGATAGTCAAGAATTTCACCGTGCATGCAAGCGGTCAAGCAATCATTTTCCTTGTTACCAAGGGGAACGCCAACGTCACTCTCTTGAACGATAGAGGTCAACCTATTCTTAATCAAGAAAAACAAGTATCAATTGCCTTAAATCAGTCTAGTTACTCTATAGAGATAATAAATCTCAACAACGCGACTCAAAACATAACATATACTTACGGTCTCTTTAACGCCGAAAGCATAAGCAACTTCTACTATTCTCTAGGTGTTCTAGAAACATTCTTAGATTTATTAATCGTAATTGGTCTAGGTCTTATCCTGTGGTATGTCCTGTCCCTGATTGTATCCAGGAGAAAACCAAGGAATTGAGCCATGGAATAGCCTCTGTGACGAAACTGGGACCTTGATGGGCTAAGAAATCTCCCCTAGAAACGTATATAGGAGAACTCAGCAGATGCCTCAGACCCCTCCTTTCAAGGGAGTCCCTAAACCTAGTTAGCTCCCAAGGCATGTATCTTTTAGGCTCATAAATAATCAAATCTGGCTTCAATTCCTTCAAGACCTCTACTGGCGGTTCAAAGTAAGCCTCAGGGTCTTTGTCGAATGCGTTCCTCCCGCCTGATATCCAAATCCCGTCGCTGATGTGTGAAGGGAAACCTGGAGTAATGGGGCCACCAAGATCTAGCTCAACGTAGAGTAATGGTCTCCTTTCAAATTTACGCAAACCGGCTAGGCTCGAGAGCAATTTAACTTGGAGCTCTCTCGCTTCATTTTGCAGACCAATTACGTTTCCGACCAAAAGAACATTATTCAAGATCTCCCCAACTGTAGTGGAGACCCTCATGGGATAAACGGGGAACTTAGAGTTCAGGAGCTTTCGCGTAAGTTCCTTCTGAGCCCCCAGAGTTGTGAAGATAACGTCAGGTTCAAGTTTTTCGAGGAGCTCAAGGTTAACATGGGTGTAACTTCCAAGTTTAGGTAACTTCTTGGCCTCCGCAGGCCTATAACTAAAGGCGTCGGTTCCCACTACTCTTTCACCAGCACCTAGGGTAAATATGGTTTCTGTCGAAGCAGGATCTAAGCTTACTATCCTCTTTGGAGGGTATTCTAAAACTACGAAATCATCCAACGTGTCATTAAAAATTTTCTTTCTCGTCGTAATCACCTTTTGAGGATCAATATGGAGTTCATAGTCATCCTTGTGATATCAAGACGTTCAACCGTACCAGTCTCCACGTGTTGACCCTCCTTCATGGCGTTGTGTATAATATAGTAGGTCCAACCTATAGCCTTCTCCCTTATTTTTCTTTCTATGGTGATAGCATCATTTTTGCGAGTGGAGGGATTTATATTGTAAATTCCTATGGTGAAGTTAGCTTCTATTGCCAATTCTATCCTTTTAAGTACCGAATCAAGTGGTATAGAGTATGTGCTCGCGCTAATTATGGCTGAGTCATCTAATGGAATTTTGGCCACACTCCCAGCTAGACTGAGAGCCGTAATTCCTGGGATAATCTCGTCTGCCTCCTTGTAGAGTTTCGAACCCATTCCGAATATCATTGGGTCACCGGAGCTTACTACGATAGTCCTTCTGTCCTTGTGGGACCTTGCCTGCTCAATCCTTACGTCTATTTCATCTACTTCGGTCTCCAATACAACCGCATCTTTTCTTATGAATTCCCTTATCATGTCAATATAACCGCGATAACCAATCACTATATCAGCCTCTTGAAGTTCCTTAAGAGCCCTAAGGGTAATAGTATCTCCGCCAGAACCTATTCCAACCACCTTGATCATTTTACTCCCAGACAAGATACTACACCATAAGCCCTTTTTGTTCTTTTAAGAACGACTTTAGTCCCTAAAACCTCTAGCGAGGGTTCGCAGACACCGTTGACCCCAAAGTGATCCATTGCCACCCTGGAGGTAGTGGATTGTCCTTTTCCCTTCAACTCCTTCATGGGTACGTATATTATGCTCGCTCCAACTTTCCTACCTACCTTTTGTAAATTCAAGTCATTTTGTTTAATTTCCGGGACTGCAATAAAATTTAATCGTCTTTCATAGATATTAATTGATTTCATCGTGTTTAGAATTGAAAATATCAGCACCTCTGGGGGTGTATTGGAAGTGTAGCCCAGCCCCACGACCACTTGCCGGGGCAAAAGAACGGGTTTGTCATGCGAATCCGGATTCTCTCCAATTAAAGCGTCGGCATCTTCAAGACTGTCGGAACTCTCAAATCCCTCCATCCACCTGATGGGAATTTTATCTATCTGATAAATTTTTATTTTTCCTGTTTTTACTAGTTTTACATTAAGTCTGTCAGCGTCCTGAGATTTAACCTCCAGTCCGTTAATCCACGCAAACTCCTCGACACTGTAAAGCCCCATTTGAGATGTCCTCGAAGTCAAAATAAGTTGGGAACCGAGCAAATCCGATATCAGCCCGCCAATGAATGACCCTCCCCTATGCTCTTTTATCACAGGGATCACGTAACTAGCGTCATCAGTAATACTGATTACCACAGGATCGGTCTCCTTTTCCTTCAAGAATGGAATAATTTTCCTTACAGTAATCCCCAAAGGGTAGAAGTACACTAAAACCTCCGGATCCTCTTGCACAATGAAGTATCCCAACTCCTCTAGACTCTTACTGAGACTTCTCGCCACTTCGTTCTGTGGATCTGCTATTATCCGTATTCTTGAAACATACAACTCAATTATCTTGAGACAAACGACCTTTATTAACCTGATCTTGCATTTTTTAATTTTATGATCTATAATTTGAAAACAAATCTCCTCAGGGTTTGAAATCAGCTTCTGACCTCCTCCCCGCCCTAAAGGGCATGGCTTGCCTTTCCTTTATCTACCTTTATCTATAAGGTATACCGACAAATAGACTTAGAACGTACCCAAGGAATATGAACGGTATAACGGGTACTCCCCAAGCCACCCATATATATCGGTCCGGTGAAACAATGCCCTTGGAGACCAGTTCTCTGTACCTTTCTCTCCAATCACTATCGTTCTCCTCTACCGAAAATCCAATTCTCACACTCTCGTTACCATTTTCGTCTATCACGGACAGAGGGAACAGAAACTTTGATTTTAGGAACTTATCCATTCTCACCCTTTTGGCAGTGAGCGAAAGAATTAATCGACTGTAAAGTCCCATCCCTGCAGTGTACTTAAAGGTGGTTAGAAAGTTCACGATACCTGAAGCCACAATAAGGGCTGATGAAAACAAAACCACGATCAACGGCTCCATACCTAGCTTGGAGAAATGCCCAAAAAATAGCGGACTAGTTTTAGCGTTAGCTAAGCTGAGGATCATAATCGCGAAAAGATCAGCACCTCCCATGAACCCTACTAGATAAAATGCAAAGAACACAGCCAGAACGGCGAAGAGCGAATAGAGGTAAATAAATAGATTCAGACTCTGGAGATTAAAAATGATAAAAAGGGACAATGGGGAATAATATAACCAGATCTTCGGATCCACTTCCCTGTACTTTAAGTCCAACACAGAAGTATGAAATAACATAATCGAACTTAGGGCCACTTGCAACAAATATATGAAGTTTAATGACACGGCAGGAAACCCTCTTCATTCCCTCCCTCTTCGGGGGCGTCTGGGGCTAGATACCCAAGATATGGTTATGAGACAAGATTTAAAGTTTTCCAAGACACATGGATAGGCTAACCAGGATTGGAAATGGTTGTCGGGAAGTTAGCCATTCTTATAGGATGGAACGGTTCAGTAATAAGGACTTTCGTTAGAGAGGCAAAGGAGCTGGGTATAGAGCTATCAATTAAGTACCCCAGATTGGATCCAATCGATCAAAAATTTATCTCCGATCTAGAGAAGGCAGACGTAGTTTTCATCCATCATTTCTCCAGCGAACAGCTATATCAGGAAATAATGGACAAGATATCCCCTATCCTTCAAAGAAAGGAAATAGTGGTTGTGATCGATCCGGCGTTGAGTAACTACAATAAAGCTCCAGCTAGGGCCTTAGAAAAAATTTCACTCTACTATTCCTATGGAGGAAATTACAATATAAGGCAACTGATGCTTTATCTTCTTTCGCTAAAGTTCAACGACATATCTTACAGAGACCCTCTTCCAATGCCCTTTTCAGGGATATATCATCCATCCCTGGATTCAGTGGAGACCGATGTAGAGAAGTATCTAAGTTTAGTCGGTGACACGGGAAGGAGGGTAGGTATACTTTTCTATAGGACAGCGTGGGCTGATAGAGATCTAGAACTTGTGGACTACGTCGTAAAGAGGCTTGAGGAAAAGGGTCTGACGCCTATCCCAGTCTTTGTTCAAGGATTCGGAAGTAAGGAAAGGGGAATGGAGAGCAACGAGGATGCCATTCAGAGATATTTCATGAAGAACGGTAAGAGCTTGGTAGATGCAGTAATAAGCCTGCTCTCGTTCTCCCTTATCAAGAACTGGGACAATCAGACTCTCGTCAAGCTCAACGTTCCAATTTTCCAAGGGCTGATTGATTATTATAGGACTGAGGAGGAGTGGAAAGGGTCGAAGGGACTTGACCCAATAGGTGTCATGATGAGTGTTATGATGCCTGAGCTCAATGGGACTATAGAGCCAATTATTGTAGGAACCATTAAGAAAGTCAAAGAAGGTGACTACACCTATAGAGTCCTGGTTCCCATTCGAAGCCAAGTGGACTACTTGGTAAGTAGAGTAAATTCATGGGTCAACCTGAGGTATAAACCCAATTCTGAGAAAAAGATCGCCATAATATTGCATAGTGCTTCAGCCTATAAGGACCTAGAAGCCAACATAGGCACTGCAACAGGGCTTGATACGTTACAGACAACAACAGAAATACTACACCTATTGAAGATGGACGGCTATAACGTTTCTAATGAACCGTTGAGCGGGGAGCATCTGATAAAGAAGATAATATCAAGGAGAGCCTTCCCTGAGACTAGATGGAACTCATTGGAGGACATATCTAGAGCTGGAGGTGTAACAGGTTACCTAAGTTACGAGAAATATATGGAGTTCTTCAAGTCCCTACCGGACGACGCGAGGGATAAGGTCCAGGAAACTTGGGGACTACCCACTCCTGGTCAGAGGGAGTACATGTTCGACGGGACAAAATTCGTAATACCAGGACTATTTTTTGGGAACGTTTTCGTCGGGGTTCAACCCAAGAGAGTTACATGGCAAGATGACGAGAACGCTATTAGGTTAATTCATAACTCGGATCTACCTGTACCCCACTATTGGCTAGCTTTCTATAGGTGGATTTCAAGCGAGTTTAAAGCTGATGCAATAATTCATGTGGGAACCCATGGTACACTGGAGTTTACTCCAGGAAAGGGCGTGGGGCTCTCCGCTTCCTGCTTCCCTCAGATTTCCGTTGCAGAGACGCCTCACTTCTACATTTACGCTATGAATGTGCCTGGTGAAGGGGTCACTGCCAAGAGACGTAGCTACGCGGTTCTCCTTGACCATTTATCTCCCCCTACTCTTTTCGATGAGATACCGGAGGAAGCTAGGAAACTAGAGGACATGATTGAGGAGTACGAGGAAGCCGAAAAAGCTGGGAATGATCAGCGTCAGAAACTCGTGCTAGCGAAGATAAAGGAAACGTCAGAGAAGATTGGCCTAACCATCGACTTTACCGAACCAGATAAGGCGACCCATGAAATAGAGCATAGGTTGAACTTATTCAAAGACTCCACAATTTCAAAGGGACTTCACGTATTCGGCGACGTCCCTTCAGAGGAGGATCTAGCAGAATACGTTCTAACTGCGACGCGCTTTGAGGAGGATTCCCTCGTAAAGAAGTTTGGAAGGGAGAAAGCGAAGGAAATAGTAATTAACGCTCTGAATGGGCAGTCCAAGTTACCTGAGAGAGAAAGCTACGTTCTTACCAAAGTGCTAGAATCTGTCCACATGGAAAAAGAGAGTCTTCTTGGGTCATTGAAGGGCAACTTCGTGGAACCTGGTCCCTCTGGATCGATCACGAGAGGGAGATATGACGTATTACCTACAGGTAGAAACTTTTACTCCGTTGATCTCTGGAAAATCCCTACTCAATCAGCGTGGCAGATAGGCTCCATCATGGCGGAGAAACTGATAGACAACTATTACAAGAAGAACAGGAGATACCCTAGGGCAATCGGATTCATTCTCTGGTCCACTGACGTCTTTAGATCGGACGGGGAGCTTGTGGCCCAGATCATGAGAACTGTTGGAGTGACTCCAGTTTGGCATCCGGTCACTAAAAAGGTCTTGGGGGTTAAGCCTATCCCTCTTGAAGAACTTCATAGACCGAGAATAGATGTCATAGTTAACGTCAGCGGTATAGTCAGGGACAATTTAATGAATATCGTAGAACTTCTGGATGACGGAATTAACCAAGTTGCTAAACTAAACGAAAGCGAAAGCTTAAACTACGTTCGTTCCAACTCCTTGGAACATCACGTGTTCTCCGCTAAGCCTGGGGCTTACGGATCGGGAGTGAGTCACGCAATTGAAGCCAGTACTTGGGAGAGAGAAGCTGACCTGGGAGAAATATATATTGATTGGGTAGGATACGCTTACGGGAAGGGTAAGTTTGGCCTAAGGTCTCCTGAGTCTCTTAGGAAAGCTGCTGAGAAACTGGACATCATCATCCATAAAAGAGAGATAGATGAAATAGATGTTTTAGACGATAGTTGCAACTACAGCTACGTGGGCGGTTTATATCTGGCGTGTAAAAAAATTGGTAGAGACCCTGCTCTAATGTATGAGGACACTTCTAATCCATCAAAACCACAGCTGAGACTGTTTAGGGAGGAAATAGAAAGGGTCAGCATAGGGAAGTTACTTAACGATACGTGGTTACATTCACAGATGAAATTCGGGTACAGAGGGGCTACTGAGATACTCAAAAAGGTAGAACACCTCTATGGTTGGGCTGCCACTACCAGGCTCGTAAACGATAGCATTTTCAATAATGTAGCTACTAAGATAGTCCTCAACAACGATATGAAGAGATGGTTCTCTGAGACCAATCCTTATGCCTTAGAGGAGATAATAAGGAGGTTAATAGAGGCACGGAAGCGAGGGATCTGGAATCCTCCAAAGGAGATAGAGGAGAAATTGATGGAGAGCTATTCAGAGATAGAGGGGGAGCTAGAATGACCCAGAGAAAAGTGATGCCGTTTAGCGCAATTGTAGGGCAAGAGAAGTTTAAGAAAGCACTCCTCATAGTTGCGGCGAACCCCACAGTGAACGGAGTCTTAATAAGAGGACCTAAGGGAGTGGCTAAATCGACAGCAGTGAGAGCTTTGGCTAACCTGTTGTCCGAAATCGAAGTCGTTGCTGATTGTCCGTTCTCATGTGACCCACACGATAGGTCTAAGATGTGCTCCTCATGCAAGGCACGTGTGGACTCAGGGGAAGTTTTACCTACTTTAAAAAGAAAAAAGAGAATTGTAGAATTACCAGTAAGTGCAACCCTAGATCGAGTTGTCGGTTCTCTAGATATAAAGAAAGTTCTAAAAGAGGGAGATAGAGCTCTTGAACCTGGAATACTAGCTGAGGCCAATCGGGGCATTCTTTACATAGATGAAGTTAACCTACTTCCCGATGAGATAGTAAACGCTATTCTGGACTCGGCGTCCTCTAAGGTCAATGTGGTGGAAAGAGAGGGAATATCTGTAACTCACCCTTCAGATTTCATTTTAATAGGTACAATGAATCCAGAGGAGGGAGAACTCCGCCCGCAACTTTTGGATAGATTTGCCATTTCTGTGGACGCAGAGTATCCTAAGGATTCTCACGAGCTTGTGGAGATAGTTAAGAAGGTTGAGCAGTTTGAAATGGATCCAGACAAGTTTATCAGAGAATATGATGGCCCAGAGATCAGGCTCAGGGAAACCATAGAAAGGGCAGCCAAGCTTCTACCACACGTGGAGATTGACGATGGCTTAATGAATTTCCTTGCGTCTACTATTCTGTCCCTATCTGTTAGTACGAGAGCTATGATCTCTGCTGTAAAGGTCGCCAAGACCCTCGCAGCCCTGGATGGAAGAACTAAAGTAAATCAAGACGACATTAAAGAGGCTTTAGATCTAGCTCTTCGACACAGGGTAAGCGACCCAAGCCAGATATTCAATGCCACTACCCCACAGACTGGAGATAGTAATCGTCAAGAGAATAATAATGACCAAGAATCAGGAAAAAGTCAACCAGGACCTCAGGATAACACCCTTCAGGGAAGAAATTCCAAGAGTTATAATGTTGAACCTATGGAAGTGGACTTGCCCAAATACAACAAGCCAGGAATGGGGTATGGAAGAATAGGGCTATTTGAAACAATCTTTGGCAGATTGGAAGGAAAGGGCAAGCAGCTTGACCTCTATAGTTCACTTGTAAATATGTGCATTCATGGAAATAGACGGTTGGATGTGGAAGACCTAGCACTGAAGAGCGCTTGGACAAAGGGGTCGTTACCAATCTTGATCCTATTGGATGCAAGTAAATCTATGGATTTCTCAAAAAGAATCGGAGTAGCCAAAGGCATCGTGAAAGGGTTACTGAAGAGAGCATATCAGGTTAGGAGCAAGGTCGGCTTAATTGTTTTTTCAGATAGACATGCAAAATATGTCGTTCCGTTCACTCGTAATTTTGCTAAGATAAATAGCCAAATTGATAATATAGCCCCTAAGGGGAAGACCCCCCTGTCAAGTGCCTTAGCCTTAGCAACGTCTATTATAAACAGAGAAAGGGGTTCAAGGAATTTCTTGATTCCAATCGTTTTCCTGATCTCGGACGGAAAGGCTAATGTCCCACTTAGGGGGAATTTAAGGGCAGAGTTATCAGAGCTGGCCCTTAAAATAGGTAAAATATCCAGTTTGATTGTAATTGATACAGGGCACCCTTATCAGCCTTCTTTTAACCAACTGATCAGTTCAGTGTCCAAGGGAATTTTCATCCATGTCAATAATTTTAACACGAACCTGGACCTGAAATAAGGTAAAGTTTAATATCATTTATATCTTACACTTGCCGATAAGCTATGTTTGAACTATCAAAGGAGCAAGTCGAATATAAGGAGAAGGTCAGGGATTACGTTCAGAAAGTGGTAAAGGATTACGCCAAGTTCATGGATGACAAAAACGAGGGCGGGGAAAAGATAGTAAAGGACTTTGGAGAGATGGGACTTCTAGGGATGAAGATCCCATCAAAGTATGGAGGCCTAGAATTAGGGGAAGTAGCCTTCGCCATAGCTACGGAGGAGTTGGGAACTGAAAGTGGTGGGGCCTCTCACAGCCTTCACACTCAACTCAACGCGTTACAATTACTTGTCTCAGTAGGAGGAGATTCAGCCCAGAGCTGGATTGAGGCCGGTGTAAAGGGTAAGGAAATCTACGCCGTCGCCTTAACGGAGCCTGGAGCGGGATCGGATCTAGGAGCCCTTCAAACCAACGCTAAGTTGGAGGGTAACGAAATGGTCCTCAACGGAGAAAAGATTTTCACAAGCGCCGGGTCGTTCTCAACCAAGATGGTTGTGCTAGCTAGAACCAGTGGTAATCCAGGGGATAGGCAAGGAATATCGATGCTACTAATTGATAGCAAGACGCCTGGAGTTGAGATCCACAAGTTGGATCTTATGGGGATAAGAGGAGCAGGGGTTTCGTATGTGAAGTTCAATAACGCCAGAATCCCAAAGGACTCCATAATAGGAAAAGAGGGGGACGCTTTCAGAGGTGCCATTAGGGCTCTCATGGTTAGCAGGAATGGTTACGCAGGTATAGCAGTAGGTATTGCAAGGGGAGCACTTGAAGACGCAGTGAATAGGGCTGCTAGCAGAAAGCAGTTTGGTAAATCTCTCCTAGAACAGGAATGGATATCCTTCAATCTAGCTGACGCACTAGTCAAGGTCGAGGCTTCAAGATTAATGACTTTGAGGGCAGCTTACATGTTGGACAAGGGTCAAGAGGCCTTAACTGAGGCCAGTATGGCTAAATACATGGCAGCAGTAACTGCTGCAGAGGTAAGTAGAACAGCACTACATATATTTGGCGGTCACGGGCTTAATAGAGGGTCTAAGGTAGAGAGGCTATACAGGGACTCTAAAATAATGGAGATTGCAGAGGGCACCAACGAAATGCAGCTTCTAGCAGTATCTAGAGCTTTACAGCCTAAGAAATAGATATAAGACCAAGAAATTTACAATTAGTACTGGAAGAGAATATTTTATAAACTCTATAAATCCAAATCCTTTTCCCCCTCTACTTTCCGATGACTCCGAGATGATCACGTTGCTCGCTGCACCTATTAAAGTAAAGTTTCCTGCTATTGTGCTTCCTGCCGCAAGAGCTAGCCAATCTGTGGGCGTTACAGATCCCATTGTTGTCATTATGGGTATGTAAATAGCTACGAGAGGAACATTACTAAGAAACTGGCTAAGAATAAGGCTAACTAACATAATCGCCAATATGGAAGAGGGTGAAGGTAAGAACTGCGTAATCAGGTTGAGTATACCTCCCTTAATTAAACCCTCGGTGAATATGAAGAGGCCTATAAAGAAAAGAATTGTACTCCAATCTACTCTCCTCAACACTTCCCTCCTCTTACTAGTAATAAGAAGAAGCAGGGCAGACGTTGCCAGCGAGCCTAACAGGATATCCTCTCCTAGAAAACTCAAGAGGAAGAATAACACTACCGTCACCGTAAGTAGCCCCAGAGCCAGATAGGCAAGTCTTGGATCCTCTAGCGACTCCCTTTCCTTGGGTGCAGGGTCACCTCCCTTTAGTTTCCCACTAAACATGAAAAGTATGATCGGAAATGACACCAGGAGATTGATAAGAGTGGGTATTGCGAGGACTCGAATGAAGAGAAGGAAAGGATTTCGTAGATTGGCGTCTAAGGCTATTAGCAAATTTTGGGGATTCCCGGTAGGCAACATCACGCTTCCTATGGTAACCCCAAAAGCTAAGGCGTATAGGAAAGGTCTTTCATCCAATCCGAGCTTTTTGCTGCTTTCGAGTATTACAGGAGTCCAGCTCGCTGAAATCCCATCATTCGTGACCAAATTTGACAGCAAACCCGAAAATAGTAGGACACCAAATAACGTTCTTGCAGGAGTTTTGAATTTGTTCACGATATAGAAACCTAGATATCTTAAGAAACCAGATACCTCTAGGGCTGAGGCGAAAGTGAATAATGTTATCAGGAAGAGTATCACATCAAGGTTTATGGACGAGAGGCCCTGTGAGGGCGTAATAACCCCAGCTACAATCATCGCTACTCCTCCGAAAAACATTGATGCCCAGGGGGGAATTTTTGATATTCCTCTAGTTGCAATCAACCCATAGGTTACCAACGCTATGACAATAGCTGCCAGGTTCATGAAATACCCAATGTGGTGATTGATTTATAGGACTTTTTATTATAATCGTTAACCTCTGATGAGGAAATTTCTCTCACAACCGCTGTTAGTGGCAACCACTACATATATAGGTATATGGTATCCCGTGACTCTCTACGCTCAAACGAAGTCGGTATTTCTCTTGGGTTTGGCTACTACACTGTATAACTTGGCCAACGGAGCAGGATCTTATTTCTGGGGGGACCTGTTGGACAGAACTTATAGGCGAGTAGAATTCGGGGTAACATTACCTTCCCTTCTACTTATTTCCTCTATTCTCCTTAATGGAAATCTGACGGAAAGCCTTTTGGGATACTCTCTAGCAGGATTCTCATCGTCGTTGAACTCTCCGCTCTATTCGCTTATACTTCTGGAAAATTATAGCTTTGAAGAGATTCCCAAAATGAACTCAAGGCTCTCCCAACTCACCTTAATTGGAAACGCTGCGGGAAGCATTTCAGCAATTTTCGAAAGCAGTTACACGTACCCGCTTGTTTTGTCCATTTTTTCATTACCTTTAACTCTATTCTCCATTAGCGGAGTAACGGGAAAACCTAATTTCGATAGGAGGCTAAGGACCAAAAACGTCAAAGAGTTGTCAGAGGCGCTGATCTCTTTTGCGTCATTTAACTTCGCTGCAGAGATATTCTTTACAGCTTACGTCCCTCTAAACTATGATCTGAAAAATCCTAAATATTTTATCTATTTAAGTTATTTTATATTATATCTTATTGATGAAGGAGTTTACTATATTTCAGCTAGAATAGTTAATGGCAAGGAGAGTTTCCTAATGTATGTATCATTAACAGGGAGGGCGCTAATAGTACTCTTAACTTCAGCTTTACTTAAACTAAGGATAGAGCCCAATACGTCGCAAATCCCTCTTTTCGTAACTTTTGGGTCTATATATCCTGTGTTCAGTATCTCGTTCTTTTCCTATATTTTCAGAGGGCTGAAGAAGAATAGGGGTTCGATTATAGGGATATTCAATGCGGTAGAAGACATGGCAAATATAGCAGGTAGTAGCGCGGTTAGCTTCTTTGGCAACGATCTCAACTTAGATTATCTAGTTTCTTTCTACTCCTTCTCACTATCAACCATAACCTTGTACGCTTTCATTTCAAGAAGATACAGCACCTCTTCTTCTAGCTGACTCTTTCCACAGCTCAACCTCGTATTCGTTTTCTGGGATGTAGATTGGAACTTCCTTTTTCCTACCTTCAGGATCAACTCTAACGTACGAAAAGTATGCTGTTGTAACGTGAGAACATTCTTGGTTTTCCATGTTTAACCTATTAACGTTAATTAAGATATCCATTGAGGTCTTACCCACGAAAGTTAACCCAGCGTTCATTTCAATGATGTCCCCTAGCCTGATTGGCGAGTAAAAGAAAATATCAGATACAGCTACAGTCACAACTCCATCTTGTTTAGGGGAGTAGTGATCTATCCCATTATATCTCAATGCCAAAGTTCCACCTAAGTCATCCATTGCCTTCAAAAGAGCTCCCGCTGATACCACGCTACCATCGTAAGTCATGGTAGGTCCAACGAAGGTTGTGTTGCTCAGCCTATGTCTCAAGAAGTTTGTTGGATCATTTGAACATATCCTCATTGTGTTCTTATTTTTCAACTTGTTGACCTTGACTTCTCTTCTTTTCATGGCTTTTGCCACAGCTTCTCTCTCTTCCTCCGTCTCTGGAACAACTATATCACCAACAGGAGCAGGTCTGAATTTGTTGTCTACTTTAACGTAAGTTCCGGTAGCGGTAACTATCGTTTCGGATCCCCTTCTGGCAATCATCTCAACTTCCATTGAGGTTTTACCTATATACAACACTCTCGCATCCACAGTGACTATGTCTCCCAGGTTGGCCCCTCTCTTGAACAACACTTCGTCAAGAGAGGCTAGAACTGCCAGACCTTTTCCAACCTTCATGGAGGCTAGCATTCCGGCGTCCGCCAAGAACTTGAGCATGTCACCTCCATGTAGTCTTCCCATGAAATTGGTTTGCTGATAGTGAACCAAATTAATTGTCCTAACCAAGGTGTCACTGACTCTTAACAATGTTTTCTACCTCTAAGGCGACGGCTTCATACTTTGGGTTGCGCCTTGAGTAGGTCTTGAGGACTTCCCTCAATTGAACTAGTACGTCCTGGAAGTTTTGAGCTACCTTCTTGGCTACATCATCTGGTAACTGATCAAAGGACAACCTTTTCTCGCTTGCTGAAAGAAAAGGAAGGTACTCATCCTGCGAGGTAGTTATTACTGAGAGACCGTTCCTATCAATCACGTATTCGTGGGTACCTTTCTTCCCTATTGATATTGCAATGTCGTCAGAAGGGGGTAACAGCTTAACGACCTCCTTTAACATTTCTATAACGTCCGGCTTACTCCTGCTATTTCTTAGATTATTTATTATTAATTTTAAATTGTCAGTTGGATCCAAACGCATCACCTATGTCCTGGAGAGGTCGTAATGTCCTAGTGGAGGAGGGACTGGAATCCTTATCTTTAATTTTCCTTGTCTTAACCATGGAGAAATCATATATGCTACACCATTCCTTTCCCAGCTTAATATTTTAGCATCAGTCTTAGTCAGCCCAAGGTTCTCTGAGATTTCCAGGGAGACCCTAAATACGAACTTTGTATTGGCTAGTTGCACTATTATGTCACTGAGGTCGTTCGGGTTGTGGGTGGAGAATAGAAAGCCTATTCTTCTCCTCCTCCCCAATCTCATTAGCGTAGAGATTTTTCCAGCCACACGCCTTACATAGTTGTTGTCCTCTTCTCCCCCTCTTGCGGAAGGGAAGAACCTATGTGCCTCATCTATAACCATCAGAAGTCTGTTGTTGGTCTCTCCTGACCTCATCTTCCTCTCTCTTAGCGAGAATATCCTATCCAGAAAATAGTACGTTAATATTTTCTGGGAGAAGTCGTCCAGCTCTTGGTTGTATAAATCTATAACTATAAATTTAGAACTTGAAAGGATATCATTTAATGAGGTTCTAGGAACTCTGATGTCAAAGAGCCCCGTCTCCCTGAGGAGATAGAGCCCTCTAAGAATGTTCTCCCTGGTGCTCTTGTGTACTTGTAATTTTTCAAATCTCTCCTCGTTAATTGTCTCAATAAACTCCTCCAGGTTAATTACGTCCTTAATCTCTGAGGTCATTATCTTCAGAAAGTGTGATGCCTGTTCACTGAAATATGGATTAAGTTTGTGTATAATTTTTACGTTTTCCTTAAAGGAAAGATAGAACGGGTTCACGTTAATCTTTGATTTCCATCCTTTAGTCTCCAGTGAAATAGTTCTCCCTGAGATCTGGATCTCTGTCTCAATACCTCTTTTTTTAATATGTTCCAGTAAAGGCCTCACGTACAGGTCGAAGTAGGTTTTGGTAATCTCCTCTTCGTTTCTCTCAGTTAGGTTTCGCCTTACCCATTGAACAGTCACTGGGAAAATTACATTCTCCTCTACTCCCTCCAGAGGGCCGTTGAGCTTTTGAAAGTCCTCTAGTCCTCTTCTTACAGTCTCAGAGGAGAAGTCTGGGGGAAGAAAGGAATGATAATAGTCCCCTGTCGCATCAAAGACAACAATTTGCTCGTCATCAACTGTCTTTAAGAGAGAGGCTATAACGTCCTTAATGAAGGATGTCTTGCCTGCACCCGTTGTTCCTATAACTAGGGCATGGAAGTTCAGTTCTTCAGGGGGAATTCCCACTTTTGCCTCGGAGTTGGATACCTCAAGGAATCCGAACTTAAGTCTCCCCCTATTTATGCTCATTGCCCGTTCAATCATTTCAGGGTATGGGATTATTACTGGGGATTGTGGTTCAGGGATAATATCAGCAGGCAGTGCCTCTCCCTTTGTTAGGGGATCTAACCTAGTTAGCATTTCGCACTTCAGTATGACGTTCCCAATTAGAGTCCCAGGATCCTCATCCTCCATCATCTTAGGAGTTAAATCGTTGGAGTTGAAAAGGGAGGAGGTGATGTCACTCCTCTCATATCCTACTACCTGAAGGAGAATGAACTGAAGAGTTCTTATGTCCACCGTCCCCAAAAGTATACCAATTCTTCCCAGATAGTCGAAAGAGTAGTAGGTATTGGGATCAACGACTACGTTTACGTAGAGGTTCTCTTGGTCTATTTTATTGGGAATATACTTAGATATCCTACCTATTGCACTTCCCAGGGTGACGGCCAACGCTCTGGCTCTTCCTGCCCTGTCCTTTACGCCGTTATAAAGCTCATCGATCAAAGTCCAAGACCCTCCAGCCTGCTGTAGAAACTGGCTTGCATTCCCATCTGTTGTAAATCCTGTATTAACAGGGAAAATACAGCTGACGATATCTCCTTAGCCAGCTTATCAGCCAATGCCAATGGTAAAGGAATCCCATCAAAGGACATAGGAATGGAAAGTAAAGTCTCTGGTAAGAAGGAGTTCGAGATTGATTCTATACGTAGTATTGAAAATTTCTCAACAAAAGGATGAAAAGGTACGACAACATAATGGGAAGTAATTTCCAGCTCCTCCTGTTTTCTAATTACTGGACCGACAATGAAAGGTCTGTTAGGAGTCCTTTGTATTTTCCTAGCTAGATGGGTTAACAGAGCCTCGTCGGAAGAGAAAGAGTGAGGATTGATCCCATACGTTGAGTAAAAATAGTTGTCATCTTTCCTCATGGCGTTGACCAATATTGAGGATCTGTTGACCCTCTTCACAATCCCGACTAGATTACGGTTCAGTGTACTTTTTCTTCTCTCTATCAGTTTTTGTGATATTTTTTTATTCAAATAGATAAATCTAGGAATAAGAGGGCCATCAATTAATACGAACTGTTTGTCCTTCAATCTCTCAATACATGCAGTCTCAAGGGAAAACCTTAGCTCTGTTTCGAGTGCGTTTTGGTCGTTAATATTCAGTTGTTGTGTGGAAAATTTCGAAACTGATGGAGGAAGGACAAAATCTTCTATCCTATCGACATTGGTGAAAGGTGTAGCTATTGATATGAAAGGAATATCTTGATCCAGTCCCTTCATTCCGCCAAATGACGGGAAAGTAAGCAACGCACCCCTAGTGTTAGAGAAAGCAACGACTGAGCTTACCGAAACTACTCCTTGGGAAAAGAAGAAACTCCTACTGCTACCGTCTATTGCCACTACTTCCTCGTTTAGCTGGGAAAGCTCATCAACAACCTTGATAAGTCCCTTAGGATCTTGCACAAATACTTCGTCATGTACATCATAGTCCCCTGCCTGCGTAACGAGAGGTGGGTTATTGAACTGGAAGACTATGTACTTGGCAACTGTCTCAGTAAATACTTTCGATAGCCCACCCCTCATGCTCATATTAAAATAATAACAATGATAGAAATATTTAAATATAGTGTATTACTCACGCTTTCAGCAGCTGTCGGGCTGCGACGGTAATTGGATCCCACACGACAGATATAGCAGGGAGGTAACCCATCTCCGCGAAGAACATCTCCTCGACTGTAACCCTCTTCATCAACGCGACTGATATGGCGTCTAGTCTGCCTAAGACCTCCTCACCACCCACTATCTGTCCTCCGAGGAGTCTTTTGCTTTCCTCGTCTGCTATTAACCTGACATATATGTCCTTTGCTCCTGGATAATACCTGGCTCTGGTTTTGCTCTTAATGGTAGCGGAGATCGGTTTAAAACCAGCCTTTTTTGCTTCAGCCTCGTTAAGCCCCACTTTACCTATGTAAATATCCCTGTACTTTGTAATCATGTTCCCCACTGTACCTGGAAATGTTGTCCTCTTGCCACCAACGTTGCTGCCAGCTACGAAACCCATCTTATTAGCCACTGGAGCGAAGGGCATCCACACTCTCTCAGCAGAGACTAGGTTGACCGTTTCTGCCACATCTCCTGCAGCGTAAACTCCTTTCATACTGGTCTCCATGTATTCGTTTGTCTCGATTGCACCTGACTTTCCCAGGTTCAATTTTCCTTTGAAGAGGGATACGTTGGGCGTAACGCCAAGGGCTAAAACTACTCCATCCACTTCGTATTTTCCCTTGTCGGTTTTTACACTTTTTTCTCCAATGTCTTCCACGTCTTCTCCTAGCCTAAGATCTACATCCTTACTCACAGCGTCCGTAACTACCTTCCCCAAGTCCTCATCCAGCATTCTATTTAACACGTAACGTCCCCTATGTATCAGCACTACCTTCTTACCTAAAGCTACCAGTGCTTCAGCCATCTCGACTCCCAGTATTCCTCCACCAATTACTGCTACCTTATTTAAGGACCAAAGATCCCTTCTCAGTTCCACAGCGTGAGCCGGATGATGCACGTAGAAAACCCTCTTGCCTTCAGCCTCAGGGATCCTTTTGGGAACTGCCCCTAAAGAGATTACGAGCCAATCATATTCAAGCCTCTTATTTCCAACATCAACAGTTCTAGATCCAATATCTACCTCTCTCACTGTAGTATTAGTAAACATCTCTATCTTCCTTTCCTTCTCAAAGAATAAGGGGGTGTAGGTCATGAATAGGTTTTCGTCGTCGAAAAGACCTTCCACAAAATAAGGTATTCCACAGGGGGCGTGGCTAACCATACTTGTCGCCTCAATCACCTTTATGTCAATATCAGGTCTTAGTCTTCTTGCCCTAGAAGCCGCGCTCATCCCTGCAGCTCCTCCCCCTAAAACCACTAAAGTTTCTGTCATAATGTTTCCTTCTCCCCAATGCTTTTATGCGAAGATGAACATAATCTATACTATGGAGTCCAAAGAAAAAGTTAAAGAACTTTTGAATAATTTGGATAAAATAGGAGGAATCGGTCTTAGCGTTGCCGAACAGGGAATAATAGCATTTTCTAAGATGCAGTTGAAGAAAATTCTGGAATCAGTTGAGAAATTTGAAAATAGCATTAAGGATAAAAACTGGGACCAGTCCATAGTCTCGCTCATTGGGACAGTGGAGAAGGTCAACATACTTTACGCTTACCTGATGCAACCTTCCGTTTTAAGTTCACTGATGTCAAGCAAGGTCGGAGAGATTGCTGAGAGTAGTCTGGACGTGCTGACTGACCTCATGGGGGAAGCCATTACCACTATGAAGAGGAACTTGAAGGAAATGGGACTTGAGACCTTGTCCGTGTCCATGAATTCATCACCACCAACGTTTAATATTTCCCTGTCTATTAAAAGTCAATAAATACATTTTAAAGGACATATTTTTACATAGAGATAGTTATAATTCCTCGCTAACCTAAAACCTAATAGAGACTATACTAACTTAATTTCAAGTGGATTTTATGTTAAGGCTGTTCAATACTCTTGGGAGAAGGCTAGAGGAGTTCGTTCCTTATTACGAAGACACGGTGAGGATGTACGTTTGCGGTCCAACGGTATATGATGAAGTTCACATAGGCCACGGTAGGACGTTCGTAGCCTTTGACGCTATGACCAGATACTTGAGAAGGAAGGGGTATAACGTCATACGGATCCAGAATATAACAGATATTGACGATAAAATAATAAACAAGGCTAAGGAGACCGGAGTCACTTGGGAGGAAGTCTCTGAACTCTACTCCAAGAGTTACCTAGAGATGATGACTGACCTAAAGGTGAGGATAGACCTCCACCCTAAGGTATCAACTCATATCAAGGAGATAATAGAATTTATAGAAAAACTAATTGAAAAAGGTCACGCCTACCTTTCCAACGGAAGCGTTTACTTTGACGTGAATTCCTATCCTAAATACGGCGAACTATCCAACACAAGGATGGAGGCTTGGGGACAGGAAGAAGAGGCGGTAAAGGAGAAGAGAAACCCATATGACTTCGCCCTTTGGAAGGCTAATAAGCCGGGGGAACCTTTCTGGGAGTCCCCCTGGGGTAAAGGGAGACCAGGTTGGCACATTGAGTGCTCCACAATGTCAACGAGATACTTGGGGAGCAAGATCGATATCCACGGTGGAGGGATGGATCTAGTATTTCCTCATCACGAGAATGAAAGGGCCCAGACGGAGTCCTTAACTGGAGGTACCTGGGTAAAGTATTGGTTGCACGTAGCTTTCCTAACCATCAGGAAGGAGAAGATGTCTAAGTCCAAGGGAAACATAGTTCCACTAAAAGAGGCTCTCGGTAAGTATGGCCCTTCCGTGCTCCGTTACTGGTTCCTCTCCTCCCAATATAGAACCTCAGTTGAGTACAGCGAGGAGAATCTAGAGCAAAGCTCCAGAGCCCTCCAAAGACTCAAGGATTCCATTTCCATATTGAGGAAGATAATACAGGAAGGGCCGAAATATTATGCAAAGGACGAAGATATAAGGACTCAGAAACAGGTTGTTTCCTTGGTGTCAAAGTTCAATGAGTCCATGGATAACGACTTTGACACTGCCAATGCCTTATCTGCAATCCATGAGTTAGCATCTGTAACATTCTCCAAACTTCAATACAGCGAGGATCCTTTAGGTGCCCTAATAGCATTGGACGGATTTAGGCAATTTAACGAAGTATTTGGAGTCATGGATGAGGAGTTCTCTGCAGAGACGGAAAGGATAGAGAAAATATTGGACAGTGTAGTGGAAATAAGAAATATTCTGAGAAAAAGGCAAATGTACGATTTGTCTGACCAGATTAGAGATATCCTATTGAAAAACGGTGTCAAGCTCTTAGATTCCAAGGAGGGGTCTACTTGGAGATTTCAGTGATCATGAAAGGCATCCTCTCCCCCTGCCAGAATCTCTCTAACATCTCCCTTGTCGTGGAAGTCAAGTCCAGCTGATCTAACTCCTCCCTACTGTAGAACTTGACCTCCTTAGCGTCAGAGGAGGGTCTCAAGTTTCCTCCTATTTCTTCGCTGATGAAGTCTAAGATGACGTAATGGTAACCCTCCCTAAAGACTTCTATAATAGCCATGAGGACCCTAGGTTCAACCTCTAGTCCCGTCTCCTCCAAAGTTTCCCTCTTGACTGCTTCTCGCAACGTCTCCCCAAATTCCACCTTTCCACCGGGTATAGCCCATTTATCTGCGTTGGGAGGATGGGCCCTCCTGACCAGTAAGACTCTATCTTTCCTGAAAATCACAGACCCGACTGCAACTAACGGTCTACTCATCTCGGATGATGATCTAGTGATGATAAAAGTTATTAAATCATCCTATTGTTCTATACTGATGTCACAATTGAGGTTCGTCATAGCGCTCATATTGGCGTTCACGTTAGTACTAGCCTTTAGCAATACGCTTTCAGGTTTAGTATTTTATCCAACCGGGAATGAGGCCACAGGATACCACGTTCCAGTCAACATGAATTACTACCTGAACGTGTATAACGTTACTAAGGTAGGTAACTCAACTGTCAACAAACTGGTTGAAACGAGTGTAGTTAAGTATAACGTAGAGTCCATCAATGGTACGTGGGTCAGGGTGGACGTTATTAGCAATTACACAGCGGTCAATAACGTAACTGTGGTAAAACCTGGAATTTATAATGTGAACTATGCCTTAGACCCACTGAGTCTGGATTTCCCTTACATGTACCCACTTTTCATGTCAAATTCGACCAGCTACGGTATACAGACCAACCAAACTTCGTTGATACTCTCCTATGTGAACTCAACGAACTCAAGTGGAGGTACCATATTTATATATAGGGAAGTCTCCCCTTCGAGTTACACTTTCAACGTACTCCCTTCAGGAGTGATCCAGGGCATATCCACGACCAATTCGAACTTAAGATTCAATATGACCCTAATAAGTTACTCAAATTCCACTCAACTACAAGCTGTCAACTTCTCTACAAACCCAGGTTTCGTTTACGAGAACCTTACGTATTCCAACTACTCAGCGTCTTACGTCCCATCCGGATATATAGAGTACGTGTATCCTGCCCAACTACCGGGCAATGTTCTATTAATGGTAAAATATAACGTCCAAGGACTGGAGGGCTTCCCCCTAGGCGGTTTCACCTATCTTGAGGGAACCCCAGTGAACTTCATTATAAACGTGGGTAACTTGTCATCTTTGCCAACCAACTTCGTTCAGGAGGCAGGTCAAACGTTAGTCTGGAACTCCATAAACTTCAACCAGGTAGGAAGTGTAATTAAAACAATAAACGGTAACCAGTATAACGTGTCGGAATATCAAGGCAAAATAGTAAGGGCAAACGTAACTTTCGCTAAGATCGTCCTTTACGTTAGTAAGGGGATGATAGTTGAGGAGGATTACAACCAAACCTTCCCATCGCAGTCAAGTTATAAGTTAGTTTTCCTCAGTAACACGTACATAAACCCTAATGTGCACTACCCTATTGTAACCAGTTACTACAATCAGACCCTGCCTTATAAACCTGTGAACCCTTCCGAATCTCTGACCATAGCCATTGTCGTAACCTTAGTCGTTGTGGGAATACTTGTGATTCTACACAGGAGATAAGCGTCTCGTATAAAGAATTAAAGCAAAAGACTAGAAAAATTTTTTAATAATCGTTCATCACTAATTATTAATGACATCGGTCGAAGAAGTTTTAACTTCCAATTTGTATGTACAACAGACTAAAAAATTATATAAGATAGGGGAAATCCTAGGGCTACATGAAGATCAATTAACCGCTCTGTCTACTCCTGAGAGGGTTATACAAGTAAAGATTCAGATAAAGGGGAAAGACGGGCTAATAAAGACGTTTACTGGATGGCGTTCTCAACACAATAGCGCCCTAGGTCCATACAAGGGTGGGGTCAGGTTCCATCCCAACGTTACTCAGGATGAAGTGATAGCCCTTTCCATGATAATGACTTGGAAGAACTCCCTTCTTCAGTTACCCTACGGAGGAGGGAAGGCTGGTGTAAGGGTAGATCCCAAATCTCTATCGAGGGAGGAGCTAGAACAGTTGTCCAGGAACTTCATCGATGCTATCTATAAGTACATTGGAAGTGATATAGATGTGCCCGCTCCAGACGTCAACACGGATTCACAGATAATGTCATGGTTTTTAGACGAATACACTAAGATCTCAGGAAAGATAGATCCAGCGACTTTTACCGGAAAGCCTGTTGACTTGGGAGGTCTCTCAGTTAGGGAGTTCAGTACCGGTTTAGGTGTTGTACACACTGCAAAGTTAGCTGCAGACAAATTCCTAGGTGGACTAGAGGGTAGAAGGGTTATCATACAAGGTTTCGGTAATCTAGGTAGTTTTGCAGCAAAATTCTTCCAGGAAAACGGGGCGACAGTTATTGGTGTAAGCGATTCTAAGGGTGGAGTCATAAATCCAAACGGACTGGATTACAACAAGTTAGAAGAAGTAAAGAAGACCACAGGATCTGTGGTTAACTACCCTGAGGGAAAGAAGGTAACAAACGACGAGCTACTGGTTACTGAGACAGACATACTAGTTCCAGCAGCGTTAGAGAATGTTATACATAAGTACAATGCGCCCAAGATAAAGTCTAAATTGATAGTAGAAGGAGCAAACGGTCCTCTCACAGCAGACGCAGACTCAATACTGAAGGAAAGAGGCATACCGGTCGTTCCTGACATACTAGCTAACTCCGGTGGCGTTGTGGGAAGTTATGTCGAGTGGGCAAACAATAGGATGGGAGAAATAATTAATGAGGATGACGCTAAGAAGCTTATCCTAACTAGAATGGAGAAGGCCTTCGAGGAGATTTACAAGAAGTACAACAGCCTAGGAGATCAAGATCTTAGGACCGCCGCAATGGTAGTAGCTGTAGAGAGAGTAATAAGGGCTATGAGGGTTAGAGGTCTCATATAAATTGTATTAAGAAGAGGGCAACTAATATAACAGTTATGGCTAAGGCCACAATTATCATCCACTTTTCTATATTTTTTGACGTCCCGAAAATTATAGGTATAGGCCCAATGAAGATTATTCCCCCAGCCTCTCTTTTTTCCGTTTGCTTCTCCTCTTCAGTTTCCTCTCTTGATCTAACGGATCTGGCCATTGTCACAATTATGTCGAGGAAAATTAGAATGAAACCTACAAAGATTAAAAGGATGCCGATGCCAATTAGACTCATAATTTATTAAATGGGCTGTGCGGTTTTAATTTTATTCACAAGTATTTCCAACTCTTTGGGTATCTCTACGGAATCTATCCTTGAAATGATGTCCCCAATGGCAGACCTCATATTACCGTAATCTAAGCCCCTCCTCTTAAGCACGTTTGCTAACCACCTCACGTTGTCCTCCCTTGATAGGTCCTTCATTTCCTTATCATCAGGATAGATCCCAATTCTCTTTAGGGCCTCTAGCATGCCGCTTTTGCTATAAAACGATTCAACCTCCCTGTTAAGGGGAAGGCAATAATCCTTAAGTTCGTTATCGATCTTGTCGCATAGACCAAGGAAGAGCATGTCGAGCTTGAGCATCTTTCTTAACTTGAGCCAAGTCTGTAGCTCCAGCTCGTTCCTCACCGTATATATTACTAAGCCGTTGTACTCTGGGTACACGTTAAGTTTCTTCAACCAGTTTAGGATCACGCTAGGCTCCGCGAGCTCACTGGAGATGACTATCGTCTTGCTAAAAAGTATGTCGCCCACGTTTATTTTTAACACAGAGAATGCGGACTTGATCTCTTCATCGAGTTGGAAACCGATTGCATTGGACGCCACTTGTCCTCTTTTCAACACAATGAAGTTATCTACCTCTGAGGATACAATGAAGGGTGAATGGGTAGTCATAAAAACCTGCAGAACGTTGCTGTCCGTCCATGATTTCAGGAGTTTAGCAATTTTATATTGCATTATGGGGTGCATGTTCACTTCTGGCTCTTCCACTAAAAGCACTTTGTTACCACTAAGCCAAATTACAAATAACATTAGGATTATTCTCTGGAAACCGCTTGCAGCTAGATCTATATATATGGGCAAGTTATACACGTTCAGTACGAGCTTCTTTGAGTCCCAGATTTCTATACCCTTAACCTCCGGGATCGTGTTGCTCACTAAATTGGCGAAATCATACCAATATTTCCTTAGGTTAATGGGGGACCTGTTAAGCCCCACAATTCTATTCAAAACATCATCGAAGTAGTTCTGATCAAAAATGGGAACGTACTCAATCTGAGATGCGGAGTAGTCCAACAGTTTTCTGGCGCTCTCTATCTCGTCCTTGGAGGGCACTGAACCGTTTATCCTTATCAAGTCAAGGTCCCACTCTAAATATCCGTTAATGTATCTCAACTTGTTGACCAGGTCAATAACCACGTTCTGACTCTTACCCGTAACCTTCTCTACTTCCTTCTCGTTAAACTCAAGCCTGCCTCCTAATAGAATGGGTCTAGACGTATCGTAGCCATTCCACATTAACAGATACTCTTGGCTCTTATCTTCAATCGACCTTTTCTCAATCCCGGCTGAGAGGTTCTTGATAAAAAGAAAAATCGAGGTTAGTAGGTTCGTCTTCCCGTAACCGTTTGGTCCTACTATTACGTTAAATCCGCCCAAGTTCCTAAGTTCAACTGTCTCAAGACTCCTGAAGTTATTGGTATAGAACTCGCCGAGCCTCAATACTATCACTTAAGTGTATTACTATCTAAGTTCATATAACGCTATGGCTCTTAGAGAACGTTATTACTCTTCGTAGAGAAAAAAGGGGATATTATTAGCCAAATCGCTTTAAAGGGTTGACCTTATTAAACCTCCGTCTACTGGTATAAGGGATCCAGTGACGTAGGTGGAGAGGGTGGAACACAAGAACAATATTACGTTGGCAACTTCCTCTGGAGATCCTATTCTTCCAAGAGGGACGTCCTTAACTATCTCGGAGATTACTTGATCCTCTGTCTTTCCTTCCCTCCTAGCCCTGTCTCTAGCTAACTGACCGACTCTCTCTGTCATGGTCCAACCTGGCATAACCCCGTTCACAAGTATACCCTTAGAACCCAGTTCCCTAGAAGCAACTTTGATGAGTCCCGCTAAGGAGAGTCTCACCACGTTGGATAGGTCAAGGTTATCTATGGGTTGCTTCAGCGACATTGAGGTGGAAAGGACTATTCTACCCCCATCTTTCATTAGTCGAGCGCTCTCCCTGATTATAACAACTGCACTCATGAGGAGAAGGTTAAACGCGACCCCCCAGTCTTCATCGGTTAGCTCCATTAGGTTACCCGGCTTAGGGCTACCGGTAACGTAGACTACGATATCCAATCCCTTCATGAGGGAGTAGGACTCTTGGACAAGCATCTTAGCTTCATCTATTTTGCTTAAATCAGCTACAACTTCATGGACCTTTCCTATCCCTTTTAGTTTCTCGTAAGCTCGGTGTAAATTTTCCCTATCATGGGACGAGATTACTACCTCAGCTCCTTCCTCTAGAAACCTCTTTGCTGTGGCGAAGCCTATGCCCTTACTCGAAGCCGTCACGAGAACCTTTTTACCCTTTATTCCCAGATCCATTTTGATCTAGAAAACTTTCTATGGTGATAGTTTTTGAACTTGATCTATTCACGAGCTGAGACAACCTAATAAAATCCTCCTCCATAACCTTGCTTAAATTCGGATTGTATAGTGCCGCAGCAGGATGGTATGAAGGAAAAATTATAACTTTACCGTGTTCAAAGGCAATTTCGAAAGTTTTACCTCTGGCACGGGATATGGGTTCTTGACTTAACCCCGCAATTTTCTGAAAAAACGCTGTGGAGTGGCTTCCAAGAGTTACTATTATCCTAGGTTTTATTACATTTATTTCAGCAATAAGATAAGGTGAGCATGCATCTATCTCTTCCTTCTCTGGATCTCTATTATTAGGGGGTCTACATTTGACCAAATTGGTGATATATACCGATTCTCTAGATAAACCTGCTTTAGTCAGTAATTGGTTCAAAAATTTTCCCGCAGACCCTACAAACGGTCTACCCAGAGCGTCCTCTCTCGATCCTGGGGCTTCTCCAACTAACATCAACTCGCTTACTATCCCTTCTCCAGGAACAGCGCGTCTTCTGGTATTGGCTAGCTTGCACCTTTCGCAGCTTATTACTGAGTTCCTAATGTCCTGCAACTGCTCCATGGCTATTGTCCATTAGGTTACCGAGTTTAATATTCTTGGCCATCAGCGAGAGAAAAGTCATAACCACCGACAATATTGTAGCTACTACGAAAATTAAGGAGAACGCATAGTCAGAGGGTAGTTCTATGGGATAGAATATGGTGTTGCTATTAAACGGTATCATTTCCACTAAACTTGCTTGATAAGTCCCCATGATGGCACCAGCGACTGAGGGACCTATTGTCCCCCCTATCAATCTGAAAACTGTGTTGATTGAGGTTGCAGTTCCCATAACTTGTCTTTCCACAGAGAAGGTAAGCATATTTACCAGACTTACGTTGAGCAAGGTAGCTCCTAGCATTGCTAGGGTTCCCAGGAGGATTACAGGATCGATGTTCTGCCCACCATTAGTTACCAGAAGAGATAACGCTAGGTAAACCGGTATTAAGATCGTGGAACCGACTATCATTATGGATCTAGGTCCCTTTGAAGATATTAGCCTCCCCGCTATTGGTCCACTGACAAGTTGTATTAGGGCAGTGGGCAGAAGAGCTATCCCCGTTGCTTGGATGTCCAAGTTGAAGCCAATTGGATTAGGTTCCTCAAATAGGTAAGTTAGGGTCTGGGACCCCATGAACACTGCGAACCCGGCAACAACTGCAGCCATGTTGGCTATGAGCACGTTCCTCCTTTTTAGAAGCTTTACCGATATTAAAGGAAATGGATTCTTGCTCTGATAAAAGATGAAAAATGAAAAAGCAAATAGGGAGAACAAAAGATCACCTATAGTCAATGGAGAGTTCCATCCCCACGTGGGTGCTTCGCTAAACCCTAGTATGAGAGTGGCTAGAGATAAGGACAGTATCCCAGCCCCAATGAAGTCAATTCTACTGTTGGGATTTTTGTATCTGGATTCCCTTATCTGTGTAGAGGTCAGGACAGCCATGAGGACAACAAATGGTATCACAGAGTGGTAAGTGTACTGCCAGCCAAAGTTTTGGGAAATGTAGGCTCCAATGGGTAAGGCTATAGCTGAACCCGCTCCGAACATGGCGCTTACTATACCCTGGGCTGTAGGGACCAGCCTGGGAGGGAACTCTTCCCTTATAAGACTAAAAGCAAGTGGAAACATAGCTAATCCTAGCCCCTGAACTGCCCTTGCTAGTATCAGCAGGCTGAAGGTAGGTGCAAACCCGGTTAAGGTCACTCCTAGGGCATATATCCATATGATGATTGTCAAAACTCTCTTTTTGCCATACAGATCCCCAAGTTTCCCTGCTATAGGGTTCATCACTGAGCCAGTCAGAAGGTACACTGTTAAAACCCAGCTTACCTGGGCAGCGTTGACCCCAAAGTCGTCCTCTATCTTTACTAGGGAAGGAATTAACATGCCCTCAGTGTACATCACTACAATTGCCAGCGGAGCTAGCACCATTAAAGCCCTGTAGGCGTACTTCAAATCAAAGTCCTTTGAATCATCAGGCTTGGCCTTTGGAACTTCCATAAGTTTCTTCAAGATAAAATTTAGGTTTTAAAACTATGTGAACAGTCAGTTTATCGACCCTTACTTCACTTATCTGTTTATGTCGGCGTCATCACTGTACCCCGCCCGGCTGAGGACTTTCATCCGCCGGTTTTACCGATTCCAGCCCTGGTAAGGGGCGGGGTCTTCTAGCTCTCTTAATCATTCTGTAGATATAAATTATTAATACTATCTGACCTAGGTCCACCTGGAGTGAGTTGGAACCATTATAATGGATTAATAGCATAAACGGAAGCACAGTTATAACCGGGTGCCAAACAATGGAAATAATATAATAATTAAGATAATTTAAGAAAACGAAAGATAGGGCAGAGGAGTCTATGATCAGGTTTTTAAAAATGTTCTTCCCTCCCCAAAAAAGAATAGCAGATATGATAAATATCAATAAATTAATGAAAGCTACAAATGACACACCCACTGGGACGCCCAAATCGTAATATGCGTTTCCGTAGGCATAGACTTTAGGCTCGTCCAATGGTGCAACCGCTGAAAGTGGAAATGAGACTAATATCAATATGACAGCTCCCACAATTGAATACAAAATGTAAGTCAGAAAACTCGGGTCTTTTCCACTGTTCTGATCCATATGCTACTTCACCATTGAGTGACTTTATATTGAACTATGGCTTTTATTTAACCTCTATCCAAAGTTACATCATGTCTATTCCAAAGAAATTTTATGAGCTACAGGATATGATTTTACTGAGGACTTCACTGGAAAAAGTGAAAAGGCACGTAGAAGAACGAAAGGAAGCTACCCTGTTCAAGTGGGTGGACAGAGAACTAACGGAGTTTCACAGAAAAGGTGCGAAATTCGGTTGCGCAGAAGAAGAAAGGGAAATAGTTAATGCCATTAAAAATGAGGATTGGGGAGAATTACAGAAAAATATAGAAAAATGTTTGAATTCATTAAAGAAGGAAATAGAAAAAGTTTACAGTGACATGTCGAATTCCAACGTCAATGTATGAAAAGGAATATTCCCTTGTAATTCTGAACCATAATGTATATAGCAACGATGATTATGATTATGGCGAAAGCCTTTCTAAGAGTTCCTCTCGGCATTTTACTTGCAATCGAAGCCCCACCGTACCCTCCTGCTATCCCACCAAGGAGGTACAGTATGCTTATGACAGGTAAAACGTAACCGTACACTGAATAAATGAGGGCACTCGTTATTCCGAAAGTCCCCACTGCTATCAACGAAGTCCCTACAGCCTTTATCATGCAAATGCTAGTGCTGAACAGTAATCCTGGGACTATTAGGAATCCCCCACCAATTCCGAAATATCCAGACGCGAAGCCTACAATGAAACCAGTCGGGACAATTTTACCAATGGAAATTCTCATTAATCCCGGTCTCTCTTGTGTTACAACTTTCGCTCCGTCAGCTGACCTATTCCTCATCATCATGAGCGCTATTGCTATCATCAAGATTGCGAAAAAGAAAAGCAAGGATTGTCCTGGGGTTATGTGACTTAGGTAACTCCCGAAGGTAGCTCCAGCAACGCCAGGTATTGCGAACGTAATTCCTTCCTTCACCTTTACGTTTCCCTTTCTAAAGTGTATATAGCTGTTTATGTAAGCGTTCAGACCGACTGCTAAGGCAGTAGTTCCTAGAGCTACGTGGTCTACGAAATTCACGTACTCCTTGGCTAAGACAGGCGATGACGCGTATTGCGCAGGAATAGTGGCTAAGCCTACAAAATACAGAAGTAAAGGTACAGCTAGGATTGAACCGCCTCCTCCTATTAGACCCAGGCTAAAACCAACAAGAACTCCTGCAACGACAGCCAGAAGGTACTGTAATGGAGAAAGTATTATTTCAATCATATTAGTTCTTCTAGTTAAAACTTTAAAAAGTTTCCTTTAATCAAAATATAGGCTATTACAATTACCGCTATAACAATGGCTAAACCGTACATGTATTTGTCTATGAGATTAATAATGGACTGCCACGTGGGGGCGAAAGCTATTCCAATGTAGACCAGAACGGAATCCCACATGAGATGGCCTAGAAAAGTAAAGACTATAAAGAGTGGTAGTCTCATCTTTGCAAGACCGGCTGGGAAGGATATCAGGGCCCTAAACAGTGGCACGAATCTGAAAAGGAAAACAGACTGGGCTCCATATTTGGAGAACCAGTTGGTTAAGGCGTCCAGCTTCTCATGGGTCAATTTAAAGACGTAACCATACTTTAAGATAAATGCCCTCCCCAATTTAAGGGCAATGTAATAGTCTATTAGAGATCCGATCAAGCTTCCAACAGTACCGACCATGAGACCTAGGTAAGGATCTAGAACCCCTTTAGTGGAATAGTAACCCACTAAAGGCATTATTATTTCGCTGGGGATAGGTAGCGACATCCCCTCCAGGATCATGAGAGCGAAAATGTAAAGGTATGAAGGAGGTACTGAGATCATGGGATATCGAAACCATGTGGACACTTATTAGGTTTTCCCAAATAATCGTACAACCTCTCTATTATTTCGTCAGGCACGTTAAGGTCGAATTGGCTGGAGTAGTCGCACGCTGTAATAGGGTCAATCCCCACTTTAACTAGAAGGGACTCTATAACCCTGTGGGCTCTAACCGCCTTGGAGAGGCTTCTTTTTCCCTCATCTGTGATAAACACGTTATTGTTCTGCTTCAGGATAAGGCCCTTCTTCTCAAGGTGCTTGAGTTCTTCAAAAGCACTTGCAGGGGATACTTCTATCTCTTTCGCAATCTGTGTCAGTTTTCCTGGCTCTCCCTTATCGTTTAGCTTCTTGATGGCATTAAGGTACTCAACTTCCCTCCTGCTTATCTCCATCACTTTTAAAGTGAGATGTTAAAGTAAAAAGTCTTTGTATATGAATCCAGTTATTCAGTCCCTCTTCTACATTGGCATTATGTTGGCTCTAGCGAAGCTCATGGAAGAGGGGTTCTCTAGAATAGGTTTGATACCTTTTGTCGGCGCCATAGTGGTGGGAATAGTGTTAGGAAGAGGGGTTCTGGACTTTATTGGGATTAACAACGTTATCTCGTTCGTAACTTCCCTGGGTATAATTTTCCTCCTATTTCTAGCAGGGACGGAGGAGTTCTCCGACGAATTTAATTTAGATAGAAGAATATTAATATCATCCATTATTCAACTTGTAATACCATTTATAGCAATTTATTTCTATCTGGTTCGAATTGGTCTATCTGAACCGTTTGCAATAGTTTTCCCTTTAATAACCACCAGCGTAGGCCCAATGACCAGGCTTCTTATGGATACGGGGACGTTAACGAGTAGGTTGGGGCGGTTGATGTTCTATCAAGGGACTCTCGTTGAAATAATGTCAGTCATACTGTTTGCTATGATGTTAAAGGTTAGTTCGCCGGTAGAAATTATTAAGCAAAGCCTTGAAATTTTAGTTTTATTTATTGCCATTATATTTATAGGACCTAAATTATCCAGGATGCTGGAGACAATTGAGGGCTTCGTAAAGGTCAGGGAGGTAGAGCTCGCGTTTCTCGTATCACTGATATTGATTATAGGTTACGTAGCGGACTTATTCGGTTTCAACTCAGCAATTGCCGCCCTTTTCCTTGGCTTCCTGCTTAAGGACTACCTAAAGGACAGACCGGACCTAAAAGAAAAGGTCCGCGGATTGACTTATGGATTCTTTGAGCCTCTATTTTTTGTGAGTATAGGTCTGTATTTCGCTCCTATCAATCTATATATCGGTTCTATTGGCTTGATACTGGCTGGACTCATTTTTATGTCAAAATTTTTATCTGGATTAATCTCTTCTTTTATCATTAAAACTGACAGCCTCGCCAACGCTATTGGTATGTCCTCAAAGGGAGGAGTGGATTCGTCTCTCCTAATTTCAGCGTTGGTAGGCGGAGGGATCTCCAGTTTGCAGTACTCTTACTCAGCTTTATCCATCACTCTAGTAGCAATAATAGTGCCTATTTTATTTAAATTGAAGACGAGAGGCATTACAACTATTTATAGTAAACCTAAGTTTAACGAGAGATTAGACAAATTGTCCCAACTACCCAATCCTCTTTTTGCAGAGACCCGTAATACTCTCAGAGACATCATTAAAATGATGACGGAGAGGGGTGCTAGGGCCATAGTTATAGTGGACGAGTTCAAACGGCCAGTAGGAAACATTACAGTTCAGCAGTTATTGGAGATAGATCCTTCACTTTATGATAAGCTTAGAGCCTCAGATGTGGATCTAAATGAGACCGTAATAATGGAAAGCGATAAGAGAGTTGTTGACGCCTTAAGGCGATTCAGGGCCACAGAGACTCCAGTAATAGCCGTGGTTGATAGAGATGGCAAGCTGCTGCAGACCCTATATGAGAGGGAGCTGCTGAGGATACTGAGTAACCTTTAGCCTTTGAGCTTGGCAGAACCCAGGCTGTCTAAATATGTCTTGGTTTAGAGTCAAACAGCTAGCAATTACCATGTTGACAATGAAAGGTACGCCGAGGGCGGGATTTGAACCCGCGCGGGGTTTCCCCCAACGGCTGCCTGCAAATATTAGCAGGCCGCCGCCCTAACCTGGCTAGGCGACCTCGGCAATAGATTAATGGACGCTATTATATATAAAATTTTCATGGAAATCTCCCCGCCTCATGTATCAGGGTAAGCCGTTCTGGATCTACTCAAAGAGTTGAAAATCCAATGTTTATATTCAGTACCCTATAATCAACTTACCGTCCTTGATTGACATTGATAACGAACAATTATTATCAAATAAAATTAGTAAATAAGAAAGTTATTAATGCATTTAAAGAATCCTTGTATAATGCTTATTAATATGTTAAATCGAGTATAGGTTGATCAAAGATGACTGAACAATTGCTTCTAACCGGAAATTTAGACGAAGCGGCAAGAAAGGCAGCTCAGTGGTTGCTGAACAGGAAGCCAATAAGATCTCTGAGGGACTGGGGAGTATCCTTCTCCCTGTGGCCACCCCACTTTACCACCAGCTGTTGCGGCACCGAGTTTGGGGCCTTCGCCGCATCTAGGTTTGACGCCGAAAGGTTCGGCATGTTACCTTTCGCCTCCTCCAGGCAGTCTAACATATTAACAATCGAGGGCACGCTAACTAGGAAGATGGCCAGGGCAGCTAGGATAGTATACGACCAAATGCCTGAACCTAAGTACGTCATAGCTATGGGAGCTTGTATACTGGAGGGAGGAATTTTCTGGAACTCCTACAATACTGTTCTCCCTTCAGATGTGGGGATTCCAGTAGATCTCTACATTCCAGGATGTCCCATCAGGCCAGAGGCCATAGCTAGGGGCCTGTTGATGTTACAAAAGAAGATAAGGAGTCAGGGTGCCATAAGGACATAAACGTTGTTCACGTTAGTCCCTGTAGGTCCAGTTTTGATTATTGCCTCGAATCTCTCCAATAACTCGTAGGAGGAGTGTTCCCTGAGGGCTGTCCTAATCTCCTTCCTTGGGATCGTTATTGATTCGTCCAATACGCAACCTGCGTACTCGCTGTTTCCATCAATCCCGTCCGTAGCCAACGCAATCAACTTGAACCTTTGTTTTTTCACCCATTCTAGAAAAGATAAGCAAACTTCTCCGTTTCTCCCCCCTTTTCTAGGCTTTCCCTCAATTCTCACTTCTGGTTCCCCACCCATTAATATCGTAAATGGCCTCGAGAACGGAATGTCCCTCGTGTTCAGGATTGAAGCCATAAAGGCACCTAAGGACCTTGCGTCTCCCCTCACTTCAGACGAGAGTATGACAGGGTTGGGTACAAAACTGCTTATACCATTTAGTACTTCAGCAACGTCAAGAACTACCAAAGCATAAGAGTTGTTTAATGACTTGGGCGTCTCGCTGAGATACCTTGTTTTTATCCCTATTTCTTGAAGTATTTGATTAGCCTCTTCCATTGACGAGTTATCTGGTACAGTAGGTCCGCTACCTATGGTGGAGAGATCGTCTCCTGGCACGTCACTAACTACAAAAGTAACTATCGGTGCCTTTGACAATTGGGCTAGTCTACCTCCTTTAACCCTAGAGAGATGCTTTCTCACTATATTTATCTCTTGGATGCTAAGGCCGGATTTTACTAGTCTGTCGTTTATCTCCATATACTCCTCTAACGGCGGAATGGGATCCTCCATCAATGCAGACGCCCCACCACTAAGAAGGAAAAACACCACATCATAACTTTCCTCCGTAAGCAGTTCTACCACCCTCTTCCCTGCCCTAATGCTGTCCCTATCAGGGTTTGGATGACCAGCTTCTATTATTTCGCAGTTCCCATGCACAGGCTCTTGATTTCCCTTCGGTCTAACAACTATAGCCTGATAGTCGTTTAGCCTCTTTAGGAAAAAATTAGCCATTTTCACCGATGCTTTTCCCACAGATACGACCAACGGTTTTTTAAAGGAGTGCTGAAATCCCTGGACCTCTACCTTATCCTCCTTTAATCTTACCTTCCTCTCTAGAGCTCTCTCTGGGTCCGCCAGTTCTAGGATTTTTTCTACCAACTCCTCCATTACCGATCATAAGAAAACTCAAGGATAAAAGAAGCAAGCCGAAAATCTCTAAGGGTAGCCTGGTACCGAAGATTTCCACTATGCCCGAGTAGATGAGGGTTATGAGCGCTGAGGACAGAGAAGATACTGTAGTTACGCTACCCCAGACCCTGCCCATTATCTCATTGGGAACCCTTATCCTTAAGTCTGACCTTATTGACACTGTTTCCATGGTGCTCAGGAAACCCCTAACGAAGAGTAGTGGATATATCATTAATAATTGTAGAACGCTTATTCCTATCAGAGTGACGGAAAGGCCCAATAGGGATCCGTAAACAAACAGTCTGATTTTGTCCTCTTTAACCAGTTCCCCCGCAGCTATTGCTCCGAAAATATTACCCAAAGTGGTTAGAAAGCTAATCGTGGACAAGGAGATCTCCTGTGGGGACTGAACGAACACTACGGTATTTAACATGATAGGGGTAACTCCGAGAATGGAAAGTACTAGAGACGGAAGGAGTACGAATGATATCGGGGTCTTGGTTAACTTACTGGGTGATCTTTTCCTGACGGTAATATTTCCAATAAATAGCGACGTGGTTCCCCGCATTAAAGCTACTATGATAAGGTAAGGTACAATCCCTAGGACAGGAAAGAGGGCGCTTAGTGACGCTCCTATTAAGGATGAGACCGAGATAGCCAATGAGTTAAGTGACGTGCCTCCAACCATTTGCCGTTTTTCCAGGATGGACTGCACCAATCCGGCTGAAAGCGGTACGTTTAGAGACGATAGGGCGTTAAACACTAGAAACGATATCACCATCCATTGCGTTCCAAGGATAGGGAACAAGATTACTATGGACTGTAAAAGTCTTATCAAGACAATTGTTTTTCGTCTATCAAGTCTGTCGCTAACGTATCCTGATGGGAACCTAATTAGCGCAGAAACCAGCAAAGTTATGCCAACCACTGCAGAGTAAAAGGAAGCGGAGTTCTGTAGAAAGATATAAGCAGAAACTACACTGAACATAACACCTGAAATGTGAGAGAGTGACGTCGAGACCCAATACAACCTTAGGTTTCTATTCTCCGTGAGGATCTTTATGATTCTCATTTTTCTTCAACTCTTTGTAAAGCTGGGACGCCACTTTCCTCCCTTCCTTTGTTAAATCGTAGTATATTCCCTTAGGCTTAGTACCCATTTCCTTGGCTTTCACCTTCAGCCAGGGCTTAACGGAAGACGTTACCGACCTTTTCAGTGAACCTTGAAATCTGACTAGATAACCTATCTCTTCTAACCTTTTGCACGCCGCCTCTATCTCATCTACGTCGTACTTGGGAGCCCAACCGCTCACACCCATTAGCCTCCTAGCCATATACCAAGGATTGTCAGGTCCGTACTTGTAGATATGGGCAAGGATGAGCTTCATGAGCTCATCCATCTTAACTCACCATAACCTGCTCGGCCAGCGCCCTAGGGATGGTGAATTCTTTGTTGGATATCTTTATTTTTACTAAATCTCCTTGATTCTCTAAAACTGAGATCTTAACCCCAGGCATCAGCCCTATGGTCTCCGCGGACCTTAGAATCCACTCAACCTCTCTAATTATCATGAGAACTACGTAATCCCCTTCCTTGGCGTTAGAGAGCGGCGTCCCCTTTACTCCCTCTCTTCCAGGGATGGGATGTCCATGGGGACACGTCTTTGGGCGACCAGTAATTTGATCTATCTTGTCTAGAACGTCCTCAGGCCATATATGCTCCAATCTATGTGCAAGCTCGTGGGCTCGGATCCAGTCCAAACCGAGGACGTCTGTTAGGAGTCTTTCAGATAACCTGTGTGCCCTAATCAGCCTCACGGCGAGCTTTTTCCCGTCCTCGGTAAGCTTAATTCTCCTGGAGCTCCTATCTATGAAACCTAAAGATTCGAGTCTGTCAAGTGCCTTACTTATGGTACCAGGAGAGATCGAGAATATTTCTATAAGATCAACAACCTTAGCGACTCCCTTACTCTCCTCCAGTTCATAAATTTCCTTAAGGTAATTTTCTAGAGGTTCAGATAACTCTGCCATAGTAACAATACTTAAGTTCTAATCTTAGTCTTTATACTTTCTATAAGCCTAGTCACGGACTCCTCCTTGGCGAAGACCTCAATGTAAGCGTTGAACTTCCCCATCATTCCCTGCTCCTTTAGAAAGGCCTTCACGTTAGATATAACCTCATCAACCGCGGCTGAAATGTGATCGTGAAGCCCTGTTTTGGACAACGAGTCAGGCACTTCTAAACTATCAACCTTTACAACAGCGTAGAACTTCCTACTCTCTCCCGCCATAGATATCGCCAAAATTATTGTTTAAGCTCGACGGTAAAAAGATTGAGGTACGAAAATCGAAATGACAAAAGTATTTAAGGATGATAATAAAAAATTACTCTATGTTTAAGGTTATTTTTAGGGTGGCTAGCGAAAGGAAGGACGCGTCTGGCCTAGGGGATCTACGAAGGGCAGGATTTATCCCCTACATGAGTAAAAGGATCAATAACGAGGAGATTTATGCCACCCTGTACAGATCCGACGATATTGAAGAGTTGAAAGAGTCCATAACTGAAGCTGCCTATTTCCTGAAGAAGAACGGTAGAAGTGGTAGCACCAACTTCGCCACTGTGTTTAAGGTAAATAACGGATATGTTGGTAAGGGTGTAGGCGGTGTGTTAGGAGCTTCCTTGGGTTTAAAATTGGCCGGTATTCCGGGTTTATTCCTAGGTGCCCTGGGAGGTCTCCTCCTAGGAGAGCTATTTGACATAGAGTTAAATGAGAGTTACGTAGGTGTATACTCATGGCCAATGTCGATACAACAGTGAAAAAAAGGTTAGTCAGCATTCTTATAGGTTCCTTAATGTTCTTTTCCTCTGTATATCTCATAGATAAGGTTCCTTTTAATTTATTTCAGATGATAGCCACCTTTAATCCATATATACTCTATTACGTGGGAGTAATTCTAGGAGCTGAGAGAATAATATTTGGGGTAACGAACAACAAGAGGCTCTACTACTTATTAATGGGAGAAGGAGATCTAGCTGCTTACGTAGTATTTAGTATGTTCTTTTTCGGAATATTTATGGGGCTTTACATAGGGATATACGCCCTATTTCTTCAGGGATTGTTGGTAAAGCTAGCTGAGGTGGCAAACGGAGTTTCTTACGTGCTGTTTGCTGTAGCTCTTTGGGCGTTGCCTTGAAAAAGTCTCACGTGGTAAAGCGAAGCTAAGTTGCGGTAAGGACCCTCAAATTTTCGGCCTCCTGAAGTGTCTTCTATGCCTTATATTTCGTTTCCAAGGCCAGCGGAGTTTTAGGGAAGGAAGATCTCCATTAAGAGCAGTAAAAGTCTAAGAGTAATGATTTCACTTATTGAAAAAGGAATGACAAAGCCCGCCTTAAGAGGTTGGATAAGGCCAGATAGTTCTACTGTTTCTGACACTTAAAAATAGTCCAAGGACCCATATGGCTTGAACCGTAAATCCTTAGGTTCAAATTCTCCAGGCTTCCGATATAAAATGATTCAGCCTTTAACTCTAACTTCCACCATTTCGATAGTAAATTCGCCACCGATCCCCTACTTGTTAAGACACCTATGCTACATTTTCCTCCTCTCCTAAGAACTCTAGAGATCTCAGAGAGGGCCTTTGAAGGCTCATCTAGCATATGGATAACGAAAATTGATGAGACACCTGAGAAGCTCTCGTCAGGAAAGGGTAGGGCCTTAGCGTCACCTCTAACAGAAATCACGTTAGGTCTTTTGGCCTTAAGTATTTTGAGGAATTTTCTAGATATGTCGAGGCCATAGCATTCCCGGCAATCTACATAGTCAAATATCTTCCCTGGTCCCGTCCCTACATCTAGGAATTCCCTGGCGTTAGCGTAGTGTGCCGCGTCTTTCAACATTTTTGAGTAGGATGACCTCCCAGTTATTAGAAATCCCAACGGGGCCCAAACACCTTCGTAAAGGGGGGCGACCTTTTCCAGCACATCATTGTTCTTAGGTTCATATCCCAGAAAATCGTACACTCCGTCATCGAACTTGAATTGATGGTTCCTCGGACATTTCAGATCCTTATCAAGGGGTAATCTGTCTAAAGGGCAAACGAAATTTACCATATCAGATTTTCATACTATACATATAAATATGTTTAATAAGATCTTTGAAAGTGATAATATATAAGCCCTCCTTATCGGGTACAACTAGGCTTCCGACCCCTCTTTTGAGCATTAAATCCACACCTTCCCTCAACGTCATTTCCTTGTCTCCCTTAACAATGAAGGGGATCATGACCTGTTTAGCCTCTTCCTGGAGGTTTAGTTTATCTGAAAACCTGTAAACTATGTCTCTAGATGAAAGCATTCCCACTGGTTCATCATCTACCACTGGTAAATGCCTTATTGAGTTCCTTACCATAATTTCAGCTGCGGTTGAAACTCTTGTGAAGCCTTCTATGGTCAAAGCTTTTACCCCTAAAGAGTAGATCTTCTCTTCATTGTTCCACTGATAATCCCTCACAACGTCCTTTTCGGTAATTATCTTCCCGTAGTGAATTACAGAGTCTACAGATCCAGTTATCATACTCCTGGATATCTCAAAGGGGTCGTTGCTCCGAACTGTTATTATCTTCTTCAGTTTAACGTCCCTAAGCCTCTCCTCAACGGATCTCTCTAGGATCTCCCTTAGGGCTTCGTCGACGGTAAAGATGCCGTAGAGCTTACTTTCACAGGTTACTACAATTCTCCTTACGTTATTTCTCTTCATAAAGAAAATGGTATCTAGAACTGTAGAGGAACAATCAAGGGAAATGATATCGGAACCGTTAATCATCGATAACTCTAACCTCTTTTAATCCCCACTTCTTCATAAGGTTATATAATAGCATCTTGGCAATTTTATTATTGTGTTCAGGGAAGGTCTTCAACTTAGGCTCATTACTACACAAGGAGGCCTCCTTAATTATATCGTTGGCTATCTTGACAGCTTCCGATGGGTTTGTGATTAGGTACCTCTTGCCTAAATTTATGTCCTCAAAACCCTCAATTAAAATGACATCCGCTGGCAAATAATTCACGTAACTTAAGTCGTCGCATCCCCAGAAAAGGGCGCAATCATTGCTGTGAAGAACCGTTACATCTGAACCTGAACTCATATATCTAGCTGTGTCCTTATTTTCTGGATTTATTATGTGGTGAGTATGTTTTACAGTAGCCACTACGAGTCCCCTTTCCTTTAGGGCGGAAATAACTTTCTCCAGGACAAGGGTTTTGCCACTGTCCTTCTTTCCAAGTATCTGAAAAGTGCAATTCATATAAACTACAGGGAAAGAAAAGTTATGAATGCTTGTTCCAATCGAGGAAGCCAGATCTCTCATAGAGAAGATGCCCTTTCAGGCAGCTAGGGTGACCGAGTTAACTCCATATCAAGCAATAGGTAAAGTCGTTGCTGAGGATGTGCGTGCCATTGTTGATACTCCTAGCCGTGATGTGTCAGCAATGGATGGGTATGCGTTTAGGTATGACGATTTGCTCAAGTACGGGGCATTGAGGATAGTAGGTGAGCTGTTCCCAAAGTCTGTCAGTCCGCCTAGCCTCAATGAGGGGGAGGCATACTATGTAACCACCGGTTCTCCCATCCCGCTTGGCGCAGATACCGTGGCCAGAGTGGAGTACACTAAGGTCGAGAACGGACTCCTCAGGGTTAACGGCCCTATCTCAAGAGGGAAGGATGTACGGAAAAGGGGAGAAGATGTGAAAAGCGGAGACCTACTGATAGCGAGGGGGACTTTCCTAACCCCGTACCATATCCCCATTCTGGAGCAGCAGAAAATTAAGAGTTTAAAGGTGTTTGACGTTAACTTCTGTGTATTTGGGAACGGAGATGAAATACTCCCTTGGGGTGAGACCGGGGAGGGCATCCCAGACTCAATATCTCCCTTCTTCCTCAAACTTTTAGAAAGGTTTGGTAAGGTCAAATATCAAGGTGTAGCAAGGGACAGCTTGGACGACGTGAAAAAACTTCTCTCAAAGTGCCTGGTTTACGATTATGTTATATCAATAGGTGGATCATCGGTAGGGGAGAAGGATTTCGTAAAGAGGGCCACGTCAGAAATGGGACATCTGATCTTCGAAGGCGTATCTACTAACGTGATAAAAAGGGGGGGATTGGGAGAGATCTTCGGGAAACCTGTGTTGATCCTACCGGGGCAGATCATATCAGCCATAACAGTTTTTCACGAGCATGGTCTTCACGTCCTCTCTAGGATGACTGGGGTAGAGCTCAGGGAGTACGTCCGTGCCAAATTGGGCTTTCGAATAGACGTGGACCATAAAATGGACAGCGTTTATCTGGTAAAACTAGACGGTGGTGACGCTTATCCTCTGCGATGGGGTGTGGGCTTATACAGTGAGCTCGGAAAAGCATCTGGGTTTACCATACTTAAGAGGGGATTAACTTACAAACAGGGTGATGAAGTGATTGTCCAGAGATTTATTTGATGTAATAGTGTTGGCAGGCGGCAGCTCCTCAAGGTTCGGTGCTGATAAGTGTGACTTCGAGATTGACGGTCAAACAATGCTAGACAGAGTGACCTCCAATTTCCTCAATCCTATCATAGTGACTAGTAAGGAGAGGCGCGTCAGTAAGGGTGTGCAGATCTTAGACCCGGATAGGAGAGGCCCACTGGCAGGTGTGGCAAAGGCGATCCAGTTCTTGGAAAAACCTAAAGTTTTCATTACAGGATGCGATTTTCCGTTTCTTAAGCGCTCGCTAGTTGAGCTAATCTGTTCCAAACCAGAGCTAGTTTCCACTACTATAACATGTGGGAAAATCCAACCCCTCTTATCATGCTACTCCACGCAATTTCTAGTCTCGCGTTTAAGGAGCTCCCCTAGCCTTACGGACGTGGTTTACTCTTCCCCGAGCGTTTACGTTGTGGGAACTAGGGAAATCGGTATGGTTGATCCTAGTCTCAAGTCTCTTATTAACGTGAACAGGATAACTGACCTTTATTCTCAACGTTCAAAGCTCTTCTGGCACTCTAGTATATTAAGTAATACTAAAAGTTTTTTTGTTCTCTAGCTAAAGAACAAGATTGCTTGATGAATTGATACCTTAAATTTTGTCAATCTATACCTAGAGAAAATTAAAATATAATCAGGTTGTAATGGTGAAGAATACTAGATTATTTCAGAAAAGAAGGTATCGATTTTAATCAGGATCTAAAATTTTCCAACCAAATTTACGATACTATTTAGCCTTGAGTATATGAATAATCTTTAAAATACTTTACTAGAGACTATTAAATTAGATCCCTAATGGCAAAGGGAAAGGGAAAGAAGGAGCAAGGTCAACAGGGACAGGCTGGAGCCGAACAGAAAAAGAAATGATACACTGAACATCTTAATAAACCTCAAAGTTAATCTTTTTTTATAAATGACTTTTATCAAAACAAAACCTGCCCTTAGAGCCGCGAGGAGGTCAGATGAGTCGTAAGCTATGTTCTCTCTTCTCAGGAGGGAAGGATAGTACGTATGCCATACATTGGGCCTTGTTGCACGGTTTCAAAATGGAGTGCCTTATAACCATTTTACCGGGACGTAGGGACTCATGGATGTTCCAGTACCAGAACGTGAGGTTTACAAAGTATCAGGCTCAGGTCCTTAACATACCTCAAATTTTCGTGGAGTCCTCGGGTGAAAGGGATAAGGAGCTCCAAGATTTAAGGATGGCGCTACGAGAAGGAAGAGACCTGGGAGCTGAGGGAATACTCACCGGTGCCCTACTCTCTGACTACCAAAGGATGAACATTAATCTCATAGCCCACGATCTGGGCCTCAAGACCTATTCCCCCCTTTGGAGAAAGGATCAGGAGAGGTACATGCGAGAGTTAATCCGTTACGGCTTTGAGTTCATCATCACGTCTGCTTCTGCCTACGGTTTTCCGTTTGAACTTGTCGGTAAAGTGGTCACTCAAACTGATGTCGAGAAGATCATCTCAAGGGCTAAGGCTTTTGGTTTCAACCCGGCGTTTGAAGGTGGTGAGGCAGAGACTTTCGTGGTATCTGCACCTCTATTCCAAAGAAGATTAAATGTAGAGGGTGAAATTCATAGGTTAGGTGAATTTGAGTGGGAGTACAGAATAACCCGTATACTTTAAAGCGTTGTGCGTTCGTTCTGGACTCAAGTGGTATAAAGGAGAACGTAAATGTTGTCGTGGAAAGGGGTCTGATAAGGGAAGTGGGAAATAACGAAGACGGCGATGAAGTGGACTGCAGAAATTACGTCCTATTACCTGGTTTAGTAAACTCGCACACTCACGCTTCAATGATTTTCCTTAGGGGCTTCTTCGATGACGGGGAGTTGATGCAATGGTTAGGGGAAATGTGGAGGGAGGAGGAAAAGGTATCTGGAGAGGTAATGAGGATAAGCTCAGAGCTAGCTGTCCTGGAAATGCTTTCCTCAGGTACAACAGCGTTCATCGATATGTACTTTAACCCAGAAGATATCAGGGAGCTGTCCACCAAATACGGAATAAGGAGCATGGCCGGTCCCATTCTCATGAACCATAAATCTGCAGATGAGGTCGTGAAGCAGATGAGGAGTCTAGGTTCAACTCCCCTCTTCTCGCCCTTATTAAATGTCCATAGCCTATACGCAACAGATCTAAAGACTATCAGAGAGCTGAGGGATGCCTTGCGAGGAGACGAGCATCTGCATATTCACCTATCGGAGACTAGAGATGAGGTCTTTCAGATAAAGAGAGAACACGGTTTATTTCCTGTAGAAGTGATCTGGAAAGAGGGACTTATACCCTATGTACACGGCGTGCATCTAGGTTGGGTTACCTCATGGGAATTGAATTATTTAGTCAATTCTAGAGGAGTTACGCATTGCCCTACTTCTAACATGAAACTAGCAACTGGTGGGGCATTTCCCATGCGAGAGGCACTAGATCTTGGGGTAAACGTTACTCTCGGGACTGATGGTGCGGCGAGCAACAATTCCCTCAACATGTTCATTGAAATGAAGAACGCGGTTCTATTGCAGAGGCATAACTACTGGACAACAAGAATATCAGCAAAGGACGTGTTCAAAGCCGCAACGGTTAACGGTTACAAGCTCTTGGGTAAAAAGGGGGGAATGATAGAACCCGGATATGTGGCAGATTTTATCCTAGTAAACAAGAATAGCTTGTATCCCCTAAAGGCTGATAGGGTACTATCACATCTCATTTATAATTCTGACAGGGTTGATGTGGAAAAAGTCATTATAGATGGAAAAATCGTTTTCGAAAAAGGGCTCTTCACAGAAACTGCCAGAAAGCTAGCTGAAAGGTTAAGCCTTTATCTCTAAGGGCTTAAACTCCTTATTCACTAGGTCAGCCATCTTATCAGTGCAGTCCTTAATATCGGTCAGCATCTTGCCCTTTAGCTCATTGTAATCCTTAGCCTTATATAGGTATCTGGGTCTTCCTGCCTTATTACCTGGCTCCTTAATTCTCATGACTAGATTCATTTCCAAAAGCTTGTTCAAGCTTCGGTTTATAGACGCTTTGGACAGCTTTAGCTCGGTTTCAAGCTCTTCCGTACCTCTGGCATCTCCTCTCATCAGTCCCATTAGAACCTGGACGTCGGTCTCCGAGAGCCCGTAACAAAAGGAAAGTATATCTACTAGCCCTGCATCTTTTCCTGATGGTAGTTTTATTCTAGTTCCACTTATCTGACTTTGAGACATTATAACCACAAATAAAGAATGTAATAACGAGCTATATATATTTTTTCCTTATAGCATAAGGATATCATTTCAACAACACGAAAACGGAAAAGGTTTATACAAAATCCCTTCTCTTAGAAGATAATATATTAATGTGAATTCTTCCATTAGACACCAATTTCTCACTTAAACCCTTCATATCATTTAATTACACACTTAGAAAAGATTTATATACTCCGCCTCTAATTAGGTAACTTAGTGACCTAAATGGAAGTAGAGGAGATAGTTAAAGTAAGTAGAAACTATCAAGTGACTATCCCGGCTAAGATAAGGCAGAAGTTCCAGATAAAGGAAGGAGACTTAGTTAAAGTGATTTACGACGAAAAAGAGAACGCTGTAAAGATATCCGTAATGAGCGAGCCCTGGAAGTAATTTTTATTTAGTGTGTCTTTTTTCCTTTGTTTCATGCTTATAGATTCACATGCCCATGTGGATGTAAAAGATTTTGATCCAGATAGAGACCTGGTACTCTCGAAATGTCAGATTACTGTAGTGAACGCTGGTGTCGATCTGAAATCAAATCTCCTCTCTATAGAGATGAGCAAGGTTTACAGAAACGTCATACCCGCTGTTGGCCTTCACCCAGAATATGTAGAGAGGGCAGACCAGGAACTCGAGGAAACTCTGAGGTTAATTGACTTAGTACCCTTAATAAGTGAAGTAGGCCTAGACTTCTTTTGGATTAAGGAAGAGCCCCTTAGGGCTAAACAGATTCAAGTCCTCAACAGATTTATGGAAGTTGGAGAAAAGCAGGGAAAAGCCCTCATAATACATTCGAGGGGTGGACTGAAAAAGATCATGGAAATGGTTTCTAGTTATAAAGTCAGGTTTGCAATTCACGCCTTTGAAGGTAGCGTAAAGGACGCCAAAAGAATTGAGGAGATGGGTGGCTTTATCTCTGTCCCACCAATTCTCGTTAGAGATAAGGGAAGGATGGAAGTGGTCAGGAACGTTAGTGAGGATTCCCTCCTTACGGAGACCGACTCACCTTTTATGGGTCCGGATAGAACTAGGAATGAACCTTGTAACGTTAAGATTACACTTCAACGAATTTCGGAAATAAAGGGAATCAATCTAATTGAATTAGAGGAAAAAATAGAGAATAACTTTAGGAGGCTCCTAGGGCCTTACTCCTTCTCTGGGGCAAACCTGACGAACAGGTAAAACGCGATGAATCCTATGAAGGCCATTATGGTAAAGAGCCCTGTATATGGGGCGGCGGCAGCATGAAGGGATATGTCCACCAGCTCCCAAACTAACAGAAGGATAGCTAAGACGTAACCTATTCCCAATAGTTTGAAGAAGCTCACCATATCTAATCACCCGTTAGTAACGAGGATAGTCCCCCAAGCACCCATGACTAGTCCTTTATCTTGGCCGATGAAATTGTTGGACATTCCATTGGGGTTGTAGTTATTGAAGACCGGAGTCACTATGCCGTAGACGTATGCGGGGGCTGTTGCGTTGAAAGTGAATGTAATAGGAGTACCGTAAGTTATTGGCTTCTGGATCACTGGGGTAATTGTTCCGTTCCACCAAACTGCATATATCCCAACGTTAACGTCAGTCACAGGTGAGGCTTGTCCGGACACTGAGTAGTTGTATAGATAATTGTGGTCGCTGTTAGGGGTAGAAAATATTAAGTTGAGGGTAACCTGATTGCCTGCTTTAACCACTAGTGTAGGACCAGGAACGCTATCGTTAAACAGTCCGTATTTATCTGTCACTAACGTAATGGGTCCGTTAACGTTCAGGATCGGTGGATTGTAAGGATCGCCAACTAAACCGCTAGTTTGTGCCTTAGAGTCTTGTTGAGATAGAGTCAGTATCGAGCTGGATGTGAAGTATCCAGACTGCGGGATTACAAGCAGTTCCCCAGTCTGATAGCTGAACCACGGACCGTTATATTCTCCGTTCAGGAACACGTAAGGACCAGTTAAGTTGGGGACCTTAAGTGCATCATAAGTGACCAGTCCTGGAACTATCTGGTCATCAATCACCTGTCCAGCGTAATCTGGGAAATAGAAATTCTCAGTGACGTCGCTAGAGGTCATTGTAAGGTTAAGCCAATCACCTGGATGAGCTATTATTAAGTTATAGAGGCTTGGAGAACCGTCCTCTAAAGCATTTATAGCACCTGATTCCCTTACTTGAAATACATATTGACTCGAAACGACCCTTGTGTAGATGACGTTTGCCGGATCGTTTTTAATGGGGGAGAGCGAGCTGGGGACTCCGCCAACCAGAAAATCCTGAGGTAGAGTTCCCACTATCACGACTGCAAATAGGACTATTACGAACAATGCCCACGCGAGCTCATATTTCTCTTTTTTATCCATTTATATCACCTCAACTAAAACGCATAAAAATTAAAAAAACTTGTTTCATAAACTTTTAGCACCCTTTAATACTGGATAAGACACAAGGACTATTCCTATCGTTAATAGGATTATCCATAGATACGGCATTTCATTGTAAGTGTTTCCAGACAGTGCTAAGGGGAACATACTAATCACAATAATAAGTGCCCCCAGAACTCCTAGGCTCCATTGGATTCCTAACCCTCTTTTGACCTTGATTTTACTGAAAGTCATGATTTTACTAAATAAAGTTGGGATATTAATATTTTCTTCAGGCCACTCCAGCGCAGCCCCAACAGTTCCAATTAATTGGCCTAATCCAACTCCTTCAAGGTTAGCTGTTCTGCCCTTAACTAAGGTTAGAACCAAATTAAGGAACCACGCCAATGTAGCCAATTGAGCTATTACCGCCCCAACGGTGGATATTAGTTCAGCCGAGACCAGAGTAGGGACTCGTGGGTAAATTTCAGCTCTCCTTACTATGCCCTCAAACCCCTGCAACTCGTAACCAATAACAAAGAGAATAGAACCCAGCACGTAACCTACCCAATGGAACCAAGCCATCTTCCTAGAGAACCATTGCCTCCCAGTCATCATAGGGATCATGAAATATAGAACGGCCATGGCTGCAGGAACTATTGACAACAATATCATAGCATGGAAGTGGGACACAACCCAGTCTGTGTTATGTATTATGGCATCGAAGGCTATGGTGGCGTTTGATATCCCGGTAACTCCAGCTGCTATGGCACCGGTGAAGGACGTTACTGTGAAAGCAGTTATGACATTGAATTTGACCTGGGCACCCTTTACAGTTGCCCAAAGGTTAAGGAAGGTCATCATTGATGGAACTACTACAGCATACGTTAGAACTTCTTGTAAGATTTTAATTGAAACTGGTAGGTTCACCATGTAAAGGTGGTGGATGGGTACGTTGTTCGAGAAGATAAGGTAAAGCAGTGCCGATATTCTTCCCATTCTATCGCTAAACAACGGTTTGTTAGCTAAGGTTGGGATCAGTAGATACAGAGCTCCTATGGCAGGTAACCATGCCATGTACACTACGGCATGTCCGAATATCCAGAAGGCGATTTGGTTAGCTATTGGATCCAGTTGCACTACATTGTAGAAAGCCAGGACGTCCCATACGTCAGCTGCTGTGACTCCTGAGTATCCTATCATGAACAGTAAAGTATTCATCAGGAAGAACACTAGAGGTACTGGAAGCTTTTCCTTAAGCTGTTTTGAAGCAACGTAGTAATGATAAACTATCCAAATACCCGCCAGATAGGTGAAGGCGTCTAACATGATCCAACCGTAGAAGAATAGAGGAGACACTACGTAGTTTGAGTAGTTGGGTAATCCCATGGGAGATATGTAGTACCAATCCGTGGCGCTGAAGTAATTATCATTAAAGGTAGGTGCCACGATTATTGGCCCCTCCATGAACATCATGGAGATGTTGATCAAGATAAAGGAGATGTTTAAGAGCCACTTGGCTCTAGGTTGAATATTAAGTAGTTTAATTGTAAAATAAATGAAAATAGCATAAATAACCTGTTGAGCAAAGCCAAATAAGTCTCTTTCGGCGTGAAGTGTTATACTAGCGAAGTATTCCTGTGGGGTGAACACCAACGTCCCGCTTAATCCCCACGCCGCTTCTTGTATTCTTACCATAAGGGAGTCAATCACACCTAACAAACCCCAGATGACTCCCATAACGAGCATAGCCATAACGATTCTAGTGGTCCAATCTTTGTCTAATTGGAATAACGAGACTACAAATTCCTTTAGTCCCATATTGTTCACAAGGAGTTTTTGTCGTTTCATTCTATATCCTTAACTTTAGATAAATGCGCGATATTGACTTTAACAAAGTTTATACCGTAAAAATCAATTAAATAAATAAAGAAACACTTCTAATCTAATTGAGGGACGTAATGGTATTGTGGTGATAAGTTCCGTATGTCCAAAGAGTTCACTTGAGGTCATCGACTACAGTTTTCTAGGGCTATGTCTCTAGCTGAAAGTAATATCCATCATCATCGCTCAGAGATCACCTCATATATCACCGATCAAACCCTCAGCAAAGAGCGCCTATGCCATCAATTAGCCTCGGAGGTTCCTCATCACTACAAATATATAGCTTAGGTATCTTCATAAAAAGCTATATGATAAGACTCAAGGTTGACCCGCTGAACCCTGAGGCTGATAGTATAAGGAAAGCAGCAGAAGTCATTAAAGCGGGTGGACTGGTAGCCTTTCCTACAGAGACTGTATACGGTCTGGGGGCTGACGCGCTAAACCCAAGGGCTGTAGAGGGAATCTTTAGGGCTAAAAGAAGACCTATGGATAATCCTTTGATAGTCCATATAGCCGACTTTGAACAGTTGGAGGAGGTCGCCAAGGACATAAGCGAAAGTGTAATGGAGATCGCGCAGAAGGTTTGGCCAGGTCCCCTTACCCTCGTATTGAAGAAACGGGACGTAGTTCCCCCTGAGACGACAGGTGGTTTGGACACTGTTGCAGTAAGGATGCCAGCACACCCGATTGCCCTCCAATTAATTAGGGAGAGTGAACTGCCAATAGCCGCTCCTAGCGCTAATTTGGCTACTAGACCCAGTCCAACAACCGCAGATCATGTGGAGGAGGACCTAGATGGATCAGTGGACGTCATTCTGGATGGCGGGGAGACCTTCTTCGGTGTTGAGTCCACAGTAATAAACGTAACGACGACCCCACCTGTCCTGCTACGGCCAGGTCCTTTTACTGTAGAGGAGCTCAGAAACCTTTTTGGAGATGTAATTTTACCTAAGGAGGTCGTGGAGGCTAAAGAGTCAGCTATGGCCTTGGCCCCCGGAATGAAGTACAAGCATTACGCTCCAACCAAGCCACTTTACATCGTGGAGAAGAACTCTATCTTTAGTGATGTAGTTAACCTATTCAGGCAGAGGAGGAAAGCTGTTGCCCTCTGCTCAGCAGAGACTTGTGCTGACCTAGCTCCACCTAAGATCGTGATGGGAACGAAGGAGAACCTCTACACGGTTGCTAAAAATCTCTTCAAATCTTTCAGGGAGCTAGACTCCATGGACGGGGATATAGGTGTGATGGAATCCTTCCCTGAGAGGGGAATAGGCCTCGCAATTATGAATAGAGCTAAAAAGGCGTCGGCGCACAGGGTAATTAGCTCTCTGGAGGATGTAGAAAGGTATGCAAACGATTTATCTTGAAAAAGTAACCTCGACTCAGGACTTTGCTGAAGCTGTAAGCTCAATGTTGGAAGGGGATTTCGTAGTAGTAGCTAGTGAGCAGACAAGGGCTAGGGGAAGGTACGGGAGAAAGTGGTACTCGCCCAAAGGAGGTCTTTGGGTAACCTATGTGCTGAAAAATTTCAACGTGGAGCAGATTGGCGTCTCTACGTTGAGGGTAGCCCTAGCGATAAGGAGAATAGTTTCAAAATATGTGACGGCACAGATAAGATGGCCCAACGACATTGTTGTAAACGGGAAGAAGGTAGCTGGGATCCTTCTAGAGGCTATAAATGAAGGAGATGCTAACACTGGCTTCATAGGCTTTGGTATAAACACTAACGTGACCGAGTTTCCTCAAGACCTATCGGCTACATCATTAAAGCTGGAGTTGGGAAGAGATATCGATAACGATAAGATGTTAGGAGAAATCCTCCATGAAATCAATGAGTACATTATCAAGGGTTATGAAGAGACATTTACCGAATTAAACAAATACCTCTACGTGAAGGATAAACAGGTCAGGCTTATTGGAAAGGATTGGGAGAAAACTTGCAAAGCCTTATTCGTCGACAGATACGGAAGGCTCGTGACAGAATGTGGTATATTTGAGGTGGAGGAAGTTTTAAGGCTCGAGTCTCCTTAACGCTTCCCAGATGCCCTCAAGGTAAGATGGGTGGGGAAACATCAGATCTTTAGCCTGGCTTAACCTCACGTTCAATCTCATTAGTAAAGATACCACAGTAATCATATCTTCGGCCCTCTCACTAAGAGCTACCCCTCCATTGATATAGCCTTCATCGTTTTTGCATATCTTTACGAAGCCTTCGGTAGCTTTTTCCGCGACAGCCCTTACTACTTCAGCCATGGATAACTTTACGCATGTCCCTTCAGTGTTTCCAACGTAAGCTATCTCCGGATGGGTGTATAGTACCTTAGGAACGGCAGTTCCATTATACATACGCCTGTCGCCAGAAGCGTTAGCCCCAGCAGCTATCCCCTTATGTATCGCCTCGTGTGCAGTAAAACTTCCTGTAGCGTCGCCAGATGCGTATACGTTAGGCAGTCCAGTTCTCATGTACTGATCCACTTCAAGCCACTTTCCCTTCATTAGTGTCTCGAACCCTTTAGCCCTGACCTTTCTCCCGAATGTATACACCACCAGATCGTAGTCCACCCTTTCACCGTTAATCTTCAGGTCATTACTATCAATTTGAACGTTAGAGTTGGTAAGTACTTCTAATCCCATTCTCTTCAACATGGAGGTCACTCCACTCCTCAGGTCTTTATCATGACCTGGTAAGAGCAGGTTCTCCCTTTCTACAATAGTCACCTTTTTACCAGCCATGTGTAACAACCATCCGTACTCCACTCCACCCACTCCTCCTCCCACTAGGAGGACGCTCGTGAAGTCTTTGGTTATGTAATGCAGGTCGTCTGAGGAAATTGTTCCAGGTACCTCAGGCTTCTCCATTCCTGGGGCTATCACCGCTGTATCCTGCTCCAAGGTTTGACCGTTTACCTCAACTTTCCCCCCGTTTAGTCTAGCTTCCCCATGGACAACTTCAACTCCTGAGGATTCTAACATATACTCCACCCCTTTGCTTACTCTGTTTACTACTGTCCTCATTCCTTCCTGGAGTTCATGAAAGGATATGTCTACCTTTTTATCATATTTAGAGAGGAAGTAACTAGCCCCCAACGGTGCCATCATTGCCTTAGAAGGAATGCAACCGAAGAGAACGCACGTCCCTCCCAACTTGTCTGACTTCTCCACTAGCGTTACCTTACTCCCTCTCTGGGACGCTGTCAGAGCAGCGTAAAGCCCAGAGGGACCCGAACCTACAACCACAACTTTCATGAGATCATAAAAGCTAAACCTAAAATAAAAAAGGGACTACTTGACTACTAAGACAGGGATCTTAGACTCGTGGATAATTCTCGAAGATACGCTACCTAGGAGCATCCTTTTTATTGTGGATAGGCCTCTACTACCAGTCACTATGAGGTCAACCCCATTCTTAGACGCGTAGTCTAGCACAGCAGACGCAGGGTCTCCCTCCAGTATAATCCCCTCAGCTTTTATCGATCCTTGTTCAGCTACCTTTTTAGCGTACTCTATGTCTGCCCTGGCCTTGGCGTAGAGGGACTCAATTACGTCCGGAGGTACAGGACCTACACCAGCCCCAATAATCACTGAGGTATCTACTACCTCAATGACGTCAAGTTTAGCCTCGTACCTCTTGGCTAGATCCACTGCAACGTCCAAAGCTCTTTTCGAATTTTCCGATCCATCATATGCCAAAAGCATACGTTTAAACATTTTTCTCAAATTGAAATGTGTTAATGCTTCTTTTAAATCTTCCCACGGTTAAATTGTCATAGGAAAACGTTAACTTTGTTAATTAATATGTTACCCTCAATCCCTCAATGGAAAGGTCGGGAGACTCAGTGTTGTCCTCCCTCCTTCTCTTCCCAATTCCACCTTTAACTCCCTTCAATACTGACTTAAGGTCTCCTGATAATATGGCTTCCCTGACTCCCATCTCGTCTCCTCCCTTTATTATCCAAGCTATTGATGCTACAACGCCAAACTCTCCTGTATCCCAGTTGCTCGTGTGAACTCCTTGCACTTGATCCACGACTAGATCGCCCTCCTCTAGGTCGTCTTTTTCTGACGGATCAAACTTGATAGTTGTCACCCCTATGTGAGGAACTGAGGAGAACGATCTCACAGCTGACGCCGTGTTCTTAACGTTACCTCTTCTCGACCAGTACCAGTTGGTCAGAACGTTAGTAAACTTTCCTTTCTCAAAGAGGACAGTAGGTGAGGTTTCCTGCCCCTCCCCGTCAAAGGATCTACTGTAGGGCGATTTGACATCCCTAGGATCATCCACAATGGTTATGGAACCGTAAACTCCATGGAGTTTCAGCGATGTTTTACCCCTGAAAACGTTTTCTCCGTTCACGGAATAGGAAACAAGGGGAGCCACTAATTGTGCGACTGCCTTTACGTTCAGAACAACTTTTGTTGGGGGTTTGTCCAGTTTAACCCTTTGCTTTGTAATTTGGACTTTTCTCGCTATCCTTTCTTTCAACTCCTCAATATCGAGGTCTTTTATATCCCTCGCCTGGGACGATTCATATATCTCAGGGGTAACTAACGATTCATTCCTGAAATTAGCCATTATTCCAGCGTAAACTTCGCCTCTCTCTTCCTCAGCCTCTGTTCCTTCCGTGCTCGCGATGCTGACCTTTACCTTCTCTACGCCGGAATATATTCCAAGAACATTAATTCTTTCCTTGAGTTCCTCTAGGCTCTTCACTAATTCCTTTAAGGCGTTCTCATCCACTCGAGCTGGCTTTATACCGATCAGGGTCGGCTTGCTTCTAGGGGGAGGGGTGTTGTATTCGTCCCTGTCTGACACCCCTAACGCATCAATTGCCTTCTCTAGTAGAGCCTCGCTCACGTTGGATCCAAAGGAGAATCCAACCCTCCCTTCCTTGAAAACCCTCACGCCATATCCCCTATCTCTCAAACTACCTGAGTAATACTGCTTCTCCACCCTGACATTGTACTCCAACCTGTCTACGCCATACACTTCGCAGGTGTAGCCGAGGGCTTTACACCTTTCAATTATCTTGTATATATCACTCAACTCCTCCCACCTTTACCTTAACCTTAATGAAAGGGCCTCCAGTTCCTACAGGAACGCTTTGACCTCCTTTTCCACAGTACCCAGGCCACATGTCAAAGTCCTTTGACACGCCAGTGATTTTTGTGAGCGTCTCGAGCGTGTACCCGGATATTCCCGTGTTCCTCAGCGGTTCTGTGACCTCCCCGTCCTCTATTACGTAACCCTCTTGAATCCCGAACTGGAACGTCCCGTCAGGGCTTGTCTGTCCCCCTAGGGGTGAAACTAGCAGGTAACCATGCTTAACTTCTCTAATGAGCTCGTCCTTACCCCAGTCTCCAGGTAACATGAAAGTGTTTCTCATCCTGATGAGAACTGGGTGTCTGAAATCCTCAGCACGCCCGTTCCCAGTTGGTCTCTGACCCAGGTAGGCTGAATAGTATCTGTCCACAAGGAACTCTGAGACTACCCCAGAGTCAACTATCTTAACGTCTCTAGCCTCTATACCTTCGTCGTCAAACTCGGTGATCCCTTGAGCCATGGGCCCAACAGCTCTCCCAGAGTCAACAACTGTGACGTAATCCTGCGCTATTTTCTTGCCCCTCAGATTTCCTAATATCCCGTTGACAGCGAGGTCAGCTTCAGCCAAATGTCCTAAGGCTTCGTGAGAAAACACGCCTACAACATCTGGAGCTAAAATGACCTCATGCTCCCCTCCCTTGGGGGGTTTCCCTCTGAGCTGGTTTGAAATTCGCCTTTTCAAGGTGTTCAGTATCATCTCGTTTACGTTAAACACTTCCAAGGGATATCCAAGGAAAGTTGAAGTTGAAACCCGGGCTGACGCTATAATGTCGCCCTCCCTAGCGGTGACCCCAACTGAGACGCTCATCAAGCTATAATCCGTCACTATCTCTCGATCCTCGTTACTGTAATACTCCTTATGGAGTTTTAACATATTGAACCTGACGTTAACGTTCTTAGCCCGGGGCTCTGAGGACAGGATTTCTCCCTTTAGCTTCTCCATATCTTGAGCTACTTCCAAGGGGGATTTATTCAAGGGCTTCTCCTGCTTTATCTCTACGCTCTTCTTTACTGGAGGCAGCATGACTATGTTCACCTTCTCGTCACCAAAGGCTGACCTTACGGCTAGGTCTACATTGTCCATGGAGGGATCAGTAAAGTGAGAATACCCCCAGTTTCCGTTCAGCAAAACTCTCAGAGAACCACCCACTTCCCTGCCTAAGGACGACACTTGTCTTTGGCTCTCAGTGACAAGAATGCTTAAGGTTTCCACATCGTACAACCTGAGATCTGCGAAAGTCGCTCCTAAGGACTCGGCCCTCTTAACCATTTCGTGCAAGTTAAAAACCTCCTGTTCCAGTTATTGTTTAATGAACGTTGAAAAGATTAGCGTGGCCATAGACAAGAACCTTCTGAGAAGACTTGAAAATGAAGCAAACAGGATTGGAACTAACAGGTCTAGGATAGTTCAACAGGCCCTAACTGACTATCTAGGGGAGAACGCTCCTCATAACGCAGAAGTTATAGGGATACTGAACCTCGTATACGACGAAGATGCTGGTAACGAAATAATCTCAATACAACACAGATTCGAGTCTGAAGTCATTTCCTCCATGCATATACACGTAAACGATAAGATATGTATGGAGGCAGTAGCGGTTAAAGGTCGAAGGGCAGACCTAGAGCAGTTGGCCAAAGCCTTAAGCGGAGCTAAGGGAGTTAAAAAAGTGAAATTATCCGTGTCTTTGGAGGTGCAATAGTTGAGGATAGAGGTCTCAGAAGCCTGTTCTGGATTGGGCATCTTTGTAGCACATACCGAGGTAGTCGACTTGAAGAATGGAGTAAACAGGTTCGAGGAGGAGCTCAAGGAGTTGGAGATGAGGTATAAGGGCGAAGATGTGGAGAAGCTCAAGGATCTTCCCATCGTGAGAGCTTACAGGGACTTCTACTGGAAGATCGGAATTGACCCCACAAAGGTCAGACCTAGTGGTGAGGCTTTAAGGAGGAGAATAACCAGAGGTAATCCTTTGCCGAGGATAAATGACGTCGTCGATGCTGGTAATGTAGTGAGTGCAGACACTCTGATCTCCATAGGGCTCTACGACCTGAGCAAAGTGGTCGGGGAACCAAGAATAGTTATGAGTAAAGGGGGAGAGGCGTTTCGCGGTATAGGGAATAAGGACGAGGTTTTGAGACCTAACGTCCCCATTATGATGGACGAGAGTGGTCAGGTCATGCACATTTACCCCCATAGGGACTCAGTAGTCACCAGTGTCACCTTATCCACGGAAGAGGTCCTAATAGTTGGTGCCGGAGTCAGGGGGATAGGTGAGGAACTCGTCAAGGACGCTGTTGAAAGGACAACTAAATTATTAAAAAGTCTAGGAGGAAAGGTTGTTCATGAGGTTAGAGTAAATTGAAAGCCCTCATGTTGGGATACGGAAATGTGGGAAAAGCCTTAAACTCCTTGATCAGGGAGCGCTCACCTAAATTGGGGTTGGACATTAAGGTAGAAGGAGTGGTCACTAGGAGAGGTATAATGTTAAACCAAAGGGAGGACTTCCACCCTGATAAGGAGGGTACGGTTCTAGAGGCACTAGATCTAATTAACCCGGACTTAGTGATCGACGTGAGCTCAGCTAATTACGAAGATGGCGAACCGTCTCTCTCCCTCTACCTGGAGTCTTTATCCCGAGGGATTAACGTGGTGACAGCCAACAAAGCTCCCCTTGCGTTGAATTTTTCGAGAATAATGGCAGTTGCTGAGAAGAATGGAGCCAAGGTAGGCTTCCAAGCGACAGTTATGAGCGGTACTCCATCCATAAACCTACTGAGGGCCATGAGAGCTGCAGAGGTGAGAAAGATAAGGGGTATACTAAACGGTACAACTAATTACATCCTAACTAGGATGAACGAAGGGTTGGACTACTTGTCAGCCTTGAAGGAGGCTCAGAGAAGGGGGTACGCCGAGACTGACCCAGAACATGATGTTAATGGTTTCGATGCAGCTGCCAAACTTACAATTTTGGCGAATTTCGCCCTCAAGAAACCAGTGACACTGAAGGACGTCGAGTTCTCAGGAATAAAGGACGTGACCCAGGACAAGGTAAAGGAAGCAGCACGAAAGGGAAAGAAAATTAAGTTGATAGCAAATGCCGGTGAAGGATCATTGAGAGTCATGACTTCTGAAATCTCCCCTGAGGATCCACTTTATCACGTGGACGGAGTTACTAATGCCTTAGATGTACATACAGACGTACAGGAAGTAGTCATTATAGGGCCAGGAGCGGGCCCGCTGAACGCAGCCTTCGGCGTCTTCTCTGATATTGTACTTATGTATAAAGGAACATTTTGATGCCAAAATCTCGAAAACTTATATTTATAAGTCACTAACTTTACATTAAAAAGTGTGAAATAGGTTGGCTCTATCGGTCAGGGCTAGACTAATATATTACGCTAAGCTCAGTAAGCCCAGGATTATTTGGTTGCTCGATCTGGCTGCGCTCTCTGGAGCGTTCCTTTCAGGTAAGCTAATGCCTCTCAATATCCTGGCTGTCCTAGTGGGAGGTACTCTAGCGTCAGCAGGATCGATGATAGTGAACGAGGGAATAGAGATAGATAGGGACAAAGTTATGAGGAGAACTTCAAAGAGACCTACAGTTATGGGTTACGTTTCTAAGAAGGAAGCTATATACGTGGGAATCGCGCTTCTTGTGATGGGCACCTTGGTTGGTCTGCTTGATAACTTGTTAACTTCTTTCTTCATTTTCTTAGGGGGAGCAGTTTACATTCTTATTTACACCGTGTGGCTTAAACCCAGAAGCCCGTGGAACATTGTAATAGGAGGCTTAGCAGGAAGTGCGGCGGCATGGGCAGGTTTCGCATCCACGACATCTTCCTTTACCATATCTTCCCTTCTACTAGGTCTTCTGATATTCATGTGGACTCCAGGACACTTCTGGGCACTGGCCATGAGGTTCAAAGAGGACTATTCTAAGGCAGGAATTCCCATGTTACCGGTCATAATGCCTGAGAACTTTTCGGCGAAGATGATCGCTATTTCCAATGCCCTAATGATACCTTTCGCCTTAGCGCTCTCACTCTATACCGGAATAGTGTACGCTGTGGTAGCTTCTATTCTGTCAGCTTTACAGATGTATTTCAGCGTGAGACTAATAAGGAATCCAACTGGAGAGGAAGCTTGGAGGTCATTTAAGTTCTCTTCACCCTATTTAGCAATCCTTCTGATTCTCGTGATGATTTCAGCTTTCGTTAGGTAGATTACGAATATTTAGTGTTGTACTAGCCATTAACTCCCGTGCCATGTTGCTCGTCTTTTTCTGGCTTTTCAGTGCTTCATAGATTCCATCTTACAAAAGTGAGGAAAGCCTCACTCTTTAGGGCGGGGAGAAGATCCGCATTAATACGAAGAAGGGTTTGGACTAACCTACAGATCAAGTCTAATCTGTTCAGGTGAGAAAAACAGACCATATAAAGACCTCATATGCCTTTGAAGTTAGGTTTCCTCTTCTTTAGGAACGCGTCCACTCCCTCCTTTTTGTCCTCCGTGGAGAAGATTGTGCCCCAACCTAAGCTCTCCATGGAGAGCCCAGTTAGCAGGCTCGAGTCTATGCCCCTGTTCACAATCTCCTTAATTAAGGACAGGGCTACTGGTGATTTCTCTGATATTTTCTCAGCTAACTTTCTAGTCTCTTTCTCTAGGTCAGCGGAAGGATAGACCGAGTTTACTAAGCCATATCTCTCTGCGTCTCTTGCCGGAATCCTGTCCCCGGTCATCATCATTTCTAGGGCTTTTCCTTTCCCAACTATCCTAGTTAACCTTTGAGTACCTCCGTATCCAGGATATATGCCCAAGTTTATTTCAGGTAAACCTAATTGAGCCTCTTCAGATGCTACTCTTATGTCACAAGCTAAAGCTAGCTCAAGACCACCACCCAATGCGTAACCGTTGATCATGGCTATGGTGGGCTTACCGATTGACTCGATGAAGTCCATAACTTCTCTACCTCTCTTGGCGAATTTCCAAGCATTGACTGGTGTCAGCTCTGTAAACTGGGTTATGTCAGCTCCGGCACAGAACGCCTTCCCCTTCCCTGTGATTATGATCACTCTAACGTCATTATCAGAATCAAAATTTTTTACTGCTTGATAAAGCTCTTCAAGCAACTTTAAATTCAAAGCGTTAAGCTTATCTGGTCTATTTAAAATTAGCCACGCTAAAGTTCCTTCTTTTTTTACCTCTATCGTTTCAAATTCCATGGTTGATACGCGTAACTTATAAAAACATGTAGTATTAATGCTTTAATTCCCCAGTGCAGTAATAACTATCATGGTCAGTTTAGAGAGGGGTACAATTCTCCAGTCGCTTACGGTATTGATTCCATGGGCTGGTTCCCCCATATCTACTCTCTTGATAACAAGGAGAATGAGGGACTTTTGGAACTCAGCGCCGTATCTACTCTATGTTACCCCTCTCTCCTTTGCTTCGACAGTCCTTTTCACCTTTGAGTATATGAAACATTTCCTCCTGATAGCTACCGCTTACTCCTTAATTTCGCCAATACTGCTCACCCTTGCATACAGCAGGAAGTTCGACAACATGGAGATAAACGTTAACGAGTATTACATAGAAGTGAAGCTAAAGATTCCCCTTCTACAAGACCAGGTCATAGACCTGAACTCTCTTTTTGAAAAGGTTGTTAACAAGGCCATGAGAAGGGTAAGGAACCCATACTACAATTTCAAGCTGAAATCCCTTAACAACTGTTCCAACCTTAAGGTCTCCCTTACGGAAAATAAAATAATCATGAAAAGGAGGTGCGGCGATATCGTAGTGGAGGTAATAATATCCAACAATGACGTAGCTGATATGAAGCTTTCGATTTCATACTAGTTAAGCTATATGACCTCATTTTATTGAAGGGCTAGGTTTGTTCCACTCATTAATGTCTACTAAATTTTACGGAACTCTACCTTTATTTTTGGGTATAGTCGTTGTCACTTTGTTTCATCTTTAAATGTAAACTTCACGAAACCTCATGTCGAGGTAGTTCTTTGAAAGCTTCCCCTTTATTGGTAGTCGGTAACCGCAACTCTTACATCTCATGTCCTCAGTTAGGTTCCAGGTCGTTATTCTGAACCCTTCCCTCCCTATTGCTACACTTCTGCACTCAGGGCAATAAGTACTCTCAAGGGGGTGTCCTGGTACGTTACCAACGTATGAGTACCTAAACCCAGTCTCCTTAGCCAGTTTCTGATGCTTCTCCAAGGTTTCCACTGGAGTCAAAGGAAGACGATCTAGCTTATAGTCCGGGTGAAACCTCAGGAAATGAATTGGTACGTCTGGCCCCACTATGTCAAAAAGTCTGCCTAGAAACTTTTTAGCCCACTCTAAATTATCTCCTATTTCCGGAACGATTAGGTCAGTTATCTCCACGTGTATACCTCTCTTCATCAGTTCCCTGATGGTCTCAAAGATAGGTTCAGGGCCTGAAGCTCCTGTGTACCTCTTCATGAACTTCTCCTCTCCGTTACCCTTAAAGTCCACGGTTACGGCATCAAGGAAATCTTTTACGTAATCCACTAGCTCGGGTGTCCAATAACCGTTAGTAACCATGGTGTTCAACAGACCGTACTTTTTGGCTATCACACCGGTGTCGTGGGCGAACTCGGCGAAGATAGCCGGTTCGTTATAGGTATATGTTATTCCCTCAACTTCGTAAGCCCTAGCCATTTCTACAATCTCCTCTGGTGATAGGTCTACCCCTTCTGCCCTTCTCCTTTGGCTAATGTCGAAATTTTGACAGTAGGCGCACATCCAATTACATCCAAAGGTCGAGAAGGAGAAGACGCTGGAACCTGGGTAAAAATGTACTAAAGGTTTCTTCTCTATAGGATCAACGTGCGCTGCAGCGACCTTTCCATAAACGTTAAGGTAAAGCTTACCGTTATTTGCCGATCTAATTCCGCAGAACCCCACGTTGTTGTCTCCTAGTAAGCACCTCCTAGCACACGCAACACATCTGACCCTGTTACCTTCGACTCTATATAAAGTAGCTTCCTTCTGCATCAAAATATATACTCTCATCTAAGAAATAAAAGGATGATGGAAAGGTTTCTCCTATTTTATCCAATCAATCAGGAGATTGAAAAGAGACGGGGTAGTAATTATGAGGTCATTGAAATTAGGCAGTGCAAGTTCAAGGAGGTTGACGTCTTAGGAAACGTGGAGGAGGCCATTCATGATATGGGGAAACCGATATTCACAGTAAGGGTAGGTGGAGACGAACCCCCTATTTGGGATCTACTTAACGACTGCAGGTTTTGGGAAGCGCACGAAAAGCTGGAAGGTATATGGAGGCAATCAAAAGACCCTGAGAGAAAGTATCTTCAGGCATTAATCCTGTTGTGCGCCTCCATGATCAAGTATAGGAAAAACCCAAGAGTCTCAGATGAACTTATTGCAAAGGCTCTATCTCTTATATCCGAACTTCCTGAGGATCTCCTTCCTCTCCTTTACGTCAGACTCGGACTCAACGCCTAGGGGAGTCATCCCATCAATGATCCCGATAACTCCTCTACCTTGAGCTGTCTCCGCCACGATAACCTGTAGAGGATTTGCTGTTGCCGCGTGTATCCTAACAACTTCCTCTACCATTTTCACTCTGTTGAGGACGTTAATGGGGAACCCGTTCTTAATATAGATTACGAAAGTGTGGCCAGCACCTATTCTTTTACAATTTTCTATAGCTAACTTGACGAGTTCCTCATCGTTACCATCGTACCTTATCAATCTCTTCCCGCTGGCTTCACTGAAGGCAATACCGAACTTTAAAGAGGGGGACGAAGAGGCAAGGGTTTCATATAAGTCCTCTACCGTCTTTATGAAGTGGGAGTGACCAAGAATAACGTTTGTCCCCTCTGGTATATCTATTTTCACAACTTCCATTTTTAGCTGAGAACCTTCCATAATTAATTGTTAACCGGTCTACTTAAAAACTAAACTCGATCAAATCCCTTTCCCTTTACATGAAACAAAGCATCTTGTCATTAAATCCCACATCTAATGCGGTCTCTCTCTTTTACCTTTGTGGTATCATAAACTCAGCTAACTAGGTAGGCGTAACTTAAGGTAGCTTCAACGTTCTGGTTTAAATCCACGTTGAACGTGTAGTGTAGGCTAGCTACGTCAACCTTGTACTCTCCTGCAGGTAAAACGAAGGTGACAATTCCATTGGCATTGGTGAAGTTTCGGTAAAACTGTCCATTGGGTCCGTAGACCTGAACTATTCCGTCATTTAGGGGTTGCTCTCCACCGAAAGGTCCGTAGTTCATTAGAACTTTCACCTGCAGGGTGTATTCTGAATCACTGGAAGTTCCACTTTTACTTATAACTAGAGTGGTTCTATAGGATGACGCCAAGACCACCCCAGCCATTGTTAACACTAGCACTATCAAGGCTAGGACTAAGAGCAGTTGCTTTCTCATGAAGTGGCAATAAAGAAGACTAATATTTAAGTTGAATCAATATATGGGTCGTGTTGGAGAAGTTTCTTGATGGTTTCAAGTATTCTCTCAGGAACGAAAGGCCAATGCTCAGGAGGTACGTTATCCTTGGCGCTTTTGATGGAGTCCTCCTATCCCTAGGAGTGTTAGTCTCGTCTACACTAGCCGGGGCGCCCGTTAAAATTACGGAAATCTCAGTACTAACCGGACTAGTGGCAATAGGAATATCCTCTGCATGGAACTCGCTTATCGTAGAAGTAAAAGAGAGGAGAATTGAGTATGAAAGACTGGAGAGGCAGATGATGAAGAGATTAAAAGGATCGGTATACGACTATGGGATGAAAGCCACAATTATTCTATCAGTGTTGTCCCACGGTCTCTCACCTTTCCTAGGGTTACTTGCCTTGTTTCTATTGCTTGTCACCAATAGGCTAGTCTATGCCATGGCGGTGTCCTTCGCTGAGCTTTTCCTACTAGGGCTAGCATACGAGGGCTCTAAGTGGGATAAAATAAGGTCGGGGCTATTCATAGCTTTAGGGGGAGTGTTCACAGTAGTACTATCTCTCCTTTTAGGAAAGTAAACCCTAGAAGGTTAAGGTGCCCCTCCATTTTGCCCAGTTCTGCTTGACAAAAAAGGGCAAGGCTCGCCGATTAGACCAAGAGGGGCCAGTAGAGTCTACAGTTTTATAATTCTTATCGTTTGAAGGTTTACAGCCACCAGCCGGTGGAACTCCAACAACCATACCTCGAATACAGGTCTAAGCATGCCTTCTGATCCCCCTTGTTACACTTCTCGCAAAGCTCAGCGTATTCCTTTACTGTCTCCTCATCGCACACTAGCCTACCACATATTTCCACGCAAGTCTCATATCCAGATTTTATAATACATTTCTTATCCATAAAGCATCATCTTTTTATACTTTTTAAACTCTTTAAACTCAATGTCCAAACTTCTAGTAAGAAAGGATCTACAGGACCAGTTGAGGAGTAACGTAGGAGACATGATCAAGCAGATAGAGAGTACAGATTTAAAGGTAGTTGTTTATATGGAGCACACTGAGCAGTCCCCAAGGGTATTGCCAAAGGTCATAAAGTTCAAGCAAGTACTGCCCCTTTTGGCTAAGTTGGCTGACGAGGGACAAGTTGAGGAAGGAGTTGCTAAAGTAATGTTTTACTCCCCCAGCACTGGGAGATCTAGGGGATTAACGCCCAATATGATGGCAGGCTTTCAATACATTAAACCCGGAATGAGCACTAAGCCTCACTCCCACAATATGGCATCCATTTATATAGTGGTGAAAGGGGAGGGGTACTCCGTCATAGACGGTAGAGAGTTTCGATGGGAACAAGGAGACGTGTTCGTCGTCCCTGCAAATTCCGAGCATAGCCACACGAATACAGGTACTGAGGAGGTAATACTATTTGACGTCACAGATTCCGGGTTACTGGAAAATATGGGGATTTTAGAATTTAGAGAAAGTGAATAAATTTTTATCTACTTTTCCCAGACTAGTTTGTACACTTTCAACAGTTTTTCATCTCTCCATTTCGATATCTCTGCGAAGGTCTTACCCTTGATAAATGAGTACTCCTTCATTTGGTTCACCGCTTTTATAACTCCTGTGTAGGGGAACTTATCGTACTTAGCTAGAGTGTGCATCCATTCATTGGCGCCGAAACCGAAACCTCGACTAAAGAAGTATTCCAACCCGCCTTCTCCACCACCAAGGTGATATGTTAGGAAGGGACCCATGAACGCCCAGCGTAAGCCTATGGCGGCAGTCATCACTTTGTCTATATCTTCCACCGTAGCAACACCCTCATCCACAAGATATAGTGCCTCCCTGAAGAGGGCGAAGGCCAACCTGTTACCTATGAATCCCGGTATCTCCTTCTTGAGGGTAACCACTACTCTGTCCAATTTCTCCATAAGGGACTTAGTTCTTTCTACAACCTCTTGGGAGGTCTTCTCTCCTGGGACTACCTCAACCAGAGGGAGTAGATGTGGTGGATTCCAAGGATGAGCTATCACCCCTCTCTCAGGATGTTTCGACATGGCTTTCTGTATCTCCGTCATGAGAAGACCTGAGGTACTGCTGGCTAGAACGACGTCCTTTTCTAAAAGCTGGTCCAGAGTCGAAAAGAGCTTCTTCTTAGCGTCATAGTCCTCAATAATTGCCTCAATGACAAATGAGGAATTACTCACAGCCTGTTGAAGATCCGTTGTTGGTTCAACCCTATTGAGAACCTGAGATACGTCATCATTAATCTGGGAATTGTTTTTCATCACTTGTAAATAATTTCTCAACTTCTCGATTCCTTTGTTTAACGTCTCCTGCTTTTCCGTAAATAAAGAAACCTTATACCCCTTTGACGCAAAGAGTGTAGCCCAACCTACACCTATCACTCCTGCACCTATGATTGATATCTTTTCCGGCATGGAAGTTCATACAGTATAAGCAATATAAATTTATAGTGAGAGATCCAGTATAAGGGTAATAGGTAGTTATAGAACCATAGCTGCATCACGGTGAAGCCCTTAAAGATCTCTTAGCAAATCTTGCTCAAAAAACGAAATAAAGCAGTCAATCCGGTAGAACAGTAAGGATTATAGGACTTGGTAGTTATCTACCTCATGTTGCACCATGTTCTCGGACCAACTGAATGATTACGTAAACTCGATCGAGGATAGACTGAAGGCTAGATTTGAAAGCAGGGAAAAATTGATTCAAGTCTCAAGAGAGGCGATAAGGTACTCCGGAGAGACCATATCCCTTTCCCACAGGGGAAGAAAACAGGAAGCGTTGGAAAAGTACTCCAAGGCTAAGGAAAAGATACAAGAAATAAACTCTATCATACAGAGCTTCCCAGAACTCCTATTCGGTGACGTGGGTACAGCATACCAAGAGATAAGCGAGGCAGCAGTAGTTCTCTCCTTTTACTTTGGAGTTCCGCTAGATTTACCACTTGACCTAGGGATACCAGATATCTACTACGTTACTGGGATTGCTGACGCCATAGGGGAGATGAGGAGAGCGACCTTAGAGACGCTCAGAAAAGGGGATAGCTCTAAGGCGAAGGAAATACTGGATGAGATGGAGAACTTGTACGACATAATATGGAAATTGGAATACCCGAAGTCCCTAGTCCCTGGGCTCAGGCAAAAGATAGACGCCATGAGGAGAGTGTTGGAGGAAACCAGACATGACGTATTCCTGTCCGAAATAGTGGGGAAATTAAATAACACATGAAAGTATAAAAATTAAGAATAACGTGTGACGATATAATCCACCAGTCTGCTGGGGACGTCTATTCCTGTAGCTAGCATGAATCCCTTAAACTCAGGAACGTCATTTAACTCGTTGATAAGATATCCTCTGGATTGATGCTCTAGTACGTCTATGGAAATGAACTCTCCATTAACTATACCAGCAGCCTTCAATGTGATCTCCTTTAACCCCTGATCAATCTCCAGAGGGGAAGGGGTACCCCCTAAAGCCACATTTGCCCTCCACTCATTGGATGGAATGTTTCTGGCGTAACATCCCAAGAGCTCGTTGCCCATCACTATACATCTTATGTCCCTGTTCTTTCCAGTTACGTATTCCTGGACTATGTGAACCTTTAACGCCGAGTTTCCCATCATCTCCCTATGCTCTATTATAGTCTTTCCTTCAAGGATGTCCCTTATAAGGGAGACCATCCTTCCCCAACTCCCTATAGGTGGTTTGTCGATGAGTGGAAAGCTCATCTGTTCATACGCTTTCATTACGGCGTCTGGAGACATGGCAATTATTGACTCAGGTATCTGAATCCCAGCCTTGAATAACTTCGAGTAGGTCAAAATCTTGTCCCCTGCAGTACTTATTACATCGGTGGAATTGATTGTGTGTACACCAGCTCCCTCAAGAACCGCTGCTGCGTATAGAGACCTATACATACTTACCGCCCTTATGATGGCAACGTCATACCTTCCTAGAGCTCTATTGAAGGGAAGAGGCTCTTGCGCTACGTTTAGAACGTCATAGGGCACATTCCTTTCGTTTAATGCTTTGACAAGGAGTTTCTCCTCCTGTCTCACTATGTCCACAACCAGAGCTACCCTCATCATATTCCTCCTCCATACCTTTCAATTTCATAAAAAGTTAGTTCATTTGATACCATTGCTCCGGACACTTCCCTGCCTAACCTTCCGTTAAGGATAAGAGGCACGTTAAAATCAGCAGCTGCCCTTCTTACCTTATAGTCTATTGACTTCAAGTAACCGTTAGTGACTAATAACTCAATTTCCTTTTTGGCCATCATTTCCACCGCTTCATCCCTCGTTGACATCTCAAAGCCAGGTAGGGGCAAAACGTCCAGGGTTATTACGTTTAGTCCCAACTTTTGAAGGTTTCTAGCAGTTTCAGCTAAGTAGTCTTCATTGCCCCTACCGTAAACCAAGGCTGTCCTACCTGGATTAGGTAACCTGTTTGGAGAACTGGAAAGCCAGCTCTTGAGAAGGGCATCGTTGAAAGATACCCCCAGAGACGCTGCCTCACCAGTGCTTCTCATTTCTGGGCCTAGGAAAGGATAGGAGTCCTTGAGTTGAGCCCATGAGAACTGAGCCGACTTAACTGCCCATGATTTACTGGAGGGTTCCACGAACTCCTCCTTTTCAAGTCCTTCCATAATAGCCTTAACAGCCAGTTCCATCAAGTTTACCCCTTTTGCCTTGCTGGAGAAGGGCATGGATCTGCTAGCCCTTAGGTTCATCTCTATGACGTAGGGCAAGTTGTCCTTTATTACGAACTGTAAATTGAATGGCCCCTTCACCCCGATTTCCCTAGCCAAGGTAATGGCAATCTCCTTGAGGTCCTTCGCGACGTTGGTAACATGCCTAGTGGGTATACTCATGGTACTATCTCCGCTGTGCACCCCAGCCTCCTCCACATGCTCCATTGTTATCCCTACCACGCCCTTGCCATCACTTACCCCGTCTATTTCGGCCTCGAACGCGTTTTCAAGGAACTTACTTATGACGACTGGATACTTGGTGGAGACCTTTACCCTAGTTAAAATTTCCCTGAGCTCCTGTTCGCTGTTTACTATGTTCATGGAGGAGCCGCTGAGGACATAGCTTGGTCTTACTAGGATTGGAAAGCCTACCCTATCCAGAAATTTCCTTATTTCCTCCTGATTCTTGGCGGAAATCCAATCTGGCTGTCTTATACCAAGTCTGTCCAATAGGGATGAGAACTTTTCCCTGTCCTCAGCGTGATCGACTGACTTACCTGAAGTCCCGAATAGTTTAACCCCCATCTCCTCGATTGTTTTGGCTATATTGTTACCTATCTGTCCACCGGCGAAGGTAGCCACGTAGGAGTAGTTCTCCTTCTTTACGACGTCAAGGACTCTCTCAGCTGAGATTTCATCGAAGTAGAGCTTCCTTGTAACGTCCCAATCAGTTGATACGGTCTCAGGATTGAAGTTTAGCACAGCAACTTGATTAAAGTACTTTGTTGCCGCCTTCATGAGCTCCACTACTCCCCAGTCAAACTCAACTGACACACCTATTCTGAAACCTCCAGCACCTACAATTAGCAAGCTGTTCCCTGTGGTGTTGAGCTCTATATCGTCCTCGGAACCTACGTAGGTTAAGTAAAGGTAATTGGTTACTGCAGGCCACTCTCCTGCGAGGGTATCTATTAACTTAATCTTTGGAAGAATTCCAGAAGCGTGCCTGATCTTAATTACCTCGTCCTCTCCAACACCAATCTTTTCGGATATCTGCTCGTCACTAAATCCCAATCTCTTCAGGTGTTCTAAGGTTGAAGGATCAAGCGAAGTTGCGTTAAGTTTCTCGTAAGTCTCCACTAGGTTCTGCAGTTTCCTCAGGAAGAACTTGTCCACTCCAGTTGCCTTGTAGACCTCCTCGGTTGTTGCCCCTTCCTTAAACGCCTTAGCTGCCCAGATAGGCCAATAGGGCCTCCTCCTCGTCATTTCCTTAATCGCGTCATCCTTAGACATGGATGACCTATAGTACTTCCCTCCCACAACACCTGGCTCGCCTATATCCAGCATCCTAATGGCTTTCTGGAGGGCCTCTTCAAATGACCTACCTATACTCATCACTTCTCCGACGCTCTTCATCTCAGTACCAAGGCTTGTGTCGACCTCTTCAAATTTCGGAAGATCCCACCTCGGTACCTTAATAACGACATAATCTAGGCTCGGCTCAAAGCAGGCGCAGGTCGCCCCTGACACCTTATTTAAAATCTCCTCAAGGGTATACCCCAAGGAGAGCTTGGCAGATACGTAGGCCAAAGGATAGCCAGTAGCCTTACTGGCAAGTGCGCTGGACCTTGACATTCTAGGATTCGTCTCTATCACGAAATTGGTATAGCCGTTGGGGTCTAGGGCGAACTGGACGTTGCACTCCCCAACTAGGCTTATGGACTCGGCAACCCTCATCGAAAGAGTCCTCATCTCCTGAAACTCCCTATTGTCCAGGGTTTGACATGGGGTTATCACGATGGATTCCCCAGTATGGACTCCCATGGGGTCAAGGTTCTCCACGCATGCTATCACTGCTGAGTTACCCTTGGAGTCTCTCACCACTTCGTACTCTAACTCCTTCCAGTGATGAAGATATTTCTCTACTAGTACCTCTCCAATATAGCTTTGTGATAATGCCCTATCGATACTTTTCTTCAAGGACTCCTTATCCCAGGCCACTGTGGATCCTCTACCTCCCAAGTTAAAGCTTACCCTAACCATTACAGGGTACCCAATTTCCTCAGCCTTCTCCAAAGCTTCTTGGGAACTTTTAGCGGAAAAGCTGGGGGGGACAGGGATTTTTACGTCTATCATTGTCTCCCTGAACTTCTCCCTGCTCAGAGCCTTCTCTATCCCCTCTATGGGGGTGCCTAACACTTTCACCCCATACTTGTCAAGGATCCCCTTTTTGTAGAGATCCACACCCACGTTCAGAGCTGTTTGGCCACCGAAACCTATTGCTATTGCGTCAGGCCTTTCCTGCTCAATGACCTTTTCCACTGCCCACCAAGTTACTGGGATCATGTAGAGCTTGTCCGTCATCCTTTTGCTAGTCTGAACTGTAGCGACGTTGGAGTTTACCAAAACGGTCTCTATTCCTTCCTCCCTGTAAGCCTTCAGGGATTGGGAGCCACTGTAATCAAACTCTGCCGCCTCAGCTATCTTTATAGGTCCTGACCCAACTATCAATACTTTCTTTATTCCCTTGGGACTCATTCCTTAACCACCATCTTCTTGAACTTATCGAAAACCCACGTAATGTCGTTAGGGCCTGGTCTAGCTTCAGGGTGGAACTGAGTAGTTATCACAGGCAACCTCTTGTGAACCAGGCCCTCAACTGTACCGTCGTCTGGGTTAATGAACCAGACCTGGGTATCCGGAGGAATGTCCTCCTTGAATACGCCGTAACCGTGGTTATGGGTAGAGATGTAACACCTTCCACTAGTTACGTCTACCACTGGCTTATTAATTGCCCTGTGTCCAAACTTCATCTTCCTCACCTTTCCCCCTAAGGAGAGCGTAGCTACCTGGTGTCCTAGGCAAATGCCAAGGGTTGGAATCTTGTACTCCAAGACGTTGGAGAAGTTCTCTATGAGCCCCTTGAGAATATTTGGGTTACCTGGACCGTTGCCGAACACTACCCCTTTGGGAGAGTAATTCACGATCTCTTCTGCGGTCGACTTACAAGGTAACCTTACGATAGTGAAACCGCGTTTATAAAGTTCGTCTAGTATACCGTGTTTTATTCCGCAATCTACGACAACGACGAGTCCGCTACTAGTGGTATTAGTGTGGATGATAGGGGACTTGGGCGAGGTGAAAACCGTGAAATCTACTTCATCATATCTTTGCTTAAGGTACTCCTTAGGATTCTCCACTTGCACTCCAGAGGCAATTACCCCCATCATGGAGCCCTGTGATCTAACCTTCTTAACGATCATCCTAGTGTCCACGGAGGAAACTCCAGGGACGCCCTGCTCCTCCATCCATTTATGAAGGCTCTTGCCTGAGTTCCACTTCGACGGATCAGTCTCCTCTGTAACTACTAGCCCCTCGATCTGAATCTGCTCTGACTCAAAGTTCTGTAAGATCCCTCCCCTAAAGTCTGGGGTAGGGATACCGTAGTTCCCCACAAGTGGGTGAGTTATGACGAGGATCTGTCCCCTATAGGAAGGATCGGTCATGGACTCTGGGTACCCATTCATGGCTGTGGTGAACACTACTTCACCTGCCCTCACTCCCTTGGAGCCAAAACCACATCCCTTCAGGAGTGTCCCGTCCTCCATGTAAATTAGTCCTTCAGTTCCCCTCTTGCAGAATGTCATTTTCTATCAGCCTCAATTCCCCTTCTCCTTTGAGAATCTGGTTTTTATATTCTCTTAGAGTGTGAACGTCCCTGTTTATCCTTTCTTTTGCGAAGGAAATACCTTCAGCTATCCTAGAAGGACTAGGGCTCCCCTCAACAGCTTTCCTAGAAATGGACTCATCAATAGTAATTGATGGTTTAAAGCTTCCCTCCCTAACTGTCTTGGAAACTGTGAAATACGCTTCTCTGTATCTAACCCCATGCTCAGTTAGTTTCTCAGCCTCATCTGTTGCCAACATCTCTTTGTCTAGATTTATTGCCTTAAATTTCACTTTGGAGAGAAGATCCTGGAGGACTTTTACTACCCCCTCAATCTCCTCTAAGATGTCCCACATGAGGGGGTTAATCTCCTGCAAGTCCAAATTGTAGCCTGATGGGAGCGACTTATACGAACTAATTATTGACATCAGCTCACCAATCACCTTAGAGATCCTAGCCCTCGAAACCTCCATCGTAACGGCATTCCTCTTCTGTGGCATTAACGAGCTAGTGCTGACGTGAGTGTCTGGAAGTTCAAGCACATTCACGAATTTCGAAGAAAGTAATATCATATCCTCGATCACTCTGCTCATGGCCAATCCTAGGTTTGTCACCTCCATCAGCGCTGAAATCAAGTCTGACCTTGAGGAAGTGGCTGAGATTGTATTGAGTACAATTCCGTTAAATCCCAAGAGCGTGGCCTCTCTCCTCCTATTTAGGTTTACCGAAGTGCCGACTATGGCACCACTTCCTAAAGGTGATTTATTTATTAGGTCAAGAACTTTAAATATGGCCTCCCATCTTGAGGATATCTCCTCCTCTACATATAAGAGGTAATGCCCGAAGGTAGTAGGTTGCGCAGGTTGAAAGTGGGTGAACGCTGGAAAAGCAATTTTGGAGAAAACCTCTGCGTTCTTAACTAGCTGTTCCCTGAACTGGAGCAAGTCTTCAAGCAGGTTGAGAAGTTCAGCCCTCATTTTCAATCTTAAAGCGGTAGCTACGTGATCGTTCCTGCTTCTGCCCATCCCTATTGCCCCACCGGCATCACCTGCGACCTTTATAATGTGATCTTCCAAAGCCTCATGGACATCCTCATATGAAGGGTCAATGGAACTGAACGAGTTCACTCCCTGAAGTAGTTTTTTTGCATCCTCCTTAGAGATGTAGTTGGAGAGGAAAAGCTCAATTATGTGGGCTTTCATTACTTCTTTCACTTCGTTAAGGATCTTCTGGTCCTGAAGGGAGGAGGATGTATAGTAAACTACAGGATCTTCCTTTGATCCCCACTTCCTATAGAGCATTAATCTAACCTCGCTTTCTTTGTTAGGATCGAGTGTAGACCCCATATTTCAATGAACCCTCTCGCCTCCTCATCAGAGGGATACCATCCCTTATTGTACGAGGAGACCTTCTCTGAGTATGGAGAGTACTTAGCTTTTCTCCCCAGAATCGACATTGACTTTCTATCGATCTCCAGTTTTACCTCCCCTGATATCCACTTATTGAGCTCATTCCCTGCTACCTCCAAAGTATCCCTCAAGGGCTCGTACCAAAGACCCTGATATACGAGATCAGCCCAGAGCGAATCTATGTACCTTTTGAACCTAAGTTCCCTAGGTGTCAGGACGCTCTTTTCTAAGTCCCTATGGGCGCCAATTAGGGTGAGTGCAGCTGGAGCCTCGTAAACCTCCCTGGACTTAAACCCGACAACCCTATTTTCCAAGTGTTCAACTCTTCCAAAGCCCCTAGAGCCGACCTCTTGATTCAACCATCTAATTAGTTCTAATGGGTTCATCTTCTCACCGTTCACTCTCACTGGCTCACCCCCTTCAAACTCTATGTTTATCACGAGCTTGTCGTTCTTCCTCACCTTTGTTAGTTCAAAAGCGTCTTCAGGTACCTCTGAGTAAGGGTCAGAAATGATGTCCCCCTCAATGCTCCTACCCCAGAGGTTTTCATCTATACTATACTTGCTACTTTCAGTCTTTATTGGTATACCCCTTTCCTTAGCGTAAGCTATTTCGTCCTCCCTTGTCATTTTCCATATCCTTGCAGGTGCTATAATTTTCACGTCAGATAGCACAGTCTTCAAAGCTAGGTCGAACCTCACCTGGTCATTGCCTTTAGATGTCGATCCGTGGGCTACGTACTCTGTTCCTTCCTTTTTGGCAATCTCAGCTACTTTTTCAGCTATTAGTGGTCTAGCTAGTGCCGTGGCCAACGGATAAACGTCTTCGTACAACCCATTCATTTTGATGTCCTTAAAGGCGAAGTTTTTAGCAAAGTCCATCTTTGCGTCAATAGTGTAGTGTTTCTCGCTTCCAGCAAGATATGCTCTCTCTTGAATTTTCTTGAAGTCGTCTTCCTGACCTACATCAACGCTCACGCTCACAACTTCTGCGTGATACGTTTCCTTCAGCCATCTAATAGCAACGGTTGTGTCTAAACCTCCAGAATATGCGAGAACTATTTTCATCTTCACACTTACGAATCTCTCTCGGTTATAAGTTATGGGGATAATGAAAATTACGTAGTTCTTGATAGAGATAAAGTTAAAGGACTCCTTCAACAATTTTTAAGGTAATCTTTTTTCTCCAATAAAATCCTCAGTTTCCTTCCAGCACTGGTCGTTGTTAAGGCAGAATTTAATAGCGTTGATAATAAATTGGGATCTACTCTCAGCACCGATCAAGGGAAGTAGTTTATCAATCTCAGCTACCATTTCGTCCTTGAGCCTTATGCTTACAGTTTTAATAGTCATGGAAGGTAATACCGAAAACTTAGATATAAACATTACTAATCTGTAGGATTAATTCGAAAGACTGCTGATGTGGATAACGACTCCGAAATAAATGAGAAAGAACGGAGTGTACTTATTGGCGTTGATTTAGACGATTAAAATAAGTCTAAAGGTGTTCTCAATACCAAGGACTCACCCTTTTGGACGGGTGGAGGTGTGAAAACTGAAGTTTCTTAAGAGGCTGTGACCAGAACAGCCTTTTCCTTGTTAGCCCTATATTCTTCCAATCTCTCCATCATCTTCTTTATTGCAAGGGAGAGCTGATCCTTGTGGTACTTCCTCACGTGTTCCTCCGTATCCTCCCTAGCTACCATAGTATTGCAAACTTTGCACGTATAAACTCCGTTATCGTTCCTAACGACGATAGGTTTAATGTCCTTTGCGAGATACTGAAGAATTGGGATAATCTTCTTAGCTCTCATCTCGTTCCCGCTCTTCTCTATGATCCGTTGGGCGTAACCTCGGAGCTGGTGTTTTGAAATGTTGTATTTATGGGCCACAATGGCCGGTCCTTCTCCGTTCACTAGGTATTCCTCTAAGGCATCTAGCAGATAGTCGCCTCCTCCCAATATCTTCAAAGATACATAATTTACAAGAGACTTTATATCAACTGGCTTCATACTTGCCACAGAATCAGCTTTAACATTCAGAGTTTAAAAGGAATTGACAAAATTCTATATATAAAGAACCCTGGACTTATACGTCGTTATTTTGATGGGTCCAGGCTTCTCTCCGACTTTTCCGAGGATCCAGGAAGGACCAAACGGCTTTAAAACGTTCATAACTTCATCAACGTTAGAGTCTCTGGTGAACAGGACCATACCAACACCCATATTGAACACTTGGTGCATTTCCTCGTGAGTGACGCCAGCACTTTCGATTACCTTAAAAATCTCCGGCGGATCCGGTAAGGTCATTTCCATGGAGAGGTTGGTGAGCCTCCTTAACTTTGAAAACGAACCTCCAGTGATGTGCCCTGCACCTTTTATCTTATCCATTACAGATAGGACAGGCCTTACGTAAATCTTGGTTGGAGTGAGTAGTTGATCCTGCCACTCTTCAAAGGAAAGTTTACCTTGATCAATCAGCCTTCTAACCAAGGAATAACCGTTGGAGTGAACTCCGCTACTTCCCAGTCCAATTATTACGTCCCCTCCGGATATGTCGTTACCAACCTTAAGTTCTTCCACGATTCCCATTGCCGTGCAAGCCACGTCAAACCCGTTAACCACGTCCTTCATGATAGCTGTCTCTCCCCCAATTACTTCTGAGTCAGACTCCTTTGCTCCTTCTACGATACCCTCCAAGATCTCTCTTACCAGCTGCTCGTCAGGCGAATCCATGGCAATATAATCTAGAATAGCTAAAGGTCTGGCCCCCACACACAGCAAGTCGTTGACGTTCATGGCTACGCAGTCCTTCCCTATTCCGCGATACTTTCTGGCCTTTCTAGCTAGGAGAGTTTTGGTGCCTACCCCATCCACGTGGAGCGCTATCTTCTTGCCTAAGACGTCTATGACTCCCGAGTAGTGACCGGCCCCTAGGACAGTCCTCCTATAGGTTGACGAAATGAGGGAGGCAATGTCAGAGTGAACTTCCTTTACCTTGTTAAGGTCTACTCCAGACTTGCTATATTCGCTCACCAGAGACCACCGTTGGGTGCCCAGTCTGCGGAGACCCCCAGTGCGTCCCTTTTGATTCTGTTCCTGTATGAGTACCTCACTATCTCAGCCTTCTCTATCTGGTCACGCAAGGACTTCCCTATGTCCCTTCTAAATACCAGCTCCGTGTTTGCACTGATCATTTTTACGCATCCGTCCAACCTATTTGAGGCTTCTTGAAACTCCCCTAGAGATACCAGCTCCAGGGCCCTGGATCCTCTGGTGATCAGTTTCCCTCCCTCATAAGCGATTGAGCCGAAGTATACGTTACAGCCTCTCTCCCTCATTGCTTTGAGATCCAGCTGGATCTCCTTACCTGTGGCTAGATCTCTCCTTAAGGGATAACCTAGAGGAGCTACAGCCTTAACTACTGCTCCTTCTTCCTTGACTGAGAGGGTTGCCTTTGAGAGCTTCTCCTCAGCTGTTAACTGGAGTAAGTAACCGAAGTCAGAATCAATTCTAGGAATGATTGCTGTAGTTTCCGGATCCCCCATCCTCGAATAGAACTCGATCACCGTAGGCCCCCACAACTCGGTGAGCATCATCTGACCTGAGATAAAGCCCTTGTAGCTCTCTCCAGCTTCCGTCCTTATGGCATCTGCAGTCTTTTTTATAATATCCAAAGTTCCTTGGTATTCTTCCTGGTTAATGAAGGGGAGCAGGTGTCCCGGACCTGAGATGGATCCCATGCCTCCAGTTTCCGGACCTATCCCATCCTGATAAGCGTGTTTGTAGTCTTGCGCCAAGGGTAGAGGCAAGAAAGTCTGTCCATCAGTTAGGACGTGAAGAGTGTACTCCGGTCCGTCAACCCTCTCCTCAATAATGATCTTGATCTCGTTCTTTACAAGGGAGCCAATCTCGTTCACGCTTTTGCTCAGGGCCCTTCTTTTCTCCTTTGAGAGGTAGGCCTGTATGTCAGCGACTACCTTAACCCCTTTACCCCCAACCTGCTCGGAGGGTTTAACCGCTACTGAGCCTTGATACTCCAAAATGAACTTTGACGCTTCCTCTATGCTTGAGAAAGCTTTGTACCTTAACCTTCCTTCAATATTGTACTTCCACATGAGAGATCTCATCCAGACCTTTGACCTTTCTATTTCCGCAGCGGCTTTATTGGGCCCCACCACAGGAATACCGTTGGCTCTGAACTCGTCTGCAACCCCATAAAATAGAGGGTCCTCAGGACCTATTACCCCGAAATCCGGATTGAACCTAGATATTGCTCTCTTTACCTCGTCCCTGGAATTAATGTTTCCAGTGACGTAGTCCCCACCAGTCCTTAGGACTGCTTCCCTTATTCCAGGGTTCACATATGATGAGAGAGCGAATACCCTATACCCTTCAGCCGAATTGGCCAACGCCTCAGCCATGGCGTGCTCTCTTGCTCCGTCTCCAACTAGCAACACTTTCATCCTAGATCACCTTTGGATAACTCTTGGTCATACAACCTGTGCATAGGTTATAGTTGGTCACTTTCTTCAAACCGTCTAGCGTGAGCCAATGGATGGAGTCTGCACCCAAAACCCTGGCAATTTGTTCCTCCCCAAGGTTTGCAGCGATGAGCTCTCTTTCCTCTGGGACCTCAACGCCATACGGGCACTTGGACACTAGCTTAGGGCTACCAATCAGAACGTGAACCTCTTTTGCGCCCAGTTTCCTTAGGCTCATTATTGTGTTTTTGAGAGTAGTTCCAGTGACCATGGAGTCGTCTATTAAGACTACCCTTTTCCCGAACACCGCGTCCTTAATTGGATTAAGCTTGAGCTGAACTCCCACTATCTTTAGGAAACTATCTGACGCTAGCATTGTCCTTATGGGGCTTCCAGTCCTGGTGAAACCTAGGTCCATTGGTATCCCGAGCTTTCTAGAATATCCTAGAGCAAAAGGTAAAGCTGTATCCGGCACCCCAATGACCGTGTCTGCATCTATAGGTCTTTCCTCAGCTAACTGTTCCCCTATCTTTACCCTGGTCTCGTAAATGCTCCTCTCGTTGGCGAAGCTGTCGATCCTGGCTTGATAGACGTACTCTATGGAGCAGTAGGCTTTCTTGGGCTCTTTTATCCTTTCAGCCTTTATGTTAAGGCTGTTCACCGTTACCATTTCTCCTGGTTCTATCTCCCTTCTGAAGTCACCTCCTATGACAGACATGGCGACGGGTTCCGACGCTATTATTGCCATATCAAATCCGAAACCACCGAGGCTGAGCGGTCTTATCCCGGTTTCGTCCCTGTACCCTATCATATCTCCGTCCCTAGTTAAGGCAATCAGGGAATAAACTCCCTTCTCCTCCTCCAAAGCCTTTCTTGGATCCTTGGTGAACTTCTTCAAGAACTCCTCGGGATTCCTCAACACTCCGTCAACTGATATGGCCACATCTTCGTTAACTATGGGATATCCATTCCTTGAGCCGGTGTACCCTATCCCTGCCCATCCTTCCATATCAAGCTCCAAGTCCTCAGGTGCCACGTCCTTTGTAGCAAACACTATCTCGTTATTTAGCATTGCTACCCCACTGGACGCGTAACCCCTGTGCTGGAGCCCTACCATGGAGTACTTCAAAAACTTACCTACGTTCCAAACCCTATCGAAGGCTAATATTCCTACTATTCCTGCCATTTTGTCACCTCGAGAAAACCCTCTCCAATTTTGAGAGGTCATACTTACCCTTTAGTGGGTAGACACCAGAGAAGCAAGCTTCGCAGAGGTTCTTCCTCCCGATGGCTCTCTCCATTTCGTCAGTTTCAAGATACTCAACGCTGTCAGCTCCTACCTCACTAGCGATCCTCTTGATGTCCCCCAAGTTGGCCAAAAGCTCGGATCTCCTGGGGAAGTCAATACCCATATAACATGGATACCTTATCATGGGGGAACCAATCCTAACGTGAATTTCTGTAGCGCCTCCGTTTCTCAGGGACGCTATGAGTCTCTTCATGGTATTTCCCCTCACTATGGAGTCGTCAATAAGTACCACCCTTTTACCGCTGACTGCTCGTTCCACAACACCGAACTTCTCCTTGAGTACCTCATTCCTTTTCTCATTAGAGGGCATAATGAAAGACCTCTTTGAGGAGACTGTCCTCACCAAAGCCTCCTCCAGCGGTATACCGCTCTTCCTTGAGAAGCCTAAGGCTATGGGTCTTGACGAGTCTGGAACTGGAACTACAATGTCACCTTTTGCAGGATGCCTCTCTGCCAACAACTCCCCTAGTCTAACCCTGGAGGTATAGACGGAGATCCCGTCTATTACCGAGTCGCTCCTGGAGAAGTAAATGTACTCAAAGGCGCAAGTAGCCGAAGGAAGGTTGTATACGCTCTCCCTTGATATCCCTTTTTCCTTAATTACGACCAACTCTCCAGGATGTACAGACCCAATAACCTTACCTCCCAACTGTTTGATAGCAGAGTCCTCCGATGACACTACCTTGCTCCCGTCAATTTCGCCTACGACTAGGGGGCGAAATCCCCTTGGATCCCTCATGGCTATGAGCTCTTCATCAGATAGAATCAGGAGGGAATAAGCCCCGTCAGCTACGTCCATGAAGGACTTGGCAGCCCTGACCAAGTCACCTTCTCTCTCTAACTCCTTGGAGAGGAAGTTAAGGATAAACTCAGTGTCTGTCGCGAATTCACCAAAATGGAAGTGGTTGGTAATGGTTCCGTTGAAGGATACTGAAATCCTTTCGTTACTTAAGGGCTGAGCCTCCGTGATAGTTGTAGACCCAGTTGTAGAGTACCTTACGTGACCTATCGCCATCTGGGCGTTCCTAAGCTCTTTGGGATCAAGTGCCTCACCCACGAGACCAAGTCCCTTCTTCGTAACAACACTACCTCGCTCTATCCAAGATATCCCAGCGGACTCCTGTCCCCTATGCTGAAGAAGCTTCAATCCCTCGTAGGTAAGCCTCGTTGCGTCCTCCCCAACCACTCCAAAGACTCCGCAATGTTCTTTCATAGAACCTCCTCCAAGAACCTGAAATAGTTGCTAGTAATTTTCTCTGTATTGAATGATTTTTCATCTATAATTAGGTCAGAACCCTGGTATGCCTTTCCTATAACTGAGGCTTGAATTCCCAGCCTTCCCGCCTGATATAGGAACCACTGCGGATCGTCAGTTACCACAAGGAACCTTCCACTACCCTCGGAGAACATTTTGGCTAAAATATCTGAAGTCCCTTGGATAGCTCCGCTGGTTATGGCTACTGTCAAGCCGTTGACTATTAATGGCAAAACAGCGCCGGCAAGACCACCTTTAGACAGGTCCTTGCTCCACTTAACCTTGTCCTCATTGATCCCCTTTATGACGAGTTTGGAAGCCAGCTCGTCCTCCATCAACCTAACCTTCGGTATACTTCCTCTTCCGCCGAATAATCTGCTATAAAGAGTTCCTCGAAGTTCATTCCTTGTTAAACCCAACAAAACTAGTGAGCCCTCTTGAGGCTTTCCTTTTCCTAGCTTCCCTTCCACCAGCCCCGCCATGACCACTAGAGGTGTTGGCTTTATAGGATTCCCTTCCTTGTCCTCATTGTGGAACGATACCTTTCCGCCCACCACTGGAATAGAGAAGAACTTTGAAGCCTCCGAAATGCCCCTCACAGCCTCGATGAAGTCGTGGTAAACCTCTGGCTTTCTTGGATCTCCAAACTGCAAGTGGTCCACCAGGGCTATCCCCCTGGCGCCAACGGTAGCTAAGTTCCTATAAGTTTCGGCGACTATGGCCTTACCGCATTCGTAGCTGTCCTCGCTACATAGGTCTTGGTTCGCATCTCCCTTTAACGCCAGTAACCTCCCATTGGGTAACTCCACAACTGCGCTGTCCCCATCTCCAGGTTTCACAACTGTAGACGTCCCAACCTCATAGTCAAACTGGGAGTATGCCCACTCCTTGCTTACTAGGTCCGGGTGCGTCATTACCCTTACGATGGCTTCCTTTAGTTCCACTGGTCTAGAGTCAGAATTTGATCTTTCCTTCCTCTCTGCGGGCCAGACCACTAGAGGAGGGTTCAACAGTAGATCAGAGGGCAACTGAGCGACCGTCTCACCCTTATAGAGAAACCTTATGGTAGGCTCTGTTGAGATTTCTCCTATCTCGGCGCATGGGTAGTTGAGCTCTTGAAACTTCGAACACACTGCCTCAACTTTCTCTGGCTTAACTGCGAACAGCATCCTTTCCTGAGTCTCTGAGATAATAATCTCCTCAGGTAACAAATCCCTATATCTCAAAGGGACTTTTTCAAGGTTAACTACGGCTCCTAAGCCGTTAGCCATTTCTGTCACTGCCACGGCCAGTCCACCGCCCCCTAGATCTTTAATAGCGCTGACGTCCTTCGCGACCTCAAGCGTAAGGTCAATTATTACCTTCCCTGCAAAGGGGTCAGCGATCTGGACTGCGCCTATTTCATCTAATCCGCTTAGTTTACGGGACGCAAAGGACGCTCCACCCAGACCGTCCAACCCCGTGAAACCCACCAGCACGAGCTTTAGACCGGACTCCTTGACTACGCTAGGAACTATGGAGTCCTTCTTTACTACCCCTACACACGCCACATCCACCAGAGGATTGTCATTGTAAGTTTCGTCGAAGGAAAGCTCCCCACCAACAACTGGTACCCCCACGCTATTACCGTAGAATCCGATACCGGAGATGATGTTTTTGACCAGCCACTTCCCCTTCTGGTCTAACCTCCCGACCCTGATCATATCAAGGAGTGCAATGGGACGGGCACCTTTACTGATAATGTCCCTGAGTATTCCCCCCACTCCAGTTGCTGCGCCGTTGAAAGGGTCAATGGCTGACGGGTGATTATGGCTCTCCACCTTAAGTACTAGAGCCCAACCGTCCCCAACGTCCACAGCACCTGCATCTTGCCAATCTTCCACGCTCATCACTACGTTAGGTCCGGTGCTTGGAAGGCTTCTCAGAAACACCTTTGAGCTCTTATAGGAGCAGTGCTCAGACCAGAGCGCATCTACTAGTTTCCACTCAGCCTCATTGGGTTCCCTATTCAGAACCCTCCTAACCACTTCCATTTCCCTTTGAGAAAGGGTGAGCATCATTTCCCGAACACCTTTAGGATCTCCAGACCGTCTGTGGACCCATCTGGGGAAATTGTAGAGAACGATGCTCTCTCTGGGTGTGGCATAAGCCCAACTACGTTACCAGCGTCGTTGGATATTCCAGCAATGTTAAGTATGGATCCATTTGGGTTTGCCTCTGGTGTCGGTAGTCCGCTTTCATCAACATATTGGAAAAGGGACAGTCTAGACGCAAGTTCTTCGTCGTCCAGGAAATACCTGCCTTCCATGTGGGCTATTGGCATAAACAAAGTCTCCTTGGAGTCTTTTGTAAACTGTGTGTCTCTCCTTCTAACCTTGACCCTGACCCATCTAGTTATGAACCTCAAGTTTAGGTTTGGGAGAAGGGCGCCCTTTAGTATGTTGGACTCCACCAAGATTTGGAAGCCATTGCAGATGCCCAGAACCAACTTTCCCTCATCAGCCATATCCTTAACCCTCTTCATGGCTTCGCTGTTGGCAGCTATAGTTCCAGCTCTAATGTAATCCCCGAAACTGAAGCCTCCAGGGATGACTACCCCACCGTATCTGTCGGGATCAAATTTGTTAAACTGGACTACCTCTACTTCTGCCCCCACTTTCTTCAGGGCTTTGGCGACATCTATCTCGCACGTGGTTCCTGGAAACTTAAGAACTGCCGTCCTCAAGCCTTTCAGCCCTCACTCTGATCTTATGAACTATGGGGTTGTAGAGCCTCTTCTCCTCAGCCAACTTTGCCACAAGCCTTTCAGCTTCCTCCTTAGAGCTAGCATCTACTAAAAGCTCTATGAACTTCCCCACTCTGGCTGAGGATATCCTATTGGGAACTTCAGGATCAAGTACGTATCTCTTTAGAGTCTCCCCTTCTGGATCCCTCACGCCGTCCTTGTTTATCACTATGAGCTCCACCCTGTACACCTACACCACCTGAGTAAGCCTGTTGAAGAACTCAGAGTAGGACGCCTTTACAACCTCCAATGGCTGACCCCTCCTGTATAGATCCTTGTCCAATATCCTCCCGCTTTCAGGGTCCCTTACTCTCATGGAGTCCAAAGAGATCTCGTCCCCTATCATGAGCCTTCCGTTAAACCTTCCGAACTCCAGTTTGAAATCGTACAGGGAAAGCTTCATGTTGGTTACAACCCTTCTCAAAACTTCGTTCACCTTGAACATTATCTGCTCTATCTCCTTCGCCTCCCCTTCTTCCATTAGCTTGAGGTACCTCATGTGATGATAATTCAACAGTGGGTCATGCCTGGCGTCGTCCTTTAAGAAGAACTCTACGATGGGAGGGTCAAAAATTTCCCCCTCATTGATAGGCAACCTCTTTACGATGCTCCCTGTTGCAATATTCCTCAAAACCACCTCTACAGGGATCATCTTTAACTTCTTGGCTATCATAGTTCTGTCGTCCTTCATGCCCACGTAATGTGTAGAAATCCCCTCCCTTTCTAAGAGCCTGAAGATTATTGCTGAGGTCTGCGCGTTCAGAACCCCCTTACCTAAAATTACATCAGCCTTGGCACCGTCCCCGGCCGTCACAGTGTCCTTGAACTTAAGTAAAACGTGGTCCTCGTCTAGAAGGAAGACCTCCTTGGTCTTTCCTTCGCCAATCTTTTCCATAATGTCATTTACGTGATTAGCTTAAAAATTCACTCATTCACGGATTCCTCTTTTACTTGGACAAGTAAACACAGCTATTAAACGTGAAGGATAATGAAGGTAAGTCATGGAAATAACCATAGAGGACTTTCAAAAGCTAGAGATTAAGGTAGGTAAGGTCATTGAAGCTGAAAGGATAGAGGGAACTAGACTTCTCAAGTTGAAGGTGGACTTAGGCTCAGAGACCAGACAGATCGTGTCTGGGATAGCGGAGTACTACACCCCGGACCAAATTCTAAACAAGAACGTTATTGTACTCACCAACCTTAAGCCTAGGATAATAAGGGGTTTTGAAAGTCAAGGGATGATTTTAGCTGCGGGTTGCAAGGAGGACGAGCAAAGGGGAGTTAAGCCTGTTCTGCTTGTCCCTGATGGGGACGCCCCCCAGGGGACCAAAGTATGTTGAATCCCTTTGAGAGGCTATCTCCACTTCCACCGGTGGAGGTTTTGATTGATAGTGTTGCGAACAAGTTGGGGTCAATAAATGGGAAGACTGTGAAGGAGAGGGAGATAAGGAGACTCAAATACTTCCAGGATAGGGTCTCGCTCTACAACGAATTTGTGAAGCGTTTCCCCAGGATAGACCAACTTCACCCGTTTTACCAGACCTCCCTTGAGATAGCCTCCGGTTCTCTTGACAAGGTCAGGATTTGCCTGAGCAAAATAAGTAGAAGCTCCAGCGTAGCCAGGTCGATGTTGGAGAAGTACCAGAGGCTGATAAGGGTCAGTCCTGAGCATAGGGCAAACTCTTTGATGAGAGCGGGGTTTGGAAGGGCGGCCTCAATATTAAGGGAAGCTAAGCAATGCGTGGATTGGATATCCTCCGTGGTTGTTGAGGTTTCTAAGGGGAAAGCCATAGACCCAGATCTCCCCACAGTCATTGTCGCAGGACCTCCAAATGTTGGAAAATCGACTCTGGTCTCCCTAATCTCAAGCGCCAAGCCCGAGGTCGCGAACTACCCCTTCACCACTAAGGAGATCCACGTGGGTCACATGAATTGCGGAGCGAAGGTTCAGGTTATAGATACGCCTGGGATTTTAGATAGACCGGACGTTGAGAGGAACGTCATAGAGAGGAAGGCTATAAACGCCTTGAGGAATTTGAGGGGAGTGGTTGTTTTCCTGTTTGACGTGTCCGAATCTGCTAACTATACGGCTGAGGAGCAACTAAACATATACAGGTCGGTGAGCTCCCTCGATAAGCCTATAATCGTCGCTCTCAATAAGGTAGATAATCCAGATAAAGCATTGAAAGAGAAGATCCTAAATAGCGTGAACGCGTTGGAGATTAGTTGTACCATCGGGCAAGGAATTACCGAGCTGAAGAGGGAGATTTTTAAACTGCTCCGAACAGTTATTCAAGATCCTAGTGCAGTACTGGATTGTTGAAATATTTACTTCAATTCAAGGTGAGGGTTTAGTAATAGGTAGTCCATCCAATTTCGTGAGGTTAGCTGGGTGCAACTTACGCTGCGTCTGGTGCGATACCAAGAACTCTTGGATAAGGGAGGAGGGAAAGCCAATGAGGATGGAGGAGATCCTGAAGTCCCTTAATCCAGCTGTAAGATGGACAACGGTGACGGGAGGGGAACCTCTACTGCAGGACATACTTCCCCTATCCTTGGCTCTAAAGGAGATGGGATACAAGATAGTGGTTGAGACGAATGGGACTGTTAAGCCAAAGGGGGAGTTAAGGAAGGTAGTGGACGTTTTCTCCGTGTCTCCAAAGTTATCCAACTCAGGACATAAGCTCAGGTACGACTTCTCAGACGACTGGGCTACGTATTACAAGTTCGTTGTAGTCAACCCCGCCCGTGAGTTGAGGGAGGTCAAGGACTTCGTTGAGAGTCAGATGATAAACCCAGAGAAGGTCATACTCCAACCTGACGGTAACAGACCTGACTACATTCAGGCTTTAAAGGAATTATCAGACGCTGTCATGGACATGGGTCTCCCCTTCAGGGTTCTCCCCCAACTTCACAGAATCATCTCCTACAGATAGGAGTATAGCGTCCCTCAACTGGTTTTTCTTCTCCTTAGCCTTGGACAGGACTTCATTAGCGAGGTTTTCTAAGTACTCCAACCCCTCGTGACTCGTGTAGTCAATCGCGTGGGCTACTTTGATCCCTGTTCTCAGTTCTACTAGTATGCCTTTGTTGTTTTCGGTCAAGATGCCACTGTGCTTGAACCCTACACTCCTGGCTATCTCCAACACTGTCCACGCTTCCTCATAATCTTGAGTGTAGACGTGGAGAATGGGTCCCTGGACTACTAGCCAGAGCCTCCTTACCTTCCCTTTCTCAATTATCCTTTCTAGCTCACCCTTTGAAATCCCCAGGTGGTTCTTGTAGACAACAGATGAATCTCTCCTGCTCCAGGGATAAAAGGAATCTATGACTGTTATTCTCCCACTACAGCTACTGTAGGTGTAGGATTTATCCCTCCTGAAAAAAGCCATTAAGAGGTCGGATATATCAGGGTCCAGATATCCAATGTCTCTATCTCTGAGGAGCCTTCTGTACGCTTCTTCCTTATAATCTCTCCAAACGCCTCCCAAGAACGTCTCCTTCCATAAGATTAGGGTTGAGCTATAAAAAACAACCCATAACTTGGCAAGGCCAATCTAGAAATTTTTAAGGTAAGTCACAACACCATATGAAGATGAAGGCCTCTGAAGCCCTGGATCTTTACCTGCTAAGCGAGGAGTTTCAAATTGAAATTGATCAGATAGATCCGGAGAGCGTTGCGGATCTCCGTGAGGTTCCCCTGGAGGTAAGAATAGTCCTCAACAAGAACGGGAGGAGAAGGTTAGTAAACTTAGCCTTCCTTAAAATTGCAGGTGAATGTAACCAGGAGTTCGTGAGGGACTATCTAAATCTAGACTTAAGCTTGAGGGACATTTTTGAGAAACACGGAGTTTACACCGAGCTGGAATATGTAGCCTTAAATTGCCTTCAAATGGTAAAAGACGAGGACGCTCAACGTGCCCTCAAGAGGCTGAAAAACTTTATACTCTCTCGCAAGAGTAAACCCCATGGACTTTGATGTAATAGTAGTAGGCGGAGGAGTTGCAGGAGTTTCTGCAGCCTTGAGGGCATCTGAGCTAGGAAAGTCAGTTGCCCTAGTCGAAAAGGACCAAATAGGAGGGGAGTGCATAAATAGGGCGTGCATCCCATCTAAGACCTTAATAGACGCCGTAAAGATGGTCAGGAAGGTCTATTCATCCTCTTGGATTGCCTCCTCTGCTTCCCTCGATTACACGAAGTTAAACGAGAATAAAATGAGGATAATTTCAGCCATCAAGGAAAAGATGGAGAGGAACCTACATAGAAGGGGCGTCAAGGTAGTTAAGGGAGGAGCAAAGATCGTAGGACAAGGTGAGGTTAGGGTTGGGGAGGATATTATTACTGCAGACAGCCTTGTGATTTCCACTGGATCAGTACCGCTTTCTCTTCCCGACTTTCCGCTGAACGGTAAGAACGTCCTTGACCCGTGGACAGCCATGAACATGAAGGAAATTGGGAAAAGGATAATCATTGTAGGAGGAGGGGTTGCAGGCGTAGAGTTGGCTACCCTTTTCAGATCCTTAGGTAGAGAGGTCACAGTACTGGAGCTAATGCCTCAGCTTCTTCCAGGATTTGATAAGGATATAGCCTCAGCTACGAAGAGAAGGTTAGAGGAGAAAGGAATAAGGGTCTACCTTAACGCCAAGTCCAAGATAGTGAGCGCCGAGGGTGAGGTCAAGTTCTCCGTAAATCTTCCCAACTCATCAGAGGAAATTCATGGGGATCTAGCTGTTGTGACCATAGGTAGGAAGGCAAGTACTGAAAACCTCAACCTAAACGAGATGAAGGTGGAGGTGGACCAAAGAGGTTACATCAAAGTTGACGAGAGGGGGAGAACCAGCAACGGGAAGGTCTTCGCTGCAGGTGACGTTGCAGGAGTTCCATTGTCAGCCACAAAGGCGTGGAGACAGGGGACGGTAGTTGGAGACAACTTGGGAGGCAAGGATACTAAAATGCCGAGGTATATCCCCACCTCAATCTTTGCTGATGTGGAGATAGGGATAGTTGGGAGGACCTTAGACGATTTAAAGAAGATGGGTGTGGAGGGTAAGGAGATAACGGTGGAAATGAAGGATATACCCAGGGCCTGGACTCTCAATGAAACAGAAGGGTTCCTAAAACTTGTCATATCTGGGGACAAGATAGAAGGTGCCCATATGATAGGTGAGGGCGCGACAGAGGTGATAAATACTGTAGCCTTAGCGATGGAGTTAGGTGCCTCCCTAAGGCAACTCTACCCTGTGACCTTCTCCCACCCTACAGTGTCGGAGATAGTTAGCGAGGCTATTCAACGTTTAACTTACGGTGAACTATATTAACTATTTTTCCAATGTTATCAGCAAGACAATGGAAAATCAAAGGGAGAGAAAACAAGTAAAGAAACTGTTTACAGTCCTTTTCCTATCTAGCCGAGGAGGCTACACAAGGCTGAGGCTTATGAGCGCCCTGATGGATTCACCAATGAATGCCAACCAGCTAAGCAATATACTCTCCCTTGACTATAAAACAGTTATTCATCATCTTGAAGTTCTGATGGACAACCAGATAGTCGTGAGGGATGGGGACGGTTACGGTGCTCTTTTCAGACCCAGCAAGTTTTTCCTCACTCATAAGGATCTTTTCCGAGAGGTAACCTCTGATGTCAAGTTTACCAAATCGATGAAGAAAGAACCCTAAACACTCTTAAGTTCTATGCCCCAATACTAATCCCATGAAGAAGGACATTAGGAGAGTGCTGATGCAGACTAAGACCGCTAGGGCTAAACTTAGAGTTTGGCAGAACAGGCTAAACCAGAGATCGGAACAGTATAGAAGACTCTCGTTAGCTAACGCCACAAGGTTCTCTACCTTAGCTGAACAGTACGTAAAGGAGTCGGATCAACTTGATAAAATAGTTTCCTTTCTCAATACGTTGGACGTTCTTTTGGAGATGCTAGAAATTAAGTTGGAGACAGTTTCCTATATAGACTATATACCCAGAGACCTATTGAGTGTAGTCGAGGGACTAAAGGAGTTCTCTAGGTTAACTCCAACGTTAGGTACTGAGTTCTCCATTATCATAGATGAGCTTTACACTGGTTTCTACAACTCCGTGGAGGTTCCCAAAGATGTGAGGATCAAGGCAAAAGAAGAGGCTAAAGGCGTAATCGCTCAGGCGGAGAAAATAGCTAAGGGTAAGACTACTGAGGAACTCAGTACTTAAGCTTAAATAATATATAGCTCTATATATATCATGCAGACTAGGATTACTAGAAAAATACAGTTGACAGGGGGTTCCACCTACATCATTTCATTGCCTAAAGTTTGGGTGAAGGAACTATCCTTAAAGCCCGGAGACGAAGTAGAGTTGATACAAGACAACAACTTCAGACTTCTAATTGTCCCGAGGGGGATCCAACAGGAACCTAAGCAGAATAGGGCTATAGTCTCCTGCGAGAACCTTAGACCTACCTTCGCAGTAAGGGAGTTCATTGCGTACTATATGGCAGGATACAATACTGTTTCCTTGGTTTGCCCCAAGATGAAGGCTGAGGAAAGGGGATTAGTTAAGGACACCGTCAGAAAGAGGTTGCTGGGAGCAGAAGTTATAGAAGAAGACGCCGCTAACCTCACCGTTCAGTTCTTGGTGAACGAGAAGGATCTCCCTATCAGTAGGGCTATCAATAGGGCTGCCATCATAACACAAAACATGCTGAAGGATACGATAGACGCATTAAGGGATGGGGACGTGGAAATAGCCAGAGAAGTCCAGGAGAGAGACGACGAAGTGGACAGATTCTACTTCTACGTTGCAAGACAACTAACTTTGAGTATAACCTCGTTCGAAGTATTGGAGGAGGAAGGGTACAACGCGACTCAAATTGTGGACATTTATTCTGCCATAAAGTCCATAGAGAGAATAGCTGACCACGCAAGTAGGATTTCAAGTTTGATACCTGAGATAGGGAACGGGACTCCCCAAGAACTCCTTAACTTCGGTGACACTGTTTTGGAGGTGTATAGGGAATCAGTTAAGGCTTTCATCAACGGCAAGAGGGAGGTAGCAAACAAGATAATCGATAATGACTATGAGCTAGCTGAGAGGCACAGACAGACCATGAGTATCATATTTAAGTTAAACAGCGACCTGAAGCCGTCCCTTCTTCTAGTCACTGACTCCTTTAGAAGGATAAGCAGATATTCCCTTGACTTAGCTGAGACTACCATAAACCTCCTAGCTAAAACTAAGGTTGAGGACAAATAGGAACAAACACTGATTACTTGAAAAAGTCTTTCAATTAAGATATAAAATTGAAAAAACCATCCTAGTCTCTCTTGTACTTCCCCATCAGTCTTCCAACAGCTATTACGTGACCTTCCATCATATCTCTCAAGTCATCAGCAGTCACCTTCTTCCCAGATTTTATTGATAATTCAGTGTTTAGGGCATATACATTGAAGTAGTACCTATGAAAACCGTGTCCCTTTGGAGGGCAAGGTCCATTATAACCAACCCTGTTGAAGTCATTTACTCCCTGGTATCCATAGGAAGTCTTATCCTTCTTTTCTACTCCTTCAGGTATCTCGTTCATTTTTATGTTATACATTACCCAATGGATGAAAGTTCCACCGGGGGCATCTGGATCCTCAACTATTATGGCGTAGGTTATGGCGCTAGGTACTCTCTCCCACTTCAATGGAGGGGAAACGTCCTTTCCCTCGCACGTGTATTGAGCGGGAATAACTTCCTGATCCTTGAATGCAGATGTTACCAGCATAGAAAACTTTAGGATCCTTTCCTATAAAATCTTTCCAGGAGAAATAATATAGAAGGGCCCTCTCTTTCGTGCGCAACGTCCTCGTATATATGATGGCAGATCTTATCGTGATCAGCGCCGTATGTTGAATACAAGGAACTGAACTACATTTGAAATACCTTGTAAAGAAAACTGGTTCACTCTAGCTTATTGGGGTAGATCTCCTTCTCCACGTGCCCATCTTTGGTTATTTTAGTAACTATTACTCCGGTACCTGTGAACGAGTCCCTCTTGATTGCGGAGAGTACCGCCCTAGCAGCTAGATCCATTGCCTCATCTCCGCTCAAAGTTGGTTTGTAACCGTCTTCCAGTACGCCCATAGCTACTGGAGATCCAGACCCAGTCGCTACATACTTTTCTTCAGTCATGTCTCCAAGATAGTCCAAGTTAAACAGGTTTGGCTTGGTGTCGTATCCTCCCATTAAGATCTGAACCAAGTATGGGAAATACTTTGATTGGGACAAAATATTTGTGAGATACGTAGCCAAAGATTTCACCGTTACTGGTCTGGTACCGGAGATTAAGTTGTAGTGATAAACGTTTTTCATGTAATTATAGATGAACTGGAGGTCAGCTACACTCCCCGCCGTTGTGATTCCTATCCTGTCATCTATGTATAGGATCTTTCTAACCATTTTGTTGGCTACGAAGAACCCAGCGCTAGCCCTCCTATCAGCTGCCAGAACCACAGCGTCCTCTGTTACAAGACCAACAGTTGTGGTTCCTTTAAGTATCTTGATGTTGTCTTTTGAGGGTCTACTCTCGAATTTTGGAAAACCTTCCATTGTAATCCATCTATTAATGGAGGAAGGAATATTTGAAACTTTGTTCTGGTAGTTCTAACCATAAAGAGAACACAGAGGAGCTTGTATGTTAGGATAACAAAGAAAAGTTTAAGTAGATAGCTACAAAAAGAACTCAATGGAGAGCTTAACTGGAACTAGGCGTAAGATTTACTATTACCTGATGAAGCAAAATGGTCCAGTTCCTCTTAGAAGAATACAGAGGGAGTTGGACCTGAGCTCTCCATCACTTGTTCTATACCATCTCAAGAAATTGGAGGAAAACGGCCTAGTCAAGGAGACGACTGAAGGTTATGTAGTGACCAAAGTCATTCTAGCTGACTATATCAAAGTGTTCAACGTGTTAGTACCAAGATCAGCCTTCTTGGTGTCCTTCTTGATAGCGTCTCTTGCCCTCCTCTGGATAATCAACCTAATCAATCCTTATGTAGTTTCATTGTTCGCGTCGGTGGTCATTGCTATACCCACGGGGATTTTCATAGTTGATGTTGTAAAGAAATACAACGAAATTAGAGTTTAAGTTCAACAGAGCGATCTCCTTTCCCTTGATGCAAGGAAATGAAACTGGGCAATCTCCTCGTTTCGAATAATTGATCTAGTACTTTATCGTATAATAGAACAAAATTGAGATTATAATAGCATCAATGATAGCCATGGTCAATGAAGGGTAAACATAAATTGGGTTTCTATCATTGCTCCACATCATGAAAGAGAATGAATAGGTAACGTTCTGTGCAACCATGAGAATTGCCAGTGCAGTGAAAATCAGTAAGATTCTTCCACCGAACGTTGACCTTAGTCTAGCGAACTCGGCCAGTATTATGGCCGATAATAGTCCTGCAAAAATTGAAAGTCCTATGGAGATATACCAAATTTCAAACATTGATTCTATCGATATCTTGATCATAAGAGTAGAATAATAAGTGTTTACCCAAATTCCGAAAGTTTGATGAAAGTACGGCGAATCTCGTCCTTAGGGCGGAGAGGAGGTCAGTTCAAATAAGAGTTCGCAATGAAAGTTTTATCAACAAATCTCCTCTTCCCTCTACGTTTCAATCTCTGGGGAAAGTTTAAACTATTTAAACCTGAATACACTATGGACTGACATGGACAAGAGGATTAAGGTAATAGTAGCTAAGCTTGGATTAGACGGTCACGATAGGGGAGCTAAGGTAATCGCAAGAGCGTTAAAGGATGCCGGGATGGAGGTAGTATACACGGGCTTGCGTCAGACCCCCGACCAAATAGTAAGGACGGCAATACAGGAGGATGCTGATGTTATAGGGATAAGTATCCTCAGTGGGGCTCACCTTGAGCTTGTCCCTAGGATAGTTGAAGCCATGAATAGGGCAGGGCTGAAAGACGTAGGGTTAGTAGTAGGCGGTGTGATACCACCGGAGGACGTGCCAAAGCTGAAACAGATGGGCGTAGACGAAGTTTTCCTTCCCGGTTCTAGCCTGAAAGACGTGGTGAATAAGGTTACTTCAGTTGCCACGACTAAGAGAGGTTTAAAGGTTGAGCAGTGAGCTTCTAGAGAGAGCTCTAAAAGGGGATGAGATTTCCATCTCCAAGGTCTTAACTAACATTGAGTACACTACTAATGAGGGGATGGAATACTTAGGGGTGCTAACCCAGCTCTCGGGGAAAGCCCATACAATAGGAATAACGGGCATACCAGGAGCAGGTAAGAGCACTCTGATTTCGGCCCTTATAGAATCCTATGCGTCCTCGGGGCACAGGGTAGGGGTTATAATGATAGACCCTTCCAGCCCCATATCCATGGGCTCGTTTATGGGAAACAGAATAAGGATGCAGGACAAGAGCCTCTTGAGTAACGTGTTCATAAGGAGCATAGCCTCTAGAGGGCATCTGGGAGGTTTTTCCTCAGAGGCTGTGATGCTGATCGAGGCTATGGACGGGTTGGGCTTTGACAGGATAATAGTGGAGACCGTGGGTGCAGGTCAAACTGACACTGACGTAATGGAGAGCACTCATACTGTTGCCGTGCTCGTGATTCCGGGTACGGGAGACGAAATCCAGGCTCTCAAAGCGGGAATAATGGAAATAGGCGACATTTACGTTATTAACAAAGCCGACAAACCTGAAGCTGATGCCGTGTACGACGCGGTTAAGTTCGTAATAGATAGTTCTGAAATTATGTTTAGAGACTCGTGGAGGCCTCAGATCCTAAAGGTTAGCGCACTGAAGAAAACTGGTATTCAAGAGCTAGTCTCCTCATTCGAGAGTCACGCTGAATTCCTGAAGGAGAACGGTCTATTTATGAAAAGAGTTGAGAGGAGGAGGATGAAGATGGTTGAGCTCCTTCTGAGGAGGAAAGTGAACGAGACAATTTCTAAGGTGATAGAGGCTGAATCCAATAACATTACCCAAAAGCTATCTGAAGGTAAGGTGAAGGAACTTATATACCAACTCAGTCAGTCACTAAAGGGAAAGATCTAGTTATTTGGGAACTATCCCCTTTCTCTTCATCTCCCTCACTACAAGCTCTCCAATCCTCGTTGGTCCGTAGTACTTGTGGTGCGTTCTGGTCTCCTTTTTGGGCTTGGATTTTCTCTCTCCAAATTTTATTATCTTTGCATTCTTTTCTTCCAAAAGCCCCATCCTTACTAGAACTTCGAGCTTTTCACCTACCTCTTCCAAGGTACGTTTGGTCAGTTTAGCGTAGGTTAGGGCATGGTCTGCGTTGAGTTCGTCAGCAAGTCTGACTAGATCCCTCGCCAAATCATCCGTCCTGAGGTAATCTATGTAAGCCTCAATTATATCCTTCTCCGTGACGTATCTTAGGAGATGATCGCCATCTCTAGATAAAGTATAGTATGTATGGTGTTTGTGAACTTCGGAGCTTAACTTAAACTTCGCCTCAGTGTTTTTCAAGGTTGCTCCCTTAACCCTCTCTATCAGCCCCAGTTTCTCTAGCTTATCGAGCACTTCCACAACCTCTTGGATCGGGATCTTCGTGTTCAACATTATGGATTTCCCATAGTCAACGTTGGCTTTTTTTAGATGCTGAAGTACCATTAGATAACGTTTATCCTCCACTAGAACCTTAAGGTATCTCTCCAACTCAGGTTCCACAGCTATCACCCATAAATTTCCTCTTAGGTAAAAACCGGTAGATCTTTTCTGAAAATTTCAAGGTTTTCGACCCTAGATTCCCACAAGTGTTCAACTCCACTAGTTATATGTGCAAGGATGCGACGTTCAAGTTTTCGGTCAAGCAGAGTAGCTCTAGGTTCCTGTCCAGGCACAACTGAATTTAGATAGCGCAACCTTACCTCAGAGTAGTTTAACCCAGTTTCTCTCAATCTGGTTCGCCTTTTGTGTACTCCAGTTTTCAGGACGTGCAGTTATTGTCCAATCACCTTAAAGTCTTTAAGAACGATATAACTTCCCTGTTGAAGCCCTCAGGGTCGTCCAAGTAACAGGCATGTTGGTTACCAATTATCTTTAGTTCAGCAGACTTGACTAGCTTAGTAAACTTAACGGCGTTTTCCACAGGAGAAACCGAGTCTTCCTTCCCCCATATTAATAGTATCTTCTTTCCGTTTAGCTTTGACAGCTCCTTCTCTACCTCTGGAATTCCTACAGCTCCAATGAGTATTAAGGCCTTTACTTCCCTTTTCAGGGAATATCTCAGAGCGACCCTGCCAGCCATGGAGGGTCCTAACAGCACTGGATCCCTCACGCCAAGGACACTTATTAGGTCCTCAAGGAAATCGCCAAGGTCGTTCCAAGTTCCCTTTTCTGATTTTCCGTATCCAGGGAAGTCCACAGCCGTGGCTCCTATTCCCTCTTCCTCCAGTCTCCTAAGCGTCCCCACCTGTTCCCAGGTATCAGCTGTAAACCTCGCTCCATGAAGTAACATAACTTCTGAGCCCAATCCGTTGGTCAAAGTCCTTATTTTATGCCCACGGACATTCACGAAGGACTCGATTGCCATGTCCAAATGTGATATTTTGGAAGCTTTAAAGTTTTTGAACTTTTTTACAAATTAAAGTTATATTCATTTTATTAATGCGACAATTAGTTAAATTTTTTTGAAATAAAGTTTTTTAACTTTCATGGGATACACTTAGTTGGATCGACTATGAATAAGGTACTTGTATTAGGAGGAAGGTTCGGAGGTTTAACTGCAGCGTATACTGCAAAGAGGTTACTTGGAAGCAAGGCTGAAGTTAAGTTAATGAACCAGGACAGGCTTACCTACTTTAGACCAGCCCTGCCTCACGTAGCTATCGGGGTCAGGGATGTGGAGGAGCTAAAAATAGACCTGTCTACAGCTCTCCCCGAGAAGGGGATAAACTTTGCCCAGGGGAAGGTTGAGAAGATAGACGCGCAATCAAGGACAGTGTACTACAAAAAACCAGACGGTAGTTTAGGTGAGGAAGAGTACGACTACCTCATGGTTGGCATAGGAGCTCACCTAGGAACCGAGTTGATTAAGGGGTGGGATCAGTTCGGCTACAGCGTATGCGAGCCAGAGTTCGCTGTAAAACTGAGGGACAGGTTGAAGGACTTTAAGGGAGGGCACATTACCATAGGCTCAGGTCCCTTCTACCAGGGAAAGAACCCTAAGCCCAAGGTTCCTGAGAACTTCGTTCCTCAGGCTGACTCAGCATGTGAGGGACCGGTCTTTGAGATGTCACTAATGCTACACGGCTACTTTACTAGGAAAGGGATGTGGGACAAGGTCAAAATTACGGTATACTCCCCAGGAGAGTACTTGTCAGACCTCTCTTCAGCCTCCAGGAAGGCTGTGGCTGAGATTTACAAGGGGTTGGGGATAGAGCTAGTTCATAATTTCAGGTTAAAGGAGCTAAGGGAGAAGGAGATCGTGGACGAAAAGGGAAATAAACTGGAGTCTGACCTAAGCATTCTACTACCACCTTACACTGGAAACCCGGCTTTGAAGGCTTCAACCAAGGACCTTGTAGATGATGGCGGCTTCATTCCTACAGATTTAAACATGCAGTCTATAAAATATGATAACATTTACGCAGTGGGCGACTCCAATTCCCTTACGGTGCCTAAGCTAGGCTACTTAGCTGTTCAAACCGGAAGAGTGGCTGCCCAGCATCTAGCTACTAGGTTGGGGGTAAACACCAAGGTAGAATCTTACTATCCCACTATTGTCTGTGTGGCTGATAACCCGCTGGAAGGGTATGCAGTGTCCGTGAAAGACGATACATGGTATGGAGGTCAAGTCTCTGTAGCTCAGCCAGCTGCTGTCAACCACCTTAAGAAGGAACTCTTCACGAAGTACTTCATGTGGACAAAGGGAGACATGGTGCTGGAAAAATTCCTAGGTAGTTGGTGAACTCAATGGAGAGCATGGAAGGCCAGTTCATCGACAGATTGCTAGCTTCTGACAACTTAATCACTGTTAACAAGGTACTTAACTTGTTAAACACTTTGGATAAGATGGGCATAATAGACGTTCTTAATGGGGCTCTTCAGGACGAGGAGATGATCAGTAAGTTATTGGGCTCAGTTATAAACGACGATACTCTCTCCGTGATAGCCCAATGGGATAACCTGAAGGAGAGCATTAAGGGTTTAATGAGCCTATTAGACCCAGAGACAATCTCCTCACTGAAGGGAGTCCTAGAGATTGTGAAAGACTTGCAAAGTTCGGGGATACTGGATCCCATAAAGGGACTTTTAAAGGACGAGGAGACATTAGGCAAAATAATGTCAGCTTTGGTTAACGACTTCACATTGAACCTCATGGCCAACTGGAATAATATCACAAAGGACTTAAGCTCATTAAATCTAGAGAATTTAAAGTATTACACTGTCTTAGTTAATGAGATAGGTGAAGCCATAAAGTCTGAGACCGTCAAACCTGTGGGTCTAAGTGGCCTCCTGTCTGCCATGAGGGATCCTGAGGTACAGAAGGGGCTTGGCCTTGTTATATCGATTTTGAGGCACATTGGGAAGCACTACAAGAGCGAAAAAAGCTAACTACCTTTATGCTGTTCCTGAACATATCATTTGCAGCGTAACCCAAAAACCTTTAGCAACGTATCCATTTGTGGTAACAGGGATTAGAACTGAAGAGACAAGTTACTCATGAGATTTTCCCCTCATCGAGAAGGGATTCTAGTAATTAAACTAGTTTTTCTTCCAATTCCTTTCTAGACAAGACAGGGATTAAGTCTGCACAGTTCAAGAGGACATGTGAGGCTTTTTCCCTCACCGTCTTTCCATCTCCTTGAGGATATAATCCAAGACTTCATCATTTTTGGAAGTAATTGGCTCCAGAGGAAACCCCTTAGGCTTTATATACTTGAAAGCAGCCTCTGCCTTAATTATCCAAGGTGGGATGGAGTTCAGCTCCAGGAATCTCTTATATTCCGATCCACTGAATACATAGGCCTTTGAAGGTACTACAGTAACAACTACGTCTACCTGCGATGATGAAGGTGACGGTGACGCCGCGTTATTGTAGGACTCAATCATGACATGTTCGTTCTCGTTTAGAACCCTTTGGACGAGAGGGTCAACTAGGTAGCCCGAATCAAGTATTAGGTTCCAAGCTTCATTTTCGGATATTGCCACTGGTTTAAAAGTGGAGATGAGCCTGCCCAAAATTTCCTTTAGAGACTCAGGGACTAAGTTCACGGGTCCTAGAAAATAGGCCGTGGAGTCTTGAGTTCTTAGTCTAAAGAGAACGGGGTACCCTCTCTCCATCATGGAACTGTAAAGCGGGAAGTTCCATTCCAATAAATCTAGATTTATTGGAAAGAGTAGGGCTGAAAAGGGGTTTATCAAACTAATCTCCCTTTTGGTCACATCATAATAGGAAAGTGCATCGTTCCCTACCAAGACATTGAGATCAAGGCTCCTCAATAAGGTTGAGAAGCTATACCAGGCGTTGTGCCCCGCTACGGGTTTCATTGGGACAACGTTAACCCCAACCTCAATTAACCTAGAGAGCAGGGTCAACCCGAACCTGGTCTTCCCGGAGTCGTAGGGAAGTCCTCCATTGATTAGCACTTTCATGTTAAACCCCCTCAATTGAGATTAAGGCTATAGGATAAAATTGCTCTTGATTAACGGGACGTAAATGAACGCATAAAAGGTAGTTCAAAATCGATTGAGGAGCCTTTCCAGAAGTAAGGTTTTAGGTTTTAACCTTCGAGGGTTATAATTGCTGTACCGATTGCATCACGCTACGAGCACTCAACGGAAGTCTTTCTTCGGTTCCTGCTTTCGTCATATGCTCTGTTGGTCCATATACTACATCGTGACCTATACGTACAAATTCAGATTTCAGTTGACGTTCATGTTAGCAAAAAGTTACAAAGATAAAAGATAAAAACTCAAATATCTAAGAACGCTCGCTATTATAGGGTGTAACGCATTCCAGTTGACAGGTCCATTCTTTTAAAGAGAGCCCTCGAGGTAGTGGACTCAGGTAACCAAAGCAATGTCACCTTGAGGTTAATTGGCGGTGCTGCTGTAGCAGCCATAGCTCCTGAAGGTTCCAAGCTCTACCCTAGAACCTATAAGGATGCCGATTACTTTGGTTTGTCGTCTCAAAGGAAGATGATTATCGAACTATTAGAGAAGCTCGGCATGCAACCAGATAAGAGGTTTAACGCGTTGCACGGCTACAACAGGCTCTTGTTTTACGATCCGGTTTTGGGTACTAACGTTGATATATTTCTAGACGAGTTTGTAATGTGTCACAAGCTTGATTTGAGGGGGAGATTGAGTATATATTCTCCTTCAATTCCGCCATCAGATCTACTCCTAACAAAGATGCAGATAATTAATTTAACTGAGAACGATAAAAAAGACATTGCTGCACTGCTCTACGAGTTCAGGGTGACGAATAGAGATTACGATAAGGAGCTCAATGGAGACTATATTGCGGAGCTTCTCTCGGATGACTGGGGTTTCTACAAAACTTTCTCTATAAACTACGGGAGAATGAAAGAGTTTCTGTCCAATGATTTGGGGAAGGTTGCCTCAGATAAGCTTTCAGAATTAATACAGAGGATCGAATCTCACCCTAAGTCAATGAAATGGAAGCTTAGAGCTAAGGTTGGAGAAAAGGTGAAGTGGTACGAGGAGCCAGAGGAGGTTAAACCTGCGGGGGGCGGGATTTGAACCCGCGCAGGACTACTCCAGTAGGGCCTAAGCCTACCCCCTTTGGCCTAGCTCGGGCACCCCCGCACACTACTCACTTAGCAGATTTCTTTTAAAAAACTAGTCTCTTATGGTCTCGAGGATAGATACGACGTTCCATATCGATATTCTGGTTTGGGAAGGCATGTTGGGGTCCTGACTGATCTCGTCAAGAATCGAGGTAGCGTTGGCCGCTCTCACGGCCGGACTCAATGATGGATCTTGGAGATTTCTTATCGCATCGCTTGCAGCCCTACGAATGTTCCTGGGGACACTCGTATCATTTACTACCTTCTGCAGGAGAACTATTGCTTGCTTAATCTTGGCTTCGTTGTCATAAAGAGTCGCCAACATTTTCACCCACTATATTTTTTTAAGTTACCAATTTTAGGTTTATGTAGACTTGTATGTCGTCAGAACAGAGCGTGAAAAAGGCTGCCGAGCTCCTTAAACAAGGTGCGACAATGCTGAGCGAGGCATGCCCCCTATGTAATAGCCCACTCTACAAATTGAGAAACGGAGAGATCGTGTGTCCAGTTCACGGTAGAGTGATATTAGCCAAGGACGAAGAGGAGGAGAGGAAATTCCAACGGGAGTTGCTACTTGACTCCGCAGAGAAGATATTGGTCGAGTCCTTGAATGGCGTCGTAGAGAAGCTTAAAAATGATCCAATGGATTCGGAGGTTATCATGCAGGTAATCAGATACTTAGATTCCTTAGAGAGGTTGAAAAGGATCCGAGAATCAAGTCCAGAGAAGCAGTAACTAACTCCTCCAATGGTCTAGTCCCGTCCAAGACATGAAAGCCCTCCTTCTTAGCTAGCCTCAGATACCTCTCTCTCACTTCCCCGAGAGACCTCAATTTTTCCTCAAAGTTCATCGAATCTCTTTTCCTGCTTAACCTCTCCCATGCTACATCCAGAGGTACGTCCAAAAGGATAGTGAGGTTAGGTCTAGGAAAGACGGAGTTTAAGGAGATCAACCATTCCTCCTGAACGCGTACACCTTGATAGGCAATCGTAGAATAATAATATCTATCAGTGATTATTATCTCAGCGTCCTGTTCCATCATCCACCTTACGTGGATTTCCCTATCTGCTGAGAAGAGAAGAGCTAGGAGTACTTGATCTTTCCAGCCGTACTTTTCCAAAAGGTTCAGAATATCCTGCGTGAAGGGTTCGCTAGTGAGAACCACCTTGTATTTCCTTGAAAGCTTCTCATGGAGAGCCCTAGCTAAAGTAGTCTTCCCAGACCCATCTATTCCCTCTATGGCTATCAGTTTCACTATGTAATCATTGTTGACAAGGGCTTTAACTATATTGCCATATCAAGTTTAGCGTCCAGGTTCAGTGATGCAAACCTTCGCGGTTAGGCTTTAAAGTTCACATTGATCTTCAACCACTATGAAACAAATTATTGTAGCTAATGTGACTCCTTTCGGAGAGAAGGGAGAGGTAGATCTAGAAGCTCTCAAGACCTTATACAATTTTGATAGGACCAAAGGCATGAGAGAATTTTGGGTGATGGGAAGCACTGGGGAATGTAAACTGTTGTCGTATGACGAAAAAATCTCCATAGCCAGGACGTCCATTGAAGCGTTAGGATCAGGTGCCATTCTGGGAGTGAATGAGAACTCCATAGAGAGAACAGTGAAACTTGCTAAGGAATTCGTTGACATGGGAGCGTCTTCTCTTTTCTCTTTACCTCCACTATATCACAGACCGTCAGAATTGGGAGTACTGAAGTTCTACGAGGCGATTTCTAAATTGGGCGTTCCAGTCTACGTTTACAACATACCTGACTACGTTGGTTATACTGTTGGTATAAACGTTACCAAAAAATTAGCCGCTGAGGGCATCATCCAGGGAATGAAGTATACCACCAACAATATGGTATCCTTCTTGGAGTACCTCAAAGTAAAGGAGGATGTTAAGCATTTCAAACTATTTATGGGAACTGAGCATCTGATATTACCGTCCTTAATGTACGGTGGAGACGGGGTTGTCACTGCAGTCGCTAACTTTGCACCTGAGTTAGTAAAGGACATCGTAGATTCATTTGAAAGTGGGAACTGGTCACAGGCTATGGAGTCTCAAAGGAAAGTCTCTAAATTAGCCTTCGTCATCTCGGCCGGAGACTACCCAGCAGGCGTAAAAATTGCCTTGAGGTATAGGGGCGTTTATACTGGAAGGGTCAGGGAACCCCTGCAGGAAAACATTAATATCGAAGGGGACATATATGCGACCCTAAAGGAGTTTGGTCTTTAAGTGATGAAATCGATGTAGGATGAGCAGTGAAGAAATTATTCCCGTCTGACGTCGAGATCCTTTTTGACCCCAGATCAATTAACGTGGGCAAAGCTAGGACACAACAACCTCAACGTATACAGTTCTGCAAGAATCCCATACTGGTATCCAAAGTGTGCCAGGAGGGACGTTCCTCAAGGTCAGCGTCACGTTGAGGTAGACGTTTCCCTGAACTACATTCTCTTGGATCTGATCTACAGAATAGAAGCCGTTATCGCCCACTATATGAACAAACCCGCCTGGCCCTAAGCCTATGGTGAATGTTAAAGTGGAATTAGGTGAGGCGTAGATTTCCCTGGGAGACACATTTAGGGTACTTTCATGGCAGAATATCGTACTATAAAACCCCATGCCTTCCCTCATCGTATCATTCAGGGAAAAGTTATACGTGCCCTCAAATCCCATGGCTGGGTAGAACACTATTTTGTGTTGATTGTCCAATGATATGCCCGTTTCGAGGTCCTCTCTCTGAAACCTATCGTGGAAAGGATAAAATGACATACTCCCTATGAGGATGGAGACATAGGCGAGACTCAATGCCATAACTACACCAGCAACAATCAGTAAGCCCGTTCTCACAAGATACTTCCGCCCGCCAGAAGTTATATACTTATTCCGAATCCGCTCCTGCAAAACACGAAAATAAGTAAAATTTTTATAATGAAGAGCGAAACAAGGCGAGTTCATGACATACCTCCCATTCTAGGGTTAGTGTAGCACATGGGGGATGGGCACTATCGTGTCCCGGTCCCACAGACTTCAGATGTCCAGCCCATCTTTGTTGAGGATAAGTCACTTGTACAGCCAGAAGCTTCCTAGTCTGGGTTAAGGTATGAGTTTGATAAAAACCCTATTCTTTCAACGACAAAATATTACAATTGATGAAAGCCTCGCCTTTTAGGGCTGGGAGGAGTCAGAAGAAAGTCACAATCTAATCTCATTGCCCTCTTCTGTGATAGAGACAAAACCTAAAATGTAGTCATCAAAGCTCTCTAGGGGTGTCATTATCTTCGTGTCTTCAGCTATTCTCATCAGCCCTGCTCCAACTATCTTATCTTCCTTTAAGAGTCCAACTAGAAGTCCGTTGAGCAAATGTGCGGGGTAACAGAAGGGGGATCTCATACCTGTCCTCCTGCCGTCGAGAGAGACTGAAACAAGCGAACTCTTGGAGAAATACCTTTTGTAAAGGGCTTGTCTATTTTTAATCCTAGCTTCCCGTGTCTTCTGCAGATCCAGTGGTACCTTCCTTACCAGAACTATCCTGTCCTGGTATTCCTCAGGCATACGGTTCAACAACTCATTGTCCATTACCAGAATATATTCTGGTTCCAGGATCTCAATCAGCTTGACCTTGTGCTTGAACCCGGACTTGCTTATCCAGCCATCAGTGTCCACTATCAAGTTATTATCCCACGCTAACTTAACCGACAGGTCTAGATGTCTCTGTGGATACCTAGACGGAGAGATGTCTCCAAAAAACTCAGCCTGAGTGAAGTTCAATTCGTTATCAAGCCATAATTTACCTCCTCCAAATTTTGAGATAAATGCTGGGAGAAACAGGCTAGATTGTCCCACATCCAAATCTACAAATGAGAAACCTTCAGCGATGTTGTATATTAGTTTGGAGAGATAAGTTTTGCCTGAATCTGAGCCTCCAATCACTAAAACTCTTCCTCCAGTCTCGGCAACAACTTCAGCAAGACCATCCCAACCTAGCGACTTCACCTTTGCCACCACCTTACAGTCTCCCTCGACCTCTCCCCGATCCTCCGAATGGACTGTGAAGGTAGAGGGACCTTTAATTTCGTACTCTAAGCTCTTCAATCCCAGGATCTGGACGTCTCCCTTTAATACCCTTAACTTACAAGGTCCTCTGAGTATTAGATCTTGATCCCTGCTCACCATCATAAAGTAGACCTAAGAGCTATCTTATAGGCAGCCCTCAAATCCCTATCTCTGATGTCCACGTACGGGCTTCTGCCACTTGTCTTGCTCTCATCCACCATCTTTGCGTATGGAAAAATCTTCCTTAGATACTGGAAAGCCTTTTTTCCTGTCTCATTTCCTGCTCCAACGCCTAGATAGACCCTCTTGTGAGGATAATTCAAGAGCACATCTTCTATGTACTCAGCCACGGCCTCCAACCCGACCTCCCTACTCTCCATGAGCTTGCCATCAGCTATTACCGCAACTGTCAGTCTTTCCTTGTTTGTATCTATCCCGATCAGGAGTTCATCAAACCTCTCCTTCCCCAGACTTTTTAAGTAGATCCTACTGACCGCGTTGGATAGGTTAGACACCCGGTCAAGGACTACATCTCCCATACCGTGATCAGTCACCTTCACGGATTCTTCTCCCTGAGAGATCTCGAAGCCAAGTTCCTTAAGCTTAAGGTAAAGTTGTGAGAAAAGTTTGGGGTTCTCCACCTCAAGGAGTACCTTTTTATTTTTCACAATTTTTAATATTAGACAGTGGGATATAAACATTTATCAATAAGCAGTTTCCTCTTTCAGAGGGGCCGTTTCGTTTCGCTCTTTGGGATGGCAGGTTCAGGGAAAACTGCTTTATCTCTCCAGGTACTGAGAGAGGTTGGGAGAGGGATATATCTGTCCACATCTGGGGTTAGTTATGAAGGTAGAGTTAGAGGGAAATGGGACTCGCTCTTTGTGAACGTAAACAGTCCGTTTGAACTTTTCAGCGCAGTGGTCGAGTCTCCGGGCAAACTACCAAGAATTGTAGTTGTAGATTCCGTAAACAGGTTCTTCAGGATGGACAGAAAGCATAGACCCCTTCTCATGACCCTCAACCTTTTGAAGTCAACCCCAGGAAAAGTCCTGTTGACCTGGGACATGTCCATTAACAATAGGGTCAGTGGACACAAGATTATGCTCTACTACTCTGAAGACGTCTTCAGGACTACAGGGAGATATTTAATCGGAAACAACGTAAAATGCAAATTCAAGATAAAATCAGACGGTGTGGAAGGATGTATTACATCGTGAGTGAGTTACTGCTAGGACTGATCTATTACATACCAGCTTTCGTTGCCAATGGTTCAGGCCCACTGGTGAAGAACGGGACACCCATCGACTTCAGGAGAAATTTCGTGGATGGAAGAAGAATTTTAGGGGATGGCAAGACCTTCGAGGGCCTCTTAATGGCAATTACGTATGGCACTACCGTGGGAGTTGCATTATCCTTCTTCTTCGGATACCCCTGGATTTTAATATCCTTTGGGGAAGCATTGGGTGCAATGGTTGGGGACATGATAGGGGCTTTCATAAAGAGAAGATTAAACATACCAAGAGGTGGAAGGGCTCTCGGTTTGGATCAATTAGACTTTGTTTTAGGTTCTACACTATTTGGGATTCTCACAGGTCTGAGGGTTAGCCTGATTCAGTTTCTATTTGTAGCTCTAATAGCCTTTCTGGCCCACGTTGTAAGTAACGCAATTGCGTTTCGATTAAAAATAAAAAGCGTACCGTGGTAGATAGTTCATGGTAAATTCGCAGAGAACGTTGTCTCAAATTCTTTCTACATATATTACTATTATTCTAATGGTAATATTGCTGGTGGGGATAGCAGGGGTGTTGGCTATTCCTTACTACATATCGCCGATTACCTATTCGCAGGGTGGACCGAGCAATGGGGGTTACCTCGTACTTGGGCTCATTCTGCTTGGTATGATGCTGGCAGGAGTGTACTTTCTTGAGAGAAAACAGGTTGAAATAGGGGCGTTTACCATCATTTTTGCAGTCATGATTTTATCCATACTAATTTGGGAGCTATATGGAGTGTCCAACGTAAACAATATAATCCATAACATATGAGAATATCTCAACCTTTCCATGAGCTTAGGTGGTTTTCTTCGAATATCTATGCCATAAGGTTTCGTCGTTCCTTCTTATCTCCAGAACCCTGTGGAGCGGAATTACGTTCCCATCCTTTAGGTAAAGATAATGTCTATCGACAGCCTCTAGGTCTGTAAAGGGGATCTCGGCTACAACTTTAACCCTATCTCTCACCACTATGGTGAAACTTTTTAAGTCCTCACCAGACCAGATGACCCTATTTATGGCGTCTCTGATCATGAGTTAAGTTCCTATAACCAACTAAAAACTTTCTCGCCATGACTGGAAAGCTTCATGAGCCATGAACTCGCTGGATTAAAAAGTGTTTTTGGTCTGGAGTTCAGAAAAGCCCATAACGAGAAGGAAAAACCATCTCGCAAGAGCATCAGAAGAGATGGTATAGCGTCCTTCTAGATGAGCTAGGGAAAGCCTGCGGAAACGTTATTTGAGTCCTTGGGGAAAAAGAGTCTCTTAACTAATTTAATTCCAGATTCTGGAGATGTTTGAAATTTGTGAAAGGGAGGGAGGCAGTTCTTCTCATGCGTTAACTATATTTAGTCCAGAGAGATTTCGTAATCCCATGGAAACAATAAAGGTAAAGCTTTCCAGTGGAAAAGAAATTAGTATAGATGAAAACGCTGTAGCCATCCTAAACAAATACGCTAGGACGATGCTAACTCTAGAGGAGTTAGCAAGAGAACTTAACTTGGCGAGCTGGGAGGAAGCTTACGAGTTAATAAATTCTGTTCCATCATGGATATTGTGGACCCCCTTGGAGATTTACAAAAGGAGCTAAGTGACTTTCTTATAACACTCAGAACTAACTTCGTAAATTAGACCACTTTTCTTCATATCCCCTATGATCTTCTCAGCGCTCCCCCTTTCGACCCCTTCTCTCTCCGACTCTCTTATTACATCCTTCAACTTAGCGCATCCCTTCTCCGATGAAATCTGGTCTATTATCTCGATTATCTTCACCATTCTCTCTCTAGCGCTCTTGGGTTTCCCCGTCATTATGGTATCAATGTCTAGGGTTCCAGACTCAACGTCTATACCGACCCTCTCCAGGAATATCCTCATTATGTTTATCGCTCTCTCGGCATCGTCCTTCCCTGCTTCCTCCTTTAGGGCCATTCTAGCGTAGGCTTCAGTGATCCTAATAAGGGCCTCCAATTGTCTTGGAGTAATTAGTATGGGCGTGTTGGGATTTTCGCTACTTTTCTTCCTCATTTCGACATAGAAGTCCCCTAGAAGCTTCTTCGCCTCATTATTTAACTTAGGGCTTATGTATTTTCTAGCAAACGCTATATATTTTTTCAAATCTTCCGTAGATATGAAGTTTCTAAGCTGTTTACCTCCGTGCATGTCCAGTATGTGACTTGCGAGGTTCTGATCCTCTGTTCCAGGTTTGTCCACTAGGATGAAAATTAAATCAAATCTGGACAGTATAGTGGGTGGTAGGTCTATATTCTCAGCCACGCCCCTCTCTTGAATATACCTTCCAAACTTGGGATTTCCAGCAGCTATTATGGTCGCTCTGGCGTTGAGTTTGGCAAGTATCCCGGCCTTGGCTATGGATACGGTTTGTTGTTCCATTGCCTCGTGTATGGCTACCCTGTCTTCATCACGCATCTTGTCAATTTCGTCTATTACTGCCACTCCGCCGTCGGCTAGGACTAGGGCTCCAGCTTCTAGGTAATAGTCTCCGCTATTCTTTTCCCTAACTACCGCGGCAGTAAGTCCTGCTGCTGTTGCACCCTTTCCAGTAGTGTATACTGATCGTGGGGAGGTCCTCGCTGCGAACTGCAAAATTTGAGACTTTGCGGTACCTGGATCGCCAATAATAAGTACGTGAATGTCTCCCCTTGTTCTTGTGCCATCTTCCATAATCCTAGATACCCCTCCAAAGAGGGCCAGCGCTATCGCCTCCTTGATCTCCCAATGGTTGTAGATTGAAGGGGCTATGGAAGATATGATCTGCTCCCTCACCCAAGGGTGTTTAGCCATATCCTGGATTTTCTTTTTATCTTCATCAGTTATTTCCACTTCATCAAGGACTTTCTGGGATATTTCTACGCTCATTACTTTCAAGTAGATGTCGAAGATCGATCTGCTACCCTTTCTTAAGAAGGAGTCCTGCTTAATCGTCAAAATTCCGGTAAATCTTACCCTATCCCCTGGTCTAGCTGAGTCCACAAGATCGTCCTCAAATACTGCCTCGAGTTGTCTGGGAATTTGCCCTGGGGGAACCTCCTCCGGTCTCTCCTGTATTATGACCCTTTGCCAGTCAACCAATTCAGCCTTCTGCGGTACTACGTCGAATTGCCCAGGTTTTCCACACACCGGACAAAGGGCAGGCATCTTTATTGTATCTTCCATTTCTTCATTTTCTGGCCACTTGAATTCCTCATTGCACTCAGGGTGCACATGTTTTAACACTATTCTGAAAGCCCTCTCCTTTATTGGGGTCTGTTTGGTGAGAATTCCCTCAACTGCAACTATCTTGTTAATTTCACTGCTTCTAATTTTCCTTAGTTCCACTAACTTGGGAACGTTCACGAGGCGTAGGTGCACCTTCTGGACTTCAGATACGAAACTAGGGTCTGAGCCCTCTATTACTCGAATTATCCTCTCCTCAAGGGTTGGAAGCACGGTAAGGGGATTATTAATGAGCTCTGTAGCCAACTTCTCGTCAAATTGGTACAGGTCGTTAAAATCCACTACAAGGCTCTTCTTCCTAAAGGCTATCATTTCGTTAATCTGTTGGACATACTTCAGGTTTCCACTCTCGTCCCTCCTTGTCCTAAGGAACTCCTCGAATCTCTCAACTATTTCAACCGATTGTGTTTCCACCAATATCACCGTTGATAATTTCTAAGTTCTTCTTAAGCTCTAAAAATATCAAATTCTCCTCTGGGGTCAGCTTGCTTAAAATGGTTTGGTCCCCTACGTTTAGACTGGCTAGCTGTATAATTTTTCTCAGTCTAATCCTCACCACCTCGTTTATCATATAGGAGATTTTGTTGAGACGTTCCACCTCCTGAATACTTTTACCCTTTGTAAGCTCGCTCAAAGTAGCCTTAGCTCTCATGTAGAAGTCCCACGGTAATTGCACGAGTGAACCCGGTACTGTTGAGTTTTGCTTCTCTTGATACAGGTACTTGGATATCTCTTCAATGGAAATCGGGGAGGGAGAGACGTAACCCTCTTGTTCTAAGATTTCAGTGAGCCAGATCGGAATTTCAGCTTGACTACCCTTGATCAATTTGACCTCTTCATGCCCCAGATCAATGGTAATTCCGTCATCGATAACGTCCACCTTTTTTTTCTTAGCTCTCACTAGCCTCTTCAAAGCCTTATACTTAACAGTGAGCAATTTCTCCAGCCTTAACTGATATTCTACTATTCTACTAAATTAAAGGATAGCGGTTCATGCCAGGGAAGCAGATTCCCCTGCCGGTTCCATAACCGCTATCTATACCAGGCCCATAAAACGAGGGACGCTATATGCTGATCTCTCTCGGACTCAATCAAGATTCTCTTATATCCATTTCTTAATCCACATGTTAAGGATCTGAAAAGTGTAGGGCTTCAACTCGGAATTGTTATGTATCTTTCTACTAACCTAGAAAGATAGGGGTGATTCTTCGCTTTTCCTAAGGCCAGTTCAGTTGAATGAAGTCCCATTGCAGGTCCGTAACTCCAACCCAGTCTGCATGCTCCGGTAGCAATAACTATCTTCCCCTTTCTTCCAAGGATAGGAAACCCATCGGGAGAACACGGTCTAAACCCCATACTCTTCTCTATTATTTTATTTATTTTAACGAAATTTGAAACTTTTTCGAGAACAAAGTCTCCTCTCCAGTTGTCGCTGAAGTCGGCTGAGAATCCCCCAGTGACCTTCACGTGATCTGACAATGGGGAGACCGCAACTCCTTCATCTACCGTGACGAAGGCCTTATCGATCTTGGACTCCCCTTGAATCCAATAGCCATATCCCTTAAACGCAGTTAGGGGCATAGGGAAAATTTGGTTCATCCAGATCCCGTTGGATACCACGATCACGTCGCTTTCTTTCCCATCTACTTTGCCTTTTTGCAGATCCAGGGAAGCCCGCTTTTTAATTATCCTCACTTTCCTGAATTCCAACTCATGGAGAATCCTCCTCACGAATTTCTCTGTCTCAATCCTACTTAGTTCAGGGAAGAATATCCCCCCTGCAAACCCAGGGACGTCCACTATCTCGTGCTTGGGGCGAAAAGGGCTAGATCTCTCCTCCTTGGCTCCCTGCTCCAGCTGTTCTTTACTTGTATAGAGCTCCAGCAACCCATCTTCCCTGTAACCAAAGTCGTTTCTTTCACTGGCCATTTCCTTGTAAAACTTTAGAGAAAACTCAGCCATCTCCCTCATGATATTCCAAGCGTCTGGAGGAGGTTCTTTGTTCAGAGACAAGAGTAGCTCCCTTAGCCATAGTTTGTTCACCTGTCTAACCTCTGTGACCCCTCTCCTCATGTACTTTACCATTTTCGCGAGCATAGAAGTTGTGTTGATTTTGTCAAACCTGTAAGGCTCTATGAGCCCAGCGGCATGGACGGAGTAAGATCCAGGGTCAGGATCATATAGGGTTACGTCAGCCTCTTCAGACAAGAAGTAAGCTGACATTAGACCAACTATTCCGCCACCTACAACGCTTACGTCCAACCAAACTCACCCAGAATCTTTTTTGCTCTCCTAGAGGCCAACGAATCTTTCTCGGTCATCTCTACCAAATATTGAAAATTCTGCTTAACCTGTTCCTCGTCCAGTATACCTCTTTCCATCAGGATCCTTACCTTACTCCACGCCAATATTCTGACTCCAACTTTCTTGCTCCTCAAGAATTCTATCAGCCTGGATCCATCATTCCTCTCCACAATGCCCATCTCAATCAAAGTTGGGAGGAGGTTCCATGCCTTCTTTCTAACTGTTGGAAAGTAGCTTCTCAATAACCTCCAAAAGTGTGGAGTTAATTTAGATAATTGACCACTATCCACGAGACCAAGGGATAGAGCCTCCTTGGCGTGTTGCCACGCAGTGAGTTTAATCCTATCCGAGCTGGACGAAAATGCCTTCTCGATACCGGTTACCCCAACGGTTTTGTAGACCTGAAGGTGTTCCCAGGCGGATTCCCTCACCCCCTGTAACGGATACCACAGCAAAGATCTGAAATATAGCCTGTACTTACGCAAATCTTTTCCGCTTTCTATCAATTTCTGGAGTTCATGCCAAGCCTTCGCCCTCCTTTCAGTGTCTGGGCTCTTGAGGTCGCCAAGGTTCAAGCTATCCACCTGATGCAGTTTGAAATACCGTCAGCCTATCTCCGTCCTTTACTACTTCGTCTTCAAGCAATGGAACTCCGTCCCTAAGTACCACGCTGCCCTGAACTGTTAGCCCCAGTTTCTTTACCAACGCTCTCACTGTGAGCTCCTTGTCCAGCTCAATAGTCCTCTCCTTTTTGTCCCTAGGAAGATAAACCAGTACCTTCACTCTATCACCTCACATGTAGGCAGATGCCCTATACTTGGCCATAGTCATTGCCCTAGAGTAGCACTCCATAGCTTGATCTGATATGGCTGACCACCTGAATCTAGAGTCGACCTTCTTTACGGCATTTTCCCTTACTTTATCCCAGGACTTTTCCTTAACATTTGGCGAGATCAAGTTTAGTAACCCGTTCTCTCCTGTTTCACCCATCTTGGAGAGCGCTACAGCATCCACGAGGGCGTTCTTTATGGATTCTATGTTCTCTTTCTCTGCAAGAAGCCCGTTACCCATCTCGTTTGACCTGACGTCGTCCACTATTTCTGTAAGTCCTCCCACGGCAGAAGCGACCACTGGGGTTCCAACAGCCATGGCTTCAATTGCTGTTATTCCAAATGGTTCCCATCGAGAGGGCATGACCGCGACTGAAGCTGCGTAATGCCATAGTTTGAACAGGTTTGGCTCAATGGAGCTTAGGGCAAATATCCTCACGTTGTCCTTCAACTCTGAAGCTCGATCAATTAGATCCTGGAGAAGCCCGTAATCGTCAGACGGGATCCCCAAGATGACTAACCTTGCATCAGGGATCTTCTCAACCACTCCCCGGAACGCTCTTGTTAAAAGGTCCACCCCCTTTTGGTATACGAGCCTACCTGCAAAAAGGACAAGTTGCCCTCTCTCCAAAGGTTCGTAGCTCCAATCATCCCTTATCCCAAGTCTCTGTCTGTTGTTCCACAACATGTTCCCAGTGTTATAGTCGTTAGGGACGAATCTATTATTTCTTATTGAAGAGAATAACGTAGCCCTTAGTTGAGCTCTATTATCTGTACCCATGAATTTGTTAGCGTACTCTCTGACCTGGTTAATGTCCCAATCTGTTCCGTTATAGATAACGCAGGACTTATTTTCAGTGAAGTTACCTGCAAAAGGTATTAAGTCGTAAATGAGGTAACTCCTACTAACTGTGGTAATGAGATCAGCTTCGTAGAAGCCGAACCTCTCTATCTTTCCTTCACACATGTCCCAAAGGCTTGACGTCTGCCTCAACACGTGCTTTGAAATCATCCACACGTAGTGGTTACAGTTAACTAGTCCGGACCACTCCTCTGAAGCGTAATGCCAAGGGGCACCCACCTTGTTCAAGAGATGAACGGTATAAACTAAGGGAACTATTACCCTCCTCTCTTCCAGGCTCATCTTTGCCTTAACTCCAGGGACAACGGCATGCCAGTCGTGGGCATGGATCAGCGAGGGCACGTTTTCCAGTTTCAGGGTAGAGACCAAATGATCCATAGCCCTAGCCAGCAACGCCGACTTCTCCATTGAGTTCTCATACACGTTCCAGGAATCCATTATCCGTCCTGTCTGGTAATCCATACCCTTAACCATTATGATTTCTACACCGTCCATTTCTCCCAGTTCGAACCCTAAGTTGAAAGGGTACACATTACCGTCCATACCTCTCCTCGTCCCACTGACTGAAGTGGGCAGTTCTCTCAGCTTTAGCCTAGATCTGTACATTATGTCCATATGCCTACCGTGAGAGGGCATTATGACCGAGACCTTCACCCCTTTCTTCACCAACGAAGTACTAAGGGCGTAAACTGCCGCACCGAGACCGCCGGACGTCGTTATTCCTTTCATTTCGAAGGCGATCATCCACACGCTTTCCAGGGAGTCCGGTATCCATAACGATTCAATTCTTCTCACTGCCTAACCACTCCTTCAGATACTTGATGTGATCCTTAAGGGTTTCATCCCTCTTTATAATTTCCTTAAACTCGTTCTCGTTCCAGGCTACGTTAACTCTCCTCCCCTCCTTGTAGAAGAAGAATGGGTCGTTCTTAACTCCAAGGGTAGTTAATTCCTCATGAAGGAACGAGTTTACAGCATAAAACTCGTTGAGGAAGGCGTCAATGGGAGAATTATATGCGTTGAAGTACGAGTGAACCTCTCCTGGTCCTCCACCCTCAGTAAAAAGGTAGTAATAATTGTCGCTGGTCGTGAAGTACCTCCAGGTCTTTAGATAGTCTCTACCGAGTTCCTTAGATGGCATTTCGCACCTCCTTACAGCCTCATCATATGCCCACTGCATGATATTTCCAAGCCAACTGGAGTGGTCTTTCCTTATGTCAGCCCAAGAAGAGATCCCCTCAATATCTAAATCGTAATATGGGCTGTCCTCAACCTCCCTGGGTAGGTTCATATCTACTCCAGCTCTGTATAGCTCCCTGGGTAACCACCTCAAGAAGTCCAAGATCCCGGACTCCCTCCACTGATGCTCTCCGAAGGTTTCATAGTCCACGAAAAGGGTAACTAGCTGACCTGGAGACGACTTGACCCAGGATGAGAACTTCTCAGCAGTCAGGGGGTATTGATCCCACTTTACGTTTGAGAACCTAAATGCAATGTCATCACTAAGGACGTAATTTCTAGGGAGGACAGAGATTCTTCCCCCTTTCCTCCTATATACGTAGTTGGGACTCCTTCCCTTAAGCACTTGCTCCTTGCCCTCCATCATAATGCCTTTGAATCCCATTTTCTCGGCTTCCTCCGCAATGACCTGATTGATGAGAAGTTCTGTGTTCTCAAAGGTAACGGGAGAGTAGTGAAGTAGAGACCTTACAGTTTCCATTTGCGTCCTAACTTGCTCTCTCCACTCTGTTTTGTCCTCCCATAGCGAAGAAATGGAATGATAATAGGTTTGGGCTAGAAACTCGACCCTCTTGGTGGAAGACAGAAGCTGTAGAAGGTCTAGAAAGTCCTTTCCCCACCTCTCGGCCTGCTCCAAAAGTGTTCCAGACGTCGAGAAGAAGAACTTAACCTCCCTCCCCTCTTCCTCCCCTGCCTCTATTTCTTCAAGGATAATGTTCGTGGCAGGAATGTAGCACTTTTGTTTTACCCTCTCGAATATCTCTCTGTTCAGCCTGTTATCAAAGTACTTTTCCTCTGGCGTACCAGTAAACCTCGGGTTCCAAAAGGCGTCCTTTCTTATCCTAAAGGGCTGGTGAACTTCAAATCCCATAATGATCTTGGTCGTCATAATATACTTAAGAGAGAAAGGCTAAATATAAATCATGAAGTGGTCCCCAGAAGAAATTAAGGTGATTATCCCCATAGGGGGAGAAGCCACTAGAATGCGACCTCTGACGGTTGAGACATCGAAGGCGACTGTAAGGCTTCTAAATAGACCTCTGTTAGAGTTTCCTATCTTAGAATTAGCTAAACAGGGAGTGAAGGAGTTTATATTTGGAGTGAAAGGTTATGTGAATTACAAGTCAATCTTTGACACCTTTAAGGAGGGAATAGGATTCTCAGCTAGGTACCGGATAAAACCAAGGGTTCATTTCAAGTATCAACCGAGGGTTGACAGCATAGGAAATGCAGATTCCGTAAGGATTAACATGGACTATTACAGAATTGACGGTATTACTCTCGTCATCCAAGGGGACAACCTGATAAAGCTGAACCTTCAAGACCTTATCGATTACCATCTGTCTAGGGGTTCCCTAATGACGATTGTGTTGAAAAAGTGGAAGGATGTCAGGGAGTTTGGGGTGGCTGACCTGGGAGAAGACATGAGGATTAGGAGGTTTGTGGAGAAACCGAAGGAGGGAGAGGCTCCGTCCAATTTGATAAACACTGGAGTTTACGTTCTCTCTCCCAAGATCAGGGATATATTCAACAGTGAGGAAGTAAACTCAATGAGAGAGGAGGGGAGGATGGACTTCGGAAAGGATATAATCCCCTACTTGATATCCAAGGGCTACCCAGTTTACGGTTACGTTACTGAGTCTCTGTGGTTTGATGTGGGTACTCCGGATAGGTACCTTGACGCCATGAGGGTTCTTCTTGAAAACCTGGAGGAGAAAGAGATGGGTGGCAAAAGGATGGATCAGATAAAGAGAATCTTTGTGCAAGGAACTAGCCCTGATTCCATAAGGAGAAGGAACGTCATCGCTACGAAATACAGGAGGGGGAAGCTAAAGATAGAGGGTAGCGTATTGATAGGGAGGCATTGCCAAATAGGTAATAACGTTTACATTGAGAATTCCACCATTGACAACTTCTCCATTGTAAGGAACGACGTAAAAATTGTAGGAAGCGCGGTAATGGATAGATCGTACATTGGGGAGGGAGTAATAATTGAAAATTCTGTCATCTCCAGGCATGTTGAGATTAGAGGAGGAGCTAAAATAGTAGGAAGCGTTATAGGGGACAACGTACTTATAGATGCTAACACTGAGATCGTGAACTCCAAGATTTACCCACATAAGATCATAAACGCAAATAGCAAGATTCATGACACGGTATTAACCTAGATCTGAATTACACGGTTCTTTAGATTACATTATATATACCTGCCAGACCTAGCGTGAGAACTCACGACGCTACTCCGGACGTTCCGCGAAAGAATATGTTACAGTTGATGAAGGCCTTGCCCTTTAGGGAGGAAGTCAGTAACGTAAGTTCTCGAAGATATGAAACGAGTCCTTGGCAACCGGAGTTACCCCACAGGGAATTGAATGGTCAATTATTCCATAAACTTGAAATTAGTTTCCTTCGCTAAAGTGTAGTGGTATGAGTTCTAGCTTATTAACTGCTTTGAGTGAACTAATGATGAAGGATTCAATAGAACGTAATTCTAGAACTTTTGAAGGGCTGATGGATTATGAGGATGGCAGGGATAGGAAACGGCAGGATTCTAGTTAACTTCGATGAGAATGGAAGGATAACGGACTTTTATTACCCCTATATAGGGATGGAAAACCAGACCTCTGGATACCCTATTAGGGTGGCGATATGGGACGGTAAGTCGATCTCTTTAGATACATCGTGGAAAACTACCATGACGTACGAGGAGGGAGTAAACCTTGTTGAAATAAAATGGGACGTGCCCAACCCGGGATTGGAAATAACTTCCTACAATTTTGTCGATACCAATGAGCCCATATTTTACTCAATTCTTAAGATTCTCTCCAAGGGTATAGAAGGGAAAATTAAGCTCTTCTTTCTTCATGACTTCAACATATACTCCAACCCCTTCGGAGATACTGCCCTATTTGACCCAAATACTTGGTCGCTAATTCACTACAAGTCCAAAAGATATCTGTCAATAAGACTAATGTCTACTGCTATTAATTCCATGGAGTTTTCCACTACCAAAGGAAATCCCATGGATGACATTCAGGACGGAAGATTGGACGGAAACCCAATATCTCACGGTGACGTGAGGTCTGCTGCCGGAATAGAGCTGAATTTAAGGAAAAACAGCTTCGCCAAGGCATATTACGTAATTGGAGCATCGAGGGGCCTTGAGGAGGTGAGGAAGCTCATAGGAAATGTAAACCCAGCTCAGGTCGAGAGCACCTTCGTGTCTGTGTACCAGTTCTGGAAGAGTTGGCTTTCAAAGAGCGCTTGGCTCTCGGATCATGAAAATTGGCTCTACAACGTAAGCCTCATTACTATAAAAAATCACATGGACATAAATGGATCAATTATTGCCTCCTCTGACTTCTCCTTTGTAAACCTTTACGGGGATTCTTATCAGTACTTCTGGCCAAGGGACGGGGCAATAGCTGCACATGCCTTGGACATTGCAGGTTACGGTGAGCTTGCCATGAGGCATTTTAATTTCGTCAAGGATATAGTTAGCTCAGAAGGTTACCTTTATCACAAGTATAACCCCAACAGAACTTTAGCGAGTTCCTGGCATCCCTGGTTGTATAACAATAAAAAAATCCTACCTATTCAGGAGGATGAAACTGCACTAGAAGTCTGGGCAATGGGTAACCACTTTAGAAGATATAAGGATTTAGATGAGTTAACGGAGATATACCGACGATTCGTAAAACCTGCACTCCACTTTATGATGCGTTACATGGAGGACGGTTTACCCAAACCTAGCTTTGATCTGTGGGAGGAGAGGTATGGCATTCATTTGTACACAATATCCACTGTTTACGGGGGGCTAACTCAAGGGGCGGAACTTGCAAAGGGCATGGGGGACGAGAGTCTGGCTGAGGACGCCCTAGACGTAGCAAAGACCATGAAGGAACAGACGTTAGCTAAACTCACCAATGGAAGGAGGTTCATAAGGAGATTGGACGAGAGCTATCAACCGGACGACACAGTTGACGCAAGTATGTACGCACCGTACTTTTTCGGTATGTTGGAACCAGACCATCCTCTCATGGTTTCAACAGTGGAGGCCATAATTCAAAAGTTGTTGATTAATGGAGGAATTGCTAGATACGAGAACGACATGTATCAAAGGAGAAGTTCTAAACCTAACCCTTGGATAATAACAACCCTGTGGATAGCTCAATACATGATAGACCTGAAGAAGTCTGACAAGGGGAAGGAACTTATCAACTGGGTAGTTGAAAGGGCGTCTCCCTCTGGTCTTCTGCCTGAACAAGTAGATCCTGAAGGCTTTCAGTCCACGTCAGTTATGCCTCTGGTCTGGTCTCACGCCGAATTTATAATCACCTTAAATAAATTGAGAGGAAAGTATTAGCTACATGTTTGACCCTATTGAGTGTGAGGAGAGGGAGTGGATCATTCCTACAGGCACTGGGGGGTATTCTTCATCTTCTATCTGTGGTGTAAACTCTAGAACTTACCACGGCCTCCTCATCATACCTCAGGATCGTCCTCATAGGAGGTACTTAACACTCTCTAAGGTCGAGGACTTTCTGGTAACTGACGAGCACGAGTATCCACTGTCCACTAACCATTACGTAGATGACGTCTTCTACCCAGAGGGATTCAGGTTCCTACACAGGGTGGACTTGGGTAAGAACTTCGTGACCTGGAACTATACCTTTGGCAACTCAGTTGCGAGGAAGTCCTTGACGGTACACCGCGGATATGATGCCATTACCCTCTCGTATGAGACTGAGAGGGGGTTTTTTAGAATTTGCCCCCTCGTAACCTTCAGGAGTCATCACGTCGTAACAAAGGATAGACATCCACTGATCACCGTGGATACCAACAGTGAGATTACTCTAAAGGCTAACGGAATCCCTTTCATAAGGGTAAACGTTAGGGGCGATCATAAGGTGGAGACTACCAGTTATTGGTACTATAATTTCTTCTATCGTCTAGATTACGAGAGGGGGAGCAATCACTTGGAGGATCTCTTTAACCCATTTTGCGTGGTAAGTAAGGGAAACCGGATAGAGATCGATGCGTATTGGGGGAACTTCGTTAGGACCGTAGAAATCCCTAGATCTCGGGAAATCTTGGACGTCCTCTCCGATACCGCTCAAAGCTTTCTAGTTAAGGGAAAGACTGGCTACGCCATAATAGCAGGATATCACTGGTTTGACGAGTGGGGAAGAGATACCATGATAGCCATGGAGGGGATCCTACTGGTTAACGGGCTTTACGAACAGGCAAAGGGTATCCTTCAAAGGTATTTCAACGCGGTCAATGAGGGTCTAATGCCAAATAATTTCCTTGGGAACAACGAAGTAGTCTATAAGGGGGTTGACATAGCTCTCTGGGGAATCAACGCTCTTTATAAATATTTCAATTACACTGGAGATCTAGACTTCGTGAGCAGACTCTTCCCTAAGGCTTTGGAGATAGTGGATTGGTACTGGAAAGGCAACGGAATTATTTACAATAGGGGGAATCTACTTTACCATATTGGAGCTCCACGGACGTGGATGGACGCGCAATTTGACGGTGTGGTAGTAACCCCAAGGGAGGGGGCTACTGTAGAGGTCAACGCGCTATTTTACAATGCTCTAATGATCGTAGATGCTCTGGCTAAGAAGTTGGGAATGAAAGAGGAGGAGTTTGCTGAGAAGGCAGATAAAGTCAGATCAGCCTTCAATGAGAAGTTCCCCTCTGAGTTCGGACTGTACGACTACATTAAGTGGAATGGAACCCCAAGTGAGGAAGTTCGACCTAACCAGATTTTCGCTCTCTCTCTTCCGTTCCCCGTTGTAGAGGGCGAGACAGCTAAGAAGGTCATTAGTATAGTTGAGAGTGAGCTCCTTAGACCCTACGGTCTAAGTACACTGTCCAAGAGGGATCCAGGATACATCCCTTTCTACAGAGGCGATAGAACCTCCAGAGACCGCGCTTATCACAACGGACCTGTGTGGCCTTGGCTGATCGGTGCTTACGTTGATGCTAAGCTTAATTTTGATGACAATCCGTTAGAACTGAAAGGGCTAATAAACAAGTTTGATCCGTTGCTAAGAGTTGCCCTGAGAGAAAACGGGTTTCTCCCAGAGCTCTTTGAGGACATCCCCCCATATAGAATGGGGGGATGCATTGCCCAAGCGTGGAGCGTCGCTGAGGTCAATAGAGCTCTGAGAAGTATACTTAACAAATCCTGATTGGAGAGTCTCAGTCGTGAGGGAAAGATGTTCCTATCGATAGGACGTGCAAGCGGGAAGAATCTAGATTTAGTCTTGGTAAAAAATCACTGGGCTTGAAGTTTGCGATTTATTTCTTCCTCTGGTCCAGGAACACCTGCAACTTATAACCAGTCCACGTTGTTTTTCCTGGTTCTACCCACTCAATCTCCACATCGTCCTTATCCAGTCCTATTCTCCCTGCCAATATCTCCCTCGCCCTCGAGTCGTAGGCGGAGTCCACCATGTTTCTTCTGGTCTCAACTCTTATCTTTAGCTTGTCCATCTCGTTGTTATATATTATGACGTTAAACATCCCAGTGGTCTCAGGGATCTCGTTTACGGCATCTTCCACATATATGGGAAGGAGTAATTTACCCCTTACCTTAAACATCCATTCAACTCTACCAGGTATTGGCTCTACGAACCTTGAGTGGGTTATTCCATATGTGGGGTCAGGGTCGGTGGTGAACTCGTTCTTAACGTAATCACCTAGACTGTACCTTATCAGGGGCATCGTAAAGTGGTTAAGGAGAGTTGCTATAAGTTCTCCTCTCTCTCCTATTGAAGCAGGCTCATCGGTCTTAGGATCAACTATATCGAAGATCTCCATGTCATCCCAAACAACTAGCTGTCCATCAAGATTTGGAACCTCCACAGCCATGTGTCCGTCAGTTGTACCCCACACGCTAATCGCTAACTTAGCGTTCGGATGAACTTGGAAAAGCTTCCTCTTTGTATTCTGGGCCGCTGCGCCTCCATGGAGTAGCAGAACCTTGAAGGGCGATTCCCATCCCTCAGCCTTAGCCTCCTCTCCTATTAGCCTATGGAGCCAGGGCGTTGTAGCTAATACGTCGACCTTCCAGAGCCTGAAAATGAGGTTATGCCTAGACTTCCAGGAAAAATATGTCTCTCCCCCTCCTGCTATTGCAGTGGCTCCACACCTCCACATGGCTGTCTCCACTACAGGCGGTCCCCAGCTGTAAAATCCGCTCATGTTTAGGTAGTTTGCATATACTGTGGTGGGTTTCACTCCAGCAAAGGTCCAGAGATACCTGGCCTGGGCCTCCTCGAAGTAGTCCAGTTCCAATTTCCCCCAGCCTTGGAAAGTGGGGAGACCTGTGGAGCCTGAGGTTGCTCCCACGAACCTGATCCTTTTGGCCAGCTCTGGAACCATAATTGAACCAAACGGTGGGTTCGCTGAAAGGTCCTTCCTTAGCTCGTCCTTTCTTAGGATAGGGATTTTCACCACGTCCTTCCAGTCCTTAACTACTTCCGGATCGAATCCCTTGGACTTCCAGAAGTTCCTGTAAAACGGAACGTTTTCCCAGGCCCACTTTACTATTCGCCTTAGCCTAAGGGATTTTAACTTCTCCAGTTCCTCCCTCTTCATGGTTAACGTCTTCTTGTTCCACAACTTCTCAGATGGATTTGGTGGGTACTCTGTGGAGATGTACCCCTCACTTCTCAGCTCCCTGTGAATCGCCTCATATTCTTCAAGAACTGTCATGAGTAGAATGAGTTTAAACTATTTAAAAACTTTAAGTATTATGCACGTAGAAGCCTCGGCCTGTGGACTTCCCTAGTTGGTTTGACGATACCATTTTCAGGAGTAATGGGTTGGGCATATATGCGTCGTAACCCTTTGAGTAAATATCCTTCAGTTGACTTACAATTGAGTCTATTCCGAGCTCATCTGCTATTTCCATAAGTCCCTTTGGGAAATTAAAGCCTAGCTTCATAACAGTGTCTATTTCCTCGGCGTTCACTATTCCGTTCTCCATTAGCCAAGCACCTTCGTTGACAGCAAGGGATATTACCCTCTCCGGAGGGACCCTACTATCCTGGGGGAGGGGTACTTTGGAGTACTTACCTGGGGCCTGATAAGAGTAAAACCCCTTACCTGCCTTAACCCCAAGTTCCTTGCTCTCTACCTTCTTATTATAGGAGGAGCAAGAGACGTCTTTGGCCCCCCTGCCAACTATGACTTTCCAAAGATCCACTACCACGTCCAACCCGACGTAGTCCGCAAGTTCAAATATCCCCATCGGTAATTTCAACTTGTTCCTGGCTGCAGAGTCCACCTCTTCCACGGTAGCTTCTCCAGACTCCACTTCCCTACACGCCTCTTGTAACAACCTTAAGAAAATTCTGTTGCTTACAAAACCGGGTACTTCAACCTTAAGCCTAACTGGAACCTTTCCCATTTTCTTGGCAAGATCCACAGTGAAGTTAGTAACCTCCTCCGTAGTATACTTGCTCGGGATAACCTCGACCAACTTCATGAGGGGAGGGGGGTTGAAGAAGTGCATCCCTATGACCCTTTCCTTCCTCGAAGTAATTTCTCCTATGTCACTAATGGGGATCGAGCTAGTGTTGGTGGCTAGGACTGCATCCCGTGGTGTGATTTTATCTAATTGCTCGAATACTTTTCTCTTTAAATCTAAGATTTCAGGTACAGCTTCAATGGCGAAATCCACTTCTTTAGCAACCTCGTAGCTTGTGGACATTTCGATCCTTCTCATCACCTGCTCAGGTGATTCCTTGATTGTACCCCTGTCGTAAAGCCTTTTTAGGGACTCCTCCATTCTCTGCTTTGCCCTGTTGAGAATGTCCCAGGAGATGTCTATTAGCTTGACCTCCATACCTGAAATAGAGGCTACTTCTGCAATACCATGTCCCATGGTTCCTGATCCAACAACCGCAATTCGCATAAGAGTTTACAGAAGAACCAGTTAAAAAGAGTAAACAGGAGCTTAAGTAACGTTGTTTAAACACTTTAAACATTTTAAGTTGGAATTGGAGTAGATAGTTATGAAAGCTGCAGTACTTAATGCGTACAAGGAGCCCTTAGTGGTGGAGGAGGTAAACATCTCTCAACCCAAAGAAGGGGAAGTAAAGGTTAGGGTGAAAGCTACTGGGTTGTGCCACTCGGACGTAAACGTTTTCGAGGGAAAGACCCCTGTTCCCACACCTGTGGTCGCAGGTCACGAGATATCAGGGGTCGTTGAGGAAGTCGGATCTGGCGTAACTAGGGTCAAGAAAGGCGACAAAGTCATTTCTGCCTTCATTCACCCATGCGGTAAGTGCAGGAACTGTGTATCGGGAAAAGAGAACCTTTGTGAAACTTTTTCCCAGGTCAGACTTAAGGGTGTAATGCAGGACGGAACCAGCAGACTGAGTAAGGACGGGAAGGAGATAAGGACGTTCTTGGGAGGAGGATTTGCTGAGTACGCCATAGTGGGCGAGAACGGGCTAACCAAAGTCCCAGATGATATGGACCTAGAGAAGGTAGCTGTGCTAGGATGTGCAGGGTTAACAGGTTACGGAGCCGTTTCCCTCTCTAGGATAGAGCCCGGTGATACAGTGGCGGTAATAGGAGTAGGTGGGGTTGGCCTGTCCACAATACAACTGTTGAAAGCTTCAGGGGCAGGACGGATTATAGCTGTAGGTACAAAGAAGTGGAAGCTCAATAGGGCTCTGGAGTTAGGTGCTACGGACGTGGTGAACTCGAAGGAGGTTGACCCTGTTAAAGCTTTAAAGGAAGTTACTGGGGGAGGTCCTGAGGTAATTATAGAGGCTGGAGGTAACGAGGAGACTATACACATGGCCTTGGACTCTGTGAGAATAGGAGGTAAGGTGGTTCTAGTGGGATTGCCCCCAGCAAACGCCATGATACCAATTAAGGTTGCATCGGTTGTAAGGGGTGGCATAGAACTTGTGGGGAATTACGGTGGTAGACCTAGGGTAGACATGCCCAAACTCCTGGAACTCGTAAGATTGGGCAAGTATGACCCAAGCGCTTTGGTAACAGGAAGGTACAAACTAGAGGAAATAAATGAAGCTGTGGAACTCCTAGAAAAGGGGGAAGCGATCAGGAGTTTAATAGTGCCTTAAGGTTTTAAATAACTAGATTGTTCACCAAACACTTAAATCAGTGGTAAGTAAACCTAAACTCCTCGCTATATCTCTTATGGAAATTACACCTATTATTTTTCCGTTCTCCTTTATAACGAGGTGCCTAACGCCCTTATCAGCTAGCAATAGGGCTGCTTCACCCACATCCATACCTGAGTCTGCTGTGACTAGGTTGGTGCTCATCACTTCCTCAACTCTTGTGTTAAGAGGCAGATCGGATGCTATAGCGTATATGATATCTCTCTCGGAGAGTATGCCCTTAGCCTCCTCCCCTATCCTAACCAACAGAGATCCAACCCTCTCTCTTTTCATGATCTTAGCGGCCTCAACTATGGTGGCGTTGGGGCTTACACTAACAGGTTCTCTTGAGATTAAATCTTTCACAGTCATTGTATTTACTTTGGGCGTTTAGGTTAATAAAGCTCAAATTGAAACTAGTCTGTTAAACTGAACCGTCTAATTTTTAATTTATTTAAGTCTGTTAAAACCTATGAAGGCTGTAGTAGTCAAGGGAAAGAGGGAGGGATACGAGGTAAGAGATGTAGATGACCCCAAACCTGCACCTGGGGAGGTCACAATCAAGGTAAATAGAGCAGCGCTCTGCTACAGGGATCTTTTACAACTTCAAGGCTTCTACCCTAGAATGAAGTACCCAGTGATACTAGGCCATGAGGTAGTTGGCGAAATCGTTGAAGTTGGGGAGGGCGTGGTCGGGTTCTCCCCAGGAGATAGGGTTACTTCTCTGCTCTACGCTCCGGACGGAACTTGTAACTATTGTAGGAAGGGAGAGGAGGCTTACTGTCATTCAAGACAGGGCTATTCTGAAGAGCTTGACGGATTCTTTGCCGAGCTAGCTAAGGTGAAGGTTACGAGTTTAGTGAAGGTTCCAAAAGGTGTCTCAGATGAAGGAGCAGTTATAGTCCCTTGTGTGACAGGAATGATCTATAGGGGGCTAAGAAAGGCTAAGCTTGAGAGAGGGGAGACTGTGCTGGTCACGGGAGCGAGTGGCGGTGTAGGCATTCACGCCCTTCAAGTGGCCAAAGCTTTAGGGGCGAGAGTTATCGCTGTCACTACATCCGAGAGCAAGGCTACTCTACTGAAGAAGTACGCAGATACCGTAATAGTCGGGAAGCAATTCTCCGAAGAAGCTAAGAAGGAGGACGTAAACGTCGTTATAGACACCGTAGGAACTCCTACATTTGATGAGAGTCTGAAATCTCTGTGGATGGGTGGAAGGATAGTCCAAATTGGAAACGTAGATCCATCTCAGTCGTACACTCTTAAGCTGGGATATGTAATACTCAAGGACATAAGTGTGATAGGCCACGCGTCTGCGACTAGGAGGGATTTAGAGGAAACACTAAAAATTACTTCCGAAGGGAAAATAACTCCAGTGATAGCAGGTACGGTGTCGCTGGAGGAGATCGATAAGGGATATGAAATGCTGAGGGATAAAAACAAAGTTGGGAAAGTCCTTCTTAAACCTTGACCCTTTATTATAACGTGAATTTAGCCACTGTAGAGGTCTAAAGATCTCTTTAAGGACAGCCAAACGAAATCTCGAATCTAAGCTTTGATTAACCTGAGACGCCACACCACTGAAATGGAGACAAATTAAATCTTATTGGTATAACCTATTTAACTTCCTGAGTCACATATTACTTAATGGTGCCAGAAAACAGGGAGTTAATTAAATCCCTTATGCAAGCTAAGGAAAGTATAGTCTCGGGGGAAGTAAAACGTGGTGTAGAGATAATAGAAAAAGTTGTAAATTCATCAAACATTAAGCAATCAAACTGGGTAATCTGCAACGTAATCGACGCAGCGGAATGTGAAACAGTAGTGGAAACTTTGAATCTGATCGGGAAAATATTTGATATAACAGCTTGCGGAAACCTCAAGAGAGTGGTCACTTGCTTTATGAAGAAGGGAATAGACTCAGATTACGTAGATTTAGCTCTCTCTGCCCTAGTTGAAAGGAGGAGAGAAGATCAGCTAGACAAAATTCTGGCTGAGGTGAGCGAGGTTGACCCTAGATTTTTGGTTAAGCTTGCTCAGGCCTACGCTAAGTTGGGGAACAAACGCAAGGAAGAGGAGTTGTTGAGGCATGCCTGCGAGAAAGGTCTTAAAGAAGCTTGCAGAGATATTAACCAAGTTTACTCCAGAATAACATGAAACGGAAAACCAAAATTGTAGCTACCTTAGGCCCCTCATCGGAGAACTTGGTTGATAAACTCCAACATTTCGTGGACGTTTTTAGAGTGAACCTAGCCCATGGAGACGATGAATCTCAAGAGAGGTATTTTAGGCTCCTTAGAGAGAAGGCCCCTAATTCATCAATATTGGCAGATCTTCCAGGGCCTAAGCTCAGAATAGGTGATATACCCAAGATGGAACTCAGGCGAGGACAAAGGGTTACTTTCTCACCTTATCATGATATTATAGTAAATGAGCCGATATTTTTTTCCAGTGTTATTCCAGGTTCGATAATTCTCCTCTCTGACGGTATGATTAAGGTAAAGGTAGAGGAGGTAGAGAAGGACGAGGTAAGGGGAGTGGTTCTCACTGATGGCATCCTAACAGCTAGAAAGGGAATAAACATTCCTGACATGAAGCTTGCTTCTGGGCTCACTGATAATGATCTGAGACTAATGAGGAAAGCCTTAGAGATGGGAGCAGATTACCTGGGACTTTCCTTCGTTCTCAGCGAAAATGACGTAAGGAAGGTAAAGGAGTCGGTTGGCTCTAGGGTTTGGGTCATATCTAAGATAGAGAAGGGACAGGCGGTGGACAGACTCTTCAATATAGTGGAGGAAAGTGACGCCGTAATGGTTGCTAGGGGGGATCTAGGGGTGGAGATAGGCTTAGAAAACCTTCCTTACGTTCAGAGGAAAATCATAAGAACCTCCAAGCTTCTAGGAAAACCTGTAATCCTTGCAACACAAGTTCTTGAATCAATGGTCAATAGCCCACTTCCCTCTAGGGCAGAGGTGATAGACGTAGCCAACTCTGTTTACCAGGGGGTTGACGCCATAATGCTGAGTGACGAGACGGCAGCAGGGAAATATCCGTTGGAAGCGATTCAGTATCTGGACCAAATCATCTCGTCTTCGGAGGATAAGGTAAAACCACTAAGACCTTCTCCCATGAGAAGCCCCGATGATGCTATAGCCTACGCTTCGCTCTCACTATCAGAGCTCTCAAGATCAGAGGTCATTGCGGTTCATAGTAGAAGCGGCCTCTCCGTCATAAGAGTCTCGAGGCTAAGGCCAAAGGCTACGATTCTAGCCTTATCTCCTGACAACTCCATAACCAGGAAGCTGAAACTGTGTTGGGGTGTCCAACCTGTCTCTATTCAGGAAACCGCCGGGAACATCAACGATCTAATCTCAATTATCGAAGGGAAATGCAGGGAGATTGGGATAAAGGGTAACGTTGTGATAGTTGCGGGGGATCCGAAGATGGAGTCTGGGAGGACTAACCTTCTCAAGCTCCATTTCATCGACTAATGCCTTAACAGGGAGAGAAATAAGTTTAAATTATACAGTTTAAGTTTATACCTATGATGGAGAGTATAAGTTTGCCCATCACAATACGGGAGTCGAGAAAGAGCGACATAGAGGGGGTCTATAGACTTTACCAATCTCTCTCCCCTGAAGATCTTTACATGAGGTTCTTCACTTTTCACAGGGTCTCTCACGAGGAGATAGAGCAGTTGTTTAGTAGACAGGACCACGTTACGTTGCTGGCTGAGTCTGACGGAAAAATAATAGGAGAAGCAACCCTTTATGATGACGGGGAGTTTTCTGTGGTTGTTGACCCCCATGAAAGGAGGACGGGTCTAGGAACCTCTTTGGTTTCGGGACTTATCCGTAAGGCCAGAGAACTAGGGCTAAAAACTATATTCTTTTACACGTTGCCTGAAAACTACCCCATGATTAAGATAGGGAAAAAGTTGGGATTTAGTCTCGAATATGAGGAGGACCAGGTGAAAGGTACCCTTAATTTAAACTAAAAAGGTTACCAATCATATGGGCAAGTGTAATCCATGATACCTAGTTTCTTCCTAGCTAAACTGCACAGGGGGCATATATTTACTTGGTCTGCATCAACTAACTTTTGCGAATAGTGCCTCACCATTTCCATAAACTCCTCGTCCATCTCCAGGATCTTTTTATTCTCGCTGTCTGCTCTTTTCCCCTTAAGATAATAGCTTACTTCGGCAGGGGTAAGTCCTAGAAGCGATGCAGCCTTAAATTGGGAAATCCCATCTTTGACTAATTGTTGGACCAACAACGCCTTTATGCTTGGAATTATGTCCTTCATCGCGGTTTCGCAAGGGATCAATAACTTTCTTTCGTTAGTTTTCATTATTTATATCTCACGTTAACACCATTTAAACCTTTCTTACTCATAAAGGGTTTCGAATCAGTTTTTCTGTCTTCCTGTCGTGATAGAAGAAATGCAAGCTCGCCCGTTAGGGCGTGGAGAAGGTCAGATGATTAGACAGACCACTAAATAATTTGGAAAAAGAAAATTATTTTATTCTCAGTTCTTTTTAAGAATTCTATAAAATTGAGATTAAATGTTAAGAAAGCCCCGTACTTAAGCTTCACTATAATCACCTTATAAGGTATTTTTATTCACCATTTTTGAGAGGAGAAAGATTTATAACTACCTTCTTTTTAACTCTAATATGTCACAAAATTCCATTTTCAATTACCTTAGATATTCCACTATAATTTCATACTTCTTCTCATCTATTGCTGCTGTGGTTTTCATGGTATTGGCCATAATAAGGGCAACTTTCGACGCCGCCTACGCTTACGATATCTCAGGTACATATCAGGTTCCTAATATAGCTTTACTAGCTTTGGAGGTAGGAACCCCGATATTCTCCATAATGTTTGACGCGATTGTTATTTTAGGCATACAATTAATGTTAAACAAGATATATTTAATGAACATAATGAAATCCAGTTTAGTTATTATATTAATGTTAGTTATATTTGCCTCCGTATTAACGAGCAAGGTCGGAAGTCCATTTGATGAGTTGACGCAAACAATATTCATTGGGAGTGGCGTCTTTGCGATGGTTTTCAATGGAGTAGCAATGATAATTTCTATATGGATGAGAAATATTGAGAGGAAGATGTATGAATGATTTTGAAACCAGCCATAAGTTGGCAACAGGTATCTTCGCTTAAAGCCCCAATGATCTACTGGAGGAACGTCATTGTGATTCTAGAGAACCCTACCAAGGTATTTCTAGTCGACGCTTGGAGGGATCAGCTGGGGAAGTACGTCCCACCATCACAAGTTTCTATCTTTAAGTACTATTATAAGATTGGACAAGTTGACGAAGAGTCTGTTAAATACCTTGAGTGTGTTGCTGACGCTGTACAACGCAAGGTGAGACCACTTATCGTGAAACGGTTCAATTGTGAGAAGGATATAGTGGTGATGTTGCCATAGATGTGGAGTCATTCATCAACTGTTTAGGGAAAATAGTAGATCTAAGTAGGACCTCTGATCTTCAGTGGTCCTTTAAGTTAAGGGAAACCATATTGCTCACTGGGACAGTGGAGCTGAATCCTGGTATGGTTACTGAATTAATTATAAGGTTTAGAAACCCTGAAGGAATGGGAACTATCAGGGTAGCACAGGGTAGGATTTTAGAGGTCAGTTACGAGGGGATACTAGCTCTCGTCTTGAGACCTAAACTAAGGGAATGCTCACAAATTATAGCTGCTAGCAACAGGAAAGGAACGTATAGCTAAATGCTATTTCTTAGCTCTTGAACCTTAGAGATGACTAGATTTACCATTTCCTCAAAGATAACTTTACCCAATTCAGCCTTAGACTCTATTTTCCCTCTAGCTACAACTCCGTTGGTTCCTCCTTCCTCTGAGGAGAGCGTCTCAAATGTACCTTCAGCGAAGTGAACCTCCCTTGGTATAAGCTCATCCTTTACTAGATCTGGGAAGAGGAACTTCATTATGGAAGTCTCAATTGTGCCGGCATGAAGATCATTATATTCACGGAAGAACCTATGCTTGGTAAGATTTATGACCATAACTTTGAACGACCGTACTTCAAAGTTCAACCTTCGCGATACTGTTTCCAATAAGTGCGAGTTACCCCCATGACCGTTAATTATTATAGCTCCCTTTAACCCAAGGCGTTTGCACGAGGTCAAAATATCAGTAATGGCGGATATGAACGTAATCTGATCCAAACTGACATGTGGTAAGTTTCCGTGTTCGAAGGAACATCCAAAGTAAAAAGTGGGTAAAATAAGTACCTCCTTAACTCTCCTTTCAACCTCCTTTGCGACCATTTCAGAAATAATGGAATCGGTTCCCATGGGAAGATGCGGTCCGTGTTGCTCTACACTTCCCACAGGTAAAACCCCGATTAAGGGGAAGGTCTGATCCTTAGTGATATCCAAAAGTCTCATCTTTTACCAAAGTACTTTTAGTCGGATAAGTTAAAAGAAAATAAGATGATGAGCTTCCAGGCTCATTGAGCTGTGATGTCTGGTTGCAAGATCTGATTAACAGCTAACCTAGTTCTCTTCAAGTTTTCTACAGAAGGTTTAAAAAGTGGATAAAACACCTCCCTCTTCCTGACTACTTGCGGAAGGCGGAGAAAAGCTTATATCTTTGAAGTGAACATTTATACTTTTAAGTGAAGCCAAATGCAGTACAAGAAAGTCTTTGAAGGCATAGCCTACTCCATAGTGGAGGACGAGGAAGCATCCGTTGTTTTCCTTGAAGGAAAGCCCATAGTGGGCTCCTGCATAGAGCACGGAAATCACGACATGTTCGATATAAATTGTCCCCACGTGGAGAGACTACTAAAGAAAGTTTTTTCCTAAAAACTACCTCTGTGCAATTGCAGCTATTTCTATAAGAGAACCCTTGGGTAAGTCACTCACTTGTACAGTAACCCTGGCAGGGGGCTTGTCCTTAAAGTATTTAGAATAGACTTCATTAAACTTTGAAAAGTCCGATAAGTCCTTAAGGTAAACAAAAGTCATTACAACGTTTTCGAAACTAAGCCCGGCAGCTGACAGTACGCCCTTCATGTTTTCCATAACCCTTTCGGTCTGTTCCCTTATTTCTCCCTTCACAACCTCATTGCTTTTTGGATCCACCGGGATTTGTCCAGATATGAAAAGAAACCCGTCTGTTAGAATAGCCTGGGAATAAGGACCTATGGGTTGGGGAGCGTCCTTTGAGAAAACTACGTCTTTCATGTGTGGAATAAGGCGAAGCGAAATAAATTAGTGTCTGTCATAAATCTGTCAGTATAATCAAGGTCTGAATGACTGTTTTTAATTCCTACATATGTATTATAGATCATGAGATTGAAAATATCCTTAATTGAAATAAGTTCGGAGGTTATACCCCATCACCTCAATGAAAGTGATGATGATATCTCAACGGTCTCGCACCTCCTGGTAGAGGCTCTAACTAAGGGAATGCCCTCAGAGGTCGTGGACATCGATGAAGGGAAAGTATTTATGGCTTCCCTGCTCTCCAGTAGACTAATCGAGGGGATACCGTACAACCTAGATCCGAGCAGATGGGGAGGAAAGTATTACTCCGGTGACGTCTCTGCAACCATTGGGGAGACCCTTACCTATGCGTTCCTTGAGGAAAAGTTCGACGTAAAGTTCACTGATATAGTTCCGCTTAGGCAAGTCAAGTATCTCGGCTACTCACCTGATGCGTTAGTAGATGCTGGAAAAAGTCCAACCCTCCTTACTTACCTTGGGGGAAAAGGTTTTCTTTTCATTAATGCTAGGGGATCCTTTAGGTGGTCACAGAACTGGTTAACCAGAAATCTGGTGCGTGACCTGATTCAAGTGGAGAAAATTAGGTATCCAGATAATTACGGTCTCTTGAGCTATGTATACAGAGATGAGGGATGGAACTTGGCAGGTGTGGTGATTAGACCTTGAACTGCTCAGAGGAGATTTCAAGGGCTTACTACCTGTCATGGGTCGGGGATAAAGCCTACGTGGATAGGGTAGTAAGCCAATGTATCAAAGAATTTGAGGAGAGAGATCTCATTAAGGATATAAGAAAAGTCATGGAAAGGATAAATCAGGAATGGCTCGTTCCGGCATCATTGAGGGAAGAAGGTGTTGATTCCCACAGGCTCGTTAGAAGTACCCTCCATGAGTTTCTGAGGAGACTGTCAAGGAGCACTGAGTTAAGAGACGTCAAGGAACTTGATGGGATAAAGTATAGCGTGAGTGATCTAGGTTTTACCAAGATCTTGAGAGGATATTGCGAAAGGTGTTACGGATTTGAAGTGCAGAACTGGGATGACGGTTTCGGAATAAGATATGAGAAACTAATCTACGCCCAAATCACAAAGGATCCAATTTCAGCCTTAAGGAGGCTTACAACTAATTTCTGAATCTACCCTAAAGTACGAGGCTTTCCTCGTTTTGTAATTTTTACACGATGCGTTTCAATCTCCTTTACGGAAAGTGGCAAGAAATAAAGTGGAGGATAGATTTTTAATTAGGAAACAGTGTAATATTTTATGTCTTTGGATAAACTTTTCCACCCTAGATCCATCGCCGTGATAGGGGCCTCACGAAACAGGGAGAAAGTGGGCAACGTTATTTTCAGAAACATCTCCTCAAGCTTTAGAGGTAAAGTATACCCTGTAAATAATAAGGCAGAAAGAATCGAAAACGTCACGTCCTTTAGGTCAGTAAAGGATATTCAGGACGATGTTGACTTGGCCATTATATCAGTACCCAGGGAATTGGTTCCAGGGGTAATGGAGGATGTTGGGGAGAAGGGGATAGGTTCTGCAGTGGTCATAACTTCAGGATTTAGGGAAGTAGGAGAGGAGGGAGAGAAGTTAGAGCTAGAGATCTCCAAGATAGCTGAAAAGTACGGGGTGAGGTTTCTAGGACCTAACACTATGGGGATAATCACTCCCGATTTCAATGGAACCTTCGCCTTCGCTGACGTTAAGAAGGGAGAGATAGCATTAGTAGTTCAAAGTGGTGGGATAGGTGCTTACATGCTCAACTGGGCACAAAGAACTAGGACAGGTATAAGTTTCCTGGTCAGTTTAGGAAACCAGGCTGACGTAAAGGAGTATGAGGTTATTGACTACCTTTCTAAAGACCCAGAGACTAAGGCCATTTTCATTTATATTGAGGGGGTCTCAGATGGTCAGAAGTTCCTAGACCTTATGCCTGAGGCATCTGTCAGGAAGCCCTTGGTCTTCATAAAGGGAGGGTCAACTTCTCAGAGCGCTGAGGCTGTGAAAACTCACACGGGAAGCTTAGCGGGGTCATATGAGGTGTTTAAGGCAGCCATAAGGACAATAGGAGCAATCTTTGTGGAGGATTTGAGGGACTTTCTCAACTTATCGAGGTTGGTGAACTCCTCTGAACCTATTAGGGATGATATCCTGGTTATCACGAACTCTGGAGGGCACGGTGTTTTAACTTCAGATGCGATTTCTAGGGCTAGGTTAACGCAAGTTAGGCTACCTGAGAGGTTAAACCAGGAGTTAAAGAAAGTTTTACCTCCCCAAAGCCTTCCAAAGAACCCGCTAGACCTATCTGGGGACGCTGGGAGAGACAGATATCTTAATGCCCTCAAGGTAGTTCAGGATTTGGATTGCACTAAGTTGGTCATAGTGCAGTCCCTTCCTTTCATAAGCTGTACCGAGGTAGCCAAGGTCATCCTAGGGTTTAAGGGGAAAGGGATAATCGCAGTAACCATGGGCTACGACGAGGACTCTGCTTCTAGAATATTGGAGTCGGCATCCATACCTGTTTTCTCCTTTCCCGAGGAGGCAGTTAACGCGTTGGCTAAACTTGTTAGGAAACCTACTCCCAGAAAGAAAATGAGAGTAAGCCAACCTGTTAACTCAGCTATGGAATTGGTAAAGGGAAAGACAGTCTTGTCGGACTATGAAGGACTTAAGCTTATGGAGACCTACGGGATAAGAACTCCTAAGTGGGGTGTAGGCGAAACATATGAGGAAGTTCAAAGGGCGGCAGACTCCATAGGGTATCCAGTAGTTATGAAAATTTCATCAGATGTCCCAGTTCATAAGACGGAACTGAAAGGAGTTTTTATGAACGTGGAGAGAGACATGGTGAAGGATGTTTTCGCCAATCTCTCTAAGATATCTAAAAGGGTCATGGTGCAGGAGCAACTGGGTGGGATAGAGGCTTACGTGGGAGGAATAAGGGATCAGGTCTTTGGACACACTGTGGTAGCTGGAGTTGGAGGGATATACGTAGAGGCATTAAAGAGCGTAACCTACGGGATAGCCCCAGTCTATGAGGATGAGGCATTTGAGATGCTTAAGGATAGCAGGTTAATAGACATGATAAGGGCTAGAAAGAGAGGATACGACGAAGGATCCATTATTAGAACTATAGTTAATGTTTCTAGGCTAATAATAGACTTAAACGTTAATGAATTAGATATCAATCCACTCATTGTCAATGAAAGGGGAGCCTTTGCTGTTGATGTCAGGGTAGTTCTAGGTTAAGAGCTGTGTAGTTATTCTACTGACCTCCTCCCCGCCCTGAAGGGCGAGGCCTGTCGTTCTTTTGTCACTACTTTAAGATTCTGAAACCTAGTTTTGAGGGCTAGGATAAAGAGAGGAATGAAAAAAGGTAAAGCCATAACTGGTTTTACGGAAAACCGGTGAAGTGCAATGCGAGAAATAGATCAGACTAATCCTAACGTCGAGTTCCCCCAGTTCCAGCTGGACATGACGGGACGTCGTAGGAAATGATCGTTTTATTTTAGAATAGTCTATTTATTTTAGAATAGTCTAAATGAATGATGTATCTAACAAATCGCATGAGAGAGCTACACACTTATTTATGAGAGTTTAAAGATAGATTAGACGTCGCCTCAAGACTAGCTCAAGATCCATGTAATACAATCCAGTGTGCTCAGATGACCGATGAGCTTAAGACGTATCGCGTCTTCTCTTTAGTTTCAAAGCAACGGTTAAAAACCATAAGGGTACAGGATCTATCATGACTGTAAGATGCATCAACTGTGGTAGGGAAAGAGAAGGAAACGAAGTTAGGTGTAGATGCGGCGGTATCTATAAGGTTGATGTAGACTTTCCTTTTCAAAAAGATCTTAGATTGAATTTTCCCTATATAAAGAAATGGGTGTCCTTGGGCGAGTGGAACACCCCGTCCGTGAAGCTCGAGAACATTACGTTCAAGTTGGACTTCTTAAATCCGACAGGTTCCTATAAGGATAGGGGTTCTGTTACTCTGATTTCTTACCTTTCCCAGAAGGGGATTACAGACATAGCCGAGGACTCTTCGGGAAACGCAGGCGCCTCAATGTCTGCCTACGGAGCTGCTGCAGGAATGAAAGTCTCGATTTTTGTTCCGAGTAAGTCTGCCAGTGGTAAGCTGAAGCAGATACAGGCATACGGAGCTCATGTGATAAAAGTCCAAGGAGATAGAGAGTCTGTTTCCTCAGAGGCTGAACGTTCAGGAGCCTATTATGCATCCCACGTGTTGCAACCTGAATTCAGGGACGGTATAAGATCCTTAGCATATGAGATAGCAAGGGATGGGGGATGGAAGGCTCCAGAAGAGGTTTATTTGCCCACCTCAGCAGGCACCCTTCTCCTTGGAGTTTACGAAGGGTTCAAACACCTTATCAATCAAGGCGTGATTCAGGAAATGCCAAAGTTAGTTGCAGTTCAAACGGAGCAGGTAAGCCCTGTGTGCTCTAAATTTAATGGCGTTCCCTATTCCCCTCCCCGTGAAATAACTTCAGTCGCAGACGCCCTAGTATCCACAAAGCCTGTACTATTAGATGAAATGATAAAGGTACTAAGGGAAACGGGGGATTGCGTCGTAGTTTCTGAAAACGAGGTAATGGAGGCGTGGAAATACCTAGCTAGAAAGGGTCTTCTTGCGGAATACAGTTCTGCAGTCGGTCTCGCTGGGTTATGGAAACGTAAAGCGAACGATGCAGTGGTAGTACTTACAGGAAACGGGCTAAAGGTTATCTAGTATATCTATAACTTCATCAAAGTTGATGTATTACCAAAGGTTTTGAAGGTGTTTGAGCCTAGTCCTACCTATCCGAAGGAAACTTAAAACGTGGCTCAACGATCTTAAATCTTGTAAGGAAAGGATGAAATTTCCATGTCAAGCAAAAACCTTTGCCTACTCATAACGACAGCACCAAACAAGGGTAGAAAATGTAGAATTGAGGTCCTGAACAGGATATTACCCCACGATAGTGAGGCAAGCGTAGATGAGGTAGTAGCAAACGTCCTTCTGGTTAACTCCAAGCTACCAAGCCAACTCTGCTACGGATTAGTAATCTCTGCACCGCCTGCTTGCGCCAGAAAGGTCTATCCTATTGTTCTATTCTCTCCGTCTACTTACCAAGACGTGCTGGAAACCAGTAAACTACTCCTAGATAGGCTACGAGGGACGTCATATGTGGAATGTTTTGTCAGAGGGGGCTCCCTGGATTGCAGAGTTCTTCAGATGGCTATAGGTGGACTTCTAAAAGACACCAAGATAGATTCTAAAAATTACAGCATTAAGCTGACGCTTAATGTGTTAAAGGACGTTACTACTTTCTCGTTGCTCTCCAAGGGTCAAGAGAAAGTTTCAGTTAAGTCTCCGGGCCAAAATATAAGGTAGTACTGACCACTTTAAGGATGAGGTGAAAGTTATGCCAAATATTGAAGACATTATAGAGAGCGGACTTTCAGGGAGCAACATCTTCAAGAGACTGGAGGTTCTTGCGCCAGAACACGTGCCCTCTAGACTGCCTCACAGGGAGGAGAAGATAAAGGAACTCACGCTTGCCTTTAGGGACTTACTCTCCAACCTAGGTCTCACTTCCATAAGGGTAGTAGTGTCTGGACCCACAGGTACAGGGAAAACAGTTACCACCAAAACTTTCGGAAATACTTTCAAGAGTAGACTTAAGGACAGGGGGGTTAAAATGGAGTACATCCATCTAAACTGCCACAAGCAGAGAACTCTATATCTTCTGACGATGGAGATCGCCTCAAGCCTTAAGCTTCCAATACCAGTTAGAGGTCTGTCCACTCAGGAGGCTTTCAGAATTATCCACGATTATCTGGAAAAGAGGAACATTTACGCCATAATAACGTTGGACGAGTTCGATTACTTCGTCAACGCCTCGTCTCAAGAGGACGTCTACTTCCTCGTAAGACTATACGATGAGCTGTCTTCAGCAACTAGAAGGATAAGTTACATTTTCGTTATGAGGGACGAGCAGAACATCTCCACATTGGATAGGGGCATAAGGGATCACATAATGCGAAATTTAATCTATTTCAACCCTTACACCTCTTTGGAGCTGAGGGACATACTGGCAGATAGGGTTGAGGATGCCTTTCAACCCAACGTCGTTCCAGAGGAAACTTTAAATTTCATTGCAGAGCTTTACGGAAGCGATAAGGGTGGTAGCGGAAACGCTAGACTAGCCATAGAGACTCTTGAGATGGCAGGTAAATTAGCAGAGGTCAAGAATTCAGCTTTAGTCCTCCCAGAACACGTGAAAGAGGCGTTCTCCAAGATCAACAAAGAAGCAAGTGAAATTGTTGATGAGATTTCCTATCTCGAACTTCATCCCCTCATCATTCTGAAGGCGCTAATCAACCTCCACAACAGGTTAAAGACCGACTCCATCCCAATTGGAAGATTAGAAAAGGAATACTCGGATATATGCACCGAACTGGGAGAGGAGCCCCGCAGACATACGCAAATTTACGAGTACGTAAAGAGGATGAGGCTTATGGGGATACTGGAGACTAGACAAAGTGGTAGAGGAATGAGAGGTAGGACTACCCTAATTTCTTTGACCGTACCTGTTACCCCTGAATTTGAGACCTTAATAACTAAAAAGATGCGGATGAGGCTTGATAACAGAGAAGAGCCTGTATAAGCTTAGGATTTTATACATCCTGTTGAAGTACGGGGATCTCTCCATTTCCAACTTGGCTAGGAAGTCGGGAATTAGGTTTAATACCGTAAAGGAGGAGGTCGAGGAGCTGGAGAGAGACGGTTTGGTAGAGATTTTAGAATCCAAGAGAGTTAAAATAGTTAAAATCAATCTGACCAATAGGAAAGTTATAATATTAAGAAATCTCATAGAGGAACTGGAGGACATTTGACAGAAGCTAAAATGGTCGATATATCAGGTAAGGGGGTATCCCTGAGGGAGGCTGTCGCTGAGGGTTTCATAAGATTAAGGCCCAGTACAGTGGAGCTGATAAGGGACGGAAAAGTAGAGAAGGGGGACGTCATTACGGTAGCCAAAACCGCTGGAATTCTTGCGGCCAAAAGAACCCCAGACCTACTCCCTCTCTGCCACCCAATACCCTTGGAAAAGGTGGACGTGGACGTGTCTTTGGAGACAAACGGTATTAGGGTGACTAGCAGAGTAATGGCCCACTATAAGACTGGGGTGGAGATGGAGGCTCTTACAGCTGCCTCTGTAGCTCTCTTAACCGTATGGGATATGGTGAAGAAATATGAGAAGAATGACCAAGGTCAATACCCAGAGACCTCCATAGAAAACATTAGAGTAGTGAGCAAGATTAAGATCTAGATCTCCTTGACCTAGTACGCGTGTTTCTAGTTGTCGAGCTCTTGTTTTCGCCATCTTCGCGTCCACTTGGACGTTCGTGAGTTTCACCCTTATTTGATGACAAATAGTTAACCTCCTCTTGTGATAGCTCTAGGGATTTGGCGAAATCGCTCTGATCCGCTGAAGCCATTAAAGTAAAGAATGGATAAACGTCATTAAAGATCTTCTTTGTTGAAGAGTGGAGATGAAACCCTAGTTTCTGAATTAGACTGTCCCTAACTTGTCTAGAGCTCTTGGACTTGTACATTTGCTGTACCATGGTTGGGAATTGGTACTTTTTCCACTTTGCCTTCCACGTCTGACTTTTTTTGCCAACTTCCGCCAAAGCAACACCTGGTCCCATTAGGTCAAAGGTATAGCTCAGCATATCCCAGCTGGAGAGCTTCGCTCTGGTCAGGAAAATGGAGGCTCTGGACAGAGCATCGTAGGCTCTCCACACGTCGTTCAACTCTTCGTATTGTATTGGAATGTTCTCAGATATCCATCTCATTAAAAGTTCGTAATCCACTTGAGAATTGGATACAGCCAACTTTGCCTGCCACCCATATCTCGCCCAAAAGACGCTCCTAACGGTCTCAAAGGGATCCAGCTCCCTCTCCTTCCTTTTAACTAATTCCTCAACAAGGCTCTTACTTACCATGTTATATCCCTCTGCCACTGCCTCCAAGAAGTTTATGGCGTATCTGGCATCACCGTCAGAAGCTTCAACAATTTCATCTATAGCTGCGTCTTCACACTTTATTTTCTCCGAGTTACAAATCTTCTTGAGCAACCTCCTCATTGGAACCTTCCCTAACTTCTTAACCTCGATCATCCTCACGGCGCTCCTCAAATCCCTCAAATTTGGGCTCCAGGGGTCGTTAGCTGCCATAATTATGGGATACTTACTGCTTTTAAGTATCTCCAGTATGGCCGGAATCGCTCCGTAATCCTGCTTGGGCTGAACGCCATCAACCTCATCTAAAAATATTAACTTTCCCCTTGACCCAAACAGGGAACCTGTAATTGATGCCCGCTCCACTATGTTCCTGAGGGACGTCAGGTTTCTAGTGTCGCTGGCGTTGGTCTCTACTAACTCAAGGTTGTAAGAATTTGCCAAAGCTAAGGCAAGGGTTGTCTTTCCTGTGCCAGGGGGTCCATACAGCAGTACTCCCTTGGCTTCTGATGACCCCTTTAGCCAGTCCTCAATCCAGGATCTTAACTGATCCTTTACATCTTCCTGGTTTTCAACCTCGTCCAAGGTCTTGGGTCTATATTTGGCTACCCAAGGAATCATCTCTTTTCGCCCAAGTACTTCTGTCCTAAAAGCGAAAGCTTTGCCAACATGGCAGATAGCTGGATCTCGTCGTCAGCCCCCTCAATTATCCTGAATTCTACTTCCCCGATGTAATCGGTCATTAAGACCCTTAACTCCTCAGGGATCTGGTACTCGTTAGAGAAGATATCCCTATGTACTTGCTTCACGATATCTTCACCTGACAAACCGTAAGTAATTATTAGCGAGAGTAGCTTCGACCTTGCATCTGAGAATTTACCTTGAAGGGCTAACCTTATCATATCTCTAACTTCCTTTGGTTGGGCGAGACCTAGGACCTTGAACACTACCTCCTGCGTTACTTTTCCATAAGCTGAGGCCGCCTGCAATAGGTTTATTGACTTCCTCATGTCCCCCATGGTTACGTCATATATGGTCTCCAAACCCTTTACGTCATACTCAGTCTTTTCTGTCTTGGATATATACTCCAACCTAGAAACAACGTCTTCCTTCTTTAGAGGGTAAAACCTAAAGAGAGCTGTCCTAGACTGGATGGGATCAATGATCTTGCTCAGGTAGTTACAAGCCAGTATGAACCTGGTCGTTTCAGTGTAAAGTTCCATAGTTCTCCTTAGCGCTTGCTGAGCGTCTGCTGTCATGTTGTCAGCTTCATCCAAAAGAACTGTCTTGAAAGGTACATCAGCCGGTGTAGTCGTCCTCGCAAACTCCTTCACTTTGTTCCTGATAACGTCAATGCCCCTCTCGTCGCTCGCGTTAAGTTCAAGGAAATACTGCTCGTAGTTTTCCCCGTATAAGTCGTGAACTAGGGCCAATGCTGAGGTCGTTTTACCCGTTCCAGGGGGACCTGCGAAAAGGAGATGGGGCATGTTTCTCTCCTTGACAAAGCGCTTCAATCTTTCTACAATGTCCTTCTGATCTACAATGTCGTCTAAAGTCCTTGGCCTATACTTTTCAGCCCACAAAACTTCATCCATCACAATCACCTTATGAAAGATATCTGAGGATAAAAACAGTTTGTCCCCTCATCGCTTTGAAACATTCATTTGATGAAGTAGAACAGTATACAAAGCTCTACTCTGCTTCCATTTGTCGAGAGTTCTGTGGCACGTTCATTTGATCAAGATGCAGTAGTTAACAGTTTCCGTGAGTCCGTTAAGTTTATACGATCTTATGTAATATTACTAATACTATATATAACAAGACCTAATTGTAGAGACCTGTTCTAGGTGTGGTCAAACCTTTCCCTAGAACTTATGTTGCATTAACTTGAGGTTCTCCGTCTTAAACGAGAGATAGGCGTTCACAAGGTCATTTAACTTTTTGGAGCTCTTCACTCTCTTGGTGAGATTCAATAAGGCATCCCTATCCTCCAGTGTGTAGGGCCCATCTCTATAAATTAAAAGGGCGCACTCCGGGTTCATTACTCCTACACTTACGTACCCCTTAATAAACAGGAAGTCGGCCGTCTCTAGATCCTGTCCTGAGAACAAACACACCCCAGGATGGGTGTGGGCGGATGTGACGCCAGAGGGCATGGGCAGGGAAACCCTGTTTTCCTCGCCCTGGAATATCACGTACTCTCCTGTGTCCAAAGTGAAGGAGATGAACTCCACACCGTCGTTAATCGTCCTCATGGCGTAAGGCATGAAGACTTTACCTAGGAACTTCAGGTGCTCCCTAGCAATTTCAGCGTAGATCACCTGATATGGATGTTCGCCCCTTCCTACCTTGGTTCCATTCGCTCCGTCCTCAGTATATATCTCTTTAAAGTCCGTTGTGGGTATACTCTCAGTCTCCTCGTAAGTTTCCTCAGCTTTCATTAGAAGCTGGTAAAGATGAGCCAGTCTCCTCGATGTCTCATCTTGGTCTATCCTTTGCTCTTTTGCACTCATACAGCCTATCCTCCATTTTCTTAGTTATTTCACGCAACTTTTCAACTGGTCTTTCGGATAGATAAATTGCCCTTCCCATTATTTCATAGTCAGCTCCACTGCAGATAGCATCGCCGGGCTCTGCTCCCTGTGCACCTACTCCGGGAGATATGACCACCTTAGTGGGGAAGTCCTCCCTTACCTTCCGGATAACTGAAGGCCTAGTTGCGGGAGCTACTAACCCCTCCGGGTTCACCTCCATGGCTACCTCCCTAAGATATGGGTAGAAGCTCTCATTCCAACCAGGATGAGACATAGAGAGAACTAGATATAGCTCTCTCCCCTGGAGATTGAGGGAGCCCAACGATCCCCTTACTCCAATGAAGGAATGTGCAATAAAAGCGTCTGCCATTGGCTTCAATTTCTCTACTATTAAGTTCATTGTATTATCTATGTCGGCCAACTTTAAGTCAAAGATCTTCTTAAGACCTAACCCCGTCAAGAGTTTATTGACCCCATCCACTCCTATACTCAAGATCAGTGGCCAACCGACCTTAACTGCTGCTAGCCCATCCTCCATCTCAACTAGTTTTTCCTTCGATATTGGTTCATCGATGGAGAGTATTATCCTCCTCACTTGGTTCCACCAAGGTAGTCAAGGATTAAGGCTTTCTCCCCCTCACTTAGTTTATCTGAAATTGACCTTAGAATATCTGATATCCTATACACTGGCATCAACTTGACCCCTATCTTCTCAAGCCTCTCCGCCGATCCTTCCTCCCTATCAACTATGACCAGTGCGTGGACAGACTTGGCGCCACTCCGCTTCACTTCCATTATGGCTCTCTCCAGTGAACCTCCTGTGGTCGCCACGTCATCTACCAAAAGCACTTTTCTGTCTGCCACCTCTGCCTCAACCAGTTTATCAGTACCGTGTCCCTTCTTCTCCACCCTTACGTAACCCATGGGTTTACCTAACCTACACGCTAAGTAAGAGGCTAAAGGTACCCCTCCTGTAGCTATTCCAACCACAAAGTCGAAGTCGACTCCCTTAACCTTCTCTATGGCATCGCTCACCACATCTGAAAACTCAGGAAAACTTGGAAACCTCCTTAGATCAATGTAATAAGGGCTTGTCTTACCAGAGGTTAGTATGAAACTTCCTATTAACAGGAGCTTCCTCCTAAGAAGGACTTCACCTATATTCATGTTCCCAAGTAATAAGGAGAAAAGAGTTTATATACAGTTAGCGTCAATTGTTTTAAGGGCTTTTAGTGAGGGATGTAATTTCAATCCTGGATTTCTCTAAAAACTACATTCTCGATATTTTTGAGCACACCGATGAGTTTTTAGAGGGAAAATTCAGGCCTAGATTGGACAATAAGATAATAGCCATGGCGTTCTTTGAACCCAGCACTAGGACTGCCCTCAGCTTCTCAAGTGCCGCTCTAGCCCTCGGGGCTAAAGTGCTGGGCTTCTCCTCCGAGGAGTCCTTGTCGGTATCAAAAGGGGAAAACTTGGCTGATACCATCAGGATGCTGGAGAACTACTCAGACTGCATAGTCATGAGACATAAGTTCGATGGTGCTGCTAAGTTTGCAGCAGAAATCGCAAGTAAACCTGTCATTAACGCAGGGGATGGAAAGAGGGAACACCCTACCCAGACCATGATAGATATTTACACAGTTTACAAGACTTTTGGGAGTATAGAAGGACTAACCTTCGGCTTCTTTGGAGATTTAAGGTACGCAAGGACTGTAAACAGCATGTTAAAGGCTCTGACGCTCTTCAACCCTAAGATGGTTTATTTGATTTCACCGCAGCCATTAAGGGTTAGATCAGAAATCCTAGAAGGCTTAAACTACCCCTACAGGGAGGTTTCGGACATAAGGGAAGTTATAGGAGAGATCGACGTCCTTTACGTCACTAGGATTCAGAGGGAGAGGTTCCTGGACGAGGACGAGTATGAAAAGGTCAAGGAGAGTTACAAGGTCGACGTGAAGACTGTTGAAGGAATGCGGAAGGATGCCATAATCCTTCACCCTCTTCCTAGGGTGTCTGAGATAGACAGAAGGATAGACTCGATGCCCCAAGCCAAATACTTCCTTCAAGCATCTTACGCAACTCCACTTAGATCTGTGCTTCTTCACGAGGTTGTTGAAGGTGATTGAATTGAAAGACGGATTAATAGTGAGCAAGATCAGGAACGGGACAGTGATCGACCATATCCCTGCGGGGAGGGCATTGGCTATACTGAAGATATTGGGAATAAAGGGGGTTGAAGGGCACAGAATAGCTCTAGTCATGAACGTAGAGAGCTCCAAGATAGGAAGAAAAGATATAGTTAAGATCGAAGAGAGGAAGATCGAGGAAAGGGAAGCAGAGCTGATAACTCTGATTGCTCCCGAGGCTACAATAAACATTGTAAGTGACTATGAGGTGGTGGAGAAGAGGACGCAGAAAATACCTGAGGTAGTTAGGGGTATTTTGAAATGTACTAACCCTTCCTGCATAACCAACAATGATCCAGAAGCTGTAACCAAGTTCAGAACTAGAGGGAGGAAGCCAATAACATTAGTATGTGAGTACTGTGAAACTAAGCTGACAGAGGAGGAAGTTCTGAGGCAGATCTTGCAATGATTAGGTCGAAGGTTGTAGAGTACAGTGAGGTTGGTAAGTCCCATAGAATAGTCTTCACGTTCCAAGGAAGAAGACCTTTACCCGGACAGTTTATAGCACTCATCCTCCCTGGGGAGAAGGAGATACCCTTAGGGGTTACAGACTATAATGACTCCACAATAGAAGTGTATGTAGACTCACCAAAATTATTTAAGAGGATACTTTCCTCCAGGTACGTTGTCCTTGAAGGACCTTTCGGAAAACCTATACCCATGGGAAATACCCTAGGTGTGGCCACAGAAGACCTTTTCCATGACGTTCTCTTCCCATTGAGGGAGGCAAAAAGGAAGGGCTTCGAAGCTTCGCTAGAGTGTTGGGGGAGTTGCGGGGCCGATTTCCCCCATAGGGAAGGGGTAAAGTGGGATGTAGTCGTAGCCTCGGTTCCCAGGGAGATGCTCGATAAACTTCCGAGGAGTACCATGGTTTATGTAAGGTGGGTCAACATGAACTGCATGGCGGGTGTGTGCGGCGTGTGTCAAGTTAATGGAAACCTGGCTTGCGTAGACGGTCCGTTCCTGGAGTTGAGGAAGATTGTGGCTTAAGGGTAAACTTTACTCGTCCGGAGAGCTCGTAGAGGGATGCATCGGATTCGATAGGAGAATAAGACAAATGAAAAGAGAGTGCAAACCTGACCTAAAGCTTCCTGAAGGCTCAATCATAATGCCTGCTGGCGTAGACATGCACGTACATCTGAGGGGGCTCGAGCTCTCGTATAAGGAGACGGTAGCTACAGCCACCTCAGAGGCAGTATATGGAGGGGTAGGCGTAGTGGTCGATATGCCCAACACCTTACCTGTTATTAACTCCCGCTCTACGATTGACATGAGACTCGTGGAGCTTTCCAATTATTCTAGAACAGACTACGGGATATATTCTGGTGTAACTTCAGATAAGGTGGATGACATGCCCATAGCTGGTTACAAGGTCTTCCCTGAAGACCTAGAGAGGGAGGAAATTAGCAATGTGCTAGGCTCAAACAAGTTGAAGGTACTGCACCCTGAGATACCCATGTCCTTAAGACCTGGAAGGGGAAATAGGAGGTTGTGGCAAGAGCTGGCTTCCATCTATCTCGTTAAAGGAAACTTCCACGTAACTCACTCCACTAACCTAGAAACTGTTAGGATTGCCAAGGGTCATCATTTTACTACAGACTTAACCATGCATCACCTCCTTGTGGAGGAGAGGGACTGTCTAACTAAGGTTAACCCGCCGATTAGAGATACCACTGAGAGGAGGAGACTAATTTCAGCGCTCTTTGAGGTCGATGCGGTGGCCAGCGATCACGCACCCCACTCCTCCAGGGAGAAGGAGCTGCCCTACGAATTGTGTCCACCAGGGATTGCTGGAGTTTCATTCAATATACCATTCATTTACACTTTAGCTTTTAGGGGCGTTTTAACCTTGAGCAGGGCTGTGGAACTCACTACAGAAAATCCCAGTAAGATCTTGGGAATAGATTCCGGCGAATTTGCCATAGGGAAACTGGCTAACTTGGTTATCATTAGGAAAGAAAGGTGGAGGTACTCCACAAAGTTTAGTAAGGTGATCCATACTCCCTTAGACGGTTTTCCCCTAGATGCCGCGATATTCTCTACCATAGTTGAGGGGAAGGTAGCGTACCTAGATGGGGATGTGTATCCTGTGAGGGGATCCAATGTATTCGATAAGGCTATCCGGAATTGAGCTAAGAGACCCTTTCGTAATAGCATCTGGTATCGTTCCTGATGTGCCTGAGTACATGGCAAGGGTATGCCAAGAATTCTCCCCCTCAGCCATTACCACCAAGACCTTCACGTTAAACCCCCTTGAACCGCACAAGCCTCCAACGTTAGTGAAGATATCGGACGGTTGTTTCTTAAACGCCATAGGACTGGGAAACCCTGGGATTAAGGTAATGGGGTCCATGGAGGTTCCGTGCAACCTTTTCGTGAGTGTCGGGGGATCCTCCCTAGAGGAGATCGTTGAAACAGCGATAATCGGTGAGGGTAAGGCATCCTTAATTGAAATAAACCTCAGCAGTCCCAACAGGAGAGGATACGGGGCGGATACTGCCAAGTTCGTTAGGGAGATAGTTAAGGAAGTGAAAGGTAAGGTTCGTAAGCCGATATTCGTTAAGTTAGGACCTTGGGACAACGTTGTAGACCTTGCGGGGAAAGCACTGGAGGGAGGCGCGGACGGTTTGACTCTAATCAACACAGTAAAGGGAATGAAACTGGACGTAGATGCAGGGAAACCTGTACTCTCCTACGGGACTGGAGGGGTATCAGGAAGGTGCATCCATCCCTTGGCTGTGAGAGTTATAGGGGAGGTTTACTCGGAGTACTCTGCGCAGATTATTGGGACTGGAGGGGTTTTCTCTTGGGAGGATGCCATGGAACTCTTTTTGGCTGGGGCGACCGCAGTAGGGGTTGGATCAGCCATATTGGAGAGAGGGTTTGAAGTCCTGAATGAACTTAGAGTAGGTCTAACAGCCTTTATGGAAGAGAAGGGAATAAATCTTTCAGATGTTATAGGAATGGCAGTGAGAAAATGACGAGAATTAACATGAAGGGCAGGGACATGGAAAACCTGGTGTTTCTGGGAAGGGTAAAGAGCGTCAACGTTGAGTTCTGCAACCCCACGAAAACCATGGCTAAGGTCGTTGCTAAGTTGGACACTGAGGAGGAAGTTGAGACTGACTGCATCCCAATAAGGGCTGCAGGCAAAATATCGACCGTCATGAAACATTATCTTAGGTTAGGAGTAGGAAAATATATAATAAAGGAAGGAGAGGTACAAGGAAGTTTAGATACTGAGGGAGGAGAGGATGAAACTCAGAATTGACAAACTTCCCAAAACTGATGAGGATCTTGCGGAGATCCAGAGAGAGGTCGAGAGTTCGCACGAACATCATGAGCACAACCATGAGCACCATGGAGAAAACGACCTCGAGTCCGTCTTAGGGGAGCTCTACGTTAACTATCAAAGTTTAGAGGCCAAGGTTAAGGAGCTGGAAGAAGAGAGAGATCTTTACAGGAAGGAGGTTGCAACCCTATACAAGGTTCTCTCCAAGGTAATTTCTTTAGTAACCACGGAGAACAATGACGATAAAAAGAAGATACTAGCTGAAATTCTGTCCGTGTTGGATAATGAGTTTAGATAATATCCTTGTTATAGCGATTAAGGTTTTTGCTGTAATGGATCCATTCTCTATTATCCCATACATCCTCTCCATTTTTGAGGAAGCTACCCAGGGAGGAGAGAACATGAAATGGACCTATCTAGTCAACAAGGTTGAAGTGGCTGTTGTCATCCTAGTGCTGATATTCTCCGTTATAGGGAGGTTCATACTCCTGTTCCTGGGTATACAACCGTACTCCCTCGAAATAGGCGGAGGCATACTCCTAGTCTACCTGGGTATAGATACCCTAGGTGGTTTTCAACAGTTGAAGTTCCTCTCAAAGAGGCTGGAGGAGGCGGTAGTTACTCCCATAGCGACCCCACTGATAGTGGGCCCTGGAACTATGACTGCGTTGGTATCGTTGTCTGTTCAGAACAGCGTTCTAGAGCTAGCCGTGGGAAGCATGATTGCAGCCCTCCTGACATATTTGGTTCTACTGACCGGTCCACTCTTAATAAAGGTCCTGGGGAGAACTGGTACAGTCGCAGCAGGAAGGTTCACGGCGATCATAATAGCTGCCTTTGGTGTCCAACTAATTATTACTGGTATATCTCAAGTAAAGATTGTATGACAAATCCTGTGGATACTGAAAAGTTTTTATTCCCTTCGTAAATGTTAATATGATATAGATGTCCAACAGTAACAAGAGGAAGGTGGACCTAGATACTGTTGACAGAAGGTTGCTTATAGAGCTGTTGAGGGACTCTAGGGTTAGCTTAAGGAGACTTTCTGAAGAAATGAACGTCTCCCCTGCTACCCTTCACAACAGACTAACCAGACTAATTCAGGAAGGAGTAATTAGAGGATTCACAGCTTTGGTCGATTACACTAAGTTGGGCTATTCACTTTCAGCTATTATAATGGTTAAGGTGAATGGCAAGTACTTGGTGGAGTTCGAGAAAGAGATCGCGAACACCGACAACATTGTTGCCGTGTACGACGTTGTGGGAGAGTATGATGTGGTTCTCATAGCCAAATTCAAAAGTGTGGAGGACCTGGATGTCTTTCTCAAACAGCTATTAAAGAACTCTAAGGTAGAGAGAACCTATACCAGCATAGTCCTAAACTCAGTAAAGGAAGATCCCAGAGTAAAGGTTTGAATTCCCTAAAAAGTGTAAATTTTCTCTGAGGCGTTTTCTTTTCCTTAACCTTTAACCAAGCCTATAACTAAGCCAATTATGAAAACTATAGAGTTATACGGTAGAAGATTGAGATACCCGCTTACCTTGCCTTCGGCTTGAGTTGCACTTTGACCCAGCTGCATTAAAGCGTGCTCAACGGTTGTAGGGGAGAGCGCACCAACAGCTACAAGGATTACAATGATAGCTAGTAGAATTATACCTATTTGTACGACTTTCTTTATAAGCAAACCTATCAGCAACCCCAGCACGAATGCTATCACAAGCGACAAAACTGAAGTTTCAGTTATTCCAACCATTTCCAATCTAATAACTATAAGATAGGTGACTTTTAATCTTTGTGACTATAATCTAACCGCATGAAGGTTGTTAAGTACGAAGTTGAGGGCAAATTGGAGAAAAATGGTAAAACTACTACTTTTAAACGAAAATATAGACATCTTAAGTTCGCTAAGGAATACGTAAGGTCGCTAACGGAAGGGGAATGTAAGTGGACCGAGGAGAACGATAAAATAAGGATCCAGTGCTCCTCTCAGTCGAGTACTTACGAGTTTGAGATAAGAAAAAATAGAATAGTAAAACCTAAGAAACAGGAACCTAAAAAGGAGGAAAAAGCTGAAAAGAAGGATGAACAAAAGCAGACACAAAACGCTCAGAACGTGGAGGAAAAGGGACAGACTTAACTCACAGCAACAGCCAGTGCTACATGGGTCTTGAACTCAGACTTCATCAATTGAGCCAGTTTTTCCATATCCTGAGTGACTCTTTCGTAAAGTTCTTCCTTAACTACCCAATACAAGTACGCAGGCCTCCCTTTCCTTTTTTCATCATCAGTTACTTTCTCTCTATTGATAAGCCCCTTATACAACAGGTTATTTATGGACTTACTTATGGAAGCTTTAGTTACTTTTAACGAATTGGCCAGATCGTCCGTAGACATTTTCTCACCTTTGCACATCAGTAAGTGCAGGACCTCAACATCACTTCTAGAGAGCCCATATAGGAAAGCAATTACGTCCTGTACGTCCACTTCTCTCCCGTCTGGAAATCTTATCTTATTGACCGTCTTATTCATTCTAACTCACTAGATACCTCTTTACTTTACTAACTTAAAAAATGTATATATATTAATGTTTAGAACAATATGAAAGTACATACTTTCACATAAAAATGTATATATATGTACGGAATATTAGATAAAAGTGGTTAAGTGAGTTAATGATATTAATGATTTAATTCAGGGATAGATATACAAGGATAGAATAAATTTATTTAAAGGGACATGACCTACCCTCCGATTGGGTCTCCCCATCCCTCAGTTAACTTAATATTTGGTACGAGAGGACGCACCAAAAATTTAACAGTGTTAACATAGCCTTAGCCCAATATTCTCAGGAAATAGATATTTTGTTTCTAAACACAGTTCATAACATGAAGTGGGAGACACCATGCGAGCAGGCATTTAACGTTGTAATACCAAACTTAAGGGTCGCCTTGATCAGGAAATTGGTAGAGAGAGGAATTCCTGTCAAAAAGTCAACTAAAATAGTTGGTCTGTCAGCCACCTCTTACGAAAAGAGAGTTAAAAACGAAGAAAAATTGAAGATGATATTTAATGACCCTGAGGTGGGAGATATGTTAGAGGCTCTAGCTTACAGGATAGCCTCTGGGGAGAAAATAGAGGAGATTAGCTTTTGTATACTGTGTTCCAAGACTAGGAGGATATTTGGATTGCCTCCATGCTCCATCTAAGCTTAGTGTCCTATCTTTCAACTTTCCACAGGCAGAGTTCTTGAAATTCTCCAAAACTCATGTTATCCAAAATCCTTAAATAGCATTTGAAGGGCTTACCTATATTATGGTGAACTGATCTGAAGTTCTGTCCCATGGATGGAGGAGTTATGGTGCCTGTAAAGAAAGACGGTAAGGAGGTACTGAAGTGCAAAAAGTGCGGATATGAGGAACCCTTAGATAAGAAGTCTAAGAAGGCGTACCAGATTAAGGAGAACAAATCCAAGTCCAATAAGGTGTTGACTACATCCATCGTGAGCGAGAATGAGGGAAGAAGAAGAGAGGATGACGAGTGGGAGCAGGAGAGGGAAGAGTACTATAAGGAAATAGGTTTGGATCTACTTAGAGACGAGCTTGAGGGATCTGAAGAACACGAAGAGGAGTAGTTGGACTTCTCCAGATTATTTAGTGACTGAATATTAACCGATTAACTTTGCTTTAACACCGTAAACATTATATTATCAATCTCATTATTCATTAGCTTATGAGAATCTCAGAAACTACAAACAAGTATCTCTTGAGGCGTGGGAGAAACGAGCTTGTTATAGAGGAGCTGAAGAGCGAGAAGGGAGAGAGAATTTACACCGTGGGAGTCCTAAAATCGGCCCAGACAGCTGAGGGGGACAACTGGAGTATTGACGTCAGCACATATAAGACCATAGATAGAAAGAACATGGATGCCGACTTGAAAAAGCTCCTTAGCTCCCTCTGAAAGGGGTGCTAACGTTGGAGACATTCGATTTCATAATAACCACTGACAGATGTTTGATGACAAACCATCACGGTAAAGAGTTTCTAGGTTTCCTAGGTACTGGACCTGCTGTCGGTGTCCCGGAGTCCGCCTGGAAGTGGTTAGCGTGTCCCAAAATGAAGACCGATGAACTTGGCAGACCCTGGGAAGCACCCTATGGAATGAGAAAGGTGGAGGCCAAGCTCATAGAGGAGGGGTTCAAAGCTGCGATCATAGACCCAGACCACCTGGCCCCCCACCTAAAGAATGCCAAAGCTCTGATGTTCTCTCACCACGACTACTTCGCGTTCGGACCACCATCGTCAACCTGGTGGGGGATAACAAAGAAGGAGCCGACTAACTACAAGAGCTTCCAGGAGCTGGTGAACAAGGAGGAAGTCCAACAGGCAAAGAAGAGGGGAGTAAAGATGATCGCTGGAGGACCTTCAGTATGGCAGTGGTTGTGGAGGGAAGATATGATTGAAAAAGTCGGGATTGACACCCTTGTGGACGGAGAGGCAGAGAGGGTCATAGGGAAGTTGGCTCAGATGATCCTTGACAACCAAGATCTGCCAAGATATATGTACGTCAGTGGAGAGGACGTCCCAGGAATAGAGGACATACCTGACATTAAGGGAGCCAGCGTTAACGGGCTTATCGAGATAATGAGAGGATGCGCGAGATCCTGCAGGTTCTGCTCGGTCACTTTGAGGCCCACAAGGTATTATCCATTGGAGAAAATTGAGAGAGAGCTGCAAGTCAACGTAAGGGCAGGAGTCAGGCATGGAGTAATCCACAGCGATGATGTATTGTTCTACGGGGCGGTAGGAATAATGCCTAGACCTGAGCCACTCATAAAACTCCACAAGATGGTCAAGAAGTACTATAAGACTATTGCCTGGAGTCACGCTAGCTTAGCAGCAATAAGGTTCTCTGAGGAGAAGTACGGCTTAATCTCAAAACTATCTGAGATCATTTACGAAAACGGTTCCCAGAACTACCTCGGGGTTGAGGTGGGAATAGAGACCGGATCCCCTAGGTTAGCCAAGGAGATAATGCCTGCGAAGTCAGCTCCGTACAAGCCGGAGAGCTACCCTGAGACTGTTGAAGAGGCGTTTAAGATAATGCATGAGCATAACATCGTACCTGCAGGCACGATGATAGTTGGTCTTCCTGAGGAGAAAGAGGACGATGTGAATAGGACAATTGAACTAGTGGACAACCTAAAGCCCTTCAGGAGTATTTTGGTACCTATGTTCTTCGTACCTATGGGTTACTTCAAGAACAAGGACTGGTTCACTAGGATACAGCTCAGTCCATCTCATATAGAACTGTACAAGAGGGTGTTCTGGCACGATGTGTACTGGGCGGAGAACATACTAAACCAGTTCTACATGAAGGGACCCGTGTACTACCCCGTTAGGGCGATACTGAAGATATTCTTGAGAATGGCGAAGAAGAGAATGAAAGAAGTCGAGGCTTGGCTAGAGTCTCAAATGAAGGCTTAAGTTTTTTTCCTAGGTGAAATGACGTCCTTGGGAGCTTTTTGAAACCTCTCTAGATAGGGTCTCAGTACCTTTGGAATTATCACTGAACCGTCCTCCTGTTGATTGTTCTCAAGGATGGCAGTTATAGCCCTTGTTGTCGCTATTGCGGTGCTATTTAGCGTGTGGACGTATCCCTTCCTGTTATTTTTCCTGTCGACAAACCTTATCTTCATTCTGAAAGCCTGCCAATCTGTACAGTTACTACAGCTCACCATCTCCCTGAATTTAGCTTGAGCTGGCATCCATACCTCCAAATCATACTTCTTTGCTGCACATGCCCCTAAGTCTCCTGACGCTATGTTAACGATCCTGTAGGGCAACTCGAGGCCTTGGAATATCTCCTCTGCGTTCCTAAGAAGTTCTTCGTGGTACTTCCAGCTCTCCTCCGGCAAGGAAAAGATGAACTGTTCCACCTTGTTGAACTGATGAACCCTAAATATCCCCTTAAGATCCTTATTTGCTGCCCCAGCTTCTTTTCTAAATGCAGGACTAAGCCCTACGTATTTCAGAGGGAGCTTTTCCGACTCAATCTCCTCCTTGAAGAAGAGTGCAGCAATAGGGTGCTCAGCGGTAGCTATCAAGTAAAGGTCTTCGTCTTGGATCTTGTATATGGCATCCTTAAACGTGTCTATGTCAATTACCGACTGAATTACCTCACCCCTTAACATGTAGGGTGGGACTACCGGGGAGAAACCCTTAGAGGTTACAACGTCCAATGCGTACAGTATTAGAGCCTGCTCGAGCCACACTATATCCTCAAAGAGATAGTAGAACCTTGATCCTGCTATCTCCCCTGCCTTAATTGTGTTCGCTAACCTTAATACATATTCCAGTTCCTCTGCATGACCCGCTGGCTTCCGTTTTACGGTCTCATAGGAGGGAGAAAGACCTCTCACCTGTGTTAGGAAAACTTCAACGTCCTTCTCATAAACCTGAAACTTTCCCCAAACCTTAACTGGCACGTTGTAGCTATCGTCTGGACCGATTGGGACGCTCTCATGAACAATGTTCGGGAGTGACTTCAAGAGGTTGTCCCTCTCCTCCTCTATACTCTCGAGCTCCTTCTCCTTGGCATCGATTACGGACAGAAGGCTCCTGACCTCCTCGATTTTCTTTTTCCTTTCTTCAGGAGGCAGTTTAGGTATCTGGGAACTAGCTACATTATGCTCATGCCTCAACCTCTCAACTTCCTGGAGTGTTTGTCGCCATTTCCTATCCAACTCAGACGCTTTCTCTGCAATCTTGGGATCGATGTTCCTTTTCTTAAGGCTCTCCATTAGGATCTCGGGATTGTTTCGGATTAGCTCGAGTAAACTCCAAGACATAACTCATAAAAATAGTGCGGGGTTTTATCTTCTACTATCTTAAACCCAGTTTGCCTTGTCTAAGACGACTGTGCCTTTTGATCCTCAGTGGGCATGCCATAAGTCTGTATCCACATTTCAACGATGTCGTACCCGTAAATCTTCTTAAACTTATCCCTCCCCTCAGCTGTCATCTTTAGAGGGGACCATTGAGTCTCCATATCAACGTCCACGTCAACATTCCTAGCTGGGACTGTCTCCTTTACAACCTCCTGAACAGTATAAACCAGGTCATCAACTACAGGACAACCTGGGGCCGTTAGTCCCAACTTGAGATAAACATCCCCCTCATCAGATATTTTCAAATCATATATCAAGCCTAAGTTCACTATGTCAACCGGAATTTCTGGATCGTAAACCTCCTTTAAGCCCTCCATGAGCTTCCTTTTCCATTCCTCCTTATCAATGGTTTTCTCGGTCATTTCAATCGAAACATATTAGCTACAAAGGTTTTATTCTTTTTTTCTAATAAGCCCTAGAATGATTTAAATCGCTTAAGTTTATTATAATTCAATTCATAAATTAAGTTAAATTGTGTAACGAGCGTAAACAACTCGTTACAAATCATCCCATGAAACTCTCATCTCACGATACAGACGACCCTAATTCCTCCAAGTTCCTGTAAAAGCAGGATTGGTTTCCAGTATGACAAGTTGGACCTTTAGGGATAACCTCAATTACAAGCGCATCTTCGTCACAGTCCACCTTGACCTTTCGAACCTCTTGATAATGACCGCTCGTCTCTCCCTTCAACCATATCTTTCCCCTTGATATGGACCAAAAATGTACTAAGCCTGTAGTTAAGGTCAGGATTACAGCTTCCCTGTTCATGTTACCCACCATCAGAACCTCTCTACTCTCGTGGTGCTGAAGGACAGCTATTACCGTGTCCATTTCATGCCTGTATCTCAATTTTGAAGCTAGTGCTTCAGCAGCATTCCTGGTCAACCTCATGTCTTAAGCCACCTCATTAAATTCGAAAAGAATACTTTACCTGTCTCTCCGCTTTTCTCAGGATGGAACTGAGTCCCTACGACTTCACCCTTGCACACTAGAGCAGGGAACTCCACTCCGTAAACCGAAGTCATGGCTGGTTTTTCAGGGGTGTAGGCTACATAGCTGTGTACGAAATAGGCGTACTTCCCTTGCAGACCTTCGTTCATCTCACATGGGGTACCCTCAACCAGGACGTCCCATCCGATATGAGGTAGCTTAGGGGCATTCACCAAGAGGTCTACCCGTCCAGGGAGCCACCCTAACCCTCTGGTCCTACCCCCTTCATTGCCTTCCTCAAATAGAACCTGCATACCGAGACACACGCCCAGGAAGCGAGTGCCTGATTTCCTTAATTCGTTCAGCTCATCTCTCCATCTTTCAAGGAAAGTACCCACAGCGTTGAATGCGCCAACTCCTGGCAAAACTACCAAGTCAGCTTCTTTGGGTTCGTTGAGGATCTCTACCTCAAGTCCATGCTTCCTGAGAGCAGAGGAAATGCTGAAGAGGTTACCTACACCGTAATTGAGCACAACTGCCTTCATCTCATTCTCCTCCTTAATTCAGCGTATACTTCATCTAGGGATATCCCATCTAGAGCCAAAAGAACCAGAAGGTGGTAAAGGAGGTCTGCGCTCTCACTTATCACTCTCTCCCTCCCCTCAGCTAGGGACGCCGTTACTACTTCTACAGCTTCTTCACCCACTTTCCTCGCTACGTAATGTTTCCCTTTCCTTACTAAGGAGGCGGTATAGCTTTGTTCAGGCATCTCCTTCAACCTCTTCTGTATTACGGAGTAGAGATCTCCCAACACTTCACTCATATCTAACACCTACGCTATTGGCGTGAACGTTAAAACCTTCATATCTCGCAATAATCTCAGCAGATTTCACCAGGGACTCGGAAATCCTTTCCGCCCTAACGTAGGATATGCCCTTTAGGAAGTCGAATACCGTGAGCCCTCCCTTAAATCTAGCCCAACCGTTAGTGGGAAGTATGTGATCAGGTCCAGCGGAGTAGTCAATAAGAGCTGGCGGAGTGTTTCCAAGTGTGATAGCTCCGGCGTTCTCCACCCTCGCTAGAAGTTCCCTTGCCCTAGAAGTGTATAAGGACAGGTGTTCTGGAGCCAGCTCATTAGCTATCTGGATGCCCTCCTCTAAGGAAGAGACTTTCACCAAGTAGAACTCGTTATCCCCTTGAAGGAGGTTCGAAACTTCATTCAGCAACTCGGCGGAGTTTGAAATTAGTACCAACATTGAGGAAGAACCGTGCTCTCCCTGTGCCATAAGGTCTAGGGCAACGTTCTTAGGATTGGCGTTCTCATCTGCAATGATCACGAGCTCTGTAGGCCCTTCAATTGCGTCTATTCCGACGTCACTGCTAACTAAAAACTTGGCACCCTGAACGTACACATTCCCTGGACCAACTATTTTGTCCACCGCCTTCACGCTCTCAGTTCCGTAAGCCATAGCTGCTATTGCCTGAGCTCCTCCTATGGGATAGACGTTCTTGACTTGAAGTTTCTGTGCAATATAAGCAATCGCTGGGTCCAGATCTCCCCTCGTTGGCGTGGATACAAATATCTCCTTCACTCCAGCTATCTTAGCCGGAATTCCAGCCATCATTAACGAGGAGGGATAGGCTTTCTTCCCTCCAGGAACGTATATCCCAAGCTTCCTAATAGGTTTCCATATTATCCCGTACTCCACCCCCTCGCTTCCCCCACCCAGGTTAGGTGGCTTAATGAGATCGTGGAATGAAGTCAGTTGGAGCCAAACGTTGTCTATCGCCTCTTTAACCTTAGGGTCAAGGACTTCAGATCTCTCCTTAATGTAACTGTCCTCCAACACAAGCCTATCCAACTTAACACCGTCTATCTGTAAAGTAAGCTCCCTCAGAGCTTGGTCGCCACCTACCCTTACCCTATTTATAATTTCCCTAACCCTGTCTAAAACGTCAGAGAAGGACTGGACCCTTCTCTTCGGTAACTCTCTCCTTATCATGCTCTAACCTCTACCCCCTCCCTTTTTAAGTAATCCTTTAAGTCCCGTATCCTTACCACGCCATCGTGGAAGATACCTGCGGCTAGGGCTGCATCTGCACCAGAAAGCTTAAAGACGTCCAGGAAGTGCTCCGGTCTTCCTGCACCACCGCTCGCTATTACAGGTATGTTCGTAATTTCTACAACGTTCTTGGTTAACTCCACGTCAAATCCTTCCCTGGTTCCGTCTCTGTCTATGCTTGTGAGGAGGATCTCCCCTGCTCCTAGTACCTCAACTTTCTTAGCCCATGCTAAGACGTCTAGCCCTGTGTCCTTGGTACCAGATTTGGTAAATACTCTCCACGATTTTCCCTCCTTCTTGGCGTCGATCGCAACCACCACGGCTTGCGCTCCAAATTCTCTGGAGGCTTCAGAGACAACCGCCGGGTTCTCGACTGAAATGGTGTTTAAGCTAACCTTATCAGCTCCGTTGGAAAGCAGTCTAGAGACGTCCTCAACTGACCTTACCCCTCCTCCGACGGTAAGGGGTATGGATAGAACGCTTGCGGTCTCCCTAACCTTTTCCAACAGGGTCCTCCTTCCTTCTATTGTGGCTGAGATGTCGAGGAATACTATTTCGTCTGCCCCCTCCTCCTCATACCTTGATGCCAACTCTGCAGGATCCCCTTTCAACTTCAGATCTAAGAATTTCACGCCCTTAACCACTTTCCCGTCCTTTACGTCTAAGCAAGCTATTATCCTCTTAGTCGTCATAGTGATCCCTTAGTGCTCCTGATGTCCGTTCCTGTCAATGAACAGGCGTCCTTTAGGACTAGACCGACCCCCTTAAAAGAGGCCTCTATTATGTGATGCTCGTTATAACCGTCCAGTTTCCTAATGTGAAGAGTCACCCCTGCATTGGTCGCAAATGACCAAAAGAAGTGGGACACGTTCTCTGTAGACAGGTCGCCAACCTTTTCCCTCTTCAGGTCCAGATTTACGGAGGCGTAACCTCTCCCTGACACGTCCACAGCAACCATAACTAACGCCTCGTCCATCGGCACTATGGCGCTTGAGAACCTTCTTATCCCCCTCTTGTCCCCGAGGGCTTCCTTTAAGGTAAGTCCTAGGGTTATCCCCACATCTTCCACAATGTGGTGGTCGTCAAAGTTCTGCTTGTCCTCAGCGACAACAAGGGAGTTTGTACCCATGTAAAAGAGGAGGGAGTGAACCATATGATTGAAGAAGGACACTGGCGTTTTCACCTCCACTTTTCCGTCACCGTCCAGCTCAAGCTTAACCTGCACTCTAGTCTCCTTGGTATCCCTCACCTTTTCAGAATACCTAGACATCAACGACACCCCTGAGAACGCCAGTATAGAGCGCCATACCTACTATGGCGAAGTCGAAGCCCATTGAACTTAGTAACCTCAAGTCCTCAAAGGTCCCTATCCCCCCAGCGTAACCCCTCTCTCCTGGAACCCTCCGTGCGTAGTCGCCTACCTGCGGGTCTATGCCCATGGTTGTGCCCTCATTACAAACGTAAGTGAATATAACCCCTCTCACTCCCAGGGAACTCACAATTTCTAGAGCCTTAGATACTGAAAGTGCGCTGGCCTTCCAGCCCTTTATCAATACCTCATCGCCACAATAGTCCACGGAGATCATCACCTTGTCCAGATATCCCTGGGAGATTTTCATGAAGTCATTCACCATGGTGAAAGGTAAAGTAGACATGACTACCCTGGTTACCCCTAAAGAGATCAGTCTTTCCAGTCTTTCCCTTGTCCTAATCCCTCCCCCTACACTCACATGGTCGAACCCTTCCTTGACAATCTCCACCACTAAGGACGTGTTGTCTCCCTTACCCTCAGCAGCGTCTAGGTCAACCACATGGATTGCATCGTATCCGAACGATCTCAACTCCCTAGCTATTTTTATGGGATCCCCGAGGATCAGCCCAGTGCCCTCCCTGCCCTTCACCCTCTTGACTGCTTTGCCTTGACTGATATCAATGCTCGGAACCACTTTCACTTTATCACCTTTTCAATGTTAACTACTACGATATCCTTTGCCCCAGCAGTCTTTGCCTTAGCTATGACCTCTGGTAGTCTATCCTCATCGGTGACCGTGACCACTTCCCAGGCATCCGAGTTACTTAGCTTGGATATGGCTGGGGCAAGCATGGCTGGTAACGAAGACACAACTGAGGAGAGGTAGGCGTCGGCAACGTTCATAAATATCATTTTCTTCCCCCTAGCGTTTAATGCACCCTTCATCATTGTGAGGACTAGGTTTATCCTGTCAGCCTCCTCGCTCTTTACCCACGATCTATTCCCTATTACAACACCGTAACTTTCAACCACAGTATCTATAGGCTTAAGGCCATGAAGCTTCAGGGTCGTGCCGGTACTCGTCACATCTATTATGGCATCAGCAGCTCCTAAGGAAGGCATGATCTCAGCAGCTCCACTAATTTTCACAAGCTTGGCCTTCAATCCCTTCCTCTCCAAGTACTTAGTAGCTAAGTTGGAGTACTTGGTCGCGATTCTAATCTCCCTCCTTATTTCCTCAGGTCTTTCTACGTTCCAACTCTGGGGTACTGCTAGGACTATCCTAGACCTTCCAAAGTCAAGTTTCACCAACTCCTCCACATCTGCCTCAGATTCCAGGACGTAGTCCAACCCTGTGATACCTATATCCACAGCTCCGGTCTCCACTATACTTGGAATGTCCTCTGTTCTAACGGTTATTAGCTGAACCCCTTCCCAACTCGTTGGAACCATAAGTGCCCTATCGTCGTTGGCGAGGGGCTTAATCCCAACGTAGTTTAAAAATTGAATAGCTGGACCCTGCAATCTACCCTTGTTTGGTATCGCTATTTTCAAGAATCTCACCCAACCTCTCAATGAAAACTTTACACTGGTCTCTTGTCCCCACTGTGACCCTATAAAATCCTTTCATTGGGTTCCTGATCGCTATCCCCTTCCTAAGCAGAGGGTTCACTAAATCACCTTGGTGTTTAATGAGAAGGAAATTTGTGATGGACTTGTATACCTTAACCCCCATACCCCTGAGCGAATTGTAAAGTTCGTTTCTATTCCTAGATATTTCCCCAGCTACGTCCCTCGCGTATTTAGGGTTTTCCAGGGCCGTGATGCCAGCTATCAGTGAAGGTAAGGCTACGTCGAACGGAGTGGATCCCTTCTCAAGCGTCTTCACCACATCTTTATTTGCAATGAGGTAACCCACTCTGAAGGAGGCTAGGGAGAATGCCTTGCTCATGGTTCTAACAATAATTAGGTTTGGGTACTTACTAACTAGCCGGGACGCTGTATAACCTGAGAACTCGTAGTAGGCCTCATCCAAGAGGACAAAGCCTTTGGTGGATTGTGCAAGCTCTGCTATTTTACTTTCGTCGGCACTTAACATAGGGGATCCAGTTGGGTTGTTTGGATCGTCTATGGCTACTAACCTGGCTTTCTTTGAGTTTGAGAGCAAGTTTTCCCAATCCTCATTCCACCAATCTTCTCCTTCCTTCAATGATATCTTCACTTGATTTAACCCCCTAAAGGAGGAGTAGACCGAGTACATGCTATAACTCGGATAGTTAGTAACAACGTTATCGCCTGTTTGGGCCAGGCTCATGAACACCGACCTGATGGCTCCATCTCCTCCCGGCGTGGGGAATATCTCCTCAGGTTCAACCTTGTTGTACTCCGCTGCTAGCTCCTTGAACCTCCTAGAGAGATCTGGATGCTGATACCTGTTCCCCTTGCTCAAGTACTTAGAAACAGCCTCCAATACGAAATCCGGTGGAGAATAGGGAGACTCGTTGAGGTGTAACCTAATTCCGTCCTTTATGTCAGTGAAGTCGTACTCCTTTGCCTCCCTTAACCAGGGGTATATTAATTCATTTACGTCGGTTGGTGCAATAAGAATCCCTCGTGGTTATAGTTTTTAACTTCCTTTAAGCTTTTTCCTTCATGTTCCTCGAGGAGCTCCTATCAGGGAAACACCTTATTGTATCCTACTATTATAGTGTTAATTTATCCATCACGTTCTCTATAGCAAGAGAGTTGACTAGGAGAGGGGAAAAGGTCTGCATACTTAATCAAGAGAAAATAAAGTGGAACTTGGTACCCTTTTCCGTAGACTTAACATGCGATCAAGGTTCGGTAAACATGGTATTTGAAGCTGACAGCGAAAACCAAGTCCCTCCCAATTACTTACTGGTCACGTCAATTAGGGAGTTGAAACTACCAGATTCTAGGAAATTCAAGGTTACCAAGGTCGATGCTAATTCCTTTTTGGCCATAGGGGAGGGGACTAGGTTCCTGTTTAGGTTAAACCATGGCGTAATAGAGGACGTTCAGGAGAGGGATGACGTGATCCAAATCCTGAGGGAGCTAGGTGGAGAGGCTACGCTCCAGGACCTAGTTAATATCTCATCAAGGAAGCTCAGGAGATCTAAGGAGGAAATTAGGGAGGAGCTATCGCATCTCGTAAAAATTGGAAGAGTTGAGATAAAGAAAAGTAGAGTGAGGTTGAAGTAGACCTACTTCAAGACTATCGCTGGTCTCAGGGGTAAAGCTTCCTTCTTGATCAATTTCCCTACTTCCTCAGTAAACTGGAGCACTTCAACCTCTAGGTTCAACTTATATCTTATGAATGGTATTCCTCTCCTTAACATTTCCATTTCGTCATCTTCCACCTTAAGCAACCTCTTGTTGGTCTCAGACATCTCGGTCACATACTGAACTACTCTCTGGAGTCTCTTCGCTTCTTCCTTAGTCTTAGGCTGGTTTGTCTGCATGAATTCCTTGACGCTGCCTCCCTTACTTAAGACCTCTAACGCTGTGGAAACCAACCTCCTCAGACTTCCGTCGTGAACGTAGAGGGTTACGGAAGAAGGTTTACCCTTGTACACGTTGAGAATTGCCCTGATGTCGTCTATAAGTTGCTTATAGTACTCGTGCTCTAGTTCGATCTTGTCGTCTATCTTGCCCTCGTCAGGGACTGGCCAGGTCTCAGTGACAACAAAGGATTCGTGCCCAAGTCTGTGCCAAACCTCCTCTGCCGTGTGGGGAGCGAAGGGTGAAATCATCTTAGTCCAAACCTCCAGAACCTCCCTGATCACCTTAGGGTTATACTCCCTGGACTCCGATCTAACCATCTCTAGATACTCATTGATGTAGGAGGAGAGGTTGAATAGGAGATCGTTTACAACTTCCCTGTACTTCATCTCTTCCATGAGAGGAGTGGACTCCTTGACTATCCTATTGAGTTTTGACCTCAGCCACTTCTCTGGCGTACCGTCCAGTTGAGAGCCACTAGTGTAATCCAGAAGTTCGAAGAACCTCTTTAGGCTATCGGAGATGGACTTAGCGACGCTTTCCGTGAAGTTCGCGTCTGAGCCCATGTCCACTGTGGAAGTGAGGGCTATTCTCACCACGTCGGAACCGTAAATCCTTATCGCCTTCCTAAGTGGAACTATATTCCTCAAGGATTTACTCATTTTCTTCCCTTCGTAAAGTATGAAACCGTTTACTGCGACTCCCCTGGGCCATAGTTCCTTGGGGAAAACTCCTGCATGGTTGAAAATGAAGAAGCTCAGATGGTTGGGAATGAGGTCTGGCCCGCTGTGTCTCATGTCCAATGGGTACCAGTAAGTGAAGTGTCTCCTGAGCTCCATCAACAGATCCTTCCCGATTCCAGTCTTGGTTGCGATTTCCTCCGGGTTACCCTTCCCTAGGAGGATGTAATCCCAGGTCTCACCGGTGAGCTGGAACGGATGCAAACCAGCTTCCTTGATCTTATGGGATATGGTATAGTAAGCCATGTAAATTGTTGAATCGGATAGGCTCTCTATTATCCACCTCTTATCCCAGGGTAGAGGCGTCCCTAAACCTCTGGTCCTAGCACACGCCCTCTTCTGCAACCAATCTAAGGCGTACTCGAAGTCCTTCCTGGTCTCCTCAGGAACAACCCTCATTTTGGACAGGAGTTCCTTGGCTAAGCTTTTCCACTCCGGGTTTCCGTAGTCCAGAAACCATTGATCCTTCAGTATTTTCACGACCACCTCGTTTCCGCACCTGCAGTACACCGGCTTATTCATTATTTCCAGCAGTTTCCCACCCTTTCCTACTTCCACAAGGAATTTGGTGATAATCTCCCTGCCCTCTGGAACGGGTTTTCCACCTACGGATTCCAGCGCTGACCTGTACTCACTCTTTACTAAGGTGAGGACGTCGTTCCTCATTTTTCCCTTGTTAAACTCCGCTCTGTAAAGCTGTTCAGTTAACTTCTTCAGATCCTCATCGTCTTTTGGATGGGTGCTCTCAACTAGGTCTCTCGCTGGTAGGTCTGAGTAGCCCTCAACCGAAACCACAGGTATTGGTTGAGCGTTTGGTTTAACCTTCTTGAGATAAAAATAGTCGAACGGGGCGTGAGCTGGAACGCTCATCACAACTCCCGTAGCTGTGGAAGGATCCACAAAGTCGGCTGGAAGAACCGGAATCTCCTTCCCTGTTATGGGGTTAACTGAAGTCATCTTTGTTAGCTCGCTGCCAGATACCTTCTTTATTACCTTAACCGAATCAAGCTGGAATTTCAACTTCTCTGCCGATTTCTCTGAGACTATTACGGTCCTCCCCCAAGCTTCCGCAATAACGTAAGTGGCCTTTGGGTTTACCCATACTGCAACTGCACCAAACACGGTCTCCGGCCTAAGGGTAGCAGCTGCGAGATCTCCCTGTTTAGTCTCAAAGAAGATCAGGGTGTATTCCCCTATGTCCGGTTCTTTATCCCCCTTAGTATCGTGCATGCCCACAGGTAGGTTGTGGACAGGGCACCAACCGACAGGATGGGTATCCCTCACAACGTAACCCTTCTCTTGAAGTTTGGAGAACTGCCAGACAATGAAGGCTGAAAAGTTAGGGTCTATGGTGGTGAACTCCCTTCTCCAGTCTATGGATAAACCGAGCTCCGACATGGCTTTCTTTATGTCCTCCTTGAAATAGTTGGCCATAAAGAGAGGGTCAGAGAGTTTAGGCAGAACTTCAGATGGGATCTCGTATATGTTCTGGAATATGTCCAGGAGTTCCTTGTCCCCCTTAGCGACGTCGTCTGCCATGGTAATTATGGGAGTCCCAGTGAAGTGGAACGCCATTGGATAGAGCACGTTATAACCCTTCATTCTCATATACCTGGCGTAAATGTCACCAGTGACGTAGGTTCTTCCGTGACCAAGATGAAAGGGTGAATTGGGATACGGAAAGGCCACTGTAGTGAAGAACTTCTTTTGATCCTTGGGCTCCGCCTCGAAAATTCTGCTTCTTCTCCACTCTTCTTGCCATTTCTTAGAAATCTCGTTGAGAAACTCCGTAAATTCTTGAGGTGGAATCGTGATCACCAAAACCTATTTAAGAACAACTTTTATAAGCTTATTAAATGTTCACCCGTTCTGGAGACAAAGGTGAAACTAACGTCCCTAAGGGACGCATAGGGAAGGACTCTCCTTTGGTTAACTTCCTTGGGGATATAGATGAGGCCAACTCCTTCATTGGTCTAGCTCTCGCTAAGGTTCCTTGGGAGGACATGAGGAGGGATCTTGAGAAGGTCCAACTAGACTTGTTCTCCTTGGGTGAGGACTGGAGCACTTTTTCAGAGAAAATTACAATGGATAAGGTGAAATGGATAGAGGAGAGGACCGTTGTCTACAGAAAGGAGACCGGTCCAGTCAAGCTCTTCATAGTTCCAGGGGGAAGTGAAGAGGCTTCGACGCTCCACGTGGCGAGGGCAGTGGTAAGGAGGTTAGAAAGGAATGCTGTGAAGTATTCCAGAGAGCTAGAGGTGAGGAATAAGACGACCATCGTTTATCTAAATAGGCTATCTTCCCTCCTCTTCATCATGGCAGTTGCCGCCAATGCTAGAAAGGGAGTCTCGGAAAGGTACTACGATATTGGAAAGTACTTCTAATTGAGTCGGATCTCGATTATGGTTGAGGTCAGTGTTCACGACCTGATACATTGACCTTTGTCTAGCTGACTTCCTCCACGCTCCAAGGGGCGAGGTTGGCCGTTCTATTATCACTGGAGTGAGGGTCCAGATTAAATGATTGTGGGGTAAGCCTTAACCTAAAAGTGCAAGCTTTGAACCCCCAAGACCTCCCGTTTTGAGAACCTGAGAACGCTCACTCCAATGTTCTTCCGCTATAGGGAACTGTTTTACCAGCCTCTCCTTCTTCCCCCTGGACGAGACCCTCACCACCCAGTAGACCTGATGAAATCAGTAGCTCACAGTTTTTACAATACTCTCTTCCAAAACTTGTGGGATCTCCACATATTTTACATGAGGGTAGGTTAGGTAACTTAGATTCCTTCCTGACTTGATCTCCCAGACTGTCATAGGTTTCCAATATCTTAAGGAGAATCCCTGGAGATCTCTCCTCCAAATCGTACATTAGATCCCTAACCTTCGCTCTCATGGTCGGTCTCAGGGATATGTAGGGACACTCAACCTCCTGGAAGTGGTACCCCTTGAAATGGGCGTAGAGGGTGGTCTCCCACTCATAGATCCTTCGCAAGGGTTTGATCCTCATGACGAACTTATCGCTGAGCTTGAAGGGTAAATCCCCTATTCTGCCCAACTTCTTGACATCGCCTCTCAGCAGATTAATGATGACTGTCTGAACTTCGTCATCTAAGTTGTGACCTGTAGCTACTAAGTCTGCGTTGACGTTCCTCCCCGCTTGGTTAATTAACTTCCTCCTGAACCCACCACAAAAGGTGCAGGCCGCGATGTTCAACCCTCTCTCCCTAGAGGATTTAACCATATCATCGAGTGAAAACCCGACTTCGTCCCTGAAGGAAGTGGAGATTAACTCTATCCCTAGATCCCTGAGATAGGCGTTAAGTTCCTTGACTTGTCCTTCCCTGTTATAGTTCGCTATTCCCTCCACTATGTTGAACGCGATGATCCTCTTAGGATCGATCACCATAGCCAACGTATCAGCCAAGACCAAGCTATCCTTACCTCCTGATACCGCAATTAGAACTTTGGATGCCTTGGTAACACCTAGCTTCACAGCCTCCTCTGAAACTCTTCTCTGAACGTCCTTCAGGAAACAGGACTTACATAGCCTCTTACCTGTGTGCGGTTGCAGTACGTCCGCGTCCCTGGATTTACATTCATCGCATATCATTGGGACGTCGCCCTTCTACCAGGGATTTACCGCTGGCTACCTCATCTATACTGTGGATTGCGCACCCTTCCCCTTCAAGTACCTCTTGGACCTGCTTGAAATTAACGTCAGTCCCCTCAACCACAATGGACAAGCCCATGGTCTCTACGTCCATATCGGTTACGCTTATGTTAACACCTTCCACTCCAGGCAAGTTGTCGAGTTTTTCCGCGAGATCCACAATTGAGGACCCCCTTATTGGTTTCAAGACGTCAAGGACAACTCTCCTAATTGGCAAATTTCATCGATACTTCACTTTACTTCTTTCTCCGTTAAATTTCTGACTATTTTCTTCGACAGCTAAGGGGGGAATATAAAAGTCTTCATTAAAATTGAACGATTCTCCTTTATTAACCCCCCGGGTTGAGTAGGATAAGTTTAAATATGATTAGGTATAGGGGTATATAAACGGGGGGTCAAAAGGTGATGGGGGTAGAGTTAAGAGATTCACCTAGAGTAGTCGGAAAGGAAGTATTTGGCAACCTTTACGAGTGTGACATTGAAACTTTGAAGGATCCTGAGAGATTAAAGGAGATTGCCACTGGTGCAGTGAGGGAGGGAAACATGACGTTACTTGACGTAAAGGCATGGAAGATTGGCGAAGGAGTAAGCGTTGTAGCAATAGTTCTAGAAAGCCACGTTACCATACATACCTGGCCTGAGCACGGATTTGCCACGGTCGATGTTTACTCCTGCGGTAGCCATACAGACCCCAGGAGAGCCTTCAACTACATCACAAAGGAACTTAAGGCGAAACGTTTCAGGATAAATGAGGCTGATAGATCATCGGAGTTCTAATTGTAGGAGGAGGAATAGCTGGACTTCTTCTGGGGTTAAAATTCCGGGATCTTAACCCTCTCATTTTTGACAGGAGGCGTGCCCCTGGAAAGCAGTGCACGGGCATCATAAGTAGAGGTACCTTCATCAAATTGGGTCTATCTAAGGAGTTCGTGGACAGGGAGTTTAAGTCCATTAGGGTAGTCGATGGGCGGGGGGAAGTTTTCATTGAAGGGGATTTCGTCAGGCTAAACAGGGAGAAGCTAGAAATTTGGTTAAGTTCTGAACTGAACGTCGTTAGACCCGCCGACGCCACAATCAAGGGTGAAGGCGAGGTTATGGTCAGAGGGACCAAGTATACAGGTAAAGTGTTCGACGCATCTGGATGGAAGGGTAAGGCCAAGTGGGTAAAGGCAATGGAGTACGTTACGGAACCTTTGAATCTAGATGAGATTCTTGTGACCCTTGACCCTAGGAATCCTGCTGGTTTCGGTTGGATCGTACCCCTACCTGATAAAGCCCTAGTGGGAGCACTCTCCCTAGGAGACCCTAGACCTTTCGTCCCTGCTGTGGAGAAGAGGAGGTTGAGCGTCCATGGTGGCGGAATACCTAGGGTTAAACCAATCCAGCTGTCCGTACCAGCAATAGGAGATCGAACTGGTTTAATAAAAACGTTTACAGGTGGAGGAATTTTCGGGATAGCGGAGCTCTTACAGAACTTTTCCAATTCCAGGAAAATAAAGAAGGAGATAGAGAGACAGTACCTGTTAACCGAAATTCTTCAGAGGACGTGGAGGATAGACCTCCTAGCTCTCAGGTTGCTACATGGAAGGACCATTAGGGTAGACAGAGAGTTTGACTTTCACACCTTCCTCTTCTCCCTCAGGAGATTATAACACCCGTCGCCCTTCACTATCACGTTCATCCTCAACAACTCCGCAATTACTCTCTCCGGCTCCTTTACTCCAAGGGCTTTCAGATCCCTAACTGCTGCAATTTCCCCAACCGAAACGTTAGTGACGAAATACTTCTTTGCCACCTCGATGTCCTTGTTTGTGGTTTCCCCCATTGTCCCTCAATTTTATTTGTCACTTAATGGATTTAACCTTATCTTGAATGCATTTCTAAGGCTCGTCAGGATTCACAACGTTATTGGGGCTAGTCTTGGAGCCTTTACAGGGTACGTAGTATCGTCAATGTGGAAGTTCAACCTCTTGGAGATAGTCGAGGCTATAGTCGTTGTAGCGTTGGTCTCAGCAGGGGGGTATGCCATCAACGACGTGTATGACGTTGAGATAGATAAAATAAACAAACCCGATAGGCCAATTCCTTCAGGCTCAGTCTCAGTGGGGACTGCTACTGCCCTATCGTATGCCTTGATGGGGCTGGGGACCGTCATAGCCATTTTTCAGGGCCTCTATGAGTTCTTGGTGGCGCTTTTGACCAGTGTAGCCCTAGTTATTTACGCTAGGGATCTGAAAAAGACAGGGCTTTACGGTAATTTAATTGTGGCATCTACGACCGCATTGTCCCTCTTTTACGGCGGCCTCTCCTACCACTCGGGCTTCTGGATTCAGAGGATATGGATCCCGGTCCTTTACACATTCCTACTTACTTTAGCCAGGGAGATCATTAAGGGAGTAGAGGACTACAGGGGGGATATGGCGCACGGGGTGAGGACTTTAGCCACAACTAATGGGATAGCCAGGGCGTGGCAAATAGCCCGGATAACTTTACTCATAACTGAGGTCACCTCGCCAGCACCTCTGATACTTGGCTTCAACATACTATATGGGGTACTCCTGATACCTTTCCTGTACGTAACCTCGCGGGCATTAGTTTCCCAAACCAGCGAGGAAGGCGCAAGCAAGGCCAGATCTTATCTCAAAGTCTCCGCCTTTTTGGGCATGGTAGCCTTCGCCCTGGGAAGCTTACCTATCCAATTCCTTATCTAGTATCCTCCTTAGCCCAGCCTTTATTCCGACCGCCCTTATTAGAACGTTCCCCTTCCTGGGTGGGATCTGGACCTCACAAACGGCATCCCTCCCCTTTCCCACGTTAGTGATGGTCCTAAAGCTAGCAGTTACACCGTTGACCATGACGTTTAACGTTACTTTCTCGATATCGACCTCTCCCGTGTTCACTATCCTTATCTGTAGGACGTTACCAATTACGTTGGGTATGAGGTCAAAGTCCAGCGCAGGTGCTTCTGACTTGTAGGTGTAGTGCAAAAGAAGTTGTACTGAAGCCTTGGAGGCTTCCGTCACATTGAGTACCTTTACTATACCTTCACTCTCAGGCTCGACCTCCTCGCACTCATGATTGAGCTCAATCAGGTCGTCAAAGTTCTTTCCGTTCATTATCCTAACTTGCTCCCTCAAGTTCCCCTTTAACACTATGTAGTTTCTCCCTAGGGACTTCAGCTCTATTTGGTCTCCCGGTCTGAGCTGAAGGTAGCCTCCCCTCAACGAGTATGCGGTGTGGAAACCAGTTGCCTCAATGATGGAGACCACGCTGACGACCTTAACTGCCAAAGACCTAGCTCCATTATAACTTATTGTCAGCTCGTTCTTTCCGCTGGTAATGAGATGGGTTACGTCGAAAATATGGAAGCTGGTTTCCTTCTTACTTTCACCTGAGAAACTAAGGTTGGGTTTGAACTCCTTTGTCAAGGAGAAGTTGTTGAGCCAAAGTCTCCACTTAATGAACTCAGGAGGGGATTCGGTAACTATGACCAAGTAACCCTTTACCGGTTTATGTTCAACGTAAAAGTTGAAGGTATGTTCGTTAAACGTGGAACCTAGAATTGCTGACTTCACAGAGCTCTGATGGTCAACGTAGCCTCCTATTTCACCCTCGTCGAACGTAACGAAATTCACTGTCATACGTTATAATTCTGGCTTATCCAAAATAAAGCAAATGCTGAGCATACTAAAGTCGGTCATTAAGAGGTCCGATGTGATTCTGGAAGTCCTAGATTCCAGGGAACCAGAACTGACTAGGTCAAGGAGGATTGAGAGGATCGTGAAGGGAAGTGGTAAGCCTATCATCCTTGTTTTAAACAAAGGAGATCTGGTCCCGTTAGACGTCTTGAAGGGGTGGAAGGACTTTTACGAGATGCAGGGGTTTAAATGCGTCTTCGTATCCAGCAGGGAGCACCAGGGGACTAAGTTCCTGAGGAACGTCATAAAGGAGTCCCTGAGAGGGAGAACAGGGGTTGTTGGGGTTATTGGCTACCCCAAAACCGGAAAGTCCTCGGTGATCAACGTCCTAAAAGGGAGACACGCAGCGTCAACCTCTTCTGTTCCCATGAGTACAGGATTCACCAAAGCTCTCCAAATCGTTAGAATAGACTCCAGGATATACGCTATAGACACCCCAGGCATCATCCCACCTGATGGAGACCCTCTAGAACGAGCAATAAGGGGGAGTAAGCCTGAAGACCTTGAGGACCCGTTGAAAGTGGCAATGGCACTCATCGAAAGGATATCTAGGTTCAACAAGGGGTCGCTCACCCAGGCTTACGGTACGGAGTTCTCCACCCCATTGGACCTCTTAGAGAAGATAGCGTTAAAGAGAGGTTGGATATTCAGAAAGGACAGGGAGCCTAACGTTGATCAGGCGGCAGTACAACTTATAAGGGACTTCCATGAGGGTAAGATTGTTTACTACACTAAACCAAAGGGTTTCGAAGATGATAAAACTAGTAATATTTGATGCGGACAAAACTTTATGGGATCATTACAACATTTCTGAATTTCAAGACCCTCTCACCCTTGCTGGTAGGGACGTTGTCGTAGACAGCAAGGGTAGAACATTATCTCTCTTCCCTAACGTGAGGAAGACCTTAGAGGAACTGAGGAGGAGAGGGGTGAGGTTAGCCATGGCCACATGGAACTTCCCGCATAAGACTGACAAGGTCCTCAAGGCACTGGAACTTTATGACTACTTTGACCTAATCGTGTCTAGAGACTATCCCTACAAATTTGTTATGATAAGCGAGATAATAAGGGAATTTAGGAAGAGGAATCTGAACCTGAAACCTGAGGAAATTTTATTTGTAGACGATAGGAGAGCCCATTTCGGTAACGTCTGGATTTACGTAGGTAAGGTTAACTGCTTGGAAATGTGGAAGGATATAAGCGACCACTTAGAAATTATTTCTAAGGTATAAAGTTGAAGTATTTGAAGATTATTTACAAAAAATGTCATAACATTTTTAAAGGATCTTCTAAAAGATCACTAGGCATCCAATTAGCCTGATTAAACATTCACGGCTAAACCAACTAGAATTAAAAACTATATGATAAAGTTTAAAAGCCTTGGTTCTTTCCACTACACTTGTGAAAAAGATGATAGGTGGTCATACCCTCCAAGTCTGATAGTTTTTCCAAAGTTGAGGTTTTCATGCAATTTCACGTTAGTTGTATCGAGTTGTATAAAGGTGGTTTTGTATGCCTACTGGATCTAGATTGGTAGTTGATTCTTTAAAAAGGGAAGGAGTGAACGTACTCTTCGGTATACCTGGGCTCACTAACATGCCCATATACGACGCTTTCCTGGAGGACCTGCAGAACGGGGAGCTTAGACACGTCCTCATGAGACACGAACAAGCGGCAGTCCACGCAGCAGACGGCTATGCCAGGGCTTCAGGTAGGCCTGGGGTGTGCACCGCGACTTCAGGACCAGGCGCGACCAACTTAGTTACCGGAATGGTGACGGCCTACTGGGACAGTTCACCCGTCGTAGCCATAACGGGACAGGTGGTTAGATCAGTGATAGGTAAGATGGCTTTTCAAGAGGCTGACACACCAGGCATCTTTGCAAACGCTGCTAAATACGTAGTCCAACTTAAGAACATATATGAGATACCCGTTTGGATAAAAAACGCCTTCTACATAGCTTCCACTGGAAGACCAGGACCTGTAGTTGTGGACATACCGAGGGATATTCAACTAGAGAAGATAGATGACGTGAAGTGGCCCGAGAAACCTGAAGTGAAGGGATACAGACCATTCAGGACCTTAATTGACCCAGTGAAAATAAAGAAGGCAGCGGAGATACTAATAGAGGCGGAGAGGCCAATCATACTAGCCGGAACAGGAGCGGTCTGGTCCAACGCTACGCCGGAGATCTTAGAGCTCTCAGAACTTTTGACCATACCAATGGTCTCGACTTTACCTGGTAAATCAGCCATCCCCCACGACCATCCACTTTTCCTAGGTGCAATGGGCTATTACGGAAGGGCAGAGGCTTCCATGGCGGCCTTAGAGTCAGACGCAATGTTTATAGTAGGAGCTAGGCTTAGCGACAGAACCTTCACGTCCTATGACGAGATGATCGAAACCAGGAAGAAGTTTATCATGATAAATATAGACCCCACGGACAGCGAGAGGGCATTTAAGGTTGACGTACCTCTTTATGGAGACGCTAAGATCCTCTTGAGAGAGATAATTAACGCCGTGAAGGCCTTGGGAAGGAAAAAGGACAACTCCGCCTGGGTTAAAAGGGCGAAGGAACTTAGGGAATACTACGCTCAGTTCTACTACCATGAGGAGGACGGTAAGCTTAAACCTTGGAAGATCCTGAAGACAATTAGGAACGCTATTCCAAGGGATTCCATTGTCACTACAGGAGTGGGGCAGCACCAGATGTGGTCTGAGGTGTTCTGGGAAGTGTTGGAACCTAGGACGTTTCTATCCTCCACTGGTATGGGTACCATGGGCTTCGGGTTACCTGCTGCCATGGGAGCTAAGATGGCTAGACCAGATAAGGTTGTTGTGGATCTGGACGGGGATGGATCCTTTTTAATGACTGCTAACAATTTAGCAACCGCAGTGGACGAACACATTCCAATCATATCGGTCATATTTGACAACAGGACCCTAGGGTTAGTGAGACAGGTCCAGGATCTATTCCAGAGCAGAAGAGTTGTGGGAGTTGATTACGGACCATCTCCGGACTTCGTGAAGTTCGCCGAGGCCTTTGGAGCTTTAGGCTTCAACGCAACAAGTTACGATGAGATTGAGAGGTCCATAAAGACTGCAATAAAGGAAAACATCCCTGCGGTGGTGAGGGTGCCAATAGACAAGGAAGAGCTCGCCTTGCCAACGTTACCCCCTGGGGGAAAACTTAAACAGGTGATAGTGCGTGACCCAAGAAAGGCTACTTAGAATATCTGGGCACTATAGGGACCCAGGCTTCCTGGAGAGGATCATGGGTACCTTAAGGAAGCTTTGGGTAGACGTTGACTGGATAAACGCTAGGAGAGTGAGCGATGACGGACTTTATGAGGTTTACTTGGGGATTAGAGAGGGGAAGAACACTCAACTTGCCATTTTGAATCTGAGCAAGCTAGTGGACGTAGAGAAGGTCGAAATTTTAGAGGACGGTAAGGTAGTGACTTACGCCTTTGACAACGAGGGCAAAATCGTAGATGGGGAGGGTGAGAACAAGATAATCGTTTTTGTACCAGTTTATTCAAAGGTTACAGGTTACAGTTGGGGTGAGTCGTATAGCAAAAATATATACAGATAAAGATGTAACTCTAGATATAATTAAAGGAAAGAAAATAGCCGTGCTAGGTTACGGCAGTCAAGGGAGGGCCTGGGCCCTAAACTTAAGGGATTCAGGTCTCAACGTGACCGTGGGATTAGAGAGACAGGGAAAGAGCTGGGATCAGGCTACAGCTGATGGGTTCAAGCCAGAGAAAACCGAGGACGCGGTGAAGAAGGCAGACGTGGTAATATTCTTGGTGCCTGATATGGCCCAGAGATTAGTTTATCGAGAAAGAGTGCAACCCTACCTGAGGGAAGGGATGGACTTGGTATTCGCACACGGTTTTAACATACATTATAGGTTAATAGAGCCTCCAAAGAACGTTGATGTTTACATGGTGGCGCCCAAGGGTCCTGGGCCAATTGTGAGGGATTTCTACACCAAAGGAGGTGGAGTCCCGGTACTTGTTGCAGTTCACCAAAACTACTCAGGGAAAGCCATGGAGAAAGCCCTTGCGATAGCCAAGGGTCTGGGAGGGACTAGGGCAGGTGCCATCGAGACTACCTTCAAGGAGGAGACGGAGACCGATCTCATTGGAGAGCAGACAATACTGGTGGGAGGGGTTATGGAGTTGATGAAGTCAGCCTTCGAAACTTTAGTGGAAATGGGATACCAACCCGAGGTAGCTTATTTCGAAACTATTAACGAGCTGAAGATGATAGTGGACTTAATCTACGATAAGGGCTTTATGGGAATGTTAAGGGCTGTATCGGATACTGCTAAGTATGGAGGATTTACCGTAGGTAAACATGTTATAAATGAGGAGACAAGGAGGAGGATCAGGGAGGCTGCGGAAAAGGTGAGAAGCGGTAAATTCGCTGAGGAGTGGATAGAGGAGTACGGAAGGGGAAGCCCAACTTTACAGAAGGGCATGGAAGATATGGATAAGAGCATGGAAGAGCAAACAGGAAGAAGACTAAAGGAGATCATAGAGAGGGGTAAGCCTAAGGCCTAGTCCTTTTTTAATTTTACATTGAGAGACTTTTTTGGATAAACTCTCCTAATCCTGGTATAAGCGATTTTTAAGGAAAAACCCATTAAAGCTCAGCCAGCCCTAACGTTTAAAGTTGAATTAATAATAGCAATTTGTAATTCCATGTGAGTGACATGAGTAGGAAGAGCAGAGGGTCAGATGTGGAGAGATACGTGCTCTCGCTCTTGAGGAACAAGGGTTTCGCTGTCATAAGGTCGCCTGCGAGTGGGAGCAAGAGGAAGGATCCTGCCCCAGATATAGTAGCCATGAAGGAGGGAGTAATCCTGCTCATTGAGGTCAAGAGCAGAAAGTCAAAGGGGAACGTATACTTGACCAGGGAACAGGCTGAGGGAATTATGGAGTTCTCTAGAAAGAGTGGCGGTGAGCTATTCGTGGCGGTTAAGAACCCCAGGTCTCTGAAGTTTGTTTCCTTTAACGAGCTTAAAAAGACGGAAGGTGGAAATTACGTGATTTCCAGGGAAGCTATTGAAAATGGGAAGGACTTGGACGCACTAATTAGATATGTGGAGGCTAAATTTAGCAAAACCCTGGACTCCTTCCTCTAGTCCTTATCTTGTAGCTTGACCCTTATCTTGACTCCATGCTTTTTCTCGAGTCTCCTTAACTTAGAGTTAATCTTCCTGTTGAAGCTTGCGATCCCTTCCCTGGGAATCTCAACAACGTATTCCCCGTTCTCCTTCTTAACCGCTGCGTTTGGAATGACTCCCGAAATAGCCCTAGTTATCCTGTTCTCAACGGTGTTTATACTTAACTTTCCAACTGGTACGATCATGGTCTGCTCCCCGAAGACGTATATTTCATACTCAACCTTATCGTTGAGGAAGTCCTTTATCTGAACTACAGGTCTGGCTAAATCAGCCTCTCTGAGCCCCTCAGGAACCTTTACGGTCATTTCCAGACTGTAAACTTTCTCAACTGTTCCCTTGTTAATAAAGAGTACAGTATCGAGTATCCCTGGTATGGTTCCCAGATCTACCCTGCTTAGGAATCTGTGTATTGCATCTATGGCTGTAGTAGCGTGAACCACGCCTATCATCCCTATCCCTGCAAGCCTAAGGTCTATGTAAAGCCTGAAGTCCTCGTCGTTCCTCATCTCGTCGTAGACAGTGTAGTCTGGTCTGCTAAGCAGTAGTATATCGTGGAGTTCTCCAATTTCTGCATAGTTCTTGGAGTATTGAGTAATATCAGGAGGTAAATGCATATCCCTTGGAGACTCTATGGTCTTGACTATCTTCCCCATCTTCATGTAGTATTCAGCCAATGCCTGAGCAAATGTAGTCTTTCCCATCCCAGGGGATCCAGCGATCAGTATTCCCTCTGCCCTCTGTTCCAACCTCGAGACCAACTCTGGATTAAGCGAGTATTCCTCCAGCCTCTTTCTAGCTACAGGTCTAGTGACCGTTATCTCCCAGCCATCAGATAGTGGTGGCCTGGTGATTACAATCCTGTAGTTACTTAGCTGAACAATGGTAGATCCTTTCCTCTCAATCTCAATGAAAGAACCCTTGGTCCACCTAATTGAATTTAGGATCTCCGAGACTATCTGCTTAATTTCAGCTCCAGCAATGGGTTTTTCCCCAATCACGGAGAACTCCCAGTTTCCAGGTCTCCCCTTCTTGGCCTTTGGCAATGCATCCTCTTTCAAATGAACGCTCATGGTGTTCTCGTCAAAGTACCTCTCTATGGAAAGGGGTTCCGGAAGAGGTTCCAGGAACATTGTGTTTATACCCAACATCTCGCTAATCTTCCTCTGGAGCTCATCTGCAGTCAGCAGGGTACAACCCCTTTCCAGGCAATAATTCCGTAGTTCTTGCTCCGTGTTATCCGAGTCCCTCCCCACGAGTTCAACCGCGAATAGGAATCTCTCAGAGAGGTTCTTTAACTGGTTTATCTCTTCCAGGGCAATGTCTCCTGTAACTAAGCCCTGTTTCGACTCCTGCTCCAATTGCCTGATAAGAGATCTGTGAATCAAGAAGGTTCCGTTCACTATATTTTTCTCTACATATCTAGATATGCCCTGGAGCAGAGAACTCTTATCTATCAAAAATTCGTTAGGCAAAAGTTGGTTCCCCTTCAGGTTCTCTTTAACTATACTGAGTAAAAAATCCTTTACTTCTTTACCATCCGAACAAAGTATTCGTGAATCGTTGTTGAGCCTGAAAGCTCAGGATGGAAGGTCGTAGCTAGGATTTGATTCTCCTCTGCCATTACAATCACCTCATTCAAAGAAGCTAGAGGCTTAGCCTTTCCCCATACCTTGGTAATGGCCGGAGCTCTTATGAACACGAACCGTTCCTTTCCACCCTCAATTTCGCTCAAGTCTAGCGTTGCCTCAAAGCTCTCCCTTTGCCTCCCATAGTAGTTCCTCACCACGGCTGAGTCCATTACCCCTATGAGTGGTTGGCTCTTCTTACCAACCTTAGCGTCAATTACGTCCTTAGATAACATTATGGCCCCTGCACATGTACCCAATACTGGAATCCCCTGAATTACTTTCTCCCTAAGTGGTTCCAGGAGTCCCATTCTCTGGGCCACCTGACCTATTGTCGTGCTTTCTCCTCCAGGGATTATCAGGGCATCTACGTCTAAATCCTTCGGTCTCTTTACTGGGATAACTTCCCCCTTACCTATCTTCTCAAAGACTCTTTTAACCGCAAGCGCGTGCTCTTCAAAACTACCTTGGTATGCAACTACGCCTATTCTCACGTCCCTCTCACCTGCATCATTTCCTCGGGCTTCAAGCTCTTAATGTCTATTCCCATCATGGACTTGTGTTCGCTGATCATTTTCTGAGCTTCCAGTACTATTTCAGGTTCCTCCCAACCTGCAGTAGCGAGAACAACAGCCTTAGCCCTCTCTAGTGAGTCCTGGCTTTTGAATATCCCTGAGCCTACAAATATACCATCTGACCCCAACCACATCATGAGGGCTGCGTCCGCAGGGGTCGCTATACCTCCTGCAGCGAAATTAACAACTGGCAGTCTAGCATACTTTGCTGTGAGCTCGACTATCTCGTAGGGAACCTGGAACTCCCTGGCTTTCTTTACCCTGTCCTCCGGGTTCATGGATATCAACGACCTCAGTTCCTGGTTCACTATCTTCATGTGTTTAACGGCCTCACTAACGTTTCCAGTCCCTGGTTCCCCCTTGGTTCTTATCATGGAGGCTCCCTCTGAAATCCTTCTCAAGGCTTCGCCTAAGTTTCTGGCACCGTTTACGAAAGGAACCTTGAACTCCCACTTATTTATGTGGTGTTCCTCATCTGCCGGTGTCAAAACTTCGCTCTCGTCTATCATGTCCACTCCCAGGGCCTCGAGAACCTTAGCCTCATATATGTGGCCTATCCTTACCTTCGCCATGACTGGTATGGTTATTGACCCCATCACTTCTTCTATGATCTTTGGGTCAGCCATTCTAGCGACCCCTCCTGCCTTCCTTACGTCATATGGGAGTTTGTCTAGAACCATTACGGAGACCGCGCCCGCTTCCTCAGCTATACCCGCCTGATCCACGTTGGTAACGTCCATGACCACTCCCCCCTTTTGGAAAATGGGAAACGCATGCTTAACCCTGGCGGTACCTTGAGCTATATCGGAGTTAACTGGACTTGGGTAAAAGGAGAGGAAACCCTCGTGCTTTAGGGTGTCCTTCAGTTCGGCTAATTTGTAGAAGAACTCCTCTATCTCATTGAATGATAGTTCGTAAAGCCTCATATGTCATAAAAAGATCTAACCAATTTAAAAACTTAGGTTCTGGGGCTAGAATATTTTTGCCCTAGACTTCCTCTCATTTTCAGCCCTGATCTTAACTAAACCAAAGTGAACAGCGCAGTTAACGCAGTAACACTTAGTCACTGGATACCTAGTTATTATGGCCCCTTTCTTCTCTAACTCATTGGCTAGAGAGGCGTCAACGGGGCTGTAGCTCCTAGTCACGCATATTGCCTTATCCTCTGGTACCCTGGCACCACAGTTATCACACATAACGTAACCTACGTGACCTTTATCACCCTTCCTTCTGCCTCTGTTCTCTCGCTTTTTAGGCAATACTTTAGCACCTTCTCAACTCTAGTTTCCATCTCTAATAAGTTTTTGCTATTCGAAGTGAATTTGACGCTGGTTTTCCGCAGACCACACAATTTCCTCCGCCTGTAGGTTCTAATGGGGCACCTAGTACTCGGCTGTTGGTCTCCTCCTCAATCTTCAGACCGCAGGACTCAGAACCGCACCATCTCACTTCCGCTATTCCTCCCCTGGTCTCCAAAAACTTCTTAACGTCGTCCAAAGAGTCAAACGCCCTCACTTTCTCCCTAAACTCTTTCCAGGCCCTAGCCTTCAAATCCTCACTCATTCTCCGTTCCAGCTCTCTGATTTCTTCAACAACGCCCTCCCTACCAACAACCTTGCTTTCTAAGGTATCTCTTCTCTTCAAAAAGACCGTCCCAGACGTCACCTCCCTCATCCCTATTTCTATCCTTATGGGGACACCCTTCAGCTCCCATACGTAGTACTTCTCACCTGGTGTCTTGTCCTTGGAGTCATCAAGGGTTGCCCTAACTCCACTAGACCTTAACATGCTCAGCACTTCCTTTGCGTAGCTTAGCACCCTCTGATCATCTTCAGGATTTTTAGCTGGGATTGGGATGATTACTACCTCAATTGGTGCCACTAAAGGAGGGAGGATAGGACCATGGTCGTCTCCATTTATGGAGATTACCGTGGCTATAACCCTGTCCGATACACCGTAGCTGGTCTGATGGGGGTAGTCCAGAGAGCCGTCAGCCCGTTGAACCTTATAGTCCATGGCTTTAGTGAAGTGTTGCCCAAGGTGGTGGGCTGTCCCTATCTGAAGTGCCCTGCCGTCAGGCATTATGGTATCCAGAGCAATGGTATACTCAGCCCCAGCGAACTTGTCCCACTCCGGTCTTTTGGAAATTAAGTACGGGATGCCCAGAGCATCAAAAAACTTGGAATATATCTCCACGGCTTCATTTACCTGCCTAGCTGCGTCATCGTAGGTTTCGTGCAGTGTGTGCGCCTCCTTGAACGTCGTTAGCTCCCTCACCCTTATTAAAGGCCTCGTCGCCTTTGTCTCATACCTGAAGACGCTCACTATTTGGTAGAACTTCCTAGGGAGCTGAGTGTAGCCCTTTATCCAAAGCGACTCCATAAAGGTTATGGATACTTCAGAGGTCGGCCTCAGGGCGAACCTCTCCTCTAGCTTCTCCTCTCCTCCCTGCGTCACCCAGAAAACCTCTCTTTCAAAGCCCCTGATGTGCTCCGACTCTTTCTTGAGAAGACCCTCCGGTATTAGGAGTGGAAAGAGGAGTTCCTCATGTCCCGTCTGGTCTAGCAAAGACCTCAATAGGTCAATGACGTTTTGCCTTAACTTAAATCCGTAGGGCATCCAGACTCCAGTGCCCTTGACTGGGTACCTACCATAATCGTAAAACTCCGCCTGGGAGAGTACCCAATCAAACCATTGGCTAAAATTTTGGCTCCACTTCTCCCTGCTTATCTTCATTGGGAAACAAAGCAAAAAATCAGGACTAAAAAATTTGGGGTTTTTTAGAACTTTCCGAACAGCATTAGCACCGCGAACAGGATACCATATACCGCTATTCCTTCCCCAATTGCGACGAAGATTAGTACTGTACCGAACATATCCCTTCTCTCTGTCAGCACGCCAATACCTGCTGCAGCTGCCATTCCGACTGCCATTCCTGCACCAATTGCGGCAAGACCTACAGCTAACCCGGCACCTATATTAATTCCAGAAAAGCCAGTTGAAGTCTCCGATGGGGGAGTTTGGGCAAACGCTATTGCAGAACTTATTAAAATTGGAAGAAGGAGAACCATATATTTCATTCTCTTTGTATACTCCATGTTAAATCCACCACTCTCTACTATGACAGTTCCTTTAAAGCCTTTCTCCTGATCTCTTCGATGGAGTTCCTCTTGCTCTCGATAATGGACTGATATTCTTTATTTAACTGCTCCTCAACGCTCATCTTAGTCTGATCTAATTTTTTTACAAGATTATTAATAAATGGCTTAGCTTCCACGTTCTCTCCTCCTCTGCAATATTCTTCTAGTAACTTTAAGTCTTACGAATTCCTCCCTGCTCCTGTCGTTGAGTATGGAACGTATGTATTTGACAGACCCGTTGTAAAACGGTAGGATTGAAGTGTCTATAGCATTGATAAGCCTTTGGGTTTTTCTAAGTTCTGAGACTAGGGACCTGATAGTGGATTCAAGCTCAACTAGCTTGATAACCTTCACTAGTGTTTCTTTCATCTGGTCGTAAGCTTCAGAGAGATACGGGGAAGTTTCAACTTCGCTGAACGGTTTAGGCGGGATGGAGCTCTCCAACATCTCCGTCACGGGTATTTTCACCCCGAATATCACCCTTGTGGAAGTCCTCAATTGAAGGGAATCGGCCTGGGAGTAGGCTATGTTTTCAATGCTCCCTATTCCCTCGTCCACTACCGCCCTCATGAACCTGTCGTAAACCTGTCCTAGCGACTTATTGACTTCGTTGTACATCTGTTCGTACTCACTGATGTAAGTCCTGAGATATATCAGTAGTACTTCCCTCTTGTTTTCCAGCAGCCTCTTGATTACCCTAATCAGCTTAAGCTGGTTCCTCATGCTAATTAGGTTAATCTTTGTGGGAAGTACTTTCCTTGAGCTCATTTCTTACCACGGTACGCGGGGTGATATTTCTTGATGAAGTCCACTTTGATGTTAGTGAGCTCCCTCTCAGGCAAAATGGATAGCACGTCCCATCCAATGTCAAGAGTAGTCTCGATGTCCCTATTCTCATTGACTCCTTGAGCGACGAACTTCCTCTCAAAGGCATCACCGAACATTAAATACTTCCTGTCAGTTTCAGAGAGACTGTCCTCACCTATGATCGCTGCTAAACCTCTCGTATCTACTGCCTTGGCGTACGCTGCGAAGAGTTGGTTGGACACGTCCTTGTGATCGTCCCTGGTCTTCCCTTCACCTATACCATCCTTTGCTAACCTTGAAAGGCTCATGAGCACGTTTATGGGTGGATAAATACCCTTGTTATAAAGGCTTCTGTCTAGCGTGATCTGACCCTCAGTTATGTAACCAGTTAGGTCCGGTATCGGATGGGTAATGTCGTCATTCGGCATAGTCAGTATGGGCATTTGGGTTATGGAGCCTTTCTTTCCAACAACTTTCCCTGCCCTCTCATACGTCTGGGCTAGGTCAGTGTACATGTAACCTGGGTATCCTCCCCTTCCTGGAACCTCCTCCTTAGAGGCGCTGATTTCCCTAAGTGCCTCACAGTAGTTGGTCATGTCTATGAGTATAGCTAGGACGTGCATATCCTGCTCAAAAGCCAAATACTCAGCCAGAGTGAGAGCTGTCTTCGGTGTGAGAGTTTTCATAACTGGAGGCTCGTTGGCCAGGCTCATAATTAAGGCGACCCTGTTTATTGCTCCAGTCTCTTCGAAGAATTTCTTGAAGAATAAAGCCTCGTCGTATCTGACCCCTATAGCACCGAAGACCACTGCGAAGTTGCTCTCCTCTCCCCTCACAGTAGCCTGCTTTGCAATCTGCGCAGCTAAAATGTTGGCTGGTAGACCGCTCCCGCTGAATATGGGCAACTTCTGACCCCTAAGCAGAGAATTGAGACCATCTATTGCCGATATACCCGTCTGGATGAACTCCTCAGGGTAGTCCCTGACGGCTGGGTTTATTGCCTCTCCATTGATGTCCCTTTTCTCACCCTTGATTACCATGGGCCCGTTGTCCAGTGGGTCACCCAGCGGATTGAATATCCTCCCCAGCATTTCTTCAGATATCTTTACCTCTAGACCCCTTCCGAGGTACCTTACCCTAGTCCCTGTAGGGGATATTCCCCTTGTCCCTTCGAAGACCTGAACTATTGAGACACCTTTCTGAGAGTCGACCACTATCCCCCTTCTCTTCTCCCCATTGGGTAATTCGACCTCAACTAGCTCGTTATAAGCTGAGTCAGCGACCCCCTGCACCACGAGGAGGGGACCCTTTATCATGGATATGTTGGAGTACTCCCTGACGTTCATGGAAGTTTCCATTAAGCACCAACCTCCTTTAAAAGCTCGTCAAATTGCGCTTTTAACTTATTCTCAAGTTCGTCGTATTTCTGTAGTTCGTCGTTCTTTATAGTAGCCTTGGATCTTATGATATCCGGAAGAATAGTTATCTTCTCGCTTATCTTTTTCACTGGTATCCCCCTCTCGACTGCCTTAGTGGAATACTCGTTGAAGTGGTAAATCAGCTTCATGATCCTGACTTGCTTCTGTGGCGATGAGAACGCGTCGATATCGTCATAGGCGTTCTGTTTTAGGAATGCCTCCTTTATCAGCCTACTGGTCTCTAAGGCAAGCTTATCCTTCTCCGCTAAGGACTCGGGACCTACCAGCCTCACTATTTGCCTAAGCTCGTCTTCCCTTATGAGAGTCCTGACCATGAAGTCCCTTATTCTCCTCCAGTCCGCGTCAGCGTTCTTGTTCCACCAGTCAGATACCAAGTCCACGTAAGAGGAGAACCCCTGCAGCCAATTAATCGCAGGATAGTGCCTAGCTTGAGCCAGGGACACGTCTAATGGCCAGAAGACCCTTACGAATCTCAGGGTTGTACTAGTGACTGGTTCCGTGAAATCGCCTCCTGGAGGTGAGACAGCGGAAGCTAAGGTAACTGACCCGTATCGGTTCTCCTTACCAAGAGATCTTACCCTACCTGCCCTTTCATAATACTCTGCAATCCTGGAGGACAGATAACTGGGGAACCCTTCCTCCGCCGGCATCTCTTCCATTCTTCCTCCTAGGTCCCTAAGGGCTTCAGCCCACCTGGAGGTTGAATCAGCGACAGCTAGCACGTCATAACCCTGATCCCTGAAGTACTCAGCTAGGGTCACACCGACGTATATGCTAGCCTCCCTCGCAGCTACAGGCATGTTGCTGGTATTGGCAACTAGGACTGTCCTCTCTAGCAAGGGCCTGCCTGTCCATGGATCCTTCAGCTTGGGGAAGCTTCTCAATTCGTCTGTCATCTCGTTCCCTCTCTCCCCGCATCCTACGAAAATGACTATCTTTGCAGCGCTCCACTTAGCCAAGCTCTGGAGGGTCACTGTCTTTCCACTCCCGAAGGGACCAGGTATAGCTGCTGTACCTCCCTTGGCTATGGGAAATATTGTATCCAAAATCCTTATCCCCGTTAAAAGGGGTTCACTGGGGTCCAACTTCTCCTTGAAAGGCCTTGGAACTCTCACCGGCCACCTCTGCATCATTGCCAAAGGAATCTCGTCACCCTCCATATCCACAACAGCTACTTTATCCTCAACAGTGTAATCTCCCTCAGGGACTATTTCCTTGACCTTTCCCCTATAATAGGGTGGCACCAGTATCCTGTGTTCTACTAGACCTGTCTCCTGGACAGTTCCTATGATATCGCCACCCTCCACCTTGTCCCCTGACTTGACCTTGGGCACAAAGTGCCACTTCTTCTGTCTATTTAGGCTAGGAAGCTTGACGCCCCTTTTAACGAAGGGCGACTTAGTAACGTCTCTTATCTCTCCCAAGGGTCTAAGCAGACCATCAAAAAGCTGCCCTAGAAGTCCAGGTCCCAGCTCCACTGAGAGGGGGGCTCCGCTACCGTATACTGGCTCTCCAGGTCTTATACCGCTTGTGTCCTCATACACCTGAATGTAAGCTCTGTCCCCCTCTATCCTAGTTATCTCTCCGACTAGCCTAGGTTCTCCTACCTCAACCACTTCAAACATTTGAGCGTCTTTCATCCCCTCAGCTACAACTAAGGGACCGTTAACTCTGGCTACTTTTCCTTGTGCCATCACATCTCACCAAATAGAATCTCAGCTATTCTTGGTTTTAGAGACTCAAAAACTTGATCCAAGATTAAATTAAGGGAATAGTCCCTTACCAAACCTACGTCTGAGTACTGAACCTTAACGCCCCCTATCATTCTCTGCTCCACCTTCACCTCTACCTTCAATTTCAGGTTTTTGACCAGTTTTCTGACTACCTCCTCCTCGTCTGGGGAACAGAAAATTACTGAGTTCTCCCTAGCTTCCCTCTTTAACACTTCTTCGAGTCCCTTGACGTACTTGTCTGAGTTCTTGACCTTGTTTAGGGACTTAAGCGTCCTCTCATAGACGACGTTGAGCCAGTAATTCTTCTCGCTCAGTATTGCTCTCTTACTCTCTATGTCTAACTTTGCCCTTTCACCTTCAACCTCCTCCTTGGCTTGGGAAACCATCTCGTTAATCTTTGACGTGTAAGTTGTAACCGCTTGTTCATACCTGTCCTGTACGACTCTTAGGGACTCCTGCAGTGCCTTTGAGAGCTCTGCCTTTATCACTTCTATCTCAGATTGGGCTACCTGCTCCATTAATTCCTCTATAGAGACCATTTACTATCACCCAAACCCCAAAGCCTTTAAAACCATCTTCCTCACGTCAACAGGCTTCGACTCAGAGAAAGGTGAAGGGATTATTGTCACCAGAGGCTTAGTCTGCGTTGAGATCACCCCGTCTAACTTCTCCCTCACTGGTTCGTAGAGGTCCCTCGTTATCAAAACGAGGTCTAGGTCTTCCCTTTTCTTTGCTGTCTCTATCTCCTTTTCCAGAGCGAAAGGATCCTCAATGACTTTTCCCTCAGCCCCCATTGTCCTAAAAAGGGAAACCGTGTACCTATCACCGATTAAAAGAATTTTACCCATACTGACCTCATTTGTTATGAGGATTAAATATTTTTAAGATATAACTCATATTTCCCCCGATAGTGTATTGATCCTTCCTGAAAACATGGTAAAAGTAGAAATAATCTCACCCATCAAGGAAAAGGATAACGTGGTTAAGGAGATACTGAAGCTCGGAAAGATGGAGCCAGTGGAGCCGTCCCACCCCATATCCAACGAGAGGATAGAGGAGGCGAGGAGGGAACTAACGCCGATCCAGGACCACGTCAATAAAATAAGGTTAATAATAGAGATTGCTGGTGCCACAATCGAGCCATCAGGAGCTATGAAGGTAGATTCCGCATGGGTGGACCTAGCTAAAAAGACCGCGGAGGAGGCGTCGCTCCAGGAGTTCAGGTATAAGGAGCTACTGGAGGAAATAGGAAAGCTTAAGGGCGAAATAGATGTAATCAAAGCGCAGCTTACTGAGATCGAGCCCTTCAGTTCCATTACTGTGAACCTAAGCAGGTTGTACTCCCTCGAGAGACTCGAGGTAGTGCTTACTCTGCTCACTAAGGAACAAATGAGTAAGGTCAGGGAAAGGAAGGACGTATTCGTTGAAACAAGGGAGACATCCAACGGAAAGTATGCAACTCTTCTCGTGACCCTGAAGGGAAAGGTTCAATTGGAAGCTCTCTTAAAGGAGATCGGTGCTAGGAAATTTGAGACTCAGGACGGTAAATCCCCGTTTGAGGTCTACAGTTCAATGAAGGAGAGGCTCAGCGAACTTGAGAAAATCCTGGGGGAGACCAGGGAGAACTTAATGAGGAAAATAAAGGAAAACCAGAGGGAACTCAACAACCTGTATGGTAGGCTTCTGACCGTGAGGGACGCGCTAAGCCTCCTTTCAAAGGCCAGAGTTTCAGATCATTTCGTGCAGATTGAGGGGTACATGCCTGAGAAGTTCCTTGGACGTCTAAAGAAATCCCTCGAGAAGTTTGCCTTCGTTTATAGCGTAACGCCAAAGAGGTTCGGTGAGGCAGAGGAGCCACCGACCTACGTGGACCTACCCAAGAGCATCGCGGCCATAGAGTCAGTGGTGGAGATTTACGGCACTCCGTCATATTGGGAAATATCTCCCCTTGTGTTCCTTATCGTCACTTTCCCACTTCTATTTGGACTTATGTTCCCAGACGTTGGTAACGCACTGGTTCTCCTAGTTTTCGCTGTTTTCTTCCACCGTTACGGAGTCAAGAAGGGTAGCACGAACATCAAGAACCTATCCCTGATCTTGGGCTACTCCTCAGTGGTTGCGATGGTGACAGGCTTCCTTGCCAGAGACTTCTTCGGTCCTCTCCCTGTGGGAGGGTTAAAGGAGATGGGAATAGCTAACGTTTCGGGTCCCTTGGATAGTGTCTGGCCCGTACCGGTCTCTGTTACTGAGGCTCTTTCACCGCTACTACCATTCGGTGAGTACAGCACCAGCACGTCCATAGAGCACACCATCATCCTCTCCATTCTCCTCGGTGCCATAGCGTTATTCGTCAGTTCATTGCTGGGGGTAATTAACGCAATTAAGAAGAGGGACTCGGAGTTCCTCCTGTTCGAGAAACTCCCCCTACTAGTTATATATACAGTGCCTCTGATCATCTTCGGATACGGAGTTACAGATCCGAGCCATTACTTCGGTAAGGTAGGAGAGCTGCTGGGCTATATACTGCAGAACCTGTTGAGCTCCTTCCATCCTGATCTGAGCACCCCAACCTCGGCCCTTGCCTACGTACTTATTGTGTGGGTGGAAATAGGGCTGATCTACAACTGGCTAGCCAAGGCATACATCCTGAGGAAGCACGAACACATGGCTACAGGTAGCGCCCTGGCAATGGGCTTCATCGAAGGAGGGTTCGAGGCCGCTATTCTTCTTCTGTCAAATACGATATCCTTCATAAGGATCTTGGTATTTGCCCTAGCCCACTATTACCTGCTTTACGCTTTCTCCTACATGGCCTACCTAGCTGTGGGAACCCCCAGTCTGCTTAGTATAGCCACCAGCCCAGCAGCCATAGTTATCCTCATAATAGGGAACCTTTTGGCAATAGGCTTGGAAGGTCTAGTGGTATTCATACAGGACATGAGGCTTCACTTCTACGAAATGTTTAGCAAGTTTTACGAAGGTAGAGGAAAGAAATTTGAACCTCTAATGGCTTCGGTCGAAATATCTTGACCTATTTAAGTAAAGTTGGTCTCTCTTTTTCTACTTCCTTCCTTACACTGTCTAAAATTTCGTTCACACCCTTCTCGAAATCGGACGGCAACTTCTTAAAGATAGGTCTAGGTTTGCCGACAACTACACCGTAGATTAGCTCCTTAGCCCTGTCCCATCTCTCATCGTTTAGATCTCCCTGGTTTATCTGGTCGTAGATCTCCTGAGCCTTGACCGGTATAAACGGGTAGAGCATTATAGCTATGGATCTCACAACGTTGAAAGAAACGAAGAGGGTGTTTGAAGCATCGGTCCTGTCAGTCTTCACCTTGTCCCAAGGTGCCTTTTTATTGAGGTAAGCGTTTGCCTCCCTGGCTAGGTTAAGTATCTCCTCAGTAGCACCCCTGAGTTTAGCCCTTTCAAAAAGGTTAGAAGTTTTGTCCACAGTCTCATTAAGCTTATCCACCAAGCCACGATCCAATTCGCTCAGATTAGCAGGTTCCGGGACTTTCCCTTCAAAATACCTATTCAGCATGGTCACTACCCTGTTCACTAGATTTCCAATATCATCATTGAGCTCCGTGTTCACTATCTTCACGGCCTCTGACCACGTAAAGTTCATATCCCTCTCCTCCGGTCTCATTCTTATGAGGATGAACCTCCAGTAGTCTACATCCATAATTTTAGGGGCTTCATCAATCCATATACCTATCCTCCTACTTTTGCTAAACTTCTGTCCTTCGTACATAAGGTACTCTGTAGCCCCTATGACAGAGGGGAGGGAATAGCCTTTACCTGAAGCTAAGAGCATGGCAGGTAAGATTACTGCATGGAAGGGAATGTTGTCTTTCCCAATGAAGTAGTAGCTTCTGACCTTTCCTTCCTCCCAGAACTCCTTCCAACGTTCAGGCTCACCTCTCCTTAGGAAGTACTCAACAGTGGCTGAGATGTAACCCAGAAGAGCTTCAAACCAGACGTAAATGGTCTTGCCTTCAGCTCCAGGAAAGGGAGCAGGGATACCCCAGGAGTTGTCCCTAGTTAAACTTCTTGGCTTCAAACCTTCATTGATCCAGCTAAGAGCTGTCCCCTTTACGTTCTCTGGCATGTCCTGAGACAAGGTTATCCATTTCTTGATTGGATCGGAGAAAGGTCTTAAATCAAAGAACCAATGCTTGGTCTTTCTGATGACAGGCTTCGAGCCGCAAATGGCGCACCTTGGATTGATTAGTAGTGAAGGTGAAAGTAACCTCCCACACTTATCGCATTGATCACCCCTGGCGTCCTCATACCCACAATACGGGCACGTTCCATGGATGAATCTATCAGGAAGGAAGAGCTTATCGTTTTCACAGTAGGGAAGATCCTCCTCCTCAACAGTAATGTATTTGGTAAGTCCCAGGAAGAAATCCCTAACAAACGCCTTGTGTACTTCAGATTCAGTCCTTGTGTAGTTGTCAAAGCTTATGTTCCAAGTTTTGATGAAAAGCTCACTGTCGTACTCGTGGGCTAAATCCGTGAGGGTCTTTGGGTGAACCTTCCTCTTAATTGCCTCTATCTCAATGGGCGTGCCGTGTTCGTCACTCCCACTAACGAACACTACGTTCTCCCTCCCGTACTTTAGCCTTGCGTACCTAGCGAAGACGTCGGCGGAAAGTATAGAACCTATCAAGTTACCTAAATGAGGCACGGTCTGAATGTACGGCCAAGCTGAAGCTACAAGAACCTTCAATGAACCACCTACTGAAATTGATTGGTTTGCCTATTAAAGGAATTCATAAAGTGAACAGATAAGAGTGACGTTGGGCAAGATAAGTACTTGTGAAGGGAGTGCCTTAGTACGTATTGCGTGAGATCATGTACCTCAACGACTTAACTTAAACTATTGACTACGGCTTTTTACCTTCTCGTCCCCATAGTTTATGGGGCATGGCATTAGTAGACTCTAGCAAGTACCCCTTCCTCAGACCTATCGAGGAAGTCCTGAGGAAGGAGGGAGCACCGGACTTGTTTACCCTCCTGAGCACTGAGGGTAAAGCCATTAGGGAAGCCAAGGGTAGGATTGTTAATATATTGAAGGGTGGAGAGGTCAGGAGATACTCGGAATACATGAGTCCGCAACTGGTGTTTTATTCCCTCATCCTTATCTTGGGCGTTTTAAACGACAACAGAATTACAGAGAGAGTCCTTAGGACTGAGTCCAGGTATTTCAGAAGGGAGATGGAGAAGGAAAGCGATGACGTCCTACAGGAAATTGCCAAGTGGTCAGGTTACACCCTAAAGATCTCACCACTACGTTTTCATATGGGTAAGAAACCGCTCACCGCTAAATACTCAATTCATTTCTTAGAGTATTTGAGAGTTGCAAAAGGTCATCATGAAGATTCCCTCTCTCTTTCATCCAACATACTCCATAAAGGTTACGTCCATCTGAACAAGGCTAGACTCCTTCTCCTTATGGAGTTAGCCCTATACAAGAAGTTGAGGGACTTGGTGAAACCCATCCCATTGGATAAAATTCCTGAAAGCCTGATTGATATCATTTCCATCAGAGGAGGGAAGACACCTCCCTGCGTGAAGGCACTAATGGAGAAGAGGGATAGAAACAAGGAAGAAGCGTTAGTTCTAGCTACATATATGGCCAACACAGGGGCTAGCTTGGACTCGATTTCCCTTGTTCTAGAGAAGGGAGGGGTGGAAAACCTAGATTCAGCTCTCAAGGGAATCTTCAAGGAGAAGATGGTGATCTACTCTTGTGAAAAAATGAAAGAACTTAATCTGTGCGTAGCCAATTGCGGAACTAAGTCACCCCTCCAGTTCTACTTTGGGAACGTTGATATCACTAGATGAAATCTCTGCCACAATGTGATCACTGAAGCTATGATTAGGATGTAAAAAAGAGACGTAGAGACCAGTGGGAAGAAATCCAAGAATATGAGAATGAGGGACAAAAAGATCAATCTCTCCCCCCTTTCAATTAACCCTTTTCCTTCTGCCTTTATTCCCAAGGATTCGGCCTTAGCTCTAAGGTACGAAATGGACAGGGAAATACCAACAAGTAAGGCGGTGAGGAGTGATTGGAAACCCAGTAGAGTCAGGGAAGAAATGAAAATTGCGTCCTCTAACCTGTCAAAGGAGGAGTCGAGAAAACTACCCATTGGACCCGCAGTTCCCCTTAACCTAGCGACCTCCCCGTCCAATGCGTCTAACAGTGAGGAAACTACCAATGTTATGAAGCCTAAAATGGGATTCCTTGTAAAATACATGACAATAAGGAAAAGGATAGACGCAACAAGACCTAGGGCCGTGACCTGATTACCTGAAAGACCTAGCCTAATGAGTCCCTTGGCCAATGGCCTTAAAATCTTCTTCGACTCCTGTCTGAGGTTTGTGATCATGTTACCACTACCGTTATAAACTTCGTCTTAGCTTGAATTGTGAGAGAACAATGAAAGCTAAAAAGCTGATCCTCGTAACTTCAGAGTCCCATCCCAACCATAAGGGGTTTATGAGCGTAGCCCAAGCTATTTCAAAGGAACTTGGAGTCGAGATAGAAACTAGGTCAGAGGACTACGCTTTCCTTTCTGACTACGGCGAGAAGGACGAGTTCGGAATGAGCTGGCTACCTCAGCTTCTGGTTCAACTGGAGGATGGGAGGATATACCCTATACTTACCCAAATGCCTCTAAATAAGGAGCTGAAGCCAGACCCTGAGGCAGGGAAGGAAGAAGCATTTAACAAAATTAAAAATCTAGTCTCATAAATCATTTACCTAAGTGAGATAGTTGACTGAACCACATAAGGAAATTCCTCACGTGCCCTTTGTACCAACACCGGAAAAAGTAGTCTTGAAAATGTTGGAGGTAGCTAAGGTAGGGGAGAACGATGTTGTGTACGACTTAGGTTGCGGTGACGGAAGGATAATAATAACTGCTGTAAAGGACTTTAAAGCCAAGAAAGCCGTTGGAGTAGATATAAGCGAAGAGAGATTAAAGGAAGCCCAACAAAACGCAGCCCAAAATGGTGTAATGGACAAGGTAGAGCTGAGAAGGAACAACTTCCTTGACGAAAACATTTCAGATGCAACTGTTGTGACTCTGTTCTTGTTGACTAACGCCAATGAGATGCTTAAACCCAAGTTTGAAAAGGAGCTCAAACCTGGGACGAGGGTTGTTTCCCACGAGTTCGAGATGAGGGGATGGAAGCCTAAGGAAATCATTAAGGTAGAAGATGGGAACATGCACCACTTAGTTTACTTATACGTGATTGGTGAACACCTATGAAAGTCATAATACTGAAGAGTGAGTCAGGAAAGGTCACTTCGAATTTCGTGGAAGAAGGAGAGATAGGAGAGGTTGTCAGGAGGACAGCCGAGAAGGCCCTAAAGGAGTGGAACGAGCTCACCTCAGACTTCATTATAATGAGGGACTCTCAGGAGGCTAAGCTACCCCTACCTCTAAAACCAGAGATATATGAAAAGACGAAAAATTTCCTCACGGGAAAAGACAAGTCTTTCGCCATGCTGAAATTACCTGTTTTTATAATAAGCTTTGACAACCAGTGGAAGGAGGAGAACTTCCAGGATAAGAGAGTCTATGTCATTTCCTATTACCTTACTGATGAATTGAAAGAAGAGCTGACCAACTACGCCTCCCAAGTTACTTCAGAGGAGGAAGAAGCAGAAAACGAAGAAGAAGAGGAAGAGGAAGAAGAGGAGTGAGTGTTATCTTCAACCCCACTGGAGGATTTTTAGATTTTGGATTTTCAGGTGCTGTGTAGATATTACGTTAGGCCTCTCTATCCAGATTTATAACCCCCTGGACTAGGAACTTTCTTGGTGTTGATTGCAATTCCCAGAACAACATGATGTACAGTATACGATGGTCAGTTTGTCTTAGTACCAGCGCTGTAGAACTGTTTTAATTCAGAAACTGTTGTTCAATTTAGTTAAGTTTAAAACTTAAAGTAGTTGTCTATGGACACTGTTGACTCTATCCTATCCCAACTCACGTTAAAGCTCTTCAAGAGTTGCTCAAACGTGCTTCTTACGCTCTCGTAATACTTCTCCACGTCCACTTCTGATAGCTTAGCCAATTGTACAGGTTTGACTCCCTCCTTTGTTTTAACCTTAACGAAGGATATGATATCCCTTGGAAGAACCTGATAGTTCAACTCTCTCAACTGCGCAGCGGCCTTAACGTGCTGGGGCGTGTTCTTCTTATAGGAAGAGACGTCCTTGGAAAGCATCACCCTAAACGCAAGCTCGTCTAAATTATACCCCTTCATTTTGAGTTTACGATAAACCTCCTTTACTTGATTCGTCAAGTCCTCGATCGCCTTCTCCAGTTCCTCCTGAGTTTTCACCGTCGCTAACCTCTCCTTGGCCTCATTAAAAGCCTGTTTCAGGAACTCTGGGGTATTCCTCTTCTTAGCCAACATACCCTTTATATCAACCTTGGAGTCTGTGAACACCCCAAAGTAGTTCTTCTTTAGACCTGAAAACGCTATGTACCTATACGTCTTGTCTACCTCTAAATCAAGACCAAAGTTCTGTCTGGTCCACTCAACCAGCTCTTCCAACTTCTTCCTATCCGGTTCATGGATAAATAACGAGTCTGTATCACCGTAGACTACCTTAAGGCCCATCTGAAAAGCCATGTTCTTCGTGGAAGTAATGATGAACCTACCTAAGGCTGTGACGCTTTCGGCGACTGCAGGGGCGTACAGTGGGAAGGTCTCAGCACCGAAGACGCCATAAGTAGCATTGATGAACACCTTCATGCCCCTCTGGACTACATCGTATAACATTTTCCTCTCTTCATCCAAGTCCTTCTGCTTAGCCTTCTTCTTATAGATCTTTACCCTGAAGTCCCTCAACAAACCAGTTACCACTGCAGTTATTCCAGGCCTGTCCATGCAGACCTTGTGCAGGACTTGACCACTTTCGTCCTTTATATCCTCAAATTTTTTGCAGTCCTTCACGTCAACGGTCTCATAACTCAAGTTCCAGTTCCTTATGATGGAAGGGTACAGGGACGCGAAGTCTAGGACTACTACGTTAAAGAAGACACCAACTGGCGGATCTATGACCACCGCACCCTTATAGCCTTTTCCCTTGATCACGGCCGAGGTCTTGAGATTGGAGGACCTCTCCAGTATCTCCTCCTTCAATGGGATCAACCAGTTCCTCTTCCTGTGCTCCCAGTAGTACAGGTTCTTTACCCAGGCTGAGATCTCGGTCCTAGTCAGCTCCTCTATTCCAAGTTTGGAGATCCTGGAGAACAGGACTATCAGTTTCCAGACGAGCTCGTTATTGAATGTGGTTAACTTCAGCGTAATCTCTGAGTCCCTAAAGTTGTACTCGATTAGCTTGGATGCGGAGAGGTCACTGATGGAGGACTCCAGCTTTACCTTGGACTGACCGAGCAGGGCTTGTGCGACTGTGTCCAGATTGTACTCCGAGTACCTCCCTTCAAAAGCGTAGTTCCTCACAGCCTTGTTGAAGAAGAACCTAAATAGGTCTACATGAAAGCCGAACAAGTACTTACTGTCGTTTTCCCCTACGTCAAAGGGTATTTCCTCAGGTAAGATACCGAGCTTAAGGCTCCTAAATATGATATACGGGACGTCGAAATCGTCTCCGTTGAATGTCAGAACCATGGGGTATGACTTCACTAGCTCAAAGAATCTGTTTAGTAGCTCCCTCTCTGTGGAGAACGTCTCAACCCTTATGAGGCTATCTACTTTCATGTTGTTTACTGACTCATCCCTTTCTAGAACCAGGACCCCTTTCAAACCATCACTACCTGCCAAGGCTATGCTAATTACAGGGAACTCCGCCTTAAACGGATCAGGCACTCTCCCCATCATTGGCGTGTAAACCTCAATGTCTATGGCAACTCTCTTCACAGAAGGGATCTCAGACTCGAAGAGGGGGGCCCAGTCTAATGCCATCTCCTGTGTTATCTGATCTGCATCACTGAAGGCCCTCTTAATTTCCTCTACGTCCACGTTAGGCTTCAGAGGGACTAGTCTACCCTTCTTCACCACATAGGGCATTCCAGGAATTAAGCTGAAATCATATATATAATTGTTAAAATATTTTATATGAGCCTCATAAGCCCTAGGGACGTGCTCCCTCATCCTCCTAACCGCCAGAGGGTCGCTCACCAAGATTTTAGTGAGCTTTATTTGCTTCCACGTATAGGGGTCTACCTTGGAGACAATGTCCAGGCCCTTAAACGATTTATCCTTGACTATCTTAAGGTTCCTGTTTATCTGTTCAGGTTCGAGGTCAACCAAGAAGTACGAAGTGTGACCCGTGGTATCGTAAAGCACATGGAGTTCGCCCGATTCCGGGTCGTAAAGCTTGGAGACTGCCCTTCCAGACTTTCCGTCATAGTCCACCGAGAGAAGGAAATACTTCTTGTTCTCCAAAGCCTGTTTCATGGCCTGCCTAACTGACCTCCTTGTAACCGTTTCTGATTGTTCCTCAGGTTCCTGCTCCGTTTTCTCTATCTTCGCCTCTAAAGGTGATGAAAAGTCCCCTAATGTTAACTGCCGGGCCATTAAAATATAATTGAAGGAATCTTCTTTAAACCTTTGGAGCTTGAGTTAGCAAAAGTCCGCATGTACTGATTGTGAGGAATTACCCTCTCGTGTTGCGACTAAACCTGAATGACCAAAACTTAAAAGATGTGCAGTAGATCGTAACTTGGACCCGTGGCTCAGCCAGGACAGAGCGAGGGCCTGCGGAGCCCTAGGTCCCGGGTTCAAATCCCGGCGGGTCCGCTGTGGGGAGTCTTGACACCCCACTTCAACTTTTGAATTTCACGTAAGTCTCAACCACGTCAACTAAAGGCCTGGATCCAACCTAGTTCTAGTATGCTTCCTAGCGTTAGAGAGGTTCAAGCTATACCCGTTTATTTCAACCCTCCATTCTGGCCTACTATATTGGATAAGTCTATTATATTTAAAGAAAATATATTAATTTTTACAAAATAACTTAGGTTTTACCCTAGCAAAGGCAACTAGATAAAAGAATACGGAAAAAGAGGGACTAGAGTTAAGACGTTGAAGATGTGTCCTAAAAAGTCTTCACTTTAACTTAAAATGATGGTTTCTGAGCCAACAGATTGCCCACTACATGACAGATACACAGATAGAAAGTACGACCAACTATAAGTAGCCGTAACGTTTGACCTCCATAAGTGATCCTCGTCCTCTAGAGTTCGGAAGACGTCAGAGCATAAGGCTCACATAAAACATGTAAGTTATGCATCTGAAAATATAAAAATTTTAGAAAAAATTTACTTACTTTTAGATATTCGTAGTAATAAGATCTAACCCTATTAATATGAGGTTCGTCCAGAAGAAGTTGAGGTGGAGGTCATTCCCATGTTCGGAAGCGTTAACACCCAAGGTACTGGCTTTATAAAGGACAAGTTTATCACTACACCGTTTCCGACCAATAGCGGGTCGTGGAATATGTACTGGTTAACTCCGTTCTTGTTCCCCCATGTCCACATTTGAGCTCCCATGCTAGGCGTAGTTATGATCGTTATGAAGGGCTTTGAAGCTGTGTAGGAGAAAGTGACGTTACCGTTTATTGCGTAAGCGAATACCAGAGATGGGACCTGTCCAGGAGATGGAGAAGTGACGTTTTGAGGAGCGTAGAACACCACTGAGAAGTTGTAGTTGTTCAGTATCCCAACAGGAGTGCTAATAGTAGTTCCTGGCTGAACTACCGTGATGATGTTTCCGGCTACAATTACACCTCCTTGCTGTGAATTAATGAGAGCTGTGTAGCTGTTTATTGGGGTTAGACCGAACACTGTGGAAACACTTGCTGTGGAAGCCTGTGTACCTCCCTGTGGAGCTGATCCCGCTTCAAATATCCATATTACAGGCTTGAAGAACTGGTTATTTACCATTACACCATTCCCGTAGATCCAGTGATCAGCGAACTTGTACGAGCCACCTACGTAAGTTGTACCGTTAAAAGTGCCTCCAAACCAGGTCCACGAGGTCCATGTATCCGGAGCATAAACCACGGTAATTGCAGGATCTGCGCCCTTGCTTTGGTTTACTAGGGAGTAGGCTGGTGAGATCTGACCGTTGATGGCAAAGGCGAAGGCGTACGTCGGGGTGAGGTTAGTGTAGTCCGTGGCCGGTGGAAGTACTGCCTGAGTGCTCAACAATATCAAGGAAAAGTTGTACAAGGCGCTCAAGTTTCCATTGGGAAGCTCTGCAAAAGTACCCGGCTTTAACACTGTCATGACCGGTCCTACCCTCAGTATAGCTCCCTGGGTAGCGTTTACCATCACCGTTTGCTCTCCAATGACATTGAAGGTGGGAGTATTCAGGTTATAGTAGACTGTATCGCTGAGCGAGGGAACTTCGCTAACGTTCATGGTCTGCTTCACTATCTGCCACTCAGCGGAGGTGCTGTTGTACATTAAATAGGAGACCATGTTGACATGGATATCGTAGATCCCAGGGAATCCAGGCATGCCTTGGTTCACGAACAGGAAGAACGGAGTGTCATTAGCAATAACTTCAGCCGTTCCAGGCCCTGATGAGTTCAGAACCACCTTCACGTTGAGAGGGACTGCAGTCCCGTTTGGTAAGAGGTTCTGAGAGTACTCTAGGACGAAGATGGAGTAGCTATCCCAGGAGTTGAAGAAGCTCTCAATATTTCCAAGCCCAGTGTATGTACCCGCCTTAAGCCCTGGAGGTAACTGACCAGACACTACAAGGGTAGCACCGGGTGAGAAGTACTGAGCTATTACCTGGCCTGGGAACTCCGCACCCATCCCGTTTATCTCGGATAGGACTTCAGATAATGCAGTCCACTGCGCTAGGGAGTGCTGAGACGGGTAACCCGCTATTACCGTGGATGGAGGGACTTCGTTTCCGTTCCACGTCATCTGGGTGATTAAGGGGGTGCCTTGAATGTACTGGACTGTCAAGGAGATGGAAGCGTTGAACACCTGGAGCAGGATCGGATCCGCCGTGGGAGCTACAAAGTACTGGACCACAGTGTTAACTTGGTACGTGTTGTTGTTCATGGCTGTGATCGTTGGTAAGGCAGTGGTGTAGAAGTACACAGTCTCATAGTTACTGAAGAATGACTGCAACCAAGAGACGTTAAATGAGCTAAAGGTGTACGTCCCAGGGAAGGGAGCACCAGTGACCTTCGCCGTGAAGTTATTGGCCAGGTACGGGGTTACGTCAGCGTAGCTCTCTATTGCTATTCCGTCCCAGAACTTGAAGGCTGTGTCCAGCGCAGCGCCTTCCTTGAAGGACGCTCCTCCAGTGCTCACTTGAGAGAGCAGAGCTTGATACATTTGCTTGTACATGGTGTAGTTCTGCTCAGCCTGGTTGAACATGGAGAGGTACATCATGTAGAGGCTCTGGTACTTACTGGCGTTCTGCTGCGCTTGAGCCAACTGCGTCTTGTAGTTCTGCAGGGAAGAGCTTAGTGAGGAGACCTGGGACTGAAGGGATGATATTGTGGAGTTTTGCTGAGCTACAGTTGAGGAAAGAGAGTTATAGGAGGTCTTTAGGGAAGCTAAGGAACTAGAGGTAGTTGAATATTCGTAAAAACCTACTACCGAGGCGACTAGTAGAATTACCACGAGTACGGAGAGACCTACAATTTTTGCATCCATAATGGATCTAACAACGTCTCTAAGAAACCCTTAAAAAGAATTTACCCAAATTTCGGTTCCTCTCCTGATCAGTCCTCACACGGAAGCATCACGGGTCAGCTCGGGGTTCTGTCATCACTTCAACCCTTCTAAATATGACTGGAGAACAGCCTTAGTGTCTCCAGCCCTACCCCTGGGATACCCCTTGAAGAAATGGGAACACACCTGAGGAGGCGACCCACCCACACCCTTGATCTTAAGGAGTTTGGCAAGTCTTATTAAGTCCAATAGAGGGGCTACAGCGTTGGGTCCGTCCAAACTCTTCATTGATATGTCTATCCTTACCTTAGCCCCTAAAGCGTATTCCCCCTCAATTACCATGTAGCTGACCCTCCTATCCCCCAGAAATTGCACGTAATCGGAGGTCCCTGCTACCACCTCGACTCCGTCCTGTTGACTGGATATGTAGGAGGACTTTATCCTCTTCTTCATCTCTTTCCTCCAGTCCTCCAAAGTGATCAGAGTTTCCGTTGTGCCCGAGATGTCTATTTGGTATGACCTAGTTACCTTCACCCCCCTAGCCTCAAGAAAGTTAATTATCCCGCTGTGAAGAGCTGTCCCCCCTATTTGGCTAATCAGGTCGTCCCCAAGAAGAGGGACACCGATCTTCTTGAAGTCATCTTCAAACTTCTCCACTATTGGGGAGGGGGACGCGTTTATGAAAGCGGACCCAGCCTTGAGTGAGCTCTCAGCGTAATATTCACTAGCCTTATTTGCACCTGTTGGTAGGAGGTTCAACAGGACATCAACTCTGTTTTCCCTCAGGACCTCAGGGACGTCTACTGGGCGTTCCTCAGCCTCCTCTATCACGTTGGAAAGTATGCCTTCCATCCCGTCCAGGGTAGGTCCCCTTAACACGGTAACGTCGTTATTCACATCTACATACTTCTCCACTACGTTAGGCCTCTCAAATATGGCCTGGGAGAGCCTCTTGCCCACTTTTCTAGCATCTATGTCAAGGGCTAGGACCACCTCGATTTCCTCTGGTTTGTAGTCCAAGTTCAGTAGTCCGGGTACTTTGCCTCCCTGCTTTACGTATTCCACCCCCTGGACTAGGGCAGAGGCTACGTTACCCACACCTGCTATTCCTACCCTTATCAACCGAACATCACCAATATGAGGGGAGCCAAGATTCCCACAACAATACTGAGAACAGAAGCCATTATAACACTGTCCCTCTCCCCTGATCTCACTAGTTTCACAGATCCGTCCCTGAACATCTCCCTTATTATAGGTATGTAGTAACCGGCAGACGCTGCTGAGTTCAGGACAGCAATCACGATCAACCAGGGTAGGGTGTAGGCTGATTCAAAGAGGAAGAGTTTTCCCCAGAACCCAAGTATTGGGGGTATTCCCAACAGGCTCAAGACGAGGATTATGGAGGACGCTGCTAACCCTCTGTCTCCCTTGGCCAAACCCCTCAACCCCTCAAGGTTAGTAGTACCTGACACTTTTTCCAAGTGACCTAGAAAGTTAAAGAGCCCGGCCTGGGCTATGACGTACGCCAATATCTGGGTAAATATTCCCGCCTCAGCCAAAGTAGGGTCTACCTGTATAACTGAGAACCCGACCAGGATAAACCCCATTTGGGCTATACTACTGAAGGACAGGATGGCTGCTACGTCAGACCTTGAAAAAGCCACAATGTTTCCCACAACCATGCTTAGGACTGAGACCACGGAGAAGAGGGCTATAACAGCTACCTTCTCGACCCCTGAAGGGTCTCCTAAGGTTAACACCTTAAGCAGGGGTACAATACCTATCAACTTTCCGACACTGGAAACAAATGAGACAGAACCCCGGTCAGCCATGGTGTACACGTCAGGTAGCCAACCCTGAAATGGGAACGCACCTATTTTAAAAAGGAAGGAGATTGACAACAGAGCCAAACCCAATACTAGGAGGTCTGGGTAACTCAATGACGAGAAGTTCAGTGACAGCGTCCCAGTACTAACGACGTAGGCTGCGAAGCCTAGTATCATGAAGGAGGAGGACACTAGACCCAGAATCAAGTACTTGATCCCAGCGTCAACCGACTTCCGATCCTTTCTAAGCATGGTAATGGCATAGGTAGCAGCTGAGGAAATCGCCCACCCCATTAAAATAACCAGTACGTCATAGGAGAAAGACATATAGAGCACCCCCAGGTCCGTCAGCATTATCAGGGACAGCATGGAGGACCTTGTCTTCCAGTCCCTCATATGTCCAGTCAAGCCAGTTAAGGCCACTATGGTACCTGCAAAGGTGGCTATGGAAAGGAGGTACCCCGGCAGGTCAAGGTATAGCGACCCTGAGAATATCGAGTAATTGTAAAGTCTTAACGACAAGGAAGCTATTAGAACAGCTAAAGTGACTATAACTGTAGCTGAGGTAAGACCGTAGGCTAACCTATAATCTTCTTCGCGTCCCTTATCTATGAAAAGAACGGCCAGGGAAGAGAATAGGATTACAAGCGAAGGGATAGCTACAGGAAGATAAAGGAGGTAACTCATCATATCACCCCTATGATTATTAGCACAATGACCATCAATAGTATAAAGCCACCGACGTAAAGCCCGATATAGTCCCTGAGGAGGCCTGTCTGTATGTCCTTGTAGTACTTATTTCCTGTCGAGATTAAAACTCCAGGGAGTTTAACGTTAAGCCCCATGTCGATTACCCCGTACTCAAACCTTCTATAGAGCCCTAGGGCACCACCGTAAAGGGACATCCCAAGTTTGTCGAGCGCCGGGTAGACGTACCATCCATAATAGAGGAAGTTTATGAATGGCTTAAGACCTGTCGCAGAGAAGTCCCTGGGTCTCACGTAGACCAACACAGCAATTAAGATCCCAACCATAGATAGCCCAAATTCCACAAAATCGAAACTGAAGAGAGAGCTCGCTGCAATGAAGTGTGATGCCAAAAAGGAGACGATCACAGGAATTGAGACCCCTAAACCAATGGAAGCCAAAATAAGGACAGCTGGAGAAATTACCATCTCTGGGTAAACGTGTCCTTCAGCCTCCTCATGCCCCTCTGAGCTCCACAGGAAAGTCTTCATGACGTACCTCAAAATGTACACCGCTCCCAGGAACTCCAAGAATAGGTAAAGCAGGTTTAATGGTGAACTAAAGGAGGTCAAGGAGGAGATGTAGGAGTGAGCCCAGAAGCCTACCAGTGGAGGGACGTTAGCTAGGTTAAGGGCAGCAATCAGCTGAAGGATAAACACAGTCTTAAGTCTCTTGTAGAGTTTGGGAAAGACCCCCATGTACCTGTTCTCCGTGTAATGAATTACGCTTCCAGCGTTCATGAACAGCGACGCTTTGTACACCCCGTGAGCGATCATCTGGACTATACCTATGGCTATCCCAGTGAAGAGATATATGAGGTTCCCTTGATAAATCGCCAAGAGACCTCCCAAGGAGGAGGACAATATCATTAATGAGATCTGATCAGCAGTTGAATTGGCTAGGACAACCTTCTGCTCATTAGACACTAGGGCGTTAAAGCTTGTGTAAAGCGCTGTGAAGAGAGAAATACCTGCCATGAAGGAGAAGAATAGGATTAGGTTACCTATACTAGAGGAGTTTGCCTGGAACTCAAGGAAAGGATAGGTCAGGAAAGTGAGCATTGCACCCAAGTTAACCATGGTGGCTGCATGTATCAATGCGCTTACAGGAGTGGGACCAGTCATGGCTGTGACGAGCCACTGAGTGAACGGGAACTGAGCGCTCTTGGAGAGACCTCCTAGGAACGTCAGGATAAGTATACCTAACCCTAAGGGAGTGGAGGCTACTAGGGAGAGAACCTGAAACACCCCGGGGAGGACTCCTACCTGGTTATACAGGGATGTGGAACCATAGTATGGCGAGCCTGAGGTTAGATAGAGAAGGTAGCCCAACCCCATCAGTAGACCAACGTCTGCGACCCTGGTAAATATCATTGCCCTTATCCCTGAGGTCGTAGGCTTGGATAGGTACTCTAAGTTTAATACAAACCTACCTGGATCTCCAACAACGTTCTTCTCGTTATCGTCCAACCAGTAGCTAATGAGACCATAGGAGGCTAAGCTAGTCCCCTCCCACCCAGCTATAAAAAGGAGGAGGTTATCTGATAGGACCACAGCTAGCATGGAGGAGACGAAGAAGCCGAAGAAACCCCAGTATCTCCTTAGCACATTGTCCTCCCTCATGTAGCCCACGCTATAAATCCCTATGAAGAAGGAGAGAGTTGAAACGAATACCCCTAGAATTGACTGTAAAAGGGAGGAACTGAAGGAGAGGTACCCTGAGATAAGGTAATATTGAGAGGGGACAAAGAAGATCCTGTTGAGCTCAACACTGTTAATTAGGTTAAGCCAGGCCATGACCATGCTTATCCCTATGGTCACAGTTACGATGGCTCCCCTTACATCCCTGCTGAGCTTGGACGTGGTCACAAGAGCTACGAGAGAGCCGATTGCAGGCAAGAAGACAGTTAAGGGAAGGAGAAGATTGCTACCTGTAAGGGACGTTAAGAAGTTACCTATAGAGTTTACTGCCAACTGAGGTAAGAAGAACAAGACCACGCTTATAACAGCAATTAGGAACATGGGTACGCTATACTCCTTTGCCTTGTCCAAGGACACTTCAATTTTAGGCTTACCAGCGTAAACTTTCTTAAAGAGGTAAGTTGCGTAAGCGGAGGACAGACCTATTGCAATAAAGAGAAACGCCGCTAGGACTAAGAACCACGGAACTCCAACCTTGCTTACCAGCTCCCCGGTGGCGAAGAGGAGGAGGGCTTCACTGACCAACCCTACTGTGGGGGGTAAACCTAGGATGTTTAACAAGCCTATAAAGGACAAGGTCGTATGGAGGGGAGACGTCAGGTAAAACCCTCCTAGCTTGTCTATGTCCCTCTCATGGGCCTCAGTTATTGAAGCGCCAGCACTCATGAAGAGGAGGGCCTTTCCCAATCCGTGGGAGGCGTAAATCAATATGGACGCTATTATCCCCAGGGGTAAGCTCGCAATAGAGTTCGTTAAACCCACAAAGAACGCAATGCTTCCTCCAAGGAGCATGTAACCCATCTGAGACACGCTGGAGTAAGCCAAGAACCTCTTGAAGTCCCTCTGGGCTAACGCGTTAATACCGCCATAAATCATGGTCAGAACTGCCCAACCTATGAAGATCGGGGCAAGGAACTGAAGACCTGGAAAGAGGTAGAAGTAAATGATGGAGACGAAGACTCCCAGCCCCACCATGTTGGGACTAAGCAACACTGAAATCGGGGTAGGGGCTTCACCGTGGGCGTACGGAAGCCAGACGTTCACTCCCGCTTGAGCACCCTTAACCATCATACCCACAACAGCTAGAAGGAAGAGGACTAGGCTGTACCCTATTGATGAGTAGTCCCTGAAAACTCCATAAGCGGAGTACACATCCATTGAACCCGTCTCTAAGCCTATCACAATGATCGAGGCCAAAAGTAGAACCGTACCAACGTGGGTCCACACGAAGTAGAGTAGGCTTATTCTCCTCCTATCCCCATACCCATAGAGAAGGATCAGAAGGAAGGATGTAACCAATGCGATCTCGAGGAAAACGTAAATCTCCAGCAGGTTAGTGGAAAGCACAACGTAAAGCATTGAGACTGCGAACAGTGAAAAGAGACCAAAGAAAAGGCCCCAGTTCCCTGAACCTAGTTCGTGGAACCTCTCCTCCATGTACCTCAAGGAATAGGGTATGGTCAGAATGGTCACAGCCAGGATAGTAATAACGAACCCGAGGTTTAGGTCGTTAACGGTAAGACCAAAGGAACCTATAGTGTTGGCAACGAAGAACTCATCAAATAGTCCCCTCCTAAAGAGGAAGAAAAGGTTCAGAGCTATAGCAACCCCTGTAAGGATAGCTGAGGTCCTCTTCTCCTTAACAAAAAACACAATAGAGGACAAAACTAACGATGTTATTAGTATGTACAAACCTAACATTCAGTCCACCTCCAAGGTTCCCTTCTGCCTATAATAGAGGATAACCGAGGCGAAGGCAACAACTACCTCAGTCAGAGCCATACCAATGGCAAAAACCGAGAAGATCAGGGGAGTATAAGACTTCCCCGCAAAGAACGAGAGGGAGAACACTAAGAGTATAGCTGCGTTTAGTATTATCTCCGACGAGAGCAGAACCCTTATCACGTTCTTGCTGTTCATCAACCCGTAAACCCCTATGGCTATCAACATCGAGGACACAACCAAGGAAGTGTCGGCAGGAATCATGTTCATTTCTAATCCCTCCTAGCTAACGACAGGGCCTCAATCATTGTGGTTAACAGGGCGATCACCAGAATAACCGCTGGGAACCAATAGTCCGCTATTATCCTCTCCCCTAGGCTTGAGAGGCTAATGGAAGGGAACTGCGCCTGAGGGGTTACGGAGGAAGTCGACAAGACTAGGACAGCAAAGAAACCTATTGCAGCTAGAAGCGCCAAAGCCGGAGCCCAGGGCGTCCTTATCTCCTTAACTTCCAACCCCTTAAACATGACCAGGGATATGGAGAGGAAGACCACGGTTGCTCCCACGTACAGGAGCAGGTGGAACGCTGAATATATGGAGTACACAGCTGGGTCTAAGTCAGCTATCAAGATAGCGACAGAGATCCCTAGGAAAGCCAAGGCTATGGCGGAGTAAAATACATTCTTTGAGTTTACAATGAACAGGGCAGTAGCCAAGGAAGTTACAGAGAAAAGGAAGAATATACCAGTCTGGAGATCACTCTGTGTCAGGAACATACTTCACACCCTTCTCCTCATCTATTACAACCTTAACCTTCCTAACTACCTTTTCCATCGGAGGTTGGTCAAAGTCCTGGTCGAACCTGTCTGGCCTAAATATCAACTCCCTCCTATTGGAGAATGTGGCGTCGTGTACTCCTGTTTCCTTGAGGGCGTCCACTGGACATATGTCCACGCAGAACGCACAGAACACACACCTACCGTAATTTATTGTGGGAAGCTTCTTCCCTTGATCAGTCACCATCTTCATAGCGTCCGCAGGGCAGACCATTGCGCATAGGGTACATCCTATACATACGTCCTTGTAAAGCCTTATCATCCCCCTGTAACCAGTCGGTAGAGTCATGGACTCCTCAGGGTACTTCAGGGTTATCCTTTGCGGTCTCACGAAGTACTTCATCCCAGTCCCTACCGCCTGTAGGTGACCTGAGACTACGTTAAACGGGGACTGCCCCTTCTTATACTCCTTTATTTTCACTGAATCCATATGTAACCCACCACCAAACCTAAGAACAGAGAAGCTACGGTCAAGGGGAACAGGTACTTCCAGCTCCCCCTCAAGGCTTGATCTAGCCTATATCTTCCGTAAACTGACCTGAGGAAAACGGAGAAAAAGACCAATATGGAGGCTTTGATCACAGTAAGTAACGCTCCGGGAAACCCGGATAGCGGGTACCAGCCAGCTAAGAACATGTCCGTGAACACTAGGGCGTACACGAAATTACCCACGTAAGATCCAGCCATGGTCAGTACGAAAAGCAAACCGCTGTACTCGGTTGCAGGACCTAACACAAGCTCCGTGTCAGCCTCCGCTATATCGAACGGAAACCTGGCGCTTCCAATTATCATTGCTATGAAGAAAGCGATGGCCGCCAAGGGGTTCGCGAAAATCCCAGGTATACCCGACTGAACTATTTTTGCCAGATCGAGAGTGTGGTACTCAAAGGCCATACTAACAGTTGACAACAGGAGTAAGACGTCATATGAAACAGATAGATACGACTCCCTAACAGCCCCAACAATGGCAAACCTGTTGTTGGTGCTCCACGCCATTAATATGATCATTGCGGGGTAAATCGATTCAATGGCAAGAATTAACAACATGTTGTACTGTGTGAAAAGACCGGTGAGGACGCCCATTCCAACGTTGGGATCGTAGAAGTCTTTAAAATAAATTGAAAATATAGATCCGGAGGGCGGAATAACGGATACTGGTATTACAGATAGGGGTAAGAAAGACATGGCTACGACCAAGACTGGGGTCAAGGCGAAGAGGGTCGGGTTCACTCCCTCTGGGACTATTACCTCTGAGAACACGAACTTAAGGGCGTCAGCGACTAGTTGAAGGTAACCGCCCAGTCTCTTTGAGGCGTAGTACGGACCTATTCTCATCTGGACCCTTGCCGCAGCTTTCCTCTCAAACCAGATGGTAGTCAACAGGAGAATCCCCGTGAATATCAGACCTGGTAGTATAATTGGAGCAAAAAATGACGGATAAAATATGTAATACCTTAAGTCAAATAACAAGTTCATTACCTATCAGCCTCCGGTGGGAAGTAGTCTAGACTCCCGTAGATGGAGACTAGATCAGCATACCTAGCCCCCTTAAGTAGGTTCTTCATTACGTAGATTGCCCTGTATGAAGGGGTAATCATTCTTAACCTGTAGGGCTTAGCTGAGCCGTCGCTCACGACGTAATACACCAGCTCCCCCCTACCAGCCTCAACCCTTGAAATCGCCTCACCCTTAGGAGGTCTAAAGGAAGCGTAGTACCCTGGGAGCACAATCCTCTTCTGTCCTTCCCACCACTTCTTCAGCCTAGTTGGTGGGATTTGTTTGAAGAACCTATCGCTCAGGATCTGCCCCTCGGGTATGTCCTTTATAATCTGCTCCAAAATTCTAAGGCTCTGCTCTATCTCCTCAAACCTGACCAAAGTCCTTGCGTAACCATCGCCCTCCTTGTAAACGGGAATTTCAAAATCTAGCTTAGAGTAAGCTCCGTAAGGTTCTGCCTTCCTAGCGTCATAGTACACCCCAGAGCCCCTCAAGTTAGGACCTGCGGCTCCCCAGTCTATTGCCTGTTCCCTAGTCATGATTCCCACGTCTTGCAACCTCGCCTTGATGTTGGGGTTGTTCAGGAATATCCTCTCCCAGTCCTTCATTTTTTTCCTCATGTAAGAGATTGCCTTCTTGGTCATCTCTACAACTGTTGGAGTCAAGTCCCTCCTAACTCCACCTGGTATAATGTACGAGTTGGTTATCCTGGCCCCTGTGAGCACCTCAAGAATTTGAACCCATACCTCTCTGTCCCCAAAGCCCCACATGAAACCTGTTGAGTGGCCAATGAAAATTGCGAGTATACCCATTCCGTATAGATGGCTAGCTATCCTGCTAATCTCAGCAGAGAAGCTCCTGAGGTATTGGGCCCTCTCTGGGACATCGACGTTAAGAATCTTCTCAACAGCCAGGATGTACCCAAGGTTCATGTTGATGGAGTCTAGGATTGCAGGCCTCTCCACCAGAGGGATCAGATGCATGTAGTTCCTGTTCTCCCCAAGTTTTTCCACCGCCCTATGGACGTAGCCTGGGTCAATCTCGGCGTCCTCAATTATATCCCCATTTAACTTCACAAATATCCTCATGTGGCCCGATCCCGGGTGCTGAGGACCGACGTTGAGTTCCCCGCTAATGGGTACTACGTCTATTTCCATTCCTCCGCTTTTCATTAACTCATCAACTTGATTTGTCAACGAATAACCCCTCCGTTCTAATCTTGAAGCTCTTCCTCAAAGGGTAAACCCCTTCGAAGTCTTCAGGCAAAAATAGCCTCCTCATATCAGGGTTCCCCTCGAAAGTAACCCCCAGCATTTCATACGTTTCTCTTTCCCCAGTCCACACGCTCCCCCAGACAGGAAGTAGACTGGGAACGCTCATCTCCTTATAGGAGGTCCAGGTCTTCAGGGCTACTATAACCCTTGAGAGCTGTATGTCGTAGGACGATACGTGGTACACCAGCTGTATTCTGCTTTGATCCGGGTAGTCAGTCCCAGTCACGGACTTAACGTGGTCGAAACCAATCTCCTTGAGAGCCTTCGCAGTCTCGACTAATTTACTCTTATCTACCTCAATGGATCCTCTAGTCTCTCCCTCAGGCTTAAAGGGGATCTTCTTCTGCTGAAGGGCCTGGACTATCAGGTCAATTGGCTTCTGACTCATCTCCTCAACCCCCAATAAGTTAGAGTATCGATCTGCTTAATTGCATAATACAAGATTGGATACATTAATATTAGGAATGATCCTGCCACTATAATTAAGTTCCTGAATAGCGTGAAGTTGTTGTAAAAAGGTACAGCTGCTACTATAAACAGAAGAACAACTATTGGTTCCAATGTAGTGTAGACAAGGAGATAGCCGTAATACTGGAGGGGAAACCACAATCTCCCCTCGCCAGTGGGTATGTTACCTGCCTCGAACCTAGAAGTCTTTAAGGGATTCGGGTTGTTGGGCAAGGCTAAGGACAGGAGCTTATACGTTCCATAACCCGCTAATAGAACCAATACGAAAGGTAGACCAAATGACAGAGCAGCCTGAATGTAGGTCATGCAACAGTAGATACATTAGAAGGGGTATAAAATATTTGCTTTTGACAATCGAACTGTGCTTATAAACTTTAAAAAACTATTATTACTCGTGTGTAGATTTACTTAAGTTTTTCTAGAATGTTACGGGAGTTCTTCATACATTTCCATATACCCTCTCTAGGGACGCCTTCTATGCACCTGGCCGAGGTAAACTGTTTCTCCTGTTCCAGGGTCACAGGGTCGTCCTCAGGCCTAACGAAGTTCTCGTGGAGGATGCAGTTCGGCCCAGCATACCTGAAAAGCCTCGGGTGGACTTTTCGCACCTCGTCTAACATCAACCAGGCGACTGCCCTTATTTCCCACTGTGCCCTGGAACAGATTCTTAGCCCGAAGAAGTTGTAGAGCTCCCTAGCGTTCATGGTGACAACCAGGTTAGTGTTGACGCCGTTTGGTAGGAGGTAGCGAGCGTCCTCCTCTGGTACTCCTTGTTGAAGTAACGTATAGTACTCCTTGTAGAGGTCGATGTATGCTTGCTCTATCTTACCCCTGGCACTAGGTGGGGACACAGGTCTATAGTACTCATCCACTGGCTTAGCGAACCGATGGGAGGTCTGCGTGTAGGACGCTATCCTATGCCTGACAAGCTGGTGAGAGGCGACTCTGCTTATGCCCTCTATGCTGAAAGTATAGACGCTGTGCTCCAGGACAGACCAGTATCCGTGGAGTATAGAGTCCCTAATCCACGTCTCGATCTCTTCCTGGCTCATGTTCTCGTGATAGTCCCATCCCTTTCTAGAGCGAGAGATCTTGGCTGCAATAGCTACAACACGCTCGCCGTCAGGGTTGTAGGAAACCAACTTGACCTTCATATAAGATGATAACCTGTTACTTATCATCTACACAGATTGTAGTAAATAACTCTTAAAACGAACCGCTAGATGTTACCTCCATCATCGAATACGTGTTTACTTTTGTGTACACTTAGCTAGATTTTTTCTACAAGATTTTATCGCTGCAGGTAGTCCATTCTGCCTATCGAAGGTAAAGATAAACCACATCAAGATTAAAAAACAGATCAAGTAAAATATTGGTAAAAACCGAAATTATATACTAGTCCAAAACTCCGCTGTATTTCTCCACGACCCTAGTGAGCATGGCCGAGTTCTTCTCAGCGTCCTTCTCAGCCTGCTCGAACACCTTTTTAATCTCGTCCTCCTTTATAACGTTCATACCCTTCTTGTAAATTGTGATGTCTCTAAGCTCATCCTCCAGCATATCTAGAACCAACTCGAGCTGTGCAGGGTCCACCTTGGCTGTCTTCGACGCCTTGTCCCTAAAACAGGTGTAGTGAACTACCGTTTTCTTCGTGGTGAAAGTAAAAAGCTCATCCCAATATATCTTATTCTTACATAAGTCACACGTCCACTTTGTTTCCGGTCGACTCATCGCGATAGATACATTTTAAATTAAAATAAATGTTACGGTAAGACTTGATGATAACCGAGAGATTAATTTCGGACGCCAAGTTTTACAACAAAGTAATAGCCGTTATCCTAGCCAAGGAAGACGTTATCACAGATAAGTTGAAAGGAACTCCTCTATCCAGGAGAGTGGTCACTCTGCTTGTGGACCCTGAAGAACATCCGGACTACCTCATTAGGTTAACCAGAGGGGTCCTCCCCTCCGTTTCCGTAATTACCCCAGACATGAAACTACTTGGAATAATAGAATCCAACGAGCCTAGCTACATCCTCACCTCCCTTAGGGATCTCATAACCCAATACGATGACAAGAAACTGACCCCAGTTAAGCTTCCCCCATTCATACCTGAACCTGTAGAACCTACAGAGGCATCGATCTACGAAGTTATAGGGAAAGTACTCGATGGAGCCCCAGCAGACTTCAGGGTAGTGGAGCTGATGAGTACCATAGTAAGGTTGGAGAAGAGGTTCTCCAAGGCAATGGAGAAACTGACCCCAATGGACGAGGTAGCGAAGTTCTTCTTAGGGAAGGGAGAACTCAAAGGAGAGTTCGCGATATATGAGGCAGTGAAAAGTATATCAGGGAGGTCGTCCAAGGTCCTTGAATACGTGGAAGACGGTAAGGTATATAGGAGCAGTAAAAAGGAAAATTACGGACTCCTAATCGACGAATCGGTAGTGGGGTACGCGTTACTCACTGAATATATGAGAAAGGGGGACGACTCTCTCCTAGATATAGCAACTAAAATTAAAGATTTCGTGAAGAGCAACCTTGAAGCCGAGAAAGGGTTCCTAGACGTAGTTCCAAAGGACCCCCTGACTCAAATACCCTACTTAGAGCCTTTAGCTAACGCTGAGGCTGGGATATTCTTCTCCGCGCTTTGGGAGGCCACAGGAGACGAAGAGGTCAAGAGAATGGCACTGAAAGCGTTGGGAGTAGCAAGTACGAGGCTTTCGTATTTGGGTGTTGGGGCAAGGGTAGGACATGCGTTACTCAGACTTAACCACGGTGTGCTCACTAGTGAGCCAGGAAACTACGAGGACGTAAGAGTTATGCTCAACAAGAAGACAGGGTGTAAATACAAACAGGGAGAGAAGTGTTCAGAGAGGCTAGAGGACTTCCAGTCATCTCTGGGACTAGAAGATTGATCTTAAGAAGAGGTTTTTAGATATCGTAACTTCCTCCATAGTATCCCCAAGCTCCCTGCACATACCTCCCCTGAAACTGATTAGATTAAGCAAAAGTCAGCATCTAGAGCTGTACAACTTCAATTTACATCAGTCTCATAAGATTACATGAACCCTGTCTACGTACTTTGCCAACTGTTTCGAGCTACCACCTTCGCATATGGTCCTGAAAGCCCTATTCCTGTCTAGAGGAACTAGCTTACCCACTGCACTAAATCCATATCGTTTCAAGGTGTTGGGAGCTATCACTGAGGAAGCCCCAGTCATAACTAGGTGTTGAGCTTTTAATCCCTTCAAAATCTTGTCTGTGTTGTTTAACACTAAGGAGGAACCAAATATGACTCCTGTGTCACACACTTCACTCCTAAACTCGCTAAAGGGTCTGCTTCCTTGAACGGGTTGAGGGGAGAAATCGTAAGCTAAGACTTCGCTGAAACCCTCTACCTTGATCTGAGGGGAATACCCAAACATACATAACCTGCCCCCCTCAAACAATTGGATGGGATCCCCGTTTGACAACTCAACCGTGCTTAGGGCGTCCATAACTGCCAAGGATATGCTCCTCCTCATGACACTGTTCAACTTACTTGCGACCTCGTACGCATTCTTCCCCTGTATCTCCCCCGCATCATCGACCTCTCCGTCAGTGAGGGTAATAGCAATTCCCATGCTCTGGTCATCTAGTATAACTCCAGTGTAGGAAGTCCCAACACACACGTTCACCACTTTCCTTCTCTTCAACTCGAAGGAAAGCTCCTCCAGGATTTCGTTCAGGATCATAGTATTATCCTCTTCTCTTTAAATACTGATTCTGAAACCTCCTTATAAGGTAGAATAATCGTTCCCCTATTGAGGAGCACCCCATCACCTGTGACGACCTCCTCCCCTAGAATGGAGGATTCCCTTATATGGTTCCACCTTCCTATCTTGCTGTTGTCCCCGACTATTACGTTCTTAAGGAAAGAGTTCCTTCCGACCACTACATTGGGCATAAGTAAGCTTTCACCTAGGTAAGAACAGCACTCGATCCTTGACCCAGTTCCAATGATTGTGTTGGAATCTATCAATGACTCCTCAACCACTGAGTTGTCTGCTATAAAGTAGGGGGGTATAAGCTCGGCCTTCTCGCTTACTTTGGCTGAGCTGGAGATAAACCCCTTCGGGTGCTTCCTCCTTAAGAGGTCAAAGTTAAGCTTTAAATAATCCGATGGAATCCCTATGTCAGCCCAGAGCCCGTTATACTTGTAAACAGAGACGCAACCCTGTTGCAGGACCTTCGGGATGAAGTTCTTTGCAATGGATTTCCCACCTATGAGGGAAAATGTCCTCTTATCAAACACGTAAACCCCGGCGTTGATCTGCCTCGAGAGAGGGTTTGATGGCTTCTCCACTATCTGGATTAGCTTATTATCGTTTGTGTAAAGGACACCGTACCTTTGTGGCATTTCCACTTCTGTAGCCATCACGGTCGCTTGACAGTCTGAGACCTCATGAAACGCCAACAGCTCCCTGAAGTCCGTCTCCATGTAAATATCACCGTAAACCACTAGAACTTCCTCGTCTAGAGGATACTTTTCAGAGATGTACTTTAGTGGGCCCAGGTCTCCCAGGGGCTCACTCTCAACCACTAGCTTAACCTTCCTCCCCTGGGACTCCACGTGTTTAGCTATCTTATCAGACATGACCCTTAGAGAAATATATATGTCCTCCATCCCTGCCCTTTCCAATGAGTCGAGCGTGTAGTCAATTATGGGTTTTCCTAGAACAGGGAACAACGGCTTGGGCTTGGTCAAGCTTAATGGCCTCAGTCTAGTAGCCCAACCCCCAGCTAGAATTATAACCGATACCATGTCTAGGTAAAGAAACAGGAAAATAAATTAGTTTGGCTTTTTACTTTAGGAACTTCTGCAACTTCTTCTCAGCGTAATCCCAGTTGACGACGTTCCACCAGTTATTGACGTAGTCTGCCCTCTTGTTCTTGTACTGAAGATAGTAGGCGTGTTCGAACTCGTCTAGAATTAGCAGGATTGGTAGCTCCGCGATGTGGTTCATGAAGTGGTTCTCAAAGGTCATTATTTCTAAGTTCCCATTCTCAGTATCGTAATAGAGTACAGTCCATCCAGTCCCTGGTAGCGAGTTGGCTGTCTCAATGAATACCTGCTTAAACCTGTCATAACTGCCATATTGCTCAACAATGAGATCCGCCAGGGCACCTCCTGGTTGCCCTCCTCCTTTACCTGCTGGGGCCATATTGTCCCAGTAGAGGGCGTGAAGTTTATGCCCGTTCACGTTAAAGACTATCCCTCTCATCAGTCCCTGCACGTCATATTGACCTGACTGCAGTTCCCCTTTTATGACCTTTGTAAACCTCTCCATGAACTGGTTTGCTCCGTTGACGTATCCCTTATGGTGACCGTTATAGTGTACATCCACTATATCCTTGCTAATGTATGGTTCCAGCCCATCTACTTTGTAGGGTAGAGGTGGTAGTTCGAACTTCTTGAAAGATATAGGAGAACTCATAACAATACTTACTTAGTAGTTATTTTTATATCTTTGGGAAGGAACGTCTGTCAAAAAGGGTCATTTTTTAGATGTCAGTCTTGAGAGATGGAGTGAGGGTAACCAAGGTAGGTTGTTGAGACCCCTAACTGTCAGAGTAACTTAGATAGGTGGGAGGATAAAGTCCTGTAGTGGTGGAGAAGTATACGGTATAGTCTCTTAAAGACCCTCTCCCTCTCCTTCAGGAGTTCTTCCCTCGCGTCAAAATCTTGTAACTTCTCAGACTCGGCCTTTAACCTGTCTAGTCCTGCGACCTTAGGAAGTTAACCTCGTAGTTAGGCAAGACAGCTACGAAGTAGACGAGGAAAGGCACGTCCTCGTCCTCAAGGACTGGGAGATGGAGGTACCCTTCTCTGGTAGACTTAGGTAGTCTAGCACTCACGGTAGGCTAGAGGTACGCAAAGACGACAAGTCCCACGCCCACATCCCTATCGACGTAGGTAAGGTCACAGCAAAGAGGTCTGGTAAGCCTATGAAAAACCCCCTAATCGTAGACGGTGAGAGGGACAAGGTACAGATGACAACACCTAAAGCAGACAAGGTAACCTCAATTGACATAGGTATCAAGATGCTAGCTACGGTGACAGTAGACGACGTTACTGTTCTCCTTTACGTGGCTCTACCGTAAAGCGGACTACTTCTTCCAGAGGAATCCTGTCCTCTTTCCAGTAGCCAGGCGGAGATACGTGGTCTGCGAAGGATGGTAGTCCGTCTCTGTTCCTTAAGGAGAGGAAAGACGACCAAGCCTCGTTGTTCTTCTGGAGGACAGCCTGTGCGTTAACCCCAAGCACCTTCTTGTACTTGTCATAGTACTTTTCCCATGTACCCTTGAAGTCTACTCCCTTCTGTTGGAAGGACTGTTGTCTTTCGTAGTTTACCTCGTTGTACAGTCTAGATGAGGCGTCTGCTAACTTCCTCATCTTTTTCTGTTGTGCTCCATTCGGGAAAAGTCTAACAGTTACGGTGCAAACGTTCCGGTATTGCGGGAGAGATCAGCTCCCCCTCCTCGTAGAGGAGTTGACCAGATGGGAGTGTCACAAAAGAAGGTGAGGAGAGGGAGTTTTAAAAACCTCACCCCGCCATGGCGAAGTTTGCCGTTCTATTATCAAGGAGAATCTACCCATTTCTGAGTCCAATTATGAAATAGACCAAACCACTATCTTAGTTTGAAAATTACCATAATACTCTTCATATCAATTTAGAAAATCTTGTAATATCCAATGTAATTTATATATCACCTCCTCCATAAATCACAAGAAAGTACGATGTTAAGGATCTTAGGCCTAAGCACGGTCACTTTTAACGATATCGTGGAAAGGATTGGAATAACAGTGCTGAACTCAGTCCTGTTTTATTTTATAGCAACTCAACTGAAAATCACTGACTACCTAGCCTTCGGTGAGGGAATTATCATTGTGTTGACTGCCCTTTTACCTTACATATTAGCACCCGCAATAACCCTCATTTACATCGTTTCCTTCAACTTTTCCTCATTACTCCTGAATGGTTCTGCCGTATCCTTGGTCAATATGGAGAACTTCGTCATAATGCTCGTCTTCCTTTTCATCTTACCAGTCCTAATCCAAGTGAAGGGTGGTTCCCTCCAAGGGTTCATCACTGCTGAATCCTCATTGAGTTTACTTTTTTCTCCATCATTAGTAGGGATCGGCGTTGCAGAGAAAGGAAGAGATCTAAAGTTCAACATACTCTCATCACTGGCCGTTTTATACATCATTATCACGTACGTCCTCAACAATCTAGCAAAAGTGCTCTCTCAACCTGATTTAATAGTGCCTGTAGTCTTGGGATTTATTCTCTTTATAATATCCAGCGTAGTATTTACCAGACGGAGCGCCTTAAGCGTGTTGGGGTTGATCCCTCTATATCCTTCCATATCCTTCATGTTTACTCTCCCCTTCACTTCCACATTAACAATAGTGGGGACAATCATAGGGGGCCTAGTTAACGGCCTACCAGTTGCTATAAATGCACTGAGGGAGAAAACTCAAGCTAAATCGACTTTACTTAAAGAGAAAAACCAAATAATTGGGGAAATTGAGCAAAAAATTGTATTGGTCAACAACATCAAGGGCGGATCCCCAGACCTCCCAGTAGATTTAATTTCAGCACTATCAGAGATTGAATCGAAGCTTAAGGACAGCATAAGTAAGATCAACTCCTGCAACGACAGTAAATGCATAACGTCCATGCTGGAAGATTTTAGGAAAACATCTGAGGAAATAGATAAAATGCTAAATGATTCAATTTTCAAGATAATAATAGATTATAACCAAATCGCAGAGAAGATAAAAAATTTGGGCCTCAACATTGAAGAGATACAGATACCATCGAGGCTTAGGTTAAACGAAACTGATGTGAACTCTATAATTAAGATAGTATCGAGCATTGATAGGAATACTTACTTAACAGTAAACAGGATTAACAAGACCATTGAGGGTCTTGAGAAGACCATAGGTGGAAAGTACAATAGGCTCTTCGTTACGGACTTCAAATCCCTAGGTAAAATCTCTCTCTTCCTTGAGGATAAAGCTGTAATAGAGAAAGCTGAGGAGTGCCTTTCCATGCAGGCTGATTTAGTCAGAGAGCTAAGCTTCGCGTATTCCCCAGAAAGTAAGCAACGGCTCTCGAGGAAAATCAATGAGATTATGATTGAATCGTTTTCAATGGACAAAATAGAGGAGATAATTAACGTTAGTAATGACACATTTAAGGCTATAGCTGAGTACTTGGAATACGTCTCGAACAAGAAGGAGTTGGTAGAAAAGACAGGACTGCCTGAGGCAAAAGAATACATAAAAATTTTGAGTGAAACTTACAGCTCATTCAAAAATGATTCCCCAACCTGCGAAAAGCTAAGAAGGGTATATTCCATTATCAGCGTATTGAACGACGTGGACCAAATGATTGTGGACGCTCAGTCCATAGGGGCGCTGTTCCAACTACTGGAGGGCCTAAAGGACGTTATGGTAGTAAAGCTTAACGAAGAGGGGTGCGTCGCGCTAGCTGACCTGGGTATTGAACCAAAATATGGAAGATACGTAACGTCTTGGATGCAGACCATAGGTATTAATGCAACGATTAAAGGAGACCAGATATGCACCCCAGACCATTAACTGACGTCCTCCCTGTCCTAAAGGGTGAGGGTTTTGCCGAGGTCTGAGGTGTTACCCTTTGTGGGGTTAATCCTTTAGAAGTCACAAGAAAAGAGAGAGGCTCCCCAATTCATTAAAAACTTTCTTTATTCCCTGTTTCATTATGTTTAAAGCGCCGTTGATGTCACTGTGATGCTACTTTTTTAGCCCTTCTGCTTATAAATATAAAAAAGACGTGTTTAAAAAACACCATCCCCGCCATTGCGGGGCTTTCCTCGCTCTGTAAGGTAAAAATGGAAAACCTTGATGCGACCGCCGGGATTTGAACCCGGGACTTCTGGCTTGGAAGGCGCAGGAAGACGTTTTTGAGAGGCGTAAAGTAGCGTTAGTTACCAATTTACGCCAGTACGCGTCAGACGGTAACGTGAAGGCATTTTACGGGTGGCTTCTGGACAGACGCAAAATATCAGAGGCCACGGCGAAGAGCTACGTATCGGGGTTATTATCATACTCTGATAGTAATAACGACAGGAAGGCTATAAGGCTGTTCGCTAAGTTCTTGGCTGAGCAGGGCGTCATCAGCGAGGACTTCAGAGATAAGATATTAAGCGTTGTTAAGATAAAACGTACAAACCCCGATTTGTATGTGCCAACTCTAGAAGAGATAAAGAGAACGCTCTCATTAGCGAAGGAGTATAGCGATAACGTCTATTATGTCTATAAGACCGCCCTAGAGAGCGGGGCGAGGCTTAGCGAACTGTTGAAAGCGTCAAGTGAGCCTGAACGCGATATATGCGAAAACGGCGTCTGTTACTACCCTCTCTCATGGACCCGTGGATATAAGGGCGTCTTCTACGTCTTCCACGTCACGCCGTTAACGAAAATAGATATCTCGCGTTACGCTATACACGACTTTGAGAGACGTAAGGACGCAGTCGCCATAAAGTACTTCAGGAAGTTCGTTTCGACGCAGATGGCCATGCTAGGTATACCGTTTGACGTCATAGACTTCATACAGGGTAGGAAACCTACGCGCGTGTTAACGCAACACTATATCTCGCTCTTCGGCATAGCGAAGGAGTGGTACAAGAAGTACGCGGAGTGGCTCAAGGGCGAGGGGTTGGTAGACGTAGACGCGACCACAGTACACCGGGGAGTAGACAGTGGCGCAAAATGGAACAAAATGAAGTAAAATGAAACAAAATGCCTTTTTACGCGCGTGGGTCACTGTCAGTGCTTAACGACGTAGTCCTTGTACTTCTGTAACGTCTCTGGTAGGCAGTAGAACTTGACCTTATCGTTGCCTACCATCTTGACCTTCTTTACTACCCCCTTCTTCGCCATCTTCCACAGTACGGCCCTGAAATAGCGTAAGTCCTTCTTCTGCATGTAGTACTCCTGCGCCTTTTCGTCCCTCGTCAAGATCTCGAGTAGTAGTTCCTTCTCTGTCGCGAACTCGCGTTCCCTCAGTACCTGTAGCGCCGTAGTCTCAACCCTCCCCTTAATACCTACAGCGTACTGTGGCAGTGCTAAAGCTATAGTCCCGTCTTTGGCCTTCTTTGCCTTCTTTTGCCTTTCAATACCTTCCGAGCTCATACTATCTCATTAAAGAATATAGTAAGCTTTTATTTTGCTTTTAATGCCCACGAAAAGTATCTAATACCTACGAAAGGCATAAAATGGCATTTTTTATGCGAAGATTTGCATAGGTCTGCTGTCTATTGCATAGATTTGCTACGGTATTGCTACGACATTGCGTACGATTGCATATATTTGCTTACGTCTTCAGCCCCCGCCCCCCAAACTGCCAAACTGCCAAAAAACCCGCCAAAAAACAAAAAGCCAAAAAACTCGGGCCACGGGTTCAGGTCACAAGTCCTATTTCTGGGGTTCAAGTCCAGACCCCAGACCCCGCTCTCTCTTTCTTTCTGTCTCTCTTTCCCGCTCCCCGCGCGCTACTCTCTTTCTCTCTGTCTTTACCCCGCCCGGTCTGTCGCGCTACTACTCTTCACCCCGCGCTACTCGCTACGCGTACTGACCCCTCGCCTTTCTCTGCGGGTTACACGTCTGTCGCCTACTCGCCCTTCCACTCCCCAGTAGACACGTGCGCGCTTATTACGTCACCCACGCCAAGGCGCCGGTGAAGGGAAAAGAGGGGCGCGGGACAGAAAAAAATAAAAAGGGTCCCCTTGCGGAGTATATAAGCTTACGCATTTCTTAATCGATGAGCACAAAAACAACTGAACAAAAAGTCCTATACAAGATACCTAACCGTTCGGTTTTTTTGCACTCTAGCCACAAGGGGAAGGAGTACTACGGGGTAGCACTACCGTGGCGCGTAGTAAAGGAGTTAGTAGGTAAGACGCTAAACGTGACCCTAGTACTACCAGACGGTAAGACGTTGAGCGTGTGGGGCGTCGAGGTGACCCACACTAAAGGCAGGCCCGCGATAATGGTCCCAGTGAAGAACAGCGACAGGCTAAAGGGAGTGAAGAAGGTCGACGTAGTAGTCAACGCGGTAGCCGATGACGAGTAAAAAAGAGGTGAAAGGGAGTGGTGGACAGGTCAAATAACTCTAAGCGCGACAGAGGTAATAAGGCTAACGCGAATGAAGTCAAGTACGTCTACGCTAGGGACTACGCTACCTTCCGCGTCTTGTCTGGGCCAGAGAAGACTAAGTATAGCTACCGCGTGAGGATAAGGCCAATATCTGGCGAGTTCTACGACGCGAAAGAGGGGAAGACCTACGACGCTAAGGACTTACGCGACTACCTCGTGTACCTCAACGTGAAAGAGGAAGACGTCAAAGCGTGTAGGCCCGGTAACGTAGTAGTTAAGCGCAGTGACGGACTCGCAGTAATAGACGTCGCGGGGCATAAGGCGCGTAAGGGAGGCGACGCAGAAGACGCGGAGAGAGCGGGAACGCGTGGAGGCCAACAGAAGGGGGATAACGACGGTAACAGAACACAAAAAGTTGAACAGAAAGCGAAAGATTTTGAACGTTTGTCCCAAAAGGGTACCGTAGAAGCCGTAGAACCCGTAGAAAATCGCGTTTTTCCAGAAAAAAGTGGAAAATCTACGGGTTCAACGGGGGGTCAGTACCCGAAGAATAGCAACTTTATCGCGCAACAAAAGCGAAAATCTACGGGTTCTACGGGTCCTACGGTACCCCTCCGGGACAAAACGTTGAATAAAGACAACCTGGAAAGCGAGAAATCCGAGAAGAGCGAGGGCGTTAATGGTAACGCTAATGCCAAGGACAATAACGAGAACGTCAAGTGCATAAACGTTAACGACGAGAAAGTCGGGACTACCGTCGAAGTGTGCGGTTCGGTCGTCAGTTACGTGCCTACGCTAAGGACCGAGTTCCGTAGCGAAGACCGCGACGTAGCATTTTACGTCACTGAGGTGCCTAAGTACAATATAACAATTAAGTATAAGGACAAGGAATACAAGTGCGACGGTAATTGTGATAAGATAGCGGGCCTAATCGCTAAGCAGACGGACAGTCACCCGTCAAAGAAGGCAGTGTTGGAAGCGGTAAAGGCGGTCAAAGAGGGATACGCCGGAGAAGAGACGCCAGTGTGCGAGTACGTCATGTCTCATTTCCCCGACCTGTACAGAGAGGCGGAGAAGGACATTATCGGCTTCATGCTACGCAACTCGGAAAAGTACGTACACGGCTACGGGAAGCAGAGGGAGTTGACGGTATACTCGGCGTTCTCGGCGTTCCTCAAGCCGGTATACGGCATGACCGGGCTTCACTTAATGCTAATCGGAGGGACCGGTGCAGGTAAATCTACCGCCGTCAAGAGTATACTCTTCCAGTTCCCAGACGACGTAGTAGCCCCGTTCTCTAGGCTGAGCCAGAACTTCCTCGGCTACAACACCGAGTACTACCCGCCTATCATATTCATAGAGCAGATAGACGGCCAGGACATTAACTACATGCGCGAGCTCATGACCGAGGGCCAAGTAATGACGGGGACGGTCGAGAAAGGCGAAGACGGCCAACTGACTACCCGCGTCGTTAAGGTCAAGTACAAGCCAGTGTTCATAACGACGTCGGTGATAGACGTCACTAACGCAGTGAAGGCGCAGATAGAGAACAGGTTCTTCAAGGCCTACGTCAACACGAAGACGGTAGATATCGGCGAAGCCGTGGGCAAAATGGGCGAGAGAGAAGGCGACCTCGAGTACCCGTTTGAGGTCAAGGCGGTAATCGCGTGTTTCCTCTCTAGGATGCCGAAACAGGTCAGGCTAAGCGAAGAGGTAAACAACGCGATAAAACAGTCCGCGAGGGAGAAGTACAACGTCTTGGGCGACTACGGCGTAGTAACGAGGGCTTCCTCGCAGATTATGGTACTTGTGAGGGTCCACAGTGCGTTAAAGCTCAAGGCCGTGGCCGACATTAGCGACTATAACGAAGTAATGTCCGAGTTCTACAACGAGGTACTGTTCGACGCGTTGGGGCTCACAGAGAGGGACGTTGAGTACTTGCGCTACGTTAGGGACGCGGAGAGGGCGAAAATGGACAGGGGCGAGGCGGACCCGCCCAAGACCGACGACGTAATGACGTTAGCGAGAGAACACAAGAAGGACTACGTACTCAAGGTCTTGAGGGGCTTAGAACGGAAGGGCCTACTCGATAGCGATAAGCCGGGCAAGGCGTTCGTGTGGTCGCTGACAAAGCTAGGTCGCGGTATACTAGACTACGTCGAGGGCGAGACTGGCGGTGGTGATACTGAGGACAACGACAGAGGTAACGGCGGTAACGACGTCATTAGGATAAAGACGCAGAACGGCGAAGTACTCACTGATAAGGACTTTTTTCGAGGGTCTGACCGAGGACGCGGTAAGGCGAATGCCGTGTCAGGCGACGGAGGAGGAGTGCAAAAAGGTGAGGGACAGTATGTTAGAGGCCATGAGGAAATATCGAGAGAGATGAAGATGGTACCCGTGAAGACGTCGGCAATACACAGGCTGAGGATAAGGAACGACGACTTGGCCAGGCTAGTAGGTATATTCTCGTGCGTGGGCGACGACATTGACGCGTGTGAGAGAGCGACGGTAGAACGGTCTAGAGGAGTACGTCAGTCCCATCGCGTAGGTACAACACGTGTGACCCTGGCCTACACTTAGGGCCAGTTTTTTCGTCCCTCCGCTCGGAGTTTACTCCCCGGTTTACTCTTAGCAGAGTAATACCGCGTAGGTACTGTCGTCGTGTCTAGAGTATACTCCCCAGTGTACCGCGAGTTACTAGTATTTCTGTCTCTAGCGAGGAACTTTTACCGCCTACTTTCAAATCAACGCGAGACCCCGTAACTTTTTACGTGTTACCAGTGCTTATAAACGCGTTTTGGTAACCGTAATATGGGGCGTAAAAATGACGAGAGAGAAGACGCGTTATAAATATGGCGACTACATTATACGTCAGATCAAAGGGAAGTATTACGTCTATAAGCTAGAGAATGTGGGCGGTGACGTAAAGGAAACTTACGTCGGTCCCTTAGTCGACGTAGTCGAATCATACTTAAAACTGAAGAATAGCAGTGGGGGTGCGGGGGTATCCCCCGCATGCGACCGCCGGGATTTGAACCCGGGACTTCTGGCTTGGAAGGCCAGCGTCCTAATCCAGGCTAGACTACGGCCGCAATTATGGTTTTGAGAAATTGCATATTTATGTTTATCTCCCTCTATCCCTTTGACGTGTAAAGTAGTTAGAAGGGATAATCCCATTCCTCGTTAAAGGGTACAAGAGACTGTTGGACGAGGTTTTAGACTACTAGTATCTGACTTCCTCCCCCGCCTAGTGAGGGTTCTCCCTCGATTTGGGATTACATCTCTCATTTGAGCAACGGTGAAGAGGCTTGAAAATCCCTCCCATTCCATGATTGGGATTTCGTGACAATTTCTCGTAACTGCATTTTGTACAACAGAAATCTTCAGGCTAGACTATACCAGATGCGATACGGTAGTGGGCATTACTGGATTAGTTGACAATCTGGAAAGCGCTGTTTAAAGGTCTTACATCAGCCCTCACCACTGCTCTGCCCATTATCCTAACTGCGGGGAAATACGAAAGAGATATCTAAATCTCGTTGACAATATCTTGAGAGATCTTGCGTATTCACGAGTGTCTGCTCCGTTTAGGGTCATCCGACCATAACTTATACATAGCTATAGCGTCCCTGTAAATCTACGTAGCTTCGTGGACTGTAGAGGCCAGGTCACTCGGATTATTTATTTTTTTAGAAAGTAGCTTCCTTGACTTCTGTTAAACTAAACGATTCAAAATTGATATTAAATATAATAAAATTTAGAAAACTTAATACTTTTTGCATCACCATGAAATCAAAACAAATTGAAACTTGTTTTTAACTTGTAATGAAGAGAATAAACAAATTTATCATTTAAATTCTTGGCAAAGACTTAAAACTTCTAAATCTCATTAGCAGGTATGCCACAAACATTCTCTTTAGACTTAAGAGGAAAGTCTTGCGACGAGTTTATGGTTGAGATATCAAAGGTCTTAGTATCAATGAAGCCAGGTGATGTTCTCTCTTTGACGACAGATCCAGATAGGATTCTATGTACACATCAGCTCTTGAAGAACGCTCCAAGATATCTCTTTAAAGGAGATGTAGTTGGAGATCACGCTGAAATAACCATTAGGAGACTTAGGTAGAGCGACTTTGCGCATCTCCTACTTCCTCCTCGTCCTAGAGGACGAGGATTTCCTCTTTTGTGACACTATTGGCTACAACTTCATATAAGTTTAAATACAGCATCCTGTAGTTCGGAATGATTCAAATTGATTTTAAATACATTTGTCTTTTTATCAATGATAAACTTTACCCTACATCTAGGACTCAATAAAGGTATTTAGGAGATACCGCCGTTTAGATCAGTTACTTATTAAAAAATCTGCATCGCCCAAGGTTAAGCCTGGCACGAGTTATCCAAGCTGACATAAATAAGGACATCAATGTACAACTTTAACTAAAATAAATTTCTACTCAGCACTAACCTTTCAAAGGCTTTATTACCGTGAACTTCTCCCCTAAAGTTTCCTTCGCCTTAACCCCCAGGTCTCTATCGTACTCGTCGAATATGGGCTCAAACTCCTTTATTTCCTCTTCGGTCAATTCCCTATATTCATAAGTCGGAATACCAACTTTTTCCTCGAATAGTCTCTTCGCGTACTTCCTCGATTCGCCTTCAAGTTTGTTCATCAACTCCAAGTAGGAGGTGTCGTTGTTTATGTCCTTAATGTACCCACCCAGCTCCAGTGCCCTAAGTAGCCTCCTCACTTCTAACCTATTTGGTTGCATTCCTATTCGGCCAGGGTCCAATCTTCCTCTCACGTAGATTCTCCCCCCTACCATCCCTGTTCCCACATAGTTCCCTGTCTTATCCCCCTTGCTCCTTAAACCTAGAACAACTATTGCTCCGCCTGCCATATATTCGCCCAAGTAATCGTCTACCCTTCCTCCTATTACTAGATAAGGCCTTTTATTAGCATACTCTCTCATCTGTATTCCAACTCTGTTACCTGCGTTCCCCCCAACGAAGATTTTGCCCCCTTGAAAAGTTTGCGCTAGGACGTCTCTAGCATCACCAGTGATAACTACCTTACCGCCATGCATGGTATCGCAACAGTCGTCTGCTACGTTTCCATAAACGTAGAACTCGTTATTTTCATTTAGATTAGCCATGGAGTTACCAACTACTCCATAAAGCCTTACCTTGAGGCCACCCTTTGGAAACCTAATCCCAACAAACCTATGACCCATTACGTTAACTACCTTAACTTCCCTCTTACCTGTCCCCAATATATGCTGGTCCAGATCCTTATACCCCACTTTGCTAGCATCGACGTCAAATTCCTTTACGTAAAAGATAGGCGGAGAGGAGAAACTTTCCATCTCCTCAGTGGTCCTCCCGTAACTCACTATCCCTCTCTTCATTGAAGCAATGAAGTAAGATCCAGGACTCAAAGTCCATACCTTTGCCTTTGGACTAACCAATCTAATCTGACTTTCCTCACTGGCAATGAAATAGTAATTGTCGTCCTCCCCTATCAAAACCGGCCTAAACTTGGATCTATCAGCTATACCTATTAGATACAGGTCGTCCCCAGAGTCATACCCTATTATTGCGGTGAAGGGCCCGTCCAGCCTAGCGTTTCTGTAAAGGTAATCATGATGCGTTGAGATGACGCCGTTCCTCCTTGACGGGTTGACGAGAATCTTAGATGCCTCCTCAACTGTAAGCCCTTCGCTCAGAAGCTCCTCAAACAGGAACGCCATAACCTCACTGTCTGTCCCAACGAAACCGCCCCACCCCCTAGACTGTAAGAACTCCAGGTTTGCCCCAAAGGAGCTAACGTCTCCGTTGTGAACTATAGCTACGTCGAATGATGAGAATGGGTGAGACCAGTACGGGTAGTGCCCTGGGGAATTGGTGGGCTGCCTTGTGTGGGCCAGCCACATGTCTCCTGAGTACTTTTCCACGTTGTAGACCTTTGCTATATCCTTAGGGTACCCTACCCCCTTGAACACGTTAAGAGACCTGCCCATGCTGTAAATTCTCCCCCTCTTTTCAGACCACATCATATCGTTAAAGTTCCTCACTGCCTTTCTGAGCTGCGCTATGTTAGCTATAGAGACCTTGTAGTTACAACTACACACTCCGTCTATTTCACCCTCCATCTCTTCCTGGAGAATTTGAAGGCCCTGCTCTTCAATGTACCTCTTGGTCTTTGAGGGGTCATCCGTGAAGGCCTTGATGTGATAGACGTTTCCCTCTTCCCTGTCAAAGACCGCGTAGCCTGCCCCCTTATCGCTCCCCCTGTAACTCACAGCGTCAATTGCCTTGATCACCATATTTCCGTCTATCTTCTGGGATCCAGGTTTCCTTAGTACACCAAATACTCCGCATCCTGATGGCGAGATCATAGAGAACCAGCCTGCCTCACTCTTATTTTTCTGGCAATGTACGAATTGAGATTCACGGCCCTTAGTAGCTCTCTATTTCCAGTAAGGCTGGATTGGACGCTGTAAATTCCAGCTGCCCCGGCTAGGAGAGCTATCTCCTTCTTCATTCCTGAGATGAGGTTGAATGCCCTCTCCTTTAGGTTTCCCTTGCTTCCTTCACCTATGGCTATCTCCAGGACGCTATATGGCATAACTACTGCGTCTGCACCCAAGGCAACGAGCTTGAAAGCGTCAGCTGAATCCCTCAACTTGGAGGACTTAGCAACTAGGTCGTACCTGTTTCTAACCCCAGCCTCCTTCAAGCGTACATCAGCTTCAGATACCAACACTTCAAGATCCTCCCCCATTACGTCCTCATCTATGACGAAACCCGGCACCTCCCCCTCGTTGGCTAAGGTCTCCATCTCGTCTAAGTCTTGGGGTACGTAGTAAGTTCCCGGAGATTTCCTTGTGGACCAGGTCAGTAGACCTTTCCCATCAGCTGAGAAGTAAACCTCCTCGTAGGGACTCACGGACTCAGGTGAAAAGACCAATGTACCCAGGGCAAGGGAGGCCCAGGAGAAGGCTAGCAGATAATCCTCAGGTGCGTTGGTGACATCGAACATGACAGGTAAAGAGATGTAAACCTCGCCCCCCATGAGGAGGAAACTCGTGTCGATGTCCTCCCTGTAGGGATCTATGGAGGGTCTCGTAACTTGAGCGCCGTCGACCCTCAACCAGTCCACTATCCTGGCAGGCTTCTCAACGTCAGGGGGTGCAGTGCTCCCCATACTAGTCAGAGACGGCTCCCCCTTGTTAATGAGGTCGTGAAGAGCTGTCTTCCTCCTCTTAGTCCAAAGCTCCCCTATCTTAGGGTTCAGCTCCTCCACCTCCCCCTTAATTCCTAGAATGTCAAGCACGTCCCTGGAGAGCCCATAACCGTAGAGCAAATCCCGTTTACCTCTAAGCCCCTCTATGGAGCTCACGTTCAGGTTATCCAGGATGTTAGCAAGCTCAAGGGCGAAACCTCTCACGTAGTTCACTAACATCTTAGTGCCGAATTCAACGTCCATGATCCTCGTACCGTCTATCTTATTAGTCAATGCGGTGGGGCATGAACCTATGTGGCACTTATGGACCATCACACAGCCCATGGCGATCAAAGCTCCCGTCCCTACGCTTACCACGTCAGCGCCCAACGCGATCAACTTAGCTGCGTCAGTTGCATCAGCTACCCTTCCAGCTGCAATAATGGTGAAGCCTTCCCTCATCCCCTCCCTCCTTAACACTCTATCAGCCGAGGCTACAGCCAACTCGATTGGTATCCCCACGTTATCCCTTATCACTGCGGGGGTAGCCCCAGTCCCAGCCCCGTGACCGTCTATTATGACACCGTCAGCCTTCATCCTAGCAATACCGGAGACCACGTAAGGTATGTAATTGGTAGCTGCAACCTTAACGAAGACGGGTTTCCCTGTAAGTTCCTTGAGCGCCTCAATCCTCTGCCCTAGATCCTCAATGGAGTAAATATCGTGGTGTGGAGCGGGCGAAATGGCGTCCATTCCCACTGGTATCCTCCTGGTCTTGGATATGGGCTCCGTTACCTTGCTACCTGGAAGATGACCTCCTATCCCAGGTTTCGCTCCCTGACCTATCTTTATCACAACGCCCATCCCTGCGTTAAGGACGTCAACGTCGACCCCAAACCTAGCAGATGCCCACTGCACGAAGATTCTCCTGTGTTTAGCCACGTCAGGGTGAAGACCACCCTCCCCAGTCCCAGCTAGGGTTTCAGTTATCTCGGCTGCCTCAGCTATGGAAATGTTGGGGTTCCCGCTCAAGGCACCGTAAGACATGTCCCCGAGGTAAAGGGGAGCTGACATTTCTATCCCAGAAAAGCGGAACTTAGTGGATCCAACAGGCGAATCCGTAACCTTAGTTTCAGCTACCTTGAACTCGACCCTGTCCAGAATCCTTAAGCTAGAACGCCTGCTCTTGAATATTTGGTAAGGCTTACCCGTAAAAGCGAGCTGCCTTATGTGATTAAGCCTGTCGACTGTCCAAAACTCAGAGTCTGTCTGGTTGGGTATGGGCAGATATTTGTTAATAATCATGGAATCGCAGAAGAAACTATCATTCGAATATTATTTATTTGTTTATGCAGATCTCATGGAAGATACTAGTTCTATCTTAGGTAGTGCAAGGTTATAATCTAAGTAGAACTCGCTCCCATTCCTCTTGACAGCCTATGCAGATTATCGAATTATAAACATGAAATGGACTAATTGCTGTAAAGAATTTACTACTGACGTAAAACATCTGTACTCTTTTAATTATTAAACCTCACTTAGATGATATTAAAAAAGGCACTTTCAACATTGCAACTTCGAATTACTCTCCGAGGACTTTAATAAGCATTTCAATGTGCTCCAGAATCTCATCCACGGTATTGCGAAGGGTTAGGATGGACTTAGGGTCCCTATACTCTACCTCAGCGACCACTTCCACTCCTTCCTTATTACCGCGGACTTCTATCCTCATTCCGGTTGGTATATTAATGTTGTCAACCTTTATGGAATTTGCAATCTCTTCACCAAATTTTGAATCAATCCATACGCTTATCCTTTGAAGCATGGGCTCACCTAGAGAAGTACCTTGAAGGTATCAACTTATCCCCGACCTTCGCTACCACAGGCTTCTCCACCTTGATCTTGCCCAACTGTTTAGCTATCAGGTAAAGAAGAGTAGGGGAAGGCAACGATGTCTCCACAAGGTAATAGTCCTTGGAGTCTTGTAGACTAAGGGTTAGACCTCTACTTAGGGTCTCCCTATACACCACGACCATCTCTGACGGATAGGAAGGCTCACTGGCTAACCTGAAGAGTCCAGGGTAGCCGTAAAGGTCCATTAGGAAAATGGAGAGGAAGCCAAGTTCGAGGAAATCGAAGTTACCAAAGAAGAACCTCTCCTCAATCAAGTCATCCCTAGTGACCTTTGGGTTCAGCCTGGAGATAGAGGAAATCAACCTGAAGATCAACGAGTTGAGCTGAGCTTCATCTAAGTCCCCCAACTTCGTGAACTCGTTCCCGCCAATCTCCCTGACCAATTTCAGCGAGTTCTCCCTGTTCCCAGATATCTCAGGTATAAATGGGTCGAGAGAATAATAAATTGAAAGGAAAAGGGGTACCTCGTTGTAGCCAGGTAACCTTAAGGACTTCTCCACCTTAAGGTTGAGTCTCTCAGCGTTGTTCAAAACCTTCCTCTCCCACTCCGTTAACTTCCTCCTCCTGAGGATGAGGTCTGAGGAGATCCCTGACAGGATTGGAACTAGATCGTCTAGGGTGAGAGGAAGAAGTGAGGAAAATGAGGACGGCCCGAGGTAATACTCCGCGTCCTTATAGACGAGATAGTTACCGTTCTCTCTCCTCTCGGCCCGTAACGGACACGGCTCCTTGAAGCTGACACCGATGTCTCCCTTAAAATACTTGGAAATTAATGACGAGAATATGAGGAAGTCAGGATCAAATGGGCCCTTCAGACAGGTTTGCCTCTCAGAGTATATCGCAGAGAGTTGCTTTGAGGCCTCTTCAGGTACCGGGTCTCTCAGGAAGTTTTCCATAAGACCTTATTTCCTCTATTTGCTTTTTAAGTTCACCAAGGCCTATCTCCTTGATCAAAAGGAAACCTAAAGAGTAGTCTATCAGCTCCAAGATCCTTAGGGCTACCACAACGCTTGGGGTGAAGTATATGGAGAGCCCCAGCTCTGCGAAACCGGAGCTTGCAGGTATCGGAATTAGGGAGGCAGCGAAGTAGGTCATGTTCACTAAAACGTCAATGGGGAACTTGGGCACTACGAAGAAGAAAGCTACTGACTGGACAAGGTAACCTACTATGGTGATTAGGCTGTTGAGAATAAACGAGCCCGGTGTCGTAGCCTCTCTAACCCTCTCCTTGCCCCTCTGAAGTAGGACGTAATAGCTCTGCATCTTGAGGAAGTTCACCATCCTCTCCTCGGCTTTCACAACTTTCTTGGAGGTGAAAATAACGTACCCTGTACCGAGGGTCCAACCGACTATGTTTCCCAGAGTAACTAGTATGTAAATGAGGTCAACTGGTGAAGCCTTGACTTCAATGAGAGCTAAAAACATCGCTGATCCTATCACTACGTCGTAAAAGGCCTCGTTCAGCGAGTAGGCAAATGAGCTTACTAGGTCCCTATTTTTCTTGGCGTAGACAGTAGCCCTCACTAGGTCCTGTCCCACCCAACCTGGGATTATCAAACCCACAGCGTTGCCTAGAAACCTAGCCTTGAAAGCGGTGAAGTAGGACACCTTTGCTATTCTAGAGTCTCTGATCGACAGGATCAGAAGTTGCCCGAAATAAGAAGCGAGAAAAGCTGAAAAGAGAACTGGGCTCATGGTCCTAATAACGTTCACGAAATCTATGTGATAAATGAGCGAGTAGGCTACTATGACGGCAGGTGGGACAAGGATGGCAACTAGTAATTTTCTCTCCATCTAAGTTCTACCTTCCTATTTTCTTAAAACATTTTTCATAGCAGATCAGCAGCCCGTCGTTCACTCTCTTCACGTAGGGTACTGGTGAGCCTTCAGGGGGATTTTCTTTTACTCTTACGATTCCACAACTGTGCCCCAAACCCTTGAGATACTTATACGTCATCAGGGAACAGGCCTGGCAAGATGGATTTCTTTCCATTTTTATCAGGTCGATTGAAAGTGAACCTGCGTCGATGTAGTAAAGGCCTGAAGCATAATCCCCCCTAAGAAGGCGAAGCATGAGCTGGACCTGGGACGTAGCTACTAAGGACACGGTCATTGGGGTGGTACCCACAGTCTCGCAAGCGTCAGTTCCCTCTTGAGGCTCCATAAAGCACGATAGGCAAGGGGTCTCCCCAGGCTTCACCAACATGGCCGATCCATACTCCCCTGAAACCCCTCCATATATTAATGGGATCCTGTTCTTAACACATGCGTCGTTAAGGATTAACCTGGAGTTAACGCTGTCCAGAGCGTCAAAAACCAAGTCCACTCCCTTAACCATTTCCTCCGCATTGGTCTCGTCAAGGACATCGAGTATTGGTTTGACCTTAGCCCCCGGGTTTATCTCCATCGCCCTTTGGGAGCAAACTAGCGCCTTCGGTTTTCCAACGTCTTCGTACCTAAAGAGGTGAGTCCTGTGGAGGTTCGATATCTCCACCACGTCAGCGTCCATGACGGTAATGTTTTCAGCCCCCAGTCTAACGAGCTGTTCCAGTATGGAACTCCCTAAAGCCCCACAACCTACGACCAGGATCTTGAGATTGAAAATTTTCTCCTGAACCTCAGGACCTAAAACCAGAAGCTGTCTAGTTACCATTTCAAAGTTCGGCAGAGTAATCACCTTACTTAACTAGCTCCCAAAGGATGTGTCGATCATCTAAACCATTTCCTCCCCTCTCCAAAGGTTTAGATTTAAGTTCCCACTTGATTAATGACGTCGCGCTGGGAAGGGTTAATGAAACTCCACGATACGATGATTCACCTAAAAGGGATGAAATTAACGGATGCTGTCCCTGCATTAGCGTAGTTGAATCCTCAATCAAGGAGCTGGGCGAGTTCGATGATATCACACAGAAGTATCTCACCCAGTGTTTTTTAAATGCTTTCCCTAAATGCGAAGCCCTCAAAAGATGGAGCTTAAGATTTGCTATACGTGCCCCCGGTAGACTGCCGGACTATCCACTTTACTCTCGCTCCGAAAACTTAAAAAAGGAAGCGTATGGATTAGCTTGGGGGTTAGTTGTTGCACCAATGGAAAAAGGTGGAAGTGATGGAATTCCAATATCAATAGAGGAAATAAACAAGCTCAAGGAGATGGCCAACAGGGCCAGGAAGAACGTTATAAAGATGCAGTTCTACGATCAGTCGATACATGTTGGTTCCTCCTTGAGCAGTATAGAAATACTTACAGCGTTAGAAATGAAGGTGCTAAGGGAATCCCAGGATCCGGCTAACAGAGATTGGTTAATATTAAGCAAAGGCCACGCAGCGCCAGCCCTTTACGCAGTGCTACATGAGAAGGGTCTTATTCAAGAGGAGGAACTGTGGAAAATACAGGACATCTCAGGCCTACTTCAAGGGCATCCTGAGACATTTATACCAGGAGTGGACATGTCAACAGGGAGCCTAGGGCAAGGTCTAAGCTTCGGCATAGGTGTTGCCACAGGCATAAGGATGGCTAAGGGGACTGGTAGGGTGTTCGTGATAATGGGAGACGGAGAGCAGGACGAAGGAGAGATATGGGAAGCGATGACTCACGCGGTCGCTAGGAATTTAGACAACTTGGTCGCCATAATTGAGGTTAACGGGTTCCAGTTAGATGAGAGCACAAAGGACGTGAAGCCAAAGGAATTCCTTCCTGAGGTATGGAGGGCTGTTGGCTGGAGAGTGTTCCACTGCGATGGGCACGATATTTCAAGCGTCCTCTCTACCGTGGAGGAGGCCGTTAAAAGTAAGAGACCTGCTGTGATATTCGCAGATACCAAGAGAGGCAAGGGGTTCACCCCGATAGAGAACACTAAGAGACAGAGGGTTGTTCCGGATGTTGCAAGGCAGTTTCTCCTCAATACGTGAAGCCTTCGGCCGAACCCTTGTGAAGTTAGGGGAGGCCGACAAGGACATCATAGTAATTACGGCCGATGTAGGTGACTCTTCAAGGGCGTCCTATTACAAGGAGAAGTTTCCAGACAGGTACTTCAACGTGGGCATTTCGGAACAGGACATGGTAAACTTCGGGGCAGGGCTCTCAGCTGTTGGGAAGAAACCAGTGGTAGTTGGGTTCGCCATGTTCCTAATGAGGGCCTGGGAACAGATGAGGAACTCAATAGGTAGGATGAACTTGAACGTAAAGGTCTTCGTAACCCATTCGGGCTACAGCGACAGTGGAGATGGTTCAAGCCACCAGGCCCTGGAGGACATTGCGTTAATGAGGGTCATCCCCAACTTTAAGGTAGTGATTCCGGCAGACGCTGCGGAAGTGGAGAGAAGTATGCCCGTAGTCTTGAACGACAAGGGGCCTTTGTATTACAGAATGGGGAGGGACTATTCTCCACCTATAACCTCGACTATAGATTACAAGTTCGAGATAGGGAAAGCCTACACATTGAGGGACGGTGACGATTTGACCATAATGGGAGCTGGCGTCGTGCTCTGGGACGCGCTTAAGGCAGCTGAGGAACTGGAAAAGATGGGAATCAGCGCAGCTGTAGTTAACGTACCTTCGATTAAACCCATCGACAAGTCTACCATAGAGTATTTAGCCAGGAAGACAGGAAGAATAGTTACGGTGGAAGAGCACAACGTGATGGGAGGGGTGGGCTCAGCGATAGCTGAGACTGTGGTTTCGACCTACCCCGTACCCATGAGGTTCGTAGGAGCAACGACTTACGGTAGGTCAGCCAGGAGCCAAAGGGAACTCCTAGACTATTACGGTATTACCCAGAAGACCATCGTCAATGCAGCCCTAGAGCTAATGAAGTGAACTTAGCTACGCCACGGGTAAATATTTAAAAACTATTTTTGACTACGTTTGTACCATGGAAACGCCCTCTGGGGAATTGGATCTCACGGATTTATTCAGCCTCCACGTCTTGGAACCAGAGGGTGGGAAGCAAGGATTTAACGAGCTGGTTGCTGTGAGGATGGATGGGGGATTTGAGATCTGGAACCGTGGGAACATCAACTACTCCGATGGGGAGAATCTAGACTGCAATTCCACCTTCAGGAAACCTAGGGGGAGGTCTGAGCTGGATAATTTGAAAACTAGGAAATTTCCCACGGATAGAAGTTCTCCTTTATGTCCGAGGGCGGAATGGACTAAAAGAATAATCTCCAAAGGTAACCAAGGAGGTTCAGGGCAGGGATGACGGAACTTGATAGGCTTAGGGCAGAGATAGATAAGGTAGATGAGGAGCTGTTCAAACTGTTCTTCAGAAGGTTGGAACTAGTCTCAGAGGTGGGTAAGTTCAAGAAGGCTAAAGGTCTCCCAGTCACCGACCAAAGGAGAGAGGACGAGGTCAGGGAGAAATGGAGGGGAATGGCAAGGAGGTATGGCATACCTGAAGTTCTGGCCGACAACCTTCTGTCAACCATCTTCACCGTAGCTAAGATGAGGGAGTTGGGACCATCTGAGAGGAGGAAAGTTACCATAGTCGGATACGGGGGCATGGCTAGATCCCTTGCGTCGCTCTTTAAGCTAGCAGGCCACGAAGTTGTAATCACTGGTAGGAACCTTGAGAAGTCTGAGAAGTTGGCGAAGGAGTTCGGCTTCACCACCATGCCGGTCCCCCACGCGTTACAGTGGGGCGAAATGATCTTACTAGCGCTTCCGCCAGAGGGGGTGTTCTCTGACAGCATGTCCAAGTACCTTCACGCGGCATCCGGGAAGACAGTCATGGACATCCTTTCCAGCAAGCAGAGCTCTTTTAGGGAACTGGAGAGAACCTCCGAGAGGGAGAAGTTCAGATTCGTTTCTACTCATCCCCTCTTTGGGCCTTACCTAAATCCGGTTGGGGAGAAGATAGCATTAATACCCTCCTCCACGTCTGGGGACATCCAAGATGTGCACAAGTTCTGGACTGACGTGGGTCTCTCCGTCGTGGTAACTGACCTAGATACTCATGAGAGGGCAATGGCCCTAGTCCAGGTGCTCCCGCATTTCTACATGATTGGGCTTTCCAGGAGCCTTGAATTACTCTCCAGGGAGATGAACGTAGACTTCAGCAACTTTGAAACTACTAACTTCAGGGAGGTTCACAGGATAGCTAAAAGGGTGAGGGAACTGGAGGGCGTGATCATGGAGATACAGAGGTTGAACCCTTACGCCAAGGAAGCCAGGAGGATAGGACTTAGAGAGTTAAATACCCTTTTCTCTACTTTTGAACAGGAAAAGAAATGATCTTGTTCATTCTAAGGGGTACGGATACATCATCCCTAAAGGAGAAGCTCGAGTCAAGCTCGGCCTCCTTCAAGTTCCTCAACCTCTACGGGAAGCAATTGGCACTTGCATATCCAGACTCTGAGGTGGAGGGAATCAAAGACGACTCGGTTGAGTTAATGGTAAAGACAAAGAAGTCCTACGTTTTAGCTGGTAACGAGTGGAAGAAGGACCCTACCCTGGTCAAGGTCAAGGACGTTGAAGTTGGAGGAAACAAGGTGGTAGTAGCTGCGGGCCCATGTGCCGTAGAGTCTGAGGAACAGACCCTGACTGTAGCTAGGGCAGTCAAGAGGGCTGGTGCCTCCCTACTTAGGGGAGGGGCTTACAAACCTAGGACAAGCCCATACTCCTTCCAGGGTTTAGGAGAAGAGGGGCTCAAAATATTGAGGAGAGCAAGTGAGGAGACTGGACTTCCTGTAGTCTCCGAGATACTTGATGCTAGGGACAGGGACGCCTTCGTGAAGTTCGCCGACATGATCCAGATAGGTGCTCGGAACTCGCAGAACTTCACCTTGCTCAGGGAGGCTGGGAAAATGGGTAAACCGGTCCTCCTAAAGAGAGGACTTGGCAACACCGTGGAGGAGCTCATACAGTCTGCTGAGTATATCCTAATGGAAGGGAACGGTAACGTGGTGCTCTGCGAGAGGGGAATTAGAACCTTCGAGAAGTCCACTAGGTTTACCCTGGATTTGGGGGGAATGGTGGCAGGGAAGCTAATGACACACCTCCCCTTCTGCGCAGACCCAAGCCACCCTGCAGGGAAGAGGGAACTAGTCCACTCACTGGCATTGGCCTCAGTTGCTGCAGGAGCGGACATGATTCTAATAGAGGTACACCCAAAACCTGAGGTCGCGCTGAGCGACTCAGAGCAACAGCTAACTCCAGACTCGTTCCAGCTCCTCATGGAGAGGATAAAGGCTTTGGCGTCAGTTCTAGGTAGGTCTGCATGATGGAGTTCTCTCAACAGGTCTGCTGTTCTGAGGTGAAAGTCAAGGTAGGGAGAGGAGTAGTTAAGGAGATAGAGTCGCTTCCTGGAAGGAAGTGCATTGTCCACCCGAAATCCATTAAGCCTGAGTTGAAGGCTGACCTTGAGGTGGAAATTGAGGACGGCGAATCTGGTAAGGACATTAAGAACGCCATGAGGATAGTCGACGAACTCCTCGAAGCCGAGTTCACAAGGGGGGACTACCTGGTCGCCATTGGAGGGGGTACCGTACTTGACGTAGCCGGGTTCTCGGCTTCCATCTTCATGAGGGGTCTAAACTTGGTCAACGTACCCACCACCCTCTTGGGGATGGTTGACGCGGGGATAGGAGGTAAAACAGGCGTAAATTACGGGATGGCGAAGAACATGTTGGGCACTTTTTATCAGCCTTCCCTAATACTGGAGGACATCTCTTTCCTGGACACTTTGCCTGAAGAGGAGATAAGAAAGGGGATGGCGGAGGTCATAAAGTACGGTCTGGTCCTGGATAAGGAGCTTTACGACTTCCTCTCCTTAAACTATTCCTCCATACTGAGGAAGGAGCAGAACTCCCTCGAGAGGGTTATACATTTGTCAGCTCTAAATAAGCTTAAGGTCGTCGCAGAGGACGAGAGGGAAACTAAGGGTATTAGGGTAGTACTTAACTTTGGACATACCGTAGGACACGCAATAGAAGCCGGATCCAACTTCCAGATCCCACACGGGTTAGCCATCTCAGTGGGGATGGTTTGTGAGGCGAAGATAGCTGAGGAGATGGGTTACGCGGAGGAGGGGGTAGTGGAGGACGTTATCTGGCTCCTTCAGCTCTTTAACTTACCTATTTCCCCAGACCAACTTAAGGGACTAGATAAGGAGCAGGCTGTTAAGTCCCTTTCCAAGGACAAGAAGAGGAGAGGAGAGGACATCCTTATGCCCTTTCCCACAAGGATAGGGAGCTGGAGAGGGGTAAAGATCCCCCTTGAGACCCTAAGGGGGTTCGTAGTGCAGTGCTTGGGTGATGGGACGTGAACTGCACCTCCATATCGTACGAAACCAAATTACTGGGGGTTCTAGGAGAGAAGATAAGTTATTCCCTGTCTCCTCTAATTCACAATTACTCTTTCGAGAGGTTAGGACTCAACGCCCTCTACGTCATATTCGACCTGGGTAGGGAAAAGTTCCAGAGGGCTTTGCCAGGTCTGCTAGAGTTGACCTACGGACTAAACGTCACTATACCCTACAAGGAGTCCGTGATACCCTACCTTGACTCTCTCTCTCCCGAGGCTGAGAGGATAGGTGCAGTGAACACGGTTTTCCAAGGAAGGGGCTACAACACGGACTATCTCGCAGTAAAGTCACTCGTGGGAGAAAAGTATGGTAAGGCTTTGATACTCGGTGCAGGCGGAGCGGCTAAGGCAGCGTCCTTTGCCCTAGCGGAGATGGGCAGTCGGATTCTGATAAGGAACAGAACTAGGGAGAGGAGCCAGGAGCTTGTCGACAGGTTAGCTAGGTACAGTTTAGAAGCTGAAGTGACTGATGACTGCAGGGACGACTACGACATCGTGGTTAACACAATCCCTGATCCCTACTCAGTCCCTCTGGAGTGTGTTAAGGGGAAAGTCGCTATCGAGTTCGTGTACAAGGACACCCCCTTCCTCAAGCTGGCTAAGGAAAGGGGACTGAGGACTGTTACGGGACTGGAAATCTTAGTGAGGCAAGCAATGGAGGCTGAAAAAATTTGGTTTGGGAAGAGCTTAGATGACCTACAGGTGGTGAATTTCCTAAATGCCAGGCAACTCGTTCGGTAAAGTTTTGTCCATAACTACCTTTGGGGAGAGTCACGGACCTGCAGTGGGGGTGGTAGTTGACGGAGTCCCTGCAGGACTTAAGCTCTCCCAAGAGGACATAGAATTCGAGCTCTCCTTCAGGAGGCCAGGGAGACTTTACGTCTCAGGCAGGAGGGAGAAGGACGTTCCGGAGATACTCAGCGGGATTTACGATGGGAGAACCACAGGATCCCCAATAGCCATTGTAGTTAGGAACACTGACGTCATTTCATCCTTTTACGAGGAAGTGAGGTTTAAACCGAGACCTGGACACGCAGATCTACCCTTCATTATGAGGTACGGCTTTGAGAACTGGGATTACAGAGGAGGGGGTAGATCCAGTGCAAGGGAAACTGTAGGTAGAGTCGCAGCTGGTGCCATAGCTAAAAAACTTCTAATGTACCACGATACTTGGATAGCGGGTAGGCTCAAGAGTCTGGGCCCCCTGGAGTCTAAACCTGCTGACTTTCGTAGCGTCCTCTGCTCAAAGTACAGTCCAGTTAGGGCCTCAGACAAGGAAAGCGAAGCTAGATTCCAGGACCTAGTGAAGCAAGCGACCGTAGAGGGCGACAGCTACGGTGGAGTAGCAGAGGTTATTGCTAGGAATCCTCCCCCAGGTCTGGGGGAACCGACGTTCGATAAGATTAAGGCTGACCTTGCCAAGGCAATCCTATCCATTCCGGCTGTGACTGGCTTCGAATACGGGTTGGGCTTTCAAGCGTCTAGGATGAAGGGGAGTGAAGCCAACGACGCCATAGTGAAGAAGGGGGAGAGACTGGGTTGGAAGGATAACAAGTCTGGAGGCATCCTAGGCGGTATAACTACCGGAGAGGACATAGTGATAAGGTGCTCATTCAAGCCAACAAGCTCCATAAGGAAACCACAAGGCACTGTGGACTTAAGGACAGGCAATCCCTCAGAGATCTCAGTCCTAGGGAGGCATGATCCCGCAGTGGCGATACGCGGGGTTTCGGTGGTTGAGTCCATGATGGCGCTAACGTTAGCTGACCACTCCCTGAGATCCGGTGTCATCCCTACAGTTAGACTGGAGAAAAGCCAGGCAGAAATAATAGAGGACAGGTGGAGGAGGTACATGGAAGAATGCAGGCCTACGGAGGAATCTCAGTAGTCAATGCCCTACCCTCATGGTATGGATCCTCCATGGCGGTCAACCTTAAGGTAGTCGTGGAGGTCTCGGAGGGTAAAAACGAGGAGAATGACGTCCTGGTCAGGGAGATCCTGGACTATTTCAGAGGGCTCGGGATAGACAACTTACGGGTGGAGATTAAGTCCGAGATACCCAGGAGTAGCGGTCTGAAGAGTAGTAGCGCGGTCTCGTGTGCGCTGATAGGTGAAATAGCCAAGAAGTTTGACCTAGAACTGGACGTGCCCAAACTTTCAGCTATCCTTTCCCTCAAGGCTGGGGTCTCCTACACCGGAGCTCTAGACGACTCTGTGGCCTCATTTTACGGAGGGATTTCCTTCACCTATAACAAGGAATTTAGAGTGATAAGGAAGGATAGGGCTCCTGAGGATTTCATAATACTCGTACTGGCCAGGGAAGGTAAAGGGACTATAGACCTGAATAAATTGAGGAAGTTTAGAGTCCTCTTCAAGGAGATATTTGAAATGGCTTTATCAGGTAGAGTTGTTGAAGCTATGAAGATGAACGGAATAGCAGTAGCTGAGATACTGGGTTTCCCATCGGAACCAATAGAGGAAAGCCTAAGGAGGGGTGCTTTAGCCTCTGGAATTTCTGGGAACGGCCCCTCCTACTTCGCTGTGGTCAAGGAAGGAGAAGAGGGCCCAGTTCAGGAGACCCTGGAGAGATACGGAAGAGTCATGAAGGTGAGGCCGATAAATCTTGATAGTAGAAATTGAGCCCTCTGTCATAAGGGGCGAGGTGGAAGCTCCACCCTCCAAGAGCTACGGCATAAGGTACGTCCTGCTCTCGCTCCTAACTGAGGTCAGACTGGAGAACGTTCCGGAGTCGGATGACGTTAAGGTCGCCCTCAATGTGGTTAGGGGAATAAGGGAGGGAAGGGAGGAACTCCACCTCGGAGGCTCTGCAACTACCTTGAGAATGATCATCCCAATACTCCTAACCCTCGGAAGGAAGGTTAAGTTGGACGGTGACGAAACCTTAAGGAGGAGACCGCTCAACGCCCTAAGGTACATGAGGAAGGCTAAGTTTTCCTCCAACTCCCTGCCTTTAGTAGTGGAGGGTCAGCTGGAGGACGAGACGGAAATCGAAGGTTGGGAGAGCAGTCAGTACATCTCGGGGCTCATTTACGCATATTGTCTCAAGGGGGGAGGGAGAATCAGGATTATACCCCCAATTTCCTCCAAGGGCTACATACACATGACCGCCGAAGTCATAAATATGGTAGGTGGGAAGGTTAGGTTCGAAGGGAACGTCGTAGAGGTCCAATGCTCCCAGCTCGGTAAGTTCCAGGGGAAAGTCCCGGGGGACTACGCCTTAGCATCCTTTTACGCCAACGGTGCGATCCTTACAGGAGGCAAAATTAAAATAACTAACCTTTATCCCACGCCCAACTACTTTGGAGACCACGTGATAGTGAATCTCCTTAAGGAGAGCGGAGCCCGAAGCGAGGTGGTGGAAGGAACGTGGGAGGTGGAGGACACCGGAGTTCACAACCCTCTCAAAGTCTCGGTCAATGATGTTCCAGACCTAGCGCCATCCCTTGCTGTGATCATGGCTATTTCGCCCAACGAGTCCGTGATTGAGGACGTCCAGAGGCTCAGAACCAAGGAGAGCGACAGGGTGGAGACAATAACCCTAACATTGAGGAGCTTTGGGGTAACCACCCAAGTCCAAGACGGGAAAATAAGGATAATTGGAGGAAGGTTAAGGAGAGGGGAAGTGGATTGTCCCAAGGACCACAGGATCGCCATGATGGCAGGGGACTTAGCCCTCAATGCGGGAGGAAAGGTGTTGAGTGCTGAATGCGTAAAGAAGAGCAACCCAAAGTTTTGGGATAGCCTAGCTAAGGTAGGGGCGTTGATCAAAGTTACGCCCTAAAGTCCACCAGGAGGGTTTTGCGGTTACGCTAATGTGGTGAAAGGGAGTAGTTCCTCGAACCCAGTGAAGCCCGATGGCCATGGATTACACAAAGCACTATGAAACCCTGCGAAGTTCAACCTCATTTACCATTTTCAAACAAGAAGTCCAGGAGCCTCTTAGCCTCCTTGTAGTTCATCTGACCTTGAGCAGTGGGGGCTTCAACGTAGGTGTACAGTAACTTAGAGCCCAGGAGGGCGAAGGCGAGCCTTTCCATAGGTTTAACGTTCATGGGCATAAAGGTCGCGTTAGGTTTTTCAGAAATATATGCTAAAGTTTCCCTGTATCCGGGAAGATTAGAGACGGCTACCTTGACCGTATATGCTTGCTTAAACCTTGAGAAGATCTGGTCCACCTCCTCTTTATCAGGCAACCTGGAGAAATAATGAGCTGAGACTACTTGTCCTTCGTAAGGAACTTTCCTCTTCCTCAGGAAGGACTCCTCCACATCATACATCACGCCGAGGTCAAAGAGCTTCTTGAGGAACGCCTCCTTCTCGTCGTGATCAATATTCCCCACGCCCCCCTCATTCCTGTCCCTCAAGGTCACTATGACTTTCCCTTTGAGGTATGCCAACTCCGTTGGTTCCACCCTTTCCCTTAGGTAGTCCAGACGTAGCTCTACAAAATCGGCATCGACGTCCTGGACTTTCTTTAGGTCTTCCCTCCTCAAGATAGGGAGTGACGCTACTATTAGAGGTCTCAAGATGGTACCAAGTTTATTAACAAGTTTATATCTGTTATTCACTTCCAGGTAGCCAGTCTGGTCTTCTAGGGCAAGTAAAAGGCTACTTAAAACCTCCTTTAATGACTACCCATCTCTGGCGAACTCCATGAAGATGAGGATTGAGACCACCTCTTTAGTAACGTCAGAGGAGAGCGTCCTTACCGTCTTAAGACTACCTAATAGCTAAGGACAGAGGAAGTTAACGAGTAGTAACCTGAAGAAAGGGGAGTGACACACGGAACCTCTACAAAAACCCTCACAGAGCTGGATGTCAGAAGTAAACCTAACCAATGACCCCAAACAAGGATCCCTATCCTACACGTCACTTAATACGTCTAAGAAGACAGGATAGACCCCATGCGCTCATTTATGCTGACGGTCGCTTACCCCCTCCCTTGGGGTGAGGACTAGATCCTCACCTTCGACCCTGACATCGTAAACCCTTATTGCCCTCTTAGACGCACCCTTTAATGGTCTCCCGTCTATTACGGAAAAGTGACTGAAGTGACACTGACATACCAACTCTTCCCTTATCAAAACTCCGTATTTGCTCAGGTCACACCCCAGATGAGGACATTTGTTATCAAAAGCTAGGTATCTAGACCCCCCGAGGAATATCAACAGAATCTCCTTACCTTCATCCACCACTTTTCTCTTCTCCCCTACCTTCATCTCAGGCCTCTTAATTATCACGTGAACATGATTGTTCTATATCTAAATAAAATTAGCACAGATCCCTGATTATTATTAACTTAATAATTCACTTATATGGTCACTATTCCGTTAAGTCCTTAACAGATTATTTTATAATGTTAAAACGCTATACTACATTAAGGTGCGTGAAATGATAAGTTATAATGAAGCCCTCAGAACCAAGGTTGATTACAGGATAGTAGAGATAGCCCAGAGCTCTCCAAGTACTGAGATAAAGGCTATACTTGTCCTGGATACCTCCCCATCAGATGACGTTTTAAAGGAAATCTCCCAAGTGAAGATCGAGAACGTCTTCAGTTTCATGTTGACCATCAAAGTCAGAGGAAAAGCTAGCGACGTTGCGAGGTTGGGTGAGAAGTCCTTCATAAGATATATAATGTTAGACGAAGTTATCTCAAGGACTCAGGATTGGAGCTAAGGGACTGGCAACACTCGCTAAAGGATAAGGTAGTTAAGGCCCTGAATGAAGGCCAGTTAGTGGCCTTACAGTCGCCTACAGGGAGCGGAAAAACGCTTTTTTCGTTGGTCTCAGCCCTAGAAGTGAGGGATAAGGTTCTTTTCGCAGTTAGGACTCTTAACGAGTTTTACCCCATTTACAGGGAAGCAGTGAGATTAGGCAAGACTTTCTCCTTCATCGTGGGGAAGTCCAAGGCATGTCTCTATACCGAGGAAGGGGTAGACCCAGAGGACGTGAAGTGTTCCCTATGCATGACCTCCTCCCCTGGGCTAGTGCAGGCTAGAGGGCCACCGTTTTCAGTCCTAAGAGACTTAAAAGAGAGAGGTAAACTGGATGGGTTCTGTCCCTACTTCACCCTAATGGAGGAGATGCCAAAGGCAGATGTGGTCGCGTTGACGTACCCCTACTTGTTCATCCCGTGGATGAGGGAATCCCTTGGTATAGACCTCGAGTCCTACGTCATCGTTGTGGACGAAGCGCATAACCTGGACAACTTAAACGAGATCGAGGAGAGGAGGCTTACCGAGCAGACCATCGAGCTTGCTGTTAGACAGGCTAAGAACGAAGCTACCAAGGAGATCCTGTTCAGGCTTAAGGAAGGACTTAGGAAGGTCGTCCTAGATGAAGAGAAGTACGTCTTGGTCAAGGACTTTCCAAGGCCTACGGACGAGGAGCTTAAGCTCCTAAAGGAGGAATACGAGGAGAGAAGGAGGGAGATGATACTAAACAAGTCCATTAAGCGACTTCACTTAGGCTCAGTCATTAAGTTCTACTTAGGGAACGAAGACCCTGTGTTCTCCTACAAGGGGGGCTTAATCAGGAAGCCCGTCACCCCAACGCAGTACGTGTCAGTGTTGAACGAGAATATTCCAGTTATAATCATGTCTGGGACTATGCAACCCAAGGACTACCTATCTAAAGTCCTAGGCATCTCTAGGGAAATCTTATACATCGACGTGGAGAAGGAGACCAAGAGCAGGGTGACCGGGACATACGACTGTGTTCTGGCCCTAGACGTGACCTCCTCCTACTCCTCCAGGGGACAGGAGATGTGGAAGAAGTACGCGAGTTACCTATTGAGGATATACTACTCTTCCCCAAAGAACGTGCTAGCCATATTCCCAAGCTACAAGATCATGGAGGAGGTCATGAAGCACGTTAAGGTGAGCAAGTTCGTCGAGGGGATTAGTACAAACTTAGAAGAAGTAACGGAGAGGGTAAGGGGTGGAAAGACCATCATCGCAGGGGTAGCCAGAGGGAAACTGACGGAAGGTGTGGAGCTCACGATAGACGGAAGGAGTGTGATCGGCGACGTGGCCATTTGCGGGATCCCATATCCCTCCTTTGATGATTACTTGAGGCTCAGGAGTGAGGAGATCTTTAAGCTCACGAAACAGAGCCTTAGAGACGTCCTCATGGAGATCCCGGCGCTCGTAGCGGTAAAACAGGCTATAGGAAGGTCTATAAGGAGCAGGGAGGACCACGCAACGGTCTGGCTGCTGGACAAGAGGTTCGATACCCCGTGGTGGAAGTTAAAGATAAATTGCTTCAACCCTAAGAAAACAAGACTATAAATGGAAGTGGAGATATTTACCCATAGGAACTGTACCGAGTGCAACCTACTCATGGAGTACCTAGATCAGAGGGGTCTGCTTGGAAAAGTCAAGATCATAGACACGGAGAGGTACCCCTTCCTCGCGTTGGAGAGGGGCGTCATCTCAACTCCATCAGTCTTCATAGACGGGAAGCTAGTTTACGCAGGTAAAGTGGACTTTCAGGAGTTCGAGGATATACTCCACGGCAATGGCGTGGAAAGGCATTTCAACAAGGAGGAGCTCATTGGGAAATTAATGGAAGGAATAGTGGACTCCTTTGCAGCTACCGCTTGGCTCTTCGTGAACAGGGACTTTGACTCCTTCCTTGCCCAAAAGGACTTCGTCATTGCTGTGACCGGTCTGGCCTTGACAGGAGGAGAAGAGGAAGGCTATCAATACCTGAAGAATGTCCTCTCCAAGGAAGGGGAGAGGATCCTTCAGGAGTGGGAACCCAGGATGTTCAGGAATATCTCTTCCAACTTCGTGAGGGAGATATACTGGCTATACGGTAGGAAAGTCCCCAAGGAAGAGGTCTTCTCGAAGTATCCTCTGGAAGTCTTCGCCCACTGGGTTATGGTGAGGGGTGGTGCAGTCGGAAGGGTAGGGCTGAGGATACACTCCCTTAGCGAAGCTGAAGTGATGGCGAGGATAGCCAAGCTTTACGCTTTCCTTGAAGATAATTACGACGCCCTCTGGGATAAGGTGGAAAAGGAACAAAAGTCCCTAGGTAAATACGTGAAAGCTTAAGGAAGATAGTCACAGGGTAACGTTTACCTCAGGGTTCAGCTTAGACCCTTCACTTACCCTGGTTTCCGTGACAGTTATCTAGAACACTGTCCCACAGACGAGATGGACTAGCTCATCTAGGGGTAAGGTTACCCCTTCCACCAGAGAGTCGACAAACCATAGAGTTAAATACCACACGAGGCTACTTTAAACCATGCCACTTAGACCAGGAAGATGCTATAGGCACTTTTCAGGTCCTGCCTATACCAGAAAGGAGTATATCCCGGGCGTTCCACAGCCCAAAATAACCAAGTTCACCATGGGCGACCACAAGAAACAGTACGACTTTGAGGTCAGGTTAGTCACAAAGCAGATAGGCCAGATAAGGCATAACGCTCTGGAAGCTGCTAGGGTCATTGCTCTGAAACAGCTAACTTCATTTGTAGGGAACGAGACCGACTTCTACCTTTTCGTAACCAAATACCCGCATCACGTAATAAGGGAGAACAAAATGATGGCTTTCGCGGGAGCGGACAGGCTTCAGGACGGGATGAGGCTATCTTTCGGTAAGCCCATAGGGACAGCTGCCAGGATAACTAAGCTTGGAGACATGATTATGGCTGTGAGGGTCAAGAAGGAGCACCTCGATTTCGCAAAGAAGGCCTTCAAGGTCGCCATGAGCAAGATCCCGTTGGATACCGAGATTGTGGTACTTCCTCTTAAGGAGGAAAAAACTCAGTGAGTTACTTTTTTGATGAGGAATACCTAAAGTCTGAACTAATAAGGAGAAAGGTCAAGAGAGTTCTCCTGCAATTCCCTGAAGGGTTAAGATACTTTTCGACCGAAATTGTGGAAAGGTTAAGGTCAGTCCCAGACGTGGAGTTCATCATCTCTGGGGAGCCCAGTTGGGGGGCGTGCGATATCGCTGAGGATGAGGCAAGTCTACTGAAGGTTGACCTAATAGTCCACTTCGGTCACTCCCCCTATACTTGGTACTATCCCAAGTTCCCAACCCTGTTCGTCAAGGCCGAGAGTAAACTGGAACTGAGTCAGGAAGTCCTAGAGAGGCTTGCCGCTTCCCTGAATGACCTAAAGGTAAAGAGGGTAGCCCTCACGTCCACAGTGCAACACGGAAAGCTCATCCCAGTAATAAGGGACTTCCTTACTGGGAAAGGTTTTGAGATACTTGTTGGGAAGCCTTCCTCCCCTTTCATGGGCGACGGGCAGGTCTTGGGGTGTGACTACAAGTCGGCTATGGTGGACGCTGACGTCCACGTCAACGTTTCAGGGGGGGTCTTTCACTCCCTGGGTCTAGGATTGGCGACCGGGAAGCCAGTGATCAAGGTAGACCCCTACACAGGATCCGTTGAGGACATTTCGCCCCAGGTCTTCAAGGTCTTGAAGATTAGGTACTCTAAGATAATGGAGGCAATGGACTCAAACACGTGGGTCATAATTCAGGGACTGAAGGTAGGGCAGAACAGGCCCTTAATGGTAAAGTCCCTAGAGTCGAGGCTTAGGTCCTTGGGGAAGAGGACCTTCGTGGTCACCAGTAAGGTGCTCACCAAGGACTCCCTCCGCAACCTAGACAGAAGTTACATAGACGCATTTGTAGTTACCTCCTGCCCTAGGCTACCGACTGATGACCTCTACTCATACGAAAAACCTGTCCTAACGCCTGGGGAAGCGAAAATGATTATAACCAATAAGCTTGAACCATATATATTTCCGTGGTGAAAATGAGAAAGCAAGGAGAACTAGTCCTCCCTGGAGAACAACTGGGTGTTCTAGAGGAGTTCACGCCTGGTGAAGGGTGTTACGAAAATCAAGGTGAAGTGAGGGCTTCAATAGTGGGTAAGCTGTTCTACGATATGATAAACAGGAAGAGCAACGTTATACCTGAAAGGAAGACCTTCGTCTACAAGTTGAAGAAAACCAAGTACGTTTACGGCATGGTCTCCAACCTGAAGGAAGATTACGCCGTGATCTCCGTGAGCGGAGTTGAGGAGAGGTTCGTAAGCCCCTCCATTACGGGTTACCTACACGTATCCCAAGCCTCCCACAAGCACGCCAAGAACATAAGGGATTTGGTCAGACCAGGTGACGTAATTAGGGCTAGACCCATATCCTTCACCTATCCCCTTCAGCTCAGTCTAAGGGGGAAGGATCTGGGGGTTATTTACGCCCTCTGCTCAGTGTGCGGAACCCCCATGCTTAAAGTAGACGATGAACATTTAAAGTGCCCTTTGTGTGGTAATGTGGAGAGTAGAAAAGTCGGTCCTTATTCGGTGAGGGGAAATGGAAATCGCAGTTGAAAAGGAGTCCCAGGACTACTTAGAGCTAAGGATCATGGGGGAGGACCACACCCTGGGGAACCTCCTAGCCAACAGGCTTAGGCAAGTGAAGGGAGTGCTGTTAGCTACTTACTTTCTACCGCACCCATTAAAGGACGAGATAATCTTAAGGATCTCTACGGACGGCTCAATTTCCCCAAAGGAGGCAATTAACAAGGCAATCGAGGACGTAATAAGCTTAGGGAACTCCTTCATTAAGGACCTGGAGAAGATTTGAAACAGACCAGGACTGCAATACTCCTTCCTACAGGGGAGGTCTGCGTCTTTAGGGGTAACCTTCTTGAGCACCTCTTCCTGTCTTTGAAGGAGTTCGAGGAGAGCAGGGTAAAGATGGAAGTAAATTTCAGTAACTTTCACGTGGGGAGAGGTTACCAGGGCGCCTTGGTGGAGGAGTGTGGAAGGATAGTCCAGATGATAAAGAGGAGTTTAGATAAACCCATAGATAAGCCGTAGTCGACAGTTTCCGTGAGACCGTTATGTCTATATGATCTGGATTGCTAAGGACTTTGTACCTAAAGAAGTCTTGCCCAGACCTGGCCCATGTATATTATCGTTATGTTAACTGTGGTTATGAGGACAGGGACGTCACCGCAGTTATGAACCTGTATGGGAGGGTTCTCTGAGCCTCTCGACTATCCCCCCAGATGAGGGATGTAAACCGGACAGATGAGGGGAGCCCTCGCCATGGCGGGGAGGACGTCAACCTCAAAAGATCCAAAAAGTTAAAAAAAGATGACAACGTAGTATGATTGACTCACCTTGAAGTTTTGCCCTAAATGTAAATCCATGATGACTCCAAGGAAAGTTAACGGTAAGTCCGTTTACAGATGCATCAAGTGCGGATATGAAGAGGAGGCAGTTAAATCGGACGTGATTTCGTCTAAAATAAAGCATTCGGAACACGAAAGAATGATTGTGATTGAGACGGAAATGCCAACAGGGACGCAAAGAATGAAGGGGGTAGTATGTCCAAATTGCAAGAACGATGAGGTCTATTTCTGGATGTTACAGACCAGGGCTGCAGATGAACCTCCAACTAGGTTCTACAAGTGCACAAGTTGCGGTAAGGTATGGAGGGAGTATGAGTAATAGGGATAGTGTCCTAGACATGCCCAAAGTGTGAAGGTATGACACCTCATCACGAATAATTTCCTTGGTGCTATACGTTAGTTATAAACGATGGGAAACCCTGCATTTATGGCGGGGAGGAGGTCATAGCCTATCCTTAACCACCACAAGGGGATCTAGTCACCGAGTTGACCTTAGGCACGAAGAAGTAGTTATTCCAACTTTACCAGCTGTTCCTAGATAGCATACATAACCAAATGGTACACAAGTAAGGCGAAGTGGTAATGAAAGGCTAGGGTGGGAACGTCTCAGGAGATCCCTGCAAAAGAACGAACTCAAGACAAGAGGAATTTAACCCTTGTAAAGAAGATGAAATTCATGGAAATCTATGTAGGTACGTCCGGATGGTCCTACAGCTGGAACAAGGGTAGGAACTTATCTTGGTATGAAGAGAACACGGGTTTCAATGCGGTAGAACTTAACTTCAGTTTCTATCGTGTCCCGACTAAAAGGCAAGTGGATGAATGGAAACAACACAAAATAAGGTGGTCAATTAAGGTCCACAGGTCCATCACTCATGTGGAGAGGCTTAGTAGTCTTGATGCTTGGCATCAGTTCAAGGAAAGCGTTGAAGGGCTGAACCCTGACTTCTACCTCTTCCAGCTTCCTCCTTCCTTTAAGCTAAACCAGGAAAACATGGACAGAGTGATCAAGTTTGAACATGAGGTAGGGAGGAAAATGGCTATTGAGTTCAGAGACACTGAGTGGTACAAGGCAAATCTACACCTAGAATCCACTCAGGTGTCTATCGACTCGCCTATCGGGGTCATCATTGCCATGAGTTCCGACACTGTATATCTCCGGATGCACGGAAGAGGAGACTGGTACCTTTACAATTACCGGGATGAAGATTTGAGGGAAGACGTCATGAAAATAGTGGAACTGAGCCCCAAAAGGGTCTACGTTTTCTTCAATAACGACCAATGGATGCTTGAGAACGGAAGAAAGATGATGGAGATCTTGAAACACTACGCGTAGAATTCGTATAAATTTCCACAAACTGGTCTTGACAGCTCAAGGAGGTTCGCTCGTGGTTTCCCAGTTGGTGACGAAACCTTTTTGGGTCTGAGTTAATGGGTTCATAAGACTTCAGGACTAGCCCTCGTCAGAGCAAGGGACTTTGCTCTTTTCAACCCTCTGGTGTATCCTTGCCGTGGTAAGCAGTTTCAGTGAGAGTATTAAGTTTATATAACTCCGTACTAATATTTTTGTAAAATGCCGGATGTGGGTATGTATCCCGAAAGGCTTGCATATGGACAGCCCAAGATGTTCGGGTTCCCCCACTTAAACGGTACCCCATCTAAGTGGGTTGGGGTTAGCCCTTGGGGCGGAGGAGGTTGAAGGAAGACCCGCCCGACTCCCGTGACAAGGGTTGAGGGTTGATGTCAAGTTATATGAGATCCGATGAAACCCAAACCCCTTTCTACTGACTTCCTCCACGTACTAAGGGGTGAGGCCTTTAACCGTTTCGTAATTGCGTGGGTTGCTTCCGAAAACCATTCATTATTCGACTATACTGTTCAATTGTGCCCTTCAGAGGTCAAACCTTGTTTCGCGACAAGTGGACATTGCATGATCACTAAAGCGCGAGACCATGTACTAGATAATACTAGATATTTGCACAAGCGCAAGACCAACAAGCCTTAGTTCCCTGGAAAGCCTCTAGCCTTACCTTTATGGCATAGGAGGGATCTATAGCTACAGAATAATTTGAATCAACACCATTTCTACCTAGTAAACATTAAATATTAGTAAATATTAGAGATAACATGCTTTCAATAGTTATCCCAGCATACAATGAGGAGAAAAGGATCGGAAGAACGTTGCAGACTTTAACGAGTTTCTTTAAGAACCACCAGATTATAGTCGTATTTGATGGGAACGATAGGACCCCGGAGATCGTAAGTAGATTTCCGGTGGACCTTTACGTGAGCAGTTCCAGGCTCGGGAAAGGAGGGGCATTGAGAGAGGGAATAAAGAGAAGCAAGGGCGACATAATCATTTTATTGGACGCAGACCTTCCTGTTCAGGTTGAATCGTTATTTAACGTAATAAAGAAATTAGAGCAAGCTGATCTAGTAATAACCACTAGAGTATTTAACACCCTTCCCGTATCTAGAGGTCTCCTACACAGAGCGTTTATTTTAACAACCAAGTTATTCTTTCCGTCCCTGGGCCAGATCAGGGATTTTCAAGCCGGATTGAAGGTGATGAAAAGGGACAAGGTGGCTCAAGTCATGGATGACCTGATTATGAACGACTGGATATTTGACGTGAATTTGGTCTATTCCTTTTTGAGGATGGGGTTTAAGGTCGTGGAAGTGGAGATCCCATGGAGCCATATGGAGGAGGGTAGTAAGGTATCAAGAAAAATAGCCAAGGTATCTCTCATGATGCTTCTTTCCCTGATTAAACTCAGAACTTTCTATTCACCCTTTAGGGGCGTACTTAGGTCAAGAATTTATCTTCAGATGGAGAAAACAATAATTCAGCTACTGAGATAAGGTTTATAAACGAAGGGAAACCTCGCCTTTTAAGCCGGGTAGTATTTTAAGAACCTCTCTCTACATACCCTTCTTTGTGGCGCTCCCTTCTGGTCAACTCCATAAAGATGAGGGCCGGAGTCGATTTCTACCTCAATACCAAGGGGATAATGAAGAAAGCAATAAAGAAAACCGTAAACGTGTTGAAGAAGCTCCTTCCTCCCTCGTAACGTCAAATGGAGTAACTCTCGCGGGGGGAGTAAGGCTCAAGACCTCAGCGGAACCCTAGCCCTTCTGGAGTGGGAGAAAGTCAGATAGACTGCCCTAATGTTTTAATACCTTCTCTCCTGATAGGAGGATTCCACCCACAATGAGAGCTCCAACCCCAACTCCTCCCACCAGTTCTGGGTTTACCACTAACCTCATCCTGTAAATGTCAATCTTAACGTAAATGGGAACATTGACCTTTCCTGATACCTTCTCCACGGTCTGGTTCACTACCTTCTGTACGGTGACGTTACCGCACTTAAGCTGTTCAGTTTGGTTAACTACCTTGCTCACTACCTCTGCGTAAGTTTCACTGTAAGGTATCAAGGTCCAGTTCCCTTGGGAGAGGGGCAAGACAAGTGGTAGGGGTTCCACGCTCCCCACACCGTTGTGTATTACTTCGACGTAAACTGTGACATTACTGGCATTTTCCTCTACCTGGATCTCTCCCTGGGCAGTAGAAGGTACAAGGATGCTGAAAGGCTTTACCAAAACCTGATTCATTGTCACGTGTTGGGTTATCGACACAGCGCTAAGGCTAAGCAACGCTATGCCCAAGGCTATGATCAAGCTTCCCCTCATAGTTCCAACCTCCTAAACATCATAAAGTCGACCAAAAGGAACAAAGTCCCAAGGATCCCGTCGACCAACAACCCTGTCACTATCTCAGGGACCAGGTCTTTACCAAGGGAGTTGGCTATCCACAAGACAAAAGGGTTGGAAAAGGACAGGGCGTAGAGACCTGTTGTTGCACCCTGCAATAGCTGATAATAGAGGATAGCCCCTCCAAATACGAACACCCCACCTAGGATGAACATCGCGAGCAGGGTGGAGACCCCAGGGCTTCTAAAAAGGAGAGTGAGGAAAAACACCAAGTTCTCGGAGAAGAAGTACCCAACCACAAAGGTAACCAAGAGGAGCGATGGTACCCCTATTCCGGACAGATACGAGTAGAGGAACTCGGTGAGGACCCAGATGGCCAACGGTACAAAGTTATCTGTTACGTAGACGAATAGGAAGAGGAGCTCCCTCTTTACGGGCATGGTAAGGAAAGAGATGATGCTACCCCTATATAGGTGATCTCCCGTTACGAATACCAAATTCCTCAACCCAATAGCGAAAGCCAAGGTCTCGGAGACGCTGATCACGGGGACGAAACTAAGCACTATCCCTAAAGGCTGAAACCCGGACCTTTCGTAAAACGCTGTGAGGAATATGTTGGACACAAGCATGGTAGGCAGGACAAGCTCTAGGGTTGGCTCCCTGTACCTTTCTTTGAAAATAACCCTAAATACCTGAAAATTTCTTGAAAGCCTCATCGAGGGAATACCTCCTTAAGCTAATTATCTTTATCCCTTCACCGTCCAGTTTATTAACGATCTCCCTTAAGTCACCCCTAACCTTGATGTACCCGCCCTCCATTTCCCCATTGAGGATAGTGATAGCCCTCTCCGGGTCGTCCACAAGGAGGTAAATCTCCTCCCCTGCATTCATTGCCTCGTTTATCCTTCCAGAAAAGGTTACCTTCCCTTGGGATATGAAAACCACGTGAGTTACAACCTTCTCCAGTTCGGATAGGATATGGGAGGATATGAAGAGGGTAACTCCCCTCTTCGAGAGCCTCCTCACAAGGTCGTAGAACTCCGACCGTGCTTTGGGGTCTAGGTTAGCTGTGGGCTCGTCTGCTACAATGAGCTCAGGTTCCTTCAGTAGAGCTGAAGCCAATTGAACCCTCTGGGCTAACCCAGAGGAGAGCTGGCCTAACCTTTTATTGAGGTGCTGTTCTAGTCCAAACTCCTGTATAATGTCCCTGGGGTCTTTACCGTATATCCTCCCCAAGTCCTTGAGATATTCCACCACCCTTACCTCTTGCGGGTGGTAAATGGATGTAAAGATCACGGCCATCCTTTCGTAAATCCTGGGGTTGTCCCAAGGGTCCTCGCCTAAAACTTCAATTTTACCTGAGGTCTTCCTCAAGAGGCCAGAGATGACCTTAATAGTAGTGGTCTTTCCAGCCCCGTTGGGACCAATGAAACCCGTGACGGATCTAGGCTCGACCCTAAAGCTAAGGTTAATGACCTCCCTCCCACCTAAAACCTTGGTTAATCCCTCTGCAAGGATCATGCGAGGTTAAGTCAAGCAAGGAAGTATTAAAAGGATTGGCTAACTCTTTCTCGTTTATTGAGTAAAAGAGATGTACCCCCTAGCCTAAAAGGGTAAGGTCTACCGTTATCTTATCAGGGAGGTAACTAGACTGGGGAGATAATTAGCTTGGCTAACCAGTCCTAGCTCCTAGCCTGCTCATGAACTTCTCCAGCTGGGTTAGAAGGTTATCCCTGTCCTCCTCTTTTAATCCAACCCTCAAGCTCACCACGCAACCCACAACAGCCTGGTACCCCCTGTACGTTCTCAACCATTTCAGCCTTTCCTTTACGTATGCTGAGTTGAACACCCCTCCAACCCCAGCTACTCTGGTCACCTCCCTTTTCATCCTTTCCAGGACTGCGCTGATGTATTCCACAGTCTCGTTCATGATTTGAACTGCTGTAGGATCTCCTTCCTTTGCTAGTCTATCCACTACCTTCGCGAACGAGGCTATCCTGCTCTTGTCCGGTCTCCTCGTAAACATCTCAATTATGTCCCTAATTTCCATCCCGTAAAACCGCTCCAGTTCTCCGGGTAACCTACTCTCCAAAAGGCCGTCCAACGCCCTAGTTGCCATGGTAATTGCCCTCTTGCCTATATAGGACGCCGAACCCTCATCCCCGAAGAACCACCCCCATCCCCCAAGCCTCCTCATTGACCCTCCCCTCTGGATATATCCTACGCTCCCGGTCCCAGCTACTACTGCTCCACCGTCCTCAAAGAGGTGGGCAAGCCTGACTGCAGCCTCACCGTCGTTCATGATAACAGCGCCCTCCCTTATGCTCTTCACAAGCTCCACAACTTCCCTCGTAAAACCGGGGGAATCCCCGACCCCAGCTAAGGCGAAGGCTGACTCCTGGACTTCCTCCATCGACGTAGAAGCTTCACTCAACGCCTCACCTATGGCCTCCCTCAAGGCCCTCTCAGCTCTGTCCCTTCCCACCTCTACCAAGTTGGAGGAGCCGGCCATGCCTACCCCTAATATTTCTACACCGTGGAACACGACTGCAATGGTCTTAGTTCCTCCACCCTCAACGGCCAATCCTTTGGGCAAGCCTCTTTCCCTCTGGGATCTTCGTTAGCTTCGAGGGATCTTCACCGAGCTTTTTAGCCAACTCTACTGACAGGAAACCGGCTACCTGAATTAGAAAGGACACGTCCCTCATCCCCGTCACCTTGAGGACAAAGGCGTTAATCAGCTCTGCAGTGACCTGGTCAATCTCGCTCCCCACCAGGACTATTGGGGCTATCCCCTCTCCGTGGGTGTAGCTCTCCACCTCGTTGTGGTTCACCTCCGGTATTTCCCCGAAAAATGCAGGGTACTTAGCGTTTTCGTTAATTTCCTGCTTGAACCTCTTAGCTACACCGAGGTACTTGCTTCCATAAAAGACCGGGATCCTGCCCCCTATAAAGTCCAGTAGTTCCTTAGCCACCTCCACTGCTCTGGCGTTGTCAACCCCGCTCACTACCTCAGGAATCAGGTCAGGCCTCAACATCTTTACCACAGGAAGGAAGAGGTAGGGAAAGGAATACCTTGGCTGGTTACCCTGCTTCACTAAGATGACCTCTCTGGTCAACTTGGAGAGCTCTCCCCCGGAGGTCACAGCTACAACCCTTATACCCTGGGACATGGCCTGCTTAGCCCTCTCCACGGTCTCCCAAGTGTTCCCTGAATAGCTAACAGCTATTAGCACGTCCGGATCGTCAGTCCTCAGGGGATAAAACGCCTTTACTACTTCACATACTACCCCACTGCCCCCCATCCCCGTACAGGAGACCTTTCCTGCAAGGGAGGGTACGGTCAGTCCCATGGCTTCCCGGTACTGATGGCCCCAGTCATCGTACAAATTTCTCGACCTCCTGGGAAGCTTCCTCCATGTCCTTGATAGAGTCTATGGACCTCCAGTAAGCATCCTTGAACTTCACAGCCTTTAATAGCCCTCTCTCCGCGAGGTTGGGGAAGGTAGTCTTTTCCAGGTCCCCCTTATCTGGTAGGTACTCAAAGACCTCGGGAGTGAGGTGATACACACCTGCGTTGATCCAATGCTCGTATAGGACTGGTTTTTCAATAAACCTAGTGACTTTACTGTCGCTGACCTCTACTACTCCGTAGGGGCTCTTAAGTGGGACTAGGGCGATGACGTTCCCCTTCCCTGAAAGTTGGTTTACGTCAAGGTTGGTCAATATATCGCCGTTCAGCACCAGAAAGTCCTCAGCCAGGAAGTTCTTTACCCTCTTGATCGCACCCCCTGTCCCCAAGGGTTCGTTCTCCACCCCTAACATCACGTTCACCCCCAACCTGTCTGCGTTCTGGGAGCTCCAGTCCACTAAGACCTCCTTCTTGTACCCTGCCAGGATAAGGAAGTTTAGAATCCCATACTTCTTCAACCAGAGTATTTGCCACTCTAGGATGGGCTTCCCTGCTATCTCCACAAGGGGCTTCGGTTTATCGTCAGTGAAAGGTCTCAGCCTCTTTCCGTAACCTCCAGCTAAGATTATGGCTTTCATATTTGAGAATGATAGTTTCTTTATAAAAGGTTTTAAGGGAATTGACTGAGCCACCCATACAACAACAGGATCGTATTCTTCTAAAAACCAAAAACATTAAAGAACGATCTTTTCCTTAGACTAACATGGACAGAATAGGATATGCTGTCATCGCGATTATCTTGGACGTTGTCCTAGGTTCTTCCTCATTTCTCGATCTAGGCAATCTAAAACTTTTCGCTATAATATCCCTTGTCTTGGCCCTTTACTCCATCCTCCCCATGAGGGAATTTACATTTACTGCTCCCGTATCTTTAGTCCCATCTCTCCTTCTAGGAGGATCCCCTACCCCCTTAGTTTTAGCCTCAGTCCTATCAGTTTTATCATATTACTTGAGGGAGCACTCAACTTCTTTTCTCCTAGCCCTTTCCCTATCCCTAGCACTAGTTAACTCTGGTGATGTATTACAAGTCCTAGGTTTCTTGGTACTAACTGCATCCGTCCTCTACCTGAAGTTGGACTTGAGAGGGGTTGTGGTCAATGGTGTTCTTCTCCTTACACTGGCAGCCCTGTTCTACTCCATTTCCCAGCCCTCTCTTATGAGCCAGTTCTCTAACGTTGCTTACTTCTCCCTCCTCTTCGGCGTCTTAGGAGTTGCCGTCGAGAGGACCAGTCTCCCCAAGAGGTTCCCAAGGATACCCATGTTGTTCGTCCCCTATGCTTTGCTAAGTCTTACCGTTGGTTTACCACAGGCTTATTACTGGTGGGACCCAAAATCCCTATTTTTCCGTACAAGTCCTCTCTCCCTTTGGGCTCCTCTAAAGTACTTTCCTCAGCTCAACGGACTAGCGGGGAGTTGGCCCCTTTCACACCTTACCTTGAGGTTGGGCGTCCTAGGGGTAGACGCTTACATAGCTGTGTTAGTTTATGTGGCAGGACTAGCCTCATTCCTCATGTTTACGGGACTGAAGATGAAATATGCGCCTCTATTTAGCCTCATCTATCAGGTCCTTTCCCCATTCGACCACCCTTACCTCTTATTGGGTTATTCCATACTCCCACTCACTGTCTGGCTGATGAACAGCAATTCTAGGGCGTACTTGAAATATCCCGCCATAATGGTCACTTCAGTGATAGGTTCCTCTTACTTCCTTTTCCCTCTTCAGGCTTCCCTTCTGGGAGGGGTAACGTCTAGGAGGGGAATAGGCTGGGCAGTTGTTGGGATGATAGGAGCAAACCTCTTCTGGATAGTACCCTACACCCTTTTAGGGTCGCCGAGCGTTGGGAGACTAGGTAACGTTGTACCACTAGCCCTTCTTCTTCCCCTAATGGTCTCGGTGATCCACTTTAACGGAGAGAGGAGGGCTGCCATTCTCTCCATAGCTTCACTGGCCTATATATCATCCTCCCTACCTTATACCGAGGCCCTCTACCCTGTAGCCATACTGTCAACGCTCTTAGCAGTTAACAAAGGGAAGACCTTGATAACAGCGATTACCCTATTCATTCTGCTGTCCTCGTCAACCTATCAGTTCATATCCTTTCATCCAGTGAATATCCCATCTCCTCTATTGAAAGCCCAAGACCAGGTCGAGAACGCTACCCTAGTTTGGTGGAACGACAGTTTTCCACTACTTTCCCCGGTTCCATCAAATTGGACTCAACTACCCTTAAACTCCATCCAGTATATAGTGACTAACAACACCGCAAAGGAGAACCCAGACTACACCGGTTTCCCCATGTCCATAAGGGTAATACTTCCCTCCACTTTCGTTAGGATTAACGGGTCTTGGTATCCAGAAAGCGCACCGGTCTTTTCGGTTGGCCCAGATAACTTCACATATTCCTATAAGTCTGAGAACCTTTCCCTAGAGCGTACCAACAGTTTCGTCTTGGTGGACTCCAGATCTGGGGTTCAGTACTTGGACTGGAAGTTCTCCCCAGGTAACTCTTCCGCCTTTTCGATCTCTATATCAGGAGACTGGATACAGCTCTTTCCGCAGGTGTACCTAGCAATCGCCTACAACGTCACGAACACGACAGGTTTTGCACCAATCTCCTTTAACGCCCTAGCCTTGACCTTAGGGAACAGGAGCCCGTTCTTCCAATTTTCCTCATCTAAGATAAGCCTGTTGGGCTTCGGAACCCCGCTAGACTTAACCAAGAACTTTAGCCTTACCCTTTACTTCCAAAACGCTAATGGATACGTAGAACTCTACGGGGAGCGGTTCAACGGAGAGCTCCACCAACTCTCCTTACCATCTAGATTCCCATGGAATAACGTAACCGACGTAATTCTAATACTCCCCCTGGACAATAGAGTGGAAATAAAGTCCTTCTCCATATCCACGTTACTCCCGTTGGACATAACCCAGAGCTGGGTGTCTTGGTACTCTACCTCAGCTTCAAATGTGACCTTCGTACCCTCTTCAACCCTGAACGGGACTGTGTACTTTTCCAGCCCGGAGCGGATTCAACTACACGCGCTCCTACTAAACGGGAGCTACCTCGACCTAAGATCTGGGGAGAGAGTGTCTGGGTTGAGGGAACTGACAGTATCTTCCCCTCCTGGTCTTGTCAATTTAACCTCTTTAGTAGTGTTAAGCAGTGAGATGGAGTACTACGTTGTAGGAAAGTTTAACGTATCTACTAATTACACGGTCAACCAAACTCTAGTTGCAGGGGGTATACTGGATAAGATAGACACCCCTGTGAAACTTAACGTTACGCTCCTCCCGTTGTCTGGACCTCTCAACTCCTCTGTCCAGTACATAGTTGACGGTAAGGTAGAGCACAACACCTCGATCATTTTACCCCCTGGCGACCACACAGTAATTATGTACTTCTTGGGACAAGGACTAGTCTATCCAAGCCTATACCTTTCAGTAATCTCATTCATCTTGGCTTTTGTTATCTCTGTTTTCTCCAAAAGGTTGGAACTAGTAGTATCTAGGATGGGTAAAGCTCTTGAAAAGTACGAAAAACCGGACCATGAGGCGGGGTAGCGAAACCGGTCTGCACTATAGTCTCCCCTTTGGATATAGTCGTTACTCCTCTTAAATAGACCTTAGGTAAGTCTCGTACTCGTTTGCAGTCCTATCCCAATCATAGTTCATGGATTCCTCCAAGGAACTCTTGGAGAGGCTTAACATGACGTCCTCCTCGAGCATGTACTCAAGTGTCTTAGAGGCCTTAACGTAATCCTTGTAGTCTATTAGGAAACCGTTTTTACCTTCCTTTATAATTTCAGGCATTGACCCAACGTTGTAAGCCAGTGCTGGTGTACCACAAGCGTTCGCCTCGACAATCGTCATACCCCATCCCTCAATAAACGAGGTGGAGAGTACCACCCACGCCCTCTGGTAAAGCTCTATCTTCTTTTGCTCACTCACCCTGCCTAGGTATTTTACGCCCAATGGCTCAGCTGCTCTCCTGAACTCGTTCTCCAGGTCCCCTTCACCTACTACCACCATCTCCGCCTTCTTGTTAAGCCTCTTAAATATCTCCACGGAGTCCAAGGGGTTCTTATACCTTTTCATCCTACCTACCCAGAGGACCAGGGGAGAAGAGGACTTCTTCCCGGGCCTATATTTAACGTGGTCTACCCCATTATGTATAACCTTGATCTTGTCTTCCTCCACCTTTATCTTCTTGACTAGATCCCTCTTGGTCGCATGTGAAACAGCTATGACATGGGAGTAATTCTTCAGATTTTTCTCCAAACTGCTTATCGCGAGTCTGGTAATTGGGTCCACCTCAAACTTTAGGACGTCCTGGTGAACATGGTGGACAAGAGCAACGCTTCTCTCGTTAACCAAATAGGAGAAGAACGGGACAGCGTGAGCTACACTATCTACGACTACCTCGTGACGTCTAGCTTCCAGCAACGAGAGAAGGTGAAGGGATATCCTGGTCCCTCTCCTTAGGACCCTGACCCCGTCTATTTCCTCCTCGTCACTCCTCCCCTTCACCCTCTCGGTAAGCCAAGTAACTTCGTTGGTCTTGGACAACCTTGTGGTAACGTGAAAAAGTACCTCTTCAGCGCCCCCAGCGTGAGGATGATAAATGTCCCTGTGGTTGACAAAAAGTAAATCCATCAGAAGAATAAATGAAAACCATAGATATATATTCAACGGACTGATTACATAACCGCTGAAGGAAGGGTTTCCTTCAAAAAGTTTTACTGTAAGAGACTTTAACGCCTACGTGCAACCCAAGGACATTTCGCTTTAAACAAGAAGCAGGTCGATGAAAACAAGTTCCCTCACCACTTGGAGTAGGAGCTACACTTAACGATAGAGTCACTCTAAGTATAAAGCTCTACCCTAGGTACGTCAATACAAACCTAGAAACAGAAAACTGTAGAATCCTCAGGTCCCAAGCGTTACGATAACCTTTAATCGCTCAGAGAATATTTCTGCGGGTATGGATAAACTAAACTACTACCTAACCTCTCTGCTGATAGACCTGACTACAGGAGTCCTTTCCTTGGTTATCCCCCTCCAGTACAGCTTCGGTCTGATAGCTCTCTCCTCCGCTGCCTTTTCCATACTCTCACCTGAGCTGTCGGTGACCCTTCCCCTCTCGCTATTGCCATATTCTCTAATTACAAAGAATTATTCAGTGATAGCGCTGTCTGGGCTGACCTCGATCACCTCCTACTACCTCAAGGAAAGGTCCACATCTTTCCTCCTCTTCTTTGCTATCTCCCTAGTGATGATGGACTTAAACGCCTACATGCAAGTCCTAGCCTTCGCGCTTGCCCTAGTCGCCCTCCTGTACCTGAAGCTCGATCTGAGGGGTGCAGTAATTAACGGGATATCCCTGCTCCTCACTGCCTCAGCGGTCTCCATCCAACAAGGGCTCTCGTCTCCCTTGGTCTCCTCGCTATCAGACGGGGCATTTTACAGCCTCTTTTTCGGTATAGTAGGGATGGCTATTGAGGGGAAGAGGTTACCTCGCAAGTTTCCTAGGACGCCCGTTCTCCTAGCGATATACCCTCTCGCCTCCCTCTCTCTCGGGTTACCTTACGCTTACTACTGGTGGTCTCAAAAGTCCTACCTCTTCAATGTAAGTCCCTTCAACCTATGGGTCCCTGTCAGGTACTTCCCTCAGCTGAACCAGGTGTTAGGTAGCTGGCCCCTCTCTCACCTGCTCTCCCATCTAGGCTACTTTGGTGTAGACGTTTACATTGCTTGCCTCTCTTACCTATCAGGGTTAGGAGCGTTCATGATGTTTAGGAAGTTGGGGTTAAGACATGTCCCCATGTTCTCCCTAGTTTATGAGCTACTTTCGCCCTTTCAGGACCCATACTTACTCTTCGGGTACGCTGTCCTACCTTTCATTATATCCTTGGTCTTAACTAGTCTGAGAAACTCCGTGAAATATCCAGCTGTTATGTTTATCTCCATCCTAGGTTCCTCGTTCTTCCCCCTGGTAGTCTCGGTAGCGTTAATGGGTCTTATCACGTACAGGAGAGGCTTAAGTTGGTTGGTCCTCTCCGTTCTGGGGGCAAACGCATTCTGGATAATCCCATATATACTTTACGGGACTCCTAATGTGGGCGAAGTTACTCCGTACATCACCTTTGTCCTCCTACTCCCAGTAGCTACCCTCCTTACTAAGTTTGGGGACAAAGCCTCTGCCATCATCTCGGTGATTTCCCTCGCGTTCCTAGTGTCTGGACTCCCTTACTCCGAAACGATGTACCCTGTAGCTGTCATGTCTACGCTACTGGCAGTGCGGGGAAAAGGAGTAAAGGAGGTGTTAATTGCGTTAGTCGTGGTCCTATTGCTCTCCAGTTCCTTGCTTCAGTTTGTTAACTACCAACCCACTTCTATCCCGGAACAGGTCTTTGAAATCTCAAACAGGGTAGAGAACGCCTCGCTAGTGTGGTGGAACTACTCTTTTCCTTACCTTTCCCCAGTTGCGACCAACAGCTCTCCCGTGGTCACTCAGGGGTTACAGTACGTTGTCACCAACACAGGAGAAGTTAAGAGTAACCCAGATTTCCTCGGTTTCCCAGCGTTCTTCACTGTGGTTATACCTAGTTACTTAAAGAGAGTGGACTTTAACGTCTCTCCAGAGGCTTTTCCCTTCCTAGAGATTAATTCCAGTAATTTCCACCCAAGTTACTCCTCAGGGCAACTCCAGGTTAACCTATCCCGCTCGATAGTCATCAAGTCTTTGTTAGGTTCTCAGTTCCTCTTCTGGAACTTGACCCCGCCGCCCACCTTCTCCGTGACCCTATCGGGTAAATGGGTCAACTACTTTCCCTATCCCTCTTTGTTCATAGGTAATGCCACAGAGGATAGCTCCGTGACCCCTATAAATTTCGCGGCATTGACAGTAGAACTTGGCAAGCCTACCGTCCTCCTCTACAGCAGGGAGATAAAGCTTGTAGGAGATGTGACCCCTTTTAATGTAAGTAGACCTTTCAACTTCACACTTGAATTCAGCAAGGAGGGTAACTTCACTTTCATCTCGGGCGAGATCTTAAACGGTAAGTTTACCGCACTTGACTTGAACACGTCACTACCGTGGCAAGACGTGAGGACCTTTGGCCTCATACTTCCTATCGATAATGAGGTCAACTTAACTGGGATAGAGGTGTCCCGGAACGTCTCAGTCAACATCACGGAGAACTGGATGTCTTGGAACTCGAGCACTCCATTTTACGTGAGTATAACCCCTTCAGAGGGACTGAACGGTACTCTATACTACGATAGTAACGTCCCAATTACAGTGGAGGCCCAAGGAGAAACGCTGCACAACGGGTCCTATATCTCAGGGGTAAAAGAGTTCACCCTTTACTCTCCCCCGGGTTTCGTTAACGTAACTAGGGTCTTTGTGGAGAACAATGGTGTTGACTACTACCTTGTAGGGAGATTCCCTGTAAACACTAGCTACACTGTAAAGGTAAAACAAATTTTCGGGGGAGAGGAGCTAATCATCAAGTCTAGCCTCTCCTTAAACATGACAGTGATCCCCTTGAACAATATAGGTCTAAAGTTAGACGGCCATCCCTTCAGTGGTCCGACAACAGAGTTGGGCCCTGGGACAAACTACTTGCTTATCGACTTCCAGGGGACGGTGGCTGTGGTTATAGGGATGTTCATCACGATTTACTCTTTCGCCATAGCTATCCTAAGTGACGTGATAAGGGACGCTTTAGAAAGAATTGCAAACTATCTCGAAAAGATTTAATTTTAACTAGAGTGACATGAAGAGGCGCTGAGGAAAGACACGATCCCCGAGGGTCCGTCGCACGGTGATGTTAACTCCCTCGTTGAATTGGAGGCTTACTTCGCCATGTTCAGGGCACCTTTGACGTCACTGTGAAGCCTGTAGTGTTGCAGGCAAATGACTGCCCCTCTGGGATCTCTTCTCACTGTGACGTTGTGAAAAGCGCAAGTTCAAAAGCGTTGTACTCAACGACCAAGAGCGTCTTTATACCTTTCTCATGGGGCTTGGACGCGAGAATCTCTGCTAGTTTTCGATAAGACTGTATGACCTTTGCTTCCTACCTAGCAAAAACTCTGTAGGGATTGCACTACTTAGTGTTCACATTCGACTTATTGTCGATTTTGCGAGATGTTGTGAGAGAAGCTCGAGTAAGCGTTTGAAACACCTACTTTTTTTAAAAAACCTACCCAGTGACTATTTGCACACTACCACCTAAAATTTCGTCTTAAAACTGCAGAGGACCTTCTCGTGTCAAGTAATAACGTGGTCTTTACCTTTCCCTCTATCTTTGTATATACTATAAATTAGATATATATAAAATAGGACAATTAGAAATTCACTGATAATATTAAAGATTACGGAATACGAGGTTATAATAAATGGTCTAATCCCAGAGCTAGATACGACCTCTAATTGACCGTTATAGTTTACCTGTTTATAACCAAAGACTATAGCCCCCGTCCCTTCCCCTACTGGGGTGATGATTGAATTCGTCCTCTCCTCCGGTATTATTTTGACCCCGTACCACTCTTCCTTGACCTCATAGGCAGGTGGCGTATTCACCTTTATTACTAGGAAATTATTATTTTTATATATTATAGAAAAATTCGAGTTATTAAAGACGCTCACCTCTGGAATGTAATAAACGAAGGAAGTTAAGGCGGCATATACACCAGAGGGACTCGAGGAGTTAAGATGCGTAGTAAAAACCTGTGCGTAACCAAAAAACAAGGAAGAGTTTGCCCATAGGATAGATCTAACATCAAGTTCCTTGCTATAAAATTGTACGCCAGATATATTACCTGATAACAGGTAAAAATATAGAAAAGTGTAGGGGCTTTGAGGTGAACCCAAAGAGTCTATTGTTATGGCGTTATCAGAATACGTAAAGACGTTAATCCCAGGAGAATAAGGCGCAGTGTAACTAAACCCAAGAACGGTCAAGTTCAGGAAATACTTGGAAAGAGGGATCTTTATAACAGGTGGTAATATAAGGACAGATCCCCCTTTACCACTGTTGTATAACTCATCATATGTCTGGATGACGTAATTAGGAACTTCAAACTGGTGCCATATCATTGCGAAATCGACTGTTGATACAAAGCCCGCTATAGATACTAGGATAACAACGGTGACTAGAACAACCCTACGGATATGATTTAGGAGGTGTTTAGGGTTCACTAAATCCCCCTTAGATAAGTTAACTACCACAAGAGTGTAGAGCATAGCAATCAAAGGTGTGTACTCGTACGGATCGACCCCGGAAAATATGGGAATGAACTTATGTACTAGATTGTAAACACCTAAGTAGTTATTCTCGTAACTTACCAGGGAGAGGAGAAACCCAGCAAAGATCAACGGAAAAAATTCTCTCTTTAGTATAAAGTTTATTGTCCCTGCTACGAATAATAATATAAAAAGCCACGAGAAAATATAGAGGATTGCAGAGGGGAACCATCTATCAGACAAACTATAGAAAAATAAAACTTTAGATGAAACTAATAGAGAAACCTCCTGTAGAAGGTTAAATGCGCGGTCATAGCCCCCATTAAAAAAGTACTCCTCGGCAAAGCTGTACGAGGATACTTGGGAACCGTGGCTCAGGACGAGGTAAAGGACGTTTATATGCGTAAACGAAAAGAACAGTAAGACCTTAGTTGAAGAGGTCAGAGTGTTCAACAGCTCCCCGCTCCCCCTCTTTATAAGGGAAAAGAGTTCCACAGATAACAACGAGACAATTAGAGCGGGTATTGGAGGTCCATACACCCCTAAGACAGTGAGGGGAGCTAAGGACAGGAGGAAATCTCGTCTGTCCCAGGTAATGACCCTGTACTTGTAATAGAAGGCCACAAACCATGGTATTGGGGCGACATACAACGTCAGAGGGCTGTCTATGATAACTGATATAGTCCCGGGATTTAGTAGTCCTATCAACGCCCCAAGGGTAGTAAACACTCTTTTCTCGGTAAAAACTAGTCCTAACTGTCTTAAACCTAAGGCGAAGAAAAGGAGGTAGATGAAGTAAACCAGGTTAATCCCATACCCCCCGAAAAGTAGGGAAAACAGGGCCTCAAAAACGTTGAGGCCTGGGTTGAGATTAATACTGAATATGGGTGGAGAGTTGATCACACCGGTTAAAATTGAGGGGTTAAAGGAGGTGTCAACGAATGGGGGGTTCGTACTCATGTCAAAGTATGAGACGTAATAGTTTAGCAATAGTTCATGGAACACTAAAAATGTTACCAAAAATATCACTATCACGTCCAAATACTTTTGGAAAATCCTCAAATTATAGAATAGAACTGATCTGTACCCCACTGGCTGAAGATGTAACCTGTGGATAAAAAGGTATTGTTGATACTGACTAGCCTATGCTAGTGGAGGATGAGAGATACCGTCAGCATTGATCTTATTTCTTTAGATAGTTATGTAGAGTTCAACAGGTTACTAACCCTTACCTCATGGGGGATCTCACGTTATGTCCACAAGACACCTTTCTTACAAGCTAGGTTGTATCTTACACAGTACTTTGGAACTACGTTGTTTAGGTTCAGGAGTGACAAGTGGTGGAGGAGGACACCGAAAGGCTAATGAGTGTAGTTAGGAAGAAAGGTGTGTGCTCTAGGTTTTCATCAACCAAACAAAAGAAGGAGTTAGAAAATTAGGTGTTGGGTCTCATCTAATTTCATGTCGTCCGATATCAATCCTCAATTTTTAGCTTACGAGAGTCAAGGTACCGACTCGTCCTTACCCCCTGCTGGTCTAAAGGGGGACTCCAATCCACCTAGACTGTAGGATATCTCGAGCATCTTGGACTCTCCATAGCGCTTATCAGCCTTCCGAGATACATACCCACATCCTGGGTAAAACTTCCTTGCGGTATGTAAAGTGCTCAACAACCCAGATTGTATAAACTTAATGTTCAAACAAAATCTGTTGACTATGGGCACTCTAGAGAGAGGGTAAACTGTATAAGGTACTGCTAATCTCTTAAAATTCGTTTTATCTCATAATTCCTAACTATAATCCTAAAAAGGGTAAGGTCGTAACTTAACGAAATCCAGACCAAAAGAGCAATAATACTCCCATCTTAGAATGTAAAATCTAACTTTTATGAATTTAGAGCGAATAACTTTTGATAAATAGTGTAAAATTTCTTCTATAAAGAAGAGCACCTCTGGTAAAACCTTTATGAATTTAGGTGGAAAAAAATTAACTTACCTTTCTAAAGAGTAGTATTAGTACCACTATTGAAATAATTATAGCTATGATGCTCACTGCCAGGGCTATATCCACGGTTCCAGACAGACCGGACAACGCGTTGACCTTACTGTTCAACGTTGTGTACTCGCTACTCAATGTGCTCACGCTCTGTTGCAACGAGCCTAAGGTAGAGTTCAACTTGCCTAGGGTAGTTGACAAGGAGGAGACCGTCGATGACAGGGAGGACACAGTAGACGATAGGGAGCTTACAGTTGACGAGAGTGACGTTACCTGTTGACTAAGGGAAGTGACAGTAGCGTTTAAGCTCTCTATCACTTTCTGCTCGTTGAGGTTAACGGTCAGTGGTAGCACAACAGGAGTGGATGTCATTCCTGAGTAAGAGGCCGTAAGGATCAAGTCGGTCTCATACTGTACGTTAGGAACAGATATGTTCACTACGTAATAACCGTTCATGTAAGTAGCCGTGTAGTTCGTCCCGTTATACATGGCGATGACAGTAGCTGTAGATATTGGAGCTCCAGCGAAAGTTACAGTGCTCCAAATTGTAAGGGTAGTCCCTCCAGTCATGGTGATCCCAGTACCGGAAGTCAGGTCCTGTAGGTTAACGTTAGGTGAGACAGCCTTAACCACGGTCAAGGACAGCTCCTGGATCTGTACTGTTACAGTGAAACTATACATATTCGGTGCTACTACGCTTATGGACTCGCTAGTCGGGGCATAAGGCGAAGGTGGGACCACCTTTAGGGTGTAGTTCCCTGTGGGTAGAGATAGCACTGCTACCCCGGAAGAGTTAGTTGTCGCCGAAACGCTATCTGCTGTGACAGTAGCCCCGCTAACGGGGACTCCCTGTGGGTTAACTACCAAAACCCTAACTGTAGCAGTTAGAGGGAGGAACTGGAACGTAGTGGAGTTCGTGAACCCAGTGCTCGTCCCAACCTGTACAGTGTAAGTGCCGTAAGGTAGAGTCGTAGTAGCCTGACTTGGGAAAGTAAAGGCCTTTAGGGAGTACACACCGTTGGCGTTACTGGTAGTCACGTTAGAGAAGACAGCTTTACCCTGTGGGTTATATATTGTCACTCCGACCTGAGTGTTAGCCGGCGCAGTCCCCTCTATGAAAACCGTCTGTCCAGGATGGTACACCGGTTGCGTCGTAACAGTTATGGTAGTAGCTGCAGATAAGGCCAAAAGCGGGGAAGCTATCAACACCAGTAATACTAAGGGAAGGAAACTATATTTCATTCATTTTCACCTTTCATAATTTTAAAAATAATATAAAAATTTTTTAACTTGCGCTTACGACCTCAGTCAGTCCCTGGTTGTAGGGTATGCTAAGTAGGTTGTTCTGGAAGGGTATGAATACTATGGTGTAGTTACCGGGCATTGTGGGAGTGAACAGGGCACCTACCTGAGTACTCTGTCCTGGGGCTAATGTAACTACGGCAATGACCTCTGGCTGGACTGGTGTTCCATTAAGAAGTACCTCTAGCGTTCCGTAGACCGTCTCATTCACGTTCCCGTTGTCAGTCACGTTGAAGAGTATACTGTAGGTCTTACCTACCATCATGCTGGTCGTTGGGGTCCCGTTGTAGGTCAAGGTGAAGTGGGACACCAAGACGCTAACCTTGATAACTCCCACGTAGAAGTAGGTGGAGGACTTCATAGTCAGCTGTTGTTTTAGACCATTGTAGTTGAAGTATGTTCCTTCTACCACGTTCATGTTTACTAGAACCTTATTGACTAACCCAGGAGAGGCTGATATCTCACCTGACACTCCAGGAGTGAACACATCAGGCTCCACGACTTTCAATTGACCTGTGTAGTAGGGAGTGCCGATTGGAACACCTGAGACTATCTTGGTCTCTTGGCTGAGGACCAAGGTCGTAGTCTCACCGTTCGCTGTGTTCAGTATGGTAACGTTGAAGGTCGACCCTGAACCAGGTACGTTGGGGTTATCCACTGCATCTGGGGCGTAAACCGTGATGTTTACGAGTTCACCTGCAGTGGTGTTGGGGTATGGGACTGCTCCTGCTGCGGACTGAGTTATGTTCTGGTTGTTAAAGTAAACGGATATTATAGGTTTCACCAGACCGTTGATCTGGAGAGTGGCAACTTGACCAGACACCGATGGGACTGCGTACGCTGAAACTATGCTCACAGTTCCGGTGGACACGTTGGGGACCTCGACGGTATGTACCGTGTAGACGTTATGAGTGACCTGCAACAAGTCAGTGAGGTTCACGTTGATGGGGACACCGTAACTCCCAGGAGTTCCGCTCCACAAAGTCATGGGGACACTAATCACCCATATGGAGTTGTTGTAGTAGAAGCTGGTGTCACTTGAGCTTATCAAGGCGGTTCCAGTTATCAATTGCTGGGACTGCTGAGTGGTTACCGTGGATATTATATTTTCCAGTAAGAGTTCGGCTCCCGATCCAGATATTGAAGTATAGTTGCCAGGAGATGGGTGAGAATACAGGTTAAATAACGTGGAGTTCAGCTCAATCTCAAGCTTGGCGAACGGGGATGCAGGGGACGGGTTGAGGATAGACACTGTCAAGGACGGGACATTAATTGATATTGTCTGCTGCTGATAGTATGGGGTAATTGAAGAGGAGGTACTCGTCGGACCTATACTCGCGTTGGAGTTCACTAGGACTACTGATCCTGGAGCCACAGTATAACCGGCCATGTTAATTATACTTGTGAGGTTATTCAAGGTCACCACGCTGGAGTTACCTAGGACCACAGTTCCAACGAACAATGGAGATCCTGCACCATCTTCACTCAAAGATATTGGGGCTACTGACGGAGTTAACGTCGAGCTATATCCGTTCCAAGGTACGTATTGCACGTAGGCAGTGAGGTATCCAGTGTACCTCATATTGGCCCCCTCCACAAGTCCTGGGCTATTAACTGTCACTTTCACATAAGCGCCAGGGTTAGCTGACGTCTGGTTTACTGTAAGAGTGTAGGTAGAGGTCTTCAACGATGCAGTTGCGTTAACTTGCTGGTTGGAAGACGGAGAGGTATAATTGAACACTAAGAAGCCGTTTATAACGTTCTCAAGGTTTGTTACACTTATACCATTAATATCTAGATAGTAACCGTTACTATTTTTCACTACAGTGTAGTAAATCTGACCAGTGAACAAGCCTGTGCCAGGTCCGGTCTCCGTTAACGTGACGAGAATTGGTGAAGTTCCTTTTATTGCCTTGCCTGAGGCATTTTCAACAATTACATTCAACGTGGCCTGGAGAGCCGTGGAAGGTATGCTATTTGCGTATAACTGATCCGTAACGTTGATCAGTATATAGTGTTTCTCTGGTAGAACGTTATACGGCAGAGGAGGCAGGTATGCGACCTCACCAGAGGAGAAGGAAGTTGATGTAGGGGTCTCTATGGTAATGACCGGGGCAATAGTCTGGAACTTGTAGGTCACTGTGAGGGTCTGGGCTGCAAACTCGTCATATATCTTGAAGGTTAACTGAGTCCCGGAAGGTATGTAGCCAAGTTTTAGAACTTCGGTTACTATCGTAGTCCTCGGTAGGTTTATGAAGAACGTCCCGTTCCCATTAGCGGAGGACAATATGTTGATGCCTGCATTGGATAGGGGTACCGTGTTGGAAGTTCCGTTAGGTAACACATAAGTGATATTTGCCAACGCTATAGTAACTCCATTATACACTATATCGTCGTAAGTTTTAGTTGCCACGGGCTGCACATTAAGGGTCGTGGGAGTCCCAAAGGCTAGGTTAGGCTCGTAGTAGGCTAACTCTACACCAGTGCTGACATTAGGTAACACTGTCACCTGAGGTACAGGCTCCAGACTCGGCTGTCCCACAACTATCTGGCCTGGAGTGGATACGTTAACCGGTTTATTTTGTCCTAGATAATAGAACGAAGCCCCAATATCATTGGTAGCAGTAACCAAGATTGATGTATTGCTGAAATCATAGGGTGGCAATGTGATAACGATCTCCGTGCCCGCAGAATTGGGGCCTATACTATAATTCATACCTATTTCAAGCACTGCAGGCATACTAAATACTCCTGAACCTGCGTAAGTCTCGCTCAAATTTATTACTTTACTACTAAATGTCTCACCGTTTTGGCCCAAGAGTGAAACTTTAACCGGTATGGCCTCATTAACGCTGAAGTTGGATATGTTGTCAAATGCGTCAACTGTGAGGTTCTCCCCCTTAAGTACGGATAGCTTCAACGGTTGTGGCAGAGTCTCCTTAATTGTCCCGGTTACGGACACGGATGCGTTATTTGCTAACCAATCGCTAAAGTAAATCGTGATCGGGGTTGAGGTGGTGAAATACCTATCCCTTATCGTCAGGTTATAATATTGATAAGGTTCAACTTTGGACGGAGAGTAAGAAGGTGTTTTACCTCCAGGTGTTAACGTGGCATAGGTACTGTTAGTAACTACAGATGAAGTGTACATAGTATAGTTACCGTTGTATACATTGCCGTAGCCGAACATTGATAGTGCATTGGATATGGGGTTATCGGAGAATATGGTCGTGTTTACATACACACCGTTCTTAATCGCTACGTAAGACACGTTCTGTATGATTGGGGAATACACACCGGGATAATTATTCATCACATATACTGTATAACCTCCATTGCCGCCCACTAATGGGTCAGCTTGCATTATCTGGTCATTTACCAATACTGTCCAGGTCGAGTTCAGCGGTACTGTAGACTGTGAACTAATAGCCGTTACTTGATAGTTGCCGGAGTTAGCCTCGTAGTTGTTTATGGTGACGCTTGCACCTGTGCTGTACTGGATAGTTATGGTCTTGCTAGTACTAAAGTAATACAGGCTTGTAACGTTAACGTAGCCACCTCCTTTCACTGTCATACCATAGATACTTATCAGGTTATCTGGGAACGAAGAGGGTATCGTAAAATGCAGTACGTTTTTAGTTCCCATGGACGCAACTAAATTGTTGTTCACTAACATAACATTACTAGTGCTCCCGTTTATGGTCAATTTTTTAGTTACAGTTACATTATAAGGAGTTACGGTCACTGTAGGAGTACTCATGACTGGAGTCATGGTGATAAAGAACCAGAAGTAGTGACCTCCGTTTTGAAGGTAGTAAACAGATGAAAGGTTCTCAAACTCAGTACTGTTCAAGGGTAAAGTCACTGTGCCGTTTGAAATGGTGATGTTACCCTCTACATATTTGGCACCTACAGCGCTTTGGGGGACGTTGGGGTCATAGACAGACACTAAAACCACTTGACCATAGCTCACCCAGTTCGAGCTGACCGATATTGTTACACCTCCGGCTGTTCCGCTAGTCTGCGCTTGAGTTATAACACCAGATAGGAATGAACCTCCCATCAATAAAACAAGGAGGAGCGATAGATATCTTATCGCCTTAGAGTTCATACTTTTTTCACTGAAATCACCATAAGGGGTAATAATATAAAAGATGATTGACTACATCTGTATACAGACCCCAAATGGGTAAAGGTAGCTACGTCACCGTCCTCCTCGTTGGGGAGTAACAACAGGCTTTACGCCGTTGACGGTAGGGTTGGACGTGGGAATATCATCGAGGCAGCCGTTATACTTAGTACAGTATAACTGAGAGTTGTCCAACGGTATTCATTTTACCCTAGTCTCTCCGTTAAGAGTGACCGCTTCCAGAGAATGGTTGCCGTACTTTACAGACTGAAGTGAGTCCTGAGAACCTCCAGGGACCTAACGCTGGAAACTGGGCGTTGGAGTAGGCCCTTCACCGGACTTAACCTTGAACCTACTTAGTAGTACGGGACTTTTGCTACCCCACCTAGCAAGAACGTTAGTGGATTAGGCTTAGAATAGGGGCTGTGTAGGAACTCCCATTGAGACCGTAGCTCTGGTTTTGTTCCCACTCTTTTAGCCCATCTGCCGTGATGAAGAAGTATAGGGAAAAAGAGTTTACAATTTGTCATCCCAGCCTGAAGGACGGGGCTTTCCCCAACTTTGTACTAACTACCTCTCCCGCTATGACAGTCTCAAGGGATGTATGTAGTCACCTCGTGGCTGTCCTACCTAGGGAGGTGACTCATCCCACCCGCCTATCTCGGACCCTTAGGTACCCTCAGCCCATACCAGACGGACCGATCTAGACCACGGAGCCCATTTCTGGTGTAGGTCACAAGTTAGCAAAAGACCCAAGAGCCCAATTCCCTGACTAACCTGAACCCCAAGACATAGCACGTGTCACGAGTCCAACGGACAAGGGAGAAACATGTTACTTAACTTACCTGGATCACCGTGCCGGGTTGTACGAACTGGTATACCACCACCATGACGTACACTTCGTATTGGCCGTTGCCGTAAAGTGGGGCCATGGATATCTGGACTGGTTGGAAATACTCCATCCTCACTTGGGGTAGAGGTGACCCCAGGTTCACACCAGTACTCGTTATCCCTCCAGAGAACGGTGCCACCACTGGGTAACCCTGTACTTGGAGACCTTCAACGAACATGTTGACTATCAGGGACTGGTAAGCCCTATGGGTCCAAGCGAATGGGAAGGAGTTACTCACTAGCCCTACCAGCTGTTGGGCTAGGGTTGGGTTGGACTGGAACTCAGTCGCTATCTGGGTCTCAGTCTGGTTCAACAGGGTGATGTTCACGTAGTCCTGGACGGGGTAACCTGCGATCACAGTCATAGCCCCCATTGCCTTCCCTATATCACCCAGGCTAGACGTGTACCCAAGGAACTGGCCCCCGAGGTTGGTCGGGTAGCCCAGGAAACCCTCCCCCCTGTACACTGTGACCGCGTCATATGCGACTATATATGTTGGGATAGTGTAGTTCTGGCTCCCGTAAGGGTAGACGTGGAAGTCGTGCTCAAGGACGTAGGCAGCGTAGGTCTCGTTGTTCAGGAAGATCTCGGCCATGAGCCTTATCTGTGTACCGTTGAGGGTGTTGTTCTCGTCTATTACCGTCTTGTTCCCCAAGACCTCTATCCAGTAACCGTAGTCCCACCAGCTCAGGACAAAGGCGTGGGAGGGTGTGTCGTACCTCAGCCAGTCCAACGTGGTGACCCAGGCGTAGTTCGGGATGGGGTAAGGTGAAGCTGAAGTGATAATGGCGTTAGGGGTGTTGCTCGCAACTATGGCTGACCCCGCGTCAGCTACCAGGGACACCCCAACGACCACGAGCAGCAGTATTGGGGCGACCCTCACGTTGGACTGCCTCAGCCTAGACACAACGTAGTAGACCCCAGCTCCGGCGAGGGGAGCTACCATGTAGGCAGTGTAGTTAAAGAGGTAGGGTTGCTCAGAAGTACCGTAAATGCTGGCAACTCCCAGGACTAGTAACCACATGCCAGCTAGGTTCCCCTCCTTTATGAAGTAGTACATCCCAATGATGGACAAGAAGATGGCGACCCCAAAATCCACTAACATGCTAGTTATGGACTGGGGGATGTACTCTGCCACCGTCCTATCGATGGGTACCGTGAACTGGAAGAACGGGTCTACGATAGCGTAATACCTTGAGGGTATTGGCGTCTTCCCTAAAACGGACAGACCGTCCATGGCCAAGACGAAGATAAACAGGATCAGGGATGAGAGTATCAAGGACTTGCTCATGACCCTCTCCTTAGGGATGACCTTCTTGAGGTAGATGTCCAGGAAGAGGAGAAGGGAGATCAAGACCATTGAAAGACCGTGTGCTGCACCTGAGAGGAAGCCTATGTTGTTCGGGGCAAAGGACGTTAGGAACCCAGTGAAGACCCCCATCAGGGTAAAGGACTTCGCTGTGACCTCGTCGTTCCTGTTGAGGAGGATCAGGAGGAAAGCGGCAGCCAGGAGGCTTATGTCGATGTAGGTGTAACCGCCCCAGGATACCTCCGCTAGGAACAGGGGTACAGAGGCTAGGGCCCCATACCACGGTTTCTTCCTCTCTATGGCAAGGTTCAAGAGGTATATGGAGAAGAGGACGAAGACGCCCCCCCAAGAAGTCTTGGGGAGTCCGCCTATCAAGTTCTTGTAAGTCAACGCAGGGGAGACAGCTATGATTAGGGAAGCAACTATTGCACCGACCTTGCTCTTGGTGAGCCCTTCAACAGCCAGGTAGGTCGCCACGACGCCAAGACCTGCTAGCGCTAGGTCTAGAAAGAGTACAACTGTATACACGGCGTTTGGGCCATAGGTTGAGTAGAAGGGTAGGGCGAGGAGTGCCGAAATGAATGGCAGGCCTATGGTGTCCCCGAGCTCTATAAAGAAACCTGAGGGGAACCAAGAGTGGACGTCAGGAGGGACTGCGTACCAGTTACCGTGGGCCTGGGCTATGAGTAGGGCGTTGTAAAAGAGGTACCATGAGTCGAACCCGTTGATGGAGAGGGGGTAGGCAGCGCTCAGGGCGCGTATTACCATGGAGACTAGGGAAATACCTAGTACTGAGACTAGGTCGACAACAACAGTTTTCCTCAAGGCGTTGGAGACTTCCTTAAGAGCCATTGAGTGAAATAGGATGACATATAATTAAGCTTAATCCAGATTTCCGTCTAAGGACTTGATCCCTTTTATGAAGTTTTACAGTTTAGGTCTATCGAGATAGGGGATGGAGAGCGTTGAGCGCATGCCCATACCGACTTCTTCCCAGCTTGTGCGTGGTACCCTCTCCGATCTAGATCGACATCTCTTGGGGTGGAGACGCTAAAAACCCACTTCAGGATTGACCAGAGGTGTATGAACATGAATAGGAGGATCCACGTGAAGATTAATAGTAGGATCCACGTGAAGGCTCAAAAGGGAAATGTGAAAGCTCAAAAGTTAAGTTTGTTTATGTATCCGTTTTAGGATGGAAAGACCGCGCGATTCTGCATGGTCAGTGTTACAACTTTAGCTTAACACTCCCTCCCCCTCTTCGCTATGACCCTGTACCTCACCATCCTGTCCTGTGGCGAAAACCTCGGTGGGTGTGCAACCCTGGTCTCCCCACCGCAGACGGGGCAGTTCTCCTTCAAGGTGTACCTCCCGTCCCTCAGGCACTTCCTGATTAACCTCATTTTGCGACCTCCGCTGAGACCCCCTCCTCCTTCGCCCTTTCGATTATCTTCTGGACAACTTCCTCTAGCCTCTGGGCGACCAACTTGGGGTCAGTCCCAGACACCTCGACCCTGTACCTCGGTGCACCTATGGTGAAAATCTTTATGTCACCCTCGTCCTCCAGGTCGAAGACCTTCCTTATCTTCTCTACACCCTCTGGGTCTAGGGTCTTCAACAGGACCACCTTGCTGTCCTTGACCTTCTTCTCCTCAGTGTGCTTTGACGCCTCCTCGAGGAGGGGTTTCACCCAGACCTCAGGGACTCCAGCGTCAAGGAGTACCTTGTCCCCCTCCTTCAACGCCTTCTGCAGAGCGTTGAAGACGTCCCCGTACCTGTCCTCAAGCTTCCAAGCTACTTGCTCCCAAGCGTCCTTCTCGCTCTTCTTCAGCTTCTGTGCAACTAGCTCGAGGATCTTGTCCGTCTTCTGTATCCTCTTCCACTGGGCGTTCTTCTTCTTCCTGTCGTCGTCATTCACCTTCTTCAGTGAGACGTCTACCGTCCCCTTCCTCCTATCGACCCTAATGACCTTGACTACTATCTTCCTGTCCTCCTTGACCACGTCCCTTATGTTCTTTACCCACCTGGTGCTGATCTCGCTCCACGGTAGGTAAGCCTGGAGGCCCCCGTACTCGTCCAAGGAAACGTAGCTACCGTAGTCAAAAACCTGTTTGACAGTAGCTATTAGGATCTCCCCTTCCCTGGGAAGTTGGTACTTGTTGTATATCATGCTAACCTAGTTGTCTAAGTATCTCCCCGGCTATTTTTGCTTTACCACCGTTGGGGAAGACGAGTTGAGTCCCACAGGAGAGACACCTAGCTGGGAAGGAGGAGTTGGAGAAAACGACCTGCTCGTTGTTGCAGTTGGTGCACTTGACCCTCAAGAAGCTCGAGGAAGGCTCCGGTATTAGGATTCTCAGCTTCTTCATTTGATCACCTCAGCCAACTCCAACTTCTTGACCCTGAGCCCATGTTTCATGATTGTGTAACCACACTTCTGGCACTTGTAGGTAAGGACCTGTTTCTTGGTCACCTTTGCGTACCTCTTCTGCTCTGGCTTCCTTGTGCTCCCGTAGCCCAGGTTCTTCCTCTCGTACCTCCTCTGACCCTCAGAGAGGGCCCTCCTCTTACCTCCCTTGTAGATGGAGACCGAATGGTCAGTGTGGGCCTTGCACTTAGGACAGTAGACCTTGACTAGTTTAGGGAACTTCATTTCAATGGAGTTATGACGGAGTAGTTAAAAAGTGTACTGTTAACTCCAAGGATTTGAGTTTTGTGGAGTCATTAGCCACGATTTGCTCCTCTCCCTCGCGTTGAGACTAACTGGACTCGGGCGATGCATATCCTACTTGCTCCACGCCCTGCGAGGCTCTCCTCACTTTGTAAAATCAAATTAATACTTGGGAAACCCCTTTAATCTCGGGCTATGAGGTCCGATGGGCGGCTAGAGCTGTGATGAGACACTGCAGCACTGAGCCCTTGGTTTCCGGTTTCCAATTTACACGGCCCCTTTACCTGCATTAAGGTAAACGGTTCTTATCCGTAAAGCCCTCGACGGGCCAACGGGGCGTGGTAGAACAAACCTCTAGGTGTTATCCTCTAGTCGGAGTACTTCAGAGCGTAATATGAAGCCAAGTTGTCCTGGACTGCCACCCCAACGCTCTTGAATATTGATGGTCTCACAATACTACCTCGCTCTAACACCTCTCCCAGCTCAGTGACTTCCTTACCCTGGAGGAGGCCCTTCGCCTTGGGCTCAATGAAGTCCCCGCTCTCCCTGGACACCGCGTCAAGGGAGTCAGCCACAAAGGTCTTTGCCCTCCTCACCACGTCGTCGTCAAGTTCCCTCGCTTCCGGGGTGTGGGCCCCTATGCTGACCACGTGAAAGCCGTCCTTCAAAAGAGCACCCTTGACCACAGGGGTTGTGGAGGAAGTTGTAGAGAATATGACGTCAGAGTTCCTCAGGAGGTACTCCAGGTCCACAGCCTCACCCCCTACCTTCTTCGCTAACTCTACGTGGCTCTTCCTCGCTGAGATGAGCACCCTCCCCACGGAGAGGTAACCCAGGGCGGTCCTGACGTGGAACTCGGCCTCCATTCCACCACCTATGACTCCAAGGGTCTCAACCCTCCTACCCACTGCTAGCTCTGTGGAGAGGACGCTGGTAGCCGCCGTCCTTATGGCGGTGAGCGTCGACCCGGGGACCAGGGCTAGTGGTTCAGCGGTCTCAGGGGACATGACCAGGACTGAGCCGTTGACTGCCGGGAGGCCCCTCGCCCTGTTCTCCGGGATCACGGCCACGACCTTTACTGTGAACGCGTACTTGGTCTTGCAGGGCATAACGCCCCACCAGTTCCCGTTAACCGTGAGGACGGCCCTGGGGGGTATTTCAGCCTCCCCCTTCTTGAGGAGGGAGAAGGCCTCCCTCATTGCCTCCACCGCAGTAGCCGGGGTTAAAGCCGCGATGAGGTCCTGATCAGAGAATACCCTCATGAGACCATATTGTTCTGAGAACTTAAATGTTGAGATGGACAGCGCCCAGGAGGCCTTGAGAAGTCGTAAAACTTAGCTCCATGGACTTATCTAGAACTAGGAAGAGACAACTTCCTAGTAAAGAGGTATGGGGTATCCAGCAGAGCGTTAAGTCCTAGAGTTAAAGCCCATCCACCCTGCTATACTCATAAGGTCGACTGTACCCTCTCCAAGTAACCAGATAAATACGACACTACCTCCATTTCCTGGGCCAAGGAGAGCTGGTGCCCGTAGAAAGTAAAGTCAGCCTCAGCGAACCCCCTGTGTACTATTATCAAAGTTGTGTTGGTCTCGTTCATTACCTGGGTGTAGTTTGAGGAAACTACCTGGCTTGGGTTTAACAACAAGACCACGAGGTAGAAGTGATAGTCCGACCCATTGACGTACTCCACGTAACCGCGATTAATCATGTAAGCCTGGTAGATCACGCCCAGGAGGGCCGGGGTAGTGTTCACTGAGTCGCCTCTGACCTCGTGCACTACTAACTGGCCCTGAGAGACTGAGAGATACCCGCTCGTCGGTAGGACTTCTCCAGGGCCGAAGGTGGAGTTAATGAAGCCCTCCCCCATGGGCTGGGGTAGACCATGACCCCTTGCTAGGAGGAGGACTAGGAGTGACACTACGAGTATTATCCCCACAGGAACCCAAATCCATCGCTTCATGGGACATGATAACACCAGGATATATTAAACGTTGATCACAAGTCCTCGATATCCCAGCCACGTCTTCAGAAATTGCATGGCCCCCATATCCAGGTGTGCCCCCAGGGGGCTCTGACTACCAGGACACTAGACGACATGACAAAATTTGCAAACCCTAAGCTTTACTCATAATTAACGAAAACCTCTCCCTCTACTACTTGGAGGAAGCCAGGAGCCTCTCCAGCTCCCTCTCAACTTGGTCAGCTCTAGGCCTCCTCTCAGGGTCTGGGTCCACCATGGCCTTTATAACCCTTAGCAGGTCCTGGCTCACGTTGGACACGTAAATGTTTGAGTAGAACTCCCTATAGACCTTGAACGCCCTGTCCAGGGGCTCAGAGTAGTTTCCCCTGTTCATGAACCTCTCCACTGCTACGTCCATGAGCTCTACTACCTCCTGTGGGTTCAAGGGGGAACTGGTGAGCAACTTGTACCCTGTAGCCCCTAACGCGTATATGTCCATGGATGGGCTAGCCCCCTTCCTCAGGAGCATCGCCTGGACCTGGTCGACAGGGCAGTACTCGGGCGTGTACTGGTCGAAGGTTGACCCTACCCTCCTCGAAGCCCCCAGGTCCCCAAGCTTTACCTTGACCTTACCCGAGAGCAGGTTATTCAAAACCTCCTCTCCACTCCTCCCGGGAGGTGACGTGAAGAACACGTTCTTAGTCTTTACGTCCAGGTGGACGTACCCCTCGCTGTGTACGATGGAGAGGGCCCTCGACACCCTCCAGAGTATGTAAGCGACTACCTTCTCCCACTTCTCCGAGTAGAATACTGCCTGCTCCTTCAAGAGGCCCTCCGCGTCTCCGCCCTCCATGAGCTCCATTACCATGGCAGGGGGCGACTTGAGGTAGACCAAGGTCTTCCCCGACATGATCTCCTTTATTGCAACCTTGTCCACGAATACACCGTACAGGTTTACCATGTCCTCAGTCTTGGAGGATATCTCCTGCAACTTTGAGGATTCCCCGGCCATGTCGGTGAAGGCTAGGCTACTCATCCTGGTCCTCTCGGAGGAACCAGGAGGAGAGACGAAGGGTACCTTCACGGCGAACCTCTTGGAGTCCCTCTCCGCCATGAGGACGTATGCTGTGCCCCCCTTGCCTAGGACAGACTTCACCTGATAACCGTAAATCTCCCGACCAACCCAAAGGTTTGGGTCCCACTGGGTCAAGGGCGGTAGGTTAAGGTCCTCCCTGACAGGGGCTGGTGAAGGCACCGGGACTGAGAGTACCTTCTTGGCTATGTCCCTAGTCCTCTCGTCTCCTGACTTGACTAGGACTAACCCGGCTAGTCTTTCTTTGTAAACACTGTCCCTCTTGGCTAGGACTTCCAGGAGAGTCCCGACGTCACTTGGGAGCTCGTCTCCCCTCATTATGCAGTCCGCGAACCCCACTAGGTCCTGACAGCTCTCGTACTGCACCTTGTAGTTCTTGACTATCCACATCAGGGCTGAGCAGTCCCCCTGCCTGGAGAGCTGACAGGCCACCTCAGTAGGGGTCACGCCGACGGTGTTGAGGAAAGAGATGTACCTCTTAGCCATGGAGTAGTGCTTGGCCCTCAAGGCCTCGGACAGCTTAGCCTTCACCTTATCCGGGTCCGTTAGTCCCCTCGGGATAACTGACGCACCTGCCCCAGCCACGACCAGTGAGGTAGCCACTAGGGCCAGTGAGGTAGCCGCTAGGGTAGGGCTTGGAGTAAGTGAGGGGCTTAGAGTAAGTGAGAAGAGAAAGACCAGTGCTGATGAGATGAGGGAGGCAGTGGAGATCGAGAGACCTAGGAGTACTGACTTCGCCTTAAGAGCAGGGACTAAGGAGAGCGGTATGGAGACCAGAGAGACCGCTGCGGTGACGAGTAGTGGGGTCGTGTATAGGTTAACTTGATCCTCGTATACCAGGACGAAGGCCAAGATAGAGCTCAGCACTGGAATTGCAGGATAGGTCAGTCCAACAGATCTTAGCGACATGTAAGGCTTATCGCGGGGGGAGTAATACGACATCATTATGAAGGAGATTAGGCTCAGCGCGGCGAGCGTAAGCCAGAACTGACCTTGCTTAGAGGAGGTCATAGGGGAAAAGAGGGACTGGATGGACCCAAGTCCTCCATGGGTAAGACCACTGACGTAATCTTGGAAATTCTCCCCTAGGTAAGTGACCGTGAGGAAAGTGAATGTCGGGAGTACTAGAAATAGGTAGACCAGGACCGAGGCTAAGTACCCTTTCCAGGTCTTGGCAGCATTATAGATTACCGGGGATGAGATGAGCAGGAGGAGTAGAAGACCTATTGAACCTGGAAGAAGGCTCTCCTCGGTTGAACTCGTGTTTGAAGAGTTACCCGTGGAGTTGGTAAAGATCGTGCTTAAAGCTACTAATACCACTACTATCCCCACCCACAGGGATAGAGCCAGACCGTAGTTCTTCGCTCTATGCTTTGTGAACGCGATCAGAGCCACGACCCAGAGGAGCGAGATCACTAAATAGGTTACCAATGACTTGGGCGATCCAAGGATGGGGCCCAAAGCGGAAAGTCCCTTAAACACATGGGTGTAAAGGTAAAGCCCGAAGACCAAGGAGACCTCAAGCCCTCCCACTACCTTCAAGATCCTAGACCACTTTGCCTTACCCCTGTAAGTCAGTCTCATGGGTTAAGTAAAGCCCTCATTTCCTAATAAAGGTTGAGAACAAAGACGAGACGCAGGAGTGCAATTCCTTGGAAACCCACCTGACGATGGGGTGCAGATAGACCTCGAATCTCAGTTTTTCTGAAGACCTCTCACCCAGGGTAAAGGTACCCCGTCCTCTCGTCCTAGAGTTCATTTTTAAGTCTAGGTGCCGTCTCTCAACATGGTCTGCTAGTTCCTTGAGACTACTCCAGGCTTGGGGGTCTGGGTTTCATCGGATCTTATATAACTTGATACCCTTGGGCTTCACGGGGGTCGAACAGGTCTTGCTTCACCCTCCTCCGCCATATTAGCGGGGTAACCTCGACCCACCTAGGTGGGATACCGTCTAAATGGGGAAAGCCGCACATCTTGGGCTGTCCATATGCAAGCCTTTCGGGATACATACCCACACCTGGCATTACGCAAAGATATTAGCATCGAGTTATACATAACTTAACCCTCTCACTGGAACTGCTTACCACGGCTCTCTCGAGACTAGGTATTGGAACCTCCCATCAAACTGAAAAGGGTACCAAGGAGTATTCAAGCCAGGTCCCCAGTCTATGGCGTTGAAACCATCTTCAAGGAGGGTCTGGGTCTCACCGGATTTCATGTCGTTTAATATAGGCCCTCGGCCCTTGACACGGGGTTGAGCAGGAAACTCACTCTCACCCCCCCCCCAAGCGGTGACCTCGGCCTACCTAGACTTTGGGAGAACATACACCTCGACTGTCCTTGAGGTTAACCAGCCTTTCTAGTTAAAGCCCACAGCTAAGGCAAGACTTATTTGTGATGTATAAAGCCTTCAGGAGTCTATTTGTATAAACTTAATAGTCTAACGGAAACTGTTAACTACGGCGAACGTGTCGACCTAACCTTTCTACACAGCACGGTAATTAGTGGACGGACAAAAGATTTAAAATAAAATTTCCTCAAATTGTGGTAAGGGTACTGAGGCTTTGAGCCAAGTGCCCAGAGGGCCCGTAGCTTAGCATGGTCAGAGCGCCCGGCTGATAACTACAGGTCAGATACCGGGAGGTCGAGGGTTCAAATCCCTCCGGGCCCAACTCTAGTCCACTGGCACTCCCCGACCGCGAGAGCGACTGACTTTTAATCTAGTCCCCCATTCATTTACTTATGAAGTTTAAGGTAATTGATGCCCTGTCCATAGCCTCCATATTCAAGACCCTAGGGAGCCTAATGCCTGAGGTCACGGTCCTAGGTCTCAAGGAGGGCTTGAGGATAAGCGGTATCGACCCGGCTAGGGTGGCGTTCGTGGACGTGTTCATCCCCCAGGGCTACTTCCACGAGTACGAGTCTGGGGAGAAGGAGCTGGTCACGGTAAAACTGGAAGAGGTCATTAACTCCCTGAAGTACGTCAAGAAGACTGACAGCCTCTCCTTCCAGACCACTGAGGACAGGATGCTCATCAACCTCGACGGGGACTTCGAGAGGACCTTCCACCTGCCCCTCCTCTCAGGGGAAGAGCCCAAGACGCCCTCCATCAAGCTGGAGTTCCCCTTCAAGGCGAAGTTGCTGACCTCGACCTTCTCCGAGGCGTTGACGGTACTGGCAGATATGGGGGACTCGGTAAACTTCTCGTCCCAGGAGGGGAAGCTGGCCCTCTCGGTGGAGGGTGACGTCGGGAGGACAAGGATTGAGCTGTCTGAGGAGGCAGGAACCCTACTGGAGGCCTCAGGGACCGAGTCGTCCAGCAGTTACGGTATGAACTACGTGTTTAGCACAGCTAAGATGAGGAACTCCTCCGACGTAGTGGAGGTGATGTTCGGTTCACAGCTCCCCCTCAAGCTCAGGTTCCAGCTACCCCAGGAAGGGTACGGTGATTTCTATATTGCCCCCAGGGCAGAATAAGATAATTAGGACACTTTTCAGGGAATACTACGAGAGGGCCGAGCTCGAGCTACCCTTCGATATGGAGCTCAGGGAGTTCGGCTTCCAACCTTTGAACGGTGGGAGTTACGTTAGACACATGTCCTTCGCCTCACCACTAGAGCTCAAGATGTTCCTAGTCAGGGAGACCCCGGGGCACGTCTTCTACTCCTCAGCCAAGTACCAGAGGCCCTCAGCTAAGGACATGGAGGAGAAGGGGTGGATGGGGTCGGACCTCCAGTTTGACATAGACGCGGACGACCTGTGCGAGGTGAGGAGGATCGTCTTCTGCCCCGTGTGCGGTAGGGAGGTCGCCGACAAGTGCCCAGAGCACGGGGTCGAGTCCAAGGAATACGTGGAGATAGGGGAGGAGTGCATGAGGAAGGCGTGGGAGGATGCCAGGGACTTGAGGGATATACTGGAGGAGGACTTTGACCTGAGGCCAAGAGTTTACTTCTCAGGGAACAGGGGGTTCCACGTGCTGGTGGAGTGCACAGGGGACTGCGCGCTCATGGACTCAGAGGACAGGAGGGAGGTGGTGAAGTACGTGAAGGGGGAGTCCTCACCCGAGGCAGGGCAACAGGGGGACCCAGGGTGGCCAGGGAGGAAGGCTAGGGGTGTTAAGGGTGTAGAGGTAGACCAACAGGTGACCGTTGACGTACACAGGTTGGTCAGGATACCTGGGTCAATACACGCAAAGAGCTCACTGGTGGTAAGGGAAATGGAGGAGTTCAGGTACGACCTCTCCCTCTCCCCCTTCACCGGTGTCGCCGTGTTTAAGCCCTACCTGTCGGGGGAGTTTAACCTGTTGGACAAGAAGTTTGTACTGGAGAGAGGTGTACCAACGGAGATGCACGCCGGTTACGCCCTTTTTGGGTACATGAAGGGCCTAGGTGAGGTGACCTACTACGTTAGATGACGTGCTAGCTAGGGAACTTAAGGGAGAGGAGGCTGAGGTGATAACGGAGGAGGAGGCTGAGGAAGCCATCTCTGCATTCAGGAAGGTCAGGGGGAAGAGGGACAAGGTCCACGACGCCGAGCTGAAGGTGTACTCAGAGATAGCAGAGTCCCTGTTCGAGGTGAGGCTGATGAAGGTGGTCGAGGGGAAGAGGCTTGACAGTAGCTTCGACTCGTGGATACAGGAGGTAGTGACAAAGATGAGGGAGTTCTACGTCAACTTACTGACTGGAGGCTACGTGACCAAGGGGAACAAGGTACTGTGCCACGTGAAGACAGAGGTGGCGCACGGGGGGATTTCCTTGAAACCTGGTGACTACCTCTTGACTCCAGCTAAGACCGCTCTCTACCTCTGGCTACAGGACTTGGTTGAGCCTGCTAGGTCCTCTTGAAGTAGAAGGGTTTGTTGGAGGGGAGTACAGAGGGGAGAGTAGCCATGGAGATGCGTGCGGATGACCCTTTTTTAGACTTAGAGTTCCTTTTCTTAGGACTCAAAGTCCCTGTTGGAGAAACCTAGTAAAAATAGAATCTAGTAAAAATAGAATTATATTAAAAAAGACTTTGTTTAGTATTGGTTCATGAGTTACTTAACAGTGGCGTTCAAGACTCCTTGCAACGTTAGGGTGGGAGATAGACTTCCCTCGGACAGAATGATAGTTATTGGGACTGAACCGCCTATGTTAGTAGGAGTTAAAGTACCTGGCAGATTATTGGAATAAATGACTATGGACAATGGGCCGTCAAAACCTCCTGGGATATTGCTTTGTAATTTTCCATTATAATATAACTCTGGCGAAGTGTTTGTAATGTCACCCACTGAAATGCTCGTTATTGACGCTTGAGTGGTACCAGAGTTCTTGATGTCTACGGTGACAGTTATCTTGTATGGAGCCATACCATTCGTACCAGTAACGTTAACTATAGGGGTCGATATTGCCTGTACTTGTCCGCTACTACCGAAGGTGCCAAAGAGGCCGAAGGCGAAGACGGCTACTGCTAAGGCTAGCGCTACGCTGACTATTACTAGGATTAGGGCTGTTACTGCGCCTGAGATTGCCCTCTTAGACTTGAGATACCTTCTCATGTTGTATCTGAAAATAATGAGAAATCATCTATATAAACTTAATGTCTATGTAAGTCCTGTTATTTGCGTCATGACACCCCCCTAGAGTGAGTGAGAGTACCGGTGACTCGGTTAAGCGTTTTAACGCTCAGGACAGACTTCGCTTTAAGGCCCAACGGAACTAGGCTGTTCCACCTAAAGCCCACCTTGGCGCTACAGCTTCAGGGCGATCAGGTCAGATACGTCCACCAGTTTCACGTTGTCTTGAGGCACAACTGTGTTTACCCCAACCAGGTCTCTCACCCCAGCTTCCTTAAGCCTAGTGAGAGTGTCCTTGACCATGAGGAGGTGGACAGCTGCTGCATATACGCCCTCCGCCCCAAGGGAGTAAGCTACCTTTGACGCCTCGACGAGCGTCCCGCCCGTGCTGACTATGTCGTCCACCAAGATGACGTCCCTCCCTTTGAGTGAACCTATGGAGATCCCCCTCACCCTTATTTCACCCGTGATCCTGTCCCTCTCTTTCTCCAGGTAGGTGTAACCACACCCTAGTTCCCTGGCCAACCTCTCCGCCCTGTCCACTGCTCCCCTGTCCGGGGCTAGAACGAAGGGGCTGTTCACCCTGCCCCTGAGCTCCCTACCTAAGGCCGGTATGGGATCCACTACCCTAGCCTCCCCCGGAAAATAGGAAAGGGACTCAGGGTGGTGTGGTTCCACCACCACCAGTGTAGAAGCCCCGGCAGCGTAGATCAAGTTGAGCACGGTCTTCACACTTATCGCCTCCCCGTCCAGGAACCTCCTGTCCTGCCTGGAGTAGGCCAAGTAAGGTACAACTGCAGTTATCTTTGTGGCCCCGGTGTCCTTCAAGGCCTCGAGGACGAGGAGTAGCTCGACCAAGTTCTTGTTCTGTGGGGGCTGCGTAGTCTGGACAACGGCAACCTCCTCCCCAGTCAATGGCTCAGGGACCCTGACGTAGGACTCCCCGTCTGGAAAGACCTTATGGACTACCTTCACGAGTTTAGACTTGGTGATCTTGGCCAACCTCTCGTCTATCCCGTTGGTCGCAGTTCCTCCTACTATTATCATTAAGCAAAATGTAAGGGTGAAGTTTTAAAGGTTAAGCGGTCATGTAAACCCATGTATTACGTTTTCTTCACTGGGACTGCTGGCTCCGGGAAGACCACCATGGTGAAGGAGTTCCAGGGTTACCTCCTGGACCAGGACATGGACGTGGCGGTCATCAACATGGACCCGGCAGTGGAGGGACTGCCGTATTACCCGGACCTAGACGTGAGGGAATACGTGGACGCTACCGAAGTGATGCGGAGGTACGGACTAGGGCCCAACTCTTCGTTGATAGCGTCGATAGACCTCCTGCTCACGAAGGCAAGCGAGATAAAGGGGGACCTGGACAGCGTGGAGGCAAATTACGTGCTGGTGGACACCCCAGGTCAGGTGGAGCTCTTCGCTTACAGGGAGACCGGGAGGTACTTTTCCTCCCTACTCGTGGGTGGGAACAAGAGCGTGAACGTCTTCCTCATGGACTCCTCCCTGGCCAAGGAGGCTAGGAGTTACGTCTCCCTGCTACTCCTCTCGAGTTCAGTGAGGTTTAAGCTGGGTATGCCCCAGGTTAACGTGCTCTCCAAGGTCGACTTATTATCAAGGGACGAGCTGGACGCCCTGATGAGGTGGGGGGAGGGGGAGGAGATAGTAGACCACCTAGGTGTAATTGATGAATACTCCTTTGAGTTGGTCAAGGCCCTCCTGGAGAACATGGAGGTCCCCCCGGTGCCAGTGTCCTCAAACTCCGGGGAGGGCTTCGACGAACTTTACGCTGAGATACAGAGGGTCGTGGCTGGAGGGGAGGACTTCGCCACTGAGGAGAACAACAGCAGGCAGTAGGGTGAAGGAACAGAGTGGTGGGATCTGTATAGAACCCTGTGTAATAAATATGGATCGTTAATATGGGTACAAAAAAGATTATCTTCTAGAATTTTATTAAAAATAGAAAATAGCTTTATTTAGGGTGCACTTGTGTCGTTGAGGACTCCCTGTAGCGTGAGCGTGGGTGATAGGCTCCCCTCGCTAAGCACTACAGTTATGGGCACAGACCCGCCTACATTAGTCTTGGTGAGTGAGCCAGGAAGATTCTGCAGACCAGTCAGTTTAACAGTCACAATGCCGTCGAAACCTCCAGGGATTGTAGAAGGAATAACGGTAAAGCCAGTAGATTCAGTGATATTTCCTATAGAAATGCTAGTTATCGAGGCTGCATTGGTGCCTGAGTTCTTAAGATCAAGAGTTACCGTAACATTGTATTTACCATTAGACGTGGTAACATTCACTGTTGGGGTCCCGATTGCCTGTACTTGTCCGCTACTACCGAAGGTCCCGAAGAGGCCGAAGGCGAAGACGGCTACTGCTAAGGCTAAGGCTACGCTCACTATTACTAGGATTAGGGCTGTTACTGCTCCTGAGATTGCCCTCTTAGACTTGAGATACCTTCTCATGTTCTATCCGAAGAGAGATGGGAAATCATCTATATAAACTTAATGTCTATGTAGGCCCTGTTATTTGCGTCATGAGACCCCTAAAGTGAGTAACAGCACAGGTTACTGGGTTTGGCTTATAACGCTCAGGGCAAATTGTGAAACTCTCAAAAAATGGTAACTTTGTTTTAAAGCTCTTGCGTACCTCTATAGCTTAGAACTTAGTGGAGTTAAGCACTCCTTGTAGGGTCAAGGTGGGCGAGAGACTCCCCTCACTCAGGACTATGGTGATTGGTACAGAACCACCTATGTTAGTGGTGTTGAGAGTCCCTGGCAGCTGGCTTGGAGTAACGTTGAACAAGACCGTGACCTGACCGTCATATCCTCCTGGTATGGTGGCTGGGATTACCTTAAAGCCTGAAGAGTTGGTAAGGTCTCCTACAGTGATGCTGGTTATGGACGCAGCGTTAGTACCTGAGTTCTTGAGGTTAAGGGAAACGCTGACTTCTGCTACTCCTACGCCAGCTTTATTGTTGACACTATAAACGTTCACTACAGGTGTGCCGATTGCCTGTACTTGTCCGCTACTACCGAAGGTCCCGAAGAGGCCGAAGGCGAAGACGGCTACTGCTAAGGCTAAGGCTACGCTCACTATTACTAGGATTAGGGCTGTTACTGCTCCTGAGATTGCCCTCTTAGACTTGAGATACCTTCTCATGTTCTATCCGAAGAGAGATGGGAAATCATCTATATAAACTTAATGTCTATGTAGGCCCTGTTATTTGCGTCATGAGACCCCTAAAGTGAGTAACAGCACAGGTTACTGGGTTTGGCTTATAACGCTCAGGGCAAACTTTAATTCAAAACTAAGTGCAGACAACAACTTTTTTGATATAAATTGAATTTTCTTTACTAGGAAAAGTTTTATGGTAAGGCCCTCCATTTGGCGAGGATATGGGTGGGGCTACCATCTCTCCAGCGCACGGTAACCTCTACCCTTTTAAAGTAGGGTCCTGATAGACCTTAGCTCCCAGGACGAGGTTGCTTTAGCCTTGACGTCTCACTTGCTTTTTCGGTCCGTGGACGTTATTTTCTGACACTACCTCGCTATATTGCTTTCATGAGTTGGCCCGTGTCGGTTACGGTGTTAGGCTGACGTCGGGGACGGGAGACGTCAGCTGTAGGCGGACTAAGGTCTTTGGGGCTGATAACCAGCAGTACTACCTTGGTGTTTGGCATCCCAGGTCTGGGCTAGTAGTGCCCTACACGTTAACTAGGCCTATCTCCCTATGTTGATACACGTTTGGGATAGTCTAACTACTGTTCTGACGACCGCGTATTGCGGGAGAGACCGGTTCCAGCTCCTCATCCATGGGGTCGACGAGAGGGGAGTTCAATAAAGGGGACTGTCCCCTGGAATATACCTATGTCTAAAACCCTTTACCCCACCTTGAAAGACTAGGTTACATTTTTTCTATTAAGGGCAACGTTAAAACTAAATAGAATTGAAATTTTTAAAATATTCTTTTCAAAATCCAAAGATATTTAGTCCTAGAATGGAGAACGCCGACCGCTAGAGACTAAGAAGGATTGACCTCACTTCTCCACTACGTATATTGCCCTAGATAAGCTCTTGTGTAGGTAAATGTAGTGGGTGCTCAAGACCCTCATACCAGCAGACCTTATCTGGTCCCTCCAATCTAGGTTAGAGTCGGTGGCGAAGACCAACCTCCCCTCAAGGATATCCGGAACCGCGTAGAAGAAACCCTCGTAGAGCTCACGGAGTTTCATCCCCCTAGCGTTACTGGACCTCCCATAAGGTGGGTCTGTGACGACCGCGGACTTCCCACTAAAGGGGAGGGAGGTAGCTGACCCTAGGCTCAGCTCACAGTTTAGGCCGAAGAAATTGAGATTTGTCCTGGCCTTCTCCAACGCCCTGACCTCCACGTCTAGCCCGTAACAGCTAAAGCCCATCCATGAGGCCTCTATTAAGATAGACCCCAGGCCCGCAAAGGGGTCTAGGACCTTACCAGATGGCTTAGCTAGGTTGACCATCAGCCTGGAAGTATAGGGGTCCATGGTCCCTGACTGGGAGAAGGGCTTTCTGGAGTGGTCCAGCAGACTTTTGCTGTCCCTCTCCTCTTCCCTTAACCCGGCTATTAAAACTCCGTCCGTATAGATCAGGTCCAACTTCTGGCACTCCCTTGACGTCTTAACGCCTTCCACCAGCTCGCCGTAGAGGGACTTAAAGGAGGCCTTGTCTACCCCCAAGATCACATCGGGCTGTATCGAGAAGCACTTCCCCCTCAACTCCTTGTTGACCTCCCCTGGGTCGCTGGAGATGGAGACGACCTCCCCTACAGCCTTGATCGTTGAGGACCTCCTGGCTATACCTCCCCCAGCCTGGAAAAGACCGACTCCCGTAAGGAAGTGGACTTCCCCCTCTACGAGGGCTCTAAGTTCAGCCATGGAGGTGAACATCTCGTCGTTGCTGAGTTTAGCGTATTTCACGGGTATACGACAACAACTTGTGGGAAAAGTTTCACTTAAAGCTTACCCAGAGAATCGACCGTGTTTAACGGAGGTACTGGATAGCCTGTCTTCTGTTCACATGGAGGTCGAAGATACAAGTCTAGTCCACTGGTTTGAACTCTAACCCCTCCCAGCCCTAAGCTAACCCCTCCCAGCCCTAAGGGGCCTCCCTTTCCGTCGTCAAGGACGCTAGGTCGCGTATAAACCTGGCGTTAGCAACGTAGAGGAGAAAGGGGTGGAAGACCAGCGGAAAACTTAAACCCGACCGAGCACACTAATGACCAGCTCGTTCTAGGTGGACTAAGTGATCAAGGTAGTTTTCGTGGGCACTGGAGGAGGTGCACCCTCAAGGAGGGGGCTGCCAGCCTTCCTAGTGAAGAGGGACGACTTCTCAGCCCTCCTCGATTGCGGGGAGGGGACCCAGATAACCATGGTCAACCACTCGCTCAACGTCATGAACGTGAAGCTGATAGCCATCACCCACCTCCACGCAGACCACGTCCTGGGTCTTCCCTCCCTGATCCAGACCATGGGGATGTACGACAGAAGGGAGAAATTGACGGTCATGGGACCTAAGGGGCTGAAAGACTTCCTGGAGACTGTTTTCGAGAGGACCTACTTCAGGCCCAACTTCCCCATAGAGTTCGTTGAGTCCTACGAACAAGGTAACGTTAAGGTGACCCCGTTCCCCACCTGTCACGTAGTCCCCTCCCAGGGCTACTTGGTCCAGGAGGCGGACTCCTTCAACCTCGACGCTGATAGGTTGAGGAGCGAAGGGGTCACTGACTGGAGGGTCATGAGGGCCCTAAAGGAGGGCAGGGAAGTCAGACTCGGGGAGAGGACCCTGAAACCGGAGGACTTCCTGATCCCCAAAAGGGGGGTAAAGCTCGCTTACACTGGCGACACCAGACCGTGCGAGAAAGTGGTGAGGGCAGTCTCAGGCGTGGACCTGCTCCTACACGACTCCACCTTCGAGAAGGGCATAGATGCGGGCGAGTACGGTCACTCCACCTCAGTGGAGGCAGCTGAGGTAGCCCTAGAGGCTAAGGTTAAGAGGCTAGCCCTAGTCCACGTGAGCTCCAGGTACCCCGACCCTAGCGAACTGCTAAAGCAGGCCAGGAGGGTCTTCCCCATGACAGTCCTCCCAGACGACCTGTCATTCCTCAGTCTTCAGGCATAGGGTTCTCCCAGAGGGGCCTGCCCCTGGCAGTCCTGGGGGCTAACCAGTCCACCACAGCCTCCAAGTCCCTGTGGAACAAGGTGAAGGTTATCGGCCCTAGGGGGGACTCACTCTCGCTGTCCACGAACGTGATCCTCCCCACTGTCGCAGCCTGCTTGTGCAACATGAACTGTAGCCTGTCGCCCTGGAGCCCTCTCCTGAGGTACCTCCTGGCCGCGTCCAGTATCCTCTCCTCCCTTAAACCCCTGTGCAACTTCGACAGACTACTCAAGGTCCTAGACTCAGCTACTAGGAGGCTGTACTTCCCCTCCTCCACCTTGACTGCCTCAGGCGTGAAGAAGTTAAACATAGCTACCCTTACCTTGTCCTCGTCCTCTGAAGGCCTTAGCTCTGCCGTGACCACTACCCTAGTCAACCTATCTTCCCCATTAGCTCAGCTACTCTCCTCTTAAAGTCCTCCTCAGTCCCATCGTTTACCACCACGTAGTCCGCCATGGCTATTACACCCCCTATCCCCAGGGATATCTCCTCCATGTCTCTCCTCCTCAGGTCCTCCACCCTACTGGAGTCGTCTGCCCTCAACCTCTTCATCAGCCTCTCGTACCTGACGTTTGGGGGGGAGTGGACAGCTATGAGTATTGGGTTCCCTAGCCTTGAGAACTCCTCAACTTCAGCCAGGTTCCTCACCCCGTCGAAGGCCACCCTGTCCTCCGTCCCCCTCAGTTCCTCAATGCTTAGCCTGGCTACTATTCCGTCTCCGTAAATTTCCCTCATCCTCTTGGCGTAGTCCATCAACCTCTCGCCGTGTCTAGCCTCCCTCTCGAACCTCTTCCTTACTGAGTCGCTCATGACGATTACTCTGAACCCCTTCTCCTTTAGGAGGGATGAGAGGAGGGACTTCCCTGAACCTGGCATACCAGTTATGAGAATGACTTTAATTGGAGACCACCTTTCCTTAGGATTGAGGGGTTAAAAAACGTGAGGTTATTCGTGGGTATACCAGTGGAGGACTCACCGTGGCTCAGGGAAGCGCTCTCCCTAGTGGAGAGGACGGGGGTAGACATCAAGTTGGTTGAACCCCAAAATGTCCACGTGACCTTAGCCTTCCTAGGTGAGGTCCCTGAGGGTAAAGTAGGACTGGTCAAGGAGAGCCTTGAGGAGCTAAGTTTCAGCCCCTTCAAGATGGCTTTCAGGGGGATGGGGGCTTTCCCCAGCATTTCCAGACCTAGGGTAGTGTGGATAGGGATAACTGAGGGCTCAAACGAAATTAGGAGGATGAGGAACTCACTGGTTAAATCCCTGTCCATGAGGAGGGTCAGGGTTGAGGAGGAGCAGTTCGTCCCGCACGTCACCCTAGGGAGGATAAAGGGGCCTAGGGGCGTCCAAAACTTAGCCCTCCTGGTGGAGCAGATGTCCGACCGGGACTTCGGTGAACAGGAGGTCAGGGAAGTCGTCCTCTTCAAGAGCACCCTCACACCCAAGGGGCCGATATACGAGGAGGTACACAGAAGGCTAGCAGAGGAAAGAGGAGCGAAATGACCGAGGAAGTTCAAGGGATCCTTAACGAGGTCCTGAGGAGGGTAAAACCAGGGAAAGATGAGGAGAGGAAGCTGTCCTCAGCTGCGGACAAGGTATTAAACCTGCTCTCAGGCCTTGACGCTGAAGTCCACGGGTCTTTCAGGAAGGGGACCTGGCTGAAGGGGGACACTGACGTGGACGTCTTCGTGTTCTTCCCCAAGGAAATGGGGAAAGAGGGGATTAAGGACAGGGGGCTCGCCCTCATTCACGAGAGGCTCTCCAAACTGAACACCAGGTTAGCCTATGCTGAACACCCATACCTTATAGTGGAGGTGGACGGGGTGGAGATTGACGTGGTCCCCGCCCTGAGGGTGGATAGGGGAGACCAGGCAATTACCGCAGTGGACAGGACACCATTCCACACTAAGTATGTTGAGGGGAAACTCAACGAGGACGGGAGGGATCAGGTCAGGATACTCAAGAGGTTCCTGAAGGGGATAGGGGTCTACGGGGCTGAGATAAGGGTCATGGGGTTCTCAGGTTACGTGTCCGAGCTCCTGACAATATACTACGGCTCCTTCCTTAAGGTCCTAGAGGGCAGTTCCAAGTGGAGGGAGAGGAACCTCATAGTCCTGGAGGGGATGGAGAGGGAATTCGACTCCCCTCTGATTATCCCAGACCCTGTTGACCCAAGGAGGAACGCTGCAGCGGCCGTGTCCCTAAAGTCGCTCTCGACATTCTCCATAGCCTCTAGGGCTTTCCTGAGGAGCCCGAGCCTTAACTTCTTCTTTCCAAGGCCTCCTGAGGGCCAAGAGGTACAGGGGGAGGTAATAGTGACTGAGGTCAAGCTAAACGAGCCCTATGTGGACGACGTGCTCTGGGGCCAGCTTAGGAGGACAGCTGAGAAAGTCAGGAACTCCCTGACCTCAGCCGGTTTTAAGGTCATGGATATAGGTATCTGTCAAGGTGAAACCGTAAAGATCTTGGTACAGTTGGAGACATCTAAGGTTGGGGAGTTCTTCCTCTCCCAAGGACCTCCCTTCTACCTAGAGCAGGCCCTCTCCTTCGTGGACGCCAACGATAAGGTCTGGGTTGGAGAGGACGGGAGGCTATACACCCTGAGGAGGAGGAAACAGCTCAGCCCCGAGAGGGTTATCCTGGAATCCATCTCCCTTAAATACGCCCACACGGTATCCCAATACACACTCCAAGAGGCGGAGGGCAATTGCGAGAGGTCCTTCCTAAGGAAAACGCCGACCTGGTTGAAATAAGGAACTTCATCTTTCCTAGGTACAGCGAGGAAATAGAGGAGGAGCTACTCTCGCTCGGGATAAACGCAGCCTACTCCTTCGGTGGGACCATCCTGGGGAAGCTCAAGGTCCTCGGTAAGGGCAAGACTGGGGTCGTGGTTCTGACCCAGGAGGGGCTAGCCCTAAAGATAAGGCGCACCGACTCCCCCAAGGAGAGCCTCGAGATGGAGGCTAAGATGCAGGTAAGGGCTGGAGAAGTAGCCCCCAAGGTAATGAAGTACGGTAAAAACTTCATCCTCATGGAGTACGTGGAGGGGAGGCACTTGGAGTACAGGGAGAGCCCTGGGGTTATAATTGACCTACTCACGAAGGCGAGGAGACTTGAGGAGGTGAACTTGGAACACAAGGAGATCGTCCACCCTTGGAAGAACGTGCTCGTGAGGGGAGAGGAGACCTACATCCTAGACTACGACTCAGTCTCCATGAAGGAGAGGGCATTTAACGTCAACAGGGTGTTAAACGCCTTCGGTTTCCACGAACTGGCTAAGGAGTACAAAAGAGGGGGCTTATCCATCCAGGAGGTAGTGTCACGGATAAGGTCCCTGTTCTGACCTCCCCAAAAGGGCGAGGGTCCCACCAGGTCTTGGGCGTTCATCTCCCTCACGGGAGTTACTCCGTTGACGGGGACTAGGAGAGAGGAGCTTTTCAACGTGCCTATAATTTTCTTTACTCCAAGGTTCATTAGGTTGAGGGCGTCGTTGGCTTCACTGACGAAGGACAACGGGGCGTGATCACCTCTTTTCTTTGCTCAGACATGGCGTCCTATGCTGACTTCCTCCCAACCATGCGAGGGTTTCCTCGCTTTGTAACTCATAGAGGTTATAGTGCACGAACTCTACGGGTATGGTATAAAGGTATTCTTAGTGGTCGAGTATAACACTTCTAGATCCTGTGCTTTCCACGACGTCGGAGTGAGAAGGAACCCAAAGGAGTCATCAACTGCCCTCTAGGCCACAGACTGCACAGTGGCGTTAACGGTGGTTTTAACATGATGAAACTGGGCATAAAAGAGTTGCATGTAAACTGAAGAAGTCCCCTTTCCTTTAAAGTATCTTCCAAAGGAGTATCCCCCACAGAGGGGAGTAACGTTCAGGCCCCAGCAAGACCCTCCCCCTTTAGGGGAGGACCTCAGGACTAAACTCAGTACCTTATCAACCTCTTAGTCTTCTTAAAGCTCACCTTTATCTCGTCTTCCCCGGGGACCCCGAGTCTCCTTCCGCACTTGGGGCATTTCCCACCGTAAATGGAACTTATCTCGGATGGAGTTCTAACTCCGTAAAAGTCTTGCCCCACTTTCTCAAACCTGTAGAGCTCATGTGAACATTCCCTACACCTGTAAACAACCGCCAAAATCCCACCTGATAGTGAAAGTTATCCTCCACAACGCTTAAAGGCTCTGGGCGTGATACCCCTAACGACCTAGAGGAGAGGTCACCTTGAAATTCACTTTCGGTTAACTCCCTCCCCTATTTTTACCATTTAGTATTACCAGGAGATTAACTTATAAACCTCGCAAACCTAATTCCGGCAAGGGGGCCGTAGTCTAGCTTGGACTAGGATGCCAGCCTGGGGAGATATCCCTAACCACCAGAACGCTGGTGGTCCCGGGTTCAAATCCCGGCGGCCCCACCTACTAGTTACCTCAGAACAGTGTACTCAAGGGCACGCACACCCTGCAGCGTGAGTTTGTCTTGACATAAGTAGATGAGATGACCCTTAGTTACCCGACCTCAATGGACGGGAGTCTCACCGAGGTCTTGGGCTTCACTCCCATTACGGGAGTTACTCCGTCTGAAGAGAGCGGGAAAGAGATGAGCTCTCTCAACACGTTGATGATTTTCTTCACCTTACCCTCGTGAGTCCAGAGCAGAGTTAACGTCACTGGTTAGCCTGAACATAAAGCCCAGTCAGGTGATCTTGAAGTTTAACACCTTTAGACCTACCAATAAAACTAACCCGACCAAGATCATGACTGCTGAGGCCGAGATGGCAACCTGAGGACCGTAGTAGCCGTAGTAGTTGTAGATCTGGATAGAGGCTGGGGAGACGTCCTTGAATGGGCCCCCCAGGACGTAATAGGCTATGATAGCTATGGAGCCGAACTCGCTTAAAGCCCTGGAAATGCTGGTCAGACTGGAGAGTATTACCCCCCTAAGCGACTCGGGCAACACAACGTAAATGAACGTCCTTAGAGGCCCTGCGCCTAGGCCCATGGCGTACCTCTCGTAGGACCTAGGTAAGGCGTCAAAGTAGGACCTCATGCCCCTGACGTATATGGGGGCTGAGACTATGACAAGGGCTGCGACTAGGCCCTGAAAGGTGTCGAAAAAGTTTATCCCAATGGACTGAAGAAACCTGCCCACTGGTGAGAAGCTCCCGTCTAGAAACACTAGGGCTACACCCACAATGGGGTGCGGTATGGAAGCTGGGACGTCAGCTAGGGCATCTACAACAGGGTCCCTACTCCTAGATAGGTAGTAAGCTAGGGGAGTGAAGGCTATTACGTCAAGCACCCCAGCCACAACTGAGGATAGGAGGGAAAGCTCAACCCCGTCCAGGAAGTAGGACGAGAAGGCCTGTTGTGACCTGAAAATTGTGAAGCCGACGATCAAGATGAAGAGCACTGGTGCTGAGAGGAGAAGAACGGAAAAAACGGAAATTACCTTTACCCAGTTCAAATGGGACCTCCTTCCACTAGTTTACCTTGAGCCAGTAATGAGGCTATCTGCTGTGGAACAGCTGTGGAGTTGAACAGGATAGCTGGGGAGAGAGGTAGGAGCCCGAACTTTGAGAGGGCCTGGGAGTTCTCCACCACGTATACCACAAAGTTCAAGGCCTCAGTGGGGTTATTGGTGTTCTTAGGGACAGTAATGAACAAGTAGATGGGAGATCCTTTCACTGGTCCAGTGGAGAGGTTGTACTCAAACTCGGAGTAGAGCGAGGCGTACTTGGGGTCTCCTTGGTTCACTTGTGGGGGCAACTGCACGTACTGGAGGCCCTTTGCGATCGCTGCTGACTTGTATATGAAGAGGAAGTTGATCTGCCCAGCCTCGAGCGGGGATACTAACTCAGCTGCGTTAGCAGCCGTGACGTTTCCACTGTTCTTTAGCATGTCATTGTAGAACAGAAAGGTGTTATTGGCGTATTCGTAACCTGCCAACTCCAGGGTTATCCAAGCCCTGAACCCAGCTGGGTCTGTGTTTGGGTCAGATATCCCTACCTTTACCTTTCCGCTACTTAACACGTTGAAGAAGTCGTACCAAGCCGAGGTGTTACCGGCCTCAGCTTGCTTAGCGTAAGCGAGGGCTTCCTTAGCATACTGGTTGTTAATGCTGGAGTTCGTGTAGGCAATGGTCAACTGGTCAGCGACAAAGGCTATTGCCCACCCTGAGGAGTAGTTCCCGAGGTACTGAGAGGACGCTGCTGAGAGCGCCACAGGCAGGAAAACCGTAACTTGGGCGTTGCTACCCTCAGACGCTATCTCCCTAGCTAGACCGAAGGACCCTCCGCCCTTAGGAGTAGGGACTGATATTCCAGTGGAGTTCTGATAGGAGGAACCTAGGAACTGCGCCTCGGCAGTGTATGCGTCGGCTACCCAGATGTATAATGGGGTAGAGGACGTAGTTGGAGGGGTGGACGTGGTAGTGTTGGTAGTGGTCTTACTCGGGGAAACGTGGTGGCTCATACCAACCTCTACATAGGCTAAAACGCCTACTATAATTATTATCAATACAACTATTCCTATTATTAGACCCTTGTTCATGCTTTACCACGATAAAGTGAGATATAGTTGTTTATAAATATTTTCCACGGTTCATATTTAGCATATCTTAAAAAATTTTAAAATGGGGATAGGTTCTAAATGCTCTACGACGCCCATTGTCACTGTTCAGGCCTTAAAACCGACTACGACGTGTTCGTGGCATCAGTGTCTATGGACCTCAAGTCGTCACTGGAAACGTTGAAGATGGGGGGTAAGGTCCTCAGGGGAGTTGGGATACACCCCTGGAATGCAGGAAATGGCGAGCTAGAGAGGGTAAGGGCCCTAGTGGAGGAGGCTGACTTCATAGGGGAGGTCGGTTTAGACTACAGGCTATCCAAGGCCGACAGGGAGACCCAGGTCGCGTACTTTAACGCGTTCTTGGACTGGCCAGATAAGACGGTGAACGTACACGCTCTAGACTCCTGGGAGGACTCCCTCAACCTACTGTTGAGGAGAGGGATAAGGAGAGCGATATTCCACTGGTACACAGGTCCCCTCCACTTGATTAAGGACATAGAGGGGGCTGGATACTTCATTTCGGTGAACCCTTCTGTAACGTTCCAGGAAAAACACCAGAAGGTGGTGAGCGAAGCCCCTATGGAGATCCTGCTGACAGAGAGCGATGGGGGTTACGTGTATAGGGGTAGGCTACTTGAGCCCTGGATGGTGAGGGAGTCCATATCCTTTATCTCGAGGGCGAAGGGGTTGGAGGAAAGGGAAGTGGAAAGGGTTATTGAGTCAAACTTTAAGAGGGCGTATAACATCGTGGAGGTATAGGGTCATGTTAGCCTTAGTTACAGGGGCTTCCAAGGGTATAGGAAAGGCTACCGTGGAGCTCCTCATGAAGGAAGGGTATGAGGTAGTAGCGACTTCGAGGAGCGAACCTGAAGTGGGGCACCACAGGATCAAGTTGGACGTGAGCGACAGGGGTAAGGTTGAGGAGGTTGTCAGGAAGGTAATGGAGGAGATAGGGGAAATAGATGTACTGGTAAATAACGCAGGTTTCGGGGTTTACGGATCATTTCTGGAGACTCCTGTGGAAGAGGAGGAGTACATGGTCAAGACCAATTTCCTGGGTCCAATCTACACAACTAAGATGGTATACCCCCACATGGCAAAGAGAAGGATGGGTTCAATCGTCAACGTTGTCTCAGAGGCAGCATACGTTAACTCCCCGGTTTTACTTGTGTACTCTGCTACCAAGGCAGCTCTCTCAAGCTTCACCAACGGCCTATGGAGTGAAGCCAGGAAGTACGGAGTGAAAGTGTCCGGGGTCTACCCTGGACCGGTCAAGACGAACTTCAGCTCCCACCCCTCCTTTAAGGGTAGGGAGATTACCCCCAAGTACGCTGTGGAGCCAGAGGCAGTGGCGAGGGCAATACTGAAGGGAATTAGGACTGGGAAGAGAGAGATCTACGTCCCCTCCAAGTTAAGGGTAGACCCCTACTTCTTGAAGTTAGCCAACGTCGCGCAGGAGATAACCTACAGGTTAGTGGATAAGTTCTCTCTGTAACCGGGAAGTCCAGATAACTGTTGAAAACGGTTACCCTTGAGGCTAAGCAGTTAGGTAACGGGTCTCATCTCTCGGCCACTTTCACTGGGTTTTCTAGCCTCCCCAAACCCTCAACCTCCACACTCAATACTGCTTCCTTAGCCTCCAGCTTGTACTCCGAAGCCTCCTCCGCATTGGAGTAACCTATTGTCCCAGTTGTGACAAGGCTGAACTTGGGTACAGTGAGCACCTTTGACAACTCCCTAAGAAGTTCCTCCGCACCGTACACAAGTTCGTCGCTATTGCCCATTTGTACTACGGCGTTTCCGTAGGTACTTCTCATCTCGAGCCCTGAGATGTCACTCATTTCATCTGTAGTGACCACGAAAGGTCCCATGGGGGAGAAAGTGTCCCTGTTCTTGTTCCTAAAGTGAGAACCCCTCACTGCCATCCTTTTGACCTTTCCGTCAGCTGGGTCCCTCCTGTAGGCGTAGTACATGTCCTCCTTCATCTCCCCGGGTGCAGTCACATCGTTGAAGGCTACGTAGCCCAAGATGGAGTCCCTAACCTCCTGTGTTGAGGCGTTCTTGATGGGTCTTTTCACAACTATCCCTATCTCTACCTCAGGCCTGACCCCAGACCTTGGAGCTAGTATCGTGTCCCTGTACCCTATGACCGTCTGCGGTAGCTTGATGAAGAACTTTGGGGACCCTAGCATATTCCTGGCCTCCTCCTTACTTTCAACTCCCAACATCCTGGGGGAGTTGACCAAGGTACAGAATATAGCAGTAGGATAAATGGGGAAGGTCAGGGAAACGTCGCTCAACTTGAGAGTCTCTCCTGTCCTCCTCCCGTTGAAGCCTTCAGTCACCTCTATTTCCCCACCCTCCAGGACCCCGAACTTGACCTGCTCTCCGACCTTAAAAGAGACTAGCTTCATATGTCTCACAATTGGAGAACTAGGCTTTAGGGTTTGGCATCTGATCCATGATGTCCCTGACCATCTTCACGAATTCGTGCTTCTTATCCCTGTAGACCTCAGTGTACATCTGTGCCCACCTTATGGTTGGGTCACCCCTACTAAACCTGTCGTACTGCTCATACCTTATCCCGGTCTCCGACCCAATGGTGTCCCAGAGCACGTTAAACAGCTTCACCCTTTCTAGGGCAGGCAGACCCTTGGAGGCCATATACTTCTCTAGGAGAGGCCTCTCCTCGGGGTTCTCAAAGTCCCTGATTCCAGCTGGGACAGGGATGGAGGAACCGGCGCTAATGGACCTCAGTATCTCGTTTATCCTGGGCAATGCCTTCATCCCCATTGAGCTCACCGCAATGGCTATCTGGGGGTTGGGCCTGTAAATGCTGTCGAGCTGTTCGCCCAGCTCCTCAGAGGCTACCATCCCGGCCTCATACATGGCTAGGTATATGAGGATCTCTCCGAGCTTTTCCTGGACGTTTATGAAGTTATTAATCCCTACAGCCTCCGCTATGGCTATGGCAAGTCCAGCTAGGAACTTAGTCCTGGAGTAGTGCTGGATTACGAAGTGCCAGTTAAACCAACCCCTGAGGTTAACGGTGTGCCACATGAACCCTTCGATCTCTTCAGGTTTCTTGTAGAATATCACCCTATCCCAAGGGATCAAGACGTTGTCTAGGACCATTATTGCGTCTGGTTCCTCATACCTGGAGGTTATAGGGTACTCAAACTCTCCTAGGTTATCTCTCGGGTAGAAACCCCTCCTGGATACGAACTTCACGCCCTTACTCTCCGTCGGAAGGGAGAAGAACACGGAGTACCTCGGATCGCTGTCCCTCCTTATGTTGGGCAAGTACCACAACCTCTCAGAGTACGGACCTGCCGTTGAAAGTAACGCCGCACCCCTGACCACTAAACCCTCGCTGTCCTCCCTGACCACTCCAACTTGAATGTAAGGGTCTTCCCACTGGGAAGGTGGTCTTGACCTATCGTACATGGGAGCGACTATAGCGTGGGTGTAGAACAGGTCCTGCCTGGCCGCTTCCTTGTAGATCTCGATGACGTTCTCCATCATCCTGCTTCCAAATACCTTTCCGAAGTAGTCCTCGGCGTGCGCGTAGAACAGCATGGTCCAGACGTTGAGGTAGTCGGGGCTCCTCCCGAAGAAGCCCTTGTAGAAGTCATATATCTTACTTATCCCAATCCTCAACTTCCTGAGGTCGTCCTTATTCCTAGGCCTGAAGAAGGTGATGCTGGTTTCCTCCCCGACGTCAGGGTTGTAAGTCTTGAGGTATTCCTTGTACTCGTCCTTCCAATGGAGGTCGTAGTAGTCCGCCACAGTGCGGACCGCAGCCCTGAAGGCAGGGTGCTCCGTCACGTCTTTTACTCTCTCTCCGTTGTAGAATATTTCTCCGTGGTGCCCATCCTTCATGCTCCTTACGAAGTCTATTCCCTTTCGGATCAAGAATTCCACCCCCTTAATTTACCCGTGATGTCCTCCACGGGAACCCACTCCTTCAACCAGGACTCGGGGACGTCCTTTCCCCAGAAGTCGGCCCTGTACTTAAGCTGATCCCAGGTCCAAGAGATTGGCTTCCACTTATCTGGGTCGAGGACCAAGTAGTCTCCAGTGAAGAACTCGAGCCTATTCCTATCAGGGTCTCTCAGATACACGTAGAAGCCTTGAGTCACTCCGTGCCTCCCAGGTCCCCTCTCTAAGCTGTCCCAGAGTTGGGCTGAGGAGACTAAGTCCGCAGCCCTGAGTATATCCCTAACCTCGTGAACGTAGAACGTCGCGTGGTGAAATCCTGGAACGTTCTTGGAGCTCCTGGCTACTGCAATTTCGTGTGAATGGCCGATCTTTGTCATCCAAGACACCATTTTGTTGCCCTCCTTATCCAGGAAGTTCTCGGTCTCCGTGAACCCAAAGATCTTCGTGTAGAACTCGATCTCGGCGTTCAGGTCCTTGACCATGAAGTTTATATGATCCAACCTGACTGGGGAAACTCCCCTATGAAGATGAAACCTAAGCCTGATGTTCTCAACGTACTCCATGTCGTAGTAAAGCATGATGGGAATTCCCTGAGGATCCTCAAATAGTACAGCGTCCTCGACCCCCCTTTCCTTATGCCTCCTATACCTAATCCCCATCTCGTCAAACACGTTCCTGGCCTGATCCAGGACCTCTGGTCTCCTAACCCTAAGGGCTGCGTAAGAGAGACCTGGGGAGCTCGCCCTCTTAAGCACAAGACTGTGGTGCTGCCCCTCCTCCACTCCCCTGAGGTAAGCTTCGTCCCCGTTCCTCTCTGTCTCTACGAATCCCAAGAGATCCCTATAAAAACGAAGTGAAGCCTCTAAATTGGTCACTCTGTAAACGACGTGGGAAACCCTAAGTATGTCTATCATAGTCTCTCATGTGGACACTGCTATTGATAAACTGCAAATGAAACGGATTTCAGCTCCTAGATCTCCTGAACTCCACGGAGGGATTAGACTTCCCCTACGGACAGTCTTAGATCTCGACCTGTATTTCTTGAACTCGGTCTTCATCACTTTCATCTAATTAAACGTAGTAAACATGGCATGAAACCCTGCAAACTAACCCTAAACTCTGGTCTTCAACCCTATGATTCAGCTCAGGTCTACGGAAACGATCTTCTCCTCACTTAAGGTCAGCATGGTGTTCCTTATCCCCTCCCTACTCCCCAACCCGCTCATGCCAACTCCGCCGAAGGGTAATGAGTCCCACCTTAACCTAGTGCTATCGTTTATTATCACAGCTCCAGCTTTCAATTCCCTTGCCACCTTCAAGGCTAGCTTCACGTCAGAGGAAAATATGGACGCCTGAAGACCGTAATCCGTTGCGTTCGCCATTTGTACCGCCTCTTCAACATCTGAGAACATCGCTATCGGAGCTATGGGCCCAAAGACCTCAGTTCTCATGGCGACCATATCGAGGTTCGCGTTTTCAATTACCGTCGGTGGGAAGTAGAAACCGTGGTCTGGCTTAGAGCCTTCATAGACCTTCCCTCCTCTCTGTATGGAGTCCTTAACTACTCTCTCCATGTCCATCACAGCGTTATGGGATATTACAGGCCCCAAATCCGTGCTCTCCTCCAGTGGATCTCCCACCTTCAGGGACTTGACCTTTCTCGTGAACTCCTGGACGAACTTATGGTAAACACTCTCGTGGACGATTATCCTCTTCCCCGCATTACAGTTCTGACCCGAATACTCGAACCTGGCCCTCACGGAAACGTCCACGGCCTTCCCCAAATCAGCGTCTTTCATGACGATAATGGGATCCGATCCACCCATTTCCATCATAATCCTCTTTCCCGTTAACACGGCCCTTGAGGCTATTCCTACACCCACTGCAGTGGAACCAGTGAAAGTTATTCCCTTTACCTTTCTGTTCTCAACTATCTCAGAACCCACCGTTTCCCCTCCCCCGGGCAGGACGCTCAGAACACCCCTGGGTAGTCCTGCCCTATACATTATCTCTCCCAACATGAGGCTAGTGATAGGCGTAGAGGTGGACGGCTTAACTACGATGGCGTTCCCAACTGCAATGTTCGGTGAAACCTTGTGGGCGAAGCTGTTGGCCGGGAAATTAAACGGGAGTATCGCTCCCACAACCCCCAGAGGCTCCCTCACCGAGAAGACCAGCCTCCTCTCGTTACCCGGTGGGTACTCGTAACCGTCTACCCTATAGGTTTTACCCTCTAGGATCAGCTTTGCTTCCTCAGCGGTCGACCTGAAGAGATGAATCGCCCTGGTCACTTCAACCCGCGCGTCCCTGATGGGTTTCCCGGACTCCTTAGAGAGGGTTACCTCTAGTTTCTCCCTATCTTCCTCAATTAAGTCCGCGACCCTTAGGAGGATCTTAGTCCTATCCTTAAGGGGGAGCCTTGAGAACTCCTGGAACGCTTCTTCAGCTACCTCAACCGCCCTCTTAGTCTCCTCTCTACCTGCCACGCAGACCCTATCAATGACCTGCCCGTTTGCAGGGTTGACCACGTCCACTGAGGCCTCCGTTTCCACTTTCTCTCCGCCTAGAATTATAGGCAACATAAACTTCAAAATATAGCCCCCTTTCAAGGTCTAAAGTATTTCCGTTAACCCGTTTCATGACAGTTTTAATATAATACCTTGCACAATGTCACACTCCCTTGATGTCTTTCATGAAATCAAACGTGTAGTTTTCCCAACTAAGTGTCACGGCCCAGCCCTGGTCATCTATGCGTCCCAACGTGAGGGCTCAGGCATCCATAAAATGTTAGAGACGTCTGTCGAGTCAAGAAGAAGGTACAGGCCTCAATCCTTAACAGTTGATAAATAGTAACTTGTGAGCTTTCTATAAGCGTTTCTCAGGTGATGGAGGAAGGTCACCTTGCTGAGCCCTAAAAGCGAGGAGACCTCATCTGCGTCCGCCCTCCTGGGATACTCGAGGTAACCGTTGGCGTAAGCAGCCTTCAAGACTTTCTTCTCCGAGGGGGAAAGCCTTGGCCCAAGGCTCATCCTGAAGTCGTCAACCACGTAGTCCACTACCTTTCCGTGGGAGGAAATTTCCCTCAGCACCTCAGATATCCTGTCCTTCGTTAGGGCAAAGCTCCAGCTCTCGATCCCTCCAAAGATCCTATTGTAAATAATCATCACCTCCATGTCGTACAGTAAACCTGCCATAGACCCCTTATACTGGTTGAGGAAGTCAACGAGAAACAGACCGTCCTGTTGAACGACCTTGTTTACACCTATTACTCCTGCTGATTTCTTAAACTTGTTGAGGACACTCTTCCCTCCATTTTGAAAGATTATCCTAGACCTAAGATAATTCCTCTCCGGGTAAACCTGATAGTTCAGGGTGCTGGCTTCAACCTCCCTAACTTCACTAGTCCAGCAGTCCTCATGTTGGACTGAAACTGTCATCAGCTTTAAGGTTCCCATATAAATTATATGAATAACTTATAGTTTAAAAGTGTTGATGGTCCAATATATATCTTAATAAAATTATAATGGTCAAAAAAGCTCTAATGGGGAGAGATCTCATCAAGACGTCTATTGGCAGTTTTTATCCCTGCTATAGAAATTAAGGCAGAGATTAGCTGGAAGGAGACCATTAGTGTCAAGACTTCTAAGCTGACGTGCCCACCAGGGTTGTGGAGTATTATGTTCCCTATCTCTAGAGATACTCCGAAGGCACCAATCCCTCCTCCCACATGCCCCAAACCGTCCGCCAAGCCAAATGCAGTCACCCTAGCCCTGGTTGGGAAGTTCTCCGTAGTCCACGTATAGGAGACCGGAACCCATAGGTCTATCCCAAAGAACAGGAGTATAGCCCCTAACACTTCCAAAGGGAAGTTGTTTGAGCTCGCCATGACTAGCACTCCCACCAAGCTCAGGACAGCTGAGATGGGAACCCATGTCTTCCTCTCCAACTTATCCCCAAAGAAGATTAAGAACACTGGGACAGCTATGAATCCCAGCACCCCAAGGGACGCTATCATCCCCGCCTCGGGTACTGGGTAACCTAAGGCTGAGAGTATGGTGGTTAAACCCGCAGCGTTGGTGTAGACTGTAATGTAGCCGAAGAACCATAGTCCAAGGAGGATGAGCCACCTCTTTAAGTATACCTTGTTCCCTATGACTGTCTTCATAGCCTCTTTGAAGGAGACCTCAGTGTTGGTCTTAACCTCAATGTATTGGGGTACCGGGGGTAACTCGCCGACCTTTCCTCTAGCTATCTCCTCCATTCTCTCTACAATCCTTAACGCATCCTCTATCCTCCCCTTGGAGACCAACCACCGTGGGGACTCTGGGAGCTCATACCTCAAGAGTAACCCTATTAACGCTAGGAGGGATCCAATCCCATACATTATCCTCCACCCATCGTGCTCGAATATCCCAGAACCACCCAAGGCAAAGGGAAGACCTAGAGGGAAAGGAGCTGGTGGAGTGGTCAGGAGAAGCCCTACCCACAGTCCTAGAAAAGCTCCAAGAGTGGCGAAAAGGAAGACCAGGGAAGTGAACTTAGCCCTACCGTTTATGGGGGACACCTCGTTTATGTAAGTGTTCACAATTGCCAGGTCAGCTCCAACGCCTATACCTGTTATTGTCCTTGCAACTAGATAGTTGAGGTAGTCAGGGGAAAGGGCGTTGTATAGCGACCCGAGCCCAGTGATAGCCATGGTTAGCATGAGCATCCTCTTCCTTCCGTACTTATCCGCAAATGGGGTTAAGCCTAAGGCGCCAATGACGTACCCCACTAGGTTCCAAAGAACCACAGGCCCGAGTAACTGTGGGATCAAGGGAGAGGAAGGGGAATTTGCTCCGAAGGTAGTTATAGCTGTCTGAACGAAAGACACGTTTACGTCAAAGATATCAAAAAAGGTAAAGAGGAACCCAGTTCCTAGAATACCTATGAAAAGTGAGGGGAGGGACCAGACAGAGAGTCTGTCCAGCCTAGCTATAACCTCTGAAGCGGTCTTGTCCATAAGAGATCAAAGACGGTTTGAACGTTAAGATAATATTGAGAACATTAAACTGTTTTCATCTGACATGGGGAGTGGTTAAGGGGTTTGGGTTTCATCGGGTCTCATATAACTTGATATCAACCCTCAACCCTTGGGCTTCACGGGAGTCGAGCGGGTTTTCCTTCACCCTCCTCCGCCCCATTAGCGGGGTAACCCCGACCCACCTAGACGGGGTAGCGTCTAAGTGGGGGAACCCGCACATCTTGGGCTGTCCATATACAAGCCTTTCGGGATACATACCCACATCCGGCATTATGCAGAAATGTCAGTATGGAGTTATATAAACTTAATACTCTCACTGAAACTGCTTACCACGGCCCAGTCTGACCTCCTCACTGCCCTGAAGGGCGAGGGTTCCACCAGGGTTAAAGCGTTACTCCCCTTTGTGGGAGCTACTCCGTTTGACGTTACTAGAGGAGAAAGGCTTCTTTAGTGAGCATACGGTTTTCTCTATTCCTTTCTTCATTACGTTTAAAGCTCCGTTGACGTCGCTGTGAAGTCTGTTACCTATTGGGCAGCTGACGACCTCCTAGGACGTCTCCTCACTCCAATGTCGTGGAAAGCAAAGAGCCTAGAAGTGTTATACTCGACAACGAGGAATACCTTTATGCTACACTCGTAGAGCTTATTAATCCTTAAGCTCCTTGACGCACTCCTTCACCTTCTCGTACTTATTGCTCCCCACCCCGTACAGTTTCTCGCTGAAGGACAAAAGTGCACTGATCAAGTCCTCTACCAGCTCCTGCCCTAGCGTCTTGTCCTCCTCCAACACTTCGACTTCGCAGTTGTGGGCCCCACACACCTCCTCCATTACCTCAAAACCGAACGTGAGTAGCCTGTCCCTAGACGCAATGACTACCTTAGAGACCTCGTTGTCGAGGACCATCCTTAGAAGTTTTTGGAACCCCTTCCTCTTCATGTCGAGGCCTGAGCCGACGTCAGTGATGACTAGGTCGTACTCCTTCACCTTTTCCTGGAGGAAAGAGACCTGTCTGACTAGCTCGTCCTTCTCCTTGTTTGAGGACACCCTAGCGTAGAGGACTACCTTCCTCTTCTTCACCACACCCATCAACCTCTCCACGTCCTCCTCCCTAAACCTCCACTTACCTGTCTCTAGGACTACTGGCTTAATCTTACCCTGTTTGACGTAAGTCCAGAGTGTGGTGTAGGTTATGCCTAGCCTCTCGCATACCTCCTTTGGTCTAAGCATCGTATAAGATAGCGATATGAGACGATATAAACTTAATTAGATCACTGAAACTGTTGACTACGGCATCTCATAAGCAAAGCCCCTCATGACCTAATAGGTGTAACTCTCCTTAGCTCTCAGGTGGAAAAGCAGGTCCACGGCTCTGGTTAACCCAAAGTCCCGACCCACCTCTCTCCACATCAGACCTCACTATGAAGCCAGGCCCGTGCCATACCCCCTTTGGAGACAAGGAGAGGTTAACAGTGTCATTGGAGATCCTAAGACTCTCTATTTTGGATATTACGTCACCCCTCCAGTTCACCGGGTAGGTTATGGGGTGAACCCCGATTTCTGTGGGGGTTTCTCAAGAACTCAGCAATCCCAACTCTGTCCCAACACGGTCTCTTTGTCGTGCAAGTAAACAAGGTTCTCTTCCTCGACTCCCTCACTTCCATGGTGTACCGGAGAGCTCTAACCTTAAACATGCTACCGTTTTTCGTCTCATACCTCCCTGGGAACTACAACTAGACGAGAGGTCTCGCCTGCTCTCTCCTTAACCCCACTCTCTGACCCCTCGTCTAGAACTATCCAGATCTCGTGGGGCACTCTCAAGGAGTACCTGCGCTCCAGTTCCCTATGCCAGAAGTCCAAGGATTTCACCGTTATCTCGACAGTCTTGACGTTCTTTCCAGAGGTCACCACTTGATGGATCGCCTCCTAGCCCAATTTCAGGTTCCTCAGTTCCTTAACGTTATTTTCAGGGCTCCGCTCTGAAAGGACAAGTTTAGACGCGCCAACCTTCCTGCTTTAGGAAGGGTCATGAACCAACCTGACTTCACTAGATCGAGCTCTTAGTTAAACCCCTAGCTCGGGTACAGGAAGGCCATGAACGGGGACGATGGCAACCCTACAGACTCGTACTTAGACGTAAGCTTAACTCTCCTCACCACCTCGTTGTAGACCTCTACAGTAAAATTCTCGTAGATAGGTAAAAGTTGCATAAGATGGGAGGTCAGAATTACATAAAAGTTTGCCAGAACATATAATCTCTGTAATAATGTGACCTCTCCGTGAGGTATAATTTGAACGGACGACTTCAAGAAGTTTACATCAAACAGGGACGCAACTCTGCGTTGAGGGTCTTCTTTCCTAACGTCGTGATGGGATCCCCTTCAACTGGTGATATGAAAGATAACGTTACCTTAGGTTAGATTAGAAAAGGTATTAAGCTTAGACTCGAAATCCAAATGGTGAAGTTGACCACTTTAGCCCTCATCTCCTCGGGTATTTCAGTACTCCAGATAGTTATTGGGGCCTTGATTGGCCTAGGGTATGACCTACTTATCTTGCACGGGGTAGTTGGAGCTGTGCTTCTGGTACTCTCAATAATTTTCGCAATGAGTACCAAAGGGGTAGAAAGAAGAATGTCGCTGGGCAACGCCTTCCTAGTGATAGCTAACGGAATAATAGGGGCTCATCTGAACAGCTTCCTCCTCATAGTTCACTTAATTTTCGCGTTAGGGGTTCTCTCCAATTTTTCGGTCATGTACGGAATGGAGAGGGGCAAGAGCTGAACCCTACAGTTTCCATGAGCCTTCCGTTTTTTGTCTGAGGTTAATGCCCACAGAACGAGGACCATACGAGTAAGTTCATAACAAACTGACCTCTCTGCCCTGAAGGGATTTTGCTTAAGTCTAAAGCTCTACATTCTAAGGTTACTTCGTTTGAAGGGACTAGAAAGGAGAGAGGTTTCCTTTACCCGTTAACATCATTTATTATCCCTAACTTCATCTCGTTGAGATTGCCGTTTACGTCACTGCAAAGTCCGTGACATAGAAGACAGTCTACTACTCTCCTAGGCTTCCCCCAGCCTTGACGTATTGACAAGCACGGAATGTAGGAGGCCTCTACTTCCAGGAAATGCACATGCAATACTCATTATACAACACTTGACGAGAAAACATGACCTTACAGAACAAAAAGCACTTCAAGAAGCAGAACCGAAAACTATCCATCAAGTTGCCAGAGGCTAACCGTGACCAATTACACCCAGCCACCTAGAGACGTTGCGCTGGACTCGCCCGATTGGGAGTGGCAGACTAAACCTCTCGGACTTTCGCCCTCGAGGCTCACATCCCCACCCCATCAACCCCCTGTTCTTGGGGAGGGCTCCCGCATGCCAACCTTGCGGCTGACATGCACCGCCGCCTCTTTTTGGGGAGGGGTTCCCGCTTAGATGCTTTCAGCGGTTACCCCCTAGGGCGTGGCTGCCCGGCACTGCCCCATCGGACAACCGGCAGACTAGAGGCCCCGATACCCTGTTCCTCTCGTACTAGGAGTACCTTCCCCTCAGGCGGCGTGCACTCCTCACCCTTAGAGTCCGACCTGTCTCGCGACGGTCTAAACCCAGCTCACGTTCCCCTTTAACGGGCGGGCAGCCCTACCCTTGGAGGCAGCTGCACCTCCAGGGTGGGAAGAGCCGACATCGATGTAGCAAACCGCGGGGTCGATGGGAGCTCTCGCCCGCGACGACCCTGTTATCCCCGAGGTAACTTTTCTGTCATGCCCGGCCCCCACGTGTGGGGGCACGAGCGTTCGCTAGGCCGCGCTTTC